>NZ_CAAJGM010000111.1 GCF_900996235.1 Paraburkholderia sp. BCC1885
GTGGAGCGCAAACGTCTGAATAACGAGTTCGGCTATGGACTGACGCTGTACGGCTGGGACGGCGATACGCTGGCGTATGAAACGTCGTGGGAGAAGCGCACGACGACGCACTACGTGTACGAGCCCGGCAGCTTCACGCCGCTGATGCAGGCGACCGGGGCGGCGGTGCTTGATGACAGGACATCGGCGCCGCCAGCGTTCGGGGCGGTGGCGTATTATCATTGTGACCAGATCGGCACGCCGCAGGAACTGAGCGACGCGGATGGCGCGATTGCCTGGAGTGCGTATTACCGGGCGTGGGGTGAAGCGAAGGAAGTGATCGGCGACGCGGCACGCAAGGCGGGAATCAGCAATCCGCTGCGCTTCGCGGGGCAGTACTTTGATCATGAGACCGGGCTGCACTATAACCGGTATCGGTATTATGATCCGCACAGTGGGCGCTTCATCTCGAAGGACCCCATCGGGCTTGCGGGCGGCATCAATGTGTATGCGTATGCGCCGAATCCGGTTGGCTGGATTGATCCACTTGGATTAACTCCTAATACATTGGACTGGAGTATCGTCAGCAAGAAGGGCGAATGCCGGTGCACGCACGTTAATAAGCACGGCGTCAATGATTTGCAGAAAAAGGATCATGGAGTGTTTTATGGAGATCCCACAAGCAAGATCAATGATGTCTGGAACTCGAAGGGAAACATTCAGCCGATAAACGACGGGAGTGTAGATATTTATCATATCCCAAGCCAGAATTCTGGTTACGCGGGCGGGTATGCAGGACAAGGACAAAATCTTAATTACGTTACCGTGGTTACTCAGGCTGGAACAAACAAGATAATTACCGGATACCCATCCGCAGGAAACTAAGATGAGCTACGAGCATAAGGTCAAGTGGTGCCCGGTATGTAACCAGGGCTGGATTGAGGTTGTAAAAGATAAAGCAAGCGGCGAACTGTTTCTTTGCTGCGATGAGTGCGAGACGGAATGGACAAGTCCAGACGCTATTGCCAATGGAACAGGAACTCAAGGGAAGTTTGGCATGGTCGAAGCTCCCGATGAATGCGAAATAGAATCACTGGGCTGGGCGCAGTACATCATGAAATAAGCAAGGGCCGCTGACGCGGCCCTTTGTACGTTTATCAATACGCGTCCAATCCTATCGAGTGGATCGATCCACTTGGATTGAGCAAGTACATTCCCGCGCCATCGAGTTTGCCGGGCTTCCCGGACGCCGTGCGCGTAAAACCGAAGACACCGGTACAAGGCGGCGGATTACGAAAGCGTTGGAAGCGAGCAAACGGATGCATTTGTGAGTGGGACTCTCAGCATGGCGAAGTTGAGATTTACAACAAGCGAGGAAAGCACATGGGTGCATTTGATCCCGAGACGGGCGAAGCTATACCTGGCAAGGAAGCTGACCCAACAAGGACGATTGAGCCATGAGTGAAGAAATGGTATATCGCTATATTTCGGTTTTTGAAAAGGATGGCGATGCGCATGTGAGGGATATTTCTTTTTCAAGCGCGCCAACTCTTCAGTTGCTTCAGAAGATATTTTTGGATGGTGCTGATGATCCAATGTACGACGAGTACGCTATAGACGCGCATAAGGCATTTCAACTCGCACCATTCATCAAAGAGGAGTTTGATCTGAAGAGATTTGAATATTTTCTATCTTGCGATGGCTAAGCGTAGAAGTCGATCCAGCAGGGGCGGGTGAAGCGGCCTTTGCTGTATAACCGGCACAGGTACTATGATCCGGGCAGCGGTAGGTTCGTACCGAAGGACCCGATCGGGCTGGCGGGCGGCAATTCAAAAAATTCCTGGCAGAGTTGATAGATTTGGCTGGAACTACGAATACCTTTCTTTTGGCCTTGATCGGCGATTTTGATGATGTTGAAAGCGGCGCTGTTGCGTTGACTAAACCGGCCATGATCGAGATGTGCTTCGGCCAGTAATGAATAGGTACGTTGCTGTGAACGAGGCTATACTATAAAAACCCCATCGGGCTCGCGGGTGGCATCAACGTTTATCAGTACGCGCCCAATCCGGTGCAGTGGGTCGATCCGCTCGGGCTTACGTCCACCACTCCCCCGGCGTGTGGCTGTTTGGACTGGTCAAGAACCAATCCAAGAACGGGGGAAACTGCAACAGATCATGTGATGCAACACGGAAATGACATTCCAGTGAAGCCATCACATGGCGTTTTTGCTGATGATCCGATCGCGACGACCAACGCGGCTTGGGGCAAGGCCGTGCAGGATGGAATAACTCCGACTGTTGGCGGCAATGGAAACTGGAACTACGATATTCCTTATCCCGAAGCCGGATTGGGCGGTGGTATTTCTGGAAACGCGGTAGGAAATCCAATCTTGAATAGCGTGAAGATAGTTACTACCCCTGGAGCTAATCAGGTGGTTACCTCTTTCCCGAAGTAAAAGAGAAGGTGAAGCTTGAACAAAAGATACTATGTCGCAATGGCAGCTAGTGTGGATAGCTATGAACAAAGTGACTATCTATGTTTTATACAGGTTGAAGGTAGTGGTGTCATTGGTTATGCCGCCGAATTCGATAGTTGTACGACCGATATAGCTGACGCATGCGTAGCCGAAAACGCTCATCGTGCCAAGTGGTTTGCCTGGGATGATGGATGGGAATGGCGTGCCGCAACTCTGGAAGAAATCAAGGCCATGAAGCTCGATAAATATCTGATTGGGTCAAAGAAGGATATGAAACTCAGCACACCGATCGAGCCGTTATAGAAACCAAGGGCCGCTTGTGCGGCCCTTTGCATGTCAATCCGGCGGTAATGGTCAAGCTGCCCGATTATCTGTTTGGGCGCGCCATACCTTGCGCAGTTCGTCATTGTCGGCGTTGCGTTCGATGGCAAACGCTTCGCGCTCGCGCGCTTTGGCGGCATAATCGTATTCTGGTGTAACGATGAGGCGTTGCCGGATGTAGTCAATGGAGACATGGACGCGCTGGCCGGCCTTGAAGAATGACTCTGCGCCTAACCACCTGTCGATATGTTCCCAAGGCATGAAGGGCTGTCGCGGGCGCGGTGGCGTATCGAGTGAATAGCCATCGGGCGTATCGCGCAGCGTGACGGTCATGCTGGATGAACGTTTCGCTCTGGATGGACGTGCTTTATGTGCTAGTCAGGGGGTACCCGGATGGCGGCGAAGAGCAGTTCAGGTGGGATGCACGCGGCAACCTGGCCACGCACACCGATGCGCTGAACCGGCAGACGCATTACCGTTACAGTGCTGCGGGGCTGCCTGCCGCGCGTACCAATGCGCAAGGTGAAACAGATCGGGGACATGCGGCGCGGTGTGATCCGCTACGCGTATGACCCGCTCGGGCGGCTCACGCGGGGAGGGCCGTGCCACTGGCCAGCCGGGGATAAAACCGGCCCGAATAAAAAAACCTGGAATAAACCCCGAAGCCCCCGTGTTCGCCTTCATGTAGACGCAGCAGAGGCGCGCATTACGCGGCAGACCCAGAGCCACCCTGTTGAACCTCTAGCCAGAAGGCGGTTTCTAACACCGCTTCAATTTAACTTTATTAAGGAATCTTAATCATGTCGAAAATCTTCGTAAGCCTCGCCTTCGCCGCTGCCACGCTTGGCGCCCCGGTTCTCAGCTTTGCCCAGTCGAATGCGCCTGTGACCCGCGCCGAAGTGCGTGCCGATCTGGTGCGCGTCGAGCAGGCCGGCTACATGCCGAGCGCTAACGATCTGAACTACCCGGCCGACATCCAGGCTGCTGAAGCGAAGATCGCCGCGCAGAACGATCAGCAGATGACCAATACGGCCGTCGGCGGTGTGGCGCAAAACGGCAGCACGGCGTCGGGTTCGGCATCGCATACCGCAATGCGCGCCAACGCGGCTTGCGTCGGCCCGGTCAGCTTCTGCAATGTGTACTTCGGCAGCTAAATGACGCCGTGCGAGTCCTGCACAATGGTCGTCTTGTGCAGGATTCCTGATCGTTGCGGATTTTCCGCTAGCCGCCCAGCGGTTTGCGACCCATTGCGGCAGAGTGCAACGCCGTTTCGGGTAGACAAGTATTGCCCATACTATTATCGGTGCTGGACTGGATGTCCTGCCCGTTACGCCGTAGCATCGACCCATCTACTCCGGATCGAAACATGGCGAACCCGCAAGAAAGCGTCACGCAAGCCTCCACGCCGCCGTCGCACGACGGCGCCACGCATTGGAAGCGCAATCTGTTTGTCTGCGTCTTCGGCTCGTTCACCACCATTGTGGCGATGACCCTGCTGCTGCCGTTCCTGCCGCTCTACGTGGAAGAACTGGGCGTCAAAAGCCATGCAGCGATCGTGCAGTGGTCCGGCGTGGCGTATGGCGCGACCTTTCTGTCTGCCGCGTTCACGGCGCCATTGTGGGGCAAGCTCGGCGACCGCTACGGCCGCAAGCTGATGCTGATTCGCGCGAGCCTCGGCATGGCCGTCGCCATGTCGTTGATCGGCATGGCGCATAACGTCTGGCAACTAGTGGCGCTGCGGCTGTTGGCCGGCCTGCTGGGCGGCTATGCCTCGGGGTCGACGGTGCTGGTCGCCACGCAAACGCCTAAAGCGCGCGTCGGCTGGGCGCTCGGCATCCTGTCGTCGGGGATCATGGCGGGCAATCTGGCGGGACCGTTGATCGGCGGTTCGTTGCCGCCGCTGATCGGCGTGCGGGCCACCTTTTTCGCGGCCGGGGCGTTTATTTTTATCGCGTTTCTTGCCACGGCGTTTCTTCTCAAGGAAGGTTCGCGCCGCACGGTAAAGAAGTCCGAGGCACAGCAGGTTGACTGGCAAGCCATGCCGGAGCGCGGCCCGGTCGTCGCGATGCTGATTACGGGCGCGCTGCTGATGGTGGCCAATATGTCCATCGAGCCCATCATCACCGTGTTCGTGGCGCAGATCGTCGCGCTTCGCCAGGTGACCTTCGTCGCGGGTCTCGTGATGTCGGCCGCGGCGTTGGGCAGCATCCTCTCGGCGTCGCGCCTTGGACGTCTGGCGGATCGGATCGGCCATTGGAATGTGATCGTCGGCTGTCTCGCCGTATCCGCCGTCCTGCTGGTTCCGCAAGCATTTGTGACGGCAGGGTGGCAGCTCGTCGTACTGCGGTTTTTGATGGGCATGGCCTTGGGCGGTCTGTTGCCCTGCGTGGCCAGCGTGATCCGCCATAGCGTGCCGCAAAGCATTGCCGGCAAGATGCTCGGCTACTCCACCTCGTCCCAGTACGCCGGCCAGGTGATCGGACCTTTGCTGGGCGGTTTCGTCGGCGGTCACTTCGGCATGCGGGCGGTGTTCCTCGGAACCTCGGTGCTGATGGCGGTTGGGGCAATTTACAACCACATCAACAGGACCGCGCATAACCGGGGCAAAGTCGCGTTTTAAGTTCGTTGAGGTCTTTGGCGTTACTACTGGTTTTCACAATGTTCCCACAATGTGCCTTGCTTAGAATCGCCCCGCGCCAGCAAATAGCGTAGGGCCGTCGCGAGGATGGGTCTGCACGCTGGCGCGTGCCATCCATTCCCCGCGCGCGTTCGATCGATGAGGTCTTCCGGCGTTGCATGGGGTTGCCGATCCATGGCTGCGCCAGACGCGGTCCCATCATCGATTCGAGATTCCATGACTTTGTTGCGCATTTTTCCGTGTCTATCGGTTGCCGTTGCATGTCTTTTCGCCGCACCGTTTGCTTATGCCGACTCCGCCCAAGGCGGCTATAGCGTCACCGCCGGCTTAGGCTCGGCGATCACACCGCGTTATCTGGGCAGCAACGATTATCAGTTTCTACCGGTCCCGTACCTTCATGTGGTGACGCCGCAGGGCGTCTATATCGATTCGACCAAAGGCGTGGGTTACCGGCTGTATCTGCCGGCCAATTTCTTCGTCGACGCCAGCCTCAACTACGCGTTCGGCCGCAAGGACGAGAACGAAACCTGGCAAAGCGGTTCGAATTACCTGAAGGGCATGGGCGACATTCCGGGGGCGTTGGTCACGACCCTCACCGCCGGCTACCGTCTCGGCATGATGGGCGACGTGACGGTGTCGGCGGATGTGCCGCTCACGAACCGCAGCCGTGGCGAGACTTATCGCGTCGGCTTCAAGGCCATCGTCATGCAGGTAGGGCACGACCGTTTGAGCACGAGTGCGGAGGCGGACTTCGGTTCGTCGAAATACAACCAGACTTTCTTTGGGGTAAGTGCTTCGCAAAGCGCGAACGCGGCTTTTCCTCAATATGGTGCGGGCTCGGGACTGTATGCGGTGCGCGCCGCCATGAGCTGGGACCATCAGTTCAACCGGCATTGGTCGATCTCAGCCTCGCAGCAGATCACCAATCTCACCGGCGACGCCGTGAATAGTCCAATCGTGCGGCGCCGCTTGTCCCTGCTTACGGATACCATGGTCGCCTACACGTTCTAAACGGACCGATGCATATTGCGCCGGTCCATGCGGACTCCGAATCAATCAGCCCAACTTCCCGCGGTTCCATGCGAATACTGCTTATCGAAGATGAAATCGAACTGGCGTCCGCCATTCAGAGCGCACTGGAAAAGCGCAAGATGGCGGTCGACCATGTGTCGACGCTCGGCACGGCGCGCTACGCGATCACCGACGTACCCTACAAGCTGGTGCTGCTCGATCGCAAGCTGCCGGACGGCGACGGCATTTCGATCATCCCGCATCTGCGCGCCAGTGCGCCTGGCGTCGCGATCATCGTCCTGAGCGCGATCAGCGACGTCACCGCGCGCGTGGCCGGGCTCGACGCAGGCGCCGACGATTATCTGGCCAAGCCGTTTTCAATGGACGAACTGATGGCGCGGCTGCGCGCACTCGATCGCCGCCCGGCGCTGTTGCGCGAGCCGCAAACCGCCATGGGCCGGATGGTGTTCGATTTCGAGGCGAAAGAGGCCTCGGTCGATGGCGCGCGCCTCGGCCTGCAACGACGTGAATTGCTGGTCCTGCAGGCGCTGCTCGAACGGCGCGGCAAGACGGTGCGGCGCGAGTCGCTCGAGGCCGAGGTCTACGGCTTCGAGCGCGATATCGCTTCGAATGCGCTGGACTCGCACGTATCGAATCTGCGGCGCAAGCTCGAACAGGCCGAGGCGGGCGTCGAAATTCACACCATGCGCGGAATTGGCTATCTGCTGAGGGAAAAAGATGCGTAATACCGGCACGTTCTCCGGCACGTTTTCCATCAGCCGCCGCATCTCCATTGGGTTGTTCGCGGCGCAGGCGATCATTGCGTTAGCGTCCGGCTTCGTGATGTTCGCCTATCTGCTGCGCTGGCATCTCGCGGGGCATCTGCTGCAAAACAGCGCCATCGACACCATCGCGGCCGCGGTGATCCGCGCTGGCGACGGCCAGCTTCATGGCATCGACACACCCGGCATCGTGCGCCTGAAACGCGCGGCGCCGGATCTGTGGTTCGTGATCCAGGACGGCAAGGGGCATCTCCTGAAGTATGGGCAGGTGACGCCCGCCTGCGTCTCGGTGGTGGAACTGGCGCCGCAGATCCTTGCCGCGGACGTGACGGATCCGCGCGAAGAGCACAACCTGTCGTGCCATATCGATACCGTTAAAACGCCCGCCGGCGCCTTGCACGTCGCATTCGGCGGCGGGCCACTGGAGCCGAGCTGGAAGCGGGTAGGGCTCGCCGTGATCGATTACCTCGAACTGCCGTTTTTCGTGCCTTTGCTGATCGCCAACTTTATTCTGATTCCGATCGTGGTCGGCGGGGCGCATCGCAAGCTGAAGCGGATCGCGTCGCTCGCGCAGCATATCGACATCGACCGGCCCGGCTTGCGCATGCCCGCCGACGATCTGCCGCGCGAAGTCGCGCCCATTGTGACCGCCTTCAATGCGGCGCTGGAGCGGCTGGACGGCGGCAGGCGTCAGCAGGAACGGTTCATCGCCAATGCCGCGCATGAATTGCGCACGCCGATTGCCATTATTCGCGCAAGGCTCGACAGTCTGGATACCGGCCCCGTCAAGGCCAAACTGGAACAGGATGTGGAACGGCTCGGCAATCTGGGCGATCAGTTGCTGGACCTGCAGCGCCTCAAAAGCGTCGACCTGAACATGGCGCCCGTCGATCTGGTCGAACTGGCCGCCGAGACGCTCGCGGAGCTGGCGCCGCTTGCCATCTCGGCAGGGCATAAGCTCGAACTCGTGTCGCACGAGGAGCGCCTCGACGTGCTGGGCGACGTCACGCCGCTCAAGCGCGTCATCATCAATCTGATGCAAAACGCGATGCAGCACGGCGGCGAGGCGGTCTCGGTGACGGTCAAGGTCTACGCGGATGCGGCCAACGCGGTGCTCGAAGTGATCGACAACGGACCGGGCATCCCGCACGGTTTCCGCGAGCGGATCTTCGAATCGTTCTCCCGGTACGCGCGCACGACTTCCGGCGCGGGGCTCGGCTTGAGTCTGGTGAGAGAAATCGTCGTGCTACACGGCGGCGACGTCAGCATCTTCGACCCGGGGCAAACGGGCGCCGCGGTACGTGTCAGGATTCCCAGGCGCATGCAACCTCTCTGAGGCACCCATCCGTGCCGTTTTAGCCGTGTTTCTGGTTCCAGGTCGGCTCACCGCGAGGTTGAGACGATCGGGCATCTTTGTGAGTGCCACAGGCATCGGCGGCCGCCGCCCGGCCGCCTAGAATTTACTCACAGTGATTCGCAACGCCTCGCAGCTTTCCGGGCGCAACCGAAGCGGATACCAAACCAGATAACAGAGGCTCTCATCATGTCGAACGTTGAACATTACGAATACGTCTTCCTCGGCGGAGGAAAGGGCGGCAAGACCCTGGCCATGGAATTGGCCCAGGCGGGCAAGCGCGTGGCGCTGATCGAACGCGGCATGATTGGCGGCTCATGTATCAATGTGGCCTGTATCCCAACCAAGACCCTGATCCAGAATGCCCGCGTGGCGCACGTGCGTCACGCGCAATCGGGCGACAGCACAGGCGAGGGCCCGCGCACCGATATGGCGCAAGTCGTTCGCAACGTGCGTTCCGTGGTGAACGGCATGGTGGACATCAACCTCAAGGCATTTCTGGCCTCGGGGATGAATCTCGTGATGGGCACCGGCCACTTCATCGCGCCGCGCACGCTTCAGGTGCAACTGAACGACGGCGGCACACGAGTGATCGAAGGCGAGCACGTCTTCATCAATACCGGCACGACGGCGGCGGTTCCGGATGTCCCCGGTCTGCGCGATGCGCAACCGCTCACCCATGTGGAAGCGCTGCAACTGGAGACCCTGCCGGAGCACGTGATCGTGATTGGCGGCGGCTATATCGGTCTGGAAATGGCCCAGGCCTACCGGCGTCTTGGCAGCAAGGTGACGGTGATCCAGGAGGCGCCGCGCGTGGCGATGCGTGAGGACGAAGACGTCGCCGAAGCGATCGAAGCGGCCTTGGCCGAAGAAGGCATCGACGTGCGCACCGGCGTGAAGCCGGTGAAGGTGACGGGTCGCTCGGGCGAGGGTGTCACGGTGGAACTGAACAACGGCGCCCAGGTTTCGGGCAGCCATGTGCTGGTCGCAGCAGGGCGCACGCCGGTCACACATGGGTTGGGACTGGATGCGGCTGGCGTCGAACGGGATGCGCGCGGTTTCATCAAGGTCGACGAACGGCTCGCGACGAGCGCCGCCAACACCTGGGCGATCGGCGAAGTGGCCGGCTCGCCGATGTTCACGCACGCATCCTTCGACGACTATCGTGTGCTGAAATCGCAACTGGCCGGCGGCAATCGCACGACGGCGGATCGCATTGTTCCGTACGCCTTGTTCATCGAACCGGAGCTCGGCCGCATTGGACTCAACGAAACCGACGCCAAAGCGCGCGGCATCGCCGTGCGTGTCGCAAAGATCCCGATGGCGATGGTGCCGCGCGCCCGCACCAATGGCGCCACTAAGGGCTTCATGAAGGTTTTGGTGGACGCGCACTCCGACCAGATTCTCGGCTTCACGATGCTCGGAACCAATGCCGGCGACGTGGTGACCGCGGTGCAGATGGCTATGCTCGGCAAGCTGCCGTACACGGCGGTGCGCGACGCGATCATTGCGCATCCGCTGATTTCCGAAGGACTGAACATCCTGCTCGCCAAAGTGCCGCCGCGTGTAGACAACCTGTGACGATTGGGTTGTCGGGTTTGCCGGTTGAACTTGCAAGCCTGCATGTTCATCCGGCGCTGCATATTCTTGCGTTGCTGTTATTTGTGCTGCTTAACGTCGCGATATTGGGGATTTTCGTCGCGATGTTAAGCGTTTTGGCGCTTGGCAAGCCGTTTATGAAATAAATGCCGTCAGCGATAAGGCCGCAATTACAGCGCAGCTGCCGCGTGACGCAGCGCGGTGCGCAGGCCTTCTTCGACTACCGGATGATAGAAAGGCATCGCCAGCATGGCATCCACCGTCAGTTTCATTTGCAAGGCCCAGGCCAACAGGTGGGCAATATGCTCGGCGTCCGGGCCGATCCATTCAGCGCCTAAAAACTGACGGCTCGTTTTATCCACATAGACGTGCATCAGGCCGCGATTTTTCAGCATCACGCGACTGCGCCCCTGATCTTCGAAGCTGACTTCGCCAGTCACGAACGTGCCGGGTTGCAGATCGACGTGGCGGGCGCCGACCATCGCAATGCCCGGATCGGAGAACAGCACGGCGATCGGCGCGCGGCGTACCAGCGGCGTGATAGCAGGGAAGCGGGCGGCGTTGGTCCCGGCGGCGCGGCCTTCGTCGGCGGCTTCATGCAGGAGCGGCAACACGCCGTTGGCGTCGCCGGCAATGAAAACCGGGTGATGGCCCGCCTGCAGCGTGAGCGGGTCGTAGACAGGGGCGCCCTGGCTATCGAGCGCGAGAGACGTGTTGTGCAGCGCGAGGCGGTCGAAATTCGGCTTGCGGCCGGCCGTGACGAGCACGTAATCGAACGTGTCTTCGACCAGCGCGCCGCTGCCGGTGCGAAAACGGATCTGCACCTCGTCGCCGACGCGCGCTACCGCTTCGACCTGCGCCTGCGACTCGAAGCGGAACGAGTCCTGGAAGGTCCGTTCGGCGTAGGCCTTGATGGCCGGGTCCGTCAACGGACCCACCCGGCCGCGTGCGCCGATTACGGTCACCTCCACGCCCAGATGGGCAAGCGCCTGCCCCAGTTCCAGCCCGATCACACCGGCGCCCACGACTGCAATCTTGCGCGGCAGATCTGACCATTCGAACACGTCGTCATTGACGATGGCGCGATCGCCCAGCGCGCGATACAGATCCGGCACCACCGGCGACGAGCCGGTCGCAATCACCACGCTGCGCGCCCGCACGCGCGTATGGTCGCCGACCTGCAGCAGGTTATCGTCGATGAAGCGGGCGTAGCCGCTCAGCTTGTCGTCAGCGGGAATCGCGTCCACGCTATCGAGCACGAAACCCACCAGGCGGTCACGTTCGCTCTTCACGCGCTGCATGACGTCACGGCCGTCGATGCGGATCGCGCCGTCGACATGTACGCCAAACGGCGCGCTATGCCGGACGGCATGAGCGGCTTCGGCTGCCGCGATCAACAGCTTCGACGGCATACAGCCGACCCGCGCGCAGGTCGTGCCGTGCGGTCCGCCTTCGATCAGGATGGCAGAAGCACCTGCCGCTTTGGCCGCACGATAGGCGGGAAGGCCGGCGCTGCCGGCGCCAATAATGGCTACATCGGTCTGGACTGTTTTCATGAGTGCCTCGAAACCGGAGTGCGTTGAGGGGAAGCGGTCGCGAATTCGTGGCGAGGGTGGCTCGGTTAGAATCGGGCTGCTTCAATGATTGCAAAAGACCTGTTTGCACTTCAGGCGGATACCTGCCCGGTGCTAATCCTCAAACGACGCAAGAATCTGCTCAAGCGGCTCATATGGATCTGCTCAGTCGGGTGCTCTCCCTCATTCCGGTCAGCGGCCGGCTCGACGTGCGCTGCCATTTCGGCGCGCCTTGGGCCATCGCGCAGGGCAATGCGGCCGTGCGGGAGATTCCTTATCACGTGCTGGTGTCGGGCGAGGCGGTGCTGGAATATGGGAGCGGTCCGTCCGAGCCGTTGAGGGTGGGTGACATCATCCTGTTTCCGGCCGGCGGCGCGCATCGGATTCACGACGGCAGCGGACGTCCCCCGGCGCCGCTGGTCGAGCGGAAAAACGTCTCGCTGATGGTGGCAGAAAACGACGCTACGGGCGCGACGGCCGACATTCTGTGCGGCCGGTTTCTGATCGGCGCGGTGCCCGACCGGCTGCTGCGCGAGCATTTGCCCGGGCGTCTCGTGGTGCGCAGCGCGGAGATTGCCGGCGCCGCGACGAACGGCAAGGGCGCGGCACCCGGCACGCTGGCCGACACACGATTCGCGCGGCTGATCGAACTGATGCGCGAGGAAGCGGTGGACGAAGGGCCGGGCAGCGAGGCGTTGATCGGCCATCTATCGGCCGCGCTGTTTGCCTTGACGCTGCGCTTTGCCAGCGGCGGCGCGGAACCGCCGCATGGCTTGCTGGCGCTCGCGGCGCGGCCACGCCTGCAACCGGCGGTCGCGGTCATGTTCGACGCGCCGGAAAAGCCGTGGACGCTCGACCAGTTGGCGACGCTATGCAATATGTCGCGAGCCACCTTCGTGCGGCAGTTTCAGGACGTGATCGGCCGCTCCGCCACCGACATGCTCACCGACATCCGCATGACTCTCGCGGGCCGCAAGCTGATCGAGTCGAATCTGGCCATTGCCGAGATCGGCGAGACGGTGGGGTATCAGTCGAACGCGGCATTCCAGCGTATTTTCAAGCGGCTGATCGGCGTGACGCCGGCACGTTACCGGACGCTGGGCGGTAACGTCGAAGCAGCGTAGGGCGCTGCTACGCAGTCCTGATTACTGCAGTTGGTGGTGCGATTGCCGCGTCGGCCGGCAATGCAGGTTTCAACTGACGGATCGAGTGGCTTTTTGCCGGCAGTCGGAACACTCACCGAATATCACTACGGATGCAGCAGCGTAAGTGAAGTCCTGTTCAACGGCTATGGACTGACATGCGGCCTTCAAGGTCGAATCGTAAGCATCACGAACGACTCCGCAACGGTTGCAGACGAGATGATAGTGAGGCTCGCCGCGATTCAATTCATAGATCACGCGTGAATTGCCCAGCGAAGCGCTGGTGATCAACGCCGCATCGAGCAGATACGTCAAACTGCGATAAACACTCGCCAGACTGAGGGAGCCGGTATTGGCGGCGAGCCTGCGGTAGATTTGATCCGCGGAAAAATGCTCGTGCGGATGGTCGCGGAACAGTGTGAGTACGGCGACTCGATTGGGTGTCGCGCGGATTCCCGCTTGCGACAGCTCGGCATGGACTGTTGTCATCTCAGGGCGTGGAAACGTTCGGGCGTATCCTGCGCTATGGATGCTTAAGGGTTGCTTAAGGGGCGCGGGAGTTTCTGTTGGCGCCGAGAGTCCGCCGCAGACAATGTATGGGCGCATGTCGCAATGGCTGACGGGTGTTTCCGACCACTTCACGCCGCAGCACACGCAACCTATCCGACGAAAAAATATCGAGCGCGACTTCGCAACGTCAGGTTACCGAAAGCAAATGCCGTAGCGGCAAGCAGACTCGCGAAGATATCCTTAGACTGATTACTCGCGCGGCAATCGGATGCCGTTGCTTTCTGCTGGGGCGCCAGTGTCCCGCGATCTCGCATGGGAGCCATTCGATGAAGGTGTATCGCTTTGATCAAGCCGGCAGTCTCGACCATCTGACGCTTCACGACGAGCCCACACCCGAGCCGCAGCGCGGCGAGGTGCTGATTCGGGTGCGTGCCTCGTCGCTCAACTATCGCGACATCGCCATGGTCCATGGCAACTACGTAGGTACACAGAAAGCCGGCCTGATTCCGCTCAGCGACGCGGCCGGCGAAATTGTCGCCGTTGGAGACGAGGTCACTGACTTCAAGGTTGGCGACCGGGTCATCAATACGTTCCATGCTCGCTGGTACGGCGGCAATCCGCCTGTCACACTAGGCTCGGAGAGCTACGGGTCGCACCGCGACGGCTGGCTGACCGAATACAAGGTTGTCAGCCAGGAAGCGGTAGTGGCAGCTCCCCCGCATCTTTCGTTCGAGGAGGCGGCAACGCTGCCTTGCGCGGCGCTGACCGCATGGACGTCGCTATCGGGATTGCGGGCGCTGCGCCCCGGACAAACGGTGTTGACGCAGGGCAGCGGAGGCGTCTCCGTCTTCGCAGTCCAGCTCGCCAGACTGCTCGGTGCGCGCGTGATTGCGACAACCTCTTCGACGGAAAAAGCGGCACGGCTCAAGGCGCTCGGCGCCGACGAAGTCATCAATTACATCGAGACGCCGGCGTGGGGCGAGCGGGTTCGCGAGCTTACCCATGGACGTGGCGTAGATCGGGTGCTCGAGGTCGGCGGCGCAGGCACGCTCGAACAATCGATCAAGGCCGTGGCCAACCGGGGTGAAGTCGCGCTGATCGGCTTTCTTGCCTCCGGCCAGTCCGGTCTCGATTTCAACGACCTGTTTCGCAGCGGTGGCGTTTTCTACCGGATCTCGGTGGGTGACCGCTCAGGGTTGCTGGACCTGGTGCGCGCCGTCTCGTCATCCGGCCTGCGACCGGTTATCGATACCGTGTTTCCGTTCGACCGAGCCCTTGATGCGTGGCGCCACTTCGACGATCGCGCGTTCTTCGGCAAGGTCGTTATTTCTCATTGATGCTGGTTCTCGTGGCTTTGGACTAATATCGTTTTTGTTGATAATTTATATTATGTCAAATTGTGGAGCAAAATCCCACACGCGCTGAAGGCAGTCAAGACAGCCTACCGAGCGACAGCGTATCGCCCTGCAACAAGCTAAAAGTTCCAGAATCTCCTGCTTCGAGACGCCTGCCAAGAGCAGGCGTTTTTTATGCACGGCCACCTGACGATACACCTTGCGCCGACGTGCATCATGCAAGCCGCGACGCGAATTCCTGATGAACCAATACAGATTGCGAATCTCCCGCGCAATCGTCGCCAGTTCCTGCGCAGACGGGCGCACCACCTCCCAAAGCTCTAACTGCACCATGCCTCAGATTACCCAGCGAACGCTACACAAAGGGTCATAACGGCAGCACCCGGCACGAACTTGAGCAGATACCCGCTATGCATCGTTTGACGATCCCCAGCTGAGGTTTATACTGTTCATCCATACAGCATCGATTCCTGCCTAACATGATCCTGCCCCCGTTCGATCCACCCAAGTACGACGAACTGCGCGCATGGTGGCAAAGTACCAGGCAACTGACGTTCGGCGGCTGATACTCGAAGTGCAGGCTCAGCGTTACTTCCTTTCGGAGCTACGCGACGTCGCGGACGTCTGTCGTGTCGCGACCGAGAACGAGCGCCGTCTCGCGGACCGCATACACGAAATGAACAATCTGCTGCGCCAGATCGACGCCCAGCTAAAGCGCGTCGATAAGGTGTACCGCTCGCCCCCAATCCCGCACCCCAACGCACCGAATTTCCGCAACCGCCAGAAATAGACACAGCACAGCGCCTCAAATCGTCTGAGGCGGCATAGGCAGATAGGCCTCTGGCGGCACGCTTATAATTTTTCGTTCAGCCCATCCCGCGTACTCTCTCCCTTTCGCAGTGATACTAATGATTTGCTCCCCCTCCAACTGAAGCAAAAAGTGTCTTTCGAGGGCGCTAAGAATCGCCCCGCGCTCGCTCGCTTGCGGGACGCGGTTCATCCAAAAGGCCTCGTAAGCGTCCATCGTCGTCCCGTTCGGAAGACCCACAAACCAATTGATCACGCTTTGTGTTCCAGGGGCAAGAAAATAGTTCAGGTAACGGTATTCCCACATGCGAGCCGCAGCACGTTCCGCCTCAAAAATCGTCTGAAGCTGCGCGCGCTCAGGTGCAGGAATTTGCGGGTTCTCCAATGCGGCGGGCGCGGCATCGTTGACAGCAACCGGTGCAGGCACATTCTCCGCGTCTGCGGCATCCGGCACAGCCTGCTGCGTCACCAGCTTCGCGCCGGCGATTTCGAAACTGGCTATCCGATTAACTAACGACTTAACCTCATCTCGAAATAAAACAACGGCGACTATTGCACCAATGCCAACTATCACCGGCCATGCAAGAAAGACCTTAAGGTACTCAAGCAGCAACGCCCAATTGACGGTACACACGTGGACCATAGTCCCCTCCCTCGCTGTCTGTCTTAAAGAATCAACTTACCATGCCCCGATTTGACAAGCTCCCCCTATATTTCGCGCGTAGACAGCCAGAAGCACCCTAGCTCCTGTCGCCAGAACGTTTGACACCTGTCCAGCGTCGCGCCAACCCGTTTAGCCGCGGCGAACGCAATCTTGAGCGCCTCGGCTGGATCGTCAGACAGTATGTGATCGATGGGCATACGCTCCGGCACGACCACGCCCCGGCTTGTCCAGTAGCGCTTTTCGTTCATCGCGTGTTCCGAAAAGCCTTTCGTGATGTACTTCGCCAGGTATCCAGCCAGCTTGTGCCGCAAGCCCTTCTCCTTGAACGGATTGCGTACGTGAACATTGCCGTTATCGAATCCGACGATGCCCTGCCAGATCGACCGCAGGATTCTGTAGTTTTGCCGACCAGATACGGCAACGTGCAAGTGCCACGCGCCGCGCTGCTGACGCTCTGCGACCGCAACATACTGGAACCCGCCCAATGCCCCGAGGCGACGCCGTAGCGAGTCGAAATCGCGCTTCAGACGGACCTTGTCCTGCATATTCTCCCGGTACGTCAGCGTGATCATGCGATCCGCTCCAATCGCCTTGCAGCGCAACCGCACTTGCTGCTTTGCCCGCTTCGCCGCATCGAGCAGGTTGTCTTCGGTGTTCTCCGACTCGCCGCGCTTCGCTTTGGGCATCAGGCTCATCCGTTGAGCGCCCATATACCGGTCAAAGCGTGTTGCCGTGATCTCGACCTGACCATCACCGAAGTTACGGCCACGAATTACCCACTCGCGTCGGAACGCGGAAAAATCGCCTATACTTTCGTCGTGCATTGCAACTGATCCTTGTAATGCGCAGTTTCACCAAGCCCACACCGTTGCCGCGATGTGGGCTTTTCTTTTTGCCCCGCCCTGCTTCCCTACCTCATGACCCAAGCTATGCCCCGGTTTGCGCCGTTGTCAGCGCTATCGATACGTTAAGTGTCCCTGATTCAAGTTTAGGCGCGCTTCGCGCGCCTGCCGCTGCGGCCCAAGGGCTCGCTTGCGGCACGCGCGCCATCGCGCCACACACGAGCCCCAACGGTCCACAAACGGCCTACAAAGGCGGCTTGGCAGTGAGGGGTTGGCTCGATCACCGGCAACGCCTCACGACCCACCTCAACGCCGATACCCGCTACTCGGTCCGGCGGGCCGCGCTGAGCCGCGCGATACAGGCCACGACTGCGCAGACACACCGCGCTTACGTCGCCCTGGCACCGTGCCGGACACTCCTGACGCTAGACGCTCAAACCTTCTGCACCTGCAGGACCAGAAGCACCTCAGTACGCGCCTTCTGACCGCTATGGCCGTCCAGGAAGTGAGGCAACCACCCCTCGTGATTCGTGGACTGCGTATCCGAGTCCTGCACCAACCCGCCGAGCACCACGACCTCACCATCGTGCATGCTGATCGTTGTCGTCATCTCGCGCGTGTTCTTCGTCGGCGAGTTGTTCACGCCGGTTGTCGTCGCAACGAAGCTCGATATCTGCTCGTCAAGCTGGACCTGAATCGCGTCGGCCATAACCGTAGGCTCTACCGCGAAGATCACGCCAGCGTCCTGATAATCGACCGACTGCACAGGCGTGCCCGTCGCGCCCTGATAGCTAATGCTCCCCAGCGTCGGTACCTGAGAGCCCACGTTAAGACTGACCTTCTCGCCCGACAGCACGCGCACGTGCGGGTCGCTCACTTCCTTGAACCGCGTGTCAGCGCTCAGCGCCGAGATAGCCAGGTTAAGAAAGTGCGCGCCGAACGTCAGCGACGTGGCATCGCCGCTCGTCGCACCGTTCGAAATACCAAGCTGCCCGTCGAGCACGTGCGCCGCAATCGAGAACGCCGAATTCGTCGCGTCCGTGTTCGATACCTCATAGACCCACCCGCGCACCATGACCTCACCGGGCGCCGTATCCAGCTCCGCGAGCACCTTTTTTAGATCACGCACTTCAGCGGGCTTCCCATAAAACACAAGATCGTCGGCCGCCGACACGGAAGACGGCAAGCTGGCCGAACGTGTAGCAGGAGCCGCCGCGCTCACAGCAGACGCCGCAGCACCCGACGCGGCCACCGGAGCACCCACGGCAGCCGTAACCGCATCCCTGACGCTATCTGGCACCCCGGCATCCGGTTGCGCGCCGACACGCCCCGAAAAAAGTGGCTGCACCAGCTTCGACAGATACGCCGCCGACCTGTACTTAGGGTGATACACGAACGCCTGCCGTTCCGCATCCTTACCCTCACTACCGTCTTTCACGCTGACGAAATCCACACCGTCGCGCGTATCGACCTTGAAGCCCTGCGAGTCCAGAAACACGCGCACGAAATCGCGCAACTCGCTATTGTCACCGTCCCACTGAAAACTAACGATGCGCTGATCCTGCAACACGTCCGACGCGATCACGTGCGGCACGTGCATGAACTCGCTGTACAACAGATCCACCAGTTGCCCAAGGTTGACAAAGCGCAGCGCAAGCGCACCGTGCGGTGCATGCAGCGGGACCGGCAACGGCGCGGGCAACGGCAGCGACGGAAGCTCAGGCGGCAATGGCGGCACCGAACCCGCGCCCGCAGCGAACACAGATCCACACAACAACACCGCACAGACACCCACCAGCCGACGCATCATTTGCCCACCTTGACCGAATCGTCCGCCGACGCCGTCGCCGTCCAGACCGCAACACGCTCACCGTCCACAACGCCTTCAAGCGCCATCCCGTTACCGGAAAAACCGTCGCGCTTCACGGCCCGTATCCACCCGCTCTTATCCGTTAGTAGCACGAACGGCACGCCATCAACCGCATACGAACCCACCACGCGCCAGTGCGCCCCTGACGCCGCCGACGCACCCGAACGCGCGCTAGCCCCGGCCACACCCGACGCAGCACCACCCGCCCCCGTCTTTGGCTTGCCCATACCCATCACCGAGCCGTAGCCTTTCCACAGCAGGAAGGCCGCAGCCACCGCCGCCACCGGAATCACAAACAACGCTTTCGGCACGACCGCTTTCGGCTTCGTGTGCATTTCCGCAGAGACGTACAGGTCATACACGTGTCTCGGATACTTCCACGGCCTCTTCACCGCATCCTTGAGCGACCCCTGCGGATTACGCGCCGAGTCCCACTCGTAAAGCATCGCCCGCGCCATACCGAACATCCGCCGCACATGCACATGCCGCCCGATCAGATCGCGTACAACCTTGCTCATCCGGTTCGGATGCTGCGTAATGACAATGATGTCAACGCCAAAATGCCGATGCACGTGCAGCTTCTCGATATCTTCGGACGGCTTGACCGACACGCTCATTGGCGGCCACAGACGCTGTACCTCGTCGACCACGATCACATCATTCGGGCCGACATGCTCCCACCAACGACGCATCCAGGGCTCATCGACCGCCGTGTGATCCACGAGCAGGCCCCTGATACCGTCAACCCATATCCTGCGCCCCTCTTTCGCATACGCTTCAAGCATCGACACGACGAGCAGCGTCTTGCCACTACCGGGCGTCCCCGTCACGAGCGTCATCATTTGATCACCAGCTTTTTGATTGACGACCAACCTTGCCACGTCACGCGAGCCACGATCCCCGAACCGATGAACGACAGCGCCTGAAACACTCCCGCGAGCGCCATCAACGACAGCAGATCATTCGGCAGCAGGCCCACGTTCTGACTCACAAGGTCCAGCAACGCAGTTACCGCCGTATCCGCCCCCACTACGGTGACCAGACCGAACCCCGCAGCGAGCAACGCCTGCAACACCAACGGCCCAATCAGACCCATCAACCACACAGCGAGCGTAGGCATCAGCGCATCCTCACCAGCGAACGCACAGCGTCAGCCGGACGTTCCTCAACGTGCACCGACTCCACCAGCGCCGCGATGAACAGCAACGCCACCACGCCCGACGCGACAGCAAGCACCATCCACAGCTTGTTCATGCGACTATCCCCGAGACAAGAATCATTGCGGCCATGAAGGCCCCGAGCGCTTTCACCAGCGGCGCAAGTCGCTGGGCCACCGTACAAAGCGGCGTGTAATCGAAAGTGAACTGAAGCGATGCCGCTCCGAGAGCAAATGGAACAGTGATCGGCGCTGGACACGACGCGACATACTGACCACCGATCGACCAGGCGTTCGACGTGACAGTGACCGTGCTGGCCGGCAGCGACGGAGCGGTAGCCGACCCTAGCTGCGCGCAACCGGCTACATTCGGATCAACCGAACAGGGATCACTCGCGCCCGTACCCGTGCTCGTTCCTGTGCCGGTTCCCGTTCCTGTGCCCGTCCCCGTCCCTGTACCCGTGCCCGTTCCCGTCCCGGTGCCTGTACCGGTTCCCGTACCTGTGCCGGTCCCCGCGACGCCATCCGAGCCGACACCCGACACCGGCAGCGATCCGATGCCCGACGCCGGGGCCGTACCCACGCCGCTACCCGTACCCAGCGAATCGCCCACGGTAGGCCAGTAGCCCGGATTTGCGTTCGCCCAGTCTGAAGCCTCGTCAGGCGTAATCGGGTTCGTCGGGTCAAACGGCGGACCCTGATAGCCCGGTTGCGCAGCCGCGTTTTCCCATTCGTCATTCGCTATCGAAGCCATGAGCGACGGACTCACCGCCTCCGCCGCCTCGGAAGCCGTGACAGCCGCCGCAGCAGCCGACGCCCCGTACCCCTGCGTCACGTCACCCGGCGACGCCCCTTGCGTGTTCGGAAACGTGCCGCCTGGTGTCGTCAGCGTACCGAGGCACTCGTTCGTGTTCCCGGTCTTCGGATCGAACGACAGAAACTCCATGCCCGAAAACGAATCTCCCGTTCCACCGAGACCATTAAGTCGCGCGTTGTAAGCACTCTGATACGCCTGACACGCCGCTTCGCCGGTCAGGTAAAAAGTCTGGCCGCCGTCATACGTCCATCCACGATCAACCGTCACGACGGGCGACCCCGGCAAACCGTTACCGCTAAAGAGCCAACGTACCAGGCCGCCCACGTCTACCGCCACTTCCGACGCCGCATGCAGCACGTTTGAGCCGACCTGGCCAAGCCAGCCAAGAACTGTCGTGCCAAGCGTTTCCGCCTCACTCGCCAGGCTGTTCGCATATGTCGATGCCGCCTGAAGCAGTGCTGGCACCTTCGGATCGGACTCGCTAAGCCCCATCGCCTCGGCATGCTCCTGCAAGATGCCCGACAGCGCGATGTTCATTTTCGAATACGACCACTGCGACGAGCTCGGCGGCGACGTGGACTCAGGCGCACCCATCGGCCCGTATGTCACCGTGCCTACGTTGAACTGCGCAAACGCCGGTTGCACCAGCAGCAAGAACGCCGCAAGCACCAGCCACCGCTTACCTGCCCGCATCGCAACCCCCTACAGAAAAAGAATCAGCCCCACGGCCCAGCACGTGCCGACCGCAATTGCCACGCACTCGTAAAACCACGTCATCGCTCATCCTCACCAAACAGAAAACGAAACGCGCCAACCGACCACAACACCAGGCACACGCCGATCAGCACCGCAAACACCACTAGCGACTCGCTCACGACTCCCCCGACGACTCAACAAACCGACCCACCATGCGCACGCCCCACGCCACCGCCATCACCATCAGAACCGCACCGCCAAGCTCAAGACCCACCCCAACGCCGCCATCGACCGGCGAATCGTCGCCACTCGCTACCGCAGCGACCTGCAACAACAACGGGTTTCCCGATGAATCAGTCCCGCATGCCACGTCCTGCCCGCTGGACGTCACGTAGGTAACCGACGAAGCGCCTTCAGGCCCGCACACCACTGCCGAGAACGCCATAGCTCCCCCAACAAAAAGGGGCGTCCCCCTGACAGAGAAACGCCCCTTAACCAAGCGACAGACGGACTAGCGGCCCAGGAAGCCAAACACCTTGCGGAATCCCCAGACCACACACAGGATGCCCAGGATCGCGCCGCCCACGGTCGTGATGCTCGTGGCAACGCCACCAATCGACGACACAGCCGACGAGACATCCACACCCGATGCCTGAGCGAACGCACCGCCCGCTACAGCCATCAAACCAGCGCCAACAGCAACCAGCTTCACTTCTTTTTTCATTTCTTCCTGCTCCCTGATTCGGCCCACAAATTGAGATTCGCCCGCCTGGGCCAGATGCGAACGAACCGACTAACGTCCAGTCACTCGGAGCCCGCGTTATCCGCGCGTCGGATTGCGACCAACACGCGGGTCACATACGCGGCACCCCTCAGGCAGAGATTGACCCCAAGCAGCACGTTCAGTAGCGCCAACTGCGACGCAACCGGATCGACCGCGAACGATGACAACCTGTCCATCACCACCCCCGCGCCAAACGCATTACGCCGTTACGCCCGCACCAGCTTTCGGCTTCGCACCCGGCATGCCGAACGGCACGAGCGACACCACACGCGGCTCGAGCTTGCCCTCCATCGACCGGAAGAACGAAAACTCCGCAACGTAGTCCCCCGGCGTCGAATCCTTGAGCGCATCCGGCAAGTTGATCGTGCCAACGAGCAGCGACTTACCCTCACTGTCCTCTTGCTCCAGAATGCACTGCGCTTCATGGATCGCCCACGCATTGCCGGTTTTCTTGGCGATGCCGGAACGGTGCGCAACATCGAGAATCGTCAGCTTCTGCTTGTTCATATCAATCACCTTTCATTAGTAGTGCTATGCACACTGGATAAGCCCACTCGGGCAACAAAAGAGCCGCAGACTAGCCACGACCAGAACGCCTAACGCGTCACTGCTTTAAGGTCACTACAGGCACCGCAACCGCCCGCACGGTCCACACCGCACCAGGCGCACAACTCATCAACAACATCGAGCGACACAGCCCGGAAATCCTGGCGCCGAATCTCGGACGCACACGACCGCACCGGCACGCTCACCCGACCATCGAACAGGTCCGGCGTCACGTGATCGGACGGGCATTTGCTCATTGGCTTAACAGCGGAAGGGGTTCACCGGCGCGCCCACTTCGACGGGCACCAGCGTGAGAAATTCGGGTTGACGGCCCATGCGGACCAGTTCAGCGCTCGCCTTGACGCGGGCGTCTTGCGCGTCCGGCGCGGACACTTCGATTTTGGCAATGCGCGAGTGCGCGCACTGTGTAAAGGCGTGGACTTCGTATGCTGGCACAGCTAACCCCCGTTAGTGGCTTGCGACTCCCCGACTTCGCGGGGTTTACCTTTGCATGATCCCTGGATAGACTCAGGATATCTACAGCAGTGATATCTATGGCATGGATAATAATCTACGCTATAGATATGTCAAGCCCTAGGAGAGCACAAAATGCGGTCAGCGCGATATCTGGACCAGCTTCGCCAAACGAAAGGGTTCACCAACGACACGGAACTCGCCGATTTCCTAGGCGTGAAACAAAACACGATCAGCCAATACCGTCACG
Organism: Paraburkholderia sp. BCC1885; assembly: GCF_900996235.1. Lineage (GTDB taxonomy): Bacteria > Pseudomonadota > Gammaproteobacteria > Burkholderiales > Burkholderiaceae > Paraburkholderia. Next base: position 23,648 of record NZ_CAAJGM010000111.1, read on the forward strand.
CCAAAGGCTTCATGAGCAACGAGGTGTGCCTGAAAGTGGCTGCAGGCTTAGATATGGACAATCCCATGCCGGTCATCATGGCCGCAGATATGGATCGCGCCGAGAAAACAGGCCAACGCTCCTTATGGGAAGTTTTTTTGCCGAGGATGGCGGGAATTAGCGCAGCGCTGATCCTCGGGGTTGTCGCAAATTTTGTGACACCCTCACCTGCGCATGCTGCACCCATGCTTAAAAATGGGGTCGGGCCTTTATATTATGTCAAATTTATTGCGTAGGTACATTGTGCGTTCAAGGCAACCAAGCCAGCACATGAGGCGCGGCGAAATCCCACATCCAGCCCCACAAAACTTAGATTTTTATATCCCGCCCGACGCCCGAGGTTCACCATTCGGGCGAATACCCTCAATTGCGCGTGACCTAAGCACCATCGCGCGCTCAAAATCTGCCCGCAAGATCAGGACATCTACCCGGACACTCGAATAACGGACCAACCGCAAACCGGCCGCAGCGCAAATCTCATTCTTTACGGCGTCACGTTTCTTCGCACTGTCTGACAGGTGGCTTCTATCATCCAGTTCAATGGCATATAGCACAGTCCCCGCAGGCGAACACACCACATAATCGAGAATCTTGCGATCAAACCGATTACGGGCGGACTTGCCGCCAGCTATAACTTCGATCAACGCTCCCATCGCCACTTGCGCATGAATCTCCACATCCGGCAAGGCGCGCCGGAGCAAGCCGATGAATTCCCGCTCTCGTGCCGTCATCAGGCTGCGCAGGCCATAGCGGACCGGATCGCCGCGTTTAGATCCAGCGCCTCGACGATTCGGCTCCGCCACGACCAACATGAAGAATATCGCCAGGCCGACAATGATTAACCACACTACGACATGCATATACCGTCTCCCCGATTGCCACGCAATAAGCGCGGCAACGGCCATTCACGGATGATCTGCAATAGCCGCTCCGTGTTCCGGCCTTGCTGCTCACATGCGCCGACACAACGCCGCCATGGTCACTGCAAGCGAAACGAACGGTTGCTTGCCTGACTGGTCGTGAAGGGCTCGGACGTCTCCGGTACTTCCGCCGCGAGCTGAAAATAGCTGAGCGTTGGATTGCCGGTTCCGGCATCGGCCAGCGGATGCTCGTCGATCGTCTTGAGCATCGGCGCGTTGCCATTTGCGGCGATCTGCTCAGCGTCGCTGCGCGAAGCGAGCGCCCATTGGCCGTGCCGGTCCCGTCCGGTCAGCCCGCCGCCGTCCGCAAACGCCGTCCAGTTGCCGTTCGCGTAGCCCTGCCCTGTGCCGTGCCCGTCCATCGTGAACAGCGTGCCGTCGGCTGTGACGCCTGCGACGTAAGTCTCGCCCGCCGCGCCCTTGCTGGTCGGAATGAGCGCGCTCTTGCCGGAGTCGATTGCCGCTACCATCCGCTCGCCGGCCGCCGGATTGCGAAGCATGGCATCGAACAACTGAGACGCCGGCGATCGGGAAAAATTGTTTTCCAGCGACGGATCCTGGCTGACCGCCGCCGACCATAGCGGTCCGAGTGTCGGCGAACGGCGAATGTCGTCGATCAGTTGCATCCCGCGAACGCTTGCCGCGAAACCGGTATGCAGCGACTGCTTGCTGGATTGGCTCACGCCGCTGTGATCGATCTTCGAGCAGACGTAAGCCTCGAATTGCCTGAAGTCCATCGACTGGCCCTTGAGGCCCTTAAGAATGCCATCGGCCACCGCGTGGTTCTGATTGAATATCTTGCTGAGTGCCGCGATCGCGCATTGGCCATCTTTGTCCGACATGTTCTGGATGGTCGGCGAAGCGGCAACCTGCTTCGCGAACGGCAGCAAGCCGCGATATCCCGGCGACGTATTCAGCACGCTGGCATCGAGCGTGTGCACGAACTGCATCCCTGCGTCACTGGTCAGGAACCGGTTCACCTTGGTGCGAAGCGCATCGTCCGGCGCCATATAGTGAGTGGTCTTGTCATGCACGTTGCCGCTGAGCGCCTGGCCATGTGCAACCAAATCGTCGCTCAACCGGCCTTTCTCCTGCGACGTAAGCGCGGCTTGCCCGTTGCTGGCCGCCCACGCGTTATATGAATCGATGAGCGAGAGGATGGCCTTCTTGTCAGTCGCCGAGCGCGCGCCGAAGTCATACTGAAACAGGCCGAGCGAGTAGCCGCTGTTGCCGACAACCCTGGCTTCACCCGTCTTGCTGTTGTAATTCGCGGCTACCTGCAGCGTAAAAGCACTGCTCGTACCAACCTCACCTGAACGTGCTACCGCGTTATACAGGATTTCCAGAACGTCGTTATCCGAATAGTTCTTTGGCATTGTCTACCCCTTGTTAATGGGCTTCAGGGAAAAAATATCGCGTTTCGAGCTTGTAGTACTCCGCCTCGGATATCCCTTCCTTGTCGTCGGTCCCGTCCAGCTTCAGATGTCGTGCATATCTGGCGGCAGCGACCGCCGCCGAATCGAGCACTTTCACATCCGATCCGGGGCCGACCGGCATGCCCGTTTGCGCCGAGACCCGGACGAGCGCATCGCCGACCTGCACGCCAATCGTGTCGTCACCGAAACCCACCAGGAAGCTCGGCCCCTGCACCTGTTTTTGATGCGGATAATGCCCGCAGTAGCCCCAATCATCCTCAGTGGCGTTTATCAGCCGCACATAGGTTTTGCGCCAAAGCGGGTGACCGGCCGCGTCGAGCCTGACGACGCCAGAACGTATGTCGTCACACTGGAGGTAGCCCTCCTTGCTTTCGTCGGGGATCTTGAAGTTTTCGTATCCAAATCGCGCCCCGTCGCCGCGCGTGTAGATATGGTCGTCGTCGTTGTACTTCCATGAACCGTCCTGCGGCGCGGATGCCAGTTCGATCCGCGCGCCTGACGGCAGGATAAAGGCCCAATTTTTTTCATCGATGGACTTTCCCCGTATTTTGCCTCTGAAGAACAGCGGCAAAATCCATACGCCCTTTTCCTGGTAGGGCACGCGCGTTGCAACGTCATGCAAACCGTTCGGCAAACTGATTTCGCTGATCGGCCGGGGGTAGATCACGAAGCTGGACACACCGTGCCGCTCCACGACGTTCTGATAATCAGGCGCCGCAGCGGCATCGGCGGTCGTGGCTGCGCTTGCGGCGAAGGCATCGCCTCGGTTCAGCATCAGCGGTGCCGATGCAAGCAGTAACGTTGCCACCGCGGATGCAGCCAGGCGTCGGCTGTTTCTTGTAGCGTGGATAAACCGTCGATTCATTTTCTGTCTCTCTTTCGTGAATTTCATAATGATTCGGTTAACTAACTAGTTTGAATTTACGTTCGGATTAGTAACCTGCGCCCTTGCCTGCGCTTACCCTTTTACACCCGCCCCGGCACGCCCCGCTGCTGCCGAGGTCGTACTGGAGGGCCGGGGCGCCGAGCCGGCGCTCGAATGCGCGTCGCTGCTGCCCTGGTTCATGCCGCTGTCGAAACTGCGCTTCACGCCGTCCTCAAAACCGGTATTCGCCGCCGCCATCTGGCCGCCGATCCAGGAGAAGACATTGTCGGGAATCACGTGAATCAGGCTGAACGCCGAGTTGCATAGCGTCTGGCACATGCCGACGTAGAGCACGATGAAGCCGATCATCATCACGATGCCGGCGGAGGAGCTGTACTGCGCGTTCTGCATGGCTACGCCAAACATCGTATTCAGCAGCGTGCCGAGCACCACCACGCTCGTGCCGGCCAGCAGAAATCCGAACACCATGAAAACCGGCCGGAACATCACGTTCAACAGAAAAACATAGCCGTGCTGGGTTCGCTGCCCTAAACCCTCGCCGTCTCCGTCAAGGTGAGTCATGGCCCAGAGCGGCGACGCCACCATCGCTTCGGCGACCACCATGAACCACGAGATGACGCCGCTGAACCAGACGATGAACGGCAGCATCGGCATGTAGACCGAGAGCATCACGCCGAAGAACAGAAGCGTAATCACCATGACCACGGCGAACGGACCGATCGACTCGTTCGCCTTGCTGGCGGCGTTCGATCCGGCAGTGATCAGACTCGTGACCTGTCCGGTCGACACGGCCGCCGAGTCTTTCGGCGTTTGACCCGCGTAGCGGTAGAGCATGTTCATCCCGGTGCTCACGATCGCATCGCCGAGACTCTTCATGCCCATGAGCGGATTGAGTTGAGTCTGGCCATTGGCACCGGTCTGGGACGTGCCCGAAAGCTGCGCAGTCACGGCGCTCAACAGATCCTGTCCGGCAAACCAGTGCGGCAGAATGCTTTGCGGGTCGTTCGTGCTCGTGTACAGATTGTTGACTGCGGCGGTCGTCGACGTCCCGGCTGCCGTTGAGGAAACCGACGCATCCTGCTCGATCTGCTCGCGATAGCTCGCCATCACGCTCTGATAAAGCTGCGGATAAGGCAGGTTGGCCGGATCCGTGCCGGTCACCGAGGTCGCGACGGCGGCCGCCAGTTCCGACAACTGCGAGTTGGCTTGCGCGAACGATTCATACCAGGCGCCGAGCATGATCCAGCCGTCGCGCGTCAGGTTGGACTGAAGCGTGCTGGCGATTCCGTTGATGGTGGTCGACTGGGCGCCGACCGCCGTCTGGATGGCGCTTTGATAAGCCTGCGCGGCGTTTTCGATGGTGGCCTGCGGATCGGTCGGCTGCGTCTGATTGTTGACCGCCGACACGTAGGTCTGTGCGGCGCTCGACAACGTCGACTGCATGGTGATGAGCGCGCTTTGCTGTGCCGACACCAGCGCCGACGCAATCGAACTGGTGGAATCGAAACCATAGGACTGCAGACCGGCTGAAGATGCCGAGGGGGTCGTCGAGGACGAGGTGGCGCTCGCGTCGATTTCGGCGCCACCGCACGACAGGCCATTCTGGTTCATGAGCACGATCTTGCTAGCCGTCGTGCTCGGACTGAAGGTCTCGCCGCTGTCCGCGGTCACGCTGGCGTCATTGGGCAGGTTGGTTAGCGCCTGATTGGCAGCCTGTGCGCAGAGATTCGCCTCGAATAGCGACTGCGCGAGTGTGGTCACCTGCGGCACAACCGGCGTCGCCACCAGCGTGCCGCCGCTCGTGAGCACGCTGACCGCCGCCGACAGGGCAAGGTTGGCGACTCCCACGCCCATCATGGTGCCCCACAGCATGATGATCTGCGCCCCGCAATAGCCGCCGAACATCGGTACCAGTCCGGTAAAACCCACTCCCATGCGAATGATGAACCACGGTGACGACTTCTTTTGCCCGAGGAACTCGCCGTCCTGGCCGGTGGCGATCATCGCGGAACCGAAGTGGTACATGGCCCAGATCACACCCACCGCGAGAATGCAGGAGTTCAGAACGAGGAACACCTGGGAAATCAGTCCGCTCGACGAGGCGCTGCTGACGGTGCCGCCGCCCGAGAGCGGGTTGGTGGCGACCGCGCCATAGATGAGCTGCAGCGCGGACATGGACTTGTCGGTGCCGTTGGATGCGGCATTCGTGATGGACCCGATCGATTGGGTCGAGGCTGCCGTCTGGGCGAAGGCGGCGCCGGCAACCGCGAACAGACTGCTCAAAGCGATGAGCCGGCAGATTCTCTTGATGAAGGCGAGCATATCGTCTATGTCCTTATGATTAATTCGATACGGAATAAACGAGCCGTATTAACGGAACAGCCTGGGATCGAATAGCCGCCTGAACGCGCCGGGACGCGCGAAGAACTGCCGGTATCCGCCGAGCGGTTCATCCGGGGCCGCCCTGCCGCTTTCGATTTGCCACATCTGGTGCTCGAACTTCAGCACGAACATCAGGCACAGAACCGTGAACAGAAAACCAATCAGGGTTCCGAAATAATTGTGACCCACCACGCTGCCGAACAAAAAACTCGCAGAGATGAACACCACCGCCAGGAAGAACTGCTTTTTCCGGGTGCAGCCGCGCTCGATCGCGGCGAGCGGCAGCGCATCCGAGGAGCGTCTCGACATAGCCTCGTTGAAAGTGCGCGAGCGCGGGTTTTTGCGTTGCGCGGCCAGTTCGCGGTTCTGATCGGTGATGGTCTGCAGGCCCGTCGCTACGGTTTCCTTCATCGACGCGGCCGCCTTGACGAGCGGATAGCCCGGAATCAGATAGAGGCTGGAGCGCGCGATGCGCCGGGCCGCGCCGGGTTTCTTGTCCGTGTCAGGGCTGTTGCTCATGTCGGCAGCTCCGCTTTTTCGAGTCCATACTTGACGACCAGTTCGTTCGTCACCGCGTCGATGATGTTGTCGTCGTCGCGCGCGCCCTGCTCTGCCTGACGGCTTTCCAGATACTGTGCCGCGGTGCCGCTCGGGAATTCCCTGGCAAGGATCTTGCGCGCCGTGGCGGGCGAAGTCCGTTTGTACAACCGGCGCCGCAGACCGACGTCCTTCGCCGTGGTCGAGAACGCCCATAGCTCGATCGCACCGGGCGCGTTATGCAGGACCTGGGTGACCACGCCGCTTTTGGTCTGGTGCCAGACGAGAAATTTGCCTGCCCCGCGCACGTCGCGCTGCAAGGCAGTCATCGCCGAGTTCGACAGGCCGAACATCTTCTGCGCTTCCGCGCGCGAATTGGGACTGCCCGCGTTCATGATGTAGGCGGAAAATGCCGACTCGGTGATCGACTCGCCGTCCGTTTCGAAGTCGGCCATGAACTGGCTGGCCAGCGACACGCGAATACCGTGCTTGCGGCCCTCGCGGCGGTCCAGAGAAAGCAGCCGGCGGAACGACTTCTTGCCGGCCGTGCGGTGGACTTCGTCCACGCAGATAGCCTTCATTTCGTCCTTGATGTCCTCGTAGCGGCGACGGTGCGCCTCGTGGTACAGCGTCGGCGCAAGTTCCGCGATGCTTTCCGGCAAATAGTATTGCCGCGCGGCGATCTGGCGTGCGAACACGTACATGATCTCGGCGCGTTTTTCGCCGTCTTCGCCCGCGCCGCGCGTCACTTCCTCGAGATCCAGTGCGACCACGCGCGATTGCTCGTTCAGTTCGAAACGCGTGTGCGAGGCGATGATCGGAAAATCGCGCAGCGCGGACGTGATCACCATGCGCATTGCGTCGAGCAGCGTCATGCCGTTATCGACGCGCGCCTTTGAATCTTCCTTGGGCTCGAACACGCTGCGGATGCGTTCCGCGCCGAGCGACTCGATCAGGTCGGAGAGCACCGGCACCGCAAAGCGTTGCGCGAGGCGCCCCGCGCGCAGATGGCCCTTCGCCGTCAGATGGTCGGTGACGTCCCACCACGAGGTGTATTCGTCGTGCCTGAAACCGGTCTTTTCGAGCGCTTCGTCCACGGCGGCGTCGACGGTCGGCTCATAGCGCTTTTCGGAGCCGCGTGTGGCGTATTTCTCGTACACCTCGTCGACCACCATGCCGGCGAGTTCCGACGAGTTCGCATACGGCTGCTTCTGGCCCACTGGCGTGGCGAGCGCGGTGAGCAGCGAAATCAGGAATTCGCGGTCGAACGCGGTCGGCCTGCGGCAACCCGGCAAGGTATCGAACGGATTGATCGAGAATTCGCCGCTGTTGCGCAGACGAATGTAAATCGCCTCGTGCTTGCGATCTTCGGGCAGCGCGTTCTGGATCAGCTCGATCAGCCCGCTCGAACTCACGCCCACGTCGATGATGGTGATGAGCGGCAGCCGCTTCAACCCAGGCGAAAGAATCGCGCCGAGGTTTAGCGTGTTGAGCCAGACCGATTTGCCCGAGCCCATGATGGCCCAGATCAGATCGATCCACGCCGTTTGCAGCGAGGAATTCGGCTGGAACGGATAAACCTTGCCGTCGAGCGTGCGCAGCAAAATCGAGCCGCCCGCAAACCACGGCGATGCCGCGCGCTGGATCGGCAACAGGCGCACGAGGTCGCTGAGCGGCGGAATCATCCTGGGCGCGACGGATTTGTCGGTGAATCCGGGTACCGTCGAGGCCAGCCCCTGGATCGGGTCGCCCGTATCCGTGCTGATCTGCGCGACCCCCCAGCCCTGCATGGCGCTCACCAGCGCCGACAGGCGGTCTTCGCAGGACTTCCGGTCCGGTCCCCAGGTGGCCGCGGTAATGCGCACCGAAACATTGCACTCGCCGTCGCGCTGCGCCTGCTCGAGTGCGTCGAACGAGCGTTTGATGGCCTTGTTGGTGCTGCCCATGAAACCGATGATGCTGACCGCGAGATTTTTCAGCCTGGCTGATTCCAGGCCGCCCGGCTCGATCGAAAACTTGATGCGCCACGGCACTTCTTTGCCGACCCGGTTGAACAGCATCATGAAGTCGTGAATCTCCTGCGGCCCCACTTCCATGTACGCCGAGCCGTGATACTCGCCGTTGATGTAGACAAAGTCGCCTTCGGTGCGAATCTTGCCCGAGCACATCTGCTCGGCCAGCTTCGGCAGGTACATGTCGCCGGCCGAATTGTTGCGGGTCTTGCGCGGCGTGAAGCGGTCGCCCGGCAGAACCGGGCGCCACTTGTGGTCGGTGCGGCGGCGGTCGTAGGCCTGGCGGATCGCGCGTGCCGCATCGTGGGTCGAGAGACGTTCGACATGCAGCTTGGCATGAACGAAGTCACGCTCGATCGCATCGACGAAGGTCTCGTGGCGGCTCAGCAAACCCTTCAGGATCGCGGTCACGGACTGAGCTTCGAGCATCGGCTGGATCTTGTGCTCCTTCATGCGCAGCTTGTGCGTTTCCATCTCACGCTTGAGCTCATCAGGCGTCATCGAAGACAAATGGGTGTACAGCATGACGTAGCACGACTCGTGGGAGCAGAGCGAGGCGACGCGCTCGCAACGGTCGTCGAGCATGTCTTTCAGATCGAGGCCAACCCGCTCGCAGGTATCGTATGACGGCTGCATCAAGGTCTTGACCTTGTGGCGGATCATGTCCGGATCGCGCTCGAACGAAAGCTCGACGGAGTGTCCCGCCTTCTGGAAATACGAGGTCATCGCACGCCGCAGATCGTCCGTGATCTGCTCGAATTCCACCTCGCCCACCACGTCCATCGAACCGGTCAGTTCGAACAGTGTCAGCATCGCGCACTGACGCGTGATCAGGATATAGGGCCGCGCGCCTTTCGGGTCCATGGCGGCCATCTGGCGTGCGCGCGGGTCGTCCGGATCGAGGCCGATTGCCGTTTCGAGCTGGCAGTACGAAGGCAGATCGGCACCGAGCGCGTGGCTGGAAATCCAGGCGATCAAGGCTTCGACGTTGTCGAGCAAGCTGCTTACCACGGTCATGAGTGCGATCTCCGACGCAGATGCCCGGCCAGGACGCTAGCTGGCCGAGCGGGTGCCTTCAACTATCCGACCCCACGTCTTGATGGGGAGCGACTTGTAACTTTCTTCGATCCACTGCGCCACGTACTGCGCGAAACGCACTGGGCGGTAGATCAAAACCATGCCCGTAAAAGCGCTGACGCGCTTGTCCAGGTCTTCTTCATGCAATGTGTGCAATGCACTGGCGAAGTCCGATGGGTTGGCGCTGCCCCACTCCGTCGCCACCAGTTCAGCGCGGCTCGCGAGGTGCTGCAATAAGGCGCGCGCCTCGGCTTTTTCCGCCTCGCTACCCATTTCGAGCACAACGGCGATGGTCCGCTGCAAATGATTCACTTCCGCCTGCGGCACACCGTCCAGATGAATGAACACGCCGTGCCGCTGACTGCCGACCTGGCCGATGTGCTGGGCGCCGTGGCAAAGCGGGTCGGCAATTTCCAGATTCGCTTCACGGTGATCCGCATGATTGTCGTTACGGTGATGCACGTCCGTGTACTGTGAGCGAAAGCCGCAGAAGACGCAGCGGCCGCCGCCTCTCGCCAGGACGGCGGCGCGCGCGTCCTTATAATCCGCGTGGGACGGCTCGGTCAGCTCGCCGTCCTGGCGCGGCTGGCGTCGCACCCGTCGCGCGACGGAAAAGACGATGTCCTTGTGCCGGCGCGCATCGAAATTCGCGCCGAGCTTCGAGCCGGGGGCGCTCATGCCCTCGGTCGCTTCGTCCCATGAGACCCCGGCATCGCGCACGGCGGCCTCGTCCAGCACGGCATCTCTGCGCGAGTCGCTCGTGGTTGCCATATCCAGGGTCCCGATGGGTGGTTTCGTCAGTGAGCGGCTGTGGGCAGCGCGTCCATGGCGCTGGAACCCGCGCCCATCGAGCCGGCAGCCGAGTTCATCACATAGCCCACCATACCGAGAGCCGGGCCGCCCAGACCGTAGCCGAAGATCGAGCCGGTGCTCACCTGCTGGTCGCCCTTCGACTTCTTGATGCCGTTGTTGACGCCGACACCCGTGCTGACAAGGCCGCCGCCGTAGAACGCGTAGACGATCATGCTGTAGATCGAGCCCATGTCGTTCTTCAGACTGGTGGCCATGCTGCCGAGCGTGCTGCCGTTCGACTGCGCGTCTGCAACGCCCGCGAACACGAGGCTCGTGACGACGAACAGCGCAAGCGCCGTCAGCGCCAGATGACGGTTCGACAGACGCGTTGCGCGCGGTAGCGACGAATGCCACATCGCCATTGCGACGAACACGATAGCCGCAACCGCCAGCGGCGGATTGACGAACATCAGCCGGCCGACACCCGCCAGCACCATGGCGGCCGCAATGAAAGTGCGCGCGTGTTCCATGGCATACAGGTGCATCCGCGCGACTGGATTGATGAGGAATGCTTGAGGCATGTTTTGCTTGCTCCTTAAGAAAGTGACGTTAAACCGAACGTTCCCTGAAAGGCATCCAGCGTGGCGTTGATGTTGACCAACGCTGCGCCCCCCAAGATGTGAATGAAACCTTTCCAGGCGTAGTCTTCGTACCCTCCTCCTCCGCCTCCGTTAGAGGCTTTTCGTAACATGGTCCAGCCCTTGAGGGCGTACCACCAGCCGAACGTCGAAACGATCGTCAGGATGGCTGTGATCGCGGGGGCGAAGGCTCCCGCCGACGTCGCCGTGTCGATATAGGAGATCGCGTTGGCGTACGACGTATCGGACTCTCCCAGCGAGCCAAGCGTGCTGTCCATCGCGCCGGAAAAGTTGACGATCAGCGCGCCGATGAAAAACGACGCGAAGATGCTCTGGCCAGAGATATCCGAGCCAGGCGACGCCGACTTCCTGATGCCTTTTTGCAGCGCGCCAGCGCAATAAAAGATGCCGATGCCCATGGCCACGACCTGGGCCAAAGTCTGAAACGCAACGATGTCCGAGGCGATGCTCGTGACGATGGTGGTGAGGTCCATTACTGAATCGCTCCTGCGGTGGTTTCGATTCGATAGGTATCCGGATCGATCCTGGTGACCTGCGCGCCGCCGATCCTGTCGCCGACGGAGACGACCTGCTGCTTGCCGGTCTGCTCATCTTCGATCCACCCCTGGCCCGGGATGACCTGCTTGATGTGATACCCGGCGAGGACTTCGGGATGCGCCTGTTTGCCGCGGATGGCGTGCCGGACGTGGCGCGGGTTCGAGGCGACCCGGCTGGGCACGTTTGCCGCCGCGGTGTCGCTGGCCGCAGTATCCGGCGTGGCCGAGGCGCTTGTGGTGGCTGCAGAGGCGGCGTTGTCCGGAGACACTGCATCGCTGGCGAGCGTGAGGTGCTTTGCTCGCGCGAGCCGCCTCGACACATGCCGCAACGGCGTGCCGTGATGGGCGTTCGCCGCTTTCAGTTCGGCCTTGAGCTGGGCAATTTCGGCATCCTTAGGATCCTGCGCCTGCATCACGGCCGGTACGGGTGCAACCGGCATGCTCGCGGCGCCGCTTGGGTCCGGAGCGGAAATCATCGCGGTTGCATTTTCCGGCACGGCTGCAGGAGTGGCCGTCGCTGCGGTGACGACAATGGCAGGCGCAGTGTTGGTGCTGCCGTTAATAGACGCACTGCCTGGGTTCGGCGCTGCGTTCGCGTTACCCGCCATATCCACCGCCGGCTGCGCGGACGCGATCTGTACCGCGGCAGACGGCTGCGGCGCGAGCCGCGCATTCTCGGCGGACGGTACCGGCCCGATCGGGTCGACCGAGCTCCCCCGCATGTCGGCCGGCAACGGCGGCGGATTGGCGGCGGCGCCCACCAGACCGCCCGGGCGCGCCGGAGACGGCAAGGACGACGTCGGCGGCTCGCTATTGGACGCGATCATGCCGCCTGTATCGGCGGATGGGTTGGCCGGCGGCGCGCTCATGATTTCGTTTTGCGGCTTCGCGCCGAAGAAATGCTGGTACGCCCCGCCGAGCGCGATGAATACGACCATCCCGCCGATGATCAGGACCGGCGTCGGCAGCGACTTCTTTTTGGGCGCTTCGGATTCGCGCTCGTGAAAATCGCCGTATCCATCGGCCCCGTCGTGCTCGCCGTCGTCACCGGAATGATCGTGAAACTGTTCGTGAGCTTCCACGTCGAGCACCGTCGAAAAGTGATCTGGTTCACTCATGTCGTCGTCTGTTTAGGTTCGTATCGGACTAATTATACGTAATTTTTAAAAGCTGTTGAGAGGTTTATTGAATGACCACGTCGGCCTTGAAAAGAATGATCAGCGGTGTATTCATTTCGACTCGCCCCGTCACCGGTGGAATCGCGGAGACTTCCTTCTGGATCACCCCCTGAATGCCGGTGACGCCACCTGAAACCGCTGCGCCTTCGAGTTGCGCCGGCGTAGGATTCGGATTCTGGATGGTGGTCGCGCCGCCCAGCGCGTTCTGCGTAACCGTTGCCCCTGCGTTGCTATAGACGCTGCCGGCCGCGCCCAGCGCGCCGAGCAGCGCCGGAACGGCGACGCGCGCCACCAGGTGATGGTCGAGATCGGCCGGCAGCGCATTGCTGAGCGTCTGGTCGTCGAGCGCCACGGCGTTGATCGAAACCGACTTGCCGTTGCACTGCAAGGTGGTGAACGACGCGGTGACTTCTTCCCCCGAGAGTTTGCCGCTACCCATCATTTCGCCGCCTTTGCATGGGCCCTGGTCGAGCACGGCCAGCACGTCGGATTGCGCATCCGTATTGATGCCGTTTTCGAGGTGGGCGTAGTACTTGTCGCTGGCGCGAATCGTCGGCGTTTTGGCAGGCTGCGTGCTCGACGCCGCCGTGGCCAATCCGGCCGCCGCAGCCGCCGACGCCGCGGCCAGTGCATCCTTCTGCAGTCCTAGCACCTCCTGCGACTGAGGGGGGCTGTCCCACTGATTCACCAGTTGCTGAACCTCGAGTCCGACGCCCTGGTTCGGCGACGGCAACGCAGGCAGCGACTGCGGCTGCCCCTGGCCCGGTTGAGTGGGCTGGCCGCCCTGCATGCCGTTCGGATGCTGATAATCGATGCGCTCTACCGGCGCGGCCGCAATGCGCTGCTCGAGCGCCTGCTCGATCTGCGCATTGCGGTCGGAGAAGGCCGGGATGAAGGTCGCGCCGGTCTTCTGGGCCTGCGCGAGCCCCTCCTGATTGGCGCGATTCAACGTCTGCGTATAGTGCGGCGTTTCGGGCGAAGGCGTGCCGCCCTGGGCGGTCACCGGCGGAATCTCCGTCTCGGCGGCCGAACCAGAACGATGCTTCATCGCGAAGAACGCAACCCCAACGCTCACGACAGCCAGAACGGTGATCACACCGATCACTTTGGCGTTGCGCAGAAAGCCCGGATGCAGCTTTCGGGTTCCATTAGCCATCCTTACTCCAGATCCAGAATGATGTTGCGGCTGATGCCGTTGTCGCTGACCGTCACGACCGGCGTTTTCGGAATGTCGTATACGTGCGTGCCGTCCGCACCGGTGACCGTGCCGTAATAGGCGGGATCGCTTAGAAACAGATTGGTTCGCAGTACGATGTGATCGCCGAGTGCCCACGCTGTCATTCCCGGCGGCCCGTTCTCGATGTGAACTGGCGTGGCGCCAGGCGTTTGCGTGCCGTCGAGAATCGACTGCATGCTTTCGCCCGGCAGATCGATGGCCGGCGCGCCATGCGCCGCCTCGACGGTGTTCGGGCCACGGCGCGGAATGCGGATATCCTGCCGGTAGTCGGTTTCGCGCTGCCCCGCGATCATCTTGACGACCACCGGGAACGGCAGGCCCTTCAGGAAAATCGCCACGTCGCCTTCCACATAGGTGCCGTCCGCCGTGATCGTGATGGTCGGCACGCCGGGAACCGGCCGCAGCACCTCGAAGCGGCCCTTCGCCATGTTGTCCACCTCGGCGATGTCCCAAGGCGCACCGGTGACGTCGATAAAGGTGACCGCCGAGCCCAGATCGCTCACACGAACAATGGGTGGTGGCGCGCCGGGCGACAAATCGACCGTCTGCACGGAATACACCGGTTTGGGCGGCCGTGTCGGACTGGTTGACGCCGCGCGCTTGGCGGCATCGATGCGTTTGCGCAGCGCCCGGATCTGGTCGGGTGTCAGTGGCGTGACGAGATTGACGGCGGCGTCGTAATTGGCGCCCGCCTGCGTGAGCGGCGGAAGCGGTTGCGGGGCGTTCGGGTTCGCATACACGCCACCTGCTGCGCTGCGCGGGTTCGACGCCGCGCCGCCCGCCGCATAGGCGCTCGCTCCTGCATCGCCGGCGTCGGCCGCGGGGCGCGCCATTTGCGCGTCGGCGAGATGGGCGGCGCCGAGCAGCGCGAACAGGCCTAGCGTTCTGATGAGCAGACTGCGCATGGATTTCACCTTAGAACGGACTGCCGGTGACAACCGCGTACATCTTGCGCGTATCCATGATGCCGGTCAGCCAGTCCTGGGCACGACGATTGGGCGCGCTCTGCCAAAGGTCTTCCAGTTCCTCGCGCGAGGCGATGAAGGGATCGATGAGTTCGAACTCGTGGTGCCAGTCCGTGCCTTCGACGCTAGCCAGAGGATGTACGCCCTCTTTGTCCTTCGACTCCTCAGCAATCTCGATTGCTGTCGGAAGGGGTTTGAAGCCGTCAGTCATGCCATCACCTAATTATTTTGACCGTTGCCAATAATCTGAAGTGCTGTCGTCGAAATACCTTTTGGGTTGTCGACAGTCGGGACGCGCTGGATGTGCGTTTCAATGATGAAGCTGTACGAGCGGCGCTCCGTCTGATTCACAAGTGTGATCGAAATGGGTTGCTGCACCGTCCACTTGTAGCCCCGCGGGTCGTGCGCATCGACGGCGGTAATCACGCCCGCGCCGGTTGCGACTGCGGAGGACACGAGTCGGCCGTCACGGATCTTGGTAATCAGATTGCTCTTGTCGAACGCGGCCATCAGCGCACGGAAACCCTCGTCCGTATAACAGTCGTGCAGCGATTCGAGTTTGTTGCGCAACTGGTCGGCCACGAAATCGAGCGAGAACGAGCGCGTGACGCAGTTCTGCGCGAACTGGACCACTTCCTCCGGCGACACGAGCGGCTCCGAAAGCGGTGCAAGCCGGGTGATCCGTCCATCTGCGGTGACGGCGAAATAAACCGGATCGGCCTTTCTTAACGCAAGCGCCACATTGGCGGATACGGAGATCAGCAGCGCCACGCCGAGGATCAGGTTGCTGCCGAGCAATTTCGGCCAACTAAACTTGTAGAGGAATGTTTCTGTAAGCAATCTGACCGCGGGATGGATATCGAATGGCCCGCGCGAAGGCGCAGCAGATGGAGTATTAGGCGCAGCCACGATCGTCCACTCCTGCCTGATAGCGCTGCGGATATAAAAGATGTATTTCCCGGATACCTTCCTGAGCGAATTCGGCATGCAGTGTCTTGACCCGCTCGACTAGCCGTTTCGCCCGCTCGATCGACTTGACCCGGGTAGGCGAACTCGCCCGGCGTGCCATGCGAACGCAATCGGCATTGCTTAGAACCCCTATCAGACGCGCCGCGATCTCGGCGCTCGGTGTGGCTCCCTGCTCCACCCGCGTCAGGTAGGAGCGCGAAATGCTGGCCATCTCGCAGATCTTGTTGGCATCCAGGTCGTTCGCTATTCGATACGCTTTGAGCAGCGTAAGAGGCTTTGAGTCGATGGTCATAGTGCCGGTCTAGTTCTATATCGTTATAACGGTACACAATTATTTGCGCTATATTTTTGCGTGTCAAGCAATTTCGCTAGAGTCAAGCGCGTTTGCATTCTGTTACGAAGTTGCAAGAATGCCGCGCCTTATTTTTTGAAAGAGGAATGGGAGGAAGCGCCTACACAAGCGGTCATGCGTGATATCGACACATTTGCGAAACACTTGAGGATTAAAGGCGTAGTGCTTTTCTGTTAAAGCGGCGTTAATGCTAAACGCATAAGAGACTGCCGCATCGCATACGCGTGGCAGTGCGGAAAACTTACACGTCCTGGGCGCGCACGTTGCTTGGCATCCGATACATGTTGCAGCGCCGACATTCCGTATGATAACCTTTATACAGAATTAAGAAAAACTGCCGAAGTATGGCTACATGACCAGATAGAGCAAAACCTATGCGACTCACACGCGCTGTCATTGCGGGGTTGGCTTGCAGCCTGGCGGCCTGCGTCACGCAGCCCGCACCTGTCGATCCAACTGGCCGGATGCTCGACACCCAGTTGAACGACTCGGCCCATAAGATCGATACCCTGCTTGGGGAGATCTCCCGCGCCGGAGGCATTTCCGCCGTGGCGCCCAAAGCCGGCACGGTGGTCGTCAGTGGTGACTTCGTGACCGTCGAGTGGCAAGGCGATGCGCCCGAGGTCTTGCGCAAGATCGCCGACGCGAAGGGACTCAGGTTCGCCGTGATGGGCCGCGCGGTGCCCGCGCCGGTTTCGATCAATGCGACGAATACGAGCTTCGTGCAGGTACTCGAAAACATCGGCACGCAATTGGGCGGCCGCGCCGACGTGGTGTTGAAGACAGATTCGCTGGAGCTTCACTACCGTGCCATCTAAACGGACAATGTCCCTGCCCGCGATGAGTGTTTCCCAGGCATTGGGGAAGGATTCGCCATGCTAGGCACACCGGAACCCTTTAAGCTCGAAGCGAATTTTGGCGTGCACGATCTGCAGGCGTTTCTCGCGTATTGTGGCAACGTCGGCTCGTCGGACATCGTGTTCCAGACTGGCGATGTCGTCTGGGGCGAAATCCGCGGCCGTCAGGTTGCCCTTACCGAACGCACGATCAAGGATGGTGAGATCAAGGCGCTGCTAGCCGTCTCGTTCGGCAGTGAATTGATCGGCGTCATCAAGGGCGGCAATGACGCGGACCGTCCCTATCGCTTCGTGATCGAGCGCGACACGAGCCGCTATCGTGTCAACATCGCGGGAGCGCAGATCGGCGATGCCGAAGATGGCTTGTCCATCACCATGCGAACCATCCCTGAGACACCGCCCTCGCTCGACTCGATGCGCTTGCCTCCAGGCATTCGCGAGAACCTGTTCCAGCCGCGCGGCCTCGTCCTGATCTGTGGCCCGACCGGCTCCGGCAAGACCACGTTGATGTCATCGTTCTATGCGGACGTTTCGGAAAACAATGGCGACGCGAAGATCCTGCTCTACGAAGATCCGATCGAATTCCTGTTCACCAAGGTCAGGAACAAAGGCCCGAAGATTCGCCAGATGCAGATTGGCCGGCATATTCCGAGCTTCGCCCGCGGCATCCGTAACGCGATGCGCTGCAAGCCGACGCTGATCGGCATCGGCGAAGCGCGCGACGCCGAGACGATCGGCGCCATGGTCGAAGCGGCACTGACCGGTCACGGCGCCTACGGGACCATGCACACGGAAAGCGTCTCCGAAACCATCAGCCGGGCCATTCAGGTATTCCCGGCCGACCAGCATTCGGCGATCGCCTCGAAGATCCTCGGTTCGCTGCGCCTGATCATCGTGCAGATTCTCGTGCCGACACTTGACGGCAACCGCGTAGCAGTGCGCGAGCACCTGTATTTCGACAGCGAGATCAAGCGGCAGATGAGCGACATGGCCTATACGCAATGGGGCGCGCTGCTGCGTAAGATCGTGGCGGAGAAAAAGCAGGACATGACGGCCGGTTTGCGCGATCTGCGCGACCGTGGGTTGATCGACGAGAAGGCGTTCCGACGCTATGCGGGGGAGTCCAACGAATGAAAGTACGCCGCTCGATCTGGCGCGACGCATCGCTTACACCGCGCATTCTGGGCATCGACGCACGCGGTTATTTTCCCATCCTGATCGCGCTTTATTACCCGAGGACGTGGACCTTTGCCGCCGCGCTGCTGGCGATTATCGGTTTCTATGTGATGGAGAAGAAGGGCTATACGCTGCCCGTTCTGCTACGTGCGATCCGGCATGCGTTGCGCGGGTCGGTGGTGCACGCGAGGGCGTGGTGGCATCACAGGCGGTTTTATGAATGAAGCTTGACGTGACGTGTGAAATGTCGCTGATGTTTCCGGGCGGTATCTCACGAACGAACGGTGAAAGCGAAAGGCGCCCCTCTCGGGGCGCTTTTTTTGTGCCGGAATTTCTTTACGGCTGGCATTCGATCAAGGACGGGTTCGTATCGGCGTAGGCATCCAATGTCGCAATGTTGAGGGTCGGATAGGATGCCGGGCATGCGAAGACGAAGCCTTCTGCAACACCTTCGGCCGGGGTGGCTCCAGACACACCGTATAAGCCCAATACCGCGACATATCCCGCGGGAATAGTGTAATACGTGGTCGAACCGGTCGTCTTCAGTAATTGCCAGCTATCGGTTGTGTAGTTCATTCCCATACCCAGATAGCTATGGTCAAAGGCCGACAGGCCACTGACCCCGCCCGATGAATTCGTAGAATTGAGCACGGAGTTCGGCGTGGTCCAATACTGCATACCCGACACCCCAAGGGCACGACTCGCCCCCGAAAAATTGGTCGTGCAACTCGATGAGACGGGATAGGGTTTGTCAACTCCGCCGGAAGCTCCGAGATAGCTCGGCTGCAATGTTACCCCGCAGTACGCCAAGAAAGTCGCATACGCATTTCCATCAGGCGCGGTCGGAATATCCGCCACGCACGAACCTCCTACCCAGCTCGAACCATCCCAGCTCGGCGCCGCTGATTGCGAATAGCCGCTGGGACATGTCGGCGGCGGCTGATAACTGCTGCAGGCCGGCGTTGAGTAGTGCGAACCAAGCCAGACCGCCGCAGGGCTGGCAGGGTAGCCTGGGCCGCTTGGACACGTCGGCGGCGTTTGCGGCGCGCCCGTCACGTGGACAAGGCACGTCGAGTCCTGATTGCCTGCCCCGCATCCGGCCACCGACTGAGAAAAGGCCGGGTGAGCGGCGAATAAACCTGTCACAAAGGTCATGACAGCGAGCATGAATTTCCATCGTTTCATCGTTTTTCTCCTAGAATTCACAATACGTTTCGGCAAGGGCCTCGCCTGCCACCGGGCTAGGGGTTGGCGTGTTACCGTCGACGATCGAGATCGACCAGTTCGACCCGCTCAGCGATGCGGTCATATTGACGATGGCAGTGTCGTCCACCTGAAAGGTCGCTGCGGCCAGCTCGATCTTGGGGACACCGGGGGCAGAACAGGTCGGCACTGGGACCGTCCCTCCATTCGATACCGTGTACTCATTCATGCGAACCCACGAACCGCCGATAGGCGCCCATGCTCCGCGCACGCACGAGAACATCTGTCCGGTGCCGTCCGAATTGGCGGCCAGCAGACCATTGGATGAGCAGGCTGCACCGTTGGCTGCGATATTCGCCAACTGAAGCGTTCCGTTAACCTGAAGGGCCGCTCCGTTCGTGCTCGCGCCGCTAATGGTCAGATGGTTGTTGGCATCGTTCTGCATGCGTACATTGAAGGGCTGAACGCCCTGCCCCGCCTGGTGAAAATCGATGTAGGGCGTGCCAGTGCCCGCAGTCGTGCTGTTACCGCCGAGTTCGAGCGAGCCGCCCTGATCCGTATCGAGTTGGCCGCCGCCGTTTGCTGAAAACGTCGTCGCCGTGGCGGTGTTGATCCCGGTGATGTTATGCGCCGCCCCGCCCGTATCGGTCAGCCCGAGGTCGGTTTGCATGTTGTTCAACTGCGGCTGACCCGGCACGGACACGCGGTAAAGGTAATTGCCGTTCGCCTGCGATCCGGTGAACGCAAGCAACGAGGCCAGATGGCCGCTTCCTGGACTGGTATATCCGGTGAGCGGGATCTTCCATCCGCCATACGCGCCATACGCATTGGTAGGCGTCATGGTCGCGTCGCCGGCCTGGTTCGCGTAGGGGACGAATCCGCCCTGCGCGCCCGCCTGCGCCGCGATCTGCACCAATTGCTGCATGTTGCTGATTGCCCGGCCGCCCTGCGAGGTCACGAGCGTTTGCAGTTCGCCCGGCGTGGGCTGCAGCACCTGAGCCTCCCACGTCTGTCCATATGCATTCGTCGTCGAGAAACCAACGGGAAGATAGTTCGCTGCCGTAAGCATGGCTACGGTAATTGTCACAGGCGTGGTGGGCGTAGCGAGCGCCGCGATGGCGGCCGCGTTGTCCTGCACGTAAAACTGCGCCGCCTTGTCGACGATCAGTTGCTGACCCGCGATAGCGGCCGTCTGCACATTTGTGACACCCATCTTTGCCCACGGAATGAAGCCGGCCACGCCGAGCATCGATAGCGTAAGCGCGACGATGTACCCCAGGATCGCATCCATGTTTCGGGTTCCTTAAGGATTGACCTGCATCCACGACAGGAGCGAATGAGCAGGGATCGTGGCCGGGACCGCAGAGGCGAGACCGGTGTCGACACTGACCGCCTGGCCTTGCGTCTTCACCTGATACCAGACCGCGCTTTGCTGGGTATCCGCGCTGAGTTGGCCGGCCTCGCCGGGCACCGCAGGCGTATATGAGTACACGTTGCGCACGCCGCCTCCTGCGGAGTTGGTCATGCACACGGCGCCGGCCGGAATCAGCACGCCGGGCGGCGGCACGACGACGATGCTCGCGCTGATCAGGCCCGGCGACGCCAGCGCCGCGCTCTCGCAGGCCGTATCGAAAACTTCCGCCTGCTGGGCGTCGACCGCCGCCATATTGCTCATACGGCCGCCCAACCCGGCACCTGAAACGGCAAGTGCGAGCTGGCCCGTCTGCGCTTCGATGCCGATAAAAAACAGCAGAACAATCAATGGCAGTATCGCGAAGCCCATTCAGATCGGCCCCCCGTCGTTCACCCAGATCAGGCGCTTCTGGCGTTCGATCTCCGACGTCAGCAACGAGAAATCGCCCTTGCGCAAGTGCACACGGATCGACGTTTCGTTCTGCGCGCCCGCAATGATCAGCGGGGTGACCGTCAGCATGATCCTCCGCTCGCCGGTGGGTGAACTGGTGAGCGTTAGCCGCTGGTGAATGACGGCGGACAGGGCGTCGGCCATCATGGACGTGTCGAGTCCCGACTCCCGCATCATGTTCTTGGTGCGCTCGAGCGCGGTCGCCACGTTGTTCGCATGGATGGTGGCGGACACGAGGTGGCCGCTGGTGCCCGCGATGATCGCCTGGGCGACCGCGTCGCGGGTACGGATCTCCCCCAGCATGATCATGTTGGGAGCCGCGCGCAGCAGACGATGGATCTCCGGCCCAAATTCCGCGTCGTTGCGGATTTCGGTCTGATAGCAGGTGCCGACCACCTTTCCGGAACCGTGCTTGCCCTGCAGGACGATCTCGACGGGATTCTCGATGGTCCAGCCGGTGCCGCCGAATTTGCAGAGCCGCTGAACCAGCCACGATGCCTGGGACATCGATTTGCCGGCCCCCGTGCCGCCGCTAAACAGCACGAGGCCACCCTTCGAGAACGTCTCCGACATCAGTTGATCGCTCAGCCGCTGCGGGTAACCGAGTGCGTCCCATGCAATTGGATGCGGCAGCAGGCGGCGGCCGACGTACACATCGCCGTCGAGTGTTTCAATACGCTGTACGCGCAACGAGACGCCGTGCCATTCGGTCCGGAAGTCCAGCCCTGTGGTATGAATCTGCAGATGTTCGCGCAAAGACTTTGCTTCTTCGAGCGCGCCGGATTCGAGCGCGTGCCGCTCACGGTCGGACGGGCTGGTCTTGTACCACGCTTGCCCATCCGGCTCGAGATAGAGGTCGGAGAACGACATGGCTTTCAGGTAGGAGGCCTCATATGCTTCGACGTCCAGCATCACGCCTCCGGCAAAGTTTGATTGCGTCGACTGCACGGCGGTGATATCCATTACTGGAAGGTAAGCGTAATGCCCAGTCCATTGGCGCAGGCGTTACCGGCCGCCACCGAATCCGGCAATGAGGCCTGGGTGAAGCTGGTGCCGCCCACCTGCAGGCTGACGTAGTCCCTGAGTGTCGTCACGACGTTGGAGCACTGCTCGACGCTTTCGGAACCGCCGCCGCCGAATGCGACCACACCTTCAGATGCGTTGCCGGCGCTGCTCACCGTCACGGTGTTACCCCATGCGTCGACAAGCGTTCCGTTACGCACCATGTCCGGAGGAAAAACGCCGGCATTGGTCATGGCGGTCAGGTTGGCATTGGTGAAGTTGGTATAGCCATTACTGTTCTGCGAAAACTGGGTACGCGCATTGGTCACGACCCAGGTGACGTCGCTGGTAATGGTGGCATTCTTGTTCCACGAGAATCCGCCGTGTATGTAGACCACGGCCGCGCCGATCGCCATGAGTGTAAGAACGGTCGCAACAATCCGGCCCAGCATCGAATCCATGAAAATCTCCCAATATTAAAAGTGACTCAGTAAGAACCCATCGTGGTTGCAAACAACGCCGACAGCGAGTTGGAGCCAAGCTGCACCACGGCAAACGCGAAGTACATCAGCAGAAGGAATACAAATGAAATCGCCATGCCTCGCCTGAGAATCCGGCGCTCCAGCGACTCGGCGTATTCCTTCGCGACTTTTTCGATCACGTCCGCGAAGTTGGGAAAGGCGACATAGGCGTCGATTTCCTCGATCAGGTCGACCGACGGAAACTCGAATCCCGAGCGGCGCATGGCCGACGCCAGATTGAAACCGTCTCGCAACCCCGCCGCGACCGGCGTCAGGCGCGAGCCAAGCCAGGGCGAGGCGCTGATAATCTGACTCTTGAGCGCCTCCGTATCGGCAACGCCGGCCTTAAGCAGCGCCGCAAACGAAAGAAGCCATGCGAAGCCGGTCACTTCGCGATAGACCGTAAAGGGAAAGACGTGCCGGTCGCAAAACAGCCGGCCGGCCCCGGTCCAGCGGCGCAGCGACCAGCACGCAACAGCCGTGGCAACGAGCGCACCGCCGAACACCAGGGGCGCTTCCCAGCCGACCGCCGCCTGTCCCATTACGTACAGCACGTAGGCCCAGCCCTTCCACTTTTCGACCGGCACGTTCTCCGTAAACTGCGGCACGATCGAGTAGCCGATCGTGAAGAGGACGGAATAGAAAGCGATCAGATAGATCAGCGGCGAAAAGAAACTGCCGAACAGATGACGCTGCATGCGCGTGGTGCGGTCGCGCACGTCCACGACAAGGCGCATGGCAGCCGGCAACTGACCGGCCTTCTCTCCCGAGGCGAGCACGCTGCTTTCGAGGTCGGGCAGCGCCGGACCCATCGCGTCACGCAATGTTTCGCCGTCGCGCACCTTGCGATAGATTTCGTGCGCCGCCAGCGCGGCTTTTTTTCTCCTGCGCCGCTGCAGCCGGTCGCGGAAATCGCCGAGTACCTGCGTGATCGCCAGGCCATTTTCGATCTGGTTCGACGCCTGTTGATAAAGACGCCGCCGCACGTTCCATGAAAGACCGGCTGTCATACGCCCTCCTCAAGATACTCGAGTGGGTGGACCTTGCCATGAACGTCGCGCGGGTCCACCTTGCCGGCGAAGACCAGATCCATGGCGTTGGCCAGCATGGATTTGTCAGAGCCTTTTTTTAGCCGATGATTGCGCCGCGCAAGGAGCACGTCGCGCTGGTAATCGCTCATGAATTCTTCGGTGGTCACCACCAGTTCCGCTACTGCCTGCCGGTCGGTAATGCCCTGGAATCCGCAACATTCGCAACCCGGACCGCGCAGAAACACAGGGCTGAGGTCGCCGTTTTTCGCCCATGACCTGAGGCGCTCCATCATGAAGACCGGCACCGAGTCCGGCGCGTCTTCGAGCGGCACCCGGCAGGCGACGCACAGCGTCTGCACGATGCGCTGCGCCATCAGGCCGACGATCAACTCGTGGTCGCATAGCGTAGGCAGCGAAAGCCGCTGGTGATCCATCATCTCGATGCGGCGGATCGTCCGGTACAGATCCGTGACGTGCACGGTCGTCCATACGAGGTGGCCGGTCATGGCCGCTTCCAGCGTCGCCAGTGCTTCCTCGGCTTTGCGAATTTCGCCCATCAGAATGATGTCCGGGTCCATCCGCAGCGCCTTATGTAACTTGTCAAGGAAGTTTTTCGCCGCCGACAGCTGAACGGCCCATTCCTTCGGGTACTCGACCGGCTCCTCGATCGTCACCTGCCGCAGATGCGGGAACAGTCGCGCCTGGTGCTCCATGTACTCGTGAAGCGTGGTGGTTTTGCCGCTCCCCGTGGGCCCCGTGACGAGCACGACGCCCATTGGAATGCGCACCAGATATTCGCTGAGTTCCCGCTGCAACGGGGTGAAGCCCGCCACGCCGAACTCGCCTTCGGGCCGTTCGGGCACGGACAGTTCCATGCTCCGGCCCGGTGCGCGGATTTCCTTTTTGTGCCGGTGGTATTGCATCCGCGCGACTAGAAAGCCGCCGCCCGCTTCCTCGGGGTAGGACGGCCCTCGAATCAGACGCACACTGGACACATTCGTCCCCGGCAACGCTTCGCCGCTGATCTGTCCGTCCTGAAAGCTGAGCGGGTTGTAGACCGGTTCCTTGATGGTCGCGAGACCGGTGTAGATGGAGCGGACTAGCGCCTCGCCTTCGTCGCGGCGCATGTTCAGCTTGTGCGCGACCATCAGGTCGCCCTTCACGCGCAACTGAACTTCGGCATGCTTTTCGCGCACGAGCACGTGAATGTCGCTCGCCCCCATGGCCGCCGCGTCGACAACGATGCGGCGCGCCTTCGTGAGCGTCACGAGGTCGGTATCGTCGGCTACGCCGCCGGCCTTTTCCGCTTCGCGAACGGTTTCCAGATCCTGCGCCGAAACGCGGCGAACCTCCGCGACGACGTGTCTTCGCTTGAGATCTTCAAGCCATGTCAGGAACTTCGGATTGCCCGCATGACGGGCATCGACATGAATGACAACCGTTTGCACGCCAACAATCGCGTCGACCTGATCCTGGGTCAGCATGCGCGCCTGGATCGCGCGATCGCCGATCCGGCCGCCCTTGGCGACTTCCCTCGGGTCAAGCAACGCCCTGACCTGCTCGGGCGTCAAAAAGCCCAGATCGATCGCGACACGTCCAAACGGCCGGGCCATCGCCGCGGGGTAGACCACGTGCGGCAAAATCCCGTTCGGCGGTGCGGGTAGTGGACCCGGCTCGATGGCTGGGCGCGTTTCGGTGGCGACGAGAACTCCCGATTCCGAATCGGGCACGACGCCCTTGCGAAACTTTTCGGCAAAGCCCATTACGCGTGCCCTCCTGAAAGCGGTTTGGCCGGGTCCGTCGCACCCGGATGGTTCACGGGCACGGCATCCGCGCGCAGCGCGTAGAGCGTTGCGTCGACCTTCCATTGCTGCGAGTTTTCTGACCAGTAGATATTCCGGACGCGTAGCCCCGGAACGGAATCGAACCCCTGCAGGGACGATTGCCACGGCGGCGCAATCAGCGTGAAGACCGGTTGTGAGGTGGTCCAAGGATCCGCGGCCGGTTCATCTTGTGTCAGACCAGGCAGGACGGGTTTGACCGCGACCGGGGCCATGGTCAGGGCCAATCCGTTAAGTTGTGCGAATGACCAGATTGCCCTGAGCGCCGGCTGAGCCGCAGCAACCAGCGACGACGGTTCGGCAAACACATGAGGCAGTTGTGTCGAATCGTTTGACTTTTGGCCGCCGTCTTCAAGCGTTCCGGGTGCACGCGCGGCGAGACCGCCAGCGCGATCCCACTCCGTTGTGATCAGGACGCCGCTCACGTTGACCTCACAGCGCCACGAGCCGAGCATCCAGCCGTCCGCCGCGAGTTGCTGGTCGCGCCACGCCCATCCGCAGGCACGGAACACCTCCGAAGGCATCGGCTGCTGGGTCCAGGGAAAGACTCTCGATCGCGCCACGCGCTGGGCGCGCTGCGCGGCGGCGAGCGCGCGCCGGTTCTCTTCGTCCGCCTTTTTCCGCGCGGCCTCGACACGGTCGTTATGAATGACGACGCCGGCAGACGCCGCGGCGATCACAAGCAGCGCTGCCGAGACCATCGTCACCGGAATCCAGAGCTGCCGCTGCAAATCGGACAAGGCGAGCTTGCGCGTGCGCGTGCGGGCCATTTCCGCGAGGTCGTCGATCGTGCCTTCGAGATCGCTGGTCCATTCGCCGAGGCCGAGGTGCTCGTCGCGAATGCGCTCTATCTCGGCAGCCGTGCCGATCCGGTCACCGTCCGGAATGACTTCCTGGCCGTCGCGCACCGCGACGTACCAGTAGCGGTTCTCCGAGAGCCGGTAACGCCCCATCCACGGTTGCGGGTGCTGGTCCGCGACCAGCGCGGCCAGCGATCTGATCCGCGCCGCGGACGTCACGCCATTGATCGGCTTGCAGAAGCCGGCCTGGATGGTGCCCGCGCTGGTTTCGCGCACGAGGCCCCAGCGGCCCTTCTCCAATGAAAGCGCACGCAGCGCCTTGGGCCGCGGACGGGTATCTTCGTGCCGCCATGAAAGACCGGCGGCAAACGGCGTGCTGATACCAGGAAGAGTAACGATCTCGGCCACGTCAGACCTTCAGAATCCGGACCTGCTTGCCGTTCGCGAGCGTCACGCTCGCCTCGGTGATGACTGACACCCTCCAGCCGTCGGCGACGGAGTCGCCGATGCGCACCGTCATGGTTCTGCCATCGACATCGAGCACCGCGCTATAGCGCCCGTCGAAGGCGTTGACGGCGACAGCACGAATGGGGGCGCGCGCCGGTGCTTTCTGCGAGACCACCGGCAATGCCGGCGCTACGGCCGCGCCAAGCGGAGGCAGCATGCTGCCCGGTGCGCCCATCTGAGCGTTCCCTTCATTGACCGCAATATCGTGCTTCAGCTTGGCGATCTGGTCCTGTGCCTGCAGCAGCGGAATCTGTGCCTGCAGGTCCGCAAGCCGCTCGGAGGCAGTCATTGGCGCCGGCGCGTTAATCACGGCCGTGGCCGGGGCAGCCGCGGGAATACCCGTGGCCGCCGGTACATTCGCGCCGGGCACCGCTGCGTCCGGCGCCGCTGCCAGCGCCGCCACCGGCAGCGAGACCAGCATAAAAAACGTCGTCTTCCGTTTCATTTCGTTCTCCTTCACAGCAACCGCGCCGAGATCACCACCGCGATGACCGTGTCGCCCTTCTGCGCATCCACGCCGCCGCCAAGCAGAGGAATGTAAGGACTGCCGACGCCGTTATTGGTCGTACTCGTGTTCTGCTGGCGCATGCCGGTCAGAATCAGCGTCTCGCCGGGCTTGAGGCTGACGCTCTGCTCGAAGCGGGTGACCTGCAAGGTGGGAAGCTGCACGCTCGATGCACTTGATCCGCTGCCGCTCGTGAAGGTTTGCAGACTCAGGAGGTCCGACAACGTCATGTCGAAATCGATCAGGATGCGGCCGTCGATAACCTTCGGCAGAAAGCTGCTGGTGAACCCCGGCACCAGTGTCGCGGTCTGCATGGTAGTGGACGACCCCACGCTCGCCGTCAGCGTGCTCTGCGTGGACGCGACGTAACCTTCCTGCTTGGCCGCCTGCAACGCGAGCAGCTTGCCGTTTTGCGTGACCCCGGAGCGGGAAATCAGCTGCGAGACATTGCCGAGCGTCGCCAATGCCTGCACCGCTGCGCTGGAGCCGCTTAGCGAGCCGCCGAGGATGGATGCGCCGAATGTCATCGGCGTCGAGGTGCTGGTGACGAGAGGCGCCGCTGCGCCGGTCATCGTCACGCCGGTATGGCCACCCGAACTCTTGTATCCCAACGACAGGTTGATGCCGTAGTTGTGTTCAAGTGTTTCCTGGATCTGATAGACATGCACGTCGATCGCGACCTGCTTTCCGTACATGGAATCGAGATTCTTGACCCAGTTCTCCAGACGGTCGCATTGCACCGGCGTGCCCGTCACGGTCAGCACCCCCAGGTCCTTGTCGCCGACCACGCAATCCTTGCAGCCAGCAATGGCGTTGGCGGTGCGTTCGAGGTTTTGCCACGGCGTGACCTGCACGCCGAGGGTGATGGTCTGACCGCCGCTGCCCGACGAACCGGAGCTGCCCGAGCTTGTACTCTGCGCAGAACCGGCGGTCGCCGTTCCCGCTCCGGACGATCCTTGCGACGAACCCGAGGCCGAGTCGCCGGTCGAAATCGACCCGTTCATCGAAGCCGTATCGGCGATGCTCGGCAACTGGAAGGTGCGCGTCTCCGTGGTGTAAAACGTCACCACTCCGTCCTTATAACGGGACCACACGTTGTAGTGGGCGTCGGCCTGATCGAGGAAGCCGCGAAAAGCCCCGGTATAAAACCGTAGCGGCGAGCCCGGCTGGGCGCCGAACCCTGCGCCACCCGCGAGGGGCAACGCCGGCAGCGACGCCGCGCCGGGCAAACCGAAGGCCGGCGACGGCAAGGTGCTGCGGGCGGACATCGGGATCGCCATGGCGGCCGTCGCGGGGCCTGCGGCCGCCACCGAAGCATCGACCACGGCGCGTACGCCGACGTTTTCAGTGATCCACAGCGCCACTTCCGGCAGGCTCATGCCTTCGGGGTGATTGAACACGACCTGCTTGTCGTAGATCTCCGGCTCGGGCCGCGTTGCCTGGATCTTTTCGCCCATCAGCCATGCGCCCTCGTGCACCTGCACGGTCGGACGGCTCTTGACCTGCGTCTCGACCTGGCTTTTTGCGTCTGCAGTAAGTGCATCCTGCTCGTGATACACCTCTTCCACGCCACAACCCGCGAGGCTCGCAAACGTCACTGCGACGGCGATGGCCAGAATCGATTGATGAAATGGAAACTTCATTGGCCTGCCCCCGGTTTATCGACCACCACGGTGTTATCCCCTTTGCCTTTCCAGATGTCGGCGTGTACGTCGGCCCCATTCGCGGCGAGCTGCTCGAACACGTTTGTGACGGCGCTCTGGAAGTCCGTGCCCCACGACGAATCGTGCGGAGGAACGAAATCGTCCGGCGTGTTCCAGCTCACCGCCCAACCGGCTCGCTTCGCCCAGGCCATCAACTGGATTTCGAGCGACTGTCCGCCGACCAGTTCGAACGGCGCGAGCGCCGCAACCTGACCGGCAGACGCACCGCCAGTGCCGCTTGTGGCGGCGCTCCGGTTGACCACCGTGGCGGCGAGCGCCGGCGACGGACCGCCGTGGTGCAGGGACACCACGCGCTGGCTCCAGTCGATGGTTGCGTGCACCTCCGCCAACGGGCCGATTGCGTTCGTCAGCACCGTGTCCCAGGGGAGCCCGCCGCTCCAGGACACGCGTTGCGAGCGATCGACGTCGCCCATCTCGATGCGAAAGTCCTTCGGTGCGATAACCGGCAGCATGTCCGCCAGCGCAATGTCGCGCCCTTTGCCGCGCGGCACGTAGTCGTCCGAAGGCCGGTAGCCGATCTGCGTCACCTTGCGGCCGGTCGAAACCGGCAGGTCGTCGACGAGCGGCTGCACGGCAATCGCGGGCACCGGAGCCGACGCTGCGGATGCCGGCGCGGCAACCGCCGGCTGGGTTTCGTTGACAAACCCGGCGTATGCGCTTGACACACATCCCGTCCCAAGACCCGCAGCCGTCAGGACGGCGACGATCATCCTCTTGTGCATCTCGCACCCTCTCATTCGTAATGTCTGCGGTGACGCCGCCAGGCATGCGCGTGGATCACCTTGCCGCGTCATGTGCGGCGAATTGCCAGGCCTCATTGCGCCCCCTCGTGCGGCTGAGCCCCAGGCTGTGCTTGCGCAGCGGGCGGTGCGGCCGGCTGCGCCGCGCGATCCGCCGGGGCCACGGTGGCCTGCCATTGGTTCGGGTCGGTGACGAAGCCGCCGTGATCCGTCACGCGATACAGCGTGTCGCCCACGTCGATATGGTTGCGGTCGCCGGAGACGACACGCGGCGCGACCGCCACCGACGGCTCCGAGACCATGCCCTTGTTGAGCAGCTCCGAATAGCGAAGCATTCCGGTGTAGTCGCGATTCAGGCGCGCGAGGTTGGTCTGCAGAATCTGGTCGGCCAGTGCCTCGCCCTGCGTATAGCCCAGCATGACCTGCTCTTTCCAATATTCGCGCTCAGCGGACGTCTTCGGCAAAACCGCGGAAAACGGCAACTGATCGGTCTGGGCCTTGATACGCAGTCCTATAAAAAGGTAATCGCGCCAGCTGGGCGGGACGGTCACGAAGCGCGATGGCACCACAATCCGGTACATGGAGTCCGCGGTACGGATCTGGTCGGTGGTGGCCTCCACCGCATCGCGCGCTTCGGTGATGACGGGCGGCAACATGCCGTTGCGGGTGACCAGCGCGCCGAACCGGTACATCGTATCGAGCCGGCCCGCACGCGCCTCCAGTTCCGCAAGCAATTGCGCGGAACGGTCGGCCAGGCCCTTGTGGCTGCCGAGCGGCAGCGCGGCTTCCTGCAACTCGTTGGCGCGAATGGGCGTGATCGCCGCCGCGGCCGGAACCGTGTCCACCGACAGATTGGCGATGTCGTTGACCGACATGGCCGAGGTATCGGCGGTATCCGCGCGGGCGAGCGCACACGCGGCCATGGTCGAGGCCGCTGCGCAGGCAAGCAGGAGGGGCGCCGGCCTGAATTTCACGGTAACAGGGCCGGATACGGCTGGTCATCAGGGCGGATAAGGCGCATGTGTCGATCCATCAACTGATCTATTAAAGGTTCGGCAAGAAAGGTTCAGCAAGCCGTCAAATTTCGTATGAAGGTTATCATACGGAACAAGGACGACGCAACAGATTGCTACGTATGTGTGCAATCATACGGACTAACGGAGCGCGTCTGAAGAAGGATTCATGACACATGGGTTTGCGACGGCGGCGCCTCGCGTCACAGGGAAACTTTCGGCTGCGGCTGGGGGCGCTGGCTATAGCCGCTCGTTTCCATCCAGCCGTCGACGGCCGCAGCGGCATGGTTCGCGTTGCAGTCGGCGAGCTCCGGGTCGATCTTGCCGTTCGCGTCGAGCCCAAACAGGCTGAAGCTGCTCATCCCGCTGCTGGTCGGCGCATAGCCGGCGGACGCGGCGGCCACCTCGGCCGCATCGGCGACCGCCTTGTACTGGGTCGGGCTGACCTGGAAAAGCGCCTGCAACTGCGTGGGCGACAGGCCTTCACTGAACTGCGTCATCGGGATGCGGCCCAGCGCGGTATCGGCTGCGCCGCTGAACATCAGCATGCTCTTGTGGGCTGCGGCGGCGTTGGCCAGCCCATCGGTGAGCATGATGCCGCCGGCGAGCGCTCCCATGCCCGGCACCGCGATTGTGGCTGCGGCGCCGCCGGCGATCAGTCCGGCTGTCGACCACATTTGCGGTCCCACCGGCAGGGACACGTCCGCGGTGCCTTTCAGGTCGCTGCCGCCCGAGAGATGCACCACGTCGCCTTGCGACGAGAAGTTATAGCTGGTGTAACGCTCGCGATCGCCGCGATTTGCGAGCCCGGCGATGCCCGGAGCGTCCAGCGAAACGTTGGTGATCGGAACGCCCGCTGGAACGAGCGGGACGCCACTGGAATCGGCGGCGAGACTCAGCATGCCCGCCTGCATCTCCGATTCCGCTCCGCCGAGCGAGTGACCGGTGGTGTATACGGCGCTCATTTCGACGCCGGCCTGCGTCAACTGCTTGCGCGCGGCAGCCAGACCCGCACGGGCGAATGCTTCGGCCACCAGATGCGAGTCGGCCACCGTGTCGACCGCGACCCCGGCGTCAGTGGCCACGTTTTTCAGGTTGGCCGTCCCGCGGTCGGCGATGATGATTTCCCCGGTCTGGAGGTTGACGTTGACCTGGCCTGAAAAACCCGTCGTCTGCATTGCGCCGCTCAACGTCGGATCGAACCTGGATATGTCATCCATCGGCAGCGCGGTCCATTGGCTGCCGAGTTTCGGGGCATCGTCCCCGCCATAGGTCGCCACGGCTGCGGTAAAGACATCGTTGAGCGTGGCCGATGGTGCGGATTGCGTCATCGCTGGATTCCTGAACGGTTGAATGCGTTAGCGCAGCCTGTAGACCTGCACCGAATTCGCTTCGGACAGCGCGAGAGATTGGCCATCCGGGCTCACGGCAAGAGCGCCGACATGCCCCATCGCACCGTCGAATTGCAGGACCGGATTGCCAGAGGCGGTATCCACGATGGTGTTTTCGAGCGGCTTGTAGCCCTCGGTGGCGAAACTCGCGCCCTTCAGATAGAGCCATTTGCCGTCGGGACTAAAGCCCATGCCAAAAGCCCCGGGATCAATATTTGCCGCGGCGCCCGAGTGATAGCGGCGCACCTCGAGCGTCGCGCCGTCGATGATCTGGCTCGTGCCGAGAAATATCTGGTTGGTCGCGAAGTTCGTGCGACCGTCCGCGCCGCCCGGAAACGAATAGGTGTAAGGCGACTGCGGGTTGCCGGTCGGTCGGCGCGAGAACCACACGGCCCGCGTCGGTGTCTTTCCGGAAGGATCGATGAGCCTGAGCGTCGTGTCGTAGTCGTGTACGAGATGCCCGTCCATCGTTTTGTTTTCGATTTCCCGGTTCGGGATGGCGTTAATGAGGATCTTGTCGTCGGCCGTCCAGGCGGCCCCAGTGGCGTACACGCCGTCCACCTCGATCGTCTGCAAGGCCCACATTTTGGTGTCGTACAGGTTGACGTAAGTCGGGCCGCCCATCGTGCCCGCCAGCGTCAACAGCCGGCTGCCGTCCCTGTTCAGACGGGCCGAGCCTCCGACCACCGGGTTGTCCGGCAAAGCCTCGCCCGTCAGCGGATCCCATTGCCGCTTCGCACCAAACAGGATGGCTTTTCCGTCTGGAGTCCAAAGCAACTGGTCGCTCGGGGTAATGTCGAAGTCGCCTTTGCAATGAATGCGCGATTGCTGCCGGTCCTGCTCCATATCCCACACCACGATGTCGGTCGTGCCGGCGGAATTCCGCGTCACGATGCCCAGATAGCGGCTGTCCGGGCTAAAACTCATCTTCATGACGATCAGACGGTCCGATAGCAGGCCGCCCACCCGGATCGTTCTCTGCAGCTTCGGTGTCGTTACCTGCGTGCTGGCCGCATTGCCGGTCGCGCCGTTGCCGGACTGTGCATTCGTGTTCGCCGTCATGCCTGCCACTCCCATAACCATCATTGCCGCTGCCGCAGCTTTGCGAAAATTCATTCGTTCCTCGAAGGTCGATCCCAGATTGACGGCTACCGTGGCCGCGTAGCATGCTGCGCCGTCAGCCGCCCGGCGGACCGCTCGCCATGTTCAGCACCTGAGCCTCGAGCGCCAGAAAAGCCGATAAGTGAAAGTGCTCGGTCCTCGGGTTGCCAAAGTACAGGCAGCCTCGCGAAGGATGGCCGGACTCGAGATAGAGCTGCCTGAAATAGCTGGTAGCGGGGTCGTCCATACGCATGAAATGCGAGCCGCCCCACGTCATGAAGTCCCGCCGGAACCGATACGACTGCGGGCGCCTTCTGACCAGCCGGAAGATGTCGGGGGCGCTGCGCGACGACACCGCGATCTCCCCTCGCGCACCGTCGCGCCCGAGGCTGCGTATCTCCACCCAGCCGTTGCGGGCCGACAACGAAAAGTATTCGTCACCGACGGGTAAGTGGGTGCGATAGGCATACTCGTACTCCTCGCGCACTTCCGTCAGCCGGTGATCGAAAGCCGCGTTAGCGTCGGTCGGCGCGAGCAACGGCGCATCGAGCGCTAGGCCTTCCTGGGCTCGCGCGATTCCCGCCTTTCGCGCAAGGCGCAGCGCATCCGTCAGCAGTCCGAATGGACCGTCGGCGAAATGGTACGTCGCAACCGCGACGCGGGCGCGCAACAGCAGCGCGGCGCTGTTCGGCATGGAAGGCGTCCTCGCAGGTTAGTTTGTCAGCGCAATCAGCCGCCGCTACGTGGCATGTTTATTTTGCATTGGTGGCATGCACGCGCTGAAGCTGTGCGTCGAGACCCGGACGTTCGCTGGTCCGTTCCAGCATGGCCAAAAGCTGGCCCAGGAGCACTTCGATGTGTTGCGAGCGCTGAAAATTCTGATAGGTGATATCGGCCATGAACGCCGTCGTGTAGAGCTGCTCGCGGGCGAGCTTGGTCGGATCGGCGACGGCGCCCATTTCAATCTGCCAGTACGGGTTGCGCCAGCGCCGCCCTGCTTCGAATTCCTCCAGTTCGGCAAGACTCATGGTTCCCGTGCTTTTGGCAACAGGCGAGGCATTCGCGTTGTAATACTGTTCCGCCGAATCCGACGACGCGTTGATGTCGCTGATCAGTTGGGCGCTGCCGGGAAACGGCGCGCGCGCAGCGATCAACGTATTGAGCGTGTTTTCGGCCGACGAAACGTTCGCCTGATAGGCTTTTTGCATGGCGATGTAGAGCTTGCCGACTTCCGTATTGGCCTCGGCCTTCGTGACGTATTGCGGCGGTTCGGGATCGACCGACATGCGCTCATAGGCGCGCGCGGCTTCGATTTCTTGCGGCGTAAAAGTCAGGTCGACATCCTTGCCCGGCATGCCGGCGCCGGTATAGAGCGAATCGGCGTTGGCATCGCCGTCCGGCATCGACGAGCTCGAGCATCCCGGATAGCCGAGCGCCACTTCGTTGGCATTGCAATACGCCGCCTCGTGGATGGAGGTGGTGGCACGGCGTGAAGCCTCGATGGATGGCGCCACGCTGCCCAGCGCTTTCGAAAGCGGCGCGCTGGACACGGTGGCATTGCCGCCTGGCCGGTAGTTCGAAGCGGTCATGTTCACGCTATGAACCGCCTGCATGGCGTAATTGCTGCCTGACGTCGCGCACGGATCGAGCGGCAACTCGGTCTGCTGCAGCGTGGCATCTATTTCGCTCTGCTGCTGCACCTGCGCTGCCATATCGCGTTGTGTGTTCGCGGCCATCGCGCTGGTGGCGGCCTGTTTGGCGCCAATGCCGCCGATATCACCGTCGATTTCGGTGAGCTCATTCAGCAACGTCGAGCCAAGCGATCCGATCGCGGTCGTAATCTCCTGGGCCGCGGCCTGTACGGACGCCACGACGCAGCCGTCGCAATCCGCGTAGGCGTTGGTGGTCGTCGACAGGGTCAGGGCTCCGCACAGCACAAGGAACCATGAAACGAGCTTTTTTGTCATTGGAAAAGCCTCGACAAGCTGTTCGTAATGGCCGACATGACCCCGCCGCTCGCCGATGAAACAGCGGCCCGGCTGGAGCCGGAAAGCATGCCCGAATTGCCGCCGGAGTTGATCACGCTCGCGGCGACGCTGTTGATCTGCTGTTGCACCTGCGCCTGTGCGGCGGCCATGGCCGACTGGGCCGTCGAGCGGGCCTGGTTGACCAGAGACTGACACGCCGATTGCTCGATCTTGCTGAGCGCGGCCATCGCTATGCTGCTGTCGGGCATACCCTGCGTCGGAATGGACTGAAAGCCCTGCAGACACGCGCTCTGCAACTGGCTCAGCAACGCCAGCATCTGCAGGTTGGTGTTGATATTGTTAAGACGCCGCGCCTGCTCGGCCGCCTGCGCATTTGCCATCTGCGTCTGCATGGTGCACGTCGCCATGACGGGTTGCGCGATCGCCGAGGCAAACACCGTCGCCAGCAGCATGCTCGTCAAGTTTCGCATTGCCATCGAGATATCCCCATTGGGTCACGCAAGCGCTCGCCGGTCAGGCCGCAGGCGCGAACGTTTGCGATTTCACTTATATAAAATATTGTATCAATTAAATGATACGTAATAACGATCCCAGCGTTTCACCGCCAACCGCGCGAATGCGCGACATGCCACTACCCTTTGAACGTCGGACGCTGCGGTGGCGACGCCTTGTTCGCTTCGGCTTCCTGCAGGATCGGTTCAAGCTTGTCCGAGGCTTTGGAGAGCCATTGCTGCGCGTTGGTCATATTCTCCCGGCTCGGCAGCACGCCGATATTCATGTAGCCGAGCAAACGGGCAACATGAGTGCCGGAATTCTGCAGGTCGCGCACTGCGTCGATATTGTCGTCCAATGCCATGTAAACCTCTGTGTGTGATGCACGTCAAACAGATCTATCCACGATCCGGTAGTCAAGGCCGGTGGCTGTACCGTGCCGCTTTGCCGATTCGCAGCTTGCGGGTAACGGCCAGCGCGCCCAACCCCAGCAGCACGCCGATGATCGCCTCAATGTATCGACCGATACCAAGCAGCAGCCAGCGCAAGCGGTCGCCGTCCGTCATATCCACGAACGATAAGGCCGCGAGCCGTGCGCGCTCGAACATCAAACGCTGTGAGGCGGTATTCGCGACGGGCCGCGCGGCCGACGCCTCGATGGCCGCGACGCGTTCGCGTAACCGGCGCGCATCGCGATTGCTCGGCGCGGGATTCTCCGCGAGGCTCGCTGCGACCACCCGCTGTGCGCGCTCATTCGCCGCCGCCAACGTCCGCACGCCGGCAATGGCTTCGCGCGACGCCGGCAGGCGGTCGCGCAGCCACATCACCGACGTCAGCACGATCAGCGCGATAAAGAAAATCTCGGCGCGACCCATCTTCGCAATCTTCATCCCTACCCGCCTATGACAAGGCAACGTGAGTGCGCTGGGCTCATCGTCGCAGACTCGCCCTGCGCACCATCCACGCCCCGCCGGCGGCCGCAACGACGCCCAGCCCCCACGCCAGCACGACCAGCCCTTGCATGACGTGATACACGACCGTGTCGTCGGCGTGGCCATCGTAAAGTGCCTCGACGTGCTCGCAGATAAACAGGAAGTGCGGAAACCGTAACTGCATCACGCATAGACACAGCACGCTCCACGCCGCGAGAATGCCCGGCCATGGACGAGACAACAGCGGGCGGGACGGCCTCACGCCACACGCTCCTGATCGGCCATCGAAACCGCGCGCAAGCCGGGCTGTTCGCCGCGACCCGGGAGCGCCGCGCCGCCGTCGCTCACGCCGATCACATTCGGCACGATGCGCATCAGCGCGCCGTTGATGCATGCGCCCTCCTTCATGGCGAGCGTCGTGTACTCGACGTTGCCGTTGATCTGGCCGGTCTCGAGCACGACGACCCGCTCGGCGAATACGTCGCCCTCGACCGTTCCGCCAATCACCGCCGTGTGCGCGCGCAGCGTGCCGTGGATGCCGCTCGTCGCCGTTAGTACGACCTGATGCTCGCCGAGCTGGGTCACGTTGCCGCGCACCACGCATTGCAGAACGATGCTCTCCGCGATCTCCAGATCGCCGTTCAACTGTGCGGCCGCGGGAATGACCGTGCTGATATCGGACTCGCCGGCTCGCTCCGGCAAACCGTCTGCGCCAGGGAGAGCGACGGCTTTCGGCACCGAACCGTTCGGCCGGGCGAATGCCGTCTGCTCTGGCGCGCGGGGCTGCGCCGCGGCGGGCGGCGTTCGCGCTGGGCTTTGCCGCTGGCTCGGCTGCGGGTTCGGTTGCGCGTGCGGCTGCGGGTTCTGCAATGGTTGCGCTGGCTGCGTGCGCCGCGGCTGCGCGGCGAGATCAGGCGGCGGCGCCTCGTTGACAGTCTGCATGCGCACGGCCGGCGCGGTGCGTCGTGCGAGGCCGACACCGAGCGCTACACGCACGAGGAAACCGGGTTGGTTCATATCGACCTCAGTTGGTGACATTGATAATGCGGCGGGTTGTGACAATCGAGCGGCTCACCGGATCGACGGCGACGATCGTCTCGCCCGGCTGGTAAGGTTGGCCAACCGTCAGTTTCTGGTCGCCGATTTCCACCACGCCGTTGCCGAAGCCCGTTACATTCAGCGTCTGCGCCGAACTCGTTTCAACCGGCAGCGACGCCACATCGATATCGGTGCTCGCCTTCGCCGCGTCGAGCGCCGCATGCAGCGCCCGGGCTCCGGACGCAACATCTGCGACACCGCTACGCCCCGCACGTGCCGGTGCAGGCGCCGGCGGCGGGGTCTTCCCGAGCACATCGATTCGGCCGTCCAGCGCCTGCAGGTCCGAGCGCAGGCTGGCGATCTGCTGTTTGGACAATTCGTTCAACGCCCGCCACGCCACATTCTGGATGTCGCGCTCGCGGCGCTCCCTGGCGAGCGCCTGCGTCAATAGCGCCACCGACGGCATGCCCGTGGCTGCGGAGCCGGCCTGCGCCACGCTCTGCGGCTGCGCGGCGGTCACGGCCACCTGCGGCGAGCGCACCGGCACAGCAGCCGCAAAGTGCTGGTAGCCCACCCATGCGCTGACCGCGGCCCCGCCGATTGCCAGAGCGATGGCGAGCCACCCCGACGGAGTCAACTCGACGCGCCGCCCATCGGCTTCGCCACTGGCGGTCCGCGCCGCATGCAATGCGTTTTCCATGTGTTCTCCCGCTTGCTGTGTGATTGCCATGGAGCAGAACGATCAATCAAAAAAATACGTATGAGATATATGATACGTAACAAAAAACAGATGCGCAATCTTTTGTCGAAACAGCGCAAACGAACTGAAGGGGTGCAGATGAAACAACCCCGCATCCATAGGATGGCGGGGCCGTGTCCTGAATACATCGAGTCAGACGATGACTTCGATATCCGGATGAAAGCGCGCCGAAGCTCGCTCGATCAGCGGATAGCCGACCCTGAACGACGTGGCCGTCAGCGGCTTGTCGTGATACGCGGCGATGGCCGGATAGGTCACGACGTGGATGTGCTCGAATTCATCGAGTTCGAGCAGGCGCGGCAGCAGGTCGGGACGCCGCGCCACGAAGTCCGATGGCCGGCTCCATTCGTAGCGTGTCTTCGCCCGCGTGCCCTCGTCTTCGATCACCCATTGCTGCCAGTACTCGGCGATCTGCCCGATCAGTTCCTTCGAAGCACGAAACAGATTCAGGACGTCGTGCTCCTTGACCAGTTCGGGCGGCAGCATTTTCGGATACAGCGGCAGCTCGAAGCCGACCAGAAGATCGATAACGATCATTTCCAGCCGATGCGCGTCGGCGTATTGCCGCGCGTACATCATGCTTTCCATCCGTTGATGTCCGGACAGCCCCGTGATGAAGCCCTCCATTGCCCGCGACAGCGGCAACGTGATCTCGGACACCTTCAGACGCGCAGGAATGTTCCCCGGCTTGTAGAACAGGACAACGCTGACGTCAATGCCCGGACGCTTTGCTTTTATCATTCGCGCTCCTCACCTAGTCGTCCTTTCGCCACGATCCTCGCGCGAGAGGATCGCGTATGCCCTGGCGCGCCGCTACGTCGCGGGCGATACTTTCGAGGGTTTGCCTTTTCTTCTTGCCGGATTCGGTGGGCAGGCGGTCAGTGGCTTCGATGAGCCGCTCGACCGGCTTGCTGACGCCGCCCTGGCCGCTGTCCCAGCGGTACGACGCCGCTTTCTCCCGGCCGTGGGTCGTGGCGAACAATGCCTTGTCCGTCGGGTTGTCCGGATCGTAGCCAAGGTCGATCATGTGCTGCCGGATGTTGATGATGCGGCGTATCGGAATTGTTGCGGGATTACGTTCATAAAAATCCAGCAAAATGCACACGGTATTGTCTGCCAGCACCGCCGACGGACTCTTCTGCAACGCCGTCCACTTGGCGCGCTGCAAGCCGAAGATCTCACATGCCGAACTGATGGAAAGACCGTACTTCACCCGGAATTTTTCCAGGTCGAGCGCCAGGATGGGCCCTTTGCCACTTTGCTTTTGCGTCATAGTTTCGGCGCTGCTTGAATGACCGTTTCGATTTGCACGTGAATTCTGCCTGCTGCTGCAACCCTGCAATCCATACGGAGCTCCGGCGTGGATTATGTATCGACTTGATTATACGCATTAATTACGGGGTTTGAATACTATCTCCCGCGAGATCAGTCATTTCCATTCATCTGATTAATATCACAATCATCGACGCAGTTTCCACGCAGCACCACGAGACAACCGCTCAGCGCGACCTCCACGCTACCACGCGGCCTCGCACATCGGTGTGAATGAAATCGCGCGCATAAAAGCCAACCCCGCCCTGCTGGGACAGATAGGCGAGGCGTCCCATGTACTCACTCGGGACAGAGGGCGTGCTGATATCTCCGGCGCGAAACACCATCCGTTCATCCGGCAGATGATACGAGGCGAGCGCGCCCTCGTAAAAGTCGTTGGTCGCCTTGGTGCGCAGGCCGGAGTGAATGTCGAATCGTGCGTGATGTCCGTAGGCGGCGAGCCACGCCTGCATCCACGACCACTGCTGCAGCAGGCGCCAGTCGGGCGTACCGACGACCCCCGCCCGCACGTCGCGCATCATCCAGGCAATGGCGCGGAATCCCTCGTCGGTCGAATAATCGATGTTGGCCTCGTCCGCGCCACGCCGCACCCACAGTAGCGTCGGAACCGCGCTCGCCGCCTCGGCGTTCGCCCGGGTCGGTGCGACCAGCGGCGCTAGCGAGACAGCCGCCGCAAACGTTTTGCAAAACGCCCGGCGCCCGATCATTGCCGCGCTCCGCTGCCCGAACGGCTCATCGTCTCTTCGACCCGGCTGAGCAGATTGTCCAGTTCGCTTGCCGAAATGACGGCCGCCGGGCCGTTCCATTTCAATTGTGCGGAAATTTTCGCTTCCATGTGCTTTACCGAGGCGAGCGGGTTCTCACGGCCAAGGCTTGCCTCGATGCCCGCGAGCGCGGCAGTGGTCGTTTCGGTGAAGCCGAGCACGAACTCGCCCGCGACGGCATCGTCCGGCTTTTCACACAACGGCGGGTTTTGATAGACGGGATTGCGGACCAGTTGCAGGCGGCTTTCCAGCGGGACGTCCGGCGCGTGCGGCGGGGCCGGTATTGCATTGGGCACCGTATCCAGCGCCGCGGTTGCCACTGCGGTTGCAGGCGCGGTTGTCATTGTGGCGCTCACCTGCGCCGGCATTTCGGTTCGCGCCGCCGCTGGCATCGCGCCTTCTTCGCGGACCTTCGCCGCAGCAACGTCGACCGACGCCGCGGCTGCCTCCGTATCGACCGGCTCCCAATACCTGCCAGCTTCGTCCGCACGATGCGCACGCATCGCCTCGACGGCTGCGCTGTAGTACGCAATGCCACGCTCGACCGCCGTTACGTCCGGGTGTTGCGTTTCGATGCGGCGGTATGTATCGCGCACCGCGTCCAGCACGGGATCGGTCGTTTCGACATACGCAGGCACATGGCCGAGCCGGATCTTCTCCGCGATCCGGTCGATCGCGGTAAGCCGCTTGTCGCTTTGCCTGATCGGCTTGAGCTTGGCGGCAAGATCCGCGCGCGCGGGCCGCTCGACCTGCAGGAAGCGATTCAGGCGAAACGGCAGCTTGGTCTTTTCCATCGAGTGGAACCATGTGAAGCTGCGCGCCCGCGTCACCTGATCCTTGAAGATCAGCACGCCTTCCATTTCCTTAAGCGCCTTCAGTTCCTGCAGTTCGATGCGGTCGCGGCGCTGAATCGAGCCGCTCAGATTGCGCCGGTAATGAGTCGAAGTGAAGTGGTTGACCGAGCCCTCGTAGGAACCCACTTCTACTGAAATCGATTCGCCCGCCACTTTCTTGAACACGTCCAGCGTCTTGTCGGGGTCCTCGAGCGCCAGCGAATATTTGATCTTCGTGTTCGCGATCATCGAATCGACTTCTTCCTTGTTGTCGCCTTTCGCCATTGCAGCAATGTCCTGCCCTGCGGCGATCATCATGAATCCGAGGCTGCGCGCCTGGGCGAACATCAGCGCGATCCCTTCGGCGAAGTAGTAGCCGAGCTCGTCCATCGTGATGATGTACGGCGCGGGCGATTTGGTCGCTTTGGTGTCGATGATGTCCGCGTAGGTCCCTTCCAGCTTGTGGCCGAGGTTCATGGCCATCATCAGCCGGATGCTGGAGACGATCAGCTTGCCGAGGTTGGCGGCTTCCTGCGACGATTTCTCCAGCGTCGGAATCATCACGACGAGGACGCGCCGGTTCAACAGCACGTCCATCATGTCCACTTCCGAAAATTTGTCCTTGAAGATGTGGCCGTAGGTATCCATCAGCATGGAGAGCGTGCGCGAGTACTGTCCGGTCAGATAGCCGTGCTGATCGAACACCGTCTGATCCCATTTCTCCGGCTGGTGCGCGAGTTCCGGCCGAAAACCCGGCAGGCCCGTTTCCAGATAGGCCTTGATCGGCAAAAACGCGAACTCGGGAATCTCGCCTTTCTTGCCCTTCAGATACAGCTTGACCAGATTCGGCAGCGCCAGATGTTCGCGGATCACGCCAATCGACAGCGTGATATTGCCGACCGCGCGCTCGTAGCAGAGCGTGCGAATCAGCGCGTCCATCATGTTGACGGCCTTTTGCTGCCATTGCGCGCCGTCGCCGCTCGCCTTCGGCAACAGCGCCGACGAGAGTTGCGAGAGAAAGTCCGGGCCGCCCTCGTACCAGGGGTTCGTGCCGTTCGAGGTCTTTTCGGTGGTTTTCTTCGTCTTGTACGGATCGGCGCCGCCTGTCATGAAGTTGAGAACCAGGTAGTCATCCTCACGACCTACCCGCCGGCACAATGCCCATACCGAGGCATGCAGGCTCGAATCCGCCTTGCCGTCCGAATAGAAAAAGCCGGAGCCCCACGACAGCGCGTTGAAGCACAGCGACAGCAAGGTCACGGTCTTGCCTGAACCGGTCGTGCCCATCAGCAGCATGTGCGTGCGGGCGTCGTCGTTAGTTGCCCACAATTCCCGCAGATGCTCGGCACGGTCGGCCGAGCGCTGGTTGCCGAGATAGACGATGCCCTCCGCCGGCTTACGCTCGATGATCTCGCCTTTTCCGCCAGGATGGGGCTTGCCGGCGTCGAGCGACGGATCGATGCCGCCGAGGTCTTTGGGATAGCGCATCGGCATCTCGTGACGCTGCCACGAGAACCAGCCCTGCGCGAGCAGGATGACGATCGTCATCGGCAGCCACATAAAGGCCAGCACGCACGCGGCGATGCCCATGCCGATCTGGAATTTCGCATACTGGCCCGGTTGCCTCAGCCACGCGGCGAACCGTTCGGTCGCCGTGCGCGGGTCGAGCGTGATGCGCTGCTGGTCGATCTCCTGCCATCGCGAGGTGCCATATTGTTGTGCCATACGCCGCCCGGTTCCTTCTCAACGGTAAGACTGCCCGTGCCTGCTCTCGCGCTATTGCGCGGCCGCCTGGCTGCGAATCGCGCCGGCGCTCGCGCCCGCGGCGAACACGTAGCCGCTGCCGCTCACGACGCGCGGCGTCGAATTGAAGCCAAGCGAGTCGAACGCCTGCATGTTGGCCTTGATGCCGCTGTACGCGCGCGCGCATTCGTCGCCTGCGACCGGCTCGCCGGGTTTTGCGTGCGTCATGGTGTCGATCCATTTCTGTTTGCGATCCGTGGCGCACAGAATCTGCGCGGCCACCTTCGCCGAGCCGTCCTGATACGCAACCGGCAACACGTAGACGGAGAAGTCTTTGGCGAGATCGTCGATGTGCGACTCGAACTGTTTACAAGCCGGACAGTTGGGATCCGAATACACGTAGAGGGTTCGCTTCGGCGGCTGATTGTCGAGACCGAAATGAATCGAGGTCATCGCGCGGGCCACGTCCGGTGCGGGATCGGCTGCATGTCCTCCGACGGCAGGTGCGGCCGCCTGCATCTCAGGCTGGGTCGCGGCGAACGCGGGCTGGATCGGGAATGGCGCCGCTGCGGCGCCGGCGAGCGGCGCCGGCTCGGCTAAAGCCGCGACGGGCAAGCCGGACGGCTGCGCCATCTGCGCCGGATTGGCCTGCGCGGCGCTCACCAGCGATTTGAGCATTTCGAGCGAGCCGTTATGCGAGTCCAGAAACCGCACCGCCGCCATGGCGACGATCAACGTGAGGAACGGCGCGCCCGCGTAACGCAGCAGCATGCGCCAGTTATGCCGGCGGCGTTGGCCGATCACGTAGCGCTGCACGGCCAGTTGAACCAGCGACAGGCCGTGGCGCGCATCCGTCTCGGTCGCAAAACGTTCGATCAGCGCGATCTTCTCCTGTCCGTCGACCTCGCTGATAAACACGAGCCCGTGATTCGCGGTGGCGCCGGCTTGCGATTCCTCCGGCCGCGCGGCGCCGGAAGAAATGGAGAACGCGCCGGTGGCCGCGGCGGTGCCGCTGGCAAAGCGGGTGCGCGTGGCCGCGCTCAGATAGCCGGTTTTCATGAAGGATGTGAAAACCGTGCC
Organism: Paraburkholderia sp. BCC1885; assembly: GCF_900996235.1. Classification (GTDB taxonomy): domain Bacteria; phylum Pseudomonadota; class Gammaproteobacteria; order Burkholderiales; family Burkholderiaceae; genus Paraburkholderia. Next base: position 67,863 of record NZ_CAAJGM010000111.1, read on the forward strand.
GTCCGGCTCGACCAGAACGAGGTCCCGGGCTTCACGCCGGGTTCTTTCAAACTTAAGTTTCATATGGATTCCTCACCGAAATTTCGGTTGTCGGTTACAGCACCCCGGTTTCCTCGAGATAGCGTTGCAATGCCTTGACGGCATCTTCGACGTGCGGAGCCGTCAGCACGCTGTTGTTGTCCCACGCCACCTCTTCGGCCTGCATCTGGTTGAATACGCCGGCCGCTTCCATGAACGGCACCTTGCGGCCCGCCGTATTCAGCGGATACCACAGCGCGCGGTCGAGCGGCTTGAGCCAGATAAAATTCGAAGACGGCAGCACGCCCATCTGGCGGGATTCGATCAGGAGCGCCATTAGCAGGGTTCGCGGATAGGGATGCTTGAGCAGCCAGTCGCGCGCCGCTTTGGCCTGGGCGCAACGCCCGAACGCCTCACGCGCCAGTGTCAGATTGGGCCGCGACGCGGTATTGATCGCGCTATAGTTCAAGGCATCCACTAGCGCTTTCGAACCATCCTGGTCCTTGAAGAAGACGCGCAGGCCGAAGATCGCGAACAGGGCCTTTTCGATGTCGCTTAGTTGTGCCAGCGAATTGACCGGCTTGCCGAGCTGGCCCACCAGCAGATCGCGCGTGCGCGCCAGATCCAGCCGTTGGTTGACGATCAGCCCATGCCTCGCCACCCACTCTTCCGGATGCATCGAGGAGGCCCATTCCGGCGCGAGATCGTTCGACAGATCCCGGCGAAGAATGGGTGCGACGGCGGAAAAGCTGCGGCTTTGCACCTCCAGCAGCGACTGAATGGTATGGACGCGCGTGGCGCGCACCACCGGATGGCGCGCGGCGCGCCACGCGAACCAGCCGCTCAGGGTGACCGGAATGACCAGATAGAACGCGCCGATCTGCCAGCCGAGACTAAACAGTTCGCCCAGCGTAAGAATCCGCGCATAGCGGACGTAGATCTCCAGACGCGCGCGCAGCGCGGCAGCCGTTCCCGAAATATGCGCAATCGGCAAAACTTCGAGTGCCTTCCAGGCCAGCACCATGCGCGCGATGGCTTCGTGCTTCAGATGCCAGAGCAGCATGGTCGAGCCCACCACGACGACGAGCGCCAGCGCGAGAATCGGCCCGGAGGTCCGGTTGTTTACCTGATCCTGCATCCGAACCTCTCCGCCTGCTGCGCCACCTGCAAAACGTAGCGATCGTGTTCGCCAGGTGTGCGGCTGTGGTAATTGCCGACACCCGCCCAGAAGTTGCCGGTAGCATTGATTTCGTAGCGGATGATGTAGGCTGAGCCATTCACAGCAAGGCAGGCGTTATTGGCGAAATCCGCCGCGCCGATGCCGAACTTTCGCTGGAAATAGTTCATCCAGACAGTATTGATCTGCGTGATGCCGTAGTCCTTCGTGCCGTTGCCGTTCGACCTCACCAGGCCTGGCCGCAGATCGCCGCTGGACTCGACTTCATGGACCGCATGCAGGATGCACGACGGCACCTGGTACTTGGCCTCGGCTTCGATCACGCAAGCCTGAAAGGTCTGCTCGGGAATCGGAAATGGCAGGTATGGCATGCTATTGCCCCGCTTCCATCTGGGCAATGCGCGCCGCCACGCTGGCGATTTTCTGCTCGCTGAACAGCGCCGCGTATTCACCACCCTTCTGGATCAGGGTCAGCCTCTGCTTTGCCTCCGGCAACGTGTCGATGTGATGCGGCCACTTCAGTTCCATCTCCACCGCAACCGGAAGCGCCTCGCTAAACGGCACCATGCGGAAAAAGCCGTTCAGCTCGGCATCGCAAGACTCCATCTGGTCCCGGTCCATGCCGCGCACGAGTTTCGCCATACGGGCAGCCGCCGTTCTGACGACACGGCGCGTGTCGGCCGATGCCGAGGCATAGCCAAACGCGGCGTCGATCTGGCGGGCGGCCATCTGCCCGGCTGGGGACGTCAGCAGGTCGAGCAGATCGTTACGCGGTTGGCCAAGGGTCCGGGACATGTATGTTACGATGAGGACGTTTTTCGTATGATATCGTCGATACGAAATTAAGTCAATTCTCTCCTTGATAGTCGAAGAGGTCATTTCATGGACGAACCCATCAAACCGAAGCTCAAGCCGCGATTGCCTCAGCCGACGCCGGAGCAGGAAGAAAAACTGCTCAAGCCGCTCGCCGAACTGGCGATTTCGGAACTGGAAGCGGGCCAAACGCCGGGAGTCGACCCGCTTGCGTCGGTCGACGGGTTGGGGATGCTGATCGAGGTCGTCAAGTTGGCCGACCAGTTGGTGGAGTCGCGGCAAACAGTGATCCATCATGCGGCGGCCGAGCCGAGCGATCCGCGCCGCTGCGTGGATCCGCGCAAAAGAATTCTGCCGCGCTAATCGCCTGATGGGCTGATGGGCTGATGGGCTGATGGGCCGAGACGTGGCCGCGCGGTTCTCCAGCCGATGCGGTACATGACGCGGCACGATACCGCCAATGCCCCATGAAAAATCTCAACCAGTTTATGAGTTTCGCCGCCGTGGCCCGCAATCGCAGTTTCGCGGCCGCCGCACGCGAATTGGGGTTGGCGCCGTCATCGGCGGCGAAAGCGTGGCGCGTCTCGAAAGCGATCTCGGCGTGCGGCTGTCTCATCGCACCACGCGCGCTGTCAGTCTGACGAGCGAAGGTGATGCGCTGCTTGCGAAGTGCGCGCGCGTGCTGGACGAGATCGATGCGCTGCAGCTTCTGAGCACCGGTGCGGCAGATACCCCTACCGGCACGCTGCGCATCGGCGCGCCGATCGGTTATGGAACGCGCAAGATCGTGCCCGTGCTCAATCGCCTGCTCGAAGCGCATTCTCTGCTGAGCGTCGAGATGCAACTCTCGGACAAACGCGTAAACATGATCACCGAAGGGCTCGACGCCGTGGTGCGCATCGGCTCGCTCGACGATTCGGGCATGCGGCGCGTCCGTTCGACCGGCAGCATCTGCTGCTGCGTGCAAGTCCTCAGTACATCGAAACATATGGCACGTTGCGCACGGTTACCGAACTCGAAGCGCGTCCGGTTGTTGCCCGACCACCGCCCTGCACCCCTGCCCGTCAGCGTTTTAACACCGGGCGCGCGCATGCTGCCGCCGCGAGTACGCGCTTTTATCGACGCGCTGGCCGAGGAGTACGCGTTTTAGCAACTGCCATGCCCAAGGTCGTGGCTTTTTGCGTGCCGGTTGTTTTCCGCCTGGAGTTACCGCCGGGTTGCGCCTATCCTTGTTTCACTTGCGTCAAGTCACCCCCGCAAGGTGAAACCCAGAACGGAGAAAATCAAATGACAGTTTCGATCTCGCGTCGCGCGCTCATGCTTTTCGCTGGACTCGCTCTCGCCGGTACCGTATCGCTCGCGCAAGCGGCGCCGGTGGCTTTCACGGTCCCGCTCACCGGCGACCAGCAGGTGCCGCCGGTGCAAACCTCGGGCAGCGGCACCGCTAACCTCACCTACGACTCCACCACTCACGTCGTGACCTGGAACATTACTTTCAGCGGCTTGACGGGTCCGGCCACCATGGCGCATTTCCACGGCCCGGCCCCGGCAGGTAAAAACGCCGGCGTGAAAGTGTGGATTTCGCAGAAAGGCAATATGGCTGTGACAAGCCCGCTGAGCGGTCAGGCCACCTTGTCGGCGGACGACGCCCAGATGTTCGAAGCCGGCAATATGTACATCAACATCCACACCAAGGCCAATCCGGGTGGAGAAATTCGCGGACAGGTCACGCCGCCGAAGGGCAACTGACACAACTGACACAACCGAGCCCACTGAAGCAAGAAGCGCCGCTGCGCAGGCCACGCCTTGACGGACTCGCCGTGCAGCGGCCGCCACCGCCTCAAAGATAAACCGCCAGCAGCGTGACGATCGCCGCGCCGATCGCCAGCAGCAGCAACGCCAGCCACATCGGCTTTTGCTTCGGCGCGGCGATCGTCGCCGGCAACGGCTTGTAGCCGCTCAGCATCGGCCGCAGCAGATTGTGGCGCTTGGCCACCGCGTACAGCGCGATCACCAGCACGTGCAGCGCGACGGCGGCCAGCAGCACGTCCCACACCACGGCATGCATCGATGAAATGGCGTTGGCGAACCACGTGGGCATCGTTTCGCTGAGCGGCCCTTCGTCCGCGACTTCGTTGTAGACATACAGGCCGCTGAGCGTTTCCAGCAACAGCAAGCCGAGCAGGAGCAGCACCATCCAGCCGCCCGCCGCATTGTGGCCCACCTGCAGGTCCGGCTCGCGACGCAACAGATGCCGCAAGTGCCGCAGCGCGGATGCGGGCAACGCCACGAAACTGCGAAAGCGCGCCGTCTCGCTGCCGAAACAGCCCCACAGCAGACGGAACAGGACCAGCGCCAGCAGTGCTTCGCCGATCCGCACGTGCCACTCCATCCAGTTCAGCTTTAACGTGACATAAGCCCCGGCGACCAGCAGCACCGCCAGCCAATGAAACAACCGGAGCGGCGCATCCCACACCAGCACGCGGCGACGAACCGGCTGCACCGGCGGCGTAACAGGTTCGTCAGGATTCATGCCTCGCGCCTCCCGCGGCAAACGTCTACGAAACTCTAGCGGCCTTCGTCACCAGCAGGCTAGAACAGATACAGCCCCGCCACGAACACGACGCCCGAGAACAGCAGCGCCGTCACGCAATAGCCCATGATGTCACGCACGCCGAGGCCCGCAATCGCCAGCGCCGGCAGCGCCCAGAACGGCTGCGCCATATTGGTCCAGGCCTCGCCGTAAGCAATCGCCATGGCCGATTTGCCGAGATCCGCGTGCAGTGCCTGCGCGGCCGGCATCACGAACGGCCCCTGCACCACCCAGTGACCGCCGCCGCTCGGCACGGCGAAGTTGATCACCGCGGAACTGAGAAACGCCAGCAGCGGAAAGGTGTGTACGTTGGCGATATCCACGAACCAGCGCGTGATTACGCCGGCGAGGCCCGAGTGATCCATCAGCGCCTGAATGCCGGCATAAAACGGAAACTGGATCATGATGCCCGAGGCGCCTCTCGCGGCCACGCCCACGGCGCGGGCGTAGGCCATCGGCGTTTTGTGCAGCACCATGCCGGCGGCGAGAAACACCAGGTTCACCGTATCGATATCGAGGGTAAAGCCCTTTTGCACCGTGCGCACGACCAGATAAACCGCGCACACCAGCGCCACCAGGATCGCCAGCACGCGGCTTTCTTCGAGCCGCTCGGCGAGCGTCGCGTCGGCGGGCAGAATGCGTTCCACCGACGGCGGATCTTCGAGCAGCACCGGGTCCACCGCCACCACGTCTTCGGGCTTCGGCATCATCAGGCGCGCGAGGATGGGCAGCAGAATGATCAGACCGAATGTAATGAAGGCGTTGTAACCGGTGAAGATCGTATGCGAGACCGGAATCAGGCCGACGGTCTTTTCCAGCGGATTGCCCTTGGTGGCCGCCACCAGCGGCACGGAACCGGAGAGCCCGCCGTGCCACGTCAGAAAGCCCATGTAGGCGCTCGCCACCAGCAGGCGGTAATCGGTGCCCGGCACGCGCCGCGCGACCTCGCGCGCCAGCATCGCGCCCAGCACGAGGCCGAAGCCCCAGTTGATCGCACAGGCCACCGCGCCGCAGAACGCCACCAGCATGACGCCTTGCGCGGGCGTGCGCGCCGAGCTCGCCAGCGCCACCAGCAGCCGCTTGACCGGGCCGGAACTGGCGAGCGCGTGACCGGTCACGAGGATCATCGCCATCTGCATCGAGAAGGCCAGCAGATTCCAGAAGCCGCCGCCCCACATCGTCACCAGCTCGGCGGGCGCTTTCGGCGTCAGGCTGAAGGCAAGGATAAAGGTCGCGATGGTCAGGAAGATCGCGAAGATCAAGGGATCAGGCAGAACGCGATGGACCACCTGGGTAAAAAACCGCGAGATACGTTGAATCAACTGTCTACTCCTCATCACCAATGATATTTTTAATGGGCGTTTTGACTTCATGGCGCGGCCAGCGTGCGCCGCATTGGTTGTTCGCCCACTTCCCCGGCCGCGATTCTTGCATGAAATGCAGGGCCTTGCTGTGAAACGCACAAGAGTCTTGTGTGCTTTATGTAGGGGAATTCGCGGCAAATTCGGTAGCAAACTTCGTCATGACGCCGCCGTGGGCATGCGGTGTGCGGCGCCCTCTACAGCAGGCCTCGCCACAACCCAACCACATTTACAGGAGATAGCTCGACCATGGAATATCGTCAACTCGGCCGTTCCGGCCTCAAAGTGTCGACCGTCACGCTCGGCACCATGACAATGGGCGGCAAGGGCAAGTTTGCCTACGTCGGCGAAGTCGGTCTCGACGAGGCGCGGCGCCAGATCGACATGTGCATCGACGCGGGCGTCAACCTGATCGATACGGCGGACGTCTATTCGAACGGCGCGTCGGAGGAGATCGTCGGCGCGGCGCTCGGCGGCAAGCGCAAGGGAGGCGTGCTGATCGCCACCAAGGCGCGCTTTCCGATGGGCGATGGCCCCAACGATCGCGGCCTGTCGCGGCATCATCTGATCGAGGCCTGCGAAGCGAGCCTGCGGCGCCTCAATACGGACGTCATCGATCTCTATCAGGTGCATCAATGGGACGGCCTCACGCCGCTCGAAGAGACGCTCGAAGCGCTCGACCTGCTGGTGCGCCAGGGCAAAATCCGCTATGTGGGCTGCTCGAATTACTCGGCCTGGCATCTGATGAAGGCGCTGCATGTGAGCGAGCGCGACCGTCTGCCGCGGTTCGTGAGCCAGCAGATTCATTACACGCTCGAAGCGCGCGAAGCCGAATACGAACTCGCGCCGCTCTCGCTCGACCAGGGGCTGGGCATTCTGGTGTGGAGTCCGCTCGCGGGCGGGCTGCTGTCGGGCAAGCATCGCCGCGACAAGACGCCGGAGGGCACGCGCCAACTGGCCGGCTGGACCGAACCGCCGATCCGCGACGAGGAGCGCCTGTGGTTGATCGTCGACACGCTGGTCGAGGTGGCCGGCGAGCTCAACGTCTCACCCGCACAGGTCGCGCTCGCGTGGACGCTGGGACGGCCGGCGGTGGCCTCGGTGATCATCGGCGGCCGCAACGAGGCGCAGCTGCGCGACAACCTCGGCGCCGCCGATGTCACGTTGAGCGCGGGCCAGCGCGAACGGCTCGACAAGGTCAGCGCGCCGCCCCTGCTCTATCCTTACTGGCATCAGGTCCAGACCGCCAGCGACCGCCTCGGCGCCGCCGACCTCTCGCTGCTCGGGCCGCATCTGAAGAAGGCCTGACCGTCCGGGCAGCCAAAAGAAAAACCGGCCGTCAGCGCGCGCTGACGACCGGTTTTTTTCGTCGCGCCCGGCTTTCGCTGCGGGCGCGTCAAGCACATTAGAACTTGTGGCGCAGACCGACGCTGACCAGTTCCTGAGTGTTGGTGCCGCCGTAACCATACGAGCCCACCGAAGCCTGCGCGGCCACCACGGCGGTGCCGTCGGCGGAGAGCGTCGTGCCGCTGGCGTGCTGCCATGCACCCACCAGATAGACGTCGGTACGCTTGGACAGGTTGTAGTCCGCGCCCACCGAAACCTGATGGTAGGTTGCGTCCGTATCGCCGCTCGACTTCGTGTAGCTATAGCCGACGCCCAACAGCAGTGCCGGAGTCGCCTGATAGTTGAAGAAGCCCTGGCCCGTGTTGAACTTCTCGGTCGAAGCGAACACCGATTCGCCGTCCGCCTTGTATTGCGAGTTGCTGTAGCCCGCACCGAACGTGAACGGACCGGCCACATATTGCGCCGCGACGCGGGCAATATTGATCGACTTCGCGCTCTGCAGGCCGAGGTTGATCAGCGAGCCGTCGAACGTGCCGTCCGAGGTGCCGCCCCAACCCGCGGCGGTGGTCGTCGAGGCGCGCAGGCCGGCGGCCACCGTCGGATTGTCGGCGACGAAGTAACCTGCCGCCACCGAGATCGGGCCGTTGTTGTACGCCGCAGCCGCCGACCAGGTCTGCCCCGAGCCGGTCTCGCCTGCGACGCCGCCAAACGCATACATGCCTTCGACCTGGAAGCCTGCGAACACCGGCGACACGTACTTGACTGCGTTGCTGGTACGCGAGCTGTTGTCGTAGTTGTCGACGTCACCGGCGGTCGCAAACGAGCTGCCGAAATAGTTGTCGCCCGTGATGCCCTGCACCAGATCGACCAGCGGGTCATACTGGCGGCCGAGCGTGAACGTGCCGTACTGATCTGCCGACAAACCCACGAATGCCTGGCGGCCGAACAGGCGGCTGCCCTGACCAAGCTGTCCGGTGCTCGGATTAAAGCCGTTTTCCAACTGGAAAATCGCCTTCAGACCGCCGCCCAGATCTTCCTGGCCTTTCAGGCCCCAACGGGTGCCGGACAAGTCGCCGTTACTTGCATTGCCGACCGACCACAGATTCTTGCCTGCCGCATTGGCGTTGTGAACAAAGGTGATGGCGGTATCGATCGTGCCGTAAAGCGTGACGCTGCTTTGCGCATGTGCTGCACCGGCCACGCCCAGCATTGCCAGCGAGAGAGTCGAAAGCGTTATTCTTTTCATCATTTCTCCGTGCAGATGAATGATCAGTTATTGCGAAATGGACAATAACGCGACGCACTCTTCGGGAACACTGAAAAATATTACCTGTCGCGAAAAGTTAACAGATGAAAAGTCCTTGCGGAACAAGACCCTGCCAGATCATTGCGAGAAAAGAAATACTCATTTGCAGCAACGGCTAGTATTACCGCGCCAATGGCTAAAATGCAAAAACCATTCCAGAAAGCGCGGCATTCATTAAGATTCCGGAAACAAACGGCGTCGTAATATTCGTACAACGGTTAGTTAATAGCGAAAATTCGCAATAAAGTGATTCTCTGCGGGACCCGAATCCCACGCAGAATCGGACCGTCGGCCGGGCATGTTTATGTGCGCGCCGCGCTATTTATCCAGGGCTATGCGGACGCAGGCGATAAACGCCGGTAATGAATATGCGCGGGCACCTGCAAGGATTCGGGATGCGCATTGCCCTCCAGCATCGAGAATATGCAGCGCAGGCTTTGCTCGGCCAGTTGCCGGCTGTCCTGCACGATGGCGTCGATGGCGAGCGGCAGGCAGTCGAGCAGTTGATGATCGTCGAACGACATCAACCGGTCGGGCGCCTGGGTGAGCTTGTGGGCCTCGCTCATGAACGAGAGCGCGCCTTCCAGCAAGGTGATGGAACCGGCGAACAGCGCCTGCGGATAGCGCCCATGCGCGGTGAACCAGGCCTGCATCAGCGCATGGCCGGATTCGCGCTGGAAGTCGCGTTGATGGACCCAGTCCGGCGCCTCGCTCAAACCGTGCGCGGCCAAGGCCTGGCGATACCCGGCGAGACGGTCGCGGCTCGCCGAGAGTTCCGCCTGGCCGCCGAAATAGACTACCTCGCGCACGCCCTGCCTGAGCGCGTCGCCGACCAGCGTGGCGACGATTTCAGTCGCATCCGTCACGACGTAGGGAATCGCGCTCTGTTCGACGCGACGATCGGCGAACACCAGAGGCAGACGCTTCACCCACTTCTGATAGCGCTCGGCATCGGCCGTGCACGGCACCACTACCAGGCCGTCGACCTGATGCGCGACGAGGTGGGCAATCCCTTCGGTTTCGCGCACCGGATCTTCGTCGCTGGTCACCACCACCAACTGATAGCCGTACTGGCCGCGGCATTGCCATTCCATGGCCTGGGCGAGCGCCGAGTGCACGGAGTTGGTGAGATCGGGAATCACGAGGCCAATCGTATTGCTGCGCCGCGAGCGCAGCGCGCGGGCCGATTGCGAGGGCGTGAAATTGTGTTCTTTGGCGACCTGCAGGACCCGCTCGACGGTGGCCGCTGAAATGCGATACCGCTCGGCATAGCCGTTGAGCACCATGCTCGCCGTGGTGCGGGAAACGTTCGCCAGACGGGCGATGTCGTCAATGGTCAGACGCTCGAACTGGGTCACGCAGATTTCCTCGCGGCAGGTAGTCGACGCCCCGACGCCCCGCTCAGGCAAAACCTGCCCTCATACGCACGCGACGCGATGGCATGAGCCGATGCGACGTGCGCCTGACAGGTATTGGGGGGGACGCCGCCACGCCGGCTCTGACCGGGTGGCGGCCTGCACTGCATCGACGTTGATAACAGTGCCAGATGGTACTACGGGGACGCGCCGCTGAAAACTTACTGTTTGTACAGGTTGAGCGGTACCGGGATGAACTTGTCCACGGCCTGGCCGTCGACCAGCTTCTTCGCGGTCTGCACGCCGTACTGGCCGATCAGCTCCGGCTGCTGCTGCACGGTCGCGGCCATGGTGCCGGCCTTGACGGCGGCAATGGCGTCGTCGGTGGCGTCGAAGCCCACCACGGCGACGTTCTTCAGGCCCGCGGCCTGCAACGCCTTGACTGCGCCGAGCGCCATCTCGTCGTTCTGCGCGAACACGCCCTGAATGTCCTTGTTGCTCTGGATGATGTTTTCCATCACCGACAGGCCCTTGGCGCGATCAAAGTCGGCCGGCTGTTTGGTGGCGATCTTCACGCCGCCCTTGGCCGCCACTTCCGTGTCGAAACCGGCGCCGCGTTCGTTCGCTGCGGACGAGCCCGGAATGCCCTGCAGTTCCACCACGTTGCCCTTGCCGCCCAACTTCTCGACGAGGAAGTCCGCCGCCATCTTGCCGCCGGCCTGGTTGTCCGAGGCGATATGCGAGCTGACTTCGGCGCCGTTCACGCTGCGGTCAAGCGAAATCACCTTGATGCCCTTGTCCGTGGCTTCCTTGACGACATTGGCCACCGCCGACGAATCGGTCGGGTTGATCAGGATCACGCTGACCTTCTTCTGGATCAGGTCTTCGACGCTCGCCTGCTGTTTGGCCGGGTCGTTCTGGGCGTCGACGGTGATCAGCGTCACGCCGTCCTTCTTCGATTCGTCTTCGGCGCCCTTGCGCAGCGAAACGAAGAACGGGTTGTTGAGCGTCGAGATCGACAGGCCCACCGTGACCGCGCCGCCGGCGGCGGCCGGCGCGGCATCGCTCGCGGCGGCTGCCGGGGCGGTATCCGGGCCCTGCTTCGAACAGGCGGCGATGCCGACCACCAGCAATGCTGCAAACAGCGGAGAAATCATTTTCTTCATTGTCGTCCTCCTGAATCCTTCAGGTAAATGTCCGTAGTGTGTGACGGGGTTCATTTAGGGGTACTACGCGGCTTGCGCCGCTACTGCGGTAAAAAAACCGGTCGGCCGCCGCGCCCTTTACCGGGGCGCGGCTTCGCCTTCATTTTTTATTGCCGCGATCGATCAGCACGGCGAGCAGGATCACCCCGCCCTTGATGACCTGCTGATAGAACGACGAGACGTCCATAAGATTGAGACCGTTGTTGAGCACGCCGATCAAAAGCGCGCCCACCAGCGTGCCGAAGATCCAGCCGCGCCCGCCTGTCAGGCTGGTGCCGCCCAGCACCACGGCGGCAATCGCGTCGAGTTCGTAGCCCGTGCCGGCGGTGGGCTGCGCGGAGTTCAGGCGCGAGGTCAACACCACGCCCGCAATAGCCGCCATCACGCCGGAGATCGTGTACACCCACAACTGGATGCGATCCACTTTCACGCCCGAGAGCCTGGCCGATTCGGCATTGCCGCCCGTCGCATAGACATGGCGGCCGAACACCGACTTCTTCAGCACGAACCAGAACACCGCGAACATGATCAGCATCAGCACGACTGGAATCGGCACGAGCCGCGCCACGTAGCCGCCGCCGAGCAGCGAGAAAAAATCGCTGTTGAAGCTGCTGATCGGACTGCCGTTGGAGACCACCAGCGCCAGGCCGCGCAGCACGGTCATCGAACCGAGCGTGGCGATGAACGGCGCCACCTTGCCCTTGCTGATGACGAGGCCGTTGGCGAAGCCCATTACCCCGCCCGCCGCGATGCCTGCGAGCGTCGCCAGCACTGCCGGCGTGCCGCTTTGCATCAGGCTCGCAATGATCACGGACGACAGCGCCAGCACCGACCCCGCCGACAGGTCGATGCCGCCCAGCAGGATCACGAGCGTCATGCCGAAGGCGATGAGCGCGTTGATCGACGCCTGGCGCATCACGTTGAGCAGGTTGTCGAGCGTGAGGAAGTTGGGGCTGATGATGGACAGGGCCACCGCGATGACCAGCAACGCGATAAACGGCCCGAGCTTTTGCAGCGTGGCTTTGGTACTGGGTGTCATGGTCAGGTGCGCCATTTGTGTCTCGCTTGTGTCTCGCTTACGTCTCGATCTCAGCGGTTCGCGCCGCTGTCGCTGGGTTGGACGGTGGGGTTGCCGCCGGTGGCTGCCGTCATGATCAGTTCCTGGGTCGCGCCGGCTGCGGCGAAAATGCCGTTCTGCCTGCCCTGGTGCATCACCAGAATCCGGTCGCTCATGGCCAGCACTTCCGGCAGTTCCGACGACACCATCACGATCGCCACGCCCTGCGACGCGAGCTGGTTGATGATGGTGTAGATCTCGGCCTTGCCGCCCACGTCGACACCGCGCGTCGGTTCGTCGAGCAGCAGCACCTTGGGCGGCTCGGCGAGCCACTTGGCGAACACCACTTTTTGCTGATTGCCGCCGGAGAGCGACTTGACGTCCAGTTCGGCGTCGCGGGTGCGAATCCGCAATTGCTTGATCAGATCGGCGACGGCGCTGCGCTCGGCGGCGTCGTTCACCACGCCGAAGCGCGCGTAACGGTCAAGATGGACCAGCGTCGCGTTTTCGCGCACCGACATGCCGAGCACGAGCCCCTGGCTCTTGCGGTCTTCGGTGACGAAGCCGATACCGGCGCCGATCGCGCCCGAGGCGTCGCGCACGTCGAGCGCGCGGCCATCCAGCGTCACCGACCCCGCCGTCCTGCGATTGACGCCGAACAGCGTGCGCAGAATCTCGCTGCGGCCCGCGCCCATCAGGCCCGCCACGCCCAGCACTTCGCCGCTGCGCACCTCGAAGGAAATGCCGGAGATGTTGCCGTCGTCGGCGAGGTCTTTTACCTCGAAACGCACTTCGCCCGGCGTATGGGCACGCTTCGGAAAACGCTCGCCGATTTCACGGCCCACCATCAACCGCACCACTTCATCGAAACTCGTCTCCTTGACGGCGCGTTCGCCGACGAACTTGCCGTCGCGCAGCACGCTGACCTTGTCACAGATACGGAAAATTTCTTCCATGCGATGCGAGACGTACACCAGGGCCACGCCGCGCGCCTTCAGCGCCAGCATGATCTCGAACAGCGTCTCGATCTCGCGATGCGTCAGCGCGGCAGTCGGCTCGTCCATCACCAGCACGCGTGCGTCGAGCGAGAGGGCCTTGGCGATTTCCACCAGTTGCTGCTGACCGATCGAAAGACGCCCTGCTTCGGTTTGCGGATCGATGCGCTCGGCGCCGACCATATCGAGCCATTTGCGCGCCTGCTTGCGCATGGCCGTGGAATCCACCACGCCAAAGCGACTCGGCTCGCGGCCGAGAAACATGTTTTCCATCACCGACAACTGCGGAATCAGGTTCAATTCCTGGTGGATGATGGCGATGCCGGCGCGCTCGGCCTCAACCGTATTGCGGATCGGCGCGGCTTTGCCGTCGATCAGGATGTCGCCCGCGTCGGCCTGGTAAACGCCGCTCAGAATCTTCATGAGCGTCGACTTGCCGGCGCCGTTCTCGCCCATCAGCGCGTGAATCTCGCCCGCGCCGATCTTGAATTCGACACCGTCGAGCACCCGCACAGGACCAAACGCCTTGCCGATGCCCCGCATGGTCACTTGCATGACACGCCTCTTTCAGAAATGCGCCCGTCCGCGTCGTGCCCGCGTGCCTCGAAGCGAGGCGCGCAGCGTGTGGCGGCAGGTTGGCGGGCGCTCAAAATATCACGCCCGAGTGCAGGATCACGTTCGCGTACGGACTGCACTCGCCCGTGCGGATCACGGCCTTCGCCTGTTGGCACAGGCGCTTGAATTCTTCGTGCGCAACGTGATCGACCACGATCTGCGCCTCGCGCAGTTGCGTCATACGCTGCGCCACCGCGGCGTTTTGCGTGAGGCTTTCGCTCGCGAACACAGCGCGCTCGACCTTGAAGTCGGCCAGCACGCTATCCAGCACGTCGAAGAAACCCGGCACGCCGAGCGTGAGCGAAACGTCGATGCATTCGACGCCGTCTGGAATCGGCAAGCCGCAATCGGCGATCACGACGCTGTCGGTATGCCCCATGCCGGCCAGCACGCGCGCGATGTCGCGGTTCAGGTGTCCGAGTTTTTTCACGATTGAGCCTTCATTGAGCCTGCAGAAACTGTTCGAGTTCGGCGAGCGTGGGCATGCCGCCCTGCGCGCCCGCGCGGGTGACCGACAAGGCGCCGGCCGCGTTGGCGCGGCGCATGGCTTCGTCGGCGCCGAGATGCCAGAACGCGGCGAGCGCGCCGTTGAAGGTGTCGCCCGCGCCGGTGGTGTCCACGGCGCTCACGCTGAAACCGGCCTGATGTACGAGTTCGCCATTGGCGCGGCTGGTGTAGGCGCCGTCTTCGCCGTGCGTCATCGCAATGCGGCCCGGCATGCGCCTGAGCACCGCCGCCCAGTCCTCGCCGGCGGTTTGCAAGGCGGTTGCAAGCTCGTGCTCGTTGGGCGTGAGCAGCGTGGTCAGGCCGATCAGTTCGGCGGGCAGTGCCACGGCGGGCGCGGGATTGAGGAAGAACGGCTTGCCGAGCCGCCCGGCGATGCGCGCGGCGTGCAGAACCGTGGCGAGCGGCACTTCGAGTTGCGCGAGCACGATGTCGGCTTGCGCGAAGGCGTCGTGCGCGCGGTCGAGATCGGCCGGCGACAGTTCGTGATTGGCGCCCGGCACGACGAGGATGGCGTTGTCGCCGCCGGCTAGCGTGATCGAGGCAATGCCGGTGGCTTCCTGACCGGTCGAGACCCAGCGGGTATCGATGCCTTCGCGCGCGAGCGTCGCCTTCATGACGTCGCCGAAGGCATCGGCGCCGACGCAGCCGATCATCGTCACCTGAGCGCCGAGACGCGCCGCGGCCACCGCCTGGTTAGCACCCTTGCCGCCCGGATAGGTGGCGAAGCGCTTGCCGAACAGCGTCTCGCCGAGCCGCGGAAACACGTCGGTTGCGACCACCATGTCCATGTTGATGCTGCCTACTACGACCACCCGTGCCATACCGCTCCTTCGGACCACGTCTGCGGCGCCGTAACGCCGGTTTGATTTTTGCGGTGCTAAAACGTAATCAGCTTTGGAGCGGATTTATACCAGAGCCGTCCGCCGGACGGAAGATATCCCAGGGTTTAACCCGATAGGGTCTAACTGCGCCGCTGTTCGAGACGTTGCCCGAGGCGCTGCGGAATCAGCACCGGCAAACGCAGCAGAAACCCGCAAAAGAGCCGCAGATGCATCCAGCCCAGCAGCAGGTTGTCGCGCAGGTAGTTGAAGTGCGAGACGCCGCCCTCGTCGCGGCGGAAATAACGCACGGGAGCGACGATCTGGATCGGCCGCACGCCTTCCCAGCACAGACGCACGGCGGCTTCCGGATCGAAGTCGAAGCGGCGCATCCAGACATGCCGGCTCATCACGTCGCGCAGCGGCACGACCGGATAGACGCGAAAGCCATACAGCGAATCGCCGATGCCCGCCCACAAGGTTTCGAGGTTAGCGCACACGTTGGACAGGCGCCGTCCGTAGACGCGCGCTTTGGGCGCTTTGGAATCGAACTTCGGCAGGCCGAGCACCATGGTATCGGGCTGGGCTTGCGAAGCGGCCATGAAGCTGGCGATCAGATTGGCTGGGTGCTGACCGTCGGAATCCATCGTCAGGACATGCGTGAAGCCGAGCCGGTCGGCCTCTTCGAGTCCGATCAGCACAGCCGCGCCTTTGCCCTGGTTGTGCGGCAGCACGATCACGCGCAAACCGGCGTCCTGCTCGGCCATGGCGTGCAGGCGCGCAGTGCTGCCATCCGTGCTGCCGTCGACGATCACCCAGACGGGGTTCCAGTTCTCGCGCGCACTGCGCACGGTTTCGTAGACTTTTTCGCCGGGGTTGTAGCTCGGAATCAGTACGAGATGCGTGGACGACGGATTATCTGTGCGCATGAACCTACCGGACTCGATGCGCCTCTACGTAGGCCGCGAGCGCGCCGAGCGTAGAGAAAATTTTCTGGTTCTCAGGATTGTCCGAACGCAGTTCGAAGCCGTACTTCTTCGAAATCAGCAGCGCGATTTCGAGGATGTCGATCGAGTCGAGGCCAAAACCTTCGCCGTACAACGGGGTATCGGCCGTGACGGTATCGGGTTGAACGTCTTCGAGATTCAATTCGCCGACGATCATGGCGGCGAGCTCTTCTTCCAGTTTATTCATTGTCTTGTATGCCGGGATCAGCGCCGATGGAAGTTGTCAGTCTGGGGCGATTCTAGACGAAGCCATCCCGGCTCGTATACCCACAAAGGGTTACATGAAGTTTTGCTTTGCAACGGCTTTGCAACGCGCGCCTGGTAAGGGAATGAAAGCCGAAAGCCGCCATGCGCGGTGGCCGGACGGTAGGCTAGAATCGCGGCCGCCGTGCACTCACACAAACAGTTACAAAAGCGGGTGCGAACCCCTCTACGCCGAGGCCGGTCTGTATTAAGGTTCCGATCGGGAACAAAAAATGCGTGGCGAGAGGTGTCGGCCGGAAACTTCGGCGCACCATTCGTGTGATGAAAGAACCGGCTTTTAAACAATCCCCTATGCAGCGTATCGATCTTCTTGCTGGTGTGTTGTTCGCCGCGGATCGCAACGAGGCCGAGCTTCGTTGCAGTTCCGCAGGGAGTCCGTCATGGCGCAGCTAAAGCGTATCGTCCATGGTGCGGCCACGCTCGGTGTAATCGCCGCGTGCGAACTCGGCACACACTACGCGGCCAGCACGCCGGGCGCGGAAGGTTTTGGCCTCGCCGTCGTGCTTGCCCCGCTTCTGCTGATCACACTCGCGGCCGCGGCACGCACGCCCCGGCGCGTCTGGTTGCTGCCGCTTTGGGCGTGCGGCTGCGTGGCGCTCTGGATGGCGCGCGCCCCGCTCATCCGTCACTTCCAGTGGGGCGCATATTTCGAACATCTAAGCATCATGCTTATCATGGCGTTTATGTTCGGCCGCACGCTGGCGGCCGGCCGCCAGCCGCTGTGCAGCCAGTTTGCGACGGTGATCCACGGCAAGCTCACGCCGGCCGTGGCGCATTACACGCGGCGCATCACCGTGGCATGGACGGCTTTCTTCCTCGCCGTTGCGAGCCTGTCGACGCTGCTATTCGTCGCTTCACCGCTGGTGGTGTGGTCGACCTTCGCCAATTACATGACTTTGCCGCTGGTGGCGGCGATGTTCGTCGGCGAACATGCCTGGCGGCGCGTGGCGTTGCCCAATGTGCAGCGCGCCAGTATGTTCGCCGCGGCGCGCGCGTATCAGCATACGATGCATGGCCGCGCCGGACGTGCGCAATAGTATGTGCAATGGCATGTGCGGTAACGTGGGCGCAACGCTGCGCGATAGCATGCGCAATCAAGCCGGTTTTGAGCGCCGCCGCGCACGCCGTCGCCTGACTGTCGAGCGCCTTCATAGTTACGAATTTGGTTGACGTTATGCCGAGCCTTCCTCTGCTGTTCCACTCGTCATCCACCCAGACGATTGCCTGGCGCAATGGCTCGCCGGTGCCCGTGCGCGCATTTCTCGCCGACGTGATGCACCTCGCCACGGCGCTGCCCGAGGGCTCCCACGTCTTCAACATGTGCGCCGACCGCTACCGCTTCGCGGTCGGTTTATGCGCGACGCTGCTGGCCGGCAAGATCAGCCTGCTGCCCTCCGCGCATACGCCCGAGGCCGTGCGGCAACTGGCAGCGTTCGCCCCGGATACGTTCTGCCTGCACGATAGCGCGGACTGCGACGTCGATTTGCCACGTTTCCAATTTCCTTCGGAGTCCGTTGCAATGGCGCTTGCGCCTCGCTCCGCTTTGCAGGCCGCTTTAGATTTCGCTCCACACGCAAGCTCAGTCGCCGCTGCGGATTCAAACTTCATCGTTCCGCAGATCGACGCGCAGCAGGTCGTGGCGTATCTGTTCACCTCCGGTTCGACCGGCGTGCCGGTACCGCACGCCAAGAAATGGGGTTATCTGGTGCAGTGCCTGCGCACTTCGGCTGCGCGCCTGGGTCTTGCCGAAACCGGCGCCTGCACGCTGGTCGGCACAGTGCCGCCGCAGCATATGTATGGCTTCGAAAATACCGTGTTGCTGGCGTTGATCGGCGGCTTCGCATTCAGTAACGGCCAACCGTTCTATCCGGGCGATGTCGCCGCGGAACTCGCCGCCGTGCCGTCGCCGCGAGTGCTCGTGACCTCGCCGGTGCATCTGCGGGCATTGCTGATGTCGGAGCAGCCGCTGCCGCCGGTCGCGCTGATCGTGTCCGCCACCGCACCGCTGGGCGAAGCGCTCGCCCGCAGCGCCGAGGCTCGCTTCGATGCGCCCTTGCTCGAAATTTACGGCAGCACGGAAAGCGGCCAGATCGCGACGCGGCGAACGGCACATAGCACGGCATGGGCGCTGTATCCGGAGATCCGCATGGAGACGCGGCGCACGGCCGGCGTCCCGGCGAGCACGGCGGACGGTGAAGCCGAAGCGGCTGACGACACCACCGTTTGGGTCTCCGGCGGCCATATCGAGGCACCGATACCGATGGGCGATGTGCTCGAACCCATCGATGCCCGCCATTTTCTGCTGCACGGACGCAAGGGCGATCTCATCAATATTGCCGGCAAGCGGACTTCGTTGGGCTACCTGAATCATCAATTGAACGATATCCCAGGTGTGACTGACGGCGTGTTTTTCATGCCGGACGAGCCGCCCCTGAGCATCGGGCCGATGCTCAGGGGCGAGCATGTCACGCGTCTCGTCGCCTTCGTCGTGGCGCAGGATCTCACGCAGGCGGAGGTCCTGCGCGCGCTGCGCGAACGCATCGACGCGGCGTTCATGCCGCGTCCATTGATCTTTGTCCCCACGCTGCCGCGCAATGCAACCGGCAAGCTGCCGCGCGATGTGCTGACGATGCTGGCTGCACAGCATGCGCGCGCGGCCTCACCTTCAGCCAGGACGTCGGTCGCGCTTCCCGCCGCCAACGTGGCTCACGTGACCAACGTCCACAACGTCGCAAATGTGGCCAATGCCGCTGCCCGCTCGACCACCATGCCAACCATCCAACCCGCCACGTCCCCGCTCACCTTCACGATCCCCGCCGATCACCCCGCCCTCGCCGGCCATTTCCCCGGCCAGCCGATCGTGCCGGGCGTGGTTCTGCTCGATCACGCGATCAGTGCGATCGGCACCGCGCTGAACCGTTCGCTCGACGCCTGCCGCCTCAGTTCAGCCAAGTTCCCGAGCCCGGCCACACCCGGCGCGCCGCTCGACCTCACGTTCGAGACCACAGCGAGCGGCGCGATCCGCTTCACCGTCAGCGCCCAGGCGCGCGCGGTCGCCAGCGGCGTGCTCGCCGCGCCCGTGCAAAGCGGGGAGACGGTATGCGCATGAAACGCCCCGCCTGGACGCAACGCAAAGAGCGCAGCAACATCACCTCCATGCGTTTCATGACGTGGCTGTCGCTGCGCCTCGGCCGGCGCCTGAGCCGCATCGTGCTCGCGCCCGCCAGTATCTATTTCATGCTGTTTTCGCCGGCCGCCTGCCGTGCCTCGCGCGCCTATCTCACCCAGGCGCTGGGCCGGCCGGCAAACTGGCTCGATGTCTGGCGGCACCTGATCGTGTTCGGCGCCACTATCCACGACCGCATCTATCTGCTCAACGAACGCTACGAGCTGTTCGACCTGCATCTGTCGGGCGAAAAAATGGTCGGCGCCACCCTCGATGCGGGACGCGGCGCGTTTCTGCTGGGCGCGCACCTGGGCAGCTTCGAAGTGGTGCGCACCATTGGCCGCAGCCGGCCGCAATTCAAGGTCGCCGTGACCATGTACGAGGACAACGCGCGCCGCATCAACCGGATTCTTGCTTCCATCAATCCGGCCGCGAAGCAGGACATCATCGGACTCGGCCAGGTCGACTCCATGCTCAAGGTGCGCGAATATCTCGACGGCGGCAGCATGATCGGCATGCTCGCCGACCGCACCCTGCTCGGCGACGCGCGCGATTCGGTGCGCTGGGTCGAGTTTCTCGGCAAGCCGGCGGCGTTTCCGCTGGGGCCCCTGCATATGGCGGCAATGCTGAAGCGTCCGGTGATCTTCATGACCGGGCTGTATCGCGGCGGCAACCGCTACGATATCCACTTCGAAAAGCTGGTGGATTTCTCGCAGGTCGAGCGCAGCGAACGCGCCGCCGCGGTCGAAGCAGCCCTTCTGCGCTACGTGGCCTTGCTGGAGCAGCACTGCCGGGCGGCGCCGTATAACTGGTTCAACTATTACGACTTCTGGCACACCGATCCCGCAGCCGAACCCGCTGCGGCGGCCACGGCCCGAAGTTCCGCGCCGGCGGTGCGCGCCACCGCCGATCTGACCACGACCAGCAGGAATAGCTGACGCATGATTGCAGCACGCCCACCATTCCGTATCGCGCCGCGGCATAAAGCCAGGGGTAACGTCAAAGCCAGGGCCGAGGCTAACGCCGACAACAAGGCCCGCAGCTTTGCCGCCAGGCTGGCGATGACGCTGGCCACGCTTTTTGCCGTCGCCGCCATAGCCCTCGTTCCGCACACCGCGCACGCGGCCAGTCCCGACGAGCCAGGCTGGACCCTCGACCGGCTGATGTCGACGCTCGGCCAGAAGAAGTCCGGCCACGCCAGCTTCGTGGAAACCAAGTACCTGGCCATCGCCAGCGAGCCCGTCACTTCCTCGGGCGAACTCGTGTTCACGGCGCCGGACCACCTGGAAAAACGCACGGACAGCCCGAAACCGGAAGACCTCGTAGTCGACGGCGACAAGCTCACCATCGCCCGCAACGGCCACCAATACACCTTGGCGTTGACGCAGTATCCGGACCTGTCGGCCTTCATCGAAAGCATTCGCGCGACGCTCGCCGGCAACCGTTTCGCGCTCGAACAGGTCTACAAGGTGCAGGTCGCAGGCAGCGGCGACGACTGGACGCTCACGCTCACGCCACTCGATTCGCGCATGCTGAAAAGCGTCAGCAGCATCACGCTGACCGGCACGCGCGACCTGCTGCACACGGTCGCCATCCAGCAGGCCGGCGGCGATCATTCGTTGATGCGTCTGCAAAACGACGCGGCCCAGTGATGCACGAGCCGCTCGCCACCCGCACGCCGCAGCAAGGCATCGGCCGGCTGCTGCGGCAACGCGCCGTGCTGGCGTGGCTCGTGTTTCTGCTCGCCTGTGCCGTCGTGATCAGCCGCACCAGCTTCAGCGCCGATCTGTCGGCCTTCCTGCCGCGTTCGCCGAGCGCCGGGCAACGCGTGCTGGTCGACCAGTTGCGCGACGGCCTGGTGTCGCGGCTGATTCTGGTCGGCATCGAAGGCGGCGATCCGGCCACGCGCGCCGCGCTCTCGCGCCGGATCGCGGCCACCGTGCGCGGCGATGCGCAGTTCGCCTCGGTCAATAACGGCGAACCGGTCAGCGAGGCGCGCGACCAGCAGTTCATCTTCGCGCATCGCTATGTGCTGAGTCCTGCGGTCACGCCGCAGCGCTTTTCGGTCGATGGACTGCATCAGGCGCTTGGCGACAGCCTCGATCTGCTGGGGTCGTCGGCGGGCATGTTCACCAAGGACCTGCTGCCGCACGATCCGACCGGCGAGGTCGCCACGCTCGTCAACCGTCTCGACAGCGGCGCGCAGCCGTCGTCGCAGGACGGCGTGTGGGCGTCGCGCGACGGCCGGCGCGCGGTCATGGTGGTGCAGACCGCGGGCGCCGGCTCCGATACCGACGCCCAGGCCCGCGCCATGGCAGCGCTGCAGCATGCCTTCGACGCCGCGACTCGCGCCCTGCCGAACCCCGCCGCATATCGACTGCTGATGACCGGACCCGGTGTGTTTTCCGTCGAGACGCGCGACAACATCAAGCACGACGTGGCGCGGCTTTCCGCCGTGAGCCTCGCCTTGATTGTGGCGCTGCTGCTGGTGGTGTACCGCTCGCCCTTGACACTCATGCTCGGCCTGCTACCGGTGCTGACCGGCGTGGCCGCCGGACTCGCGGCTGTGAGCCTCGCCTTCGGTACGGTGCATGGCATCACACTCGGTTTCGGCACGACGCTGATCGGCGAAGCGGTGGATTATTCGATCTATCTGTTCGTGCAGTCTTCGCGTGCGCAATCGCCGGCAACCGCTGCGCCAATCGCCCGCAGCAGCAACGACACCGCCCTGCGCGACTGGATCGCCGCCTATTGGCCAACCATCCGCCTCGGCGTGCTGACGTCGATCTGCGGTTTCGCCTCGATGCTGTTCTCGGGCTTTCCCGGCCTCGTGCAACTCGGCCTGTATTCGATTGCCGGCCTGACGGCCGCCGCGCTGGTCACGCGCTTCGTGCTGCCGCATCTGCGTGGCGCGCGTTTCGCGATCCGCGACGTCGCGCCGCTCGGCGCGGTGCTCGCAAAACTGACGGCCGCCGCGCCGCGTCTGCGCTGGCCGCTGGTGGTTTTGCTGGCGGCGTCGATTGCGCTGCTTGGGCTGCATCGTCAGCAGGTCTGGAGCCATGAACTCTCGGCGCTGAGTCCCGTCTCGCTGCAAAGCCAGGCGCTCGACGAAAGCCTGCGCGCCGCTGTCGGCGCCCCCGATGTGCGTTACCTGGTGGTGATCTCGGGCCCGAGCCAGGAAGCGGTGCTGCAAGGCGCCGAGAAGGTGGGCGCGCAATTGCAGCCGCTGGTGGATAAAGGCGTGCTGGCCGGTTACGAGAGCCCGGCGCTGTATCTGCCGAGCATGGCCGCGCAGCGCGCCCGCCTCGCCAGCCTGCCGCCTGCCGACGTGCTCGCGGCGCGCATGCGCGAGGCCGTCGCCAATCAATCCGTCAACGTGAAGCCCGAGGCCTTCGCGCCGTTTATCGCGGACGTCGACGCGGCTCGCCAGCAGCCGCTTCTGCAACGCGCGGATCTGCGCGGCACGTCGATGGCGCTCGCCGTCGATGCCTTGCTGACGCAACGCGCGGGCCGCTGGAGCGCGATGCTGTCGCTGCGCGCGCCGGACCACGCGCAGAACGCCACGCATGCCGCCACCGTCGACGAACCGAGCCTCGACGCCGACACGATCCGCGCCGCAGTGGCCAACGCGCAAGTCCCCGAGGCGCTATTCGTCGACATGAAAGCCGAAGCCGATCGTCTCTACAGCAACTACGTGCGCGAGGACATTCACCTGTCGCTCGCCGGGTTCGGCGCGATTATCGTGCTGCTGCTGATTGCGCTACGCTCGCCGCGGGCAGTCGTGCGCACCCTGGCGCCGCTCGTCGCCGCCGTGCTGGTGGTCTGCGCGGGCCTCGCTCTCGCCGGCGAACAACTGACCATTCTTCATCTGATCGGCATGCTGCTGATCGTTGCCGTGGGGTCGAACTACGCGCTGTTTTTCAACCGGCCGAGTCACGGCGCGGGCAGCCTGTCAGCCATCACGCCGCAGACGCTGGTCTCGCTCATGATCGCCAATCTGGCGACCGTGGCCGGTTTCGGCCTGCTGGCGCTGGCCCGCGTGCCGCTGCTCAAGGCGTTCGGTTTGACGGTGGGACCCGGTGCGATCCTCGCCCTGCTGTTTTCGGCGGTTCTCGCTCCTGCGATCACGCGCGCGCCCCCCATCCAAACCTCCGCGACGGTCGAACCTCGCGCCGGAGAGCGTGTATGACTTCGACGCCGCCCCGTCCCAACGTCACGCCACGCGCCACGCCCGCCGCGCCAGGGACGGCGCGGCGCTGGCGGCCCTCGCCGTTCATAAAGAGCGCGGCGGTGCTGCATGCCGGCGCCGCGGCGGCGCTTGTGCTGCAACCGGCGCTTTGGCCGTGGGCGGTCGGCGGCGTGGTCGCCTCGCATCTGGGCGCGACGGCCGCGGGCCTATGGCCGCGCAGCGCCTTGCTCGGGCTGAACTGGACCGCGTTGCCGCCGTCCGCGGGCAGACAGATCGCGCTCACCATCGACGACGGCCCGAACCCCGAAGTGACGCCGCGCATCCTCGACATCCTCGATCGCTACGAGGCGCGTGCGACCTTCTTCTGCATCGGCGATGCCGCGCGCCGCCATCCGCGATGCGTGGAAGAGATCGTCGCGCGAGGCCATGCGGTGGAGAACCATAGCCAGCAGCATCGGCATCATTTTTCGCTGCTGGGACCGGCGGCGCTGGAGCGCGAAATCGACGCGGCGCAACAGACGCTCAGCGAAATCGGCGGCATGCGGCCACTGTTCTTTCGCGCTCCGGCCGGCTTGCGCAATCCGTTTCTCGAACCGGTACTGTGCCGGCTCGGGCTGCACCTGGCGAGCTGGACGCGGCGTGGTTTCGATACCCGCACACGCGATGCCGCCGTCGTGACGCGCCGTCTGCTGCGCGGCCTCGCGCCGCGCGACATCCTGCTGGTACACGACGGCAATCCGGCTCGCGACGCACGCAATCAGCCGGTGGTGCTGGACGTGCTGCCCGCCGTGCTCGAGGCAGCGCGGGCGGCTAACCTGCCATGCACGACACTGCGCGCCGCGATTGCGCCGGATGTCTGCAATGATCGCGAAGGCTCCGAAGGCCGCGAAGGCGCTGAAGCACGCACACCTTTTGCTACCATGGACCGATAAACGTCGACCCAACCAGGCGGGCGCGCTGCACGTCGCCCGGCGCGCTGGCCTCGTCGAACTCACCACAGGACTGCATCGTCGTGAAACCTCTTGTGCTCACGCACTTTACCGCCACGAGCTGCATCGGCCGCGGGCTCGATGCCACGTTCGACGCGTTGCGCGGCAAGCGCGGCGGCCTCGCGCCCTGCCACTTCGAACGCGCCACGCTCGATACCTGGATCGGCGCCGTGGACGGCATCGACGACCAGACCGTGCGCGACGATCTGAGCGACTACGAATGCCGCAACAACCGGCTCGCGCAACTGGCGCTCAACCAGGACGGTTTCGCCGAGGCGGTGGCGGCCGCCGCGCGGCGTTACGGTGCGCAACGGATCGGCGTGTTCATCGGCACCAGTACGGCGGGCATTCTGGAAACCGAACAGGCCTACCGTGAACGTGATCCGCACAGCGGCGCGTTGCCCGCGACCTTTCGCTATGCCGAGACCCACAACCCGTATTCGTCGGCGGCCTTCGTGCGTGCGTATTTCGGCTTGCAGGGACCGGCGTTCGTGATTTCGTCGGCGTGCTCGTCGGGCGCCAAGGTGTTCGGCTCGGCGCGTCGGATGCTGGCCGCCGGACTGATCGATGCCGCCGTGGTGGGCGGCGTCGATTCGCTTTGCCTCACTACCCTGTACGGTTTCAATTCACTCGAACTGTTGTCGCCCGGTCCATGCAAGCCGTTCGATGTGCAGCGCAACGGCATCTCGATCGGCGAGGCTGCGGCGTTTGCACTGCTGGAGCGCGTGCCGCAAGCCAATGACACCACGCCGCCTTTGCCTGCTGACGCGGTTTTGCTGGCCGGCGTCGGCGAATCGAGCGACGCCTACCATATGTCGTCGCCGCATCCGCAAGGGCTCGGCGCGCGTCTCGCGATGGAACAGGCGCTCGCGAGCAGCGGCATCGCAGCGGATGGCATCGACTACATCAACCTGCATGGCACCGCCACGCCGAGCAACGATGCGGCCGAAAGCACTGCCGTCAAGACACTCTTCAATGACACGCCCTGCAGTTCGACCAAAGGCGCGACCGGCCACACGCTCGGCGCGGCCGGCGCGCTCGAAGCGGTGATCGCCGCGCTCGCGCTACGCGAGCAATGGCTGCCGGCCGGCATCAACACCACCGAGGTGGATACCGCGCTGGGACTGAATTATCAACTGACGGGCGGCCCGGCGATCCTGCGCACCGCGCTCAGCAATTCCTTCGGCTTTGGCGGTACCAATTGCAGCCTGCTGTTCGCGCGAGCCGCTTACGTGCTTGACGGAGGCGCCGCGTCATGATCGGGTTAAATGCCTTTATCGAAGGCGTCGGGCTGGTCGGGCCGGGCTTGAATGGCTGGGCCGAAGCCGAGGCCGTGCTGGCCGGCAACACGTCTTTCGTCGCGACACGCACCGTGATTCCCGCCCCGGCCAGCCTGCCGTCCGCCGAGCGTCGCCGCACCGGCACCGGCGTCAAACTGGCCATTGCGATCGGCCTTGAAGCGGTGACGAAAAGCGGCCGCGCGGCGGCGTCGCTCGCCACCGTGTTCGCCGCCTCGGGCGGCGACGGCCAGAACTGTCACATGATCTGCGAGACGCTCGCGAGCGACGACCGCAAGCTGTCGCCGACGCGCTTTCACAACTCCGTCCACAATGCGCCGGCCGGTTACTGGAGCATCGCCACCGGGGCGATGGCGCCCTCCAACGTGCTGTGCGCATATGACGGCAGTTTCGCCGCCGGCCTGCTCGAAGCGCTCTGCCAGGTCGCCGTAGACGGGGTGCCCACCCTGCTGATCGCCTTCGATACCGACTACCCCTCGCCGATGCGCGACGTGCGGCCGGTCCCCGACGCCTTCGGCGTGGCGCTGGTGCTTGCGCCGACGCAAAGCGCGAAGACGCTGGCACGCATCGATGCGCGCCTCACCGACGCACCCGCCACCGTGCTCGCTACGGCCGGATTCGAACAGATGCGCCGTAGCAACCCCGCCGCCCGCGCGCTGCCCTTGCTCGATGCACTCGCCGCGCAACGCACGTCCAGCGTCGTGCTCGACTATCTGCAGGATGTCCGCTTGCAACTGGATATCGCCATGCCGAATGTGGTCGGCAAGCCCGCACCATGACCGCCGGCTTTACCCTCTCACCGCCACTCGACCACGCCTGGATCGCCGCGCATATTCCGCATAGCGGTTCGATGTGTCTGCTCGACACCGTCATTGCCTGGGATGCCGAAGCAATTGCCTGCACGACAGGCAGTCACCGCGACCCACACAATCCGCTGCGCGCGCATGGCCGCCTCGCCGCAATCTGCGGCGTCGAATATGCCGCGCAGGCCATGGCCTTGCATGGCGCACTGCTCGGCGCGGCGCAGGAGCGTCCGCGTGCGGGGTTTCTCGCCAGCGTGCGCGACGTCGAAGCGCACACCGGCCGGCTTGATACACTTGAGGGCCTCTTGAGCGTCGAAGCCGCACGCCTGAGCGGCAACGACAACCATATCCTCTACCGCTTCGCATTGCGGTGCGACGAGCGCCTGCTGCTGAGCGGCCGCGCCGCCGTCATGCTCGATGCCAGCGGCGCAACTCTAACGGCCGCGCGTGCCTCGCACCCCGGCTCTCACTCAGGACCTGTGTCATGAAGAAGTTCAGGCTGTTGCTCGCCACGCTCACGCTGACCGCGTTGACGCCGCTGGCGCATGCAGACCTTGCGGAAGGCGCCCATCAATTCAAAACCGACGTGAAGACCGCGGGCAAGGAAACCGGTCACGCCATCGGCAACGCCGGGCGTGCGGTCGGGCACGGTGCGCGGTCTGCGGGCCATGCCATCGGGCGCGGCGCCAAAAGCGCCGGCCATGCCGTAGCGAACACCACGCGCAATGGTTATCACGCCACCAGGCGCTGGGTGAAAGAAAAGACGTAACTTGACGCGATGTAACGCGCGCGACCGTTCGGCTTGCCAGGTCGACGGCGCGGCGCAGTTCCGCGACACACCGCCAACCCTGGCTTGAACTTCCCGCGCGCCGCGTTACACCGGCGACGGATTGCGTTCCGCGAAGCCTTCCTGATGCCAGTACGGATACGCCGGCCGCACCGCGCTCGCCGCGTCGAGTTTCGCCATCTGCTCGGGCGTCAGATTCCAGCCCACGGCGCCGAGATTCTGCCGCAACTGTTCCTCGTTACGTGCACCGATTAGCACCGTCGATACCGTCGGCCGCTGCAACAGCCAGTTCAAGGCGATCTGCGGCACGGTCTTGCCGGTTTCGGCGGCCACTTCGTCGATGGCGTCGAGCACGCGGAACAGATATTCGTCGGCGACCGGCGGCCCCATGTCGGCGGTTTTGTGCAGGCGGCTCGTCGACGGCAACGGCTGGCCGCGTTTGAGCTTGCCGGTCAGACGCCCCCAGCCGAGCGGACTCCACACCACCGCGCCCACGCCCTGGTCGATGGCGAGCGGCATCAGTTCCCACTCGTAATCGCGGCCGATCAGCGAGTAATACGCCTGATTGGCGACGTAGCGCGGATAACCATAGCGGTCCGCCACATCCTGGGATTTCATCAGATGCCAGCCGGAGAAATTCGACACGCCGGTGTAGCGGATCTTGCCGGCCCGCACGAGATCGTCGAGCGTCGACAGCACTTCGGTGACGGGGGTCTTCGCGTCGAAGCCGTGCAACTGGAACAGGTCGATGTAATCGGTTTGCAGCCGCTTCAAGGCGGCATCGACGGCCTGAATCAGGTGAAAGCGCGACGAGCCGACGTTATTCGGTTCGTCGTTGAAACGGAAGGTCGCCTTGGTCGAGATGATGACCTTGTCGCGCTTGCCCTTGATCGCTTCGCCGAGCACCGCTTCCGACGAACCGCTCGAATAGATGTCGGCGCTGTCGAACATCGACACGCCCGCGTCGAGGCAGATATCGATCAGGCGGCGCGCTTCGGCGACATCCGTTGCGCCCCACGCCTCGAAGAACTCACCCTTGCCGCCAAATGTGCCGGTGCCGAAACTGAGGACCGGAACCTTGAAGCCGGATGCGCCCAAATGTCTGTATTCCATTGAATATCCTCCATAAAATTGCCACGGGGCAACGGGGCTTCAGTCTACGCGTGTCCTTGCGATCGTGTCGGCAGACCCGCATGCCGTCATGGCGCTGTAAAAATTCCAGGCGGGAGCGGACTTTACCTGTCCGTCGGCCCGGGCAGTTCCTATGCGCGGCTCATCGCAAGACCCGGTGCTCGCCTCGGATGGCGGCCTCAAGGCGCCGGCTTCCAGCAACCGTTAGCCGCAGCTAACCAGCGCGTGCAGTTCGTCGATATTGAACGGCTTGGCCAGAATCTCTACGCCGATATGCCGAGCCCGTTCCAGCTCGTCGGCGTAGCCGGTCATCAGCACGATTTTCTGCGCCGGCCACGAATGACGCACCCGTTCCGCCAGATCCACGCCATTGAGCTTGCCCGGCATCTGCACGTCGGACAGCACCAGTTCGAAGGTTTCGCCCGCGGCCAGCACATCGAGCGCGCGGTCGGCGGTGGGGGCGTGCTGCACCTCGCAGCCGAATGTCTCGAGCACGGCCGCGATGCCGGCGGCGACGTCCTCGTTGTCCTCCACCAGCAGCACCACGCCCTGGGACGCCGAGCGCGCATCGAGCGCCGCGTCGTCGGCCACGCTCGAAGCCGCGCGCGCCTCGCGGTAACGCGGTATGTACAGACGCACGGTCGTGCCGCTGCCCAGCACGCTGTCGATCTTCGCGGTGCCGCCCGACTGCTCGCACATCGCCAGCACCTGGGCGAGCCCCAGGCCCGTGCCTGAGCCTTGCAGCTTGGTGGTGAAAAGCGGCTCGAAGGCACGCCGCGCCACCGCTTCGCTCATGCCTTCGCCGTCGTCGGAACAGGAAATCAGCACGTATTCGCCGTCAGGCAGCAGCGTGTCGCTCGACACCAGCCGGGTATTCTGGCAACGGATCACGAAGCGCCCGCCGTCCGGCATTGCGTCGCGCGCGTTGACCGCGAGGTTGACGAGCGCGAATTCGAGCTCGGTCGGATCGGCCAGCACGCGCCAGCTATCCTCGACCACGTTGACCGTGACCTGCACCTTGTCGCCCACCGCCGCATCGATCAACGTGCCGACGCCGGGCAGCCATTTGGCGAAGTCGATCGGCTCCTGCTTGAGGGGCTGTTTGCGCGCCACGCTCAGCAGGCGCCGCGTCAGCGCCTCCGCGCTCTGGGTGGCGCGCTCCACCGCCGTCACTTCGGTTTTCAGGTTGTTGAAGCCCTTGTGATGGGCCAGTTGCATATTGGCCGAAACCACCATCAGCAGATTGTTGAAGTCATGCGCGACATTGGCGACCAGGTTGCCGAGCGCGCCCATGCGCTGCAACTGCCGGCTCGACGCTTCGGCGGACAGACGCATCGCCACCTCGCCCTGCCAGCGCTCCCAGGCGAGGCGCTCGGTTTCGAGCTGGCGCAGCGAGAAAAACACCAGCAGCCAGATGGCGATGCACGGCACCACCGTAATCGCCGCGATCAAAACGAAGTGGCGCCACCACTGCTGGAAAATCGCCTCGGTGGCATACGCGCTCATCACGTAGAGCGGATAGTCGCCGGCCCGCCGGAACGCCAGCAGCCGTTCGACGCCATCCACGCTCGAGGTCATCCGCACATGGCCGGACAGTTCCTTGTCGCGCAGCGCGTTGGTGAACGGCGTATGCGCGAGCGGCTCGGTGCCGGGCGGCCAGCCGGGATAACGGACCAGCAACTGGCCGTCCTGGCGGTACAGGCCCAGCGCCAGCGACGGGTCGCCGCCCGTCAGGTCGGCGTAAAAGCGCGAGAAATAGGCGCTGCGCAAGGCAATCGACACCACGCCGAGAAAGCGTCCATCGGCTGCCGAGCGGCCGATCGTCGTGTTGAAGACGTCGGTCTGCGAGACCGGACCGTACATCGGCAACGAAAAATACGGTTCGGGGCGGATCGCCTTGGCCGTGACGAAATCGTCGCGCGTGCCGTTGACGATGACCGGTGCCGGATAGGCCCGGCTATTCACCAGCAACTTGCCGTCGGCGCCGAATACGGCAATGGCGGCCACCTGCGGAAAGTCGCCGCCGATCACCCGCAGCCGCTGATGCAGGTCGGCCTCATGAGCATGAATCGCGGCCTCGTCTTCGTCGTCCAGCAGTTCGAGAATGCGGGCGCTGATCTGCTGGTTGAGGTCCAGCACCTTGACGGCCTGCTCCTCGGTCACGCGCGCGAGGCGGTCGATCATGTCGTCGGCGTCGGCAATGCGGCGCTGATAGTCGAGGTAGCCGTAGCCCACGAGGCAGCCGAGCGGAAACAGGATCGACGCGGCCAGCACCACCAGCAAAATGCGCCGCGTCGCAGCAAAGTTGCGTAACGGCAGCGGTAAGTCGACGACGGCGCGCTCCGCATGTTGCACGTGACGATCTCCTCTGAAGGTCGATGTTTTTCAGTGTAGGTCGAACCGGAGCCGCTGCACACGTCGTGCCTGACACATCAGCCGCGCCGGTTTCGGTGGCCTGACTGTACGACAGGCCGCTCAACAGCACAAATGGATGGCGTGTACAGCAGGTTCAATGGCGTGCTGCTGCGAGACGGGCAGCCCCGCGAGGCTCGGGCATGCAGCTTGCTACCGCAGCGGGCAACGCTCTAACGGATCGAATCGTTATGTCTGACCAGACCGCCTCCTCTCACGATGATGAAAACCCGCCCCGTCACGACAGCGGCTCCGGCGGCAACAACGACCGCGAATCCGGCGGCGAAAACAATGGCAAAAGCGACGGCAAGGACAGCGGTAAAGACGACAAAAGCGCCAAGGACGGGAAAGACGGCAAGGACGACGCCGAGAAAGGCTCCGGCGAACGCAAGAAGCCCGGCAAAAAGCCGCTGATCATCCTCGCCGTGGTGGCGGTGATCCTGCTGATCGGCGGCTTTATCTGGTGGTTCGCCACGCGCAACCAGGCCACCACCGACGACGCCTACACGGACGGCAACGCCATCACCATCGCGCCGCAGGTCTCGGGCTACGTGGTGGACCTCGCGGTCAACGACAACACCTACGTGCACAAGGGCGACCTGCTCGTGGTGATCGACAAGCGCGACTATCAGGCCCAGGTGGACGCGGCCCAGGCGCAACTCGGCCTCGCCCAGGCACAACTGAACGCGGCGCTGGTGCAACTCGACATCGCCCGCGTGCAGTATCCGGCGCAGTATCAGCAGGCCAAGGCGCAGACCGCCTCGGCCGAGGCCAATCTCAAGCAGGCGCAGGCGGCGTGGGAACGCCAGCACGCGGTCGACCAGCGCGCCACCACGCAGCAGAATATCGACACCGCCGACGCGCAGCAGCAGACCGCGCGCGCCAACGTGCAGCAGGCGCAGGCCCAGCAACAGACCGCGAGCCTCGTGCCGCAGCAGATCAAGCAGACCGTGGCCACCGTCGAAGAGCGCCGCCAGCAGGTGCAGCAGGCCGAGGCGCAACTCGAACAGGCGCGCCTGAACCTCTCCTATTGCGAAGTGCGCGCGCCCTCCGACGGCTGGGTCACGCGCCGCAACGTGCAATACGGCACCTTCCTGCAAGCCGGCGCGTCGCTGTTCTCGATCGTCACGCCGGAAGTGTGGGTGACGGCCAATTTCAAGGAATCGCAGCTTGAGAGAATGCGTCCCGGCGACAAGGTGGATATCGAGGTCGACGCCTATTCGAAGCTCGAACTGCATGGCCATATCGATAGCGTGCAGCTCGGCAGCGGTTCGCGCTTCTCGGCCTTCCCGGCGGAAAACGCCACCGGCAACTTCGTGAAGATCGTGCAGCGCGTGCCGGTGAAGATCGTGATCGACTCCACCTTGCCGCGCGACCAGCCGCTAGGCCTCGGCCTCTCGGTGACGCCGAAGGTCTATCTGAAATGAGCGACGCTTCCAACTCCAACTGGAAGCCCGCCTCCAATCCGTGGCTGATCGCGATTGTCGTGACGCTGGCCGCGTTCATGGAGGTGCTCGACACCACCATCGTCAACGTGGCGCTGCCGCACATTGCGGGCACCATGTCGGCCAGTTACGACGAGGCCACCTGGACGCTCACCTCCTATCTGGTGGCGAACGGCATCGTGCTGCCGATCTCCGGCTTTCTCGCCCGCGTGCTGGGCCGCAAGCGCTATTTTCTGATCTGCATCGTGGCCTTCACGATCTGTTCGTTTCTGTGCGGCATCGCCACCAACCTGACGCAACTGATCGTGTTCCGGCTGTTGCAGGGTTTTTTCGGCGGCGGCCTGCAACCCAACCAGCAGTCGATCATTCTCGATACCTTTCCGCCCGAACAGCGCGGCCGCGCCTTCTCCATTTCCGCCGTGGCGATCGTGGTCGCGCCGGTGCTGGGGCCGACGCTGGGCGGCTGGATCACCGACAATTTCACCTGGCGCTGGGTGTTTCTGCTCAACGTGCCGGTGGGCGTGCTGACCTCGCTCGCGGTGTACCAGTTCGTCGAAGATCCGCCCTGGCGCGAGAAAAGCACCGGCAAGGTGTCGATCGATTACATCGGCATTACGCTGATCGCGATTGGCCTGGGTTGCCTGCAGGTCATGCTCGATCGCGGCGAGGACGATGACTGGTTCTCCTCGCGCTTTATCTGCACCTTTGCCGTGTTGACGGTGGCGGGTCTCGTCGGCGCCATTTACTGGC
The DNA here is from genome assembly GCF_900996235.1 of Paraburkholderia sp. BCC1885. Classification (GTDB taxonomy): domain Bacteria; phylum Pseudomonadota; class Gammaproteobacteria; order Burkholderiales; family Burkholderiaceae; genus Paraburkholderia. Next base: position 101,271 of record NZ_CAAJGM010000111.1, read on the forward strand.
TGCTCTATACGAAGAAGCCGGTGGTGGATCTGCGCTGCATGAAGGATCGCAACTTCGCGCTCGGCTGCACCAGCATGGCCGCCTTCGCGATGATTCTCTATGGCAGCGCGGTGCTGGTGCCGCAGCTCGCCCAGCAGCAGCTCGGCTATACGGCCACGTTGGCGGGGCTGGTGCTTTCGCCGGGAGCGATCCTGATCGTCATGGAGATACCGATCATCAGCCGCGCCATGCCTTATATACAGACGCGCTTTCTGGTGTCGACGGGCTTCCTGCTGCTCACCATTGCACTCGCCTACTCGCACACGCTGGTGCCCGACATCGATTACGACACGCTCGTCAAGATGCGCAGCGCCCAATCGATTGCGATTGGCTTTCTGTTCGTGCCGATCACCACGCTCGCTTACCTGACCGTGCCGCGCGAGCTTAACGACGACGCTTCCGCCCTCTTCACGATGTTTCGTAACGTGGCGGGGTCGATCGGCATTTCGCTTTCCACCGCGCTGATCCGCGAACGCACCCAGGCACGCATGGCCCATTTATCCGGACATATGTCGACACTCTCGCAGAACTACAACGACACGTTGCAGCGCACCGCGCACACGATCGCCGGCATGACCGGTCAGCCGCTCGCGCAGGCCTTGCAGACGGCCACCGGCCGGCTTTACACCACCTTCATTTCGCAGGCGACCATTCAGGCTTACATGGATGTGTTCGGCTATCTTGCTGTGTTCTGCTTACTATTTATCCCGGTGACATTCTTCTTCTCTCCGGTCAAAGCCGCCGGCGGCGCGGGAGGACATTGATATGAACCGCGCTCGCTCTCCCGTCGCTTTCCGTCTGCGTCCGCTGTGTGCCGCGCTGTCCGCTGCGGTGTTGCTCGGCGCCTGCTCGGTGGGCCCCAACTTTCACCAGCCGCAGGCCGACGTGCCGGCGCAGTGGCACGATCCGCAGCAGGCGGCTGCGGCGCCGGTTGCGGCATCAGGTGCTGCGAGTGCAGCAAGCGCCGCGCATGCTTCCAGGCCTGCGGGCGCGTCGGACGCCACCGTTGCTTCCGTGCCGACCATGGACTCCGACCCGGACCCGCAATGGTGGCGCAGTTTCGCGGACCCGACGCTCGATGGCCTGATCGAGCGCGCCGCGCGTGGCAATCTGGATCTGCAGGAGGCGGTGCTGCGCATCGTCGAGGCGCGCACCCAGGAGCAAAGCGCCGCGGCGCAAGGCTTGCCCAATGTGCGCGCGAGCGGCAGTTACCAGCGCGAACAGTTAGGCGCGAAGGGCTTCCTCGAATCGCAAGGCGTCTATAGCAAGGTCGATCAACTGGGTGCACCCAATTCGCCGATCAATGCCATTGCACCCGGCACCGGCGCGGCGGTGGAAAACGGCGCCAACAATGTACTTAACGAACTGACCTCGCCGATCAACCTGTGGCAGGTCGGCTTCGACGCCTCCTGGGAACTGGACCTGTTCGGCCGCGTGCGCCGCTCGGTCGAAGCCGCGCATGCGCAGACCGAAGAGGCGGTGGAAAGCCGCAACGACGCGCTGGTGTCGCTCGAAGCGGAAGTCGCGCAGACCTACGTGCAACTGCGCGGCGCGCAGGCGCTGCGGCAGATCACGCAGAATCTCATCGACCAGCAGCGCGAAATCGTCACGCTGACGCAAAGCCAGGCCAAGGTGGGTCTCGCCAGCGACGTCGACGTAAAGAGCGCGACTGCGCAGCTCGCGCAGACGCAGGCGCAGTTGCCGCAATTCGACCAGCAGATCGCCCAGGCCTTGAACGGCTTGTCGTATCTGCTCGGTGAGCAGCCCGGCTCGCTCGAAGCGGAGTTGTCCGCGCCCGCCGAGGTGCCGCCGGTGCCGCCGGCCGTGCCGGTCGGCTTGCCTTCGACGCTGGCGCGCCGCCGCCCCGACATCCGCCGCGCCGAGGCCAGCCTGCATGCCGCTACCGCCGACGTCGGCGTGGCCGTGGCGCAGTTTTATCCGGACATCTCGCTGACCGGCCAGGTCGGCACACGGGCCACCAACGCCAGTGGCCTCACGCATTGGTCGAGCCTCTTCTACTCGTTCGGGCCGAGCATTTCCCTGCCTATTTTCGAGGGTGGTTCGCTGGTGGCCAATCTGCATCTGTCGCAGGCCCAGCAGCAACAGGCCGCGCTCGATTACCGCAAGGCGGTGTTGACGGCGCTGCGCGACGTCGACAATGCGCTTGCCGTTTATCGTACCGATCAGGCGCGCCGCGCCTCGCTCGGCGACAGCGTGACTGCCTTGCAGGCGTCGTTCGATCTCGCCCGCGAGAGCTATCGAAAAGGGCTCGTGACCTTTATCAACGTGCTCGATGCCGAGCGGCAACTCAGCGACGCGCGGCAGCAATACGCGCAAGGCACCACCCAGGTCAGCACGGATCTGGTGGCGCTCTACAAGGCATTGGGCGGCGGCTGGCAGGCAGCAAGTGGCGCGGCGGTTTCTAACGGCGGCGGCCCGGCGGCGCAAGGTAGCGATGCGGCGAGCGCATCTTCAGCATCTTCAGCATCTTCATCTTCGGGTAGCTGAACGGGGCTTTCGTCGCCCGGATACGACACGCGGGATGGCTCAAGCAGCGATCTCGTCCACCGCCCGCGGCTGGGTCGAAGGCGCCGCCTCGGCGATCCGGCGGCACGCGGTCAGCATGTCGCGCATCGAGGTCGCATAGCAGTCGGCGCCAATCGCGCTTTGCAGGTCGTCGCTCCACGTTTGCGGCTGCCCTTGCGGCCACAGGCCGACCACGATCGCCGCCTGCGGCAGACGCTGCCGGACCCGTTTGACGAGATAGCGCAGATGCGACGGGATGCCGTCGATGTTCAGATAAAACAGGCACACGATGGTCACCGCGGAGGTATCCAGCGTATCGATCGCGCTGCGTGACGCGGCCTCGTGCGGCAACACCCGGCAATCGAGATCGTGCTTGCCGAGCAATTGCACCAGCAGCCCGGCGGACAGTTGATCGAGCGGGCCACGCCCTGAAATGCATAGCACGTGATGCGCGGCGCGATTGCGCGCGGCCTGCGCGGGCGAGAGATCAGTTTCTTCGGTATCGCCATGATTCGTGCTTGCACTCGCGCGGGCTTCATCACTCACACCGTCGTGCGTCGTTTCGCGCGGGCTTGCGTCCGCTTCCTCGGTCGGTGCAAACGGATGGGCCTCGACGGGCGCCACGGCGGCCCAGTTGTCGGCCTGCTCGTCGCGCGTGGGGTCATGGTCCGGATAACTGTCGAGCCCTTCGATCAGATCGTTGGTGGTCGACTCGATCCGCGCGAGTTGCGCGGCGCTGACACCGCCGCGCTGCACGTCGATGGCGGCCAGTTGCAGGCCCTTGACCGCGACCTCGTCGTAGTACGCACAGAGCGAGCGTTCGCGCAGCATGACTTCCGCCTGGGCGATGGCTTCGTCGGGGTCGCCGGCGAGTGCGCGCTGGTAGAAGTTTTCGATCGGCGTCAGCGCCGGTTGATCGCCGAGCAGCACGTCGAGAAATTCGAGCCGTCGCACATGGCGGCCCAGCACCAGCAGACACAAGGTCAAAGGCGTCGAGAGAATCAGGCCGACCGGCCCCCAGATCCAGCTCCAGAAAATCGCCGCCACGACCACCGAAAACGGCGAGAGGCCCGTGCTGTGCCCATACAGCAGTGGCTCGACCACCTGCCCCACCACCAGTTCCACGGTGACGAACAGCGCAAGCGACCAGATCGCCATCGACCAGTCGGGGCTCACCGCTGCCGCCAATCCGGTGGCGAGCGCGGCGGAAATCCAGATGCCCACATACGGCACGAGCCGCAGCAACGCGGCCATGATGCCCCACAGAATCGGACTGGGCACGCCCACGCAAAACAGGCCCACGCCGATCACCACCCCCACCCCCGCATTCACGCCGAGTTGCGAGACGAAGTAACGGCTCAGACGCCGCGCCGCCTCATCCATGACAGTCGTGGTGCGATGCAGGTCGCGCGAGCCGAACAGGCGGATCGCGCGGTCGCGCAGATCGTCGCGCTGCAGCAGGATCACGATGGTGACGACGAACACGATGAATGCGGTTTCGAGCGGACTGATGGCGGGCGACAGAAAGCGCCGCGCAATTTCAAACGGCGTCGGCACCGGTTCGCGGACTTCGACCGGCATGGCGGCAGCCGGATGCGCGTCGGAACTCGGCGCGACCGCGCTGCGCGAGGCCGGCAATGAGGGCGATGACGACGGCGCGGGCGGCGGCTCCGCCGTCACCCGCTGCAACGCCTGGCCGGCGACGCCGGCAAGACGGTCGAGCTTGCCGATGGTCAGACTATGCGCCGCCTCGATCTTGCTCTCGATGGTGGCTTGATAACGCGGCGCATTGGTGACGAGTTCGGTCAGCTGGGTGCCGATCACACTGGCGAGCAGCACGATCACCGACACCGATAACAGCACCGCGACCAGCACCGACGCCACATGCCCGAGCCGGATGCGCAACAGAAAATCCGCCAGCGGCGCGACCAGAAAACTCAGCAGGATCGCGAGCGTAATGGGGATCAGGACGTCGCGCGCGAAATACAGCGCCGACACCGCAAGCACGCCGACCGCAAGCGTAATCAGGCCCTCGATGCCGAGAGCCGCGATTGGCGCAACGCGGGTCGCAGGCCGCGTCAGCCGCGAATCGTCGAAGTCTTTCATGCTGGGGCATTAGTCCGGTTGCATTCGGTGGCGTCTCGCCTGGGGGGCGCGCTGGTTCCCTGCAGGCGCGCGGCCGCAGTGAACCAGCGCCGCTTGCAGACGGCGACGGTCGCCGCGAACCGCCGCGGCAGATAGCGACGCCGGGCGCCGGTTTAAGGCTTGCGTGCCGGGGTCGGCGTGGGGGTCGGCAGCACGCCGTGTTTGGCGCTCTCGTCGCCGGCCGACTCTTTCTCGACTTCCGCGCGAGCCTGCTCCCAGTATTCGTCAGGGGTGCCCTTGGGATCGGTCGCCTGCTCCCACAGGTAGTACGCGCGCATGCGAATCCGGTCTTCCGGGCTGACCTGCTCCAGTTCCTGCTCTTGATCCTGTTGCTGTGCCATTCTGGCCTCCTGGTGTGTGGCTCGATTCGTCGCAGGGTCGAAGTAACCAGCGCGAACGACAACCGCGAAACGGCGACCGCCGCGTCCGGCAGCGCCTCGTCAGGCGGCTGCAACGGCACGCGGCGGCGCCTTCGTTCCACTCATTCAGCAAGGCCTGTACCTGGCGCCAGGCTGGTTTTGCCCCTGTTCTTTTTAGTTGCGCCTCTTAGTCGCCCTTGTCGGGATCGTCCGTGGTGAGTTGCTGTTCGAGGCGATCCAGCACGCGCTGGGTGGCGCGGCTCGAGGCGTCCAGGGCGAACAGCAGCAGCGAGCGGCCCGTCACCTGGTACGATTGACCCGCGGAAAATGCCGGTAATTCATCGCGCACCGGCATGTTGGTATCGAGCAGGCAGGTCCACTTGTCGCCTTCGGGAACGTCCGGCAAGGTGAAATTCACCACGTCGTGATGGGCGTTCAGAACCAGCAGAAGGGTTGCATCGGACGCGGGCCGGCGGATGCCGCTCGCCTGCGCGCGGCCGTCGATCACGAGGCCGAAACAGCGCATCGCCGCATCGTCCCATTGCTCCTGCGAGAGATCCGTACCGGCCGGCGAGAGCCAGCGCGTGTCGGTCACGTCCAGTTCCGCGTTGTATTCGCCGGTCAGGAAACGCCCGCGCCGCAGCACCGGCAGGCGGGTCCGCAGCGTCGTCAGGTTCTTGACGAACTCGGTGAGCGCGCGGCCGTCGTCGTCAATGCCTTCCCAGTCGAGCCAGCTAATCTCGTTGTCCTGACAATAGGCGTTGTTATTGCCCTTCTGCGTGCGGCCGAACTCGTCGCCGGCGAGGATCATCGGCGAGCCCTGCGAGAGCAGCAAGGTGGCGAGCAGATTGCGCTTCTGGCGTTCGCGCTGCTGGCGGATATCCGGGTCGTCGGTCGGGCCTTCCACGCCGAAATTCCACGACTTGTTGTCCGAGTGGCCGTCCTTGTTGTCTTCGCCATTGGCCTCGTTGTGCTTGTCGTTATAGGAGACGAGATCGTTGGTCGTGAAGCCGTCATGGGCCGCGATGAAATTCACGCTTGCCCATGGACGCCGGCCACGCCGGTCGAATTTGTCGCCGGAGCCGGTCAGACGTTTGGCGAGATCCGGCACCATGCCCTCGTCGCCCTTCCAGAAGGCGCGCGTGGTGTCGCGAAAGCGGTCGTTCCATTCGGCCCAGCCGGGCGGAAAGCCGCCCACCTGATAGCCGCCGGGGCCGCAATCCCACGGTTCGGCCACAAGCCGCACGCTGGAGAGCACCGGGTCTTGCCGGCAACTGTCGAGAAAGCCGCCGCCCTCGTCGAAGCCGTGCTGCTCGCGGCCGAGAATCGTGGCGAGATCGAATCGGAAACCGTCGACCTTCATTTCGCTCACCCAATAACGCAGGCTGTCCGTCACCATTTGCAGCACACGCGGATGCGACAGGTTCAGCGTATTGCCGGTGCCGGTGTCGTTGATGTAGTAGCGCGGCTCGTCGGGCATCAGGCGATAGTACGAGGCGTTGTCGATGCCCTTGAACGAGATCGTCGGGCCGCGTTCGTTGCCTTCGGCCGTGTGGTTGTAGACGACGTCGAGGATCACTTCCAGATTGGCGTTGTGGAAGCGGTCGACCATCGCCTTGAACTCTTCCACCGAAGCATTCGCGCCTGCAAAGAAACGCGGGTCGGCGGCGAAAAAGCCGATCGTGTTGTAGCCCCAGTAGTTCGTCAGGCCTTTGTCGAGCAGATAGCTGTCGTTGACGTACATCTGGATCGGTAGCAGTTCGACGGTGGTGACACCGAGGCCTTTGATGTAGTCGATGACCGGCTGCTGGCCTAAGCCCGCGAAGGTGCCGCGCAGATTTTCCGGCACCTCGGGATGACGCATGGTAAAGCCGCGCACATGGGTTTCGTAGAAAATCACCCGCTCCCACGGCAGCGCGTTGCGCTCGGGATGGGTCCACGAGAAGTTCGCGTCCACCACCTTGCACTTCGGCACGAATGGCGCGCTGTCGCGCTCGTCAAAGGACAGATCGCCGTCTTCGTGGTCGAGCGTGTAGCCGAAAATCTCCGGTCCCCACTTGAGTTCGCCGATATGCGCTTTCGCATAGGGGTCGAGCAGCAGCTTGTTCGGATTGAAACGATGCCCTTCCTCGGGCGCATACGGTCCGTGGACGCGATAGCCGTAAACCGCCCCTGGTTTCAGATCCGGAACGAAGACATGCCAGACTTCATCGGTATATTCGGGCAGTTCGATGCGCTCGATTTCCTCACGCCCCGTCGAATCGAACAGGCACAGTTCGACCTTGGTAGCGTGCGCGGAAAACAGCGCGAAATTGACGCCGGAGCCGTTCCACGTCGCGCCCAGCGGGTAGGGGACACCTTCGGCGATACGGGTGGCGTAACGAACTTGAGACGCTTGCGGGGCCTCGCGTGACATGGTTTTTCCTCGGACGGTGGCAGATGTTCGCACCGAAACCGGCGCGAGAGGCTTACTTAAGCAAGTTGCGGTCCTGCCCATCCGTCCCTATCCGCGGCGCGTCGTCGCCGCTTCCAGCACCCGCAGCAGCCGCTGCGGCGTCAACGGCTTCGCGCAATGCGCATCGAAACCCACCGCCCTGGCATCGGCGCGGTCATTCGCCGAAGAAAACGCGGTACACGCTACCAGCAACATATGCGAGGTGGACGCATCCGCGCGCAGACGGCGCGCGAGTTCGAAGCCGTCGAGCCCCGGCATCTTGATGTCGAGCACGACCGCGAACGGCTGCCATTCGACGGCCAGTTCGCACACCGCGAGCGGGTCTTCCAGCGCGCGGCATTCGAAGCCATCGGCATTGAGCAGCAACTGCAAGGCGTCGGCGGCTTCGCGATAGTCGTCGACCACCAGCACGCGGCGATGCGACGCCAGTGCCTCGTCGATGGGTCGCCACACCACCACGTCATCGTTGTCGTTCATCCTGTAGTCTGCGGTCACTGTTTTCTCCATGACGTCACGCGTCGACGCATTGGACGATGGGTGCAAGATTCGATCCCGGCATCTGCACGCCACGCATGCTGCATGCTGGGATATCACGCAGTGCCATTCACGGCGCGTCGACGCCGATGCGTCTCACATAACGTGCGTGGTCAGCGGACCATGCGGCCGCTCGAAGTCATCAGTCGAAAGTGCAAGAAGTATCAAAACGGCCTGGATGTGACCACCCGCGAAAAACCCTTGTGTGCGCACCTATCACGGCTGCATCGCGGATCGATTCAGGATCGATGCATGCGCATCAGGGAAAGTCCCCACGTGAAGTGCATCAGGTCGGACGATCGTCGATAAAGCCCTTGAGCATCGCCAGCGTGTCCGCTTCTTCGATGGGTTTATCGGTGCGCCAGCGCAGCATGCGCGGAAACCTGACCGCAATGCCTGACTTATGTCGTGGACTCGCCTGAATCCCTTCGAAACCGATCTCGAACACCAGCGACGGCGTCACGCTGCGCACCGGGCCGAATTTTTCGATCGTGGTTTTGCGCACGATCGCATCCACCTGACGCATCTCTTCATCCGTGAGACCGGAATAGGCCTTGGCGAACGGCACCAGCGTGCGCACACCGTCCGCTTCATCCCATACCGCGAAGGTGAAATCCGTGTAGAGGCTCGCGCGCCGGCCGTGGCCGCGTTGTGCGTAGACCAGCACGGCATCCACGGCATACGGATCGATCTTCCATTTCCACCACGTGCCGGAGGCTTTGGTGCGGCCGACCCCGTACAGCGACTGCCGTTCTTTCAGCATCAGCCCTTCCACGCCGCGCGCGCGGCTTTCCTCGCGCAGTTGCGCGAGCGTGTCCCAGCCGGACGCTTCCACGCGCGGCGAGATACGCAGCAGATCGCGCGCTAACGAGCTGTCGAGCGACACCGCAAGCGCATCGAGTTGTGCGCGCCGTTCGACCAGCGGCGTCATGCGCAAGTCCTGCCCATTCGCTTCAAGCAGATCGTAAGCGAGAAAGGTGGCGGGCGAATCGGCGAGGATCTTTTTGGTGAGCGTCTTGCGGGCGATGCGCGGTTGCAGCCGCGCGAACGGCAGCGGCGCCAGTGCGTCCGGTTCCCACGCGAGAATTTCGCCGTCGATCACGCAGCCATCCGGCAAGGCCTCGCCGAGCGCGCTCACTTCGGGAAAGCGCGCGGTGATCAGATCCTCACCGCGCGACCATAGCCACACACGCCCCGCGCGTTTCACCAGTTGCGCGCGAATGCCGTCCCACTTCCATTCGATCTGCCATTGATTCGGATTGCCAAGCGTTTCTACGTCGGCCTGTAATGGATGAGCGAGAAAGAACGGGTATGGCAGACCGAGGTCGCTGTCGTGAATGGCCGGATCAGTTGCCAGGTCAAGTGCGTCCCGCTCCATCCCGTTGGACGCCTCTGCGCTCGCCCTGCTCGCGGTTTCCGGCGCGATCAGCCGTAGATAGCGCGCGGCCGAGGGCGTCTGCTGCGAATCGGTCCAGCCGACCATGCGTTGCGCGATGCGCTTGTGATCGACGCCCGCCACTTCGGCCAGCGCGCGCACCACCAGCTGCCGCGCCACGCCGACCCGAAAGCCGCCGCCGATCAGCTTGGTCAGCAGAAAGCGGCCGCCCCAGTCGAGTTCGTCCCAGTAGCCGACAAGCCGTGTGCGCAGTTCATCGGGCTCGACCCCGCGCAAGGTCAGCACGCGTTGCTCGATCCACTGCGTGAGCCCGAGCTCCGAGATGCGTTGCGCGGGCGGCAGAATGTGCGCGATGGTCTCGGCCAGATCGCCGACCGCCTGGTACGACTCCTCGAAGAGCCACGCGGGTAGCTCGGCACGCTCGCAGGCAATCTCGCGCAGCAGACGCGTCGGCACCGACTGACGCGGCTTGCCACCGGCCAGAAAGTACGAGGCCCATGCGGCGTCTTCCGGCGCTGCGGCGGCGAAATAAGCGGTCAGCGCTTCGAGCTTGTCGTGCGTCGAGGTGGTGGCGTCGAGCGCCGTGTAGAGCGCGGCAAATCGTTTCATGATGCGCTGCTCGTGGCGTTGTTCGCGGTGTTGCTCGTCGCGTCGTTCGCGGTGCTTGTTGAAGCCTCGGATGCGGCTGGAGCGGCGCCCTCGGCACTACTCTTTGCGCTCGCGTCTGCACTTGCGTCCGCACCTGCCTCTGCACTTGCCGCGTCTTCCATTGCATCGTCGCCGTATTGCGTCGTGAAGGCGCCGGCTTCAAGGCCTTGCTCGCGCAGCCAGCGCACCATCGGTTCCACCTGGCCGTGCGTGACGATCACGCGTTCCGCGCCCGTCGCACGAATCGCGCTTTGCAATCCAGGCCAATCCGCATGGTCGGATAGCACGAAGCCGCGATCGACGCCGCGTCTGCGCCGCGCGCCGCGCAAACGCATCCAGCCCGAGGCAAAGGCGTCGCTGTAGTCGCCGAAACGCTTGGGCCATGCGCTGCCTTGTGCCGAAGGCGGCGCGACGATCAACGCCTGCTTGAAGACGGCTTTGTCTTTCGCGGCAATCTCGCTCGCGAGCCGCACCGGCGGCAAGGCCACGCCCTCGGCAAGATAAGCACGATTGATGGGTTCCAACGCGCCGTGGCAGAAGATCGGCCCAATCGCCGGATCGATGCCCGCGAGCAGATGCTGGGCCTTGCCGAAGGAATAGCAGAACAGCACCGAGGCGCGCCCTTCCGAGGCGTTATGCCGCCACCACGAGTCGATGCTGTCGAACACCGTCTGCGGCGCTTCCCAGCGATAGATCGGCAGGCCGAACGTCGATTCGGTGATGAAGGTATCGCAGCGCACCGGTTCGAACGGCGCGCAGGTCGGATCGGTATCGAGCTTGTAGTCGCCCGAGGCCACCCAGACGCGTCCACGCTGCTCGACCCGCACTTGCGCCGAGCCGAGCACGTGGCCTGCGGGATGCAATGAGACCGTGACACCGTTGATCACGAGGCGCTCGCCATATGCCGCGGTCTGCAGATCGATCTCCGGCAACCGCGACAGCAACACGCCCGCGCCGGGCTGCGCGGCCAGATAGTGCGTGTGGCCCAAGCGCGCATGATCCGAATGCGCGTGGGTGATGACCGCCCGCTCGACCGGCTGCCAGGGATCGATGTAAAAATCGCCCGCCGCGCAATAAAGCCCTTGCGGGCGCGCCACGATCAGGTCTTCGGTAGAGAGCGGTTCGGTCGACGGCATCGAATCGATTCCAGAGCATTGAGAAAAGGACGGCAAATATTGCATTCGTCCACGAAAAGTACCTTGCTTCGCTGCACACGTGTCGCTCGAACGCCGGCTCACGCCGCTCATGTACAGGCGCACACGCGGCACATTCGTCAGACCAGGCATGCGCCCTGCTACCCACGCTGCGAATTCCATTCTTAGCAGCGGCTTGCCCCGCTCACGCCCCTCATGACGATTAAAGCCCCGCTTCTCGCGGCCCTGTGCATCGCCTGCCTGACCTCTGCCTGCGCAAACCTCGGTCCCAATCATCTGAAAGCCGATCAGGTGGATTACGCGAGAGCCCTGGGCGACGCCAAGAAACGCGAGATTCTCGCGGCAATCGTCGGCCTGCGTTACGGCGATGCTCCCGCGTTCCTCTCGGTCAGCTCGATCATCGCAGCCTATCAGTTCGATGCCACCGCGGGCGCCACCGGCAATCTCGGCTCCGGCAGCGAACCGAATTACGCGCTCGGCACCGGCACGGTCTCGTACTCGAATCATCCCACCTTCACGTTCACGCCGACGACCGGCGAGGCGTTCGCCTCGGCCTACATCCGGCCGCTTGCGCCCGAGCTGGTATTGCCGCTCGCCGAGGGCGGCATCCCGATCGACCTGTTGTTGCGCATCACCGCGCAGTCGATCGGCGGTCTGCAGAACGGCAGCGCGCTCGGCGGCGACAACGCCGCGGGCGCGCCGGGCTTCTTCGAGTTGCTGCAGGCGCTCAGACGCCTGCAGATGGCTGGTGAACTGAATGTGGAATCGCGCGAGGAGAACGGCAAGGGCAGCGTCTATCTGGCGATGGGCGCGGCCACTAGCGGCGTCTCGCCGCAAATCACCGCCGACCTCTCGCTGGTGCGCAAGCTGCTGAATCTCGCGCCGAATACGCGCACCTATCAGATCATCTACGGACCGTCGTCGCAACAGGGCGACCGCATCCCGATGGTGACGCGCTCGGTGCTCGGCATCCTGACCGATCTGGGCGCGCAGGTACAGGTGCCGCTCGCACAGATCAGCAGCGGCGCGACCAAGCCGACAGTCGGGCTGATCGGTGGCGAAACGCGGCCTACCATCATCGTGCGTTCCGGCGAGAAACCGCCGGCCGACGCCTACGTGGTGGTCAATTATGGCGCGGCGGCGTATTGGGTGGACCGTAACGACTTCGATTCGAAATATGCATTTACGGTGCTGCAGAATCTGATGGCGCTGGCCGAAGCGGATACCAGCAGCAAGGCCCCGGTCGTGACGATTCCGGCGAGTTGACCGCGCACTCGCTTCGCAGCCGCTTCGCGTCAGCCATGCAGTGACGGCATGGCCCAACCATGCCCCAACCATGCCCCAACCATGCCCCAGCGCCGCGCACAAAAGAATTCAGGCGGCCCATTACGGCGCCGCCTGAATCTCATGCCCTGGCAGTCATTGCATAACCTGGGCTACTTCTTCTGCACCCGCGCAATCTGCTGCTTCGCCATCTCGTACACATGCTCCGTCGTAAAGCCGAATTTGCGCTTCAGTTCGCTCCAGGGCGCCGAGGCCCCGAACGAGCGCATCACCACCTTCGCTCCTAACCGGCCCACGTAACGGTCCCAGCCGAGTTCCGCGGCCTGCTCGACGCACACCCGCGCATCGACGTCGGGCGGCAGCACCGAGTCCTTGTACGCCTCGTCCTGCACCTCGAACACATCCCACGACGGCATCGACACCACGCGCGCAGCGATCCCTTCGCTCTTCAGCTTTTCGTAGACCTCCACGCAGGTTGCCACTTCACTGCCGGTGGCGAGCAGCAGCACTTGGGGCTTCTGGCCGTCGGCGGCGTCCGCGAGCACATAGGCGCCCTTGCGCACCCCTTCGGCGGAGGCGTACTTGCTGCGATCGAGGGTCGGCAACGGCTGGCGCGTCAGCACGATGCACGAGGGATGACGCGGCTCGGACAACGCCACGCGCCACGTCTCGGACACCTCGTTGGCGTCCGCGGGACGCAGCACCGTGAGTCCCGGCACGCCGCGTAGGGCGGCCAGTTGCTCGATCGACTGGTGGGTCGGACCGTCCTCGCCGAGGCCGATCGAATCGTGCGTGAACACGTAGATGGCCGGCACTTCCATGATGGCGGAAAGGCGAATCGGCGGCTTCATGTAGTCGCTGAAAATCAGGAACGTCGAGCCGTAGGCGCGCAGATTCGACAGCACAAGGCCGTTTACCGCCGCGCCCATGCCGTGTTCGCGAATCCCGAAGTGCAGATTGCGGCCGCCGTAGCTTTCGTGCTCGAAACTTCCCGCGCCTTCGAACTTGAGATTGGTCTTGGTAGACGGCGAAAGATCGGCCGCGCCGCCGATCAGCCACGGCAGGCGCGCGGCGATCGCGTTCAACACCTTGCCGGACGATTCGCGCGTCGCCATGCCTTTGGGATCGGCTTCGAAGGTGGGAATGTCGGCGTCCCAGCCATCCGGCAGTTCATGCGCTTCGATCTGGTCGAATTCGCGCGCGAGGTCGGGATGCTTCTGGCGGAAGTCTTTCAGCTTCGCCAGCCATTCGTTGCGCGCGGCCTTGCCGCGTGCGCCGATGCCCTCGGCGAAGCGCGCCATCACGCCGTCGGGCACGTAGAACTTCTTGTCTTCCGGCCAGCCGTAAAAGCGCTTGGCGGCGGCGACTTCTTCGTCGCCGAGCGGCTCGCCGTGGGCAGCCGAGGTGTCCTGCTTCTTCGGCGCGCCCCAGCCGATGATGCTGTTCACCACGATCAGCGTCGGTTTGTCGGTGACGCTTTTGGCTTCGTTGAAGGCGGCTTCGAGCGCGGCGCCGTCGTTCGCGTCGGTGACGTGAATGGTGTGCCAGTGGTAGCCGTGAAACCGCGCTTCCACATCGTCGCTATAGGCGAGATCGGTATGGCCTTCGATCGTCACGCGGTTGCTGTCGTAAATCCACGTCAGGTTCGACAACTGCAGATGGCCCGCCAGCGACGCCGCTTCGTGCGAGATGCCTTCCATCATGTCGCCGTCGCCGCACAGCGCGTAGACGCGGTAGTCGAACAGCGGCGCGTCCGGCTGGTTGAAACGCGCCTCGTACCAGCGCGAGGCCATCGCCATGCCGACGCTATTGCCGAGCCCCTGGCCGAGCGGGCCGGTGGTGGTTTCGACGCCGGTGGTCATGCGGTATTCGGGGTGGCCCGGCGTGTTGCTGTCGAGCTGGCGGAAATTCTTGATGTCGTCGAGCGATACCGCTGGCCGGCCGGTCGCCTTGCCGTCGTCGTCGACGGCCTTGACGCCGGACAGATGCAGCAGGGAGTACAGCAGCATCGACGCGTGCCCCACCGAGAGCACGAAGCGGTCGCGATTGGGCCACAGCGGCTCGTCGGGGTCGTAGCGCAGATGGTTCTGCCACAGATGATAGGCAACCGGGGCCAGCGCCATCGGCGTGCCGGGGTGGCCGGAATTCGCCTTTTGCACGGCATCCATCGATAGCGTCCGGATCGTGTCGATACACTGCTTATCGAGGGAGGGATTGTTTTGCATGGGAAAGCTCCTGTTCGTCGGTTAGCAGCGTCGTCGTAACGCGCTGCAATGAACATTCCTGCGGGATTGGCGCGCCTGAGGCGGCCAGCGGGGACGGCGGCTTGACGACAACCGGAACGGCCGACCGTTCGATCATGCGCCGATGCGTGGCAATAGCCAACTGTCTGGCGCGCAATGACGAGACGCGGGCGGCTCAACAATGCCGGGATAGTGCCGCGCGTTCAAGGCGCGCGCCGCGCCGTCTTGCGGTAACCAGGCTGGCTGGATCCGCCATCAGGCGGCATGCAGCCAGTGGTCGACCACGGGCCCGTGCGTGCCGTCGAGCGGATCGCGGGGCGGAAACGGCAATGCATTCATGGCGGCAAGCTCATCGGGCGTCAGCGCCTCGCGGCGAATATCCCACTGCTGGCCGGCGGGATAGCCGCCCACCACCTGAAAGCGGCCTTCGAACGATTGCAGACAGTGACCGGTGCCGGCCGGCAACAGCAGCGCGTCGCCGGCGGACACTTTCACGACCCGTCCGGCAGGCCCGCCGACGATCACTTCAGCCGAGCCCGAGGCGACGCCCAGCACTTCATGGGCGCTCGCGTGGAAATGGTGGTAGTCGAAAATGCCGTCGCGCCACTGCGGCGGCCAGTCGTTGCGCTCGAACAGAATTTCGAAGGCGGAGGCGAGATCCCCGCCGCCGGCGCGCAAGGCTCGCCGGTAGATCACCACGGGCAGCTTGCGGTTGTTCGGCACCCAGTCGTGCGGCTCCAGTTTAAAAATCTCGTACTGCTCGTCGGTAGCGTGGCGTGCGTGTTCCACATCGTTGTACATGAAAGGCTCCGGGATGTTTCCACAACTCTGTGAGAGTCGCATAAATCGCGCCCGGACCTTCTCGCAGGCTGAAATGGACGGCAGCATGCTCGCGGACAGAAGATTGAAAGGCAACCGCGAGGCACGCGACGCACGCGAGGCACCGGCGAGGCACCCGCGGAAAAATTGCGCCGCTGTAAGGGAACGCACCTTGCTGCTCTTTGCGAGTGTTGTCTGAAGAGACCCTTCCCGCCTGTGACGATGTCCACCCCCTCCGCCCCCGCTCATCCCCAACATACCGCCACCGCCAAAGGCGCCCCTACGGCACGCCAGCCCGGCCTCTCCACGCTAATGCTGGGCGCGCTCGGCGTCGTATTCGGCGACATCGGCACGAGTCCCATTTACGCCTTGCGCCAAGGCGTGCTCGATGCCGGCGCTGCAACGCCGCTGATCGTCATGGGCTTGCTGTCGACCATCGTGTGGGCGGTGATCCTCGTCGTAATGCTGAAATACGTCTGCTACGTCATGCGCGCCGACAACGAAGGCGAAGGCGGTATCGTGGCGCTTTCGGCGCTCGTGCGGGCCTGCCGGCAGAAAGGCGACGCCGCGCCGCGCGCGCTGCTGCTGGTCGGCCTGTTCGGCGCGGCGATGTTCTACGGCGATTCGATGATCACCCCGGCAGTCTCGGTGCTATCCGCCGCCGAAGGCCTGCCGCAGATCAATCACGCGCTCGCGCCGCTGGTGGTGCCAGGCGCCGTCCTGATTCTGATTGCGCTCTTCGTGTTTCAGAAGCGCGGCACGAGCACCGTCGGACGCTGGTTCGGTCCGGTCATGACACTGTGGTTCCTGTGGCTCGCCGCGCTCGGCATCTACCGCATCGTGCAGCATCCGCAGGTGCTGCGCGCGCTCTCGCCGTGGTGGGCGCTGCATCTCGTGCAGGTACGTCCGGGGATTGCCTTCGTGATTCTCGGCGCGGTCATTCTCGCGCTGACCGGCGCGGAGGCGCTCTACGCCGATATCGGCCATTTCGGGCGGCGGCCGATCCGGGTGGCGTGGCTCGCGGTGGTATTTCCGGCCATCATCCTCGGTTACTTCGGCCAGGGCGCCACGCTGCTTTACGAAGCGGGTCCCAAAGACCAGCCGTTTTTCGCCATGGCGCCGAGCTGGGCGCTGATTCCTACCATCGTTATTGCGCTGCTCGCCACGGTGATCGCTTCGCAGGCGGTGATTTCCGGCGCGTTCTCGATGACGAGCCAGGCGATCGAACTCGGCTTCCTGCCGCGTATGCGCGTCGTCGAGACGTCGCGCGAGCAGCGCGGCCAGGTCTATGTGCCGGCGGTCAATCTGATTCTGTTCGCAGCGGTGATGTTTCTGGTGCTGACGTTCCGCTCGTCCGCGAAACTCACCTCCGCTTACGGGATCGCGGTCGGTCTGACGATGCTCACCACCACGATCCAGATGATCAGCCTGTCGCGC
Source organism: Paraburkholderia sp. BCC1885 (assembly GCF_900996235.1). Lineage (GTDB taxonomy): Bacteria > Pseudomonadota > Gammaproteobacteria > Burkholderiales > Burkholderiaceae > Paraburkholderia. The sequence continues at coordinate 118,310 of NZ_CAAJGM010000111.1, forward strand.
CGCCTGTGGCATTGGCCACGCATCGCGGTGGCCGCCGTCAGCGTGCCGTTGCTGGTCATCGACGGCCTGCTGGTAGCCGCCAACGTGCCGAAGATTCCCCAAGGCGGCTGGTTTCCCGTGATGATCGGCGCGGTGATGTTCGTGTTGATGACCACATGGCAGCGCGGCCGCGAGGCCGAAGCGAGGCGCGCCGGATCGACGGCGACCCTGGAGACATTTTTGAAGGAAGTGCTCGATGGACCCGAGCCGCCCGCGCGCGTAGCGGGAACTGCGGTTTATCCGGGCAACCTGCGCGGCATGACGCCTGCCGCGCTGCGCAGCAACGTGCGCCACAACCGCGTGCTGCATCGGACGTCGATTTTCTTCACCAACATTTCCGAGTCCGCGCCGCGCGTCGACGAGAAAACCCGCCTCGAAACGCGCGATCTCGGGGATGGCTGTTATGAGGTGGTGGCGCGGCACGGTTTCGTCGAGCGGCCCAATCTGCCCTCGCTGCTCGCGTCGCTCGACGGACGGCTTGGCGGTTGGCAATACGCGCCGAAGCACACCACCTTCTTCCTGCCGCGCGAGGAAATCGTCAAGGGACACCACGGCGACGCCATGCGCGACTGGCGCAAGTCGCTGTTCGCGGCGATGTCGTTTCATTCGGCATCGAGCGCCGAATACTATGGGCTCGATGGCGAAAGCGTGGTTGAACTTGGGGTGCAGGTGGTTCTGTGAATGGCGCCGTTTGTCAGTTGCCTGCTGCCGGCTGCCGGTTTTGCGCCGCGACCCTAACGTGGGCCGGCGGCGCGACGATGTCATTCAATGCCGGTCAGGCTTGTCCGTCGCAACCCGCTGCGATTGCCGACCGCCACCTCCTGGCGGCTCGCCGTGATTCCCGGTGCCGAGCGGCACCTCCGCGGTTTGCTTTGGGCGCTGGCTGGTGCGCTGCGGGTCGGTGCGTTCGGCTTCCTGCTTTTGCGCTGCTGTCCGCGTATCGCGTTGCGTTTCGTCCGTAGTTTCGTTTGCATCGTGTGCGCCGGTATCTTGCGGCTCGAAATTGGGCTTTGAATCCGGCTTTGAATCGTTCTGCATCGCAACCTCCTCAGGATGATGACCCTTTCAATACAGCAACAACCGGACCGCTCTTTGCCTGCTTTTCCATACCCTTGCCTGCAACGCGCACGGCGTGCGTTTGAGAACCCGGCTCATTAACCCGCGCCAGTGCCTGAGACTGAAATCGTCGAAAACGCCTCACCAGGCATGGCCGTTGCAGCAAAATCCGCATGGACTTTGTAAAAAGGAGAACGCCATGGCCGACGCGCCCATCACGACAATCCGCATTTCGGATACGGAATTGCAGGTCGAACGCACGTTTTATTCGTTCGCCAGCAAGACCGACGCGGACGCATTCCAGATGTGCCTCGTCGACGGATCGATCGACGCCTGCTACCAGCGACATCCTCCTGTTTCAGTGCGGCCGACCGTGCCCGACGAACATCCGGACGATCCGAACCGCGGCAGCACGATTTCGCCGTCGTTAGGTGGCATGCCTTAAACCGTGATCAGACCGCCGCGCCATCAGGGCTCAGGCGACGCGCGATCGGCCGCGACAATGGCGCGGCCATATTCGACGGCGGCGTGGCGCGCATCGTCTGCGCTTTCATAGGGGCCGATCTGCGGCGCCCCTTCGAACGGAAACAGGATGCGCCGGTCGGCTTTGCGGATGACCTTCAGGCCGCCGATATACCGGCCGTCTCCCGTACTGTGGTAACTCGCGAAGATTTCGAACTCGTCATCGGCTACGTCGGCTTTGTGTCGCGCCATTCTGCATACTTCCCTGGATAGAGGCTTTCTTCTGCGCGTCCGTTAAGCGCGCGGCGAGCCGCAACGCGCGTGGAAGCGGTTTACTCAGCGTCGAGCAACAGCCGTTCCTGAACCTCGGGACAGACTGCTTCGGTGTGCCTGGCGATTCTTTAGGCATGCGCATTGCGTTCATCTCGCGTCAATAGCGTTGCAATGCTCGCCCCCTGATGCTCTCGCTAACTCGCTGACGACTGGCACCGAACGAATCCGGCAAACCGAGGCAAACCCCAGGCAACCCAGCCAGACCCTTATGACGCCCATGCCCCTCATTCCCACCTGGCAAGACATCGCCATACGGCTCGCGGTGGCGCTCGCCGCCGGCGCCCTGCTCGGTCTGAATCGCGGTGAGTCAGGCAAAGCGGCTGGCTTGCGCACCACCATGCTGGTCTGCCTCGCCGCGTGTCTCGCCATGCTGCAGATGAACGTGCTATTGCCGCAGGCCGGCAAACCCGAAGGCGCGTTTGCGGTACTCGACCTGATGCGTTTGCCGCTTGGCATCCTGTCGGGCGTAGGCTTTATCGGGGCGGGCGCGATCCTGCGTAAAGATGGCCTCATCACCGGCCTGACTACTGCGGCGACGCTGTGGTTCGTCACCGTCATCGGCCTGTGCGCGGGGGGCGGACAGATTGCGCTGGCCCTGCTCGGCATCCTGCTCGGTATGGTCGTGCTGGGCTTGCTCGGCAAGATCGAGCACCGCTTGCCGCGCAACCTGCGCGCGTCGCTGACCCTTCGCTACGACCCAGCCTCGGACGCGCGTGGCCGCTGGCTCGATGAACTCGAGCGCTTGCAGTGCCGCGTTTCCTCGCGCGGCTTACGCGCAGACCCCGCGAGCGGCGTCCTTGAAGAGCGTTTTCAGGTGCTGTGGAAAGCACCGGAAAGCAGCGACACGGTGGAACAGGCGCTGACGCAGATGGCCAGCGCCCATCGCGAGGCGGTGGAGTGGGCGATCGAGGATTAACGCGGAAGCGACCTCCGCCACCAGGCGTCAGCAAGTCGATCAGTCCGCCGCGCGCGGCCGCTCGAGCCCGGTCTGCGACGCTACGGCCCGCTTCTTGCGCGGCTACCACCAGGCCCGCTGCGCACGCGCATTCACTCATCGCCATTCGTCACGATTCGCCAAGGAGCCACCATGAGTTCGGAGACCCCCATCAAGGAATACAAACACCCGGCCGGCGGCTGGGGCTCGGCGAAGGCACTTGCCTCGATACTCGTGCAGGAGCACGTCTCGCTGCACGGCGCCAGCGTGTTGATGCATCAGAACAAGCCCGACGGTTTTGCCTGCGTGAGCTGCTCGTGGGCCAAGCCGGCCGACCCGCATCTATTCGAATTCTGCGAAAACGGCGCGAAGGCGACGGCATGGGAGATCACCAACAAGCGCGTCGAAGCCGAATTCTTCGAGACCCACACCTTGACCGAACTGGAATCGTGGTCGGGCTTCGAACTGGAATCGCAAGGACGTCTATGCGCCCCGCTGCGCTGGGACCGCACCACCGACCGCTACGTGCAGACCACCTGGGAACACGCGTTCGCGGAGATCGCCGGCGAATTGCGCGCGCTCGATCCGAAAGAAGTGGTGTTCTACGCATCGGGCCGTGCCTCGCTGGAAACCTCGTACATGTATCAATTGCTCGCGCGCATGTACGGCTGCAACAACCTGCCGGACAGTTCGAACATGTGCCATGAGAGCACCTCGGTGGGGCTGTTGCCGGCTATCGGCGTGCCGGTCGGTACAGTGACGCTGGCCGATTTCGAGCAGGCCGACTGCATGCTGTTCTTCGGCCACAACACCGGGACCAACGCGCCGCGCATGCTGCATCAGTTGCAGGACGCGCGCAAACGCGGCGTGGAGATCATCACCTTCAATCCGATCCGGGAACGCGGTCTGGTGGAATTCGCCAATCCGCAGGCGCCGCTCGAAATGCTCAAGCCCGGCGGCACGCAGATCAGCACCCAGTATCATCAGCTCAAGGTAGGCGGCGACGCGGCGGCGATTGCCGGCCTCTGCAAGCTGCTAATCGAATGGGACGACGCCGCGCAGCGTGACGGCGCGCCGCGCGTGCTCGACGCGGACTTTATCGCCGAACATACGCATGGCTTCGACGAGTTCGCAGAGGCAATGCGCGAACTCACATGGGAAGAAATCGAAGGCCACGCGCAACTGAGCCGCGCCGCGCTCGAAGACGCGGCGCGTGTCTACGCCCGCTCCAAGGCGACGATGGTGCTCTACGGCATGGGCATCACGCAGCACCGCAGCGGCGTGCACAACGTCCAGATGCTGACCAACCTGCTGCTGTTACGCGGCAACATCGGCCGGCCCGGCGCGGGGATCTGCCCGATTCGCGGTCATTCGAACGTGCAGGGACAGCGCACCGTGGGCATCACCGAAAAGCCGGAACTGGCGCCGCTCGACAAGCTCGCGGACCTGTACGGCTTCGAGCCGCCGCGCGACAAAGGTATGAGCACCGTCGAAGCGTGCCAGGGCGTGCTCGACGGCAAGGTGAAGGGTTTCATCGGACTGGGCGGCAATTTCCAGGTGGCGACGCCCGATCATCACGTCATGGACCCGGCGTGGCGCAAGCTGCGGCTCACCGTGCAGATCGCCACCAAGCTCAACCGCAGCCATCTGATCCACGGCGAAGTGGCGTATCTGTTGCCTTGCCTCGGGCGCATCGAGGTCGACCGCCAGGCGGGCGGCGAACAGGCGGTGAGCGTCGAAGACAGCACGGCCTGCATTCACGGCTCGCACGGTTACGTGGAACCGGCGAGCGAGATGCTGCTGTCCGAGCCCGCGATCGTCGCCGGCATTGCCGACGCGCTGCTGCCGCGCAATCCCCGCCTCGACTGGCAAGCATGGGTGGGCGACTACGCGAAAATCCGCGACGCTATCGAAGCCACCTACCCCGATCAGTTCCGCGATTTCAATGCGCGCTTCTGGCAGCCTGGCGGCTTCCACCGGCCGATCGCCGCGTGCCGCCGCGAATGGAAAACGCCGAACGGCAAGGCGAATTTCATCGTGCCGGAGACGCTCGACGAAGACGCGGACATGCCCTCGACCGGTCCCGACGTGCTGCGTCTGATGACAACTCGCGGCGACAGCCAGTTCAATACGACCGTCTACGGACTGGACGACCGCTTTCGCGGCGTGCACGGCACCCGCGAGGTGTTGCTGATGCATCGCGACGACATGGCCCGCCAGGGTCTGGAGGAAAGCGACGCCGTGTGCATCACGACGGTGTCCCAGGACGGCATCACGCGCCAGCTCGAAGGCATGCGCGTGCACGCCTTCGATATTCCGCGCGGCTGCATCATGGGCTACTACCCGGAATGCAATCCGTTGATTCCGCTGTCCCACCACGCCAAAAAGAGCCTCGTGCCGGCGGCGAAGTCGATTCCGGTGCGGTTGCGTAAATTGGCCGCCACCGTGCCGGCGGTCGGGGCGGAGGTCGAAGCCGAGCCGGCCTGAGAGTCACTGCGTTAACTCAGCGCGCCCACCACGATGCGCGCCGCCGCCGCGATCACCTCGTCGCGCGGCTGCGCATCCTGTGCGGCTTGCGTGTGATAGATACCAAGGACGAGCGGCGGACGAGCGGGCGGCCAAATGAGCGCGAGATCGTTGGCGGTGCCGTAGTCGCCGGTGCCGGTCTTGTCGCCGATTGTCCAGCCGGCGGGCAGCGCGGCGGCGATCCGATGCGCGCCCGTGCGATTGCCGCGCAGCCATTCGATCAGTTGCGCGCGCTGCGCCACCGGCAGCGCCTCGCCCAAGGTCAGGGCTTGCAGGCTGCGCACCATCGACGCGGGCGTGGCCGTATCGCGCGGGTCGCCTGGTACGGCATCGTTCAACGAAGTCTCCGTGCGATCCAGACGAAACACGTCATTGCCGATCAGTCGCGCGTATGCCGTGACCGCAGCCGTGCCGCCCAGTAGCTTGATCAGCTGATTGGCGGCGGTGTTGTCGCTGTACTGGAGCGCGGCTGCGCAGAGTTCGGCAACCGTCATGCCGTCAGTGATATGCGTTTCGCTCACCGGCGAGTAATGCACCAGATCGCTTTGCGTGTAGCGAATGCGCCGCTGCAAAAGCCCGGCCGTCTGCGTGCTGCGCGCGAGAATCGCGCCGCTCAGGATCACCTTGAACGTGCTGCAAAACGGAAACCGCTCGTCGGCGCGATGGCCCAGCCACGTGCCATCGGCCGTGTTCAGCAGGCAGACGCCGAGGCGGCCGCCCGCTTCGTGTTCGAGTTTGGCCAATTGGGCCGCGACTGAATCCGCGCGCTGCCGCGCACCGGTGTCGGCGGCGCAGGCGCTAAAGGCGAACGCGAAGGGCAAGGTTGCGGCGGCGCGCAACCACGAACGGCGGTTTTCGAATGCACTCATCTGTGTCACCTCGCAGTGTCATCCCGTCGTGACGATCGGTTGGACGCAACGGTCCCGGGAGACGCGACTATCGACGCTTTGCGCAGCCTTGGCAAACGAGGATAATTTGGCTCAGGGTATAGAAAATCTATTGGCTAACTCATCCATGCGTCCTCATCTGCCATTGAATGCATTGCGCGCCTTCGAGTCGTCCGCGCGCCATTTGAGCTTTACGCGCGCCGCGCAGGAACTGAGCGTGACGCAGGCCGCCGTCAGCCAGCAGGTCCGCGTGCTCGAAGAGCGGCTCGGCACCACGCTGTTCAAACGGCTGCCGCGCGGCCTCGGCATCACGGACGAAGGCCGCGCCCTGCTGCCGGTTCTGAGCGACGCCTTCGGCCGCATCGAAACCGTGCTCAAGCAATTCGAGGGCGGCCATTTCCATGAAGTGCTGACGGTGGGCGTGGTCGGGACCTTCGCGGTCGGCTGGCTGATGCCACGCCTGAAATCGTTTCGCGCGATGCATCCGTTCGTCGAACTGCGGCTCCTGACCCATAACAATCTGGTTGACCCGGCCGCCGAAGGACTCGACTTCGCCATTCGCTTCGGCGCGGGCATCTGGCCCGCCACCCACAACGAGCGGCTGCTCGATGCGCCGCTTTCCGTGCTGTGCGCGCCGGACATCGCGCGGCAACTCGCCACGCCCGAGGATCTCGCCCGGCAGACGCTGCTGCGCTCATACCGCGCGGATGAATGGAATCTCTGGCTGGCCGCTGCCGGACTCGAACCGTGGACGGTCAACGGCCCGGTGTTCGACTCGTCGCGTCTGATGGTGGAGGCAGCCGTGCAAGGCGCCGGCGTGGCCCTGGCGCCGCCGTGCATGTTTGTGCGCGAATTGCAGGCCGACATGCTGGTGCGCCCGTTCGACACCGAGGTCAGCACCGGCAGCTACTGGCTCACGCGCCTGAAATCGCGGCAAATGGCGCCCGCCATGGAACTGTTCCGCAACTGGATCCTCGGCGAAGCCAACGGCATGCCGCTTGCTGCGGATGAACTACCTGCCGGAATCCGGCCGTCCACCTGAAGGAGTTCATTATGTCGCAGCGCAAGTCCGAAACCCGCGAGCAGCATCCGCACGCGCACAAGAACGAAGCGCAGATCGACCATACCGTCGAGGACAGCTTCCCCGCCAGCGATCCGCCCGCAACCGGCGGCAAGACCCGCATCGAATCCGCCGACACGCCGCAGCATGGCAAGACCGACAAGGCGGAGCATCACGCGAAGAAGTGATTGGCTGACGTCACGCGGCGTCACCTGGCGTTCTGAGGTCCCCTTTGCGATGCGCCCCGCAACACGTTCCCGGAGCGTTACGCGGAGGAACGCCTCAGAACGCGCTGCGGTACGCGTAAAGTCCGGGCAGGCCGCCGGTCATGACAAACAGCACGCGTTGCCCCGTGCGATACACGCCGGTTTCGATCGCATGCAGCAGACCGGCAAATGCCTTGCCGCCATACACAGGGTCGATCAGAAGTCCCTCGGTCGATGCGAGGAGACGCACGGCACGCCGCATGCCGTCAGTGGGAATGCCGTAGCCTTCACCCAGATGAGCCCCGTCCACCACGACGGCTTCATCCGGCACCCGTAGCGAAGGATCGAGCAGTTGCGCGGTCTGATTGGCCTTGGCGAGTGTCGCGGCTTGCGCAGCCACGGCGTCGCCGTAAACGCCGTAACCGACGATCGGCGGCGTGGCCCGACTTCGGCCGAGCGCCGTCATTCCCGCGACCAATCCCGCCTGCATGCCGCCACTGCCGTTCGGTACGACTACGGCATCGAACGACATCCCTAGCGCCTCCGCCTGGGTGACGATCTCCGCAGCGCAAGCCGCGTAACCAAGACAGCCCACCGGGCTCGAACCGCCCAACGGGCAGACGTACACGTTACGGCCTTGCGCGCGCAACCCGGCAGCGCGTGCCTCGGCGAATTCCAGCGCGTTGGCATTGCCGGGCAGATCATGGATATGCGCGCCGAACAGGCTATCGAGCAGGATGTTGCCGTTTTCCGCGTAATCGTCATCGTGGCGCGGCACGAGGCGCGTGAGCACCAGTTCGCATTGCAGACCGGCACGCGCGGCCGCTGCGGCGGTCAGGCGCGCATGATTCGATTGCCGCGCGCCCACGGTGATGATGGTATCGGCGCCGCGAGCCTGCGCTTCGCCGACCAGGAATTCGAGCTTGCGCAGTTTGTTACCGCCGCCGCCAAGTCCGTTCAGATCGTCCCGTTTGACGTACACGTCCGCGCCGCCAAGCTGTTGGCTCAGGCGTGCGAGCGGCTGGATCGGCGTGGGTCCCTCGATCAGCGGGAAGCGTGGAAAGCGGGCAAGCTCAAGCGGCGAAGCGGTCGGCATCGTAAGGTCCGTGGCAGGTAGGTCCGTGCGTTGGTACAGGGCGCGAAGCAACGCAGAACGAAGCGTCACTCGGGCGCGGGCGTCGCAGATCATGATAGTCGAGACTGCCATCAGGCGGGAAAGCGGCGGGCGGCCGTTCTGCGCCGCGCCGTTAAATCAGACGCAACAAAGCAGCCGCGCGACGTGCCTTCGGACGTGCCAGGACACGCCAAAAAAGCCGCGCTACTCGCCGATCCACGAGCCGCGCAAATCGCTGTCGTGCAGAAGCTGCAGCAGCGTGCCCGCCGGCCGGCTCAGGCGCCTCGCGGCCAGCGCGATGAACTCCACATCCGGCAAGGTGGGCAGGCTCGTATTGTTGACCGGCGGCGCAAGACCACGCGCCGACAGGTACTGCGGCCGCACGGTAATGCCAAGCCCGCCCCGCGCCGCGGCAATACAGCCCGAATGGCTGCTGCTGGTACAGACCACCTGCCAGCGAAACCCCGCCTCCGCGAGCGCGTCCAGCACCACCGCGCGGGTCACGCTGGGCTCGGCCACAAGGATCAGCGGCAGCGGCTGCGTCAGGTCCACCAGCGTGCCGGTGCGCGCCAGCCACTCCAGCCGTCCGGCAAAGAGCGGCACGCCGCGCCGGTCGCCCAGCCGCCGCTTGCCGACCAGCAGATCGATCGACCCGGCATCCAGCAACTCGTAGAGCTTGCCCGTCATGCCGATGGTGATTTCCAGCTCCACGTCGGGATGCGCGTTGCGAAACGCGGCGAGCACGGTGGGCAGCGGGCCGAGCGCGATATCGTCCGAGGAGCCCAGACGCACCCGGCCTTTCAGGCGCGGCCCGCGAAACTGCGATTCCGCGCGGGTGAGCGCCTGCAGAATCACGCTGGCGTGGGCGAGCATCGCCTCGCCGTCGGGCGTCACCGCGAGCGAATGGGTATCGCGCACGAACAGGCGCCGACCCACTTCCTGTTCCAGACGGCGAATGTGCTCGCTCACGCTCGACTGCGTGAGGCCGAGTTGCCGCCCCGCTTCCGTGAAGCTGTGAGAGGCGGCGACGGTGGCAAAGGTCTTGAGCCAGATGGGATTGAGCATGCTGCATTGTTATCGGCATTACCGATAACAGTCAATGTCCTTAGTGGGGTTCCCGATTGACCCATATGTCAATATGATGTCGGCATACCCCCATATCGTCTGTGCAAAGCCTTCAAATGAGTAAGGATTCAAGCCAGACCGCGTTGCTCTGGATCGTCGCTGCCGGCTTTTTCATGCAGTCGCTCGATACGACGATCGTCAACACGGCTCTGCCCTCCATCGCCGTCAGCCTGCATGAAAAGCCGCTCGCCATGCAGCCGGTCATCGTCGCTTACACGCTGACCATGGCCATGCTCACACCCGCCTCCGGCTGGCTCGCCGACCGCTTCGGCACCCGCCGGGTCTATTTCGCCGCCATCCTGATCTTCGTGCTCGGCTCGCTATGCTGTTCGAGCGCGCATACCCTGGGACAACTGATCATCGCGCGGGTGTTGCAAGGCGTCGGCGGTTCGATGCTGTTGCCGATCGGGCGCCTCGCCGTGCTGCGCAGCGTGACCGGCGAGCAGTATGTGTCGGCGCTGGCGTTTATTTCAGTGGCGGGACAGGTGGGCCCCATCGTCGGGCCGACGCTCGGCGGCTGGTTCGTCGAAGCCATTTCCTGGCATTGGATCTTTCTGATCAACGTGCCGATCGGCGCATTGGGTCTCGCCGCCGTGAACCGCTATCTGCCGCGCGGCGCCACCTCGGCCGCGCCGCCGTTCGATTTCGCCGGATGCGCCCTGCTCTCGCTGTGCATGATCGCGTTTTCGCTCGCTGCGGAAACGCCGGTGCAGACGCATCGCGCCGCCTGGGCCACCGGACTCTTCGTGCTTGGGCTCGTCGCTGCGCTCGCCTATGTGCCGTATGCACGGCGCCGCGCCAATCCGCTCTTCAAGCTCAAGCTGTTCAGCGAGCCCAATTTCAGCGTGGGTCTGGTCGGCAATCTCGTGTGCCGCATCGGCTCCAGCGCGGTGCCGTTCCTGTTGCCGCTCCTGATGCAGCTCGAACTCGGCTATACGCCGCTGCATTCGGGCATGATGATGCTGCCCGCCGCGCTGGCCGGCACGGTCGCCAAGCGCTGGATCGCGCCGCTCATCCGCCGTTATGGCTACGACACTTTCCTGCTGGTCAATACCGTGATTGTCGGCTCGGCGATCGTTGCGTTCGCCTTGATCTCGCGCGGCACGCCGCTCATTGTCGAAATTGCCGTGCTGGTGGTGTTCGGCGCCGCCAATTCGATGCAGTTCGCGGCCATGAACAGCGTCACGCTCAAGGGCCTCTCGCACGAGGACGCAGGGAGCGGCAACAGCCTGTTTTCGATGGTGCAGATGTTGGCGATGGGGCTCGGCGTATCCATCGGCGGCGGGCTCGTGAATCTGTTTTCGGCGCAACTCGGTTCGGCCGCGATGGGGTTCCGTTTGAGTTTCGTCTGCGTCGGGGTAATTACTCTGGTATCGGCGCTGGTGTTTCGGCGGCTCGAAGACGCGCCCGTGGCGGCGCCGGTGGTGGGTCGTGCAGCCGCGTCCGGTGCGGCGCGTTGACTACCTTAAAACCGGTTCCGACCGGACGGAACACCGGCGCCAGAAAAAGTACCCAGCGCGAGGCGTCCGCCAGCCGGTGTCAATCAATGAATATGATCGCCAAACAGGCCCAGCAGCCCGATGATGATCAGATACAGCGCTACGATGAAGTTGAGCAGGCGCGGCACGGCAAGAATCAGAATGCCGGCAATCAGCGCCGCGAGCGGCCCCACGTTCGTCACGATATGCATGTTGTTTTCTCCAGGATCGAAAGCGGAAAATGCCGCGGCGACGCCGGAATCCCGGCCTGACCCGCTCGAAGCGAGCCACTCAAAGTCACCGCAGATGCAGCGCATCCGTTCGCACGACGGCGAACGTCGCCACTGTGGCAGCAAACCGCGTGCCTGACCGTCGTGGCCAACCCCGCCCGTCGCCATCCACCTCCATCCCCGTCCTTGCTCCCGCGCTATCAATCCGGCAAGCGCAAGCCGGATAGCCGCGCGCAAGCGTCGAGCAGCCGCTCCTGCGTGGCCTCGTCGTGTACCGCGGGATGCGGCTCATGCGGCCTCATGTGATAGAAATACTCACCGCTGACGGTAGCTGCGGGTTCGTCGCTGACGGCGAGCCAGACCTGGGTTTTCGGCGCGGCGGCCAGATCGTCGGGCGCACCGGCGCCGCCCATTTTCGTCGCCACCCAGCCCGGCTCAAGGGCGTTCGACAACACGTGCGGCCAGCGCCGCGCCACCGCAAACGCCAGCAAGGCGTCGTGCAGTTTCGAATCCGAATAGGCCTGCGTGCCCTGCCAGGGACGCTTTTCCCACGTCAGGTCCTGTAGCGTGGCGTCGCCCTGTTGGTGCAGGCGTGAACTCAGATAAATCAGACGCTGCGGCCGTTCGATCAATGCCGTGAGGATGTACGGCGCGAGCGTGTTGACGGCGAACACATGCGGCAAACCATCGACGGTAGCGATGCGGCGCGGCTCGCGATAGCCCACCGCCGCGTTGTGAATCACCGCGTCGAAGCGGCCGAGACGGTTGACCGCCTCGGCGAGCGCGACCGTCTGCCCGATGTCCGACAAGTCGCCTTGCACGACATCCTGTGCGCCTGGCGCGGCCTGCAGCGCCGCCTGCGCGCGGCTCTCGTTGCGACCGTGCAGGACGACGTGGTGTCCGGCATCGATCAGCAGACGGGCCGCCATCAGGCCGAGACCATCCGCGGAACCGGTAATGAAAATACGTGACATGGTGGCTTCCTTTGCAAATCAGGTTCATGAGGCTTGCTGAGACCCAGCTTATCCGCCCACCCAGGCCGAGACCAGAGCCTGCGAATCATGTGACTCGTGACGCTTTGTCATGGATCGCGTGAATCCGCGGCCCGATTCACGGCCGGTTTCGCGGCACGTTTCGTGGCACGTTTCGTGGCACGTTTCGTGGCACGTTTCGTGGCACGTTTCGTGGCCCGTTTTGCGGCCCATTTCGCGACAAGATTCGCGCCCTCTTCGCGGCGCGTTCGCGTGGCTTCGCGTCCGCGGCGACGCAAGCCCGGTCCATCTGCTAACCTGACCGTTTCACGACTCAAGCGTCTTCAGGCGCGTCATACATGCTTATCCAGTTCACCGAGAGGTTCAGTACACGATTCAACGCGCGGTTCAAGACACGACCCGCTGCACCTGGACTCACCCTTGCCGGCGCTGCGTTGGCCGCGTTCCTTTCGCTGCCCTGCGCGGCCTTCGCGCAGGTCGCGGCCGTCACGAATCAACCCGTCAACCTGATGGCGGGACCCGGCGACGATTACCCGGTCGTCACCGGCCTCGGACCCAATCAGCAGGTCGAAGTGATGGGCTGCGTCGACACCTACGAATGGTGCGACGTGGCGCTCGACGACTTGCGCGGCTGGGTCGATGGCAACGCGCTCACCTATTTCTACGAGGGCAATTACGTGCCGGTGGAAAGCTATGGCGCGGTCATCGGCTTGCCGGTCGTCGTCTTCTCGATCGACACCTACTGGGACCGCTACTATCACGGCCGGCCGTGGTACGGCGATCGCGACCGCTGGCGTCATGGCGAGCCGCCGCATTATCCCGGCGCGGGCGGGCGTCCGTATGAGCCGCCGCGTGGCGCGGAACCGTATCGGCCGCCGGAGCAAGGCCGACCGTATGGCGGCGCGCCTTACCCGCCACCGGTGCACGGTCAGGAGCAACCGGTTTATCGTCCGAATGCCGGACCGGTGCCGCATGGCGGGCCGCAACCACAACAGCAACCGCAGCAGGCGCCGCAGTACGGCGGGCGGCCGCCGGTTCAGGCGCCGCGTCCGCAGCCGCAAGCCCAGCCGCAGGGCCGCGTGCAGCCTAATGAAGGGCGCCGGGAACCCCAGCAACAGTGAGTGAGGTCCAGGCGAACGAATGATGAAACGCAACGGGACGCGGCCGCGCGCTCGTCCCGCGCGTCGTGCACGTCCAGCACTTCCCGCGCAGATTCGGTATGCTCGCCTGAATAGCGCGGCTGATGCCATTCACGCGGCCGGACATCGCCGCGCCGGTGATCCAGGCCGCCCCACCCGACCTCTCGCACGGAGTCCACATGAGCGACGACCTCGATAAATCCAAAGCAGCGCCCCAGCCTGACATCGACCCGGACCTGCAAGCCGTCGCGACCGAAGTATTCGATCTGGCGCGACGCGGCGACGCGCTGATGCTGGCGGCAGTGATCGAAAAAGGCGTGCCGCCGAATCTGCGCAACGAGAAAGGCGACAGCCTGCTGATGCTGGCGAGTTACCACGGCCACGTCGACGCCGTGCGTACGCTGGCCGGACTCGGCGCGGATCCGAACCTGCGCAACGACAACGGCCAGACGCCGATTGCCGGGGCGGCGTTCAAGGGCTTCAGGGAGGTGATCGAGACGCTGCTGGCGGCCGGCGCGGATGTCGAAGGCGCATCGCCCGACGGCCGCACGGCCTTGATGATCGCGGCGATGTTCAACCGCACGGAGATCGTCGATCTGCTGATCGCGCATGGCGCCAATCCGCAGGCACGCGATGCATCAGGTGTCACGCCGCTCGACGCCGCGAACCGGATGGGAGCGCCGGACACACCGGCGCAACTGGCTAAGGCACGTTCCTGAGGCCGCGATCAAAAGCGGGCTCCAAAGCGGATTCCCGGGCAGGCTCTGACGCGCTGTCCAGATCCAGTTCGAGCTCCACATCACAAGGCGATTCGGGCTCCGGTTCCACCTCGAAATCCGTCGCAAGCGCCAGCCCCAGATCCGGCGCGCGCAGTTGCGCCGGATCGAGCGCCAAAGCCGTGGCCCATGCGCGCAGCGTGTCGCCGAAACCGCCACGCGCCCGGCTCGCGTACCGTGCACTCGTCACGACACGCGGCGCCGCGCTCCATGCGATACGCGCGCCGGTGGCCTGCAACTGCTCCACCAGGGCGACATCCTCACTGCAGGCAAGCGGCGCGAAGCCGCCCGCGCGCAAATACGCGTGCGCGGACACGCCCAGGTTGGCGCCGTGGATATGGCGATGGCCGTCTGCATCCGTATAGGTGCGATAGAAATGGTCGCGCAGATCCTGCGAATGCGCAGCCCAGTCATCGACACTGATCGAGCCGCACACCGCATCCGCGCCGAGCGACAACTGCGCGGCAAGCCAGCCGGGCGAAACCTGGCTGTCGGCGTCGGTGAATGCGAGCCAGCGCACGCCCGCTTCCAGTAAGCGCTGCGCCCCGCTCGCCCGCGCGATGCCGACATTGCGCGCCCGGATCGCCAGCGTTTCGACGCCGCATTGCCGGGCGATCTCGGCAGAGCGGTCGGTGCAGGCGTCGAGTACCACGATGGTGCGGACCGTTTCGCCCGCCAGCGCCGGATCTCGTGCGGCTTCGCGAATGGCCGCCAGGCAGCGCGCGAGCGACGCCTCTTCGTTATGTGCCGGAACCACGATGCCTATCATGCGAGCCCCTCGAGTTCAGCCACCGAGCGGGTCTCGCGCGACCACACATCGAGCAGCATGTCCGGATCTTCGTAATGCACCAGTCGTGTGAGCCGGCAGCGCGCATCGAAGGTCGCATGCACGCTGGACGCCGCTTGCGGCGCGGCCTCGAAAGGACGGCGCCAATGGCAGGCCAGCAAGGTGCCGTCGGGCGTGAGCGAGCCTTTGATGCAGGCGGCCAGTTGCTCCAGATCGGAGGTGTTCAGGTAATAGGCAAGCTCGCTCACCACGATCAGATCGAACTCGCCCGCGGGCCAGTCGTGCGGCACGCCGCCGCGTTCGACGCGCACCTGCGGCAGCGCCGCCACCCGTTCGGCGGCAAGGCGCACGGCAGTGTCGTTGAGATCCGTCGCCAGCAGCGTGTCGCAACGGCCGGCCAGTTGCGCCGTGAGTTCGCCGTTTGCGCAGCCCGGTTCGAAGGCGCGCCGGTAGCGCTCGCGCGGCAGCATCGCCATCGTCAGCAGGCGTTTGCGGCGCTCGTACCAGCGGCTGCGAAAGCCCCATGGGTCGTCGCATGTTTCGTAGAGCGAATCGAAATAGCAATCGTCGGTGGAAATCATATTGGACACCTTATCGATCAAACTAAAGCAGCCACGGGTCGCCATGGTCGCGGCGCTGTCCCAGCGAGCGTTCGGCGAGCGCGGCGAGATCGCGCTCCGCGTGGCTCTGCCGGAGGAACACCGGCAGGTCGGCCATGGCGCGCGCAAATCTTTCGTTGCGGCACAGCGGAGCG
Source organism: Paraburkholderia sp. BCC1885 (assembly GCF_900996235.1). Taxonomy (GTDB): domain Bacteria; phylum Pseudomonadota; class Gammaproteobacteria; order Burkholderiales; family Burkholderiaceae; genus Paraburkholderia. Next base: position 134,208 of record NZ_CAAJGM010000111.1, read on the forward strand.
GCGCCGAGCGCCCGCCCCGCGTGCTCGACGACGGCGGCCGCAGCCGCCTCGACGACGAGCCGCGCACGCAAGGTGGCGCTCTGCATATCCTCGGCGGGATGGGCGTCGATCTGCGCGGCGGTTTCATGCAGCACCGCCGCCGCGCCGGCCAGCGCGACTTCGACCGCGCCCATATGCGCGAGACGATGCGCGTCAGGTCGCGCGGCGACCGCCTCGGCCATCATGCTGGCGAGTCCCGCCGCCGCGCCGTACCAGCACGCGGCAATGCCCGCACCGCCCTGCCAGAAACCGGGCCGCCTGACATAACCATGGGGTATACCGAGCTGAACCGCCCGCGTTCCGTCGAATGTGACGTCGCCGCTCGCGGTCGCCTGCATGCCGACTGCGTGCCAGTGATGGGTGTCGATCGAAACCGACGGTTGATCGAGCGCGAGCGCCGCCAGCACCGGCGCGTCGCCGACCCAGGCCGTCACCAGCGCGTGAGTGACGGCAGCGGCGCCCGAGCACCACGCTTTGGTGCCGGCGAGCCGCAACTCGCCATCGGCGAGCGGCGTCGCCAGCACGCGGGCGTCCGGGGCTTCGGCGGCCCATACGCCCCAGCGGCTGCCGGCCGGCACGGCGACCGCGCCCAGTTCGGCGAGGATCGCGAGTGCATCGGTATGCCCTTCGAACAGCTTGACGAGCCCGAGGTCGCGTGCCGCGACTGCCGCCAGCGCGCGCCATCGTGCAAGCGTCTGGCCGCTTCCCGGCAGCGGCAGGCGGTCCAGACGCGCGTCCACCATCTGCCGCAGAATTCCGCCGAGCGCGGCGGGGTCCGAAGCATCGAAGGAGGCACGCGCGAGAAACGCGTCGAGCGCGGCAAGTGGATTTTTTACAGAGTCCTGATCATTTGCGGCGACGCCATCGTCGCCCTGCACGGCGGCATGGGCACGCCGCTTTGCCTCGTGATCGGCGGCACGAATACGGGTATCGAACATCTGGCCTCCCTTGACCGCTTCGACTGAACTGCGCGGCCGTTGGAGAGCCGCAGCGCTTGCCGTGTTCGAGCAAGCCCTGTGCCTTACCCTGCGATTCGCTGACAGAGTGGGCACATAATGGGCAGTCACCGGGTACATTGGCGGCCTGCGAAGGAAGCTCGCATAATGTCAGGACGCACCCCCGCCAGGCTTTTACCGCCAGACCGGATGAGGAGGAGCGAAGGAGACCAGGAACATGAAACACGCACTTTCCTACGACGACGCGGCCTTGCAGCGCGCCGTCCTCGCCGAATTAGGCGCGCTGGGGTTGCCGGCCGCCCATGTCGGCGTCACCGCCCAGAACGGCATCGTCACGCTGCTGGGTCACGTGGAGGACGCCGCGCAGAAGCGGATGGCGGAAAGCGCCGTATTGCGGCTCGCCGGGGTCAAAGCGGTGGCGGTCGCCATCGAAATTCGCCCAGCGGACGCAGTGGGACGGCACGACGACCAGATTGCCGCGGAAGTCTTGACGCGTCTTGCCTGGGACTCGTGGGTCCCGCGCGACGCGCTCAAGGTCAAGGTCGAACAGGGATGGGTGACGCTGATCGGTCAGTTGGACCGGGACCGGCAGAAGGCGGCCGCCCTGGAGGATGTCAGCCGCCTGTTCGGCGTGGCGGGCGTGACCGATCTGACGACGATCACGCGCAGTGGCAGCGGGCCGGCCTAGCGCGCCTGCGCCTGGCGCATCAAGGCGCGGCAATGGCGGGCGATCTGCTGCTCTTCCTCGGTGTGCAGCACCCGCACCTTGCCGGTGGGATCGTCGGCGCGCAAGCCCATGAACTCCAGGCCCGCGCACACCCGGCGCCGCACTTCGGCGCTGTGCTCGCCAATTCCGCCGGCAAACACCAGCAGGTCGATGCCGCCCAGCAGCGCCGCATAAGCGCCCACATATTTGCGCACGCCCGTCGCGAAGGCGTCGATCGCCAGTTCCGCCGCCTGATCGCCTGCCGCGCTGCGTTTTTCCAGCACCTGCATGTCGCCCTCGCCGTCGGTGAAACCGGCGAGGCCGCTTTCGCGGTTCAGCAGTGTTTCGAGCCGGTCCGCGCCGAGATGCTCGGTACGCATCATGTAAAGCAGCACGCCGGGGTCGAGATTGCCGCTGCGCGTGGCCATGGGAATGCCGCCGGTCGGTGTGAGCCCCATCGAGGTATCAACCGAACGCCCATCGCGCAGCGCGCACACGCTCGACCCGTTGCCCAGATGCGCAAACACGGCGCGCGCAGGCAGATCCTTGCCGAGCTGCCGCACCAGCGATTCATACGAGAGGCCGTGGAAACCATAATGAATCACGCCGGCCTCGGCATACCGGCGCGGCAACGCAAGTTGCGAAGCCACCGGCGGCATGGTGCGATGAAACGCGGTATCGAAGCAGGCGTAATGCTGCGCGTCGCCGAAAATCTTCATGGCCTGCTCGATCAGCGCCAGCGCCGGAGGAATATGCAGCGGCGCAAAATGCACCGCTTCCTTCAGTTGCTGCCGGACTTCAGGCGTCAAAAGCCGATGCTCACGCAGATGCGGCCCGCCATGCACCACCCGATGCCCAACCGCCGCCGGCCGCGTATGGCCGTGCTCCGCCAGCACGGCGGCGAGCTTCTGCAGGGCCTCGGTTTGCGACTCCAGCAGATGGTCCTTCTGCAGCAGCACGGTGCCGTCGGCGCTTTTGACCTTCAGGCTGCCTTCGGCGCGGCCGATGCCTTCGGCGCTGCCCTCCAGTAAAAGTGCTTCGTCCTCCTGAGCGGATTCATGAGCACCCACGGCCGCGTCCTCATGATCCGCCTTGAAAAGCCCAAACTTCAGCGACGACGAGCCGCTATTCAACACGAGGATCGTCGCTGGCTGCGTCTGCGTGTCCGTCATGGCGCTAGCCCTTCCATGTCCAGTTGCGAATCTCTTCGCTGTCGATCCCCTCGGCATGCGCGTAGGCCACATGCTCGATGATCTGTCCGCGCAGCCATTCCTTGACGTGATCGCCAACCCCGCGCAGCCCCGGCACGCGATCGATCGCGTCGATGGCAAGCGAAAAGCGGTCGACCTGATTGATGATGGCCAACTCCAGCGGCGTGTTGATGTTGCCCTTCTCGTGATAGCCATGCACGTGCATGTTCTCGTGATTGGCGCGCTGATAGGTCAGCTTGTGAATCAGCGAGGAATACGAGTGGAAATTGAAGATCACCGGCTTGTCGCGCGTGAACAGCGAATCGAAATCGCGGTCCGACAGGCCATGCGGATGCTCGGTGTCGGGCATCAGTCTGAACAGGTCCACCACGTTGACGAAACGGATCTTCAGGCTCGGAAACTTGTCCTTGAGAATTTCCACCGCCGCCAGCGATTCCATGGTCGGAATGTCGCCCGCGCAGGCCATCACGAGGTCCGGTTCGGCGCCGTGGTCCGTCGAAGCCCAATCCCAGATGCCGATGCCCTTGGTGCAATGAGTCACGGCCGCGGCCATGTCGAGGTATTGCAAATGCGGCTGTTTGTCGGCGACGATCACATTGACGTAATCGCGTGAGCGCAGGCAATGGTCGGCCACGCTCAGCAGGCAATTGGCGTCGGGCGGCATGTAGATGCGCACCACGTTCGGGCTCTTGTTGGTGACGACGTCGAGAAAACCGGGGTCCTGGTGGGTAAAGCCGTTGTGATCCTGACGCCAGACGAGCGAGGTGATCAGCAGGTTGATGGATGGCACCGGTTGCCGCCACCGCAACTCGAGCTTGGCCTTTTCCAGCCACTTGGCGTGCTGGTTGAACATGGAGTCGATCACGTGCACGAAGGCTTCGTAAGTGGCGAAGAGCCCGTGCCGTCCAGTCAGCACATAGCCCTCGAACCAGCCTTCGAGCGTGTGCTCGCTGAGCATTTCCATCACCCGGCCATCAACCGCGAGTTCGCCGCCATCGGCGTCGTTCGGCTCCATCTGCGCGAGCCAGGTTTTCTCGGATGCCTCGTAAATGGCGGTCAAGCGGTTGCTGGCCGTTTCGTCCGGTCCGAACACGCGGAAGTCGCTCATATTGCGCCGCATGACTTCGCAGAGAAACTTGCCAAGCACGTCGGTGGGCGACACGTAAGTCGATGCGGGCGCGCCGGGGTCGATGGCGAACTCGCGGAAATCGGGCATTTCAAGCGCCTTGCACAGCACCCCGCCATTTGCATGAGGATTGGCGCTGATACGGCGTGTGCCGGTGGGCGCGAGTTCGCGCAACTCGGGGACCAGCCGGCCGTGCTCGTCGAACAGTTCTTCCGGACGATAGCGCCGCATCCACTCTTCGAGCAGCTTGAGACTTTTTTCGTTGGTCGCAGGGTCGAGGATCGGCACCTGGTGGGCACGCCAGGTGCCTTCCACGCGATGGCCGTCCACTTCCTTCGGACCGGTCCAGCCCTTCGGCGAACGCAGCACGATCATCGGCCAACGCGGCCGCTCGGCACGGCCGCTTTCGCGCGCCTGCTGCTGGATGGCGCGAATCTCGCCGATGCAGTGTTCGAGCGTGGCGGCCATTTTCTGGTGCATCGACTCCGGCTCGTCGCCTTCCACGAAGTATGGCTTATGTCCATACCCCGTCAGCAAGGCCTCGAGTTCTTCGCGCGGAATGCGGGCGAGAATGGTCGGATTGGCGATCTTGTAGCCGTTCAGATGCAGCACCGGCAACACCGCGCCGTCGCGGATCGGGTTGAGGAATTTGTTCGAATGCCACGAGGTAGCGAGCGGCCCGGTTTCAGCCTCGCCGTCGCCGACCATCACGGCAACGATCAGATCCGGGTTGTCGAAAGCCGCGCCATAGCCATGCGAGAGGCTATAGCCAAGTTCGCCGCCCTCGTGAATCGAGCCCGGCGTTTCCGGCGTGCAATGCGAACCGATTCCACCGGGAAACGAAAACTGGCGGAAAAAGCGCTGCATGCCGGCTTCGTCCTGGCTGCGGTCGGGATAGATCTCCGAGTAATGTCCTTCCAGATAGCTGTTCGCCAATGTGGCCGGCGCGCCATGACCGGGACCGGCAACGTACACGACATTCAGATCCAGTTTCTTGATCAGGCGATTCAGATGGACCAGCAGGAAACTCTGACCGGGATCCGAGCCCCAGTGCCCGAGCAGGCGCCGTTTGATGTGTTCGGCTTTAAGCGGTTCGCGCAGCAGCGGGTTGGCGCGCAGGTAAATCATGCCGGCTGCGAGGTAGTTGCATGCGCGCCAGTAGCGGTCCATCTTGCGCAGCGTTTCGGCATCCAGCACCGGGGTTTGGGTGTTGATCTCGGCCATCGGGTCACTCCAAGGTATGGACTGCCTGTACACGGACTGTTCGTCAGAACATTACGCCTTCGTCCGGGGTGAGACAAACGGGGGACGGCAAGGTTCGCCACAACTGGCGCGCCATTTCGTCGAGAGAAACCGAAGCGCCGGAATGCGCCTCGGGTACTTGCGGGGCGCCCTGAACGCGGCTTGAATTTCCCCATTTGTACATGGTGCGCCGCGCTTGTGCCAGTTAGATGACAGCGCGGGGTTTATGTTCAGCCCACGGGCTTCATGCAGAAAACACCGACAGATCCATGGTGGCCAACTCGCCGATATGCTCGATGGTGATGTCGGCCGGCGGATAGGCGACCAGGTTCGCCTTGTCGAGCGCGTAATGCCCCTGGCGCGGAAAGACCGTGATCAACCGCTCTTTCCAGATCTCCTTCATGGCGGCGAGGATGCGCAGCTTGTCGTCGATCATCACGTAGCGTTTGGCCGGGTAGCGTTGCACGACTTCGTCGAGCATCTGCTCCTTGTGAATGTAGATCAGCACCCGCCCTTCCACTGCGTCCCACAGTCCCGACTGCTTGATCTTGCGCGGCTGGAACACCACGTCGCCGTCGGAGAGGATCACCGTCGGGCCCAGCGTGCGCAGGCGCGCGAGCGCGGCCATCACATCGGGAAAGAGCCGGGTGGGGAACGGATAGTCGATCAGGAATGACGACATCAGCATCAGCCGTGTGTCGCACTGACGCTCCAGACGATAGCGCTGCAAGGCTCCGAGATAATCGGCATAGCCGAGCTGGCTGCGCAAGGTTTCGAAGATTTCCCAGTAACGGTCGCTGCTTTCGCCGAACTCCGCGTTCAGATGGGCGCGCAAATCCGCTACCACCTGGTCGTTGTTCAGCAGGGTGTTGTCGACATCGAGCAGGAATACGACTTCTTCAGGCGCGCTCATACGATAAGTTCTCCACAAGCGAAGGTGGTGGGCACGGTCGCCTCGCGCCCTTGGCGTCGTCAGGCGGTCATACCGTGGAATCTGCAAAGTGGGTTCGGCCGGTATTGATCATACTCGCGCTGAGGCGATGGCGGCGGCAAGGCGGCCTCGGGAGTCGCGCGACGAAATGCTAAATGATCAGTTATCCGAATTGAATGGGCTGCGAAAAGACCGTTTTGGATGTACTTTGGATGCACGTCAGCCGAAGGGACAGGAGGCGGAAGCCACGCATGACGTGCGCGCGATGCACGCAGACAAAAAGATGCGCGCTCCCGGGACCAAATTCGGGCGCGCGCAATTGACTTGCTACGCGAGGGCACCAGGCGGACCGGGGAATCCATGGCCTGACGCCCTCGCAGATTCAGGTTACGCCGATCCGCCGCAGACTGAAAGCGATAAAAACATTTCAGCCGCAATTCATTGTCATGCATATGAAAAATGTGGCGTTATTTTCGATAATGGAATTGAATGCCGGTGGTCTGATTAAACGGCATGGAATACCGGATGTGGGCAATTCACTGCGCGCGAGCGTCCGCCGCACGGCCGCGTCAGCAGGTGCCTCCGGCCGTTGGAAGCGAGGCGAGCAGGCAAAAAAAAAAGCCCGCTCTATTGCACGGGCCTAAACGTTCGGTGGAGAACGTTTCCAGAAAGCCCCTTTAATTTAACCGGACAAAAACACCTGTCAATGCGGCGTTGCCTGGTGACTTTCCGCTTATCGAATTATGAATGACGAATACACCTGTTCGCCTGCGCGATTCAGCCCGTGCTTTCGTCCGAGGCCCAACGCTCTTCACGGACCACGCGTTCGAGCGCCAGTTCGAACATCGCGCGGCCGCGATTCGCCACTTCCGCCAGATAGCGATGCAGCGCGGCATCGGCCGGTGTGCGCGACATGCAGTCATCGCTGTACTGCTCGAACGACGATAACTGCCGTATCAGATCGGCCAGATGACGCGGACATTCGCAGGCGATGGTCGACGAGCGCCCGGCAATCGCCGCGAGATTTTCGTCGGAATAACGGCGCGGTGTGCGCGCGTACATCTCGACCGCATCGCGCGGCTGCGTGGCGGGCGACAGGTCACGCAGAATCTGCACGGCCAGCGCGGTTTCGAGCGGCTCGCGATAGACCCGCACGCCCGCATAACGCAGCGCATTCACGCTGTGCTGCGTGCCGAACGCGTAGACCACGGCGACCACCTTGGCATGACAGGTCTCGCCGAGCGCCAGCACCGCCTGCACGAGTTCTTCCTGCAGCGAGGCCATGTGAATCACCAGCGCGTCGGTTTTTTGCGGCTGCGCCTGCGCTTCCTTGAGGTCGTCGAAGACGGTGAGCCTTGGCTGGTTCGCGGATTGCAAAGCCGGCAGGTCCGCGCGCAGGCGCCGCGCCAGCGCCGTGCCGACGATAACCAGCGTCGAGGCCGAGACATCGTCGGCGGGATCGGGCGGCAATGCTGCCTCGGCGGCCTCGGCATAGGTGAGCGCGAGGCGCTCCAGTTGATCGAGTTCGAGCCGCGCGATCGAGCCGATCGCATGGCCGCGCTCGACCAGCTTTTTCAGCAGGGTCAGGCGCTGCACATCCTGAGACGAATAAAGGCGTTGCCCCGAGGCGCTCTTGGGCGGCGACACGACCCCATAGCGCCGCTCCCAGATCCGCAAGGTGGTGACGGGCATGCGCGCAAGGCGCGCGGCCGCGCCGCTTCGATAACAGGGAACGCGGGCTTGATCTTCTTCGCTGGCGGCTGGCATGGTGAGGAATACGTCTTGGGAAAGGACGGCGGGATCATTCACGGCAGGTCGTATCTGACGCAGCAACGAATCGGTTAGATCCCATTTTAAGACTCACCCTGGATACAAATAAACGTCAAATTCGACGTTTATCGAGTCAATTGCGTTTCATTCTGCGCTCGCCCGGCAGCAGCGTCGCTCGCGCGAGCCGTTCTCCGTGTTCGTCCGCATTGCGAGCGCATCGCGCCCCGTGCCACATTACGCCAGCATTAGTCGCCCGCTCGACGGTCAACTTTACAAAACATTCAGAACAAGAGGCGCGCATGTCCACACCGCGCATGTCCACACAAAAAGCAGCGGAAATCGCTGCCCGGTTTGACCGCTTGCCCCCTTCCCGAACCGTCTGGACCATGGTCATCCTGATCTCGTTTGGCGGCGTGTTCGAGTTCTACGATCTGTTCTTCACCGGCTATGTGGCGCCCGGGATGGTCGAGTCCGGCCTGTTCAAGCCGCAATCGCTAGGCTTTTTCGCGGCGCTGCAGCCGCTCGCGGTGGCCGGCTTCGGCACCTTCGTATTCGCCACCTTCGCGGGCCTGTGGATCGGCACCGTCGCGTTCGGCTTCGTGGCGGACCGCTTCGGGCGGCGTGTCGTGTTCACGTGGTCGCTGCTCTGGTACATGGTCTGCACCGTCATCATGGCTTTCCAGACCTCGGGCTTCGCGCTCGACATCTGGCGGCTCATCGCCGGCATCGGCATTGGCGTGGAGCTGGTCACCATCGATACCTACATCTCCGAATTGATCCCGAGCGGCGAGCGCGGCCGCGCCTATGCGGTCAATCAGTTCATCACGTTCGCGGTGGTGCCGGTGGTGGCGTTTCTCGCCTATGCGCTCAAAGGCACGCAGCCGCTCGGCCTCGAATACTGGCGCGTGGTCATTCTGATCGGCTCGGTGGGCGCGGTCGTCGTGTGGATCCTGCGCCGCAAGATCCCCGAAAGCCCGCGCTGGCTCGCGCGGCATGGCCGCATCGACGAAGCCGAGCACATCGTCGCCGAGATCGAACGGCGGGTGGCGGCCGAAAAAGGCGTGGCCTTGCCCGCCCCGCAGCCGGTCTCGCCCGAGCAGGCCGGCACCGGTTCGTACCGCGAGATTTTCGGGCCGCGCTACCGGACCCGCACGATCTTGCTGTCGATTTTCAACATGGCTCAGGTGATCGGCTTCTATGGTTTCGCCGCCTGGGTGCCCACACTGCTGATTCATCGCGGCATCCACGTGACGGCGAGCCTGGGCTATGCCTTCGTGATTGCCATTGCCAATCCGTTCGGGCCGCTGCTGGGCGTCTGGTTCGCCGACAAGCTCGAACGCAAGACGCAGATCTGCGGCGGCCTGATTACGATGGCGGTGGTGATCGCGGTGTTCTCGCAGACCTCCGCGCCGTGGCTGCTGATCGTGCTAGGCGTGCTGTTCACGCTCGCCGCGAACATCATGTCCTACGCGTATCACGGCTACCAGGCCGAGCTGTTCCCGACGCGCGTGCGGGCGCGGGCCATCGGCTTCGTCTATTCGTGGAGCCGGATTTCCGCCGCGTTCGCCGGCCTCGCGATCGGCATTCTGCTGCATGGCTACGGGGTGGCGGGTGTGGCGGTGTTTATCGGCGTGTCGATGCTGGTCGGGATCGGCATGATCTTGCTGGGACCCTCGACGCGCGGGTTGTCGCTCGAGACCATCAATCATTGAGTCACCCAATGAGCCGCCCCAAAAAGAAAGGCCCAGCGACGGGCCGGGCCTGCAAAGGTTACCCTGCGGCGAAGGCCAAGGGCAACTGGACGTGACAACGGGCAATACCGGTTCCGTCGAGCGCTGCGTCCAGGGTCCGGCGGAAGCCATCAATGTATTCAGTCTGTCTTAAAGGGACCTTAAGCTCGCGCATTACGTTGCCTTGCATTGCATGGCGCCTGCGCCCGTTCCAAAGCGGCAATCGGGGATGCGATGCATAATCGCCGGATCGTGCTCACGTTCGTGCGCGCGCCACCCACCGGACCTCCCCCCATGGACACGCTGTGATGACGGAACGTGAAAGCGCAATAGCAGGCACGGTGGTCCCGGACGAGGCCCGCGCGCATCCAGACCGGGCGTCTGAAGCCATGCGCCGGACCGTGTGGGTGATCGTGCTGACGCTGCCGGTGACGATCGTCGCGCTGGCGATCGCGTTTGAAATATTCGGCCTCGTATTGCGTCTGCTTGCGCTGTGATCTGCCGCTTTGATCTGCCGCCTTGATCTGTCCGGCCCCCACAGGCGGTGCGGCGAGGCAGGCCGTCCTCGTCAGCGAAAAACCGCCGCCGTGTGCCGGCGATCCTAGTCCTCGAAACGCAGTTCCGCGTCGATCTGCTGACCGAGCGCCAGCCGCGCGCCAAATCCCGAGGACACAATCGCGTTCTGGCCAAACGTCAACGCGCCATCGAGTCGTGCATTGCCGCGGTAGGCGCTCATGGTGTCGAGCGGCTCGTTCGGCCACTGCGGATCGGGTGCGCCGCTGTCCTGATCGATGGAAGGCATCGGGCAACGCGCGCACGGCTTGACGAGATGAAGCTGCGCCGTGCCGTCGGCCGTCCAGACGGTCAGGCTCTCCACATAATCTTCGTGGTAGGCGTCGATGCCCGTGAATACCAGGTTGGGCCGGAACCGGTTCATCGGAATCGACGGCGCACCTTTGCCCGTCAGGCGCCGGTTCAGATCGGCAAGCGAGGCCTCGCCGATCACCAGCAACGGGAAGCCGTCGGCAAACTGGGTGATGGCTTCGATATCGCCGGTCCACAGCGGATCCACCACCCGCCGCACCGCCGGGTCGAAGCGCACGAGCCGCGCCGGCACGCCGAGGAAGGTCGAAAACCAGGCCTCGGTTTGCGGCCCCGTATCGAATGCCGACATGGCGTCGCGCCACACTCTGGTCTCGATCAGCGCCGGCCGCCCGAGCGCCGTCACCGCGAGCGGCGTGCGCAACTCCGGCATGCCAGGCGCCGCGACGATCAGGTCGCCGTTGCCCTCATCCAGCGCAACGCGAATCAGCGCGAGGCGCCCATGAGAGCGTTGCGTCAACATGAGCCCGTCGCGATCGACCACCATCCAGTTGCGGTCGTATTCGAGACCTGTCTCCAGAAGCCGGGCCTCGTTCAAGGCGATTCCCGCGCACGATTTGATCGGATAAATATTTAGACCGCTGACAGCTGGCATGGCGAGTGGATTTTGTTATGGGCTTTCAGGACGGATTGTATTGCGAACTATAGTAATCCGCTTGACGGCCAAAATAGCCGTTTTGCTGCGCATTCCGCCATCCGGCTCATTACGCTTTGTTAACGAAACCGGGTCAGCTTTATTCCCGGGCTTCCAGCCACGCGGGGCGCCGACACGCGGCGGTCGCGAGCGGGCTTTACAATCGGCCGCACCGTCCCACGGCGCTTGGACGTAAAATCCGAAATCCGCCGGGCTGCTCTTATAGAAGAATCCTTACCATCACTCAAACAGGAAATTCATTATGCTGACGAAACCCGTGTTGTCCGTGGTCGAAACGACGAAGATTCTCGATGCCGCGCGCGCCGAGGCCGAAAAGAACAAGTGGGCAGTCACCATCGCGGTGGTCGACGACGGCGGCCATCTGCTGAGCTTGCTGCGTCTGGACGGCTGCGCGCCGGTGGGCGCCCACATCGCCCCCGAGAAAGCGCGTACCGCGGCGCTCGGCCGGCGCGAATCGAAGGCCTATGAAGACATGATCAACAATGGCCGCACCGCGTTCCTGAGCGCACCGCTCGCGGGCGTGCTCGAAGGCGGCGTGCCGGTGATCGTCGACGGCCAGGTGGTGGGCGCGGTGGGCGTGTCCGGCGTCAAGGCCGATCAGGACGCGCTGGTGGCCAAGGCAGGCGCTGCCGCGCTGAACGCCTGAGCAGCGTCGCTCGGCGCCCTGACCGGCCAACTGTATGACCCGAGCGATGAGCGCGATACCCCTGCGTCGGCGCAATAATCAATTGAAGTAAACACAGCAAATGAAGGAACAGGCCGGTGGCCCCACACCGGCCCAGCCCAATCAGATGGAGCAGTCCATGACTCAAATGACCAAGCGAAGCGGACTGCAGGTAGCCGCGAATCTCGACCAGTTCATCGAACAGGAAGCCCTGCCCGGCACCGGTGTCGATAGCGCAGCGTTCTGGGCCGGATTCGACGCGCTGGTGCACGACCTCGCGCCGAAAAACCGCGCCTTGCTGGCCGAGCGCGACCGCCTGCAGACCGAACTCGACCAATGGCATCGCGCCCATCCGGGCCCGGTGCGCGACCTGCCCGCTTACCGCAGCTTCCTCGAAAGCATCGGCTATCTGGTGCCGGCGCCGGCCCGCGTCACGGCCACAACCGATCACGTGGATACCGAAATCGCCGAACAGGCCGGCCCGCAGCTCGTCGTGCCGCTGTCGAACCAGCGCTATGCCCTGAACGCCGCCAATGCGCGCTGGGGCAGCCTGTACGACGCGCTGTATGGCACGGATGCGATTCCCGAAACCGACGGCGCAGAGAAACAGGCCGGCTTCAATCCGGTGCGCGGCGCACGCGTGATCGCCCGCGCCCGCGCCTTCCTCGACGAAGCCGCGCCGCTCGCGCACGGCTCGCATGCGGACGCCACCCGCTATAGCGTCGAAAACGGCCAGCTCGTCGTGGCATTGAAGAACGGCGCCACGGCGCTAAAGACGGCCGCGCAATTCATCGGCTATCAAGGTGAAGAAGCAGCGCCCTCGGCCATCCTGCTCAAGCACAACGGCCTGCACTTCGAAATCCAGATCGACGCCGGCGACTCGATCGGCAAGACCGACGCGGCGCACGTCAAGGACGTGCTGATGGAAGCGGCGGTGAGCACGATCATCGACTGCGAAGACTCGGTGGCCGCCGTGGATGCGGACGACAAGGTCCAGCTCTATCGCAACTGGCTGGGCCTGATGAACGGCACGCTGACCGAAGAGGTCACGAAAAACGGCAAGACCTTCACGCGCCGTCTGAACCCCGACCGCGTCTACACCGCCGCGAACGGCACGGCGCCGGTCGTGCTGCATGGCCGCTCGCTGCTGTTCATCCGCAACGTCGGTCATCTGATGACCAATCCGGCTGTCCTCACCAAAGACGGCCACGAGATTCCCGAAGGCATTCTCGACGCGGTGGTCACCACGCTGTGCGCGCTGCACGATCGCAAGCACAGCCTGAATTCGCGCACCGGCTCGGTATATATCGTCAAGCCGAAGATGCACGGCCCGGCTGAAGTGGCGTTCGCCAGCGAGCTGTTCGCGCGCGTCGAAGACCTGCTTGGTCTCGAACGCAATGCCATCAAGATGGGCATCATGGACGAGGAGCGCCGCACCAGCGTCAACCTCGCCGCGTGTATTGCCGAAGCCTCGGCGCGGGTCGCGTTCATCAACACCGGCTTCCTCGACCGCACTGGCGACGAGATGCACACCGCCATGCAGGCCGGCCCGATGCTGCGCAAGGGCGACATGAAGTCGACCGCGTGGATCGGCGCTTACGAGCGCAGCAACGTGCTGGTGGGTCTCGCTGCGGGTCTGCGGGGCCGCGCGCAGATCGGCAAGGGCATGTGGGCCATGCCGGATCTGATGCACGCCATGCTCGAACAGAAGATCGCGCATCCGAAGGCCGGCGCCAACACCGCATGGGTGCCCTCGCCCACCGCGGCGACGCTGCACGCACTGCACTATCACCAGGTGGACGTGCAGGCGGTGCAAAAGGAACTGGAGAAAATCGATCTCGCCGGCGTGCGCGACGAACTGCTGAACGGCCTGCTGACGATCCCGGTGGTCGAAGCCGCCAAATGGAGCGACGACGAAATCCGCCAGGAAGTCGAGAACAACGCGCAGGGCATTCTCGGTTACGTGGTGCGCTGGGTGGATCAGGGCGTCGGCTGTTCGAAGGTGCCGGACATTCACAACGTGGGCCTGATGGAAGACCGCGCCACGCTGCGCATCTCCAGCCAGCACATTGCGAACTGGCTGTATCACGGCGTGGTGACGCGCGAGCTGGTCGAAGAAACCTTCAGGCGCATGGCCAAGGTGGTCGACGAGCAGAACGCCGGCGACCCGCACTATCAGCCGATGGCGCCGGGCTTCGATACGATCGCCTTCAAGGCAGCCCAGGCACTCGTGTTCGAAGGACGCGAGCAACCGAGCGGTTACACGGAACCGCTGCTGCACAAGTTCCGGCTCGAGGTGAAGGCCAAGGCCTGAACCTGAATCGCCATGCTGGACGGCAGAAACTCGCGGGCAGAGGCTCTGCCCGCGAGGCGATTACGGAGCGAGGCGCCTCACGCCTCGCTCCGTTTTTTTTCAGGCAGCGGCCGCCGTGAGATGCAGCGGCAGATAGCTTTGCAGATACTCCTCGAACTCCGCCTTCACTTCCGGATGGCGCAGCGCGAATTCGACCGTGGCCTTCAGATAGCCTAGCTTGCTGCCGCAATCGAAACGCGTGCCGAAGTAGCGATACGCCAGCACCTGCTCTTCCGACAGCAACGATTGCACCGCATCGGTCAACTGCAGTTCGCCGCCCGCGCCCGGCTTGAGCGAGCGAATATGCTTGAAGATGGTCGGCATCAGCACGTAGCGGCCCACCACGCCGAGATTCGACGGCGCCTTGTCCGGCGCCGGTTTTTCGATGATGCCGGACAGCTTGATCACGTCCTCTTCCCACTCGCGGCCATCCACCACGCCATAGGAACGGCTGTCTTCGCGCGCGATGGTTTCCACGCCGATCACCGAGCTGTGATAGTGATTGAAGACGTCCACGAGTTGCTTCATCACCGGCTGCGTGCTGTGCAACAGGTCGTCGGCGAGAATCACCGCAAACGGGCTGTCGCCCACCAGTTTCTCCGCGCACAGCACGGCATGGCCAAGGCCCAGCGCCGTCGCCTGACGCACGTAGAAACAGTCCACATTGGCGGGCTTGATGCTGCGCACCAGATCCAGCAACTGTTCCTTGCCGCGCGCTTCGAGTTCGGCTTCGATCTCGTATGACTTGTCGAAGTGGTCCTCGATCGCGCGCTTGCTGCGGCCCGTGACGAAGATCATTTCGGTGATGCCCGCCGCAATCGCCTCTTCCACGGCGTACTGGATCAGCGGCTTGTCGACGATGGGCAGCATTTCCTTGGGACTGGCCTTGGTGGCCGGCAGGAACCGCGTCCCGAGACCTGCGACCGGAAACACGGCTTTGGTGACTTTCAGCATGGTATGCATTCCCACATCGGTTGATGAACGTGTGCGGTTCGCCCGTCGGGGAGTGCTGCATGCCGTCCGAAAGGCGCCGGATTAAGTTGGTCGAAAGGGTCGTTAAAATCTAATTCAGGTTTCGACAAAATTAAAGTTATTCGTCTGAAAAAATAATCATTGCGTGGATTGATTGGCGCCGCGCAGTTTTACAGGAAACAATTACGGATAAAACGTATGCGCCGCCGTAACATTTACGTGCCGGCGCCGCGCCACCGCTGCTCACCTCACGCAGCGCCTTCTTCGTTTTCGTCGCTGGGCGGCAGTTTGCCTCGCGTCATCCGGAAGCGGCCGATCGGCTCGTTGCGCAGCGCCTCGCGGTAAGCCGAAGCGGCGATCAGGATCAGGAGCACGGCAATGCCGGCGAGTACATGCAGGTTCATGACTCCACCTCTGGTCTGAAGATTCAGACACCCAAATTATCACGAAAAAATCGGCAAATAATTCCCCGGAAAACTCATATTGCATCTGATTACATATAGAAACATTTTTGATTTGCTCGCGCGCTGAGATGTCATTTTTTATCCATTTTTTTGCTCCGGCACTGCTCTAGGATAGGCATGCGGCTGTAGGCGCGGATTGCGCCGTGCGCCGCCGCTTTTAGTTCACTTATCCGAATCAGAGAGGACCGCGCATGAGCGATTCAGCCTTCGATGCCAGCAGCGCATCCCTGCCCTTGCCGGCTCGCCCGCAGCGCGACGCGCGCGCGGAAAGCGCCGGCAAGGAAGACGTGATCGACGCGATGCGCGGCTTTGCCGCGTTGCTGGTCGCCTATTTTCATTGCCGCCAGGTCGCGTGGGTGGGCATGGAGAGTTTTCACCACGCGGTCGGTCATGCGCTGGGTTTCAGCTCGATCGTGGCTTATCTGACACTGCCGATTGCGTGGGGCTCCGCGGGCGTGCCGATCTTCTTCGTGATAAGCGGCTATTGCATTCACCGGGGCGGCGCGATCCGCCTCGCTCAGGACGCCAATTACACCCTCGATACGGCCAATTTCTGGGCCCGCCGGTTCGCGCGAATCTATCCCGTGCTGTTCGCCGCACTCCTGCTGACCTTCGCGCTCGACTGGTTCAGCTACCAGTTGCCGCCCGTCAATCACAAGCTGCGCGAGATCGGCCTGCAGGCGTTTCTCGTCAATCTGTTTTCGTTGCAGGGGGTAGCCGGCAAGACCTATGGGTCGAACGGCGCACTGTGGACCCTGTCGCTCGAAGTGCAGTTCTACGCGATCTATCCGCTGCTGTTCGCGCTGCGCCGCCGGCTTGGCATGACGCCGTTGCTGGCGCTGGTGGCGCTCGTCAACATCGTGTCGGCTTTGGTGCTGGAGCGGCACGATCTGCAGTTCTTCACCTCGTACTGGTTTTCGTGGACGCTGGGCGCATGGATTGCCGACGTCCGCGCGCAAAAGGTTTCCGCGAAGAATCTGCGGCCGGCGTCGAACTGGCTGTATGCGGTGGCGGCGGGTCTCGTCGTGCTGGGCTGCGGGGCGTTTCACTTCGGGCAGTACGGCGCGTTTCAGTTGTGGGCGCTAGGGTTCGCTTTCTACCTGTACAGGGCGCTCGACAGGCGTGCCGTGAGTTCGCCGGTGGCTCGCGTGCTGTCGCGCTTCGGTGACTTCAGTTTCTCGCTCTACCTGATCCATCTGCCGATTTTCGTGCTGCTGTCGTCGTTGCTGTATCGCTCGGCGCTGCAGCTGTCGATCTGGCCTTCCTTTGGCTTCATGCTGGTGGCCGTGCCGGTGGCGTATGTGTTTTATCGGCTGGTGGAACTGCCGGCCATGCGCTGGTCGGAAAGTCTCAAGCGCAAGCGGGTTGGCGCGGTGCCGGTTTCAGCGAACGTGTAAGCGAGGACGTCAGCAAGCGTTCGAACAAACAAAGGACCCTGCAACAAGGGCCGCAGCGCAACCGGATCGATCATCCGGATAACGGTGCGGCCCTTCGTTGTTTAGTCCTTTCCTTCTTTCCGGCGCTTTTGCACCGCCTGGGTTTCAAGCCTGCCGGCGCTTCTTTCGGCCCGCCACGTCTTTCAGAATCCGCTCGACACCCGCCACATACGCGGCGGTACCGAACCGCGCTATCGCCGTCTCATAGCCGCCCGTAACGAGCCGTTCGCGCAGGGCTGTATCGCTGCGCAATTCGGCCAGCACGTCGGCCAGGGCATGCGCATCGCCCGGCTCGCACAGCACGCCGTTGATGCCGTCCTCGATGATCTCCAGCACCCCGCCGGCCCGCGCCGCCACCACGGGCCGCTGCGCCAGCATGCCTTCGACGATCACGCGGCCGAACGGCTCCGGCGTAATCGAGGTATGCGCGACGGCATCGACCGCGCGCATGCAGGCCGCTATATCGTGCTGGAAGCCCAGAAAATGCACCCGCTCGCCAAGCTCATGAGTCGCAACGAATGCGCGCAATTCGGCCTCGTAAGCCTCCTCGCCGAACAGCGGCGCGCCCACCAGCACGGCATGCATATGCGGGTTGAGGACCATCGCTTCGAGCAGCACATGCTGGCCCTTCCAGCGAGCCAGACGGCTGAACGAGCCGACCAGAAACGCGTCCTGCGGCAACCTCAGACGCGCTCGCAGCGTCGCGGCCGGTACATTGCGCAGGGCGTCGAATGGCGCCGCGGCAATGCCGTTGAAGACGACGTCGATGCGTTTTTCATCGAACCGGGTCAGCTCGGCAAAAGCCCGCGCCGAGGCCGCCGAATTCGCGATCACGTGCGCGAGACCGAGCTTCGCGCACCACTTGACGATCTGCAACTGCTTGCCGCCGAAATGCTCGGCACTGACGATATCGCGCAGATGCCACACCACCGGCCGCCGCGCCAGCCGTCCCGCCAGCGCGCCGATCACCATGGCGCGCTGCGTGTTGGCGTAGATCACGTCGGCATGGCGCGCGCGTTCGACCGTCGCGCTCACCAGCGCCTTCACGCCTTTGAGGGCGCGTCCGAGCGGCGGCGTGCTGCCCTGCTTGCGAACCTCGCGCAGCGCGCCCGCATCGAGCACACGCACCGTCACGCCCGCCGCATCGAGCGCCGTGCGAAACGGACCGTCGTCGAACAGCACGACCTCGATGCGCGAACGCAGCGCCTTGACGATCTCCAGCAGCGACAGTTCGGCGCCGCCAAGCACGCCGCTCTGATCGAGCGCCAGCACGCGCGGCGCCTGCGCCGCGGCGTCATCCGTACCGGCGGGCGGGGCGACGTAGAGCTCGTATACCGGCTGCGCGGCGCCGCGCAGCGCCGGCACGGCAGCCCGTACATGGGAGAAAAAACGCTCGCGAAAATGCGCGGCCGAAAAACGCTCCGCATTCGCGCGGCAATCGGCGGCGGCGAAGCGGTTCGCGTGAGCGTCGAACTCTTCGACGGCCGCCATGATCGACTCCGCGCGCTGCTCGTCGAAGAACATGCCGGTCGGCCGCGCGCTCGACAGATCGCGCACGGTTTCGAGCGCGCCGCCCTTGCCGTAGGCGATCACCGGCGTCCCGCAGGCCTGGGCTTCGACCACCGAGATGCCGAAGTCCTCCTCGGCGGCAAACACAAACGCACGGGCGCGCTGCATCTTCTCCTGCAGCACCTTGAACGGCTGGTAACCCATGATCTCGACATTCGGCGCCGCCTTGGCGCGAATCTTCTGCATATCGGGGCCGTCGCCGATCACCACGAGCCGCCGTTGCGGCATCCGCGCAAACGCTTCGACGATCAGGTCGATCTTCTTGTACGGCACCATCCGCGACGCAGTCAGATAGAAGTCGTCCTTCTGCTCGTTGAGCGTGAACGCCTCGACGTCGACCGGCGGGAAGATCACATGCGCCTCGCGCTGATAGACCTTCTTGATGCGTCGCGCGATGAATTCCGAATTGGCGACGAATGCGTCGACGGAATTCGAAGTGCGAATGTCCCAGTTGCGCATGTAGTGCAGAATCAGCCGCGCGAGGGCCGATTTTGGCCCATTGGTCAGCTTCGACTGCTGCAGATACTGATGCTGCAAGTCCCACGCATAGCGGATCGGCGAATGCACGTAGCTGATATGCACCTGGTCGGGACCGGTCAGCACGCCCTTGGCGACGGCGTGGCTGCTCGAGATCACGACGTCGTAGGCCGACACGTCCAGTTGCTCGATGGCGATCGGCATCAAGGGCAGATACGCGCGGTATCGGGTGCGCGCCTTCGGCAGCTTCTGGATGAACGACGTGGTCACGGACTTACCGCGCAGGAAGCTGCGGTCGTCGAGAAAATCCACCACGCTGAACAGATCCGCGTCGGGGAAGCAGGCCACGATCTGTTCCAGCACCCGCTCGGCGCCCGCGTAGGTGACGAGCCAATCGTGCACGATGGCTACGCGCACCTTCTTCTGTGCCGGCTGCGCGCGCCGCGCCAGCGCCAGCGGAGCCGCCGGCGTGGCGAGTTCGGCCAGCGCGCTACGCTGGCCTGGCCGCACCACGGCTTCATCAAGGACATCCTGGTTCATGCGCTTTTCCTCGGATTCAGTCGCAACAGCAGCGAACGCGCAAGATCGCGCAAAGCGGGCGTCATCGTGATCGACCACGCAACGTTGGCGGCCACGACCACCGCGCCGGCGGCGATCGCCAATGACAGACTGGGCAGGAAACTGGCGAGCCACAGGCTCACCAGCAGAAAGGCGAGATGCGCGAGCATGTCGAGCGCGATCGGCCGGGCACGAATCGACGACAGCCACAGCAGCACGCCGTAGTCGAACAGCGCGCGGCCGGCCACGGCCACCGCTGCGCCGGTCAGGCCGAAGTAGTGAATGCCGCACCACAGCGCGGCGGCGAATAGCGGCAATTCGAATACGCCCACTTTCGCCGCGACCGCCGGATTGACCTGCGACTGGATCATGATGCGCGTCACGTTGGCCTGCCCGACCAGCCACACGGAGACGATCAGCACACGGCCGACGGGCGCGGCGATCGTCGCAATCTCGTTACCCACCCACAGATGCAGGAACGGCCCCAGCACGAACATCGCCACCAGCGTGACCGGTGTGAAAGCGCCGTTGAGAAATTCGAGCGACTGCTGCGTGATCAGGTCGGCGTGATCGCGGCCCACGGCGGACAGACGCGGAAACAGCGTGCGCACCAGCGCGGTCGGCACGATGTTCAGGCGCGTCACGAGGTTCTGCGGCACGGTGTAGAAGGTCACGAAGCGCGCGCCGAGGGCGGTGCCGAGAAAGACCTTGTCGAGCGAATCGGCCACCATGGTGGTGATGCTCGCCACCAGCATCCAGCCGCCGAAATTGAACAGGCCCTTGGCCACGCCGAGTCGCGGCGCGAGGATGCGGTGCAGATCGAGCACCTTGAACGCCGAGCGGCCAAGCAGCGCCGCGGCGAACAGACGCGCCACCACCGCGGCGGCGAGCACGTTCTGCAGGCTGGGGCCCATCAGCCACGCGGCGGCGAGCGGCAGCAGCTGAAACACGAAGGTGCCGATGGTCTGATTGGTGTTGTAGACCCCAAAGCGTTCGGCGCCGTTGATGGCGCCCGCGAACACCCACGAGACGTTGGCAATCGGAATCGCAATGGCGAGCCACGGCAGCGCCATATAGACCTCGTGCTGCAACTCCGGTGACACTTTGGTGAAATAGGCGGTGTAAAGAAATGCGCCAAAATAAATAATCAGGCCGCCGATGATGCCCGTCACGAGGTTAAGCCAGGTCGCGCTCCAGAACACCCGCGCGCTTTCGTCGGCATCGTTCGAGGCCAGCGCCTTCGAGATGTGATTTTGCGCGGCCATGCTCATGCCCAGATCGAGAATCGAGAAATAGCCGATCAGGGTCCACACCAGAGCGATCACGCCGTAACGCTCGACGCCCAGCAGCCGGATATACGACGGCACCGTGACGAGCGAAACGAAAGTCGGCAATATCAGCCCGAAGAAATTGATCGCTACGTTCCTGAGAATGGCTTTGTCCATCGGATGCCTTTTGATTCAGAGAGTCGGCGCGTCGCGCGAGGCTGCACACGCGACGCGGCGCGACACCGAGTAGTCTGCTTCGAGTTAAGCACGTAAAAAATGCGCACCGTGCGCCATAAATCGACAGAAAAATAATTCGCGGCCCGACCCATGACGCGAGCGGTCAGGCGGGCTTCCAGCGGTACATCATCACCTTGCCGCGCGCGTCTTCTTCGACGAACACCAGGTATTCGCCGTTGCTGCGGCGGTAGGCGCTCACGCCATTCGGCACGTCGACCCAGCCCGACGCCTTGCCCACCTCCGGGCCCGGCCGGATCACGCCGACTTCCTTGCCGCTGTCCTTGTCGAACACATGCACGGCGCCGACCGGTTCGACGGCGAACACGTATTGCCCTTCGACGGTGAGGCCGATGATGGTCTGGATCGGCTTGGCCTGCGGCTGCCACGGCAGCGTGACGCTATAGCGCTGCACCGGCTTGCCGCTCGACCAGTTGTCGTAGCGCACCAGCACGCGTCCGACCTCTTTCCAGAAGCCGGTCTGGGTCGGCGCGTCCGCCGTGTAACCGGTCACGTAAAGCGAATCGGTCTGCGGCACGTAGATCGCACGGCGCAGTTCGGTGAACGGCTGCGGCATCGGATAGCTCGTCATATCCGAGTACGAATAGACCGGATTGCCTTTCGCATCGAGGCCGCCGAAATGCAGCCGGTGGATGCCTTTGATGTCGCTCGTGCGCCAGATGTCGCCGGCGCTGTCGACCCACCAGCCCCAGCCGCCCGCGAGCCGCGTGCCGCTCGTGTTGGGCGTGAAATCGTCGCTGCTGAAGCGGCCGTCGCCGTTCATGTCGCGCCACATCCAGTCGCCGCCGGGCGGCGCGTTCGGCACATTGGCGACCGGCCGGTCGCGGCCCGCGATGAAGCCCGAGGGAATCGCCGTCTCACCGTCGTGGGCGTTGTCGAAACGATAGATCTTCAGATGGTCCGCGTACATGTCCGTCAGGTACAGGAACGTGTGGCCCTTCAGTTGACGCGCGATGGGCAAGCCGGGCCACTGGTCCGTGTGAAACACGGGATCGTCCGGATACCTGAAACGATTGGATAGGAAACCTACATATTTCCAGTCCTGTCCCGCCGGCCTGGTGAGGTCTAGCTGAAAGCGCTTGTTGCCGGTATAGACGCTGTCCGGGCGCGCCGGATCCATCCACGCGCCGTCGACGAACAGCAGTCCCTGCACCTGCCAGAGTTGCTGGCCGTCCGGCGCATAACTTTCGAGCGTGGCGCCGAGCCCCGCACCAAGCGGCGCATAGTGCGGACCGATGCCATTGGTGGAGACGTAGACGTTGCCGCGCGCATCGACGCCGACACCGGTGAGTCCGTTAAAGCGTTGCGGGCCAGGGCGTCCCGCCACACCGGAAAAGATACCGCCGCGCTCGCCGAGCGTGCCCGAGGCCGTATACCGGCCGCCATTCCTGCTGAAAAACAGCACCTGTTGACGCGGACCGTTGTCGGCGATCAGCACGCGGTCGTGGGCATCGAGCGCGATGTCCACCGGCACCGAATCCGATGGCAACGGCAGCGTATCCGCGAGTAGCTGGCCGCCAGCCGAGTAATGCGCGACGCGCGGTGTGCTGTCGGTGAGCGTGCCGGTCAATACCCATAGCGTGCCGTCGCTGGACAGCGCGATACGTCCAGGCTCGTGCACGCTCCACGCCGCCTTCTTCTGCATGGATTCAGCATCGTAGACTTCAATGCGGTTTTGCGTCGTGTTGGACGCGTATAGCGTGGTGTCATTAGCAGCGAGACCGTTGATGTCGGCGCGAGCCCCGGCGGCCACCTCGTTCATCATCAGGAAGCCGGCCGCCAGCTGCGCATGCGGATCGGCCGCGCCGCTGCCCGCCGTGGCGGCAGGCTGAAACAGCGCGCTCAATTTGGGGTCTTCGAGCTTGCGCCGCGAGACGCCGAACCACTGCTTGCCCTTTTGCGGCCAGATGCCCTGCCCGACCAGATGACCTTTCTCGTTGCCCACCGACACCGCCATGAATACATAGTGGCGATTGATGGCAATTGCATTGCCGCCACCGGTGCCCCAGCCGTGCGTGCCGCCCGCGAAGCCGAGCATCTTGCCGTTCTGATACGTGCTGGCCTCCGCGCCGCTTTCGTCCCACGGCGCGTTGGTGTAGACCTTGCCGTCCGCAGCGACGGCGATCGCCGTGATGTCGATCTGGGTCCACGAGCCATCACCGAAACCAAAGGTATTGCCGATCCATGATGTCTTCGCGTTCAGCTCCGTTTCGGCCGAAGCGGCAAACGCCGTCAGACATAACAGCGCAGCGAGCAATTTCGCGAAGGTGGGACGGACCAAGGTATTCCTCCAGTCAAAGCCGTGCGGCGGCGGGCAGCGCGCACGAGCGGGCGATATCAGATGAAATGGCGGCCGAAACAATGGCCCGAATAACGGCGACTAAAAGCGGCAACCAAACGCGGCAAGTAGAAACGGCAACTAAAGGCCCAACCGGCTTAGCTAAAGGCCCACGGGGTCCACGTGGCCCACGCATGCGCAATACATCACGGCGGTGCGCGCATCCGGCACCGGTTACCGGAGCACATTACGCGGGAAAGTCGTCGCAACGAAAATCGAAAATAATTCAAAAATATTCATTGATTAATGCATCAATAAATATTCGATTTAAAAAATTTCACGGTCATTTTCTTTTCCCTAGAATGAGTTCCACTTCCGTGATGCCTGCCGCGCATGCCATCCGACGCTCGCGTTGGCGCAGGACGGAACGCCTATGCCGCAAGCGAGTTTCGCCTGAATTCCCTTGAGTTCGCTTCGCCGGCCCACCCGCTGCCCAACATGGACGGTTCATGACAGTAAGCGCCCTGCCCGCCTCGCCTTCTCACTCACGCCGCATCGTGCAACTCGACGGCTTGCGCGCGATTGCCGTGCTGGCCGTGTTCGCGCAACACGCATTGAAAGCACCGTTATGGATGGGCGTGGATCTGTTCTTCGTCCTGAGCGGCTTTCTGATTACCGGCATCCTGCTGGAGCGCAAGGCGCGCGGGCAATCGTATTTCGGCTATTTCTATGCGCGCCGGGCGCGCCGCATCCTGCCGCCCTATCTGTTGCTGATGGCGGTGTCGTCGCTGCTGTTCGGCTTCGCGTGGGCGAAGCATTGGGAGTGGTACGCGTTTTTCGCCACCAACATCGGCGACGCTCTCAACCAGAGCGGCCATGACAGCCTGAACGTGCTGTGGTCGCTCGCGGTGGAAGAGCAGTTCTACATTTTCTGGCCGTTCGTGATTCTGCTGCTGCCCGAGCGCGTACTGGCGTGGGTTGCTGCGGCATTGATCATTCTGGTGCCGGTACTGCGTGCGGTGGCCACGCCCTGGTTCGACAGCTTCTGGCCCATCTACTACCTGACGCCGTTCCGCATGGATCTGCTGTCTGCCGGCGCCTTGCTGGCCGTGGCCGTGCGACGCAATCCCAACGCGCTGCAACCGTTCCGGCCGCTCGCCATGGTGGCCTGTGTGGCGGCGCTCGCCGTGCTGGCCTGGCTGCATCTTCACTATCCGCGCTTTCGCGCCGAAAACACGCCGCTCTCGAACGGCGCGCTGTATAGCGTTTCGCTGGTGTTGTGCACCTCGCTCGTGGTCATCGCCTTGCTAAGCCAGGGCGTCGTCAAACGGGTGTTGAGCCATCCGGTGCTGGTATATATCGGCACCATCAGCTACACGATTTACCTGATTCATCTGAGCGTGCTTTACACGCTCTGGCCGTTGCATATGAATCGCTACGTGACGGCGGCACTCGCGCTCGCGATTACGCTCGCGTATGCCAGCTTGACATGGTTCGCTTTCGAGCGGCGTCTGATTCATGGCGCGGCGTCGCGCTCGCCGCTTGCCGCGGCGCCGTTCGGCGGGACTTCGCAAGCCCCGCGGCCGCGCGCATGAAACCCCGCGCGCTGAAGGCGCTCACCTTGGGGCCTGGCGGCCGGACTGCCGTGCTGCTGATGGCATTGGCGTGTTCCCACGCGAATGCCAGTCCCACTGCGGATACGCATGACGATGCGCCACAGACTCCCACAACCCCATTACTGCACGCCGCGCCGACGAAGCAGGTGCTGATCGAAGCCTATGGCGATTCGACCACGCTCGGCATTTCCTGCAGCGCGGGTCATTGCAGCCCGCGCCCGCAAAACGCGGTGACGTATCTACAGGACGCGCTGCGCAGCGTATATGGCGAGCGAGTCAGCGTCGTGAATCTCGGCGTGGGCGGCACCATGGCCTGGCAGTTGCGCGACGGCACCGATCGCGGCCATGGCGTGCCGTGGCAGCAGCAACTCGCGGCGTCGGATGCACAGATCGTGACGATCAACTACGGCATCAACGAAGTGATGCGCAACCAGACCCCCGAGCAGTTCTACGCCGCGGAAACGGCGCTCGTCAAAACAGCGCTCGCCCTCGGCAAGGAACCGGTCTTGCAGACCTCGAACCCCATGCCCGACGGACGCCTCAATGCGCGCCTCGCGGCGATGGTCGCCATGACGCGCCGGGTGGCCGCCGAACAGCACGTGCCGATCGTCGATCAGTACGCCTACATTAGCGGCCTGCCTGACTGGCAATCGATGATGTCCGACGGCGCGCATCCGAAGCCCGAGCTGTATCGCCTGAAAGCCGGCCAGGATCTGCGTGTGGTCGACCCGCTGGTGCGGCGGCTGCTGGCGGGTTCGTCGTAGCAACGCGCTCTTCCCTTACCTCCTGACTTTTTTCTTTACCGTTACCCAAGGCAACCTATGAGCAACCAACGCAAAGCGATCATCACCGGCGTGTCCGGCCAGGACGGCGCGTATCTGGCGAAACTGCTGCTCGACAAGGGCTATCAGGTGACCGGCACGTATCGGCGCACCAGTTCCGTCAATTTCTGGCGCATGAACGAGCTCGGCATTGCCGGGCATCCGAATCTGCGCCTCGTCGAGCATGACCTGACCGACTTTGGGTCGACACTGCGATTGCTCGAAGGCGCCCAGGCCGACGAGTTATATAACCTTGCGGCGCAGAGCTTTGTGGGCGTGTCGTTCGATCAGCCGGTGACCACGGCTGAAGTCACCGGCATCGGCGCGCTGAACCTGCTCGAAGGGATTCGCATTCTGAGCCCCAGGACGCGCTATTACCAGGCATCGACCTCGGAAATGTTCGGCAAGGTGCAGGCCGTGCCGCAGCGCGAAGATACGCCCTTCTATCCGCGTAGCCCGTATGGTGTCGCCAAGCTGTTTGCGCACTGGACCACCATCAACTATCGCGAGTCGTATGGCATTTTTGCCAGCAGCGGGATTCTGTTCAATCACGAATCGCCGTTGCGTGGCCGTGAATTCGTGACGCGCAAGATCACCGATACGGTCGCCAAGATCAAGCTCGGCAAACAGGATGCGCTGGAACTCGGCAATCTTGACGCCAAACGGGACTGGGGATTCGCGCTCGAATATGTCGAAGGCATGTGGCGCATGCTGCAGGTCGACGAGCCGGATACCTTCGTGCTGGCGACCAATCGCACCGAGACGGTGCGCGATTTCGTCCGCATGGCGTTCGCGGCGGCGGGCTACCAGCTCGAATGGTCGGGCAAGGAGCAGCGCGAAACGGGCATTGACGTCGCCACGGGCAAGACGCTGGTGCGAGTGAATCCGAAGTTTTACCGGCCCGCCGAAGTGGATCTGCTGATCGGCTGCGCGGACAAGGCTCGCGAGAAACTCGGCTGGGAACCGCAGACCCGGCTGGAGCAGCTCTGCAAGATGATGGTGGCGGCGGATCTCACGCGTAATCAGGAGCATGAGACGTTCTGAGCCTGCTGCACGAGCTTTGAGCTGTCACTGGATTCGCTTGGCCACTGCCATGACGCCCGTTGTGTCTCACGCGACCCGGCGGCCGGCAGTGCGCCGCCCCGCATCACCGCAGCGAATCGTAACCGCGCCGAATCGGCTTGCTGCTGACGCACGTCAATGAGCCGATTGCCCGGCAATGCAAAAATCGACGCTCCAGAAGGCGCACGCCTTCGTCACCGCAAAAGGAGCGCCAGATGTTTCCTGAGTACCGCGACCTCATCTCCCGCCTCAAGACCAACGATGCTCACTTCGCGCGTCTATTCGAGCGGCACAACGAGTTGGACCATCAGATTCGCAACATGGAAACCGGCGTCACCCCCGCCGACCACCTTGCCATCGAAACGCTCAAGCGGCAAAAACTCCTGTTGAAAGACCAACTGTATGCCGTGCTGAAAAAGGCCGACGCAGCAGTCTGAGCAAACCGGGCCGTACTGCATGGACCACGCCGGGCCGGCGGCGCGGCGACGCGTCGGCCGGCATCGAGGCCCACGCTCCCGCCAGGCCCATGTTCAACACTCAACACGGAGATCACCGCATTGGCATCTAATCAGGAAAAACTCCCGCATCGCACTCTTCCCCAGCAGCCTTCCGTCAGACGCACCTCGCAAGGCGACGTGATGGCCGGTCATACACCGCACGCGGCCGAGAACAACGCAACCAGCCGCTCGGTGCAGGCGGCCAACGAATTGATCGCCAACGGCCTTCAGCACGCGCTGTCCGTGGCCGGCGGCCAGAATGCCACCACCCTCATGGAAACCGTTCGCACATTGATGGACGGTCTGTCGCCCGACGAAGCCGCCGCTCTGCGCAGCGCCTTGCTGGAAGGCAATCCGGCTGTCTGGCATGCAACGAACGCGCGCCATCCCGACGACGAACTGTCGCCCGCTCTGCGCGATGGCGGCTACCCATACCGCAATCTGATGTCGCGGCGCGCCTACGAGAAGCAGAAATATCGTTTGCAGGTGGAATTGCTCAAACTGCAGGCGTGGGTCCGCGAGACAGGTCAACGTATCGTGATCCTGTTCGAAGGGCGCGACGCGGCCGGCAAGGGCGGCGCCATCAAGCGCTTCATGGAGCATCTGAATCCACGCGGCGCGCGCGTGGTCGCGCTGGAAAAGCCCAGCGACTCCGAGCGCGGTCAATGGTATTTTCAGCGCTACGTGCAGCATCTGCCCACGGCCGGCGAGATCGTCCTGTTCGACCGCTCCTGGTACAACCGGGCCGGCGTGGAGCATGTGATGAACTTCTGCACGCCTTACGAATATAACGAGTTCATCGAACAGGTTCCCGAATTCGAGCGGCATCTCGCCCGCAGCGGCACCCACATCGTCAAGTTCTGGTTTTCGGTGAGCCGTGAGGAGCAACGCCGCCGCTTCAAGGAGCGCGAGGTGCATCCGCTCAAACAATGGAAGCTAAGCCCGGTGGATCTGGCTTCGCTCGATAAATGGGACGAGTACACCCAGGCCAAGGAAGCCATGTTCGCCCACACGGATACCGCCGAGGCGCCGTGGACCGTGATCCGCTCCGATTGCAAGAAGCGGGCACGGCTCAACGCGATGCGGTATGTCCTCCATAAGCTGCCGTATGCGAACCGCGACCTGGAGACGATCGGCCCGGTCGATCCTTTGCTGGTCGGGCGCGCGCTATAGGGCTAAGAGTATAGGGCGAAGAGCACGGCCTAGTGAACCTCGCCCGCGGCAATGGCTTCGCTGTACACCGCCGCCACCCGCTGCGCGATCACCGAGTTATCGAAGTTCGCGCGTGCGTAGGCCCGGCATGCGTCGGCATCCGGCAACTTCAGTGAGCCGGTCAGCGCGGCGCCCAATCCTTCCGCGATGGCCGCCGCGCCCGTCGCCGGCAGCACCAGATCGGGCGAGAGCCCCGCCACCGCTTCCGGCAATCCGCCTACCGGCGTCACCAGTACCGGCGTGCCGGACGCAAGCGACTCCACCGTAATCAGCCCAAACCCCTCCAGCGCGACAGTCGGCACCACGCTGATCGTCGCCGCGCGGTACAGCGCCGCCAGATGCTGGTCGGGCACGAAACCCAGCAGCTTCACGTTGTCATCGAGTCCCGCTTCGGTGATGCGCGTCTGCAGTTCTTCCTGCAGGCGTCCTTTGCCCGCGATCAGCAGCAGCACGTCCGGCACACGCTGCCTGAGCACCTTCACCGCGTCGATCAGATCCTCCAGGCCCATGCGCCGCACGAGGCGCCGCACGGCCAGCACGATCGGGCGGCCTTGCGGCAATTGCAGCTTCAGACGCGCTTCGGCGGGCGTAATCGGCAGGTTGAACTGATCGACATTGACGCAGCCTGGCACCACCCGCACCCGTTCCGGCGGGATGCCGTAGCGCGAGGTCAAAATCTTGCCGAACGCATCGGACAGCACGATCAGCCGCGACGAACGCGCATACACCGACTGCTCCAGATAGTGCTTGGCGCGCTGGCCGAACGAGTCCGCCCCTTCGACGTGGCTTTCGTCCGCCCAGGGCCCCTGAAAATGCGAGACCTGCGGAATGCCGCGCGTCACATCGAGACCCGGAAACGTGTACAGCGCGAAGTGCGAGGAAATCACATCGGGACGCTGGCGCGACACCTCGCGGCGCAGCGCGCGGCGCGCCGCCATCAGGCGCAGCGGCAGCGATTGCGCCGCCGAGCCGAAACCCTGGATCGCACCGCCCGTATCTTCGGCCACGCGCGCGGACCCCGCCACCACGCCCCGCACCGCGACGCCCGCGCCCGGCAACGCGCCGACCAGCGAGTAGTACATGCGGTCGAGTCCACCTGCCCGCTCCGGGAACCAGTGCATGCCGATTTGCAACGATTTGATCGAATCCGTTTTCATGACGGTTTTCCCTTCGGTAGCGTGAGAGTTGGTATGGAGTGCCGACTGGATGGCCGTATTCATTCGGCGCTTTTGTGTCCGGCCAGCACGTTGGCCGTGAGCGGTTCGGCATCGGCGCCTGCACCGACGCGCCGGCGGTCTTTCTGCTGCCCCGCCAGTTGCCGGTACAGCGCGATGTATTGCGCAGCCATGCGAGCCCAGCCAAAGCCCGTCGCGAGTTCGTTGGCGGCCACGCCCATGGCGCGGCGCACGTCGTCGGATCCGGCCAGTTGGGCGATTGCGCCGGCGAGCGCTTTGGGATCGTCCGGGTCGTCGAGCACGATTCCGCAATCGGGCGTGATGATTTCTGCGCCGCCCGCCGTGCGCGCCGTGACCACCGGCAAGCCGGCCGCCATCGCTTCGAGCAGCGACAGACTCATTGCTTCGTAGCGCGAAGGAAACACGAAGGCATCCACTGAATGCATCAGCACCGGCATTTCCTTCACGAGGCCCAGGAAATGCACCCGGTCCGCAATGCCGAGTGCGCGCGCCTGTTCCGGATAAGGACTACCGGGCAGATAGCCCGCCACCGCGATATGCACGTGCGCCGGCAAATGCCGCAGCGCCTCCAGCACGGTGCCCAGGTTCTTGCGCGGCGTGCGCAGGTCGCCGACGAACAGCAGCAAAAACGCCTCGGCCGGCAGGTTGAATTTCGCGCGGTCGCCCTGGGCAGCGGCAAAACCTTGCGTATCGACGCCGTTATAGATCACGTCGACCCGGTTGCGCGGCGTGAGGCCAATCGCGCGAATCTCGTCGGCCACCTTCTGCGAGACCGCGGTAATCACGCGCGAGCGGCGATACGCCCAGCGTTCGAGCGACGCATTCACGCGCGTATAAACGAACTGATACGCCGACCATACGCCCTTGGTGAGGCCAAACGGGTAATACTTGCTGCCGAACCAGCCGCTATGCACGAAGTGCGCGGTATTCACGTCGGCGGGCATCCACGTAATGAAGCCGTTGACGTGAAGAACGTCGTAGTCCTTACGATGAGCGCGCAGCCACAACGCACTCTTCAGTGCGAATACCTGCTGGCGCAACAGGTTGGTCGGCCACCAGCGGCCGATCTTGACCGGCACCCAGCGCACCTTCGGATGGGCGAGAAGATCGGGCGCCACGTGCGAGGCGACCAGCGTCACCGCGATATTCTCCGCGAGGGCCGCGCGCGCGATCTCGTGATTGACGCGCCCCTGGCCGTCGTTATGGCGCACCACATGCGTGACAATGGCGACTCTCAATCAGGTGCCTCCGTGCAGAATAAGCTCTCTGCGGCGCTGCTGCTTTTGCCAGTGCGCCGCGGAAAGGATCGAAAAAAGACTCATGAAAAGCAGCAAGCCGCCGGTGCCGACCAGCGAATTGGTGAACACCAGCATCGCGCAGATGGCGAGCCCCAGGCTCACCGACGCCGAGACGAACTTGTCGTCGCGCAGCTTGAGCGAGGCCAGCAGCGCGCGCACCAGCAGCCATATGATCCCGGACAGATACAGCAGCGTGCCGGGCCAGCCGAGCACGAACGGAATGTTCATCACGCCGCTATCGAAGTTGCCGTACTGGCCGAGCTGGCCGCCGTCGTTCGACAGCTTCGTGGACGTGCCGGTCGCGCCCATGCCTTCGCCGGAGACGTCGGTGAAGGCGGTCTTGGCGAAGGTAGCGTAGAACTCGTTGCGGGCCGCATAGCTCTGGTCGTCCTTGAGATTGACGATACTGTTCAGGCGCGTCTGCATCCGGTCGGCCACCGGCCCCACCGCCAGCAGCGGCACGCACAGGCCGGCCAGCAGCAGCGCGCTGGCGACGATGCGCAGCCGCACCCGGTTGTTCGACTTGACCAGCTGAATCAACAACGCCACGACCCAGCCGCCCCACGTCGAACGCACAAGGCTCAGGCC
The DNA here is from genome assembly GCF_900996235.1 of Paraburkholderia sp. BCC1885. Taxonomy (GTDB): domain Bacteria; phylum Pseudomonadota; class Gammaproteobacteria; order Burkholderiales; family Burkholderiaceae; genus Paraburkholderia. The sequence goes on from NZ_CAAJGM010000111.1 coordinate 166,040, forward strand.
AAAGGCAAAGAAGCCCAGCGCGGCGGCAATCCAGCGTACACGGTGATTCGCGGCCATCACGTAGACCATGGCGCCCATCATCGCGAACGCAAACGGGCCGGACGAGTTCATCGTGCTGAACACCCGCACGCCCATCGGTACCGGATCGCCTTGCGAATTCATCTGCGAGCCGAGCATCCACAATGCGTCCCACGGCGGCATGATGGCGAACTGCACGATGCCGTAAGCGCCCATCACCAGCATGCCCCAGATGAAGGTGTTGATGATGGTGTCGCGATACGCCGGGTAATCGCGCGTATTCGCCATGATGTGAAAGCCGATCAGGATCGGATAGAGCCAGTTGCACAGATCGTAAGTGGCCGCCAGCGGCCCGCTCGATACCACGCCGACCATAAACGCGTAGGCCAGGCCCGCAAGAATCAGCAACACCGGCAGGCCGCGCCGTTGTCCGAGCACCGGGTAATAGCGGATCAGCGAGAGCCCGCTGATCATCGTCACCGCCAGCGGCGCGACCTGAATCAGGCTGGTGGGCGTGAAGGCGCCTTTGGACCAATCGGCAAGGCGCCGCACTTCGGGGCTCAGAAACCACAGCCACCACATGAAACCCACGTAACGTGCCGGGCTTTTGAAGTACAGCCACAGGCCCGTCATCGTGGCGAGCACCGGGAAAGCGAGCGTGAGCACCGTGCCCTGGTGCGCGCCGATCAGGAGCGCCGTGACGACCCACAGCAAGGCGGGCGGCCCCCACTCCATCGGGTCGCTCTTCAGGCGGCGGACGGCGCCGCTTGCGGCAGCACGCGCGATCGTCGACATCGGTTACAGACCTCCGCGCGACTGGCTATGCGCGCTTACCGGCGCGAGCCGTTCGTCGGCCGCGCTGCCCTGCGGCGCGGCACGGCGCTGCAGCAGTTCCTCGGTGATGCGCACGTGCTGCATGGCGAACTGGCGCGTGGTCAGGTCGCGCGACAATAGTTGCTCGACGGCGGCCTGCGCCTGACGCAGACCTTCATCCGGCGATGCGGCCAGCCGGTCGACCGCTTCGCGCAGAGCCCCGGCATCGAACGGCGGCACGTAGCTGGCGGCGCGGTAGGAGAAATAATCGGTGAGCGTGCCCACGTTGGTGACGACCATCGGCTTGCCGAGCGCCGCTGCCTCGAGCATCACGGTGATGCCGGAAGCGTGCGAGTTCGGCCGCAACGGCACCAGCACGACGTCGGCCCAGTCGTACAACTCGCGAGCTTTCTTCAGGCCAGAAGCCGGCGCAATCTCCACATTCGGTGCGTGCAGCCTGGCGGGAATCCGGCGCCGCGTGGCGAGCCTCACGCTATAGCGCGGATCGTTGCCGAATGCCTTGATGAGCGTGTCCCAGTCGCGGTCGCGGTCGTTGCCGATCGCGGCGATCCGTACCGGCGTGTGCGGCTGCCAGGCGTGCGGCATCGTGACCGGAAAATCGAGTGTGTTCAGGCCATAGAACACATGCGTCGCCTTGCGTCCGAGATAGCGCTCGCACAACTCGGCGTTCTCGCTCGCCAGCGTGGTCAACACGTCGGCGCGTGCAATCAGCTTGCGATACAGCCAGCGCCGCAGCATGCCGTAGCCGGGCCACTTGTCGAGCAGCCACACGCTTTGCGCGAGCAACAGCGGCGGCGCCGTGCGGCGCCCGCTCAGCAGCAGCACCAGCGCCACCGACAGATATTCGTGCTCGGTATGTGTCCAGATCACGTCCGAGCGCAGGATCTCGTCGCGATTGCGCAACGTATGAATCAGATCGAAGCCGAGCACCGCTTTCAGTGCGCGACGCACCAGACGCACCGGTGCATTCTCGGGCGCATCCTGCGAGTACGTCAGCGCGAATTCTTCGGACTCCGCATGATGATAACCATACAGGCAGCCGATGTTATCGCCCTTGCGATAAAAGCGCGGATCGGCGCCGTAAAACAGATGAACGTGGACTTTCGTACTCATTCAGGCACTCCGGTCTGCGGGGTGGCGCAGCGTGAGAAGGTATCGATGCGCACGGCCCCCTGCGGGCTCATGTGCTGCGAATGGCGCGGGCGGCCGGTCACGAAGCCGCCGCCCGGCGCGCCTCATGGGCGCCGGTACGCACCGCTCGCCAGCGCGACAGGCGCACACGCCCCTGCTTCGAGGTCAGCGCCAGCGCCACTTGCAGGTAGCCCGGATAAACCCGCGTGCCCACCAGCGTGTACCACCACCACGCCGCTTCGCGCCGCAACGGCGGCAACTGGTCGCGCAGGATCAGATGCAGGTTGTAGGCGGCGTTGCGTACCGCCATCAGGGTTTGCGCATCGCGGCGGTCGTCGTCGAAACGCTCGGCGGGGTAATGATCCACGGCCACGCGCGGGTCGTAGACGAGCTTCCAGCCCGCGTTCTTCACACTCATGCTGAACGCCATGTCGTTATGAACCTGCGCGCCCGCGCCCCGCAGGCGCGCGTCGAAACGGATATGCCGCACCGCCTCGCGCCGGTAGCTCATGTTGGCGCCTTTGAGCAGATCCACTTCGCGCGCGCCGCCCACGCCCAGGTGATGATTGCCGATGATCTTGCCCGACGGCCGGACCTTGCCCACCAGCGGGCGTTCGCCGTCCAGCACGCGGCCCTTTTCGTGCACCCAGTCGCGTCCGCCGAGCGCGCCCAGCCGGGTGTCGTTGGTGAACGCAGCCGCGATGCGCTCGACCCAGTCGGGGCGCGGCGCGGCATCGTCGTCGGTGATGGCGATCACATCGCCATTCGCCGCATCGAGGCCGCGATTGAGCGCGGCGACCTGTCCCGGCAGTTCGACCAGCGCGACCGAGAGCGGCAAGGCGCCGACCACGGCCGGATCGCGCAGACAGGTATGCGTCGCGGCATCGTCGGGCCGCGCCACGACGACCACTTCATCCGGCGCGCGCGACTGCTGCTGCAACGCCGCGAGGCAGCGCGCCAGATCGTTCGGACGGCGAAAGGTAGGGACCAGTACCGTTACTTTCATCGCGTCATGCTCCTTGTCGGATTCGTCAGGCACTCAGGTATTCCTGCACCGCTGCATAGCTGCGGTCGTAGCCGCCACGGGCGCGTTGCGGCATGGCGTTGAAGATGCCGCCCTGCACGTGTACGCCGGCCGCTTTCAGGCGCTTTAACGAATCGGCGATTTCGCCTTCGCTATGCACGCCCGAACGCATCACAAAGAAGGTCGAACCGGCGTAGCCGCCGATAATCGACGCATCGGTCACGGCCAGCACCGGCGGCGTATCGATCAGGATCACGTCGTAGCGCTTGGCAAGACCGTCGAGATATTGCGGCAGGCGCGGCGACATCAGCAGTTCCGACGGATTCGGCGGACGGCGGCCGCAGCAGATGAAGCTCAGGCCGTCGACACTGGTCGAGCGGATCGCCTCTTCCAGCGAGATCTGGCCGCTCAGCAGTTCGGACAAGCCGTTTTCCTGCGCGCCGCCCACGTAGCGTTCGAGCGCGCCACGCCGCATGTCGCCGTCGATCATCAGCACGCGCTTGCCCGAATGCGCCAGCAGCACGGCGAGATTGACCGTCAGGAAGCTCTTGCCGACGCCCGGCATCGGGCCCGTCAGCATGACGATGCGGTTGCGCGCATCCATCATCGTGAACTGCATGGATGTGCGCAGGCTACGCAGGCTTTCGATGCAGACGTCCTTCGGTTTGGCGTCGGCCAGCACCGAACGCAGACGGTTGCCGCCGCGCACGAACGAATTCTCGAGCACCGCCTGCTCGGCGGACAGCGGCACCAGGCCATAGATCGGCAGATGGAACATGCGCTCGACGCGGTCCGGGTCGTCAATGCCCTTGAGCATATTGCGGCGCAGGAACACGAAGCCGGTGCCGGCAATCAGGCCCAGAATCACCGCCGCCGAAAGAATCAGCACCTTCTTCGGCTTGACCGGTGTGCCCGGACGCAGCGCCTCATCGACGATATGCACGTTGCCGCCCGTGCCGACCCGCTGCACCGACAACTCCTGCACGCGATTGAGCAGCAGCACATAGATGTCTTCCGCCACCTTGGCGTCGCGCTGCAACTGCACGGCCTTCACTTCCGTGGCCGGCAAATCGCGGAAGCGGTCGCTGTACTTGTCACGCTGCGCTTCGAGCTCGGCCATCTGTTCGCGCGAGGCCTTGATGAGCGGATGCTCGTCGCCATAACGCTCCTGCAGCGCCGCGATCTGCAGGCGCAGAGCGGAAATCTGCTGTTCGTAGGTGACGCTGCCTTCCAGATAGACCTTCGCTTCGTCGCTCGCGTTGATCGAGCCGGACTGGCGCTGATACGCCGTCAGCGCGGCTTCCGCACGTTCGAGGTCGCCCTTCAGGCGCGGCTCCTCGCTCTTGAGGAATTCGAGCGTCTTGTTGGTGTCGGCCTGCTTGGCGGCGATGTGCTGGCGCAGATACGACTCGGCGAGCGCATTGGCCACCAGCGCGGCATGCGCCGGGTCCTTGTCTTCGAGCGAGATTTCGATCACGCCGGTCTGCTTGCCCTGCTCCTCGACCTTGATCGCCGACTGGAAAGCCGTGATCGCATCGAGGTCGTTGGCCCGCATCACCGTGAACTGCGTGCCGGGACGGGCCACGAGTTTGTTGACCAGAATCGTCACGCCGCCACCCTGCGCGGTTTGCCCCGTCGCACCGCGCAAGAGCAGCGCGCCGTCGGGCGAACGCAGTTCGTACTGCGTATCGGATAGCGCGGTCAGGGTCATCTTCTTGCCTTCGAGCGCGGGCACCACCTCGACGCTGTCGACGTCGGCCAGCTCGCCGCCCCACGCGTAGCTCGTGAGACCGAGCCATGGACGGCCCGGCACGCCCGGCGTGGCAAGCCGCGCCGCGAGGCTGCCGAGCAGCGGAATGGTCTTCGGTTCGACCGAGAAATTCAGCTTGCACTGCTGAACCACCGGCCCGACGACGCCGCGGCTCTTGATGATCTCGATCTCGGCGTCGGTCGGCAACGACGTCTGGGGCGACGAAATCACCGCCCCGGTTTGCGTCTGCGTGAGGGCCTGCGAGGTGTTATCGGACATCTCCACCCGCACGTACGCGTCGGCCGAATAGGTCGGCTTGGCGACGAAGCAGTAGAGCGCGGCCATCGCGGTGATCGCCACCGCGATGGCGATCAGCCACCAGATGTCGTCGAGAATCACCTGTAGCAATTGACCGAGGACAACGTCCTCTTCTTCGGTCCTGGCCGGCAAGGCCATATGAGGATTTACTTGAGTGCTCACAATTCGATCCCGGTTGGTCGCCGCGGGTCCTCGTCCGCGCATTGTTTCGCACAGCCGAGGACCGTTGGCAGGTCAGGCGCCTAGTTCGTCATTTCCTTGATGTAGAACACCGACTGGATAGCCGGCAGCACCTGCTGGATGACGCGGTTGAAGGTCGTCGAAAGCGCCGTGCCGACATACACCACGTCCAGCGGCTGCAACTGGAACTGCGACGACAGCATGATGGCGTTCGGCTGAGTCATGTCGAGCCGATACACCTCCGGCGTGGTCGGATGGTCTTTCATGCCGCGCAGCACGTAAATCTGGCGAGGGTTCGCGTCGGTGTCGAGAATCCCGGTGGCCTGCGTGAGCGCGTCGGCAATGGTGAGCTTTCCTCTCAGCATCGACACCGTCTGCGGGGTTTTCACCTCGCCCATCACGAACACGCGGCTATCGACGCGGTCCGGCACGTTGACGATGTCGCCCGGCTGCAGCATCACGTTCTGGCTCGTATCGCCGCGGTCGAGCACGCCGTTGGCGTCGAGCACATAAAGCTGGTTGTTGCGCGTCAGCCGCACGCGCTGGATATCCGCAATCGACGTACTGCCGCCCGAACGTGTGATCGCATCGACCAGCGTGAGCGGCACGTCGCTGATGGCGAGCGGCCCCGGCGACTTCACTTCGCCGGTCACCTGCACCTTCTGGCTGCGGAACGACAGCACCCGCACGTCCACCTGCGGATTGCGGATGTACGGCACGAGACGCCGCGTCAGTTCGCTGCGGATGTCGCTCACTGTCTTGCCGCCCGCCTGCATGCGTCCGACGAACGGGAAGAAGATCGTGCCGTCCGGTGCGACGGTCTGACCATACGGATCGGCCTGGCCCGGCAAAGCGGTCGTGTACGGCTGCTGCACGGCGCCAGCGAGGGTCTGCGTGGTGTTGTCGCCGGTGGAGAGCGTGCTGCCGTTCGGCGTCGTCAGTTCAGGGTGATCCCACACGGTGATGCCGAGAATGTCCTGCGGCGCCACGTGATACACGTATTGCGACGTATCGCTGTAGCGGCTCGGCGGCAGCGGATGCTGCTGCGCGGCCGCCTGCTGCGCCTGGGCCATGACGAGATCGGAATCGATCAGATGGACCGGATAGGTTTCGGCCGGCTTGCTCGGCGATTCCTCTTTCAGACTGGAGGTGTCGAGATAATTGCCGGGTGCGGTCGCGCAGGCCGACAAAAAAGCCGTCAGCAAAAGAGCAGCAGTGAGATTTCGTTTCAGCATATTTTTTTCAGCCATTCCATGACCAGGTGTTCGATGAGCACGAGGCTCTCGCGATACTCGGTTTCCGCGCCTCCGTGCGGATCGGTGACATCGGAGTCCTGCCACTGGCCGAGCGGATACACCTTGCCGCGCGACACCGGATCGAGCGCCTCGACGTCTCTGACCTGACGGCGCTCGGTCACCAGCACCAGATCGGCGTCACGCACGATCTGGCGACTCAGGCGTCGCGAGTAGTGGATACCGGAGGCGACGCCGCGCTCGGCGAGCAGGCGCCGCATCACCGGATCCATGCCGTAGCCGTCGACGGCGCGGATGCCCGCCGAATGAAACCGGATTGCACGCCGTGGGTCTCCTGCGGCGCCCGTGGCGCTGTGCTGACGTGCCTTGAACAGCATTTCCGCGGCCGGCGAACGGCACACGTTGGCGTGACAGACAATCAGAACGTTGGCGAACATAGGCGAACTCCTTGTCAAACTCACTGCGCGGTGGCGGCCGCGCCGGCGACCTGCTGCGCGCCGCGCGCCGACGCACCGGGCTGGGCGTGCTGGCGGCCGATGGCGTGATATTCGATGCCGAGTTCCTGCAGCGTTTCGGGCTCGTACAGATTGCGGCCATCGAAAATCAGCGGTGTTTTCAGATGCTGTTTCAGGCTGCCGAAATCAGGACTCTTAAAGACTTTCCATTCCGTCAGGATCACCAGCGCGTCGGCGCCGCGCGCCACGTCCATTTCCTCGCTCTCGAAGCTAAGCCGCGCGTGCTGTTGCGGTGCGTGCTGCAGATCGAGCGCGAACACGCGCCTCGCTTCGTCGACCGCGACCGGGTCGTAGGCTTTCACGCGCGCCCCGCGTCGCAGCAGTTCGGCAATCAGCGGGCGGCTCGGCGCTTCGCGCATGTCGTCGGTATTGGGCTTGAAGGCGAGGCCCCAGACGCCGAAGGTGCGGCCCGCCAGATCGTCGCCGAGACGGGTGACGATCTTCTCCGCGAGAATCTTCTTCTGCGTTTCGTTGACGGCTTCGACGGCTTCCAGAATGCGCAGGTCCGCGTGATGCTCGACGGCGGTGTTGATAAGCGCCTGCACGTCCTTCGGAAAGCACGAGCCGCCATAACCGCAGCCGGCGTACAGGAAGTCGTAGCCGATGCGCGGATCCGAGCCGATGCCGCGCCGCACTGCTTCGATATCGGCGCCCACGCGGTCCGCGAGATTCGCCAGTTCGTTCATGAAGGAGATGCGCGTGGCCAGCATCGCGTTGGCGGCGTACTTGGTGAATTCGGCCGAGCGCACGTCCATGTACAGCGTGCGTTCGCGGTTGCGGTTGAACGGCGCGTAGAGGCGCTTCATCAGTTCGCGGGCCTTTTCGCCCGGCACGTCTTCGTCGCAGCCGAGCACGATGCGATCGGGCCGCGTGAAATCTTCGACCGCGGCGCCCTCTTTCAGGAACTCCGGATTCGATACCACCGAGAACATATGCTGCGCGCCACGCGTGGCCAGCTCCTCGGCGATCGCGCTGCGCACCCGCACGGCAGTGCCGACCGGCACGGTGGATTTGTCGACGATCACCTTGAAGCCGGTCATATGGCGGCCGATATTGCGCGCGGCGGCCAGCACGTATTGCAGATCGGCCGAGCCGTCTTCGTCGGACGGCGTGCCCACCGCGATGAACTGGATGTCGCCGTGCGCGACCGCCGCGGCGACATCGGTCGAAAACGTCAGGCGCCCTGCCTTGCGGTTGCGCGCGATGATCTCCTGCAGGCCCGGCTCGTGGATCGGTACGCCGCCGCCGTTGAGCACGTCGATCTTGCGCTGATCGAGGTCGAGACAGAACACGTCGTTGCCGATGTCGGCAAGACAGGCACCTGTCACGAGGCCCACATAGCCGCTGCCAATGATCGTCACGTTCATGAATTACACCTCGGAGATTTGAAGGGTTCTGAATCTGGGCGCCGGCGTCATGCCGGCGCCCGCTTTTGCGTGTCTGTGTTCGGAAATCGAGTCAAGCCAATGCTCAGGACGGTGCTCAATACGCATTGCTGCCCACGAAGCCCTTCCAGAAAGTCAGTACAACGATCTTGATGTCGAGCCAGAACGTCCAGTTCTGCATGTAGTACAGGTCGAGCTTCACACGTCCCATCATCTTTTCGATGCGGTCGGTTTCGCCCCGATAGCCGTTGATCTGCGCCCAGCCGGTGATGCCCGGCTTGATGCGGTAGCGGTGCATGTAGCCCTTCACCAGGTCCTTGTAGATGTCGTCGTGTTCGAGCGCGTGGGGCCGCGGTCCCACCACCGACATCTCGCCGCGCAGCACGTTGATGAACTGCGGTAGTTCATCGAGGCTGGTGCGGCGCAGGAATGCACCCACTGCTGTGATGCGCGGGTCGCGCCGGGTCGCCTGAGTGATCTTGCCGGCCGCCTCCGCGTGCACTTTCATCGAGCGGAACTTGTAGATCTCGAACTGGTTGCCGTCGATGCCCTTGCGCTTCTGCCGGAAAAACACCGGTCCCGGCGACGACAGCTTGACCATCACCGCGATGACGAGCATCAGCGGCGCGAGCGCGGTGAGCGCACCGAATGCGAACACGCGATCGAACACGCGCTTGGGCAGCACGCGCAGATCGGTGATCGGCGAGGCGGCGAGGTTGATGGCCGGCACGCCGAGCAGATCGACCATCGGCTGGCTGAAGAGCGTGAGGCTGCGCACGTCCGGAATGAAACGGATGTTGACGAAGTCGTTGCGCAACTCCATCACGAAACGATGGATGGTCTTTTCCTTCGAGATCGGTAGCGCGAGCCACAACTCGCGGATCGCACGATCGCGCACCAGCTGGATCATCGCGGCGAAATCGCGCTCTACCGGCACGCCCTCGACCGACTCGACTGCTTCGGGATCCTGATAAGGATCGATCGGGCCGTCTTCGTCATACACCACCAGCGGGCTGAAGCCCGCTTCCGGGCGGCTGCGCATCTGCTCGATCAGAAACTTGCCGTAGGGCGCGCCGCCGACGATCGCCACCGCCTTGTGATTGAAGCCCTCGCGGCGGATGCCCTTGAGCACCGAATAAACCAGCGCCTTGGTGACCATCAGCAGCACGATGGCCGCCGCCGCCCAGTACAGCAGCCACAGGCGCGACAGCAGGTCGGAGCGGTGCAGGCTGAAGCTGATCAGCACGCCGGTGGTCTCCACGATCACCCACGCGCCCGAGACGCGGAACAGCAGGTCCATGAGCGCCTTGCCGCGCCACGACTGATAGATCCCCAGCGCGGGAAAGAACACCACCACCAGCAGGCAGTCGAACGCCAGCGAGACGCTCTGCACATCGTCCAGCCAGACCCATTGCCCGTTATGCACGGCCGCGGCAAGCAGCGCGGCCAGCGCGACCATGGCGATGTCGATGATTCTCGATAGAACGCTCAGCATGCGCTGCACCTCAGATCGTCAGTCAAGTTCCATCCGTGAAGTAGGCGGGCGTGCGCACCGCGGGAAAAACATCGGCTACCGGCATTCATTTCGGGCCGCTGCGTAATTACCAATGAAGCTGCCAATGAAGCGGCGCTTTAGTTCGGCAAACCCATTCGGAATCGAAAAACTGCATGAGTGAATACCCGTACAGCCTAGATAAGGCGGTATTAAAATTCGCGCCGCAAGATCGCAAAATATCTCAAATTGTATCGGTCATATTTGCCGATTTTTTTTGTGATTTTTTCGGCAAATGTTGCTTTGCAGCATGTTTTTTACGGGCCGGAAACCTTCCGCCACGACGATATCCGCCGGTTTTCGGGCAAAACCTTGCACGCAGTGAGATTTCGACGTGCTGCCCCTTTTTTCAGCACTCTGCCGCAGTGCAAAATTCCTCGCCATTTTTCGATGATTATTTTTTAATTTTTTAGATGCCCTGCAATAAAAGCGAAATTATTCAGCCTGTTCGGATACCGCTTTACGATTAATTTTTCAAAGACTTCGATTAACGATCTTTTATTGCTTATTTACGCCGTGATAAAACTCGAAGCACTCACCCAGCCCCGAGGAGTACATCACCATGACAGCAACGGTTACGGCGTCCGTCGCCGACACCCGGCCAGACACCGCCGCACCCCTGAAGGTCAAGCTGAAGGTTCATCCCGTCATTCTGGCGGGCGGCTCCGGCACCCGCCTGTGGCCCATGTCACGCGAGCAATATCCGAAGCAGCTGATTGGCCTCCTCGGTGCCGACTCGCTGCTGCAGTCCACCACGCGCCGCCTCGACGCGCTCGACGCCGGGCATCCGCTCGCCGATCAGCTGATCGTGGTCGCCAATGAAGAGCATCGCTTTACCACCGCCGAGCAATTGCGCACCAGCGGCAAGCCGAGCCGCCTGATCCTCGAACCCGCCGGACGCGATACGGCGCCGGCCTTGACGGTGGCGGCGCTGTCGATTGCCGCTCAGGACGAAGACGGCATCATGGTGGTGATGCCCGCCGACCACGCGGTCACCGACGTCGAAGCCTTCCACGCCGCGGTCGCCGCGGGCGTGCAGCATGCGCACGAAGGCCATATCGTCACCATGGGCATCGTGCCGACGCACGCGGAAACCGGCTACGGCTACATTCGCCTCGGCGCCCCGCTCGGCCAGGTGGGCGCGCTCGACGCCCACAAGCTCGACCGTTTCGTCGAGAAGCCGCACCTCGAACTCGCGCAGCGTTACGTCGAATCTAAGGAGTACTGGTGGAATAGCGGCATCTTCATCATGCGCGCCTCGACGTGGCTTACCGCCATCGGACATTTTCAGCCGGCGATTCTCGCCGCCTGCGAAGCGGCCGTTGCCGGCGGCACGGCCGACGGCGATTTCTTCCGCCTGCAGCGCGAAGCATTCAGCGCCTCGCCGTCCAATTCGATCGACTACGCGGTCATGGAACAGCTCGGCGGCGATCCTTCGGTTGCCGCGGGCGTGGTCGTGCCGTTGCGCGCGGGCTGGTCCGATGTGGGTTCATGGGATGCCATCTGGCAGATCCTGCCCAAGGACGGCGCCGACAATGTGGGGCGCGGCAATGTGATGTTCGAAGGCTCGGCCTCGACCTTCGCGCATTCCGAAGGCAGGCTGATTGCCTGCGTAGGCACCCAAGATCTCGTCATCGTGGAGACGGCCGACGCCGTGCTGGTGGCCGACAAATCGCGCGTGCAGGACGTGAAGAAGATCGTCGGCCGGATTCGCGCCGAGGGCGGCGCGCTGGCGGCGAACCATCGCAAGGTTCACCGTCCGTGGGGCCACTACGATTCGGTGGACAGCGGCGAGCGCTTCCAGGTCAAACGCATTGTCGTCAATCCGGGCGGGCGGCTGTCGCTGCAAATGCATCATCACCGCGCCGAACACTGGATCGTGGTGCGCGGCACGGCACTCGTCACGCGCGGTGAAGAGCGTTTCATCGTCTCCGAGAACGAATCGGCCTACATTCCGCTTGGCACGACTCACCGCCTCGAAAATCCAGGCAAGATGCCGCTGGAAATGATCGAGGTGCAGTCCGGCTCCTATCTCGGCGAAGACGACATCGTGCGCTTCGACGACACCTACGGACGACAGTGAACCCTGCAGTTTGTCACTTGCTTTCTATGCGGATCCTGCGGCGGTTGCTCCTACCGTCCGCGGGTTGCTCTTTGGCTCATCCTGCGTGGGAAATGAGCTCTGAAGCCGTCGGGAATCGTTCGGCTGTGTCCGTCGTCACTTCGCCGGGATAGCGGCGCAGCGGCGCCCGCAACGAGCCCGTCAGCGGCGCGCCGATGGGCTTCGCGACGAGACCGACTGTCGGCACTCCTGATGATCCGTTGACCTGATTGCCTGGCGGCACGTCGACGCGCACTCCTGCCGACACGACCGTGGGTGTATTCGGCATGGTCCGCGCGGGCGGCAGGGGGCGTGGGTGGGCATCCGGCATCGGTGGCGGAGTCGGCGCTGCATTCGTCACCGGGGCCTGCCGGTCGATCCATTGACGCGCCCATTCCAGCGCGTATTCCCGCGCGTCGTCCGGATTCGCGAAACGTGGGCCGACGAGGCCGGAACGCTCGACGCGACGGCCATCGTGCTCGATCTCGGCCCAGGCGCGATACATCGCATTCGGCACACGCTCGGCCGTCACGTAGATCACGTAACCGGGACGATCGACGATCTGCGTGCCGCGCGCCGCGACGCTCATGGGCAGCGGACTGCGCGGATAATCGCGCTGCGGCGTCACACCACCCAACACGGCCGTGCGGCTGACGGGCGGCTCGGCGCGCGGCGCGGCTTCATGCGGCAGCGCGCCGGACAACTGACGCGTCATGTCGGCAAGCGGATCGAGCGAGCGCCAGCCGTTGGTGACGCCGGCAGGCGTCTGCCACGATTCGGGGCTCTTCCAGCTCACGCCGCGCAGGCTGTCTTCGCGCGCGGCCGCCGCCTCCGGCTGCACAGCAGGCTTCGCCGCCACCGGCTGCGAAGCCTGCGGGACGTAGACGAAGGTACGTCCCGTTTGCGACAACAGGCTGACCATCTCGGCGAGCGTGCCGTTCAGTTGCCATTCTTCAAAACGGCGCCGGCAGGTTGGACCGGACGGATAGCGCCCCGGCAGTTTCGACCAGGGCTCGCCGGTTGTGAGTATCCACAGGACGGCGTTCGCCACGACACGTGGCTCGGCGCGCGGCCGGCCGCGTCGATTCAGACGGACCGCCGGCTCATCGGAAACAAGCGCCGCCAGCAGCGCCCATTCGTCATTGCTTAGCTCATCGAAAAACATGCGGTTCTCCACACAGCCTGGCCAGGCTGCGGCGTTGGGCCGCTCACGAATTCAGCGTTCACGATTCGTGTAGTGCCCTCGGTTGCACAAATATGTATTTACGTCCCGGCTAAATCGCGCATGCCGCACTGTGATAGTGCGAACCTTCCCCACCGCGAAGCACAAAACGTGGTCTCACTCGTGCATTGGAGAATTTGTGCAGGAAGCATACCATCACCAGGGTTTGCATGAATATGACAATGACAAGTGTTACGGATGGAAACAATCTTGTCCCATTTGCGGTGGCGATTTTCTAATAGCCGCCGCGGAACAGGTGTCAGTGGCAACAGCGCAACCGGCTATCGTGCAGACCCCTTTGGTGGAATATTCCAGCAATTTCGGCGTAATGATGGCTGAAGATTTTTACGCTTTTTTATCGTCGGCGAGATCGGCGCATGCGCGGTGGGTAAGCGGCTTGCGCGCGTTGGCTCCGTCGCATGATGCACTTGTTTTGAGCCTGTTTTGTGCTGGTTTTGCGCTTCGCTCGCATGCGGTAGCGCAGTGTCGCCGTGCTGCTCACCACGCCAGATCGCGCTGTCACTCGCGCTAAATCGCCCGATAGAACATGACAATGTCGCGTGAATTGCCGGGCAAAAAATTCATCGCGTATCAATCATGTCAATATTGCATCATTACGATAGTTACGGAATTTTCTGCCGAATTCTTATTGATGCCGTTCGAATGGTTGAGATGCCAATGTGTGCGCTCTGCAAGGTATTGCGAAACCTGAATAAGCGTGTAGACAATCGCCCGGCGCCATGTCGTTTAATACGGAATCCATAATATTTGCGCGCCACGTAAATGCCGGATCGCTTTACTGAGAACCTGCCAGAACCCCCATTCGCGTTGCGGGAGAGCCCGTCAGGCCGCCATCGCCGCCTGCCGCTCGCTCCAGGGAAAACCAGCCCCGCAGCCTGTCAACCGGCCAACAGCGTCATCCGTTTTACCTGACAGTTTTGCCATAATAACGACGGCGATGGGCAAACGGATGCCTCTGACGCCCGGTTGTACAACTACCAATAACAGTTTCACTACCGATGGAGTGTCCCATGAAGATCCAGTCCGCTCTCGCTGCCCTCGTGCTCGGCGCCGTGCTTGCGTCGCCCGCTTTGGCCCAGAACAGCCAGCAGTCGAAGATGACCGCCTGCAACCAGCAGGCCGGCGACAAGAAAGGCGACGACCGCAAAGCCTTCATGAAATCGTGCCTGTCGGCGAAGCCCGCCGCCGCGCCGATGTCGCAACAGGACAAGATGAAAGCCTGCAATACGCAAGCCGCCGGCAAGAAAGGCGATGATCGCAAGGCCTTCATGTCCACCTGCCTAAGCAACAAGAGCTAAGCGCGAGCTGCTGCGGGCGCCGCCAGCGCGCCCGCTCTCCCGCCTTCCCGTTCCCCCCTCTCACGCGCTCTCCGCGCGCCGCCCTCATTTGGCCGCTAACCCCGCCTGCAAAGTCGATTCGCCCGAATCCGGCATTTTCTTCTATGATGGCTGCGGAGACGGCCCATCTATACAACACCAATGCGCCATCGGGCCGCCATCTTGTCGTTGATGCCAAAGAGCATTGAACGGAGGCAAGAATGGTATGGAGACACAAAAACCGCTGGTTCAGGCGGTGGCTGGTCGTCATCGTCTTTTGGGCGGTGCCGGTCGCGATTGTCGCGGTGCGCGAAATCCAGGAGGAGATGGCTTATAACGCCGTCGACCTCGACCGCTCGCTGACCAGCTGGAATCTCACCGACGCCCAACGCGCCGCCGGCGCCCTCGCCCGCTGCCACGGCGACCCCGACGAAGCACGTGCCGCCGGTTGCCCAGCCGACGTACTGGCCGCCAATGCGCCCCGTCAGCAGGAAGCGCGCGACGAATATGCCCTGCGCCGCACCACGCTGTTTGCTTACCTGTGGCACGCCTTCGTCGGCTATTGGGTGGTGCCGGCGGCGATCCTGTTTGTGATCGGCATGGTGATTGGCGGAATTCGGCGCGCGCTGCGCCGACCGCCTTCTGTCAAAAGTACGACAAATCATTGAGTGCGGGCGCGTCGCCGCCTGCGGCGGCTGTTGCGCGAACGCGATGCGGCATCTTTGCAACACATTCGAACAATTCTTTCATTTTTATTTCATACGGTGCGTGCGCATCCGAAATCGGTAAAAAGTGACGCGTCGACGGCTTTTCTAAACTGCCCGCATGGGCGCTAGGGCAAACGCGAGGTCGGCGCAAAATTCGCTGCGTTTTAAGCGCCTGACATGCTTTGACGACGCCCTTGCGATCGGTCAATGTTACCCAACAGTTTTTTAGAATTGGCCGCAAAGCCCCGCCCCATAAGGGTTTTCGGCACACGGGGTTTGCCCCCTTTAAGCGCGCGTGTGATATAACTAATCAGGCAACCCAGCAACACCACTTGAGGTTGCGCCCAGGAACCGTGATGGAGAAAAACGATGCAAAGACGAAACTTCATGCTCAACATAACCGCCGCGTTAGCTTTCGGAAGCCTTGCACTCGCTGGGTGCACAACGTCGTCGGGCCAGCCCGATAACGCTTCGACCAACATGTCCAAGCGTCAGTCGATCGACGCCAGCGTGGACGGCACCATGTCGCGCCTCTTCCAGACGGTGCCCGGCTCGCGTGAGCTCGTGTCGAAGGCGCGTGGCGTACTGGTATTCCCGTCGGTCCTGCAGGCGGGCTTTATTGTCGGCGGCCAGTATGGCGAGGGTTCGCTGAAGGTCGGCGGCGGCACGGTCGGCTACTACAGCACGGTCTCGGGCTCGTTTGGCCTGCAGGCTGGCGCGCAGTCGAAGGCCATCATCTTCCTGTTCATGACGCAGGACGCGCTCGACAAATTCCGCAACACCGACGGCTGGTCCGCCGGCGGCGACGCTTCGGTCGCGCTCGTGAAGATGGGCGCCAACGGCGCGATCGACACCACTACCGCCACCGCACCGGTCGAAGTGTTCGTCATGACGAATGCCGGCCTGATGGGCGACGTGTCGATCAACGGCACCAAGGTCTCGCGCCTGAAGATCTAAGCCGCGCGGCATGAGGGAGGCGCGCAGCCTCCCAACAAAAAACGGCGATGCCTCCTGAGGCATCGCCGTTTTTCTTGCTGTGTGTGTTCGTGCTGTGGGCTGCGTGCCGCAGCTGCGTGTTCCCCGGACGCCGCCGCTCGCGTGTCCTCTCGTGCAAGAAGCGGCGGCGGGCCGCGCCACCTAGCGCGGGGCGGACGTATCGATCACCTTAAAGCGCGCACGCTTCTGCGCGCGAATCACCGACTGATACGCGTCGACATACTGCTGCGCCATCCGCCGCGAGGTAAAGCGCGCCTCGAAGCGGGCCCGCACGCCGGCGCGCGGCACCTTATGCAATCGATTCACCGCGGCCACGGCGCCAATCTCGTCTTCGACGATAAAACCCGTCACGCCGTCGTCCAGCACCTCCGGTACCGCGCCGCGATTGAAGGCGATCACCGGCGTGCCGCACGCCATCGCCTCGATCATCACGAGACCGAACGGCTCCGGCCAGTCGATCGGAAACAGCAGCGCGTGCGCGCCCGAGAGGAATTCGGCCTTCTGGTCGTCGGCGATCTCACCGATGAACTCCACATACGGCAGATCCAGCAGCGGTTTGATGTCGCGCTCGAAATACTCCTGGTCGGCCGAATCGACCTTCGCCGCGATCCGGATGGGCAGCCCACAGCGGCCGGCAATGCGGATCGCCGTATCGACGCGCTTTTCCGGCGAGATGCGGCCAAGAAACGCCAGGTATCGCTGTTCGACCGGTTGAGGCGTGTAAAGCATTTCCGGCAGGCCGTGATAGACCGTCGTCAGCCATTTGGCCTGCGGCAGAGGCTGGCGCTGCGAGTTCGAAATGGAGATAACTGGCGCGGTGTTGAAGGTGTCGAAGACCGGCTGCTGCTCCGGCAAATCGAGCCGGCCGTGCAAGGTCGTGACAAAAGGCGTGTCCTGGCGTTTGAAGACGGAGAACGAGTAATAGTCCATGTGGAAATGGAGCACGTCGAACGATTCGGCCTGGCGGCGTACCAGCTCCATCAGCAGCATGTGCGGCGCGATGCGGTCGCGAATGCCCGGGTCGAGCCGCAGCGCGCGCGGCCAGACCGCTTCGAGTTTCGCGTTGGTGACCGAGTCGCCGCTTGCAAACAGCGTCACGTCGTGGCCGAGGTCGACCAGCGCCTCGGTGATGTACGAGACGACGCGCTCAGTCCCGCCGTACAGCTTGGGCGGCACCGATTCCGTCAAAGGGGCGATTTGAGCAATTCTCATCGTTGTCTCCGTGACCTGCTTGTGTCCGTGCCGCCAATTATTGCCGATTACGCCCTAAAAAGCCGCAATCCTTTCAATTGCTTTGCGCTGTTACAGTCAGGAAACATCCGTGCTGCATGGAATCCCCGATGACGGCCGTTTCCCAGCCTGAGTAAGGCTCCGGCAGGGAAATATGGCGTCGCATCGGGCGTCTACAATTGGCGTCCGCATTTGGCGTGATCAACGCACCGGCCACCTCCACGGCGGCATGTCCAGCTCATCCGCACCGGCAATGCGCGTGGCGCCCAGCTCCTTTTCGAGCACGATGAATGACCGCCGTCCTCACGCTCGAGCGCCGCAATCAGCCGCGCCGCGTGCGACACCACCACTACCTGCGAATGCCGTTCGGCCCGGTGACGATATTCAGCGCGCCGGGCGGCACGATCGCTTCACGCAGCGAGCGATAGTTGGCAATCGCGAGCGCGCCCAGCATGGCGCCTCGCATCAGGACGAGCGGCCCGCCGGCCCTTGCGCCGCCACATGCAGCGGCACGCTGCGCAGGTCGTGCAGGAACGAATCGCGCCACACGCCGAGGTCGCTCGCGCGCAACGCCGCCATGTTGATCTCGTGACGGCGCTGGCGCGCTTCGAGCGGCATCGACAGCGCGCGCTGCAAGGCTTCGCACATGCCCACCGAGTCGTGCGGATTCACCAGCAGCGCGCCGCTCAGTTCCGCCGCCGCGCCCGCGAAGATCGACAGCACCAGCACGCCCGGATCGTCGGGGTTCTGCGCGGCCACATACTCCTTGGCGACCAGATTCATGCCGTCGTGCAGCGGCGTGACGAAGCCGATCTGCGACTCGCGAAACAGCGACATCAGTTTCCAGCGGTCGTAGCGCTGATTCAGATAGCGGATCGGCGTGTAATCGAGGCCCGAATAGCGGCCGTTGATGCGCCCCGCTTCGTATTCGAGGTCCTGACGGATCTGCTGATAGGTGACGACGTCCGAGCGCGTGGGCGGCGCGATCTGCACCAGCGTGACATTGCCGCGCCATTCGGGCGAGCGCTCCAGCAGATGCTCGAAGGCACGAAACCGCTCGACGAGGCCCTTCGAATAGTCGAGCCGGTCGACGCTCATGATCAGCTTGCGGCCTTCGAGGCTTTGCTTGAGATCGAGCACGTGCTGGCGGCTTTCGTAACGCTGGGCCTGCTCGGCGATTTCATCGGGGAATACGCCGATCCGGTACACGCCCGTGCGCAGCTTGCGTCCGAAGGCTTCCGCGTGACCATCCGCGGTGACGCTGCCGCGCGCGTGGCGCACCAGGTAGTCGTGGAAGGCCTGCTGGTCGGTGGCGGTCTGGAAACCCAGCAGGTCGTAGCAGCAAAGCGACTTCACCAGCTCTTCGTGCGGCGGAATATTGAGCAGGATCTGCGGCGCCGGAAACGGAATGTGCAGGAAAAAGCCGATCCGGTTGGTGATGCCCTCGGAGCGCAACGCTTCGGCAAACGGGATCAGATGATAGTCGTGTACCCAGATGACGTCGTCGGGTTCGAGCAGCTTGATCAGACGGTGCGCGAGCCACGCGTTGACGCGCCGGTATCCCGCGTATTCTTCGCGCTCGTAACGGGCGAGGTCGTTGCGATAGTGGAACACCGGCCACAGCGTGGCGTTCGAAAAGCCGCGATAGTACTGGTCATAGTCCTTGCGCGTGAGGCCGACGGTGGCAAACGTCACCGCGCCTTCCTGTTCCAGCGTGGGACCGGCATTGGCCACGGTTTCGCTGACCACGTCGCCGCTCCAGCCGAACCACACGCCTCCGGCGTCCTTCAGAGCGCCGAACACGCCGACAGCGAGGCCGCCTGCCGATCCCCTGGTTTCCGTCGGCGTTGCGACGCGATTCGACACGACGATCAGTCGGCCCATGTCCTCGTCCTCCTCGGTTCAGCGGACGGCCGCAGGAGCGCGCCGTCCAGGTTCGCTTGTCAGGTCAGAATGCCACTTCGACCCGTCTCGAGGAGGATCAGTTGCAAGTCCGGCCGGCAGCCGGCCTTGCGCGGCGGGGTTTTACAGGCCACAGCCCCGGCAGATCAAGCCTCCAGCCCCGCCCGCCTTACTCGCCGCTGCGGCAGGGAAACGCCTTGCCGAGCCCGAGGGAAATCGCGGTACTGGCGTTATAGCCGGCGGCGTTCGGATTCTCCGCGATGTATTTGCGCACCGCATCGGTCAACTGTTGCGAGCGCGCGTCCTGCGGCAGGCAGAAGTACTGCCCGACGCGCGGACCGGTAGTGCCGCCGATCGCATCGATGGTGTTGAAGACGCCGTCGGCGGCGCCTTCGATATAGGCGGCGCAGGCACTGCGTGACGCCACGTCCGTTTTCTCGCACAGCCTGTTGAGGTCGCCTCCCGTAAACGCGCTAGCCGTTAGCGGTACAGCAAGCGCGCTGGCGCAAATCAAAGCCCGCAGCATGGTGATCCTTCCAGGGTAATGATCGAGCGGTCTGATGCCGCATAGAAACGGCGCGCCCCAAAGCGCGCCGTAGCCGTTATTCTGCACTGTTTTCGCGGCATGCGAAGCACGCCGTCTGCCTTACTTCTGCTGCGTTTGCTGCATGCGCGCCGTCAGGCCTTCGACGACGTCCGGCTCCTTGTACTGCTTGGCGAAGTCGAGTGCGTTCATGCCGATCTGGTTCTTCACGTTCAGGTCCGCGCCGTTGTCGAGCAGCAGCTTCACGGTCGAAACATGGCCGCCGCGTGCCGCCATCATCAGCGGCGTGGTGCCGTTCGGCGAACCGGCGTCAACATAGGCCGAGTGGTCGAGCAGCAGCTTGACGATGTCGTCATGGCCATTGGCGGCCGCGTAGTGCAGCGGTGTCCAGCCCTTCTTGTTGACCTCGGCGTCCTTCGAGATCAGCAGTTGCACCATGTCCATGTCGCCGTTCAGCGCGGCCAGCATCATGGCGTTTTCGCCGGCCTTGTCGGTGATCTCGATGTTGGTCTTCGGATTGGCGACCAGCGCGGCCGCGACCTTCTCCGACTTTTCGCGGGCCGCGAGCACCAGCAGCGGCATGCCCTGGTCGTCGGTCAGATTCGGGTCCATGCCGTTGGCGATCTGCTTGTTGACCTCTTTCACGTCGTCGAACTTGACTGCCTTGATCATGGTGTCGGCGGGCGCGGCCTGCGCCGGCACGGCCGCGAATGCCGCGAATGTGGCAGCGCCGGCGAGTACGACGCGGGCGAGCCGAACCGCGCCGCGCCGCAGCGACGCCGGGCCTCGCGCGCGATCGGCTGCGGGCGCGGTGCGGTGCAACGAGGCGATTCCAGTGTGGATCTGAGTCAGGTATTTATTCATATATAGCTTTAGGAAACGTCCCTATCCTGTTGATAATATTCGATTTCAGGCTTCAGGCGCCGGCCGGCGCAGGAATCCTGAAGAGCCGGAAGAAGTTTTCTGTCGTGGCGGCGGCCAGCGCCGCATCCGGCATCTCGCGTTGTTGGGCGATGAAGCGTCCGACATAACTTACGAACGCAGGTTCATTCGGCTTGCCGCGATACGGCACCGGCGCGAGGTACGGCGAGTCGGTTTCGATCAGGAGACGCTCGAGAGGAACACGGCGTGCGACGTCCTGCACGTCGGTCGCGCTTTTGAAAGTGACGATGCCGGAGAGCGAAATGTAAAAATTCTGCGCCAACGCCTGTTCGGCGATCGCCCACGGCTCCGTGAAGCAGTGCATCACGCCACCGGGCTCGCCCGCGCGCTCCTCGGCCATGATCCGCAGCGTGTCTTCCGACGACGAGCGGGTATGGATGATGAGCGGCTTGCCCGTCGCGTGCGCGGCGCGGATGTGAGTGCGAAACCGCTCGCGCTGCCATTCCATGTCGGCGATCGTGCGGCCTTCGAGGCGGTAATAGTCGAGGCCCGTCTCGCCGATGGCGACCACCTTCGGATGCCGCGCCAGTTCGACCAGCTCGGCGACGCTCGGCTCCTCAGCGTCCTCGTGATCCGGATGCACGCCCACCGAGGCGTAGACGTTCTCATACGCCTCGGCGACGGCCAGCACCGACGGCAGGCTCTCCAGGTCGACCGACACGCACAGCGCATGCGTGACCGAATGGGTGCGCATGTTCTCGATGACCTGCGGCAGGCGCTCGGCGAGTCCTTCGAAGTTGATGTGACAGTGCGAGTCGACAAACATGGTGGTGTCCTGCGTTAAAACGGGTGGTGATTCAGGTGCCTTCAGGCGAGCGCGCCCGTCAGGCCGCCGCGTCGAGCCGCAGCCCGAGGATCAGCAGATCGCGCTCGACGCCGTCCAGCACCGCGACGCGCCGCAGCGTGCCCCATTCGCCGAAGCCGAAGCTCTGGAACAGCCGCAGGCTCGCTTCATTGTGGCCGAAAATGAAGCCCAGCACGGTGTCGATACCGAGTGCCGGCGCGGCGGCCAGCGCCGCTGTCAGCAACTGCTTGCCGAGGCCCTTGCCGCGCGCCGCTGCGTCGAGATAAATGCTGACCTCGGCAGTGCGCGAATACGCCGGGCGGCCGTAGAAATCCGAGAAACTCAGCCACGCGATCACCCGGCCCTCCGCTTCGACCACCCACAGCGGCCGTTTTTCCGGCCCGTGCGCGTGAAACCAGGCAAGCCGGCTTTCGACGCTCACCGGCTCCAGATCGGCCGTGACCTGGCGCGACGGCACCGTGGAGTTGTAAATGGCGACGATGGCGGGCAGGTCGTCGAGCGTGGCGTCACGGTAAGAAAGGCTCATGGCGGCTTTAAAGCGATCAGGGATCAATGGGAAGGTGTCAGCAGGTCTAAACGCGGCGCCGAACTCACGCAAACAGGTCGCGATAGCCGATAAACAGCTCCTCGAAGACCAGCCGTGCATTCAGCGGATGGTTTTCCACCGCGCGCTGGCGCGTCACGCTGCGCGAATAGCGGGCGAACGCGGCGGTGTCGGCCTGGGCGGCGCAGCGGGTAAGCGCCGCGCCGGCCTGCGGGAAATAGCGCGGCGTGCCGGCGGTGCGTTGCGCGAGCAGGTCGTACAGCCAGCGCTGCAGCCAGCCGAGCACCAGCGGCACCGGCAGCTTCTGCAAGGTCTCGGCGCAGGCAAACGCGTCGCACTGCGCGCCAGCGGCCAGTTGCTTGAGAGTCCAGTCACGCAGCGCGCGGTTTTCGTCGCTCGCCAGCGCCAGCGCGGTCAAGGGCGCGCCGCCCGCTTCGGCAAGCAGCGCCGGGGCATCGTCGACGCCTTGCGCGGCCAGCCACGGCGTGGCGACATCCGCGGCGGGCGCCGTCATGGGCCACTGCCGGCAGCGGCTGATAATGGTGGGCAGCAGACGGTCGATGCGCGCCGAGACCATCAGGAACACCACGCCCGCGGGCGGTTCTTCGAGCGTTTTCAGAAGCGCATTGGCGGCCGCGACGTTGAGCGCCTCGGCCGGCGCCAGCACCACGACGCGTGCACCGCCGCGATGCGAGCCCACGCCGCAAAAGTCCAGCAGCGCGCGCACCTGTTCGATCTTGATTTCCTTGCTGGGCGCGCGGGTCTTCTTGCCCTCGTCGGCGTCGGCTTTTTCGGCTTTATCGTCCGCGGCGGCATTAGCGAGGCCTGCCTCGGCGGCGAGCGCCTCAGGCACCACGATCCGGTAGTCCGGGTGGTTGCCCTGCACGAACCAGTTGCAGGCCGCGCAGGCGCCACACGGCTCGCCGTTGGCCTGCTGCGCCTCGCACAGCAGACCTTGCGCCAAATGCTGCGCAAAGCGCAGCTTGCCGATCCCCGCCTGCCCATGCAGCAGCAACGCATGCGGCCAGTGCCCACGCAGTTGTTGCAGACGGTTCCAGTCATCGGCTTGCCACGGATAAATCATTATTTCTCTTTTAATTCAATTGGTTGACGGCGTTTTCTCGCAAGTTACAAGAACTATTGATGCCGTCATAAGACGTCATTATATTCATTCAAAATCAAAGCGTTGAGATCAACTCTTCGAGTCTTTTCTGGATACTCGGAATGCTCTGCGAAGAGTCGATGATAGCGAACCGGTACGGCGCCTCTTCCGCGCGGCGCAGATATTCGGCGCGCGTGCGGGCAAAAAACGCATCCGATTCGCTCTCGAAGCGGTCCGGTTCGCGCGCCGAACTGCGCCGCTCGCTGGCGGTGTCCGGCGCCACGTCGAACAGCAGCGTCAGATCCGGCTGAAAACCGCCCTGCACCCAGCGCTCCAGCGCTTCGAGCTTGTCGCGCGGCAGGCCGCGGCCGCCGCCCTGGTAGGCAAAGGTCGCGTCGCTGAAACGGTCCGAGAGCACCCAGTCGCCGCGCGCCAGCGCCGGCTCGATCACCTCGGCCAGATGTTCCCGGCGTGCGGCGAACATCAGCAAGGCCTCGGTTTCGAGATCCATCTTCTGGTGCAGCAGGATTTCGCGCAGCGACTCGCCGAGCGCGGTGCCGCCCGGCTCGCGCGTCACGACGACCGAGCGGCCGCCCGACGCGATGTGCTGTTCGAGGCGCTCGCGAAACCACGCGAGATGGGTGGTCTTGCCCGCACCGTCAATGCCTTCGAACGTGATGAATTTGCCCCGCGCCATCATTGCCCTCGAATATATTTGTCGACGGCCTTGTTGTGATCGCCGAGAGTGTCAGAAAAAATGCTGCTGCCGTCGCCGCGCGACACGAAGTACAACGCGGTGGTCTGTGCCGGGTTCAGCGCCGCCTGTAGCGAGGCGACGCCCGGCAACGAAATTGGGGTTGGCGGTAGGCCCATTCGGGTATAGGTATTGTAGGGGGTGTCGGTCAGCAGATCGTGCTTGTGCAAATGCCCCGCGTAGCTGTCGCCCATGCCGTAGATCACCGTGGGATCGGTCTGCAGCGGCATGCCCGCGCGCAGCCGGTTGGCGAATACCGCGGCGACCATCGGCCGGTCCGACGCCTTGCCGGTTTCCTTTTCGATGATCGAAGCCATCGTCAACGCATCATAAGGCGTTTTGTACGGAAGGCCTGGCGCTCGTGCCAACCAGGCCTCATCGAGGCGCTCGCGCATCAGGTGATAGGCGCGGCGGTAGACGTCGAGATCGCTGGTGTTCTTGTCGAACAGATACGTGTCCGGGAAAAACAGCCCCTCGCCGTTGCCGATGGCCGCTTCCGGCGCGCCGATCGCCGTCAGCAGCGCGGCGTCGCTCATGCCGGCCGTGTCGTGCGTGAGCGCCGGATTGGTGTCGAGTTCGGCGCGCATGTGCTTGAAGGTCCAGCCTTCGATGATGGTCGCCACGTACTCGTTGACGTCGCCGCGCGCGAGTTTTTGCAGCACTTCGTAGGGCGTCACGCCGCTCTTGAACTCGTAGTTGCCCGATTTGAGCTGGCTTTGCAGCCCGAGCAGGCGCGTCATGATGACGAACAGTTCCGGTTCGACCGGCACGCCGCCACGATTGAGCTGCAGCGTGACGCTGCGCAGGCTGCTATGCGGTTTGACGGTGACGTCGAGCTGCGGAGGAGTCAGGCTGACGGGAGTGTTGGCCCAGTGATATCCGCCGACCACGGCGGCTGCGGCCAGCGCCACGACGATCGTGCTGGCAACGAGACATTTCTTCAGAAGGGACATGCGAAACATGGCTGGGGTGGACCCCATATAATACTTGCTTGCCCTAGCTAAAGTCAGAATTGACTGCTCAGTGAATCCATGAATGCACCGCTCGCTTCTGCTCCCGGCACCGCTTCCGGCGCCGCACCGGTCTCCTTGCCGCTCTTGCCGCGCCCCACGCGTGAGGAATTCGACGCCGTCACGGCAGGCGGCGCGTATATGCCGCTGACGCAATTCGGCATCATCGACGCGAACGGCGACGACGCGGCCAGCTTCCTGCACGGCCAGCTGACCAACGACACCCAGCATCTCGAAGCGGCCACGGCGCGTCTGTCCGGTTACTGTTCGGCCAAGGGGCGCCTGCTGGCGTCGTTTCTGAGCTGGCGCAGCGGCGAGACGATCCGGCTGCTGGTGTCGAAGGATGTCCAGGCCGCGGTGCAAAAGCGTCTGTCGATGTTCGTACTGCGCGCCAAGGCGAAGCTCACGGACGCCAGCGCCGAACTCGCCGTGGTGGGTCTGGCAGGCGACGTGCGCAAGGCGCTCTCGGGCGTATTCGACGCCGTGCCGGACGGCGTGCATGTCAAGGTCGACGGCCCGGCGGGCGCGCTGATCCGCGTGCCGGACGCGCTCGGACGCCTGCGATATCTGTGGATCGGGCCGAAAGCCGAGGTCGAAGCCCGTCTGCCGGTGCTGGAGGGCAAGCTCACGCGCGCTTCGGCGGCCGTGTGGGACTGGCTCGACATTCGCGCGGGCGAGCCGCGCATCACCCAGCCGGTGGTCGAGCAGTTCGTGCCGCAGATGGTCAACTTCGACGTGCTCGGCGGCGTGAACTTCCGCAAGGGCTGCTATCCGGGCCAGGAAGTGGTCGCGCGCAGCCAGTATCGCGGCACCATCAAGCGGCGCACCTCGCTTGCGAACGTGGCCGGCGAACTGGACACGGTGGTGGCGGGAACGGAGGTGTTCCACTCCGACGACCCCGGCCAGCCGTGCGGAATGGTCGTCAATGCAGCCTCGGCGCCCGATGGCGGCGTGGATGTGCTGGTGGAGGTCAAGCTCGCGGCCCTGGAAAGCGGCACGGTTCATCTGGGCTCGGCTGAAGGGCCGCCATTGACCTTCCTGCCGTTGCCGTACACGCTGCCCGCCGAGGTTTGAGGCGGTCTGACAAGGCAGTGGCAACTGCGGCCGCCGCGTACCCCACGCTCCACCCTCCACCCTCCACTGCGGGAGACCTGCCCCGATGTGCCTGATCGTGTTCGACTGGCGGCCCGACGCGGTCGACGGCCCGCTCTTCACGCTTGCCGCCAACCGCGACGAATTTCTGCGCCGCACGGCCGAGCCGATGCATTGGTGGCCGCAAGCCCCGGCTCTGCTGGCCGGCCGCGATCTGGTGGGCGGCGGAACGTGGCTCGGCATGACGCGCGACGGCCGTTTCGCCGCGCTGACGAACTACCGGGCGCCGCACGAAATGCGTCCCGATGCGCCCACGCGCGGCACGCTGGTGAGCAACTGGCTGCTCGGCGAACCATCCGCTGACCTGACGCCGCTCGACTACCTGGAGCAGGTCGCGCAAGACGGCGAAATCTATAACGGCTTCAATCTGCTGGTGGGCGACTGGTCGCGTCGTGAGCTCGGCTGGTATTGCAACCGCTCGCCGGTCGGGCCTGCCTTGCTCGAAGCCGGCACGCACGGCATCTCCAATGCCGTGCTCGATACGCCCTGGCCCAAGCTCGTGCGCAAACGCGCGGAGTTGGGGGCGCTGCTTGCCGCCGATCCGCTGGCGCCGCTCGAACGGTTGATCGACCTGATGCGCGATCCGCGCATCGCCCGCGACGACCAATTGCCGTCGACCGGCATTCCGCTCGAACGCGAACGGGCGTTGTCGGCGGCGTTCATCGAGTCGCCGGAATATGGCACACGCGGCACCACCGCTTTGCGGGTCGTGGCGACCGGCACGCACGGCGAGCATCTCAGCGCCGCCGTCGCCGAACGCAGCGACGACAACGGCTCGCATCGCGTGGTCCGTCCGGGCGACTTCGCGCGCAGTTTCGCCTTCAATATCGAACGCTAATGTGGGCTGCGGCGTTCAGTCGGGGGCGAGCCCGAAGGCGGCGCGCAACGCGGCCGCCGCATCCGCATGGGCCTGCGCGACCTCGGCCACATAGCCGCCCATCTTGAAGAATTCGTGGATCATGCCCGCGTAGCACGTGAAGGTGACCTGGTTGCCCGCCGCGCGCAGCTTGTCGGCGTAAGCCGCGCCTTCGTCGCTCAGCGGATCGTATTGCGCCGTCGCAATCCACGCCGGCGCGACGCCGGCAAACGACGGCGCGCCGCGCGTGCCGTCGAGCGGTGCGAAGCGCCAGTCGTCGCGATCGCCCGGTTCGCGGATGTATTGCCCGAAAAACCACTGGATAGTTTCCGCCGTGAGCAGATAGCCCTCGACGAGCCGCGCATGCGATTCGGTCTGTTGATGCCCGGTCGTGCCCGGGTAGATCAGCAACTGCAAGGCCAGTTTCGGCAGACCGGCATCGCGCGCCAGCACCGCGCAGACCGTGGCGAGTGTGCCGCCCGCGCTGTCGCCGCCGACCGCGATGCGCTGCGCATCGACGCCATAGAGCGCGGCATTGGCGTGCAGCCAGCTCAAGGCGTCGAACGCGTCGTTCACGGCGGTGGGGAATGGGTGCTCCGGCGCCAGCCGGTAATCGACTGACAAAACCACGCATTGCGCGTCGCGCGCGAACATCCGGCACAGCGCGTCGTGCGTATCCACGCTGCCGACCGTAAAGCCGCCGCCGTGGTAGTACACCAGCGCCGGCGCGGGCTCCGCCCAGCTCGGTTCGACCGGTTGATAAAGCCGCGCGCGGATCGTCGCGCCGTCGCGCGTGGGGACGGCGAGGTCCTCGGCGGCGAACATCGGCGCGGCCGCAATCTCCAGAATCGGCGCGCTCTTCTCGTAAGCGGCGCGTGCCTGCTGGGCGGTGAGGCTGGGGTACGGCCGGCGCTTCGCCCGCGCGATCATGTCGAGCACCTGCCCGATCGTCGGATTCAGCGTCATCGTGCGTCAGACTCGCCCTTCACCTCCGGCTTCAGCGAAAGCGGATCGGTCGGATTGCGCTGCTGCTCGATGTCCTCATGACGCAGATGCACGGTCGGCATGATCGCCGGGTGCGTGATGATGTAGAAGCGCCCTGCTTCGATGGCCGCGAAAGTCAGCTCGGCGACGTCCTGCGCGCTCAGCTTGCCCGACTGCACCGCGCGCTGCAATTGCTTGCCGGCGGCGAGTTGCGAACGGGTGGGCGCGACCTCATTGCGTAGCGTCGCGGGACGCCCGCGCTCGGCGTTGGCGATGCCGGTCGGCACGAACGCCGGGCACAGCAGCGAGCATCCCACCTGCGCGCCGGCCGTCTGCAAGTCGTGATAGAGCGTCTCTGTCAGCGAGACGACGGCATGCTTGGAGGCGTTGTAGATGCCCATTGCCTGCGGCGACAGCAGCCCCGCCACTGAAGCCGTATTGACTATATGAGCCGGTTCGTTCTGCCGCAGCATGATGGGCGTGAAGACGCGCACGCCGTGGGCGACGCCCATCACGTTGACGCCGAAAACCCATTCCCAGTCGTTCGCGGTGTTTTCCCACAGGAAGCCACCGGCGCCGACGCCCGCATTGTTGAACAGTAGATGGATCTTGCCGAACGCGTCGAGCGCCGCCAGCGCGAGGGCTTCGACCTGGCTCGACTGCGCGACGTCGGTCGGCACGCCGATCACATCGGCGCCCGCCGCGCGCAAGGCCTCGACGGTTTGCGCGAGCGCGTCGCCGTCGACGTCGGCCAGCACCAGCTTCATGCCGAGCGCCGCGCCTTTGTCTGCAAACGCGCGGCCGAAACCGCTCGCCGCGCCGGTGATCACCGCCACTTTCCCTTCAAACTGAAACATCAGGTTTCTCCTGTCGCATGCAACGGTGTTGCCGGTCATGGGTTTTCAAAACGCACATACAACCCGCGCCGCGCACCGTCAAATCAGCTTGACGAGTTGCTTGCCGAAATTCTTGCCTTTGAGCAAACCGATAAACGCCTCGGGCGCGTTTTCGAGCCCCTGCGCGATGCTTTCCCGATACTGCAGTTTCTTTTGCGCGACTAGCGTGCCGAGTTGCGTGAGCGCTTCGGGCCACACGTCCGGATGTTCGCTGACGATAAAACCCTGCACCAGCAGGCGCTGCGTGAGCAGCAACGCGGGATGTTTGAGCGGCAACGGCGTGCCATCGTAACTGGAGATCATGCCGCACAGGGCGATGCGGCCAAACGCGTTCATGCGCGCAAGCACCGCGTCGAGCACTTCGCCGCCGACGTTTTCGAAGTAGCCATCCACGCCCTGCGGTGTCACGGCCTTGAGGTCCTTATACAGATTGCCGGCCTTGTAGTCGACACAGGCGTCGAAGCCGAGCGTCTCGACCACGTAGCGGCACTTGTCCGCGCCACCGGCGATGCCGATTGCCCGCGCGCCCGCCAGCTTCGCCAGTTGCCCGACCACGCTGCCGACCGCCCCGCTCGCCGCGCTCACCACCACCGTCTCGCCGGCCTTCGGCGCGATGATCCGGTTCAGCCCGTACCAGCCGGTGACGCCGGGCATCCCCACCGAGCCGAGGTAGGCGGACAGCGGCACATGGGTATCGTCGACCTTGCGCACGCCCGTGCCGTCGGAGACGCCGTATTCCTGCCAGCCGAACATGGCCACGACCTTGTCGCCCAGCGCGAATTTCGGATGCTTCGACTCCACGACTTCGCCGACTGTGCCGCCGATCATCACTTCATCGAGCGGCTGCGGCGGCGCGTAGGATTTGGCGTCGTCCATCCTGCCGCGCATGTAGGGATCGAGCGACAGATAGTGATTGCGCACGCGAAACTGACCGTCCGCGAGCGGCGCCAGCGGCGCTTCGACGAGCCTGAAATTGTCCGGCGTGGCCGCGCCTTGCGGACGGGATGCGAGCACGAACTGGCGGTTGATCTGGGTCATGGCAATCGTCTCCGTATTGTTTGGTTTGGGTGATGCAGGACAACCGTGCATAAGCGGTGCGACGCGCACGGCGGCGCGTCAGGCCGCCTGACCTGATCGTCTTAGCCGTCGCTAGGACCGGGTTTGGCGGACGGGTCGCTGCGCAGACGCTGATGCGTCACGTCGCGGCCCACGGCAAGACGCCGCACGTATTTGAAAGTGCCGAGCGCCTTCGCGACGAAATGCCCTTCGCTGTCGCGGATTTCGCCTTCGCAATAGGCCATGGTGGTCGAACGATGCAGCACGCGCGCGGACGCGCGTAACTCGCCACGCCCCGGCTGCATGAAGTTGACTTTCATTTCCACCGTGACCACGCCGACGCCATCGCCCGCGAGACTGCGGGCGGCCATCGCCAGCGCGACGTCCGCGAGCGTCATCGTGACGCCGCCATGGGCAACTGCCCACGTGTTCATGTGGTCCGCGGCGAGCGGCAGGACGACTTCGCTAACGCCGTCCGCCGCGCTGATCAGTTGCACGCCGAGGTGGTCGACGAAGGGACTTTCGAGGACCGCCAGCGCGTTGGGGGCGACGGCGGGGACGTCCGGCTGGGCGGACCCTTCCTTTTGCGAATCAGTCATTGCGGTGGGTCAGACGAGGTAATCGACGCAATCGCGCGCGTCCCGCACGGCCACGACGAAACTCTTCAGCGCCAGATGCGTCGGGTGAACCTGATAGGCATCGAGCGCGGCCTTGTCTTCGAAGTCGGAGACCAGCACGACGTCATAGGTGGATTCGAGTCCTTCCGCGGCGATGCCCACTTCGAGGTGCCGGATGCCGGGGACGATGTCGCGGCATGCTTCGAGCTTTTCCTTGAGCTTGACAGCGTTTTCCGCGCGCGAAGCGCCTTCCGCCGATTCCTTCAACTTCCACATCACGATATGTCGAATCACGCTATTCACCTTCGTTAGTTTGTCTGCACGCGCGCTCATGCGCGAGCGAATCCATGGACAGGTTCATACGATAACCGATCGCAGCAGCGTCCGTGCTCAACTCTCGCCTCGCAAGACAGCGACGCGGCAAGCAGGATGATAAACCCGCGCTCCCGCGCACCAAAACGCAAGCGCATTCGCGCCGCCTTTGATACGCTCACGGCTGCCTGACCCGCCGCCTGCAAAGAGTGCGCAATCCTGTAAAAATCGCTGTGAACATCCCCACGAATATCACCATGAATATCGCCATCGAGGACCCCGCCCAGCCCGACATCATTGTCCTGCTCGAACACGGCGACGCCGAAGCCGCACGGCTCTATCCGGCCGAGAGCAATCACCTGTTGCCGCTCGATTCGTTGCGCGAGGCGAATGTGCTGTTCCACGTCGCACGCGATGCAGCCGGCGCGGCGCTGGCCACGGGCGCGGTGGTCCTGAAAGGCGATTGGGCGGAGCTCAAGCGGATGTGGGTGGAACCGCAGGCGCGTGGCCAGGGGCTCTCCAAGGCCATCCTCACCCAGCTGGAACGGCAGGCCCGCGCTCATGGCGTGCGCTGGTTGCGGCTTGAGACCGGCGTCGACAGCCATTCGGCGCTCGGTCTTTATGGGCGTGCGGGCTTCGTGGTTCGCGAGCCGTTCGCGGATTACCAGCCAGATCCGTTGAGTGTTTTTATGGAGAAGGATCTGGCTGCGGTGGCGAGCGCCTCGGTGTAGTTGCGGCGCCCGGCCAATGCCGCCAGATTCGTGTCGCGGTCGCCTACCAGGTTCTCGACCGTGGGGAACAGGCCGGGATTGCGCAGACCATTCAAGCTCGTCGGCCGACGCGCTCAGCGCCCGAGAAACACATCGCGGTAAGCGCCGTAGATCGACAGCAGCGGCACGGCGGTCAGGAGCGGCGTCAGCACCAGCGCGCGCACGGCCAGCGGGACCATCGGGACGAACAGCACGGCGACGGTCATGGCGGCAAAGTACATCAGCGTCACCGGCCAGTTGCGGGCCGCGCCGCTCAGGCTCGCGAGCATCGCGTCATGCGGGGTCATGTCGTGCAGCACCACCAGCGCCGGAGCGAAGCAGGCCGAGGCCAGCGCGACCGCGAAAATCGACGCGCCCAGCAGCGATTCGAGCGCGCCGCGCACGCCGTGATCGCCGCCGTAGCCGATCGACAGATAATGCACGCCGCTTGCCGTGACCGACGCATCCAGCGACACATGAAACGTGGCCAGCAGGATCACATAACCCACCGCGACGATCGCCGCGCCGTACAGCCCGATCACGCACAGCGCGTTACTGCGCCGCGCCAGCGCCGCGAACGCCTCGCGCAGCGTCACCGGCTCGTTGCGGGTAGCGCCATCCTGAATCACCATCAGGCCGCCCACCACGAGCGGCGCCAGCAGCACGGCGAGCGGACGCAGCAACGGCAGGAAACCCAGGGCGGTCGCGAAATCGGCACATACCAGCAACACGGTCAGCCACAGCACCGGCTGGATGCCGGCGGCCCGCAAGCCGCTCATCAGCCAGTCGGCGACTCGCAGGGGATTAACTTCCCTGCCGCCGGGAAAAGGCAGTGCCGGCACATGATGGAGACGGGTTTCCTTGGAAACATGGCTCGGATAATCGATGTTCATGACGATTTCCTCTATCAAAACTGAAAGTGGTTGTACGTACTACTAAGGATTAGGCTATCCGGTACTTTGCCGTTCAGGCATTTCCCGTACTTCTTTCAGGACGTCTGCTGGCGCTCGAGGCTCGCCGAGACGACGTCGATTTGCCGCTTCACGTAGCGCGTCACGACGCGCCAGGTAATCCGTGTCAGCCAGATGCACAGCGCGAGGCCGATCAAACCAATCGGCAGCATCACGATGGCATAGGTGTATTCGCTGTCCGACGCCGCCACGCGAATCACGTCGTGGCCGTCGTTGATGGCAATCTTGCCGTCGCCGATATCCACCGTGTTCTGACCGCTTTGCGCCGTGACGTGGTCGGTCTTGCCGTGTTCATCCTGTTCCAGCTTGACGTTGTCGCCGTCGTCGCTGGAGATGTCCCAGACGCCCGACTTGGGGTCGCTGCTGGAACGCACAAACGATACTTTCTCGTCGTCGTCCTTCAACTCCAGGGTCTGCACGTCGTCGCGGGCGATGCTCCACTGGCCGTCCGCGTCTCGCGTCAACAGATGGCGTGCTTCCTCCGACGAACTCTCGAACCTGACGTTGTCACCGTCCTTGCGAATTTCGATGGCGCCGGCGCGCGTCACCAGTTCCAGCCTGCTGTCATCCTGCAACGTGAAGACGAAGCGGCCGCCGACGATCTTCAGGCTCTTCAGGTTACCGGGCGTCTCGTCGTCGCTATCGCTGCTGTCGCTCGCCTCTTTCGCGTCGGACGCCCCGCCGGTGACAGCCTTGGCTTGCTGGCCGATGCTGCTGCCCAGCAGATTGAACGACACCGGACCGTGCCCCGGCTTGCCGAAAAAGTGATGACCGCTCAAGGCGACCACGCCGACCAGCCCGGCGATCGTCAGCGCCACGGAAACCGCGTAGCCGGCGGTGAGGATCACCAGGTAAAGCATGAACGGCACCAGCAGCAGGACGTTCAGCAGGCCGAGCCCGGAGATCGACATGATCACGCGAATCAGGTTGCCGAACGACCGGCGGTCTTGCCACTGACGATAGTTCGCCTGCGCCTTCAGTTCGCGGGCGAGCTTGACCGGGTCGCCCAACGCCGCGATCACCTCTTCCTCGCGCCGCCCGGCAGCGAGCGCGTCGCCAATGTACTCGCGATAGTCTGCAATGATTTCATCGACCGCCTGCTTGGGCAGACTGCTCAATTCCCGTTGCAGCGTTTCAATGAATACGTCCTGCTTCATGGGTTTTCCCCTGGGTTTGTTTTTACGCCGGGTTGTTCCAGCACGCCGTTGACCTCATCCACGAAACTGCGCCACTCCTCTTCCATCTCCAGCAGGCTGCGACGGCCCGTGCCCGTCAATGAATAGTATTTGCGCGGCGGGCCGGAGTTCGACTCCACGAGGTAGGTCGACACCCAGGCCTCGGCCTGCAGCCGGCGCATCAAAGGGTAGATCGTGCCTTCGCTGATTTCCATGGTCTCGGCGAGGGTCGACACCAACTCGTATGCGTAGCTGTCCCCACGAGCCAGGACGGCCAGCACGCACATATCGAGCGTTCCTTTTTTTAACTGCGTTTTCATCTAAATCCACGTATGTAGTGTGCGGTGCAAGGTACTGTGCTATGCACTGTCACCGGACGGACTGATGGCCTCGGTGACCATGGTTGAACTGTAGCAGGGCCTACTGTTTTATGCAAGGTACCGTTCTATACATATCTCCGTGGCGCGGAATCAAGCACGATCCCAGGCGATCGGCCCGCGAATCAAAGGTTGCCCAGCGCCTCGATGGTCGCGTCCAGCAAGGCCCGCAGACGCGCCACGCGGCGCAGGTCGCGGTGATAGCCGAACCAGACGTCGCGGCCCGGCGGCGTCTCGCCCAGATCGATGCGCCGCAGTCCGGCGGTCGCGTCGCCGAGCAGACACGGCAGCACCGCGAAGCCGACGCCCTCGGCGCACATGCGCGCCTGGGCGCCGCGGTTGTTGCTGCTGAAGGCGACGCGCGCGTTCGGCAGCATGCGCCTGACCCATGCCACGTCGGGAAGCGTACCGAACGCGCTGTCCATGGTGATCAGCGTATGGCCCTCGCCGTCCCCGGCTTGCGGGGCCACCCGATCCTGGCGGGCATACAACGCGTAATCCATATGCATCAGTTTGCGCTGGATCACGTCGGCTTCGTCGAAAGGCGTGATGCGAAACACCAGATCCGCCTCGCGCCGGGCCAGGTTGTAGCGGCGCGAATCGGTCACCAGTTCGATGGACACGCCCCGTTGCTGTGCCAGAAAACGCGCGAAAACCGGCGTCAAAACGTGAATGCCGAACCAGTCCGATGACGACACGCGCAGCAGGCCCGTCAATTGGGCGTCCTTGCCGGCCAGCGCCCGCGTGAAACCCAGCGCTTCCTCTTCCATGCGTTCGGCGTAGGCCAGCACCGCCGCGCCCTCGTCGGTGAGGACGAAACCGTCGCGGGTGCGCTGGAACAGCGCGTTGCCCGTCGCCTCTTCCAGCGCGCGCAGGCGCCGGCCCATGGTCGGCTGGGTCTGGCCGGTTTGCCGCGCGGCCGCGCCGAGGGTGCCGCAGCGGGCAATCGCGAGGAATACGCGCACGTCGCTCCAATCCAGTTCGCTTCCAGTCATTTTTGTTTGGCAATCATGCAGCAACGTTGATTTACATGCTTTTTCGCATGATCGAGTATGGACGTATCGCAACACCAGTTCAACCGGAAAGGAAATCGCCATGTCCATGCAGGCCCTCGTTCTCAACCGTTATCACGGCCCGCTCGAATTGACCGAACTGTCGCGGCCGCAGCCGTCGCCGGGACAGGTGCTGGTACGGATCGCCGCCAGCGGCCTGAATCCGCTCGACACCAAAATCCGCGCCGGCAGCGCCGAGCACGCCAGGCATCCGCTGCCGCTGATATTGGGAATCGACATGGCGGGCGTCGTCGAAGCGGTTGGGCCTGGTGTGACGGCGTTCAAGGCCGGCGACGAGGTGTACGGCATGACCGGCGGCGTGAGCGGCATCCAGGGTTCGCTCGCGCAGTACGCCGCCGTCGACGCCGACCTGCTCGCGCTCAAGCCCGCCAATCTGTCGATGCGTGAGGCCGCCGCCCTGCCGCTCGCCTTCATCACGGCTTACGCAGGCATCGTGGATCGGGCGCGGCTGACGGCCGGACAGACCGTGCTGGTCCAGGGCGGGGCGGGCGGCGTAGGACACGTCGCCGTGCAACTGGCAGCCGCCTTGGGCGCCAAGGTGTTCGCCACGGCGAGCACGCGCGATCTGGAATTCGTGGCGAGTCTCGGCGCGACGCCGCTCGACTATCGCGGACAAACCGTCGCGCAATATGTGGCCGCGGCGACGGAGGGCAAAGGCTTCGAACTGGTGGTGGACACCGTGGGCGGCGCGACGCTCGACGCGTCGTTCGCGGCGGTCAGGCATTTCGGCCACGTGGTGAGCGCGCTGGGTTGGGGTACGCATGCGCTCGCGCCGCTGTCGTTTCGCGAAGCGAGCTACTCGGGCGTGTTCACGCTCTACCCGCTTCTCAGCGGCGAGCATCGTGCTCACCACGGTTTCATGCTGCGCGAAGCCACGCGTCTCGTGGAATCAGGCAAGCTGCAGCCGCGCCTAGACCCGCGCCGTTTCGATTTCGGTTCAGTCGAGCTTGCCTACGAAGTCATCACGAGCGGCACGGCGCGCGGCAAAGTGGTGGTGGACGTGGCCTGAGAAAAATCCGCCGCCGCTCAGATCACCAGCCGCGATACCTTGGTGCCTTCCAGCGAGATACCGGCCATCAGCCCCGCATTGGTCAACACGAATGCGACCACCGGGTTCAGTGCCGTGGAGGTATCCAGATTGCCGTTCGCACCGATCTTCGCCAACGCGACGGTGGCATCGGCGCCGGCCGCCCAGCCCTGGCTTTGCATGAAGCGGTCGAGCGCTTCCTGGGTCAGGAAAGCGAAGATGAGTGCCTTCGATTGCGCGCCGATCTGCAGACCGAACGAGCCGGCCACGGTGCTGTAGTAACCGGTGGTCTGCCCATCGACGCGCAAGCCGCCCTGGCCATACTGGCCGCCGAACCAGAAGCCGGCCGAAAACACGTTGGGAAACACCAGCACGCCGCGCGCCTTGCCAATGACCTCTTGCGAACCATGCACGGTGCTTTGCAAACGAGCGAGCGTCGAATCGATCCCGGCGTTGATCGTGTTGCGCTTTTGCGCGTAGTCCTGGGCGTTCTCGCCGGAGCCGAGCGGCGTGGTGGTGCAACCCGCCAGGCTCAGCCCGCTCGATGCGAGAAGCACACCGGTACCGGTGATGAATTGACGTCGGTGCATCGTTGCTTTCCTATGAAGAGAGATGAGGTGGATCGGCGGCGCGCGCCGCGTTAGTACGGCATTGAAGTCCGTTTTCGAAGCCTCTGCAACCGTTTCATTGCAGCGGTGTGTCAAGAGCCGCATTCGTCCTATGCGATTGCGGGTTACGACAGCCCGCGCCGGACCGAGTTCGTGCGCAGGCTGCGTACATTCAGCTCCGTGCACAGGTTCGGCATCGCAAAGCGTGAAGCACGTAGAATACCGGCCAACTCCGTTCGACTTCAGGTGCCCGCTATGCCCTTCCTTCGTCTGTTGTTGTCCGGCCGCTCTGCCCGTCTGCTGGCAGTCGGCTTGCTCTCGGTGGTCACGCTCGGCGCCTGTGCCGGGTGGTTCGGCCACGATCCGCTGCGCGTGAGCCTGGCCAGCGTCGAGCCGCTCGACAGCCAGGGCATGGAAACGCATTTCAACGTGAAGCTGCGGATCCAGAATCCTAACGGAGACGGCTTTAGCTTCAACGGTGTCGCGGTGGATCTGCAACTGAACGGCAGGTCGTTTGCCACCGGCGTCAGCCCTCAGCAGGGCAGTGTGCCGAGCTACGGCGAGGTGGTGGTGACCGTGCCGGTGACGGCGCCCGCGTTCGCCTCGCTCGAACATGCCTACTCTGTCGCCGACGCCGGCACGCCGCCTGGCCAGTACCCCTACATCCTGCAAGGACGGTTGGGCCGCACGACAGGCGGTACGCGCTTTCTCAGCCAGGGCGTGCTGTCGCTGCCGGGAATCGGAATCGCTGCCGGAGAGTGAAGACCGAAGCTGACGGCTCTTCCGTCAGCAGAGGAACGGAATAATAAAAACGGGTGCCGGTGGACCGGCGGTGTCACGCACCGGGCCATACGACACCCGCATATCGCCTCATTGCACTGCAAGGCTGAGGCGCCTTCGACCGGCAAGGTCGCCCTCAGCGGCCAAAGCGTCCCTGCCGCTCAGACGATTTCGAACAGCCCCGCCGCGCCCTGGCCGCCGCCGATACACATCGTAACGACCACCAGCTTCGCGCCGCGGCGCTTGCCTTCGATCAACGCATGCCCGGTCAGACGCGCGCCCGACACCCCGTAAGGATGGCCAACCGCAATCGCGCCGCCGTTCACATTGAGCCGGTCGTGCGGGATGCCGAGTTTGTCGGCGCAATACAGCACCTGCACGGCGAACGCTTCGTTGAGCTCCCACAGGTCGATGTCCTCGACCTTCACGCCGGCCTGCCTGAGCAGTTTCGGCACCGCGAACACCGGGCCGATGCCCATTTCGTCGGGCTCGCAACCGGCCACCGCGAAGCCGCGGAAAATCCCGAGCGGTTGCAGCCCTTCCCGTTCGGCCACCTTCGCGTTCATCACCACACAGGCCGAGGCGCCGTCCGAGAACTGACTCGCATTGCCCGCCGTGATCACGCCGCCCGGCAGCGCCGTGCGAATCTTCGAGACGCCTTCGAGCGTGGTGTCGGCGCGGATGCCTTCGTCGGCGGCGATCGTCACTTCTTTGGTGAAGAGACGGCCGCTGGCTTTGTCGGCGACACCGGCGAGCACCGTCATCGGCACGATTTCGTCGTTGAACCGGCCGGCTTCCTGGGCGGCCGCCGCGCGCTGCTGTGAACGCACGCCGTATTCGTCCTGACGCTCCTTCGAAATCTCATAGCGCCTGGCGACGTTCTCGGCGGTCTGCAGCATCGACCAGTAGATCTCGGGCTTGTGCTGGTTCAACCAGCCTTCGGTCATCATGTGGCGATTCATCTCGTTCTGTACGCACGAGATCGACTCGACCCCGCCCGCAACGAACACGTCGCCTTCCCCGGCGATCACGCGCTGCGCGGCTAGTGCGATCGTCTGCAGTCCCGACGAGCAAAAACGGTTGACCGTCATGCCCGGCACGCTGACCGGCAAGCCGCCGCGCAAGGCGATTTGCCGCGCGATGTTGCCGCCCGTCGCGCCTTCGGGATTCGCGCAGCCCATGATCACGTCTTCGACGCGCGCCGGGTCTAGTTTGGCGCGCTCGACCGCGGCCTGCGTCACATGACCGCCGAGCGTCGCGCCGTGCGTCATGTTGAAAGCGCCGCGCCACGATTTGGCAAGACCCGTGCGGGCGATCGATACGATTACGGCGTCAGTCATGCATGTCTCCTGCTTCCAATGTTGAATGTGGTTCGCTGCGCCGAATGGCCGTCAAGGTCACCGCGACCCCGGCCAGGCGCTTTCGCCGCGAGGCCTTCGCTACCCGGCCGCCTCGGCGGACTGCACACGCCTGACTCCCGCAGCGTGCAGATCGCGCCATGCGGCGGCGAGCGAACCGTTGAGATCGATGGCGCGTGACGCGTCTTCGATCAGCGCAACTTCAAATCCTGCTGTCCGTGCATCGAGCGCGGACCAGGCAACGCAATAGTCGGTCGCGAGGCCACAGCACCAGACGCGCTTTGCACCCACTTCGCGCAGATAGCCGGCGAGGCCCGTCGGCGTGCGGCGATCGGCTTCGAGAAACGCCGAGTAACTGTCGACGTCCGCGTGATGTCCCTTGCGGATCACCGCGCGCGCATGCGCGATCTCGAGATCGCGATGCAGCGCCGCGCCCGGCGTGTCCTGCACGCAATGGGTCGGCCACAGCACCTGCTCGCCATACGGCAGCGTCAGCATCTCGAACGGCGCGCGTCCCGCGTGGTTGGCGGCAAACGAAATATGCGCAGCCGGATGCCAGTCCTGCGTCAGCACGACATGGCTGAATTCGCGTGCGAGCCGGTTGATGACCGGCACGACTTCATCGCCATGCGCGACGGCCAATGCGCCGCCCGGCATGAAATCGTTCTGCACGTCGATGACGAGCAGAACGTCCTCGGCATCTTTCATTGCGGCACCTCGCGTTATCCCATCCCGTTCACTTCGCTATCGGCGCAACAGCGGTGCATGCTCGCGGCGGCGAGCACGCACCTCGCTGCAAGCCGCGCTCAGCCGTTAAACCCGCGGCCCTGCGCCGCCAGCTCGACAATGCTCGGCGCCAGTTGCCATGCGTCGCCGTTCGGACGCGCGGTATAACCGCGAATCGCCCGCTCGACGTTGTAGAGGCCCACCGTGTCCGCGTACAGCATCGGACCGCCGCGCCACAGCGGGAAGCCGTAACCGGTGAGATACACCATGTCGATGTCCGATGCTTTCGACGCGATGCCCTCTTCGAGAATCTTCGCGCCTTCGTTGGCGAGCGCGAACACGAGACGCTCGACGATTTCTGCGTCGCTGATCTTGCGGCGTTCGACACCGGTTTCCTTCGAGAACGACACGATCATCTCGTCCACCAGCTTCGACGGATACGCCGTGCGGTCGGCCGCCTTGTAGTCGTACCAGCCGCCGCCGGTCTTCTGCCCGAAGCGGCCGGTCTCGCACAGACGATCGGCAATCTTCGAGTAGTGCATCTCCGGATGCTCCTGATAGCGGCGCTTGCGGATGGCCCAGCCGATATCGTTGCCGGCGAGGTCGCTCATGCGAAACGGACCCATCGCAAAGCCGAACTTCTCGATGGCCCTATCCACCTGAGCCGGCAGCGCGCCCTCTTCGAGCATAAAAAGCGCCTGCCGGATGTATTGCTCGATCATCCGGTTGCCGATAAAGCCGTCGCACACGCCCGACACCACCGCGGTCTTTTTGATCTTCTTCGCCAGTTGCATGACGGTGGCGAGCACGTCCTTGGCCGTTTCCTTGCCACGCACCACTTCCAGCAGCTTCATGACATTGGCCGGACTGAAGAAGTGCATGCCGACCACGTCCTGCGGACGCTTCGTGAAGGCAGCGATCTTGTCGACATCCAGCGTGGAAGTGTTCGACGCCAGGATGGCGCCGGGTTTCGCCACTTCATCCAGACGCTTGAACACCTGTTCCTTGACGCCAAGTTCTTCGAACACGGCTTCGACGATCAGATCGGCCTGCTTCAGATCGTCGTAGGACAAGGTGGGCGTGATCA
Source organism: Paraburkholderia sp. BCC1885 (assembly GCF_900996235.1). Taxonomy (GTDB): domain Bacteria; phylum Pseudomonadota; class Gammaproteobacteria; order Burkholderiales; family Burkholderiaceae; genus Paraburkholderia. The sequence continues at coordinate 207,000 of NZ_CAAJGM010000111.1, forward strand.
GCGCCATGCGCTGCTCCAGCGCTTCGGGCTTCAGCTTGCCCTTCTTGACCGTGGCCTCGTAGTTCTTGCGAATTGTCGCAAGGCCGCGGTCCAGTGCGTCCTGCCGGGTTTCGAGCAGCGTGACCGGCAAGCCCGCGTTGATGAAGTTCATCGCGATGCCGCCGCCCATCGTGCCAGCGCCGATTACGGCAACCTGCCGGATCTCGCGTGCCACCGTGTCCGAGGGCACGTCCGGAATCTTGCTGGCCGCGCGCTCGCCGAAGAATGCGTGCCGCAAGGCGCGGCTTTCCGGCGTCTGCACCAGCGCCACAAAGCATTCGCGTTCAAATGCGAGACCCTTGTCGAAGCCCTCCTTGACGCCTGCTTCGACCGCGTCGATGCACTTGAGCGGCGCCGGGAAGTTCTTCGCAATCGCCGCGACGCTGTTGCGCGCGAACTGGATAAAACCTTCCGCATTCGGATGCTCGATCTTGCGGTCACGCACCTTGGGATGCGGCCCCGCCTGCGCGCCAACCTTGCTTGCAAACGCGAGCGCCGCCTCGGCCAGATTGCCTTCGACCACTTCATCGAACAGGCCCGAGCCCGCGAGCTTTTCCGACAGCACCGGCGCGCCCGACACGATCATATTGAGCGCCGCCTCGAGCCCGATGGCGCGCGGCAGACGCTGCGTGCCGCCCGCGCCCGGCAGGATGCCGAGCTTCACTTCCGGCAAGGCGATCTGCGCGCCGTGCGCGGCGAGGCGGTAATGCGCGCCGAGCGCCAGTTCCAGACCGCCGCCCATGGCCACGCTATGGATCGCGGCAATCACCGGCTTGGCACTGCTCTCGACGGCCTTGATGACCGTGTGCAGCGTCGGTTCCTGAGTCGCTTTGGGGGTGTTGAATTCGGTGATGTCCGCGCCGCCCGAGAAGGCCTTGCCGGCGCCCGCCAGCACGATGGCCTTGATGGCCGGATCGTTCTGCGCGCGCTCGAGCCCTTCGACGATGCCGGCTCGCGTCGACAGACCGAGCCCGTTGACCGGGGGATTGTTTAGCGTAATGACGGCGACGCCGTCATGAGTCGTGTAGTCCACTGCCATCTGCCTGCCTCCATGCGGTAAGGCGGCGCATGACGCGCCGCCTGTGCCGGTTCATTGTCCGACATTCCGGGTCAGCAAGCAGAATACACAAAAAAGCACGCTCGTTCAATTTATTGCGGGAAAGGGTTTGCCCTGGTCCAGACTGGAGCTTGCGGGCCATGCGGACCATGCGGACCGCGTGGACCTTCCGACCCGCATGGTCCATGCCGCGGATTAAACCGTCCCTTCCAGCGCCGACGGTAAAACGTGATCGCGGAAAATCTCGCGCAGCCTGAGCTTCTGCAACTTGCCGGTCGCCGTGTGCGGCAGTTCGTCGACGAACACCACGTCGTCGGGAATCCACCATTTCGCCACCTTGCCCTCGTAGAAGGCAAGCAGTTCCTCGCGCGTGACTTCGGCGCCCTTGCGTTTGACGATCACCAGCAAGGGCCGCTCGGTCCACTTCGGATGCGAGCAGGCGATGCAGGCCGCCTCGGCCACGGCCGGATGCGCGATCGCGACGTTCTCGACGTCGATCGAACTGATCCATTCGCCGCCGGATTTGATGACGTCCTTGCTGCGGTCGGTGATCTGCAGGAAGCTGTCCGGATCGATGGTGGCGACGTCGCCGGTCGGGAACCAGCCGTCGACGAGCGGCGAATCGTCCTTGCGAAAGTACCGGTCGATCACCCACGGGCCGCGCACATGCAGATCGCCGAACGCGACGCCATCCCACGGCAACTCGCTGCCGTCCGGGCCGACGATCTTCATGTCGACGCCGTAGATCGCATGGCCCTGCTTCTCGCGCAGCTTGCGCTGTGCCTCGGGCGGACGCTGCGACTGCTCCCAGGTGAGCTTCGAGAGCGTGCCGAGCGGCGACATCTCCGTCATGCCCCAGGCGTGAATCACTTCGACGCCGTACTCTTCCTGGAAGGTGCGCAGCATCGCCGGCGGGCAGGCAGAGCCGCCGATCACCGTGCGATTGAGCGAAGAAAACCGCACGCCGGCCTGCTTCATATAGGTGAGCAGGCCGAGCCAGACAGTCGGCACACCGGCCGAATAGGTGACCCTCTCGGCCTCCATCAATTCATACAAAGACTTGCCGTCCAGATCCTTGCCGGGGAACACGAGCTTCGCGCCCGTCAGCGGCGCGGCGTGCGGAATGCCCCAGGCGTTGACGTGGAACATCGGCACCACAGGCAGCACCGAGTCGCGCGCGGACAGGCTCATCGCATCGGGCAAGGACGCGCCGTAGGCGTGCAGCACGGTCGAGCGATGCGAGTACAGCGCGCCCTTCGGATTGCCGGTCGTGCCGGAGGTGTAGCAAAGGTAGGAGGCCGCGCGCTCGTCGATGGCGGGCCACTCGTATGCGCCGTGCTGGGCGGCGAGCAGCGTCTCGTAGCTGAGCACCGGTGTCTGCATCGCGGGCAGATGCGCGGCGTCGGTCAGCGCGATCCAGCCGCGCACTTTTGGACACTGCGGCGCGAGCGTATCGACCAGCGCAGCGAAGGTGATGTCGAACAGCACGTAGCTGTCGTCGGCGTGATTGATGATGTAGGCGATCTGCTCGGGAAAGAGCCGCGGATTGATCGTATGACAGACCGAGCCGAAGCCGGTCGTGCCGTAGTACGCCTCCAGATGCCGATAGCCGCACCACGCGAGCGTCGCGACCCGTTCGCCCGGCTCGACGCCGAGCGCGATCAGCGCCTGCGCCAGTTGCTTCGCGCGCTTTTCGCAGTCGCGGTAGGTATAGCGATGCAGGTCGCCTTCGATGCGCCGCGAAACGATCTCCGTGTCGCCGAAATGCCGCGCGGCATGCGCCAGCAGCGACGACACGGTGAGCGGCATGTCCATCATCTGGCCCAGCAACGGCGTGCTCATAACTGGCGCTCTCCTCGCGATGATTGCGTCATCTCTCTCAGGTCGCGCGCCGCGCGGCGCCGGGCCGGCGGCGCGGCAAGCGGCGGCCGAGCAGCGCCGCGGGCGCCGACTTACAATATCGGTTAATCCAGAGGCGCTCAACATGTCGTTTTCCCCAAGCATTGCCGGCCTGTCCGGGCCGATGGCGGCGCTCGCCGAGTCCCTCGGCGCCCCGCGCGAAGGTGCCTTTGCCCAGCTTGGCAGTGTCTTTATGACACGCCTGCCGGCGCAGCCGCTCGGCGCGCCATACGTGGTCGGTTTTTCCGCGGAGACCGCCGCGCTGCTCGGTCTCGATGCCCATGCGGCCCAGGACCCTGCCTTCGCCGAGTTCTTCTCCGGCAACACCACGCGCGACTGGCCCGCTGAGGCAATGCCGTATGCATCGGTGTATTCGGGCCATCAGTTCGGCGTGTGGGCCGGCCAGCTCGGCGACGGCCGCGCGCTCGGTCTCGGCGAAGTCGAACACAACGGCGCGCGCTACGAACTGCAGCTCAAGGGCGCAGGACGCACGCCCTATTCCCGCATGGGCGACGGCCGCGCGGTGCTGCGCTCGTCGATTCGCGAATATCTGTGCTCGGAGGCCATGCATCATCTCGGCATTCCCACCACGCGCGCGTTGTGCGTGATCGGCTCCGATCAGCCGGTGCGGCGCGAGGAAGTGGAGACGGCGGCGGTCGTGACGCGGGTGGCGCCCAGCTTCATCCGCTTTGGCCATTTCGAGCATTTCTATTCGAACGACCGGGTCGACGCACTGCAGGTGCTCGCCGATCACGTCATCGAACGTTTCTATCCGCATTGCAAGGAAGCCGACGATCCCTACCTCGCGCTTTTGAACGAAGCGGTGCTCGCCACGGCGGATCTGCTCGCGCAATGGCAGGCGGTCGGTTTCTGCCACGGCGTGATGAACACGGACAACATGTCGATCCTGGGTCTGACGATCGATTACGGCCCGTTCGGCTTCCTCGACGGCTTCGACGCCGGCTATATCTGCAATCACTCCGATTCGCAGGGCCGCTACGCCTACCGGATGCAACCGCAGATCGCCTACTGGAATCTCTTTTGCCTCGCGCAGGGTCTGCTGCCGCTGCTCGGCCAGCAATACGACGAAAGCACGCGCGGCGAAGCGGCGGTCAAGGACGCGCAGCGCGTGCTGGAAGGCTTCAAGGACCGTTTTGCGCCCGCTCTCGAACGACGCATGCGCGCCAAGCTCGGCCTGCAAACCGAGCGCCCCGGCGACGACGCGCTGGCGAACCGTCTGTTCGAAGTGATGCAGGCCAACCGCGCCGATTTCACGCTGACCTTCCGTAATCTGGCGCGGGTATCGAAGCACGACGCCAGCGGCGACGCACCAGTGCGCGACCTGTTTCTCGACCGCGCCGCCTTCGATGTCTGGGTGAACGACTACCGGGCGCGGCTGTCCGAAGAAACACTCGATGACGCCGGGCGCGCCATTGCAATGAACCGCGTGAACCCCAAATTCATTCTCCGCAATCATCTGGCCGAAACGGCGATCCGCCGCGCGCGCGAGAAGGATTTTTCGGAAGTCGAAAGACTGGCTGCCGTGCTGAGCCGTCCTTTCGACGAACAACCGGAATACGAGGCCTACGCCGCGCTGCCGCCCGACTGGGCAAGTTCGCTGGAAGTCAGTTGTTCGTCGTAACGCATGGGCTCCCCAACGCGCCCGACGCATGACCTGAAGCCAAAGCCGAAGCCGAACCGAAGGCGAACCAAAGCCCAGGCCAGATAGAAATGGCCCCCCCCCCCCGAGACAGGAACCGACCATGAACTCAGACGACACCAAGACCCCCGCGCCCACCGTGCAGAAAGACGACGCCGAATGGCGCGAGCAACTCTCCGACATCGAATATCAGGTGACGCGCCACGCCGCCACCGAGCGGCCGTTTACCGGCAAATACAACGATCACTGGGATCGCGGCATCTATGACTGCGTCTGCTGCGGCACGCCGCTGTTCGAGTCCGACACCAAGTTCGACGCCGGTTGCGGCTGGCCGAGCTACTTCAAGCCGATCAACGGCGAGGTGATCCACGAGAAAACCGACCGCACGCACGGCATGCTGCGCATCGAGGTGCAGTGCAAGAACTGCGGCGCGCACCTGGGCCACGTGTTCGAAGACGGCCCGGCGCCGACGGGGCTGCGCTACTGCATCAATTCGGCTGCGTTACAATTCGAGCCCAAGTAACGCAACGCGGGTTCGGCGGCGTTGCCGGGCGGCGCGAGGCGGCCCGGCAAGACGACCCTTCATCCAGCTTGCGAACCGGCAACCTCGCGGCGGCCACCCGGCCTTCTGGCCGCCGCCGCGACGGTTACACACAGCTCGCCTATCATGGGCGCTGTCATTGGCCTGAAACGCCCAACACTGCGCACCCATTTTTCGCTCATTCCCAGGTTCCCGCCCAGATAATGAAATTCCTGTTCGATCTGTTCCCGATCATCCTGTTTTTTGTCGCGTTCAAGCTGTGGGGCATTTTCACGGCCACGGCGGTGGCGATCGTCGCCACGCTGGTGCAGATCGCCTGGGTGGCGTTCCGTCACCGAAAAGTGGATCCGATGCTGTGGGTGAGCCTCGCCGTCGTCACCGTGTTCGGCGGCGCCACGCTGGTGCTGCACAACGACACCTTCATCAAATGGAAGCCGACCGTGCTGTACTGGGCTTTCTCGATCGCGCTGATCGTCTCGCAACTGGCCTTCAACAAGAACCTGATCGAAGCGATGATGGGCAAGCAGATCACGCTGCCGCATCGCATCTGGAGCCAGTTGAGCGTGATCTGGGCGGTGTTCTTCGTGCTGCTCGGTATTCTCAATCTGTTCGTCGCCTACCACTTCTCGACCGACGCCTGGGTGAACTTCAAGCTGTTCGGCGCGACCGGCTGCCTCGTGGTGTTCATCGTCGGCCAGAGCCTGTATCTGTCGAAATACATGAAAGAAGAAGAGTGACATGAGCGACGATCTTTTCCTGCACGCCACGGCCGCCGAGCGCCTCGCCCTGATCGAAGCGCGCCTCGCGGCCGCGCTCGCGCCGGTCGCGTCGATCAGCGTGCGCGATGACAGCGCCCAGCACGCGGGCCATGCCGGGGCCTCGGCCGGCGGTCATTTTAGTGTCACGATTGTTGCGCCGGCATTCGCCGGAAAGGCACGCGTAGCAAGGCACCGCATGGTGTATGATGCGCTGGCCGATGCCATGCAGCGCGGCATTCACGCCCTCGCAATCACGGCGTACACGCCCGAAGAATTCGATTTGCTGTCCCGTTAGGAAACTTCCGATGACCTTGAAGAAAACCCGCCTCTGGGTATTGCTGGCCGCTTTTGCGGCCGCGCCTGCGTTTGCACAGAACATCGCCGTCGTGAACGGCACGCCCATCCCGAAGGCACGCGTCGACGCACTCGTCGAGCAACTCGTCCATCAGGGCCAGCAGGACTCGCCGCAACTGCAGGCCGCCGTGCGCGAAGAACTGATCAACCGCGAAATCCTGATGCAGGAAGCCTCGCGCCGTGGCATTCCGAATCGTCCGGACGTCAAGGCGCAAGTCGCCGTCGCGCAACAGACCGTCGTGCTGCGCGCCCTGATCGAAGACTTCGTGAAGAACAACCCGCCGAGCGATGCCGAAGTCAAGGCGCGTTACGACGCGCTGACGAAGGATGCCGGCGGCAAGGAATATCACCTGCACCACATCCTCGTGGATAACGAAGCCCAGGCCAAAGACCTGATCGCCAAGATCAAGGCCGGCGCGAGCTTCGAAGACCTCGCCAGGCAGTACTCGAAGGACCCGGGATCGGGCAAGAACGGCGGCGACCTCGACTGGTCGGATCCGAAGGCTTATGTGCCGGAATTCGCCGCTGCGGCCGAGAAGCTGCAAAAAGGCCAGATGACCGACGCGCCGGTGCACACGCAATTCGGCTGGCACATCATCCGCCTCGACGACACGCGCGACACCACGCCGCCGCCGCTCGACCAGGTGCGTCCGCAGATCGTCCAGCAGATCCAGCAGGAAAAGCTCCAGGCGTTCGAAGAAAGCCTGCGCAAGAACGCGAAGGTGCAGTAAGGCAGGATGGCGGCGCTGGATGGATTCTGGCGCCTGCATCCGGCGGTTGGCTGGGTGGCCGGTTCTTTACGCTGCCGACACCCACTGCCACTCACCGTCACCCACTGCCCGCTCCGCAAACAACAAAGCCGCCCTCGGGCGGCTTTGTTGTTTCTGGCGGCTTGGGTCGCCGCCGGGTCAGCGCATCAACCCAGCCAGCGGCGCGCGTTCTGGAACACCCGCATCCACGGGCTGCCGTCGTTGGCGCTCCAGCCCTCCGGATGCCAGCTCATCTGCACCGTGCGATGCACGCGCTCCGTGTGCGGCATCAGGACGGTGAAGCGGCCGTCGGGCGTCGTCACCGAGGTAATGCCGTTCGGCGAGCCGTTCGGGTTGAACGGATACTGCTCGGTCGCCTGGCCACGGTGATCGACAAAACGCATCGCCACCGCCGCCTTCGACGCATCGCCTTGCTGCGAGAAGTCCGCGAAACCTTCGCCGTGCGCGACGGCCACCGGAATGCGCGAGCCTTCCATGCCGCTAAAGAACAGCGACGGCGACTGTTGCACTTCCACCAGCGAGAAGCGCGCCTCGAACTTCTCCGACTTGTTGCGCGTGAACTTCGGCCATGCCTCGGCGCCCGGGATCATCGACGCGAGGCTGCTCATCATCTGGCAGCCGTTGCAGATGCCGAGCGCGAACGTGTCCTGGCGGCCGAAGAAGGCGGCGAACATGTCGGCCAGTTGGGCATTGAAGCGGATCGTCTTCGCCCAGCCTTCGCCGGCGCCCAGCACGTCGCCGTAGGAGAAGCCGCCGCAGGCGACGGCGCCGGCAAAATCGGCGAGCGTCGCGCGGCCGGCCAGCAAGTCGCTCATGTGCACGTCGTAGGCGTCGAAGCCGGCGCGGTCGAATGCATACGCGGTTTCCAGATGCGAATTGACGCCCTGCTCGCGCAGGATCGCCACACGCGGACGCGCGCCCTTGCCGATGAACGGCGCGGCCACGTCTTCCGCCGGATCGAAAGTCAGCACCGGCGTGATGCCCGGATCGGCGGCGTCGAGCAGCGCGTCGTGTTCGGCGTCGGCGCAAGCCGGGTTGTCGCGCAGGCGCGAGATGCGCCAGCTCACTTCGCCCCACGCACGCTGCAGTTCCGTGCGCGGCGCTTCGTAGATTTTCTTCGCGTCGCGATAGATTTCGATCGCGTCGCGCTCGTTGAGCTTGCCGATCACATGCGAGCAGGCCGACAGGCCGTGCTCACGCAGCGCCGCCAGCACCGCGTCGCGATCCTGCGCCCGCACCTGGATCACTGCGCCCAGTTCCTCGTTGAACAGTGCGCGAATCGTGCGGTCTTCGCGGCGGCCGCTCGTCTGCTTGGCCCAGTCTTTAGCGTCGCCGTAGTCGAATTCGTGGTTCGGATCGAGCGTCAGCATGTCGACGTTCAGCGACACGCCCACGTGACCCGCAAACGCCATTTCGCAGACCGTCGCCCACAGGCCGCCGTCCGAGCGGTCGTGGTAAGCGAGCAGCTTGCCGTCGCGGTTCAGCGCCTGGATGGCGGCGAAAAAGCGCTTCAGGTCTTCGGCGTCGTCGACGTCCGGCGTGGTATCGCCCACCTGCTGCGTGACCTGGGCAAGGATACTGCCGCCCAGACGATGCTGGCCGCGGCCGAGGTCGATGGCGATCAGCACCGAGTCGCCCGCTTCGTCCACGCGGCGCAGTTGCGGCGTCAGATGGCCGCGCACGTCTTCGACCGGCGCGAAGGCCGAGATGATCAGCGAGACCGGCGCCACCACTTCCTTCGCCACGCCCTGGTCTTGCCACTTGGTGCGCATCGACAGCGAGTCTTTGCCCACCGGAATGCTGATGCCGAGCGCCGGGCACAGTTCCATGCCGATCGCCTTGACGGTGTCGTACAGCGCCGCGTCTTCACCCGGCGCGCCGCAAGCAGCCATCCAGTTGGCGGACAGCTTGAGCTTGTCGAGCGACGCGATCGGCGCCGCCGCGATGTTCGTCACCGCCTCGCCGACCGCCATGCGGCCCGAGGCCGGCGGATTGATCACGGCGAGCGGCGTGCGCTCGGCCATGGTCATGGCTTCGCCGCGGAAACCGGCGTAGTCCATCGTGGTGATCGCCACGTCGGCAACCGGCACCTGCCACGGGCCGACCATCTGGTCGCGCGCCGTCGTGCCGCCCACCGAGCGGTCGCCAATCGTAATCAGGAACGACTTGCTCGCCACCGTCGGATGACGCAGCACGCTCACCGCGACTTCCGACAGGTTGATACCGGTGACGTCGACCGGCAGCAGCGTGGTCTGTACGTGGCTGACGTCGCGATGCATGCGCGGCGCCTTGCCGAGCAGCACTTCCATCGGCATATCGACCGGCTGGTGCGCGTTGGCATCTGTCTGTTCGGTGTCGATCAGCTTCAACTGGCGTTCGTCGGTCGCCGTGCCGATCACCGCGAACGGGCAGCGCTCGCGTTCGCAAATGGCCTGGAATTCATTCAGATCAGCCGGGGCAATGGCCAGCACGTAACGCTCTTGCGCTTCGTTCGACCAGATTTCGCGCGGCGACAAACCGCTCTCTTCCAACTGGATCTTGCGCAGCTCGAACACCGCGCCCTTGCTGGCGCCGTCCACCACTTCCGGGAACGCGTTGGACAGACCGCCCGCGCCGACGTCGTGAATGCTCAGGATCGGGTTCTTCTCGCCCAGTTGCCAGCAGGCGTTGATGACTTCCTGCGCGCGCCGTTCGATTTCCGGATTGCCGCGCTGGACCGAGTCGAAGTCGAGTTCCGCGGTGTTGGTGCCGGTCGCCATCGAACTGGCCGCGCCGCCGCCCATGCCGATGCGCATGCCCGGACCGCCGATCTGGATCAGCAGCGAGCCCTCCGGCAGATCGTGCTTGTGGGTGTGCTGATCCGAAATATTGCCGATGCCGCCGGCGATCATGATGGGCTTGTGATAGCCGCGCACCGTGCCCGCGACGTTCTGCTCGTAAGCACGGAAGTAGCCGCCCAGATTCGGCCGGCCGAATTCGTTGTTGAACGCGGCGCCGCCGAGCGGTCCGTCGATCATGATCTGCAGCGGCGACGCGATGCGGTCCGGGCGGCCATAGATTGCCGGCGCCTCGTCCGGATTGCGGTGACCGACCGGCTGCACGGCGTCGCGGGCGTTTTCCCATGCTTCGCGCGCGCCCGGCAGGTCGAGATTCGATACGGTGAAGCCCGCCAGACCGGCCTTCGGACGCGCACCGCGGCCCGTTGCGCCTTCGTCGCGGATTTCGCCGCCCGCGCCGGTGGCGGCGCCCGGGAACGGCGAGATCGCGGTCGGGTGGTTGTGCGTTTCCACCTTCATGAGCGTGTGCGTCAGCTCGGTGTGACGGCCGTAGTGCTCCGACAGATCCGCTGCGCCGCCGGTCTGGCCCGGCTTGCGCGGGAACCAGCGCTCGGCCACGCCGCCCGCCATGATCGCCGAGTTATCCGAATAGGCGACGATGGTGCCCTGCGGATTGAGCTTCTCGGTATTGCGGATCATGTTGAACAGGGAGATGTCCTGCTTCTCGCCGTCGATGGTCCATTCCGCGTTAAAAATCTTGTGGCGGCAGTGCTCGCTGTTGGCCTGCGCGAACATCATCAGTTCGACGTCGGTCGGGTTGCGGCCGAGCTTCGTGAAGGCGTCGACCAGATAGTCGATTTCGTCGTCCGCGAGCGCGAGGCCCAGTTCGGCGTTGGCGGTTTCCAGCGCGCCACGGCCGTGACCCAGCACGTCGACGGTTTGCAGCGGCTTGGCCGGCAGTTCGTCGAACAGATGCATGGCGTGCTCGCGCGACGGCGCCACGCTTTCGGTCATGCGGTCGTGCAGCGCCGCGGCGACGGCCGCGCGTGCTTCGTCGGACAGGGCCTTTTTGCCGCCGAGCAGGCCGCTCTTCAACGTCACCGTGTATTCGACACCGCGCTCGATGCGGCGTACCTGCGTGAGACCGCAGTGGTGCGCAATATCCGTTGCCTTACTGGCCCATGGCGACACCGTGCCGAAGCGCGGCACCACGAGGAATGTCTCGGCCGTGCCGCGCTCCTTCGCGTCGACGAACGGATCGCCGTAGTGCATCAGCGCCTCGACCCTGGCGCTGTCTTCCGCCAGCAGCCGCGTCTGGGAATTGACGAAGTGCAGATACTGCCCGCGCACGCCGGTAATGTTGGGATCGATGCGCGTGAGCGTCTCGAGCAGGCGGGTTTGACGGAAATCGGAGAGGGCCGAAGCGCCGGGGAAACACGAGAAGTGGGCCATGGACTTGACGTTGCGTCTATGAGTCGCGCGTGCAGGCGACGTGAGGCGAAAGGGAAGTCCGAGATTATACCCCGGGAACACCCTCAAGCGACCCTGCCAGACCTGTCCCGACGGCAGTTATGGGACGCTGGCAGGCCGTTTTAACGCGCTTCGGCACGCCCGCGCCGCCAAATTCGAGATAGCGGGAGGGCTGCGCACCTGACCTGATTGACTGATATCATTCGCCCTTTCATCAGATCGGCGCAGCAGCCTCACGCGCGCGCCGCATGTCACGCCTACGGAAAGCGCCCGCACCGCGCTCTGCCGGCAAATCGAATCAAACATGGATGTCATCGTCATTGGCGGCGGAATTGTGGGCGTCGCCACCGCTTATCAGTTGCGTGCCGCCGGCCACCGCGTATGCGTGGTCGAACGCTTTGCGACGGTCGCGCAAGGCGCGACCTACGGCCACGGCGGCACCGTGCTGCCGACGCCCCTCGACGTCTGGTTCGGCCCGACCTTCATGCAGAGCCGCCAGGGCGCCAAAAGCGGCGTGATCCGCAAAACCGGCTTCAACGGCGCGGCGCGCCAATTCGAAAAACAGTTGGCCGGCTGGCAGGAGCCGCAGGCGTTCGCCCGGCAATATGGGCTGCTGCGGCCGCTGATCGAGGCCTCCCGCGAGGCGATGGCCGATATCGAAGCGCGTTTCGGGCTCGAATTCGAACAGTCGGACGGGGTGCTGTATCTCACGCGCTCGGCGCAGGAATGGCAGCAGAGCCAGCCGGCGCTCGAACTGCTGCGTCAATACGAAGTGCCGCACGATGTGCTGACGCCGGCCGAATGCGCGCAATTCGAACATTCCGTGCCGACCGAGCCGGAATTCGCCGGCGGCGTCCTGTTCGATCAGGAACGCACCGCGAATTGCCCGCTTTTCACCAAGCTCATCAAGCAGACGCTCGATACCGAGGGCGGCGTGCAATTCATGTTGAATCGCGAAGTCGAAGCCATCCGGCTGGACGGCACCCGCGCGGCGGTCGAACTGGCGCCGCGGCTCGGCGAGATTACTTCGAGCCGCGAAGTCGACGTGATCAGCGCCGACGCCATCGTGGTCGCCGCCGGCACCGGTTCATTGCCGCTGCTCGAACGGCTCGGTTTGCGCGTGCCGCTCTATCCGCTGCGTCTGCATACCCTCTCCGCGCCGATTGCCCATGAGGAATGCGCGCCGCATGTAGCGATCGTCGACGCCGTGAAGCGCATCACCATCACCCGCATGAATCACCGGCTGCGCATCGCGGGCGGCGCGGTGCTGCAAGCCGCCGGCCAGGTCGACAAGCCGCTCTCCGAAGCCGTCACCAAGGACGCCCTCGCGCTGCTCGGCCAGGCCACCCACGACTGGATTCCGGGCGCCGCGAAGATTTCGGCGGCGCTGTCGTGGGATGGCGTCAAGCTGTTGTCGCCGGATGGCTTGCCGCTGGTCGGCAACGCGCTGCATCCGCGTCTGTTCGTCAATGCCGGACATGGGCCGGCCGGCTGGGGACTCGCCTGCGGCGCCGCGCGGCTGGTGGCCGATCTGATCGGCGGCGTCACGCCGGAGTTGCCGCCGGAAACACTCGCCGCTTTGCGGCCGGATCGCTTCGGGCGCTGAAGCAGGCGCGCAGCGCAGCGCGCGGTTCACCTCACAGGCTCGCGCGCATTCCACTACCATGGCAGTTCCCGATCGTCGGGGTGCGATGCCTTGCCTAGGTCAACGCCGCGGATTCTCCGTTGAGAATCTGTTGAGACTTCGGCAAGACGCGGCCCCGCTCCGATGCCGAGCGTCAATGCGAGAGACTGCCATGACTGAAGCCACCCCCGCCGCGCAGGCGCCCTCCGCTGTGCCCATCCTGCTGAACCCTCACGACCGCCCGCTTGCGCTGCTGTCGCTCGCCGAGTTGCGGAGCATCGAATCCGAGGCCATGGCCGGTCTGCCGCCGCATACATTGATGGCGCGCGCCGGCTACGCTGCCGCCTGTTTTCTGCGCGAACAGTTGGAACACGATGCCGGCGCAACGCGCGCGCCAGTGTGGATCGTCGCCGGCCCCGGCAACAATGGGGGCGACGCGCTGGTGCTGGCGACGGAACTGCAGCGCGCGGGCGTCGCAGTGGAAGTCTGCATGCCAGTCGAGGTCAAACCGGACGACGCTCGCTGGGCCCTCGCCGAGGCACGTGCCGCCGGCGTCACGATAACGGCTGCGGCGCCGGCCTCGTTCGCCGGTTATGGGTGGCTGGTGGACGGCATGTTCGGGATTGGTCTCACGCGGCCGCTCGACGGCGTCTTCGCGAGCCTCGCGCAGCAGCTTTCGCACCGCGCGAGGCAACAGGGACGCGTGCTGGCGCTCGATGTGCCAAGCGGGCTCGACAGCGATACCGGCAACGTAGTCGGCGCAAGCGGCGCTGGTGTACGCGCGACGCATACCCTCACCTTCATCGGCGCCAAACCGGGGCTCTTCATGGCCTCGGGACGCGACCTGGCCGGTGCGGTCACGGTGGCGCCGATCGGCCTGAAGCACGCCGACCACACAGGCAGTCTGCATAACGCCGCCCATTCCGCCGTGCAACTGAACGCCCCTGCCCTGTTCGCCGCCTTCCTGCCGCCGCGCGACTTCTCGACCAACAAGGGCTCGTTCGGCAGTCTCGCGGTGGTCGGCGGCGACACCGGCATGTGCGGCGCGCCGATTCTCGCGGCGCGCGCGGCGCTCCACACCGGCGCGGGAAAAATCCATGTCGCGCTGCTCGGCGCCGGCGCCCCGCCCTACGATCCGCCGCATCCCGAGCTGATGCTGCATCCCGTCGACGAACTGCCGCTCGACAAAATGGACGCGCTGGCGATCGGTTGCGGCATGGGCAGCCGGGCGCGCGCCAGCAAGGTACTGGACGATGTGCTGGCGCTCGACGTCCCCAAGCTCCTCGACGCCGACGCCTTGAACCTGTTATCCACCGACTCCGCGCTCGCCGCCAAAGTCGCCGCGCGCGGCGCGCAGGGCGACCCCTGTGTGCTCACCCCGCATCCGCTGGAGGCGGCGCGGCTGCTCGGCTGCGACGCGGCCAGCGTGCAGCGCGACCGGCTGGCCGCCGCGCGCGCGCTGACAGCGCGCTTTGCCAGCGTGATCGTGCTGAAGGGCACCGGCACGGTGATCGCCGCGCCGGACGGCCGCGTCGCCATCAATCCGACCGGCAATGCCGCGCTCGCCACCGGCGGCACGGGCGACGTGCTCGGCGGCATCATCGGCGCGTTTCTGGCGCAACACCTGCCGCCTTACGAGGCGGCGCTGGCCGGCGTCTATCTGCACGGCCTCGCGGCCGACCGACTAACCGCGCAGGGCGACGGTCCCGCCGGCCTCACGGCGGGCGAACTGGCGCCGATGGTTCGCAAGCTGCTGAACCAGATGTTCTATCCGGCCTGAATGGCGCGCGGGCGGGGCTGCGCGATGCTCACGCGCTGCTCCATCCCGCTATCTGAACGCACTGTCCAACTCCCCGCCAGCTTCGCGCCAAGGCCGCTATACTGAATGTCTGCGCAGCCCGGCCGGGAACCGATGCGAACCCGCCGCCCGGCAGCGCGCCAGAATCTCCCCGCGGCCGCGCCTTGCGCACTGCCGTTCATTCGTGCCCCTTCGTTACACGGACGACCCCATGACGTTGAACTCGCTACCCGCCTGGTCCTCGCTGCAAGCCCATTACGAAAAAATTCGCAATGAGCATATGCGCGACTGGTTCGCCCCCGCGAACGATACCGCTCCCACCCGCGCCGAACGCTTCGCGTTTGCCGGCGGCGGTCTCGCAGCCGATTTCTCGAAACAGCGCATTCAGGACGAAACGCTCAAGCTGCTCGTGCAGGTCGCGCGTGAAGCGGGCGTCGAAAAACGCCGCGACGCGATGTTCGCCGGCGAAATCGTCAATCCCACCGAGGGCCGCGCGGTCCTGCACACCGCGTTGCGCGCGAGCGATCCGAAGGCGCCGTTTCACGCCGAAGTCATGGCCGAACGCGCCAAAATGGCGGCGTTTTCCGACCAGGTGCGCAGCGGCGCCTGGACCGGCTATACCGGCAAGCGCATCCGTTACGTGGTGAACATCGGCATCGGCGGCTCGGATCTCGGTCCGAAGATGGTCGTGCATGCCCTGCAGCATCTCGCCACGCCGGACATCAAGAGCTTCTTCGTGTCGAACGTCGACGGCGCCGATCTGTACCATGTCATGCAGCAGATCGATCCGGAAGAGACGCTCGCCATCATCGTCTCGAAGACCTTCACCACACTCGAAACCATGACCAATGCGCGCTCGCTGCGCGACTGGTTCGTCGAGAAAGGCTGCCAGGAAAGCGCGCTGGCGAAACACTTCGTCGGCGTGTCGGCCAATCCGGCTGAGGTGGTCAAGTTCGGCATCGCGAAGGAAAACGTCTTCGAGATGTGGGACTGGGTCGGCGGCCGCTATTCGCTGTGGTCGGCGGTCGGCCTGTCGATCATGATCTCCATCGGCCCGAAGCAGTTCGACGAACTGCTGGCCGGCGCGAACGAGATGGACGAACACTTCCGCACCGCGCCGCTCGAACACAATCTGCCGGTGCTGATGGGCATGATCGGCATCTGGTATCGCAATTTCTTCGGCTCGCAAAGCTACCTGGTGGCGCCGTACTCCGAGGCCATGCACTACCTGCCCTCCTACCTGCAGCAACTGGAGATGGAGAGCAACGGCAAGTCAGCCCGTCTGGACGGCGCGATGGTCGACTATCCGACGTCGGCCGTGACGTGGGGCGAACCTGGCACCAACGGCCAGCACGCCTTCTTCCAGATGCTGCATCAAGGCCCGACGATCGTGCCGATCGATTTCATCGCCGTGCTCACGCCGGAGCATCCGCTGGTGAGCCATCATCCGAAGCTGCTGGCGAACTGCTTCGCGCAAAGCGAGGCGTTGATGCTCGGCCGCACGCTGGAAGAAGCGAAGAAAGTGGCCGGTCCGGACAAGCCGGAACTCGCGCCGCACCTGACCTTCCCGGGCAATCGTCCCACCAGCACGCTGATCCTCGAAGCGCTCACGGCGCGCTCGCTCGGCGCGTTGATCGCGCTGTACGAACACAAGGTGCTGGTCCAGGGCACGGTGTGGAATATCAACTCGTTCGACCAGTGGGGCGTGGAGCTGGGCAAGATCCTCGGCAAGGTGGTCGAAGCCGACCTGACCTCGGCTAACGTGGATAGCGGCAAGCACGACTCGTCGACCACGGCATTGATCGCGCGGGCGCGCGCGGCGTTGAAGCGTTGAATCTATGAGAGGAAGGTGGCGGCGGCTTGGGTGTCGAGCGTCGCCATCTGAAATTTGCGGTGGTTTTGCAATGTGGAGCGGGCCGTTGATGGCCCGCTTTTCTTTTGCGTTTTCTTTTGCGCCGTAAGCTTTTCGTTTGTGCCGCGCGCGTCTCGGCCGCTCGCGGTTGGGCGCCTCTTTTACTTCAGGCGAGGCGTCCCGCGTCGATCGTAACCGTGCGGTCGCAGCGACGGGCGAGTTCGATATCGTGCGTGACGAGGATCAAGGTCGCGCCATTGGCGCGGTTCATCTCGAACATCAGATCGATGACCGCATGGCCGGTGGCGGCATCTAGACTGCCGGTGGGCTCGTCCGCGAACAGAATGGCCGGATGGGTCACGAAGGCGCGCGCCAAGGCCACGCGTTGCTGCTCGCCGCCCGACAGCAGTTTGGGATAGTGACGGGTACGCTGCCCCAGTCCCACCTGTTCGAGCAGGCCGCGCGCACGCGCCGCGGCATCGCGCGCGGCGACCCCGCCTTGCAGCTCGAGCGGCAGCGTGACGTTTTCGAGCGCGGTCAAATGCGGCATCAATTGAAACGACTGGAACACGAAGCCGACCGAGCCGTTGCGTAAAGCGGCGCGCCCGTCTTCGCTCAATTCGGTCAGTTCCTGACCCAGCAGACGAACCGACCCGGAGGTGGCGCTGTCCAACCCCGCGAGCAAACCGAGCAGCGTAGACTTGCCGGACCCGGATGCGCCGACAATCGCCACGCTGCTGCCGCCTTCGATGGAAAGATCGATATGATCGAGAATCGTCAGCTCGCCCGTTGCATCCTTAACCCTCTTGCACAAACCCCGCACTTCGATGACTGGATCAGTTTTGTTTTGCATGGTGAGGCGTAGGTTGAAAGTGCGCCTGACGGCGCCGCGCGCCGCCGTATTGAATATCGCTTTCGGCATGTTCATGCTCGCCGCGACGCTGCCGCTTGCGGCCCATGCCGCCAATCCGCCGGAACCGGCGAGGCCCGTCATCGTGGTGCTGGGCGACAGCATCTCCGCTGAGTACGGCCTGCCGCGCGACACCGGCTGGGTGGCGCTGATGCGTCAGCGCCTCACCAGCGAGCGCATCGATTATAGCGTCGCTAACGCCAGCATCAGCGGCGACACCACCAGCGGCGGACGCGCCCGCCTGCCCCAACTGATGCAGCGGCTCAAACCCGGTATCGTGATTGTCGAACTCGGCGCCAACGACGCACTGCGCGGCGTGCCGCTTGCCACGACAGAAGACAACCTGCGCACGATCATCGAAGAAGCACAGCAAGGTCATGCGAAGGTCGTGCTGGTCGGCATGTACGTGCCACCCAATTACGGCCCGGACTACACGCAAAAGTTCCACGCGGTGTACGAGCAGTTGTCGAAGGAACTGCACACCGGCTTCGTGCCGTTCCTGCTCGCGGGCATCGCGGATAAACCCGACATGTTCCAGTCCGATCAGCTGCATCCCACCCAGCAGGCACAGCCCGTGCTACTAGACAACGTGTGGACGACATTGAAGCCCCTGCTGCACAACAGCCCCTCACACTGACAAGTTTCTTACATCTTGTTGCGAACGAACTGGGAACGTGCACAGGGAATGTCCGTCAGACATTTTCGCTAACCGCGAAATCCGGCTCGTCTCGAGCGCTTTTGTGAGGAGATAACGTGAAATACCTGCCCCTTATCGCTTTGACCGTGGCCATTTCTGCCTGCGCCGCTCAACCGCCGGCTGGTGTGCAATCGGTTGGACAAAGCCAGCAGCCGCCGAAGGTCGTCGCGCAATGTATCGCCCAGAAGTGGGCCGACGGCTCGCAACAGCAAGTGGTCTCGCAGGACACCTTGGCCAACGACCAGGCGATGGATGTGTACGTACCGGGTCAGCAGCCGCCCAGCGGTGCAGCGGCCGTGGTACGCCCGGCCTATAGCGGCTCGGGCACATGGGTCGGCTTCCGCGCGAATGGCGGAGCCGGTAGCGATGCGACTGGCGCAATCAGCGGCTGTCTGTAAGACGGCCTTTCATCGACGCTCCGGCGGTGTGCTCGCCGGATAAGAAAAAACCCCGCAATTGCGGGGTTTTTTTGTTCTTTCTGCATTCGCGATGTGCGCCGCTTACACGGCGGCGCACCAGGCGACGAGGTCAGTCACCACCCGCTTGCGGGCTATCCAGCGAACCGTAGAACTTGATCTTCGAGCGCGCGCGCAACGCCTGAACATACGCGCCGACTTCGGATTGCGCCTCGGCTTGCGCGATCTGCTGCTGCGCGGCCACGAGACGCTGCGGATCGATGGGCGCACCCGCCACCACGGCATTCACGCGATACACCGCATAACCCGCGTCGCCCAGGTCAACACCCACGTAAGCCGGCAATTTCTGCGAATCGGCCTTGTAGATCGCGCTCAGTGCAGCCGGCGGCAGGCCTTGCGCGTCGTTGCGCGAGACTTTCAGCGGCGCCGCAAAGCCCGTGGTTGCATTCGACTTCTGCAACTCGGCCAGTTTGGCGATGCCTTCCTTGTGCGCCAGTTCGTCGGCCTGAACCGCGACGACCTTCTGACGCACCGCGTCCTTGATCGCGTCGAGCGCGGGCACGGCGCTCGGCTTGTAGTCGGTGACGTGCGCGGCGATCAGCGTGTTGTTGCCGATATCGACCGCCTGCGTATTGTTGTGCGCCTGCACCGAATCGTTGGCAAACACCGCCGCGAGGAACTTCGCGTTATTCAACGGGCTATCCGGCGGCAGCGCGGCGTTCGCTTGCGGCGTGACCGTGGCCGTCTGGATCTGCAGTTTGTATTTGTCCGCAGCCGGTTGCAGCGACTTGGCCTTTTCATAGACCAGCGACGTGAAACCGTCCGAGTCGTCCGTGAATGCCTTGGCCGCCTGTTGCGTCTTCAGATCCTTGGCGATGGCGTCCTTCACCGTGTCGAACGGCTGCGTCACTGACGGCTTCACGTCCGTCGCCTTCAGGATCAGAAAGCCCACGTCGGTCGGCACGACGTCGCTGATCTCGTCCTTCTTCAGCTTGAACGCGGCGTCGTCGAACGCCTGACCACCGGCCATCATGCCGCGCCCGAAGTAACCCAGGTCGCCGCCCTTCGACGCCGAAGCCGGGTCTTGCGAGCTCTGCTCGGCCACCTTGGCGAAGTCGTCGGGATGAGCCTTCACGTCGGCCAGCAATGCGTCGGCTTTCTGTTTCGCCTTGGCTTTGTCGTCCGCGCTTGCGTTCGGCGCCACCGACACCAGGATCAGGCTCGCGCGCATTTGCGCCGCGGTCTGATAGTGCGCGATGTTGTCGTTGTAGAACTTCTTGAGATCGTCGTCGCTGGGCTGCATGGCCGCCGCCAGGGTGGCCGGCGACATCACCAGATACTGAATGGTGGCCGTCGCGGGCGTCGCGAAATCGTTGCGATGCGCGTCGTAGTACGCCTGCAATTGCGCGTCCGTCGGCTGCACCTTCGCCACGTAGTCGTGCGGATTGAACGTGAGGCCCTGCACTTCGCGCTGCTGCTCGGCGAGCGCCGTCAGATTCTGCGCAAGCGTCTTCGAGGTGAAGGCGCTGCCCTCGATGCTACCCGGCAACTGCTGCGTGGCGAGCGTGTAACGCACGCGCTCATCATACTGATCGGGCGTCATGCCCTGCATGGCGAGCAGTTCCTTGTAGCGGTTCACGTCGATCGAGCCGTCAGGATTCTTGAGCGACGAGATGACCGGATCGTTCAGCAAGGTGCGGCGCACCGCGTCGTCCGAAGCGGTCAGATGCAGACGCTGCGTCTCATCGTTCAGCACGCGCTGCTCGATCAGGCCGTCGAGCATTTCCTTGCGGCGCTCGGGCGTGTCGAACATTTTTGCGTCGTACTGCGCACCCAGCATCTGGCGCGCACGGTCGAGTTGCTGACGCATCGCGTCGTCGTATTCGGCCCGTGTGATCTTGTGCCCGTTGACGCTGGCGACGTTGGCGCTTTCGTCAAAGAAGCCGCGGAAGCCCTGGATACCTACGAAGCCCAAGCCCGGTACGATGACCAGGATGAGCATGAACATCATCAGGCGTTTGTGATTGCGGAAGAAATCGAGCATGCGTTAAGGATGCCAAAAACGGAACGCCCGATATTACAACAGCGGGCAATAAAAAAGGCGAACCGGAGTTCGCCTTTCAAGGATACTGGCGGAGTGGACGGGACTCGAACCCGCGACCCCCGGCGTGACAGGCCGGTATTCTAACCGACTGAACTACCACTCCTTATACTGCGCTTCTACTGCATGTGTGTTGCGTGCCGAACCGGGAACTGGTGGGTGCTGAGAGGCTCGAACTCCCGACCTACGCCTTGTAAGGGCGCCGCTCTACCAACTGAGCTAAGCACCCGCTCCACGATTCCGCCTGCTACGTTCCACCGCGCCGCGCCTTTCGGATCTACCAACCTGTGGGCCTTTCAACCCAAGGTTTATTAACCTTTAAACCGCGCCACCCTGAAGCAGCAAGTCGATTAGTTTAGCGCATCTTTTAGCGCTTTGCCAGGCCTAAATTTGGGCACCTTGGCTGCCTTGATCTTGATCGCTGCACCGGTGCGCGGGTTGCGGCCAGTGCGTGCGGTGCGCTTGCCGACTGCAAACGTGCCGAAGCCGACCAGGGTGACCGAACCGCCCTTCTTCAACGTACCTTTGACGCCACCGATCACGGCATCCAGCGCACGCCCTGCCGCCGCTTTCGAAATATCGGCTTGTTGTGCGATGTGATCGATCAATTCCGTTTTATTCATTCCAACCCCCGAGAATATTTTTGGGCAATCGTAATAGCGCTTCATCGCGCCAGATACCAACGGCAGCGCGGCAAAGATGCCGAGCCAACCAATTAGAATTGGCCGAAACCCTTGTGTCAAGCGGGGTCGCGCCCGATTAGGGGGTGCCTCGAGAGAGCTTTTGATAACGAAATCTTGCAGCGCAGGCTTGTAAGGATAAATAGCCGGTCGCGTTATTCCGTTTTAGCCCAGAGAATGGGAAATAGCAGAAAAATGCCCCGCATGACATGAAACAGACATAAACATTGGGGCAATAAAAAACCCGCGGGCAAGCCGCGGGTTTTCGATGATGCTAAAGACTACGTGCGCTACGGATCGGCTTAGTGCTTCACCACTTCCGTTGCGGCGTCCTTGCCGGCCTCTGCTGCAACCGGAGCGGCAGGCTTCGGTTCTTCTTCCGGCAACGGCTGGGGCACACGTTCGAGCGCGAGTTCGAGCACCTTGTCGATCCAGCGGACCGGCACGATTTCGATTGCGTTCTTCACGTTGTCCGGAATCTCCGTCAGATCCTTGGTGTTTTCTTCCGGGATCAGCACGAGCTTGATGCCGCCGCGATGCGCTGCCAGCAGCTTCTCTTTCAACCCGCCGATCGGCAGCACTTCACCACGCAACGTGATTTCGCCCGTCATCGCGACATTGGCACGCACCGGAATACCGGTCAGCACCGACACCAACGCGGTGGTCATCGCGATACCGGCGGACGGGCCGTCCTTCGGCGTCGCGCCTTCCGGCACGTGGATGTGAATGTCCTGCTTCTCGAACGCTTCGTCCTTGACACCCAGGCGACGCGAACGCGAACGAACCACCGTGCGTGCTGCCTCGACGGATTCCTTCATCACATCGCCGAGCGAACCCGTGCGCGTCACGTTGCCCTTACCCGGCATAACCGCGGCTTCGATGGTGAGCAGATCGCCGCCCACTTCCGTCCACGCGAGACCCGTGACCTGACCAACCTGATTTTCCTTCGCAGCCAGACCGAAGTCGTACTTGCGCACGCCGAGGAACGTATCGAGGTTGCTGCCATCGACCTTCACCGCGCCCTCTGCCTTCTTCAGCAGAAGCATCTTCACGACCTTGCGGCAGATCTTCGAAATTTCACGCTCGAGCGAACGGACACCCGCTTCACGCGTGTAGTAACGAATGATGTCGCGGATTGCAGTTTCCGTCACATCGACCTCGCCGTCCTTCAGGCCGTTGTTCTTCTTCTGCTTCGGCAACAGATAACGTTGCGCAATGCTGACCTTCTCGTCTTCCGTGTAACCCGACAGGCGGATCACTTCCATCCGGTCGAGCAACGGCGGCGGAATATTCAGCGAGTTCGACGTCGCCACGAACATCACGTCCGACAGATCGAAGTCGACTTCGACGTAGTGATCGGCGAAGGTATGGTTCTGCTCCGGATCGAGCACTTCCAGCAGAGCCGAAGACGGATCGCCGCGGAAATCCTGACCCATCTTGTCGACTTCGTCGAGCAGGAAGAGCGGATTGCGCACGCCGACCTTGGTCAGGCTTTGCAGGATCTTGCCCGGCATCGAACCGATATAGGTCCGACGGTGGCCGCGAATTTCGGCCTCGTCGCGCACGCCACCAAGTGCCATGCGCACGAACTTGCGATTCGTGGCGCGAGCAATCGACTGACCCAGCGACGTCTTACCGACACCCGGAGGCCCAACCAGGCACAGGATCGGCGCCTTGACCTTGTCCACACGTTGTTGGACCGCAAGATATTCGAGAATGCGTTCTTTGACTTTCTCGAGACCGAAGTGGTCTTCGTCGAGCACGCGTTCTGCATTCGAGAGGTCGTTGTTGACCTTGCTCTTCTTGCGCCACGGCAAGCCGATCAGCGTGTCGATATAGTTGCGCACGACGGTGGCTTCAGCCGACATCGGCGACATCAGCTTGAGCTTCTTCAGCTCGGCGTCGGCCTTCTTCTTGGCTTCCTTCGGCATGCGCGCGGCGGTGATGCGCTTCTCGAGTTCTTCGAGATCCGCACCTTCTTCGCCCTCGCCCAATTCCTTCTGGATGGCCTTGACCTGTTCGTTCAGATAGTACTCGCGCTGGCTCTTCTCCATCTGACGCTTCACGCGCCCACGGATACGCTTTTCCACCTGCAGGATGTCGATCTCGGCTTCGAGTTGCGCGAGCAGATGCTCGAGGCGCTCGATGACCGGGAACATCTCCAGGATGTGTTGCTTCTGGTCGAGCTTGAGCGGCAGATGCGCCGCGATCGTGTCGGCCAGACGGCCGGCTTCGTCGATGCCCGAAAGCGAAGTCAGAATCTCCGGCGGGATCTTCTTGTTCAGCTTCACGTATTGGTCGAACTGCGACACGATCGCGCGGCGCAGCGCTTCAGTTTCAGCGCTGTCGGCGTGGTCGGGTTCGAGCGGCATGACTTCGCACGAAAACTGCGTTTCCTGCTCTTCGATCGAGAGCGTCTTCGCGCGCTGCAAGCCTTCGACAAGCACCTTCACGGTGCCGTCCGGCAGCTTCAGCATCTGCAGGATGTTGGCGATACATCCTACTTCGTACATGTCCTTTTCGGTCGGCTCATCTTTCGCAGCCGTCTTCTGGGCGACGAGCATGATGTGCTTGCCGCCTTCCATCGCTGCTTCGAGAGCCTTGATCGACTTCGGGCGGCCTACGAAGAGCGGAATCACCATGTGCGGGAAAACGACTACATCACGCAGCGGGAGCAGCGGGAGCGTAGTGCGTTCCGGCGGGAGGAGTTGGGTTCCTGACATTTCATTTCCCCATGAGTGGTATCAGTTCGTTCGATAGGTGAGGCCTGCAAAAACGATTACAAGGCCTCCGCGTGTGGGAAAAGTTCAGTGACTCCAAAGGAAACACAACCATCCTAACCCAAGATAAACAAAAAAGCCGTTCACGTTGCCATGAACGGCTTTTTTTGCAAAACCTTTAAAGCCGATCAATTCGAACCCGCAACCTTCGGTGCGTCTTCGTAGATCAGCAGCGGTTTGCCGTCACCGTCGATGACGTTGTCGTCGATGATGACCTTGCTAACGCCTTTCATCGTCGGCAACTCGTACATGACGTCCAGCAACGCCTGTTCCAGGATGGAACGCAGGCCGCGCGCGCCCGTTTTGCGGCGAATCGCCTTGCGGGCCACAGCCTGCAAAGCACCCGGACGAATCTCGAGCTCGACGCGTTCCATATTGAACAGCTTGTGATACTGCTTCACGAGCGCGTTCTTCGGTTCGACGAGAATCTTCATCAGCGCGACTTCGTCGAGCTTGCCGAGCGTGGCGACCACCGGCAAACGGCCGATCAGTTCCGGAATCAGGCCGAACTTGATCAGATCTTCTGGCTCCACTTCGCGCAGCACTTCACCCGCGTCACGGTCCTGCTTGCTCTTGACGCTGGCGCCGAAACCAATGCCCGTCTTTTCCGTGCGGTCGACGATGACCTTTTCGAGGCCGTCGAACGCGCCGCCGCAGATGAACAGGATATTGGTGGTGTCGACCTGAATGAAGTCCTGGTTCGGATGCTTACGGCCACCTTGCGGCGGCACCGACGCCATCGTGCCTTCGACCAACTTCAGCAGGGCCTGTTGAACGCCCTCGCCCGACACGTCGCGCGTGATGGACGGGTTATCCGACTTGCGGCTGATCTTGTCGATTTCGTCGATGTAGACAATGCCGCGCTGGGCCTTGTCGACTTCGTAGTTGCAATTCTGCAGGAGCTTCTGAATGATGTTTTCGACGTCTTCACCGACATAGCCGGCTTCCGTCAGCGTCGTCGCATCGGCAATCACGAACGGGACGTTCAGAAGGCGTGCGAGTGTCTGTGCGAGCAACGTCTTGCCGGAGCCCGTCGGGCCGATCAGCAGGATGTTGCTCTTCGACAGCTCGATTTCGTCCTTCTTGTCGAGGTGCTTGAGGCGCTTGTAGTGGTTGTAAACAGCCACGGCAAGAATCTTCTTCGCGCGTTCCTGCCCGATGACGTACTGATCGAGAATTTCGCGGATTTCCTGCGGACTCGGCAGATCGGACTTGGACAAGCCCGCTTCAATGCCCGCGCCCGCAGCCTCATCACGGATGATTTCGTTGCACAGGTCGATACATTCATCGCAGATGAACACCGACGGGCCGGCAATCAGCTTTTTGACTTCATGCTGGCTCTTGCCGCAGAACGAGCAATACAACAGCTTTTCGCTGTTAGAACCTTTTTTGTCCGCCATAGATGTGCGAGCCTCCGGACACTCGATTACATGATACGCCGTTTGCCCCTGCCTCGCAGTTAGGGCGAATAAGCAGAAGCAGTGACGGCGCTTGCCGCAGGCGTTTGGACGAATCTGATTATTTCACACCAAAACGCGGGCGGTCTTACCCTCAAAAAGGGCGAGACCGCGCCGGATCATGGACGCTTGTGCAGTACCTGGTCGACCAGCCCGTATGCCTGCGCGTCGTCGCCGGACATGAAATTGTCGCGGTCGGTGTCGCGTGCGATACGCTCAACCGGCTGGCCGGTGTGATGCGACAGCAGTTGATTAAGCCGTTCCTTCAGATACAGAATTTCACGCGCCTGAATTTCGATGTCCGATGCCTGGCCGCGTGCGCCGCCCAGCGGCTGGTGAATCATCACGCGCGCGTTCGGCAGCGTGAAACGCTTGCCCTTCGCGCCGGCCGCCAGCA
Source organism: Paraburkholderia sp. BCC1885 (assembly GCF_900996235.1). Taxonomy (GTDB): domain Bacteria; phylum Pseudomonadota; class Gammaproteobacteria; order Burkholderiales; family Burkholderiaceae; genus Paraburkholderia. The sequence goes on from NZ_CAAJGM010000111.1 coordinate 233,037, forward strand.
GAAATGCGCCCATGCTGGCCGCGAGGCCCATGCACAGCGTCGACACGTCCGGCTTGATAAATTGCATCGTATCGTAGATCGCCATCCCGGCCGAAACCGAACCGCCCGGGCTATTGATGTAGAAGCTGATGTCCTTGTCCGGATTTTCGCTTTCGAGGAACAGCAACTGCGCGACGACGAGGTTAGCCGTCTGGTCGTTCACTTCACCGACCAGAAACACCACGCGCTCCTTCAGCAGGCGCGAGTAGATGTCATACGAGCGTTCGCCACGGCCGCTCGTTTCCACGACGATCGGCACGAGTCCGAGCGCCTGCGCTTCGAGATCCCGCGACGACTGGGAGGTCAACGTGTCCTGCATTTGAGCGCGAAAGGTCATGCAATGGATCCTTGTCTGGGAATATTTATTCGGTACCGGACAGGTAAGTACGACTGCTGCGTATTCAAGTGCGCACAACCCGGCGCAACGCGATCGACACGACGTCTCATAAAAAACGGCGTGCGGGCCGTCGCTCCGACAGCCGGCACGCCGTTGCGGCGACGCTTACGCTTGCGCCGTTGCGCTTGCCAGCTCTTCGAAGCTCACTTCCTTATCCGTCACCTTGGCCTTGCTGAGGACGAAATCGACGACGTTGGCTTCCACGACGTACGCTTCCATTTCTGCAAGGCGCTGCTGGTTGGAATAATACCAGCGGACGACTTCCTTCGGGTCTTCGTAGCTTTTCGCGAATTCGTCGACTTCGGCACGAATCTGCTCCGGCTTTGCCTGCAGGCCGTTGGCCTTGACCAGTTCGGCCAGCACGAGGCCCAGCTTGACACGGCGCTCGGCCTGTTCCTTGAACATTTCTGCCGGGATCGGCGCGTCCGCTGCGTTCGGCACGCCGCGTTGCGTCAGGTCCTGGCGCGCCATTTCGACGAGGCGCTGCTGGTCCTGTTCGACCAGCGCGTTCGGCACGTCCAGTTCGGAGATTTTCAGCAGCGCGTCCATCACCTGGTTCTTGACGATGGATTGCGTGCGGCGCTTCGCTTCGCGCTCGAGGTTGTCCTTGATCTCGGCGCGCATCTTGACCAGATCACCGTCTTCGATGCCGAGCGACTTGGCGAACTCGCCGTCGATTTCCGGCATGTGCGGCCACTCGATCTTCTTCATCGTGATGGTGAATTGCGCCGTCTTGCCGGCGACGTCCTTGCCGTGATAGTCGGCCGGGAACGCCAGGTCGAATTCCTTCGCCTCGCCGACCTTCAGGCCGAGCGCGGCCTTTTCGAATTCCGGCAGCATGCGGCCTTCGCCGAGCACGAACGCGAAGTCGTCTGCGCTGCCGCCCTGGAACACTTCGCCTTCGATCTTGCCGACGAAGTCGACCGTCACACGGTCGCCGTCCTTGGCAGCCGTATCCGCACCGCCGTCACCGTGCTCGCCGGTTTCGCCACGGGCGTGGAAATGCACGCGTTGCTTGCGCAGGATGTCCAGCGTGCGGTCGATTTCCGCTTCGCTGATGGTGGTCGTGGTGCGCTCGATTTCAGCCGTGGCGACGTCGCCCAGCTTGACTTCCGGGTACACCTCGAAAGTCGCGTCGAAAGCGTAGTCGTTTTCTGCTGCATCGGCTTTCGGTGCGAAGCTCGGCTGGCCGGCGACGCGCAGGTTCTCGGCGCGGCTGATGTCGAAGAATTCCTTGCCGACCTTGTCGCTCAGCACTTCGGCTTCCACCTGGCCCGAGTACTGTTGCGTGACCATCTTGAGCGGCACCTTGCCCGGGCGGAAACCCGGCATGCGCACGTTCTTCGCGAGTTGGCGGATACGCGAATCCACTTCCTTCTGCACGGCGTCCTTCGGCAGGGAAATCGTTACGCGGCGTTCGAGCTTGCCGAGGTTTTCAACAACGTTAGCCATGGCTTCAATCGTCCTAAAATTATTCGAGCGAATCAGTTATCTTCTTCGTGCCGCTTTCGATGTCGCTTGGCATCGCGCGTCACATCAATTCAGCGCCTGCGCCGCAGGCTTGCAGGCCACCGGCAACACGGTTTGGGTCTAAAGAGCCGAATATTTTAGCAAACTATTCGCGCGCCTAGCCGGGATTCGATGTTCCGCCGCCGTTTTTGTGCGTGTTTTTGTCGATTTTGGGGCTGCTTTGGGGGCGCTTGCGGACTCCCAGGGGAGAGTTCGGAGCGCCCGCAGCCGACCTGGTGCGGCGCCGCCGCGGCTTGCTCCTTCGATGCCCGCTATGCCGTTCGGCATATTCAGCCGCGAGCGGCATGCTGATAAGCTAGCGAACGCGTTCGGGCTCTGCCCGTTTGCACCGCCATCGCCCCGATTTCAACCATCAAGAGACACCATGCCGAACCCGTCGTCCGCGCCCGTCGTCGTCATTGCTCCCGACTCTTTTAAAGGCTCGCTTAGCGCCGAGCAGGTTGCGCAAGCCATTGCCCGCGGCGTGACGCGCGCCCGGCCGGATGCCGTGATCCGCGTCTGCCCGATGGCCGACGGCGGCGAAGGCACGCTCGACGCCATGCTCACCGGCGGCGGCGAGCGCCGCCTGCTGAGCGTGCGCGGCGCCGCGGGGCCCGCACGCGAAGCGGCCACCGGCCTCCTCGCCGACGGCAGCGCGATCGTCGAGACGGCTGAGATCGTCGGCATTACCGACCCGGTCGGCATGGGCGTGCCGGTCGAAGCGCGCAGCTCGCGCGGCATGGGCGAGGCGATTCGCGCCCTGCTCGACGGCGGCGTGCGGCGCTTTTTTGTCGCGCTCGGCGGCAGCAGCACCAACGACGGCGGCGCGGGCCTGCTGGCCGGCCTCGGCATGCGGCTCTTCGATGCAGAAAACAGGGAGCTCGAGCCGACGCCGCAACAACTAAGCCGCCTCGCTCGCGTGGACGTCTCGCAGCTCGACGCACGGCTCGCCGACGCCTCGTTTATCGGCATGTCCGACGTGGACAATCCGCTTACTGGCGAGCATGGCGCCACCGTCGTCTTCGGCCCGCAGAAAGGCGTGCAGCCCGAGCAGATTGCCGGCGTCGACGCGGCGCTCGGGCGCTTCGCCGACCTGCTCGAACCGGCGCTGCAGCGCACGGCGCGCAACCTGCCCGGCGCGGGGGCGGCGGGCGGACTCGGTTTTGCGCTGCATATGCTAGGTGCGCAGTTCGAACCGGGCGCGGAGACGGTCGCCCGCCTGATCGGACTCGACGGCGCGCTCGACGGCGCCGACTGGCTGATCACCGGCGAGGGCCGCTCGGATGTGCAGACGCTGCATGGCAAGGCGCCGTTCATCGCCTGCAGCCACGCACGCGCGGCGGGCGTGCCGGCCACGCTGTTGTCAGGCGGGGTCGATCCGGCCGCCCTGCCGCGTCTGTCCGAACACTTCGCCGGCTGCTTCTCGCCAGCGCCCGGTCCGATCACGCTGGAAGCCGCGATTCGCGACGCCGCCACGCTGCTCGCCAACGAAGCCGAGCAAATGACGCGGCTACGGTATGGCGTGCGTTGAAGCGTTGATCAGGCAGGGGTGGTGCGGCGCAAGGCCAGTGAAGTGAAGAAGACGGCAAGCGCCGCTCCCTCAAGCAAAAAACCCCGCCGGTCATCGACCGAGCGGGGTTTTCACAAATACGTTGGTGCGAGGAAGGGGACTCGAACCCCTACACCATTGCTGGCGTCAGGACCTAAACCTGGTGCGTCTACCAATTTCGCCATCCTCGCAGCCGGAAGAAGCGTTGGCACGCCGCATCCGATGTCTGGCCAGCCCTCGTTCGCGCCGCGCCAGCCAAGCCGGTGCGGCATACGTCCGAAAGCGTAAGCGCGAGATTCTAACCGATAGATTTGCGCTTGTCTGCATTTGCCGGACGCGGCTCGATGCTACAATTTTTGGCTAACGTGCGCACGGTGCGGCCGCTGCGTCTCCCTGCTTCAGCCTCCCCACACTCCATTCAAGTGAATTTCGACGAATATTGCCAGCAGAAGGCGGCGCCTCCCGGTTCGAGCAGCTACTACGCGCTCCGCCAGGCGCCCGCGCGACGCCAGCCGCTCCTCACCGCCCTGTTCGCGCTGCGCCGCGAATTCGAGGAAACGGTGAAGGAAACCAGCGATCCGGCGATCGGCCGCACCAAGCTCGCCTGGTGGCAAAACGAAATCGCCGCACTGGCCGCGGGTACGCCCTCGCATCCAGTGTCGAAAGCATTGGCGGCGCATCTGGGCAATGGCGTCGAAGCGGAATATCCGGCCATCCAGACACTGCTGGCCGGTTTCGAGATGGACCTCGACCAGGCCCGCTATCTCGACTACGCGAATCTGCGCCGCTATCTGCAAGGCGTCGGCGGCGCGTTTGCCACGCTGGTCGCTCACGCGGGCGCGGGCGCGCAAAATCGCGCTGAGGCCGGCGTTTGGGCCGCACCGCTCGGCGAGGCGCTGATGCTGGCCCAGTTTGTCGCCGAACTCGGCAACGACGCGCGGCACGGACGCATCTACATTCCGATCGACGAGATGCAGCGTTTTAACGTCACCGCGGCCGATCTGATCAATCGCAAATACAGCGATGCGTTCACTGAACTGATGCGCTTTCAGACCAATCGCGCCCGCGCGGCGCTCCAGACCGCGCTCGCCGCGATGCCCGCCGGCGAACGACGCGCGCAGCGCACCTTGCGGGCGCAAGCCGCGCTCGCCCTCGCGCTACTGGATGAGATCGAACGCGACGGCTATCACGTGCTGCATCAACGTATTGCACTGACGCCGATCCGCAAGCTGTGGGTGGCCTGGCGCGCGGCGCGCCGGCGCTAGACCCGCAGCAGCGGCACCGTCTCGAAGCGCTGCTGCAACACGGCCGTGGAATCGAGCCCCCACCACGGTCCAAGAACCGTCGCATACAACTGGCGGAAATCGACGCCGACCGGCAGATTGCCGCTGCCATCCAGTTGCGTCAGCACCGGCGGCGCACCGTACAAGCCGCCGCGCACCCGTCCACCCATGACGAAATGCGGCGCAACCGTGCCGTGATCCGTGCCGTTGCTCTGGTTCTCGCGTGGCCGACGGCCGAACTCCGCATAGGTCATCACCAGCGTGCTGTCCCAGCGTCCCAGTTCCACCAGCGCCGACTTCATCGATGCGAAACCCTCCGCCAGTTGCCTGAGCAGCGCGGCCTGCTGACCGGGCTGGTTCTGGTGCGTATCGAAACCGTTTAGCGTCAGCCGGATCACGGCCACGCCCTGCCCGTTCAGCGGCTTGCCCTGAGGGGCATCGCCAGCGGCGAGCACCTGCATGGCCGTCTTGATCGACGTGCCAAACGCGCCCGATGGAAACGCCGTCTTCAGCGGAAATTGCCCTTCACGAGGACGCAGACGATCGGCCGCTTTCACGATGTCGTTTTCGACGTCGAGGATATGCGCGAGTTCAGGATTGCGTTCGTGCAGCGAGACTGGCGTCGCAAGCCGCGAGGCCTTGACGAACTGCGCCGGATTCACCAGCGCAATCGCCCGCGCGCCGTTGGCGAGCGGCCCCATCTCCGCGCTGCCGATCACCACGCCGTCCGCGACGAAACCCGGCGGCACGGCATGCTGTGCAAACGCGCGCGTCAACCATCCTTCGCGCAGATATTGATCGGAACGCGATGCGGTATCCCAGATCTCGATGGAACGGAAATGCGACAGGTTCGGCTGCGCGTAACTCATGCCCTGCACGATCGCCAGTTGCTGGCTCTGCCACAGCGGCATCAACGGTTGCAGCGACGGATGCAAGGCCGTGCGCTCGTCAAGCTGGATCACCTGCTCGCGCTTGATGCCGATGTTCTTGCGCAACTGATAGTAAGCGGGATCGGCGTATGGAATCACCGTATTCAGACCGTCGTTGCCGCCCTTCAGCTCCACGAGGATCAGCAGATTGCCGTAGCCGCCACGGCCGGCCGCGACGCTGCCGGGCTCGCTGCCCGCGCCCGTCGCCTGCGCACCGAAGGCTCGCGGCAGCCACAGCGCGGCGCCGGCCGCCGTGGTCATCGTCAGAAAGTCGCGCCGTTTCATGCTGTACCTCGTTCGGTTGTGACGGCATCGGATGCGCCGCCCGGCTCCGCCGCTTCGGTTTGCACCGCTTCGGTTGACACCCCGTGCCGCTCATTTCAGCTGGTAGGCCGGGTCCATCAGCAGCGCCTCAAGGTAGGCGCTGGCGGTCGAATCGGTTTCGATCGCGTCAACCGGAGCAAGCGGCAGCACCGCGTGCTGCAACTGCAACTCCGCCGAGAGGCCCGCCCTGGCCGTCGGCGCGGTGTTGTACTGGGCGAGCCACGTGTCGATATCGAAGCGTACTCCGCCCTGACCCACCCGCGCCATAGCCCGCTGCACCGTCGCCGCAGCTTTCGGGTCCTGATTCATGCCGGGCTGCGGGTGATGCGGGGCGGCGCTCCCAGTGGCGCGAAAGAGTTGCTCGACGAACTGCTTGCGCGCGAGCAGGGTCGAGCTATTGATCCACGTGGCGCCGCCCGGCCAGCCCTTCACGTTGGGCGGATAAAACAGGTTTCCGCCCAGCGTGCGGATTTCTCCAGCGAACGGCGCGGTGTTGTCGTAGCCGATATCGAATTCGCGCAACGCCCCCACCACGAACTCCGCCGGCGACTTCACCAGCACGCCGCGGTTGCCGTCGTCCCAGAATGCCTCGCTCAGAAAAAGCTCCCGCAAGGCGACCTTGATGTCGTAGTGGCTCGCGCGAAACCGCTCGGCGATGGGCGCAATCCGCGCCGGGTCGGGCGTGTCGGAGACGAACTCGCGCCACAGCCGGGTCGTAATGAAGGTGGCCGTTTCCGGACGGGACAGCAGAATGTCGAGGACCTGATCGCCGTCGAACGGTCCGCTCTGGCCGAGCACGGTCTTCATGCCGTCGTCATGCAGGTTGGCGCGCCACACGTAGCCCTGGGTGTCCGGGTCGAGCGTCCAGCCCGTATAGGCACGTGCGGCCTCCGAGACGTCCTGCTGCGAGTAATGACCTTCGCCGAGCGTGAACAGCTCCATCACTTCACGCGCGAAGTTTTCGTTGGGCTTGCCTTTGCGGCTGCCGGCGCCGTCGAGGTATTGCAGCATGGCCGGGTCTTTTGCGACGTCGTGCAGCAGTTCGCCGAAATTGCCCAGCGCGTCACGCCGCAGCAGCAGGTTCTGCTGCGCCATGCTTTGCGGATAACCGACCTTGTCCTGCCCGGACGTGAAGTGGTTGTGCCAGAAGAGCGTCATGCGCTCGGTCAACGGCGACGGCGTGGTCAACATCTCGCGGACCCACCACGCACGTAATTCGTCGTAACGCTGGTTGCGCGTGCGTTGCTCGGCCTGGCGCTGATCCTGGGTCCAGGTTTTGCGCTCGTCGCGCGTCGGGATCGGCTCGAGCACCCAGGCGGGCATCGGTGTCGCGGCTTCGGTGCGCGCCGTTGAGAGCACCCGGTCGACCGCCTGCTCGCGCGTCAGGCCGACATACTGGGCGACCTCGGCATTGTCGGGTGCGAAACCTGTCCGGGTCAGGAAAAAGCGCGCGTCGTCTTCATCAAGCATGGGCGCAGACGCGTCGTCTACGGCTGGCGCAGCGGTACGATGTCTGGCGTGCGGGCCATGCTGGACCGGCTGAGCACGTTGAACGACCGGCCCCGCGCCGTCCTGAGCCAGCGCCGGCAGCGTGCACGCGAGCGTAGCGAGTGCCGTAAGGGCCGCAAACACCGTGGCAGCCAGCGGCGGCCTCGGCATGCCGCAAGTCAACCTGAACAGCTTTGTCATTGTCAGTCGTCCCTGGTCGGGTGGCGCTGGCGCACGGGCAACCGCGCTCCATACGAGCGTCCCCTCTGGCGACTCAACGGCAGATCAGGCAGGAAAGTTGACGGGAGATGTGCAACGAAATTTTTCACGCGCCTCGGGACTGGCTGCGCGGCCCGCCGACGGGCATCCGGACTAAATGGACGGCTTGGCCGGACAGCCTAGCGCTTGTACAGCTCGCGCACGGCGTCTTCAATATGCTGGCGCAGCAGGCGGCGCTCTTCCGGCGTCATATGACCGTCGCGGCGGCGTTGATCGAGATCGGGGGGAACTGCGGCGCGCATCATGACGTCTGATGCAGGGTGGTCGTCTGTGGGAGTACGGAGCTGGTGGGACAGTCTGGAACCCCGGGAACGGGGCGCGTGGGCATTCGATGCCCGGTCATCCGAAGACTGGGCATGGGCGAGCGTAGGACCTAATGTGCCCGCGAGGGTGCCGGCCACTGCCAGCGCAATCACGCTTAGGCGCAGATTTGGCCAAACCCCTCCCTTCATCTTGTTCCCTTCGTGGTGCGGCAACCGGCTACCCTAAATGCGTGTACAAACCCCGGAAAGAAGCCGGGAGCGAGAATTTTAGTCGAGTGAAGTATCCACCGAACAGCCGCATTCAGTAAAGCAGTCTACCTGCCACCGCTTTACGCCGTGCCACAGTGCGGGTAAATTTTGTAACTGACTGTAACCCGCGAATTGATGCAAACTCGCACCACTTTGTAATCGCGCTAAGATGCCGACCATGGAAACCAAAAACCCTTCGAAAATCCTCGTCGTCGACGACGATCCGCGTCTGCGCGATCTGCTGCGCCGCTACCTCGGCGAACAGGGCTTCAACGTCTACGTCGCCGAAAACGCGCCGTCAATGAACAAGCTCTGGGTGCGCGAACGTTTCGACCTGCTGGTGCTCGACCTGATGCTGCCCGGTGAAGACGGGCTGTCGATCTGCCGCCGTCTGCGCGGCAGCAACGACCGCACGCCCATCATCATGCTCACGGCCAAGGGTGAGGATGTGGACCGTATCGTCGGCCTCGAAATGGGCGCTGACGACTATCTGCCCAAGCCGTTCAATCCGCGCGAGCTGGTCGCCCGCATCCATGCGGTGCTGCGCCGTCAGTCGCCGTCCGAGTTGCCGGGCGCGCCGTCCGAGACCACGGAAGTATTCGAGTTCGGCGAATTCGCGCTTAACCTCGCCACCCGAACGCTGACCAAGGCCGGCCAGGAAATTCCGCTCACCACCGGCGAATTCTCCGTGCTGAAGGTATTTGCCCGTCATCCGCGCCAGCCGCTCTCGCGCGAAAAGCTGATGGAACTGGCGCGCGGCCGTGAATACGAAGTGTTCGACCGCAGCCTCGACGTACAGATCTCGCGTCTGCGCAAGCTGATCGAACCGGATCCGGGCAGCCCGCGCTTCATTCAGACCGTCTGGGGTCTTGGCTACGTGTTCATTCCCGACGGTGCAGCCTGAGTTGTTCGTGCTTTCCGTGTTTGTTTTCAGATAAGAAGGGCCCATGCGGATCGACCGGCGCCTCCTGACGCTCGCGTTCGGCGGCCTTTTCTGGCGGACCTTTCTGCTGATCGCGCTGTTGATCGCAGTGAGTCTCGCCGCCTGGTTCCAGAGCTTCCGGGTGATCGAACGCGAGCCGCGTGCGCAGCGCGTGGCCCTGCAGCTCGTCGCCATCGTCAAGCTCACGCGCACCGCCCTCCTCTATTCCGATCCCGATCTGCGGCGCGCCTTGCTGCAGGATCTGGAGAGCAATGAAGGGGTGCGCGTGTATCCGCGCGAGACCAGTGACAAATACAAGCTCCAGCCGGACGAGTCGCTCAACCGGCTGATCGAACACGACATCCGCGGACGCCTCGGCGACGACACCGTCATCGCGCAGAGCGTCAACGACATTCCCGGCGTGTGGATCAGCTTCAAGATCGACGACGACGATTACTGGGTGGCGCTCGACCGCGATCAGCTCGACAACGCCACCGGCCTGCAATGGGCCGGCTGGGGGGTGTTCGCGCTGGCGCTTTCGCTATTCGGCGCGGCCTTTATCACGAGCCTGGTGAACCGGCCGTTTGCGCGGCTCGCCATGGCGGCCCGCAAGGTCGGCTCGGGGCAGTCGCCCGAGCCGCTGCCCGAACGCGGCATGGGCGTAGCCGCCGAAACCAACCGCAGCTTCAACCAGATGGTGCAGGACCTCGAGCAGCTCGAGGCCGACCGCGCCCTGATGCTGGCGGGCATTTCTCACGATCTGCGCACCCCGCTCGCCCGTCTGCGGCTCGAAACGGAAATGAGCCCGTCGGATCAGACCACCAAGGACGCGATGGTCGACGACATCGAGCAGATGGACATGATCATCGGCCGCTTCCTCGATTACGCACGGCCGGTGCAGCGGGTTCCGGAGCCTGTCGATCTTTCGGTGCTCGCCCAGGAACTGGCGGCGCGCATGTCGTCGGAAGATGGGATGCGGCTGATTACGCGGCTGGCGCCATCGGCGATAATCGAGGCCGACGAAACCGATATGCGGCGTGTGATCGGCAACCTGCTCGAAAATGCCCGCAAATACGGGCTGAGCGACGGCGACGGTATCCCGCATGTGATCCTCGAAACGCGCGTGTCGCATTCGCGGGTCGAGCTCTCGGTGGTCGACGAGGGGCCAGGCATTCCCGAAGATCAACTGGCGCTGGTGACGCGACCGTTCTACCGGGTGGACACCGCCCGCACCCAGGCCAATGGCACGGGGCTCGGCATGGCGATCGTGCAGCGCCTCGTGGGCCGGTATCGCGGTGGCCTGCGCCTGCGCAACCGGACGCCGGGGCCGGGGCTCGAAGTCACGATTGAATTTCCGCTCGCCAAGGGTGTCTAGCAGACTCGGGCCGTTGATCGCGGCGGCGTAGTAGCCACGCCGCGTCGCACGCGCGCCGCTGCAGCTGCCGCCGCCCCGCTGCCTCGCCACCCAACGGCCGCGCAAGAAAGCCTCAGCGCGCTGGCGACGTCCGAACAAACTATCGGTTCAGTGAAGAAAAACTATCCGCGGCATTAGTCAAAAACTATTGGTGCGATACGCCAATAGAGTTATAGTTGCTTGTGTGTAATGCATTCGTTACAGCCAGCAGGTAGCTTGAACAGGCTGTTTTCCAACTCATGGGTCACTTTCACAGGAGTATCCGCATGAAAACCGTTGGCGACAAACTCGAAGCTTTCACCGTCACCGCTGCCAAGCCGGGCTTCAATCATCACGAAGAAAACGGCGTGTCGGCGTTCGAAGAAATCACCGAACAATCGTTCCCGGGCAAGTGGAAAATCATCTACTTCTACCCGAAGGACTTCACCTTTGTATGCCCGACGGAAATCGTCGAATTCGGCAAGCTGGCGAACGACTTCGCGGAACGTGACGCGGTCCTGCTGGGCGGCAGCGTGGACAACGAATTCGTGAAGCTGGCATGGCGCCGCGAGCACAAGGACCTGAGCAAGCTGAACCACTATGCGTTCGGCGACGTCAAGGGCGAGCTGATCGATCAGCTGGGCGTGCGCGACAAGGAAGCCGGCGTGGCGCTGCGCGCAACGTTCATCGTCGACCCGGACAACACGATCCAGCACGTTTCGGTGAACAACCTGAACGTGGGCCGCAACCCGGAAGAAGTGCTGCGCATTCTGGACGGTCTGCAGACAGACGAGTTGTGCCCGTGCAATCGTGCTGTCGGCGGCGCAACGCTGTAAGCATTGCAGTGAGAAGCCCGCTAAGCTTGAAAGAGCCAGCGGGCTTTTTTATCGGCGATCTGATAGGAGATATCAATGGAATTCTTGTCTGCGATTAAAGCACTTGTTCCCGACTACGCAAAAGACATTCGTTTGAATCTGGACGGCACGATTGCGCGCTCGTCGCTGGAGGGAACGGACGCGGTGGGCGTGGCGCTGGCGGCGGCGTTTGCGGCGAAGAGCGCGGCGCTGGTGGATGCCATTCGCAACGCGGGCGTGTTGTCCGCCGAGGAAGTAAATGGCGCACTGACGGCGGCAGCGTTAATGGGAATGAATAACGTATGGTATCCGTACATCGAAATGGCGGAGAATGCGGATCTGAAATCGCAGCCGGCCGGCTTGCGGATGAATGCTTATGCTTCGCATGGTGGCGTGGATAAGCGGCGGTTTGAAATGTATGCGCTTTCGGCTTCTATTATTGGCAAATGCCATTTTTGTGTTAAATCTCACTTTGATACCCTCATTGCCGAGGGGATGAGTTCTACTCAGCTTCGGGATGTGGGGAGAATTGCGGCGGTTGTTAATGCTGTTGCTTTGGTTATTGCTGCTGAAGGGAAGTAGGTTTTTTTGTCTGGCTGACGGCTTTTTTGGTGGTTTTATTGGGGTGTTGGCCTTTCCTTGATTTCTTATTGGTTTATTTGTGTTGCCCCTGTGCGGGGCGGCACTTACTTTCTTTGCCGCCGCAAAGAAAGTAAGCAAAGAAAGCGGGCTTCAAACCGCTAGCTTTTAGGTGTCCGCCACTGCCATTAACCGGAAGTGGTCCGAAACCAGATCGTCTCTCGCATTTCCCACGTTCGTGACAAGGGACTCATTCATCCCGTCTACGCACTATGTGCGTGACGGTGCGGCATAACCATGAGTGGTTTGCAGATAGTTAAGGCATAAACAAAGCGCATCGCACGGGCTGTCTCGAATATACCGTTCGGCGGAGCGCGAAGCGCAACGCTGGAGCGGATGAGCCCTGTGTCATTAGGAGGTGATAGTGCGAGAGAACGTCTCGTCTTGGGCCGTTCCCGGTTGCAGACCGGGATGGCTCACTACGGGCTAGCGGTTTAAAGCCCGCTTTCTTTGCTTACTTTCTTTGCGGCGGCAAAGAAAGTAAGTGCCGCCCCGCACAGGGGCAACACTAATAGACCGACAAGAAAGCAAGCAAAGGCCAACACCGCAAGAACAACCACCAAAAGCGCCGCGCAGGCAAAAAAAAGCGAAAATCACTTCCGAATTAACAAAACCGCTGCCTGAGCCTCAATCCCCTCAGCCCTCCCCAAATACCCCAGCTTCTCATTAGTCTTGGCCTTAACATTCACCCGATCCAACGGCAGCTGCAAATCCTCGGCAATATTCACCCGCATAGCTTCGATATGAGGCGACAGCTTGGGCGCCTGCGCAATCACCGTACTATCCACATTCCCAATCGAGAACCCGGCCTGAGCCACCCGCGAAGCGCATTCCCGCAATAAAACCCGTGAATCCGCGCCAGCAAACTTCGCGTCGGTATCGGAAAAATGCCGCCCGATATCCCCCAGCGCGGCCGCGCCAAATAGCGCATCGGTAATTGCATGCAACAGCACGTCGGCATCCGAATGCCCCAGCAGGCCGCGCTCGTAAGGCACCGTCACGCCGCCGATAATGAGCGGACGCCCCTCTACGAGTGCGTGCACGTCATACCCTTGTCCGATTCTGAAATCCATAGCTTGAAGTCCGGTTATCAACGAGAAATCTCTTCAGGAAGCCGCGGGCCGGCTGAGAATCGCCTCGGCCAGGTCGAAATCTTCCGGGTAGGTCACCTTGAAATTGCGCAAGCTGCCTTGCACCAAGCGCGGCGCGTGGCCCAGCCATTCGATGGCGCTCGCCTCGTCCGTCAGGTCGTGGCCGTCCTGCTGCGCCCGCAAAATCGCCTCGCGCAACATGCCGACGCGGAACATCTGCGGCGTCTGCGCCTGCCAGAGCCCATCGCGCGGTTCGGTACGCTCGATCCGTCCGTCGCTGTCCGGGGCAATCCGCTTCAGGGTGTCGGCCACCGGCAGCGCCATGATGCCGCCCACCGGGTCGTCCTTTAGCGCCGCAATCAGCGCGCGGATCAGCCCGGCCGTGATGCCCGGCCGGGCGGCGTCGTGGACCAGCACCCAGTCGTCGTCACGCGCGCCGAACTCGGCCAGTGCGTGCAGGCCGTTCAACACCGACGCCTGACGCGACGCGCCACCGCAGCGGCGCACCGCGAAACGCAGGCTGGCAAAGCGTCGCGCGTCGAAATGCTGGTCGTCTGGGGCGATCACCACCAGCGTCTGGGCGAACTCGCTACACGCGTCGAACGCGGCAAGGGAGAAATGCAGCATGTCGCGACCGGCCACAGTGCGATATTGTTTGGGCATCGCGGCGCCGGACCGGCTGCCGGTGCCTGCACACGGAATCAGAGCAAAAAGACGTGAAGTCACTGGGTGCGGACGCCGCAAAGTCAAAGTAAAGGACGGATTTTATAATAGGTCCTTCGCATCCACGCCATGACACGCGTAAACTTGCCGCTCTCGTGTGACCCACCGGCCGCCTTTTCCGCCTCTATGCCAGACATCGCCGCATCATCGCAGTCCTCCTCGCCCGTCGCGCTCGTCAAGGCCGGCCAGCGTTTTGCCTTCGACGGCACGCACGGCTCGTCCGACGCCCTGCTCATTGCCCGCTATCACCTCGCCTACCGCGAACAGGTGCCGCTGCTCGCCGTGGTCTGCGCGAGCGCCGTGGACGCCCAGCGGCTCGCACAGGAAATCAGCTTCTTCGCGCCCGAAGCCCGGGTGCGCCTGCTGCCCGACTGGGAAACGCTGCCTTACGACACCTTCTCGCCCCACCAGGATCTCGTCTCCGAGCGCCTCGCCACCCTGCACGACCTCGGCGAAGGCCGCTGCGACATCCTGCTGGTGCCGGCCACCACGGCGCTGTACCGCATGCCGCCCGCCTCCTTCATGGCGGCCTACACGTTCTCGTTCTCGCAAGGCGAGCGTCTGGACGAAGCCAAGCTGAAGGCCCAGTTGACGCTGGCCGGCTACGAGCACGTAAGCCAGGTCGTGCGGCCCGGCGAATATTGCGTGCGCGGCTCGCTGCTCGACCTGTTTCCGATGGGCTCGCCATTGCCCTACCGGATCGATCTGTTCGACGATCAGGTCGACTCGATCCGTGCCTTCGACCCCGACACGCAGCGCAGTCTCTATCCGGTAAAGGACGTGCGCCTGCTGCCAGGCCGCGAGTTTCCGTTCGACGAAGCCGCCCGCACCGCCTTTCGCAGCCGCTGGCGCGAGGTGTTCGAGGGCGACCCGAGCCGCGCCTCGATCTATAAGGACATCGGCAACGGCGTGCCGTCGGCGGGGATCGAATACTATCTGCCGCTGTTTTTCGAAGACACCGCCACGCTGTTCCACTATCTGCCCGAGGGCGCGCAACTGGCCTTCGTCGGCGATCTGGATGCGGCCATCAAGCGCTTCACCAACGACACCCGGCAGCGCCACAACTTCCTCTCGCACGACCGCGACCGGCCGATTCTCGACCCGCAACGCCTGTTTCTGTCGGACGCGGACTTCTTCACGTTCGCCAAACCGTTCGCGCGCCTCGTGCTGCCGACCAACGCCGGCGGCGGCTGGTCCACGCCGCTGCCGAATCTCGCCATCGACCGTCACGCCGAAGATCCAGTCGCAGCCTTGCGCGGCTATCTGGAAACGACGCAAAACCGCGTGCTGTTCGCCGCCGAATCCGCCGGCCGCCGCGAAACGCTGCTGCAACTGCTCGCCGACAATCATCTGCGGCCCACGTCGAGCGACAGCTTCAACGACTGGCTAAGCGGCGACGAACGTTTCGCACTCGGTGTCGCGCCGTTGTCGAGCGGCTTCGCGGTGCCGGCCGAAGGCATCGCCGTCGTCACCGAAACCGAGCTGTACGGCCCGCTCGCGCGCCGCGCTGGCCGGCGCCGCCAGGAACAGGCGAGCAACGTCGATTCGATGGTGCGCGACCTGTCCGAGCTGAAGGTGGGCGACCCGGTCGTGCATTCTCAGCACGGTATTGGCCGCTACATGGGTCTGGTGACGATGGATCTCGGCGAAGGTGAGACCGAGTTCCTGCATCTCGAGTACGCGGGCGAGAGCAAGCTGTACGTGCCGGTCGCACAGTTGCACGTCATCTCGCGCTATAGCGGCGCCGATCCGGAAAGCGCGCCGCTGCACTCGCTCGGCTCGGGCCAGTGGGAAAAAGCCAAGCGCCGCGCCGCCCAGCAGATTCGCGACACCGCCGCCGAACTGCTCAATCTGTACGCCCGACGCGCGGCCCGCGAAGGCCACGCATTCAAGCTCGATCCGCGCGACTATGTGAAATTCGCCGAGAGCTTCGGCTTCGAGGAAACGCCCGACCAGGCCGCGGCAATCGCCGCCGTAATCGGCGACATGACGAGCGGCAAGCCGATGGACCGCCTCGTGTGCGGCGACGTCGGCTTCGGCAAGACGGAAGTCGCCTTGCGCGCCGCCTTCATCGCCGTGATGGGCGGCAAGCAGGTGGCGCTGCTCTCGCCCACCACGCTGCTCGCCGAGCAGCACACGCAGACCTTCACGGACCGCTTCTCCGACTGGCCGGTGCGAATCGCCGAACTGTCGCGCTTCAAGTCGACCAAAGAAGTCAGCGCCTCGATCCAGCAGATCAACGAAGGCACCGTCGATATCGTGATCGGCACGCACAAGCTGCTGTCGTCGGACGTGCAGTTCAAGCGCCTCGGTCTCGTCATCATCGACGAGGAGCACCGGTTCGGCGTGCGCCAGAAGGAGGCGCTCAAGGCGCTGCGCGCCGAAGTCGACGTGCTGACGCTCACCGCCACGCCGATCCCACGCACGCTCGGCATGGCGCTCGAAGGACTGCGCGATTTCTCGGTCATCGCCACCGCGCCGCAAAAGCGCCTCGCGATCAAGACCTTCGTGCGCCGCGAGGAAGACGGCGTGATCCGCGAAGCCATGCTGCGCGAGTTGAAGCGTGGCGGCCAGGTCTACTTCCTGCACAACGAAGTGGAAACCATCGAGAATCGCCGGCAGATGCTCGAAGCGCTGGTCCCTGAAGCGCGCATTGCGGTCGCCCATGGCCAGATGCACGAGCGCGAACTCGAACGCGTGATGCGCGATTTCGTCGCGCAACGCGCCAACGTGCTGCTATGTACGACGATCATCGAAACCGGCATCGACGTGCCGAGCGCCAACACGATCCTGATTCACCGCGCCGACAAGTTCGGTCTCGCGCAATTGCACCAGTTGCGCGGCCGCGTGGGCCGTTCGCACCACCAGGCGTATTCGTATCTGCTGGTGCACGATCCGCAGGGCTTGACCAAGCAGGCGCAGCGCCGTCTCGAAGCCATCCAGCAGATGGAAGAACTCGGCTCCGGTTTCTATCTGGCCATGCACGACCTGGAAATTCGCGGCACCGGCGAAGTGCTCGGCGATAAACAGTCCGGCGAGATCCAGGAGATCGGTTTCCAGCTTTACACGGACATGCTGAACGACGCTGTGAAGGCGCTCAAGGAAGGCAAGGAGCCCGATCTCACGGCGCCGCTCGCGGCCACCACCGAAATCAACCTGCACGCGCCGGCGATTTTGCCGGCCGATTACTGCGGCGACGTCCAGGAACGGTTGTCGCTCTACAAGCGCCTCGCCAATTGCGAACATAACGACGCGATCGACAGCATCCAGGAGGAACTGATCGACCGCTTCGGCAAGTTGCCGCCGCAGGCGCATGCACTGGTGGAGACGCATCGTCTGCGGCTCGCCGCGAAACCGCTCGGCATCTCGAAGATCGATGCCGGCGAGGCGGTGATCGGCCTGCAGTTCATCCCCAATCCGCCGGTCGACGCCATGCGCATCATCGAGATGGTGCAGAAGCACAAGCACATCAAGCTCGCGGGCCAGGACAGGCTGCGCATCGAAACCCGCACGCCCGACCTGGCCGTGCGCGTGGCCACGGTGAAAGAGACGCTGCGCGCGCTCGGCGCGCCGACGCGGGGCACCCCGACCGCTGCGGCACGCTAATCGACACAGCTGCGACAGGACCACGACAAACCGGCCACCCAAGGCCGCCAGCCTAGTCCGCAACCCTAGAACGCCCCCGCCATGCTGCAACGCGCAAAACACGCGTGCGGCATGGCGGGCGGTTTAACGGCGCCGGTGTTTTTTCGGTATGATCTAACGACTTAAAAGCCGGAGTCCTGTCATGTCTCACGTCGCCGAATCAGCTCATTCCGCTACCCCGCCCGCCTCTTCCGCCTCGTCTGCTGCCGCTCCGGTTTCGCTCCCCTGGGTCACACGCCTCGTCTCGATGGACACGGTGAGCCGCAATCCGAATCTCGGCCTGATCGAAACGGTGCGCGACGAACTGCGCGGCCTCGGCATCGACGCCACGCTCACGCACGATTCGCGCGGCAAATGGGCCAATCTGTTCGCCACCATCCCCGCTCACGATGGCGAGACCAATGGCGGCATCGTGCTGTCGGGTCATACGGACGTCGTGCCGGTGGACGGCCAGGCCTGGGACAGCGATCCGTTCAAGCCGGAAATCCGCGACGACAAACTGTACGGCCGCGGCACCTGCGACATGAAAGGCTTCATCGGCGCGGCGCTCACGCTCGTACCGGACATGCAGCGCGCGAGGCTCGCCAAGCCGATCCACCTCGCGCTGTCGTTCGACGAGGAAGTGGGCTGCGTCGGCGCGCCGCTGTTGATCGCGGACCTGATGAAGCGCGGCATCAAGCCGGACGGCTGCATCGTCGGCGAACCGACCAGCATGCGCCCGATCATTGCGCATAAAGGCATCAACACGTATCAGTGCTGCGTGCGCGGCCAGGCCGCACATTCGTCGCTCACGCCAAAAGGACTGAACGCGATCGAATACGCGGCACGCCTGATCTGCTACATCCGCGACATGGCCGACCAGTTCCGCGAGCAGGGCCCGTTCGACGAGTTCTACGACGTGCCTTTCACGACCGCGCAAACCAGCACCATCCAGGGCGGCAACGCGATCAATACCGTGCCGGCCGAATGCCGCTTCCAGTTCGAATTCCGCAATCTGCCGACGCTCGACCCGGAGCCGATTTTCGCCCGCATCGATCAATACGCGCGCGAAACGCTGCTGCCGAAAATGCTGCGCGAGCATCCGTCGGCCGCCATCGAAATTTCGAAGATCGCCGCCGCGCCCGGGCTCGATTCGTCGGAGCAGGCCGCCATCACGCAACTCGTGCGCGCCTTGACCGCGGATCAGGACAAACGCAAGGTGGCCTACGGCACCGAAGCGGGACTCTTTTCGCTGGCGGGCATTCCGAGCATCGTGTGCGGGCCGGGTAACATCGAACAGGCGCACAAGGCCAACGAGTTCGTCGCGCTCGAACAGCTCGCCGCCTGCGAGCGTTTCCTCGGCAAGTTCATCCACAGCATGTCGGTTGACGCACACTCGCATTGAACGCGTGCGCCTACGATGCAATCGTCACATACACCTGGATGCCTGCCATTGCATCGCATCCAGTCAAACTGAATGGACAAAAACGCACTGAACCGACGCCGGCCGCCCGACTCCAAAACATAACGAACACTGTTTTCCCACGCCATGTCCACCGCCACGCCGCAGCATACCAACCACACGATCGACGGCGAGCCGATCCCCACACTCGACGACATCGCCTCGCAGCATTTTGCCCTGGCGCCATGGGTCGCTCGCACACCGGTGTTCGACAAGCTGGACTTCCCGTCGCTGGAAGGCACGGTGGTGAATTTCAAGTTCGAACTGTTGCAGGCAGGCGGCAGCTTCAAGACGCGCGGCGCCTTCACCAACCTGCTCGCGCTCGATGAAGCGCAACGCAGCGCGGGCGTCACCTGTGTGTCGGGCGGCAATCATGCGGTGGCGGTGGCGTATGCCGCCATGCGGCTTGGCATCAGTGCGAAGGTCGTGCTGTTCCGTTCGGCCAATCCGGCGCGCGTCGCGCTATGCCGTCAGTACGGCGCGGAAATGGTGGTGGCCGAAACCGGCGCCGAAGCATTCGAGATCGTGCGCCGCATCGAGGCCGAAGAAGGCCGCTACTTCGTGCATCCGTTCAATGGCTATCGCACGGTGCTGGGCACCTCCACGCTCGGCTACGAATGGGCCACGCAAACGCCCGATCTGGACGCGGTGATCGTGCCGGTCGGCGGCGGCGGTCTTGCGGCGGGGGTATCCACGGCGCTGCGCCTCGCCAATCCGCGCATTCATGTGTACGGGGTCGAGCCGGACGGTTCGGACGCCATGAGCAAGAGTTTCGCCGCCAATCACACGATCAGGATGGGACACATGTTCACCATCGCGGATTCGCTGATGGCGCCGCATACCGAACAGTACAGCTACGAATTGTGCCGGCGTCACATCGACCAGCTCGTCACCGTCACGGACAACCAGTTGCGCGCGGCGATGCTGACGCTGTTCCGGCAACTGAAGCTCGCGGTCGAGCCGGCCTGCGCGGCGGCCACTGCCGCGCTGCTCGGGCCGCTGCGCGAGACGCTGCAGGGCAAGCGCGTCGGCGTGCTGCTATGCGGCGCCAATATCGATCCGGTCAGTTTTGCGACCCATATCGAACGGGCTCGCGCGCTTGAGTCATAGTTGCCCGCGCCTTTTAATTCGAGGCCAAAGCACTACCCTATCCCTCCGACGTTGGCTATCATTGGCCCATCGACTTTATGGAGGAATACCCGATGAGCATGGTCAAGGAGTTCAAGGAATTCGCCCTCAAGGGCAACGTGATGGATCTCGCGGTTGGTGTGATTATCGGCGGCGCGTTCTCCACGATTGTCAATTCGATTGTCAAAGACCTGATCATGCCGATCGTCGGCCTCGCTACCGGCGGTCTCGACTTCTCCAATAAATTCATCCGTCTGGGCGAGATTCCCGCGAGCTTCAAGGGCAGCCCCGAATCGTATAAAGACCTGCAAACCGCGGGTGTGGCCGTATTCGGCTATGGCTCGTTCATTACGGTGCTGATCAACTTCATCATCCTCGCGTTCATCATTTTCGTGATGGTGAAATTCATCAACAACCTGCGCAAGCCCGCTCCTGCTGAAGCGCCGCCGCCCGCTCCGACGCCGGAAGATGTGCTGCTGCTGCGCGAGATCCGCGATTCGCTGAAGAATGCGCCGCCGCGTTGAGGCGTTCTAGTGCCGGCTGATGCGTGTGTGAGCGCCGGTTTTTGAGCACCTGAAAGACGAGAGGCCACGCGGCAAAAACCAGTCAGCCCCGGTTCAAAGCACTCAACACGGATTCAAACAAAAGGCCCGCTGCGAGCAATTTCGCAGCGGGCCTTTTTGTCGCCCCAGGCGCCCGGCCGACACAAAAGTTCGCACTACGAGGAATTCTCGCCCGCGCTCTTTTCCGCCTTCACATTCGCCGCGCTTTCGATCAACTGCTCGAGCTGGCCGAAATTCACCGGCTTGGTCAGATGCGCCGTGAAGCCGGCGCCGAGACAGCGGCGCACGTCCTCATCCGTGCCGAAGCCTGTCAGCGCCACTGCCGGCACGTCCGAATGCTCGCGGAAGGCCTTGATGAAATCGAGCCCCGTGCCGTCCGGCAAGCCTACATCGCTGATGATCAGATCGAAGTGGATCGACTGCGTGGCCGCCAGCGCGTCGGCGACGAGCCCCACCACGGTCACGTCATGACCGAGACTGCGGATCAGTTGCGCCATCACCTCGGCGGTATCCACGTGGTCTTCGATCAGCAGGATCGTCAGCAGACCTGCCGGATGCGCCACCGCCGGCGCCGGCGCTACCGCTTGTTCCACCGGCTGGGCGGCGGTCGGCAGCGTGATCGTAAAAGTCGCGCCGCAATGCGCGCCGGGACTTTGCGCCGTCACCGTGCCGCCGTGCACATCGGTTAAGGCTTTGGTAATCGCCAGACCCAAGCCCAGGCCGCCGAACTGCCGCGTCATGTTCTGATTGCCCTGCTCGAAGGCATTGAAGAGCTTGCCGATCTGCTCGGGCTCGATGCCGATGCCGGTGTCCTCGATCGAGATCTGCACGTGCATCCGTTCGTCGCGCGTGCGCACGTAAATGTGGCCGCCGTCGGGCGTGAACTTGGCGGCGTTGCGGATCAGGTTCCACAACATCTGCTGCAATCGCGCCCGGTCGGCGAGCACGTAGTGATGCTGCGCGGCCTTTTCGACATGGACGTCCTGCTGTTTGACCTGGATCTCGCTGCGAAACAGTTCCAGCACGCCGTCGATCACGTCGTGCACATCCACGGTTTCCAGCGACAGTCGCAGCTTGCCGTTCGCCACCCGCGTGAGATCGAGCAGATCGTCGATCAGACGTGCTTCGAGTTCCACATTGCGGCGGATCATCAGCACGCACGAGCGGGCCTGGTCGGGCAACTCGGGAATCAGTTCGAGCACACGCGCGCCGGCCAGCACCGGCGTGAGCGGCGTGCGCAGTTCATGCGAAAGCATGGCGAGAAAGCGGTCTTTGGCACGATTCGCTTCTTCGGCGGCGAGCCGCGCGGCCTGCTCGGAGGCGAGCAGCCGTTCGCGCTCCTCGATCGCCTCGCGCTGCGAATGGATGTCCGTGCAACTGCCGAACCATTTGCGGATCACGCCGGCCGAATCGCGCATGCCGACGATGCGCGCGTCGAACCAGCGGTACGCGCCATCATGGCGACGAATGCGTAGCTCATGCCGATAGTCGCCGGCGTCGCTTCTGACCGCTTTCAGCCAGCTCTGGCGAATTGCCTCGCGATCGTCCGCGTGCACCGCGTCGAGCCACGCGAGACCATACGAGTGGAGCTCGTCGAGCCCGGTGTATTCCAGCCATTGCTTCGACAGGAAATCGCAGTCGCCATTGGCGTCGCAGGTGAGCACGAGATGCGGCAGCGCCTCCGACAAGGTCCGGTAATGCAGTTCCCGATCCCGCAACAGAACCGCGTCAGCGGAGGCTTTCTGCAAACGCACCTGGGAGAGCACGCGTTCGACGGCCTCGGGCAGGTAGTCGAGATAGTCGCCCGACTTCGGCACCACGTCCGAGACGCCGGCACGCAACGCCTCGATGACGCGCGATTCGTCCGTGAAACCCGTCACGAGGATGGCCGGAATCCGCACGCCCTGGGCGCGCAGGCGGCGGAAGAAATCGAGACCCGTTTCGGCGCCGTTCAACTGATAGTCGAGCACGAGCAGGTCCGGCTCGCCGGCGGCGATCCGCTCGCCGGCGCTTTCCACATCGGAACAGAGCGCTACCCGGCAGCCTGCCCGCTGGAGCGACTTGCGCGCAAGGCGCAAGATGCCTTCGTCGTCGTCGACGAGAAGCACATAGGCCGCGGGTGGCGTGGATACGTCTTCGGTCATGCTGATTCTTTCTTTGGCTAGGTCTGCTCTGGCAGGCGCGTGATGGGCGCGTGGTTCAACCCTCAGGGTTCAGGCAATACGCTTTACGAGGCGGCCAGACGCTGGCCCTGCGGCAGTTTCACTACCTGCAGGAAAAACCCGAGACGGCGCACCGCCTCGATAAACGCGTCATATTCGACCGGCTTCGTGATGTAGACGTTGCAGCCGAGTTCGTAGCAGCGCTCGATTTCGCGCGGGTCGTCGGTTGTCGTCAGGACGATCACCGGCATCGGCGCGGTCTGCGGCGCTTCTTTCAGACGGCGCAGCACTTCGAAACCGTCCACGCGCGGCATCTTCAGATCGAGCAGTACGACGAAGTTGCTCAGATCCTGACGCGGCGGATATTTGCCGGCGATCTCGCCGCTCGGCGGAGTGCCGAAAAAATAATCCAGCGCCTGCTGCCCGTCGGCAAAACGCAGGAAACAGTTCGAGATGCCGGCCCGGCGCAAGTTGCGTTCGACGAGCGTGGCGTGGCCGTCGTCGTCCTCGATCAAGATGATACTGACCGTTTCCCCATGCTTCATACTGCCTCCGTGCCCGCGCTTCGCGGGTGCGTGACGATTTGTTCGTATTCCATGCCACTCAGCCGTGCAATTCAGTCATGCAATTCAGACCCGCGCGGGGCGCCCATGCACCGGAGCGCCTCAACACCAAGGCGCCGGGCGGCCTCACCGCGCGGCCTCACAGACGCGCCGGCTGTTCGGGCAAGACGACGAAAAACGTCGAGCCCGCGCCTTCCGCCGATTCCACCCAGACCCGCCCGCCGTGCCGCTCGACCATCCGGCGCACCAGCGCGAGCCCGATGCCGTCGCCCTTCGCCACTTCGCCGTGCAGGCGCTGGAAAGCCCGAAACACCTTCGACATATACGCCGCCGGAATGCCGAGCCCGTTATCGCGCACATAATACGTGCGAGTTCGAAGCGGCGGCGGCTGGCGCTCATCCACCGGTTCCGGCTCGCAGGCGCCCACTTCGATGCGGCCTATGCGGTCCGGATCGAGAAAATTGAGCGCATTGCCAATCAGATTGCTGAAGATCTGCTCGATCGCGCCCGGATCTCCCCACGCCGGCGGCAGTTCACGCACCGTGACGAGCGCGCCCCGTGCTTCGATTGCACCCGCCAGCCCGTCGATGACGCCCGCCACCACCCTCCCGATACTCACGCGCTGCCACTGATACTCCAGCCGGCCGGCCCGCGAAATGCGCAGCAGCGCCTCGATGATCGCCGCCGCGCGTGTCACGGCCGTGCGCAGAAAATGCAACGATTCGCGCACGTCGCCATCGAGCACGCTGATCATGCGGTGCCGCTCGCCGGCGGGCAACTGCGCCGCGTCGATCGTGCTGCGCAACTCATCGCAGGATACCTGCAGTTCCTTGGAGAAGCCTTGCAGGTTGACGAGCGGCGAGCGCAGATCGTGCGACACGCTGTAGATGAACATCTCGTTGTCCTGGGTCTCCTGGCGCAATTCCTCGTTGACCCCGGCGAGTTCCCTGGCACGCGCTTCGAGGCGCGCCTTCAGTATCGCCTGATCCTGGTCGGCGGCGCGCAGGCGTGCGCCGGTCTGGTGCAGGATGGCGTCGAGCGCGGCGATTTCGTCATTGCCCGACAGCGGCGTACTTAACGGCCGGCCATGACCGAGCCGCTCGGCGTTACCGGTCAGCACTTCGAGGCGGCGGCCGATGCTGCGTGCAAACGCCAGCGCGGTAATGCCCCAGATCAGCATGGAGCCGAGCACGGCGGCGATCAACGCATATTGCTGACGGGCTCGCGTCTGCGCAAGCGAGGCGTTGCGCCCGGCGTCGAGCCGCGATTCTTCGGCGACGAAGGCGTCGAGCTGATCGCGAAACAGGGCGACCTGGCGTGGCATGGCGTCGCCTTCGAGGGCCGCATAGGCGCTTATATTGCGCCCCGCATGCAAGCCTTGGGAGATGGCGTCCGCTTCCGCGCGGTAGGCGTCGACCAGCGCGCGCATCTGCCGGACCCGCGCCGCCTGTGGCGGCGTGTCCGCCACCAGCTGTTCGAGACGGTCGAGGCGGTCGGCAAGATCGACCCACGCCGCGCGGCGGTCGATAAACATGGGGTCGCCCACCACCATGCCTGTACGAACCCGCGCGGCCTGACGCAACAGCGGGTCGATCAGTGACGACGACTGATACAGAATGTGCTTGCTATTGGCCACCCACGCCGCGGCTTGCGCCGCCTGCTGCTGGGTATCGAAGACGAGGCCGAGCAGTCCCAGCTCGACCACGCTCGGCATGGCAATCAGCAGCAGACCCTTGGTGAAAAGTTTCATGTTCGCCTGGAAGTCCGTCGGGTCGCCGCGCGGTCGAGGTGATGGGCTGCGCGCCGCCTCCACGCGGCGCAGGCCGCTGAACCGCCGCAGCGGAACCGGGCCATTATCGACGTGAATACGAGATATTTCAATCTGCTGCCGAGGAAGCGCTGGCCAACACAAAACTGTCTTTTTTTAACGGTGAGAGCCTCACCTACGCGGCACGTGAGACTATTATGGAGACAGGAGCGGTGAGTTGGGTGCTGGGATGCGAATGCGCGCGGCAAGGCGATTCGGCACGATTCGTGCGGATGGGTGTGAGGCGGATTGAGCGCCGAATCACCGTGAGTCCGGCATTTTCGTATGCTATAAAAGATCGACGTGCGGCGGCGCGAAGCCGGGAGTGGTCGCATGAGGACGCTGCGTTTCTTGCAATTCTTTTTCAGGCGAATTTTTATGTCCTTCCCGAAAAAGCGTAGGCGCGCGAAGGTGGACGGCGATGAGTCGTTCCTCGCCGTGCTACGGCATTTCAAACCGTTCGGTCAGCTCGACACCAAGAT
Source organism: Paraburkholderia sp. BCC1885 (assembly GCF_900996235.1). Lineage (GTDB taxonomy): Bacteria > Pseudomonadota > Gammaproteobacteria > Burkholderiales > Burkholderiaceae > Paraburkholderia. The sequence continues at coordinate 258,759 of NZ_CAAJGM010000111.1, forward strand.
TGCGCGAGCCCGTGCCCAGGACGAACCCGTACTCTACGCTCACGTGCTGCCCGGCCTCGATGTGCTTCTGTGCAGCGTGCGCGGCGCGCAGCCGCCTTATCCCGCGCCCGCCGAATTGCGGCGCCGCTGCATCGAATCGATTGCCAACGCGCTGGAACAGCCGCTCGACGGCCTCGAAAACGGCGGCTACTGGTACGAAGCGGACGGCTTCGGCTTCCTGGTGTTCGCGAGCCGCGCGCGCGGCCGGATCTTGCCGGAGTTCGGCGCCACCCGCACGGTAGGCGGCGCGCGCCGCGGTGTGCGGCGCCAGGATGCCGCCGGTGATGCCGCGCCCCGCTCGCTGCGCTGACTCAGTGCGAAGTTCGACGCTGAGTTCGGCGCCGGCTTCGGCCCTTGTCTCTCCGTACCTGTCTATTTAGCCGCTAATATCGCCCGTTATTTCGTTATTGAAGTCACTTGAACTCGCCGCTGGCTGCGGCGAGTTCGTTTAACTTTTCCCTGCTGCTTTAACTTCCCTTGTAGACGCTGCCGTTCGACGCAGGCTGCACTGCCGCCGGCGCAGCACGCTTGCTGCTGCTCGCGCCTTTGGTCGTGGCCGGCGGTGCCGACGCAACGCCGTCGAGCGAGATCGGCGCCTGCAGCTTTTCCTTCTGTCCCGGCGGCGGCGCGCTTGGCTTCGCGCGCACGTTCGCCAGCAGTTGCGCGCACGGCAGCGGCTTGTTATTGCTCGGCGCGATCAGCGGAATCAGCGCGGCAAACGGATTGATCAGTCCGAGTCCGACCATCGCCCCGCCGCGCAACGCCAGCGCGGTGGCGTTGACACCGACGTGCGGATCCTTGAAGGTCCCCTTCACGTAGAGCGGCGAGCGCAGCGAAAACACCCGGAAGCCCTTCGTATGCGGATGCACGCCGAGATCCATGGTTTCGTCGCGCAGGTTGACGTTGCCGTCGATGTCGATCACGGCGTCGTCGGTGTCGAGCGCGAAGACACGCGGATCGAGCACCCCATCCGTCACGACGAAGTCCGAGGCCGCGCAGTTGATCTTCACGTCGGCCGAGCCGAACAGCTTTTCGTAGACCACGTTCGCCACGTTCAGGCCGGCCGCTTCCATCAGCAGACGGCTCACGGTGCCGTCGGTGACGAGCGCCTTGATCTCGCCGTTCGAAGTCGCCGCCAGCGCCGCCGGCGAATTGCCGGTGGCGGAGAGCGAGGCGTCGCCATTCACTTCGCCGAGCGCGCTTTGCATGGTCTTGAAGTTGGGGAACAGTTGCTTCAGCTTCAAATGGCGCGCCGAGGTGGCGAAGCGTCCCTTGAGCGGCGTGCCGCTGCCGTCCAGATGAATTTCCGAAGCCAGCGTGCCGCCCGCCACGCCGAACGACAACGGCACCAGCGACAGCACGCCGTCGGCCATCACCACGTGCGTGTAGAGATTGGTGATCGGCAAGTCCGGATTCTTGATGATGCGGCGCGCGGTGAACTTGACGTCGGCGTCGATCGCCTTCCAGCGGTCGGTGCGGAACTGCTCGACCGGCAGCGCCTTGTTCGACGGCTGCTGGGCCGCGTCGCCGCGCTTGGCCTTGCTGGCGTTCGAGTCGGCGCCGATGATCGGCGCGAGATCGGAGAATTGCAGCAGGTTCGACACCAGGTCACCCTGCAGTTTCGGCCGCGGCTCGCCCGCCGTGTAGGTCAGCGAGCCGTTCAGGTCGCTGCCGCCCACCCGGCCTGTAAAATTTTCATACTTGAAGACACTGGCGTTGCGCTTGAACTGGCCGACGAGGCGGCCTTCGGTGGCATACGGCGGGGTGTCGGGCAGGGTCACGCCCGTCAGGTTGTATAGATGCGCCATGCTGGTGCCCTGCACCCACAGCTTCATGTCGATGGCGGCGAGGTGAGCCGGGTCCGTGACCGTGCCGACCACCGCCACGTGCAGATAGTCGCCGATCTTGACGTCGGCCTGCAGCGGGAATGGCCGGTTGACGTCCTGCAACGCCAGCACGCCGCCGAGCTTGCCGCTGCCCGTGACCGGATTGTGCTTGTAGGTGCCCTTGGCGGTCCAGCCGATCGCATACGGCGGCACCGGCGGACGCGCGCCAGCGCCCACGCTGCTGGCCGGATTGACCGGCGCGGATGCCGCCGACGTCATGGTGGAGTGGCTCGCCACGTTGCCCGCCGAGGCAGAGGCCGAACTGGCGCTGCCGGATTCCGCGGCCTGCGCGGCCGATGCGCCGCCCGCATGGGAGGCCGCCGCCGTGCCGGACGCGCTCAATGCGCCCGACGCACTGGAAGCCGCAGCGGCATTCGAAGCAGCGGAACCCGCCGAGGCGCCCGTTGCAGCCGAAGCGGCCGCAGCCGCCGATGCCTCGGCCGCCTCCGACGCCGAAATCGCGTTGGCCTGCGCCGTCAGGCGTTTGGCGCCCTGCTTGCCGACCACCTCGGCGGATGAACTGCGCGAGGCCTCTTCCTGTTGCTTCAGCACATCGCCGATCGGAATGGCCTGGCCGAGCGTGTCGACCACGACGTGCATATCGGCCTTGTTCTGCTGATCGGACAGGTCGATGACGCCTTTGTCGAAGGCAATATCATGCAGTTCGAGGGTCCATTCGGACGGGCCAGCGGATGACGCCAGCTTGAACGTCCAGTTATTGCGGCCATTGAGCACCCGCTCGAGGTCGACCGAGGGATTCACCAGATTGATCGCCGGAATCACGATGTCATGCGCGAGCAGCGGCAGCACTTCCACTTCGAAGTCGATCTCGTCGAGCGTCGCGAAGTGCTGCTGTTTGGTCCAGTCCGGATTCGCAATCGTGATGTTGGCGGCGGAAAAGCGCGGCCACGGCACCCAGCCGCGCCAACCGGTCTCACCCACCGGATGACGCCAGCCCACTTTCAGATCGCCCTGGATGACGAACTGCCGGCCGATCGCCTCGCTCACTTTCTGATCGACCCACGGACGCGCGCGGTTCCAGTCGAAGGTCAGAATAAAAATCGCCAAAGCGGCAATCAGGACGATGATCACGGCTACCAGCCATGCGATGATCTTGCCGATTCGTCTGCCGATCGTGCGCGACGCTGCCATGAGACACTCCGGTTCTTGCTGTTTGGCCTATCGGGGCAGCAGTTAACATGCCCGGCTTACGGCGCGGGCCTTGAGTCCGCATCGTTATGCAGCCATCAAGGGCCATCCGCGCCACGACTCGGGAATGACGTAGAAAAGCCGGCCCGCCATAGCCGGCGCAGCCTTGTATCTCTGACCCACCTTCTCACCATGACGCACACTCCCCTCGTCGAGGCGACGGACATGGCGCGGCAGGATCCGCGTAGCCGCCAGATGCTGCTGCAGCCCACTCGCTTCGCGCTGCAGGTGGGCGACCGCGTCGCCCTCACCGGACCGTCGGGCTCGGGCAAGAGCGTGTTCCTGCGCGCCCTGGCGCTGCTCGATCCGCTCTCGGGCGGCCAGATCGCCTGGCACGGTCAGGCGGTCGACCGCGCCAGCATCACGCGCTACCGGCGCAATGTCGCCTACATCCAGCAACGGCCCGCGATTCTGGACGGCACTGTCGAAGACAATCTGCGCTATCCGTTCTCGCTGCAGATTTATCGCGACGTGCGGTTCGATCGCGCGCGGGCGGCCTCGCTCGCCGCCCAGGCGGGTCGCGGCGCCGACTTTCTCGACAAGCGCGCGAGTGAACTCTCGGGCGGCGAGGCGCAGATCGCCGCGCTGATCCGCGTGCTGCAACTCGCGCCGGAAGTGTTGCTGCTCGACGAACCGACCGCCTCGCTCGACCCCGAGTCGTCGCATGCCATCGAAGGTCTCGTCGATGCCTGGTTCCATGCTGGCCTCGCGCATGCGTCGACGCACGCATCGGTATGGGTATCGCACGATCCGGCTCAGGCAAAGCGCATGAGCGAGCGTCATCTGACCATGCATGCGGGCGTGCTCTCCGAATCCTCGACGAGCCCGCTCTGCCCGCCCCAAAGCGACAACCCGGAGCCCGCTCGATGACCCTGCAAAACCTCAGCCTGTGGGATGTGGCGATCGCCGCGCTGCTGATCGTCGTGAACGGCGCGGTGTCGTTGGCGCTAAAGCTCGATCTCGAACGCAAGCTCGCCTGGGCGGCGGTGCGCACCGTCGTGCAGTTGCTGGCGATCGGTTATGTGCTCGGCTGGGTATTCCAGTTCGACCGCTGGTTCGTCGTGCTGCCGTTGATGGTGCTGATGACCCTGATCGCCGGATTCGCGGGCGCGCAACGCGGCACGCGCAGCTATGCCGGACAGCGCCAGGACAGCATTGTGTCGATCTGGGTCAGCTCGTGGCTGGTGGCGGCGGTGGGACTATTCGTCGTGATCCGGATCCGGCCGTGGTACGAGCCGCAATATGCGATTCCGATACTCGGCATGATTCTCGGCAACACGCTCACCGGCGTGTCGCTCGGCATCGAGCGCATGACAGAAGAACTGACCTCGCACCGCGATCGCGTCGAGATGGCGCTTGCACTCGGCGCCACGCGCTGGGAAGCGGCACAGGGACCGGCGCGCCAGGCAGTGCGGGCCGGCATGATCCCGACGCTCAACCAGATGGCGGTGGTAGGCGTCGTCAGTCTGCCCGGCATGATGACGGGCCAGGTGCTGGCCGGGCAATCGCCGTTGCAGGCGGTGCGCTATCAGATCGTGATCATGTTCCTGATTGCGGCGGCGTCGGCGCTCGGCACGGTGGGCGCGGTGTTGCTGACGTACCGGCGGCTGTTTTCCGCGGACCACCGGTTTCTGGCGTCGCGATTGGTGGAGCGGGCTGCGGCCTCGCGTTAGCCGTGCTCGTGATCATGCTCGTGGTCGTGCTCGTAGTCATGCCATAAGTGGCTGTCATAAGCGGCCGTCACGGCGCACACAGCGGCAAAAGTCGCGCGGCGCGATAAGCATCGCGCCTTTCAATCCCGCTCACCGTTTGGCCGACACCGCCAGCTGGGTTCCGTCATTCAAGCTCAGCGTTTTGGTGCTGCCGTTGGTGGGCATCGTAAAACGCACGATCTGACTCACTGTTTCGCCGTTCGGACACTTCAGTGTCTTGCCGCCGTTCGTCACGGTTTTGGTGCCGTGCGGCGTCTGTGCCTGGAAGCTCAACTGAACCGTGGCGGTGCCGTCGTTGGCGACCACTGGCGCAAAGCGGATCTGCGTTTGCCGGATCATCGCGCCGTTGGTGTCGACCGGCAGCGAGGCGTCGACCGGGCACTGATCCACGGCTGCGACCGGACCACCTGGCGGCACCGTTTTCCACGTGAAATCGTCGGACTCACCCGAGCGGATCGTGCGCGTTTCCTGCGCATCGCCAAACTGTTTCGAGGTGACCTTGACGGTGTAGCGGATCGGCCCGTCCGTCGCGGCCTGCGAGGTCACCGTGATCGGCGTGGCCGCGTGAGCGAATGTGGCAAAGGTACAGGCAAGCGAAGCAATCATCGAAACGGCGGAGAGTCTGAAGCACGGGCTCATAGTGTCACCTCCTCGTTATGCCGCTGCACGCCCGCTATGCGAGCGTGCGCGGCTATTTTTGCCTGGAGCCCTGTCAGTCTACCGCCAAGCGGACCCGAACGCGCCTCGCGCGGATCGGGTGTTAACCCGCTTGCGGTGCAGCGTTTTCTAGAAGCCGCTCAGCACCAGCTTGCCGATCGCCCGCCCTTCTTCCAGCAGTTGATGCGCACGCCGCAGGTTCTGCGCGTTGATCTTGCCGAGGTCCTCGCCGATGGTCGTGCGCAAGGTGCCGCCGTCGACCAGGCGCCCCACTTCGGTCAACAGTTTGTGCTGCTCGATCATGTCGGGCGTGCCGAACATCGAACGCGTGAACATGAATTCCCAGTGGAAAGCCGCGCTCTTCGCCTTCAACAATTCAACCGGGAGCGGCTTGCTGTTTTCAACGATCGTGCAGATGCCGCCCTGCGGTTTGATGACGGCTGCCGCCGCCGGGAAATGCTTGTCGGTGTCGTTGAACATCAGCACGTAATCGACCTGTTCGAAACCGATCTGCTTCAACTGGGCCGGCATGTCGCCGAAGTGATCGATGATGTGGTCCGCGCCCAGCCCGGTTGCCCACTTCGCCGATGCCGGACGCGAGGCCGTCGCGATCACGGTCAAACCGGCGAGCTGTTTGGCGAGTTGAATGCCGATCGACCCGACCCCGCCCGCACCTCCGATGATCAGCACCGAGCGGCCTTTATCCGCGCCTTGCGGCGACACGCCGAGGCGATCGAACAAGGCTTCCCACGCGGTAATCGCGGTCAACGGCAATGCGGCGGCGTGACTGAAATCGAGCGAAGCCGGCTTGCGGCCGACAATCCGCTCGTCCACCAGGTGATATTCGCTGTTGGCGCCCGGCCGCGTGATGCTGCCGGCGTAAAACACCGGATCGCCGACCTTGAACAGGGTGACGTCCGGTCCCACCGCGGCGACCGTCCCGGCTGCGTCCCAGCCGAGCACGCGCGGGGTGGTTTCGACGCTGTCTTTCGGCGAGCGCACCTTGAAGTCGACCGGGTTCACCGAGATCGCCTCGACCTTGACCAGTAGGTCGCGGCCAGTGGCTTGCGGTTGTGCAATCTCGAGGTCGAGCAGTGCTTCGGGATGATCAATGGGCAAATAGCGATAAAGGCCGACAGCTTTCATGACAACTCCTGGTTCGTTGGGTCGTTCGTGGATGGATGTTCGTGGATGGATGTTCGTGGATGGATTCGCGAGGGACGCCGCGCAAATCATGTGGCTATCTTAAGGCGATCCTTACCCACTTAAAACGTGCATAATGACTTAAACATTTTCTTGTAAATCAGAATAATGGACTCTGCCGGTCAATCCCGTCCTGCGTCATCGCCCGCGCTTCTGGAGCGTGAGCGGCTCGATCTGCTCGACGTCGCGCTGTTCGTGCGGGCGGCGCTGCTCGCCAACGTGTCGGCAGCGGGCCGCGAGTTCGGTCTGTCCGCGGCCGTGGCGAGCGCGCGGCTCGCGCAACTCGAACGGCTTTTGGGCGCGCGTCTGCTGCATCGGACCACGCGGCGCATCAGCCTGACGCAGGACGGCGAGATTTTCATGGCCCGCGCGCAAACCTTGCTCGACGCCGCGGCGGCCGCCCGCGCCTCGGTCGGCCGGGCGCAGACCGAGCCGCAGGGCCGGCTGCGGATGTCGATGCCGTCGTCATTCGGGCGGCAGCATGTGTCGCCGGCGATGCCCGAATTTCTGCGCCGCTATCCGGGCGTCAACGTGGATCTGCGGCTATCGGACCACATCGTGGATCTGCTCGATGCCGGAATGGACCTGGCGCTGCGCATCGGCGCGCTGAAGGATTCGACGCTGGTGGCCAAACGCCTGGCCGTGAACCGCCGGGTGATTTGCTGCGCGCCGTCCTATCTTGCCGAACGAGGTGTGCCGCATCATCCGGCAGACCTCGCCCAGCACGAATGCGTGATCCTCGCGGACCAGACCACGTGGGCCTTCGAAACGCCCTCCGGGCGCCTCGACGTGCGCGTCGGCGGACGGCTCGCGACCGATAACGGCGAAGTAATCCGCGACGCGCTGCTGGCCGGCTTCGGGATCGCCCTCAAATCGACGTGGGACGTCGCGCCGTATCTGCGCAGCGGCCAACTGGTGACGATTCTCGACAGCTATCCTCTCGCCGAGACCGTGGCGATCTGGGCCGTCTATCCAAGCCGCGCATTCGTGCCGCCCAAGACGCTGGCGATGATCGAGTTTCTCGCCGGACACTTTGGCGATCCGCCGTATTGGGACGCGGCGCCCCGCTGAACAGGTTCCAGCAGAGCGAACGAAGCGCCGCTCCCGCGAATCCCACCGTGCCGAACTGCCGCGCGCCTTCAGTGCTTGCTACGTTTTTCCTGATGCGCCTTGGCGGCCCCTTCCGTCGCACTCGAATTCTCGTTGCTGTGCGCGTCGTTTTGCGTCTTCTGCTGATACTCGTCGCCGCCACGCCGGTCGGTGTCTTTCAACCCGCGCTGCACGTCGCGATGCGCCTGCTTACCGACGCCACGCGGCTCGTCCTCATGCTGCGACTCGGCGTTCTGGTCGGTTTCGTGCGGCAGCGGCGCGCCTTCGTCCTGCATCGAGCGCACGTCCTGCTTCGCGTGCGGGTCCGCCGTTTTGCCATGATCTTGCTGCTTGCCGCCCTGCGGGGTTTGATGTGATGTCTTCATTGCGTCCTCCTTCATCGAGTGCGTTTCCGGTGCACGCCGGTTGCATGGCTATTGCATGGCCATTGCCTAGCTACCGCATACCGGCATGCCTGCGAGACTCCATCCCTCTGTTCATCCGCCGTCCGCGCCATCCAGACGCTTCTTCATTGCCGCCGTGATGCGTTGCCGCGTCTTCGCGTAACCGTCCCACGGATCCTCATGCAACGATTCGAGCCGTTCGTGCAGATTGGCGACGGTCCATTGATCCCCTGCCGTGGTACTTTCGAGTTCGTCCCACGCGATAGGCACCGACACCCCGAGCCCCGGCCGCGCTCGCGCGGAGAAAGCGGCCACCGTGCTGGAGCCGCGGTTGTTGCGCAGGTAATCCACGAAGATTTTGCGTTTGCGGTTCTGTGGGCCCATCTTCGCGGCGAAATGCTTGGGCAGGGTCGCCGCCATGTGTTGCGCGACGGCCTGCGAAAATGCCTTCACCTCGTCCCAGCCTGCATGCTTCGCGAGCGGCACCACCACGTGCAGTCCCTTGCCGCCGCTCGTCTTGCAGAACGATACGAGGCCGAGTTCTTCGAGCAGCGTGCGGGTGAGGTGCGCGGCTTCGATCATCCTGTCCCAGCCGAGCGCCGGGTCGGGATCCAGATCGAACACCATGCGGTCGGGCTTTTCGATGTTCGAGGCGAGCGCGTTCCAGGTATGCAATTCGATCGTGCCCATCTGCGCCGCGCCGATCAGCGCCTTGAGCGATTCGATGGTGATGAGTGGCGGATGTCCGGCATCGAGTCCAGCATGCTGGGTGACATTCGGAATCGACAGCTTCTGGCTGTGCTTCTGGAAAAACAGCTCGCCACCGACACCCTCGGGCGCCCTCACCAGGGACACGGGCCGGTCCTGCAAATGCGGCAGCAGCCATTTTTCAACTGATTCGTAGTACTTCACAAGATCGAGCTTGCGCGTGCCGGACGCCTTGTCGATGACACGGTCCGGATGCGAAATGCGCAGGCCGGCGACGGAATCGGTGGCGGCGGTTTTTTGGGCCGTGCTTTTGCGGGGGGTGCGCGCGGCTTTCGGTTCGGCCGTTGCCGCTTCGTCAGCCGGGGTATCTTTATTTGCGGAAGGCTTCGTCGCGCGGGCTTTGGCGGGTGCCTCGGGCGCGTGTTCATGGGAATGGGCTTGCACATCGGCTCCTTCGCGCGGCGTTTCCCTGACGATCTGCCGCGCCGGTTTATCGCTTCGCAGACTGATGAACGACGCCTGACGCACGATGCGCTCATCGGTCCATTCCGCGAAGTTGCATTCGCAAACGAGTTCGGGCTTGACCCAGTGAACCGGCGTGCGGCTGCGTTCGCGCGGCGCCGTGGCGAACGGCATGCGCGGCTGCTCGCGGGCGTCGAGTTCCTTTTTCACCGCACGCAGCAGCGCCGCGTCGAAACCGGTGCCGACCCGGCCGACATACTGCAGCTTGCCGTGAGCGTCATAGACACCCAGCAGCAATGCGCCAAACGCCGCGCGGCTCCCCGTCGGCTCCGTATAGCCGCCAATCACGAATTCCTGGCGGCGACGGCACTTGAGTTTGATCCATGCCGTGCTGCGCCCTGATGTGTAGCCGCTGTCGCGCCGCTTGCCGATGATCCCTTCGAGCGCCATATCGCAGGCACTCCTTAGCAGATCGTCGGCGCTGAAGGCGAAGTCTTCCGAATAGCGCAGCACACGATTGTCCGTCCCTTCGAGCAACGCATGCAGGATGGCGCGGCGCTGCACCAACGGCACGTCGCGCAGGTCATAGCCGTTGAGATACGGCAGGTCGAACAGATAGATCACGATGTCCTGCGGCCGGTTGGCATCGAAGGCGTTTTGCAGCGCCTGAAAGTTCGGCACGTCGTTGTGATCGAGCACGACCGCTTCGCCGTCGAGCCAGGCGGTCTCAATGTCGAGCTGCGCCAGCGCGCCGACCTGCTTGCTGAATTTCGCGGACCAGTCGTTGCCGGCGCGGGTGTAGACCTGAACCGGGTTTTTCCCCGCACGATGATCGATGCGCACGAGCACGCGATAACCATCGAACTTGATCTCATACGACCATTCGTCGCCGGGCGGCGCGGCGTCGACCAGTGTGGCGAGTTCGGGCTTGAACGTGGCGGGCAAGGCCGCTTTCCTGGCGCCCTCGATGGACGGCGACGCGGCCAGTTCACGCAGCGACCCGCTGCTACGGCTGGCGACGATGTCAGGTCTCGGTGCTGCCGACGCGGCGCCTCGGGCGCGGGTTGGCGCTTTCGACGCCGTGGCCCTGGATGGCGCGCCTTTCAGCGTCGCGCTCTTCGTGGGTGCGCCCTTCGGCTTCGCCGCTTTCGCGGCAGCGCCCTTGCCTGCCCCGCCTCCCGCAGTCCCACCATCGAGCACGCTGCCGGGCCGCTTCTTGAGCACGTCGAAATCGGCCTCGCTGCGTGCCGCCTCGTCACGTTCCTTGATCAGCAGCCACTGCTCCTTGTCGCCGCTGCCGCGCATGTGGCTGCGTACCAGCATCCAGCCGCCGTGCAGTTTGTCGCCGTCCAGCGTGAATTTGAGCTTGCCCGCCCGATACGCCTCTTCTGCATGGGCGACACCGCCCTCCGGCTGCCACGTGCCGCGATCCCACACGATCACCGACCCGGCGCCGTAGTGGCCAGGCGGAATGTCGCCTTCGAACGAGCCATATTCGAGCGGATGATCTTCGACATGCACCGCGAGCCGCTTCACCGATGGGTCCAGACTCGGTCCCTTCGGCACTGCCCATGATTTCAGCGTGCCGTCGAGTTCAAGGCGGAAGTCGTAGTGCAAGCGCCGCGCGTCATGTTCCTGGATCACGTAAGAGAGCGGATGGCCGGTCTTGCGGGACGGCGCCTTGCCACCGGCGGCCTTGCGCGAAGGCTTACCCGATGGCTCGGGCGTCTCGTCGAAGCGGCGCTTGCGGTGATAGGGGCCGAGCCGGTCGTCGCTCATGGTGAGGGCCTTTGCGCGTCTTTAGGCAGCACTGCGCTTGCGGTGCGGCGTGTCCTTGGCGGCGCCTAGCTTGCGCGAGGCCGCCGCGCGCGTGCCAGTGCCGGCGGCGGACGCGCGGCGCGGCGTGGCCGTCTTACGGCGCGGTGTGGGCGCTGGCTCTTCCGTGTCGTCGGCATCGTCCGCGTCGTCGCCGTTCTGCGCGGCACGGCCGCGCGCCGCCGGTTTGCCTTTGCCGCGTCCAAGACTGCGTTTGAGCAAATCGGACAGATCCAGAATCTCCGCGGACTGGCGCGGCTCGTGAGCCGCTTCGACGTCCGTCACTTCCTCCGTCTTGCCCGCGCGGATCTTGCGGTCCACCAGCGCCAGGATGTCGTCGTGGAAGGTGTCGCGATAGGCCGACGGGTCCCAATGCTCGCTCATGTCGTCGATCAGCTTTTTGGCCATGTCGAGTTCGCGCGGTGTCACGCCCGCCTTCTTCGGATCCTCCGACGGCAACTTCAGCTCGCCGTAGTCGCGTACTTCGCCGGCCCAGCGCAACGTGTTGAGCGCGAGCACCGGCCCGACCGGGATGAGCGCGGCCAGATGCTGCTTGTTGTGCAGCACCACGCTGGCGACACCGATCTTCCCCGATGCCTTCAGCGCCTCACGCAACAGCGCGTAGACCTTGTCGCCCTTGCGATCCGGCGCCAGGAAATACGGGGTGTCGAGATAGAGAAACGAGATTTCGGGCGCTTCGACGAAGGCCAGAATGTCGACGGTCTGCGTCGACTCGGGATTCGCCGAGCGGATTTCGTCATCGGAAAGGACAACGTACTTGTCTTTCTCGTATTCGAAACCGCGCACGATGTTGTCGCGCGTGACTTCCTTGCCGGTGCGCTTATTGATCTGCCGATAGCCGATCGGATCGATCGAGCGCTTGTCGAGCAGATTGAAGCCGACCTTCTCGGACTGCGTAGCCGGATACAGTTGCACCGGTACGTGCACGAGGCCGAAGCTGATTGCGCCTTTCCAGATCATGTGTGACATCGTGCACTCCTAAAGGCCGGAACCTTGGCGACGCATCAAGCGTGCCACGGTGCAGCGGGCCGCGCGGCGGGCGCGGCGGGGTTGCTGCCGGCCAGCGCGTACACGATGTGCTCTGTAACTCTTGCGCCGTATCGGCAAAAGCTACGGCCGGACGGCGCGTCGATGAGCGCCCGCGGCCCGCCGGACGCCGCGCGCCGACCCGTTACAATAGCGGGATTTTCCGCGCGCGCCGCGCGCCTTTTCCTGCGACGTCATGAATCTCGTCATCCAAAGCCCCGCGCCCCTGTCCGCCGACCACCATAAGACGCTCGTCGCGCTCGCGCGTGGCTCGCGCGCCGCCGTCATCGACGCCCACGCGATCCGCATTGCCGATGCAAGCCCCGCCCAGCGCGCCGATCTGGACGTCTACTGCGGCACGCACGCGCTGGATTACGCGTTTGTCGAACCGGGCCGGCAGCTGCGCGACTTTGGGCTGGTCGCCATGGACATGGACTCGACGCTGATCACTATCGAGTGCATCGACGAAATCGCCGATTTCTGCGGTCTGAAGGCCGAGGTTGCGGCGATCACCGAAGCGTCCATGCGCGGCGAAATCAAGGATTTCAACGAAAGCCTTATTCGCCGCGTGGCGCTGCTCAAGGGCCTCGATGCAAGCGCGCTGGAACGGGTATATGAGGAACGGCTGCGTCTGTCGCCGGGTGCGGAACAGATGCTGGCAGGAGCCAAGGCAGCGGGACTGAAAACCTTGCTGGTTTCCGGCGGCTTCACGTTCTTCACGGAGAAACTGAAAAGCCGCCTGGGGCTGGATTTCACGCGAGCCAACACGCTCGAAATCGTCGACGGCAAGCTGACCGGACAGGTGACGGGCGAGATCGTCAACGCGGACGTCAAGGCTCGCACGCTGCGCGAGACCTGCGCGCAACTCGGCATCGAGCCCGGCCGCGCGATTGCGATGGGCGATGGCTCCAACGACCTGAAGATGATGGCCGAGGCCGGCTTATCCGTGGCGTTTCGTGCGAAGCCGGTGGTGCGCGAGGCTGCCAGCGTCGCGTTTAACTATGTTGGTTTGGAAGGCTTGCTGCGGTTGTTTTGAATCAGGTTAGCCATCGGCAAAATCCCAAGCCCATCGAAACCATGTCCGATGGGCTTATCGCAATCGCAAAGTCTCGCAGCGCCGCAGGTGCAAGCTACGACGGCGCCGTTCACGCTGCCGAAGCCAGCTTCGCCAATCCCTGTTCCATATCCGCGCGCAAGTCGTCCTCTTCTTCAAGGCCGATATAAAAGCGCACCAGCGTGCCGCGATGCGGCCACTGCGCAGCGGTACGCATCGACGCGATGTCGTATGGCACCACCAGACTCTGAGCCCCGCCCCAACTCCAGCCGATCGAAAACAGCGCGAGCGCCTCGCAGAACGTATCGACCTGGGCCGGCGTGTAACGGCCGTCGAACACCACCGAAAACAGCCCGCCCGCCCCCGTAAAATCACGCTCGAAGAATTCATGCCCCGGACAGTCGGGCAACGCGGGATGCAGCACCGTGGCGATTTCCGGCCGCGTCTTTAGCCACTTTGCCAGCGCGAGCGCGCTGCGGTCGTGCTGGGCAAAGCGCACCTGCATGCTCGGCAGGCTGCGCAGGATCAGCGAGCAGTCGTCCGACGAAACGCCGATGCCCATGCGCATGCGCGCCGATTTCAGCTTCAGATGCAGTTCACGGTCGACGGTGATGGTCGCGCCCATCAGCACGTCGCCGCCGCCCGACTGGTATTTGGTCAGCGCCTGCAGCGAAATATCGACGCCATGTTCGAACGGACGGAATGCGAGCCCGGCGGACCAGGTGTTATCGATGGCCGTGACCACGTTGCGCGCGCGCGCGGCTGTGGTGATCGCGCGCACGTCGGGCACTTCCATCGTCACCGAACCGGGCGCTTCGAGCCAGATCAGGCGTGTATTCGGCTGGATCAGCTCGGCGATCCCCGCGCCGATCATCGGCTCGTAATAGCGCGCGGTGACGCCGAAGTCTCTTGCGAGCCAGTCGCCGAATTCGCGGTTCGGCGAATAAACGTTGTCCGGAATCAGGACGTCGTCACCCGCTTTGACAAGACCAAAGTAGACATTGGAAATCGCCGATAAACCCGACGGCTGCAACAAGGCATGATTGCCGCCCTCGATCACTGCCAGCCGCTGCGCCAGCGCCAGCGAGGTCGGCGTGGCATGCAGGCCATAGCGCCATTGGCCGTCGTTGCGCCAGTCGCACGCGCGCATCGCGGCGAGATCGGGAAACACTACCGTCGACGCCCGCGTAACCGGCACGGTGAACGCCTCGAAGCCCGGCGTGATCTGGTCTTCAGGGCGCACGATGCGGGTTTGCAGGCCGCGTGTGGATCTGGATTGAGTCATGGTGATTTTGCGTAAAACCAAAGAGCCGAGAACGCGCGAAACCCGCGCTTACTCGCCAGTCGTGAGGTTATTCACCCCGTTTACCGTGTTCGCACCGCTGGCTGCCGCGGCGGCGGGAGCCGCCGGACGGGTCGCCCCGGCCGCGGGCGGCTGAACCGCAGCGGTGGGCGCAGGCACCGGTTGTCCGGCTGCCAGCGCTTTCAGGTCGAACGGTTGCGGATCCGAGTCGTCGACGTTCATGCGGTCGCCAGCCAGGGTTCCGTCGGCGGCAAACTTGCCGACCCAGTTGCCGGTGATGTGCGTGCCGTCGTTCGATTCTTCCACTTCGAGCGTGTCGCCGTCACGGTCGCCCGCGATCAGGATCACTTCGCCCGTATCGGTGTACTGATACTCGCCGTGCACGCCGGATGGGTCATCGGTCTTGGGCCCAAGCCTCAAGACGATCTGACGCGTGCCGAGCGTGCCGGCGTAGCGCGGAAACTTTGCAAACTCCGGGCTCGGCTTGAGCGGCAACTGAATAGGAGGCGGCGCGGCCAGTTCCTTGACCGCGTCGCTTTGCGCCCACGCCTGTCCGGGCAGCAAGGCGCCCGCCGCAGCCATCAGCAGCACCGCCGCGGCGCCGTGGCGCCAGCCGCGCCCGCGCGCGACGCACCCGATTGATTTCGATTCCGACATCCGTTCCTTCCTGTTCTTGCCTGCTTGCTTACGATAAGGCTCGAGCGCCCCGTATCAGATCCGCTCGAAAATCGCCGCGATGCCCTGGCCGCCGCCGATGCACATCGTCACGAGCGCATAACGCCCGCCAATGCGCTGCAGTTCGTACAACGCCTTCACGGTGATCAATGCGCCGGTCGCGCCGATCGGGTGGCCGAGCGAAATGCCGGAGCCGTTCGGGTTGACCTTGGCGGGATCGAGCCCGAGTTCCTTGCTGACCGCACACGCCTGGGCGGCAAACGCTTCGTTTGCTTCGATGACGTCGAGGTCGGCGACCGTCAGGCCGGCCCGTTCCAGCGCCTTGCGCGTGGCCGGCACCGGGCCGATGCCCATGTAAGCCGGATCGACGCCCGCGTGGGCGTAGGCGACAAGCCGCGCGAGCGGCTTCACGCCGCGCCGTTCCGCGACGCTGCGCTCCATCAGCACGACGGCGGCCGCTGCATCGTTGATGCCGGACGCGTTGCCGGCCGTCACCGAGCCGTTTTCTTTGGCGAACACCGGCTTTAACTTCGAGAAGTCTTCCGCCGACGCATTCAGCCGCACGTGTTCGTCCTGCTCGAACACGATGTCACCTTTTTTCGATGAGATCGTGACCGGCAGAATCTGTTCCTTGAAATAACCGCCGGCGATTGCGCGGGCCGCCCGGCGGTGCGATTCGAGCGCGAGCGCGTCTTGCGCCTCGCGCGAGATGTCGTATTTGCGCGCGACGTTCTCAGCTGTCACGCCCATGTGAATGCCCTGGAACGGGTCCTGCAACGCGCCGAGCATCATGTCGACGAGCCGCGCGTCGCCCATGCGCTGACCGAAGCGCGCCGCCGGCATCACGTAGGGCGCGCGGCTCATGCTTTCCGCGCCGCCGCCGATCGCGATGTCCGCGTCGCCGAGCATGACGCTCTGCGCGGCTGACACGATGGCCTGCAAGCCGGAGCCGCACAGGCGGTTCACGGTGAGCGCGGGCGCGTGTTGCGCGACGCCGCCGTTCAACGCCGCCACGCGGGCCAGATACATGTCTTTGGCTTCGGTATGGACCACGTTGCCGAACACGACATGGCCGACTTCGTCGCCCGGCACCTTGGCCCGCGACAGCACCTCACGCACCACGCGTGCGCCGAGATCGGTCGGCGAGAAGTCCTTCAGGCTGCCGCCAAAGTCGCCAATCGCTGTACGCACGCCGCTTACCACCACTACATCCCGCTGCATGGCCCGCTCCTCCTGCTCTTTAGACCGCTCCGGCAGCCAGCGCCTTCTCGACCGCGTGGCGGTCGGGAATCGGCGCCACTGCCCCGAAACCTTGCGTGGATAACGCCGCGGCCGCGTTCGCATAACGCGCCGCCGCAAACGGGTCGTCGCCCGCCACGATGCGGGCAATGAACGCGCCGCCGAAGCAATCGCCGGCGCCGGTGGCGTCCACCGCATTGACGGCGTGCCCCGGCACCATCCGGCGCTCATGGGCCGTGGCAACATACGCGCCTTGCTGACCGAGCTTGAGCGCGACGACGCCGGGTCCCAGCGCCAACAGGTAATCGACGATCTCGTCGCGGCCCGTGAGCCCGGTGAGGACGGTGACGTCGTCCCAGCTCGGCAGGCAGATGTCGCTATAGCGAATCGCTTCGACCATCACCGCGCGCGCCCTCGCGAGCGGCCACAGTTTGAGGCGCAGATTGGTGTCGAAACTCACCCGGGTGCCGTTGGCACGCGCGTGGCCGATTGCCGCGAGCGCCGCGTCGCACGCGCTCACGCTGATGGCGAGGCTGATGCCGGACAGATGCAGCACCTGGGCGGCGGCAATCGCCTCGAGCGGCAGGTCGCGCGGCGCGTAATGGCTGGCAGCCGAGCCGGCGCGCAGATAGTCGAACTGATGGCCTTGCGCGCCGTGCGAGACGAAATAGACGCCGGTGGGCGCGTGGCTGTCGACCTTGATCGTCGACGTCTCCACCGATTCGCATTGCCACAGATCGAGCAACAGACGCCCGAAATGATCGTCGCCGACGGCCGACACATAACCCGCGGTGGCGCCCTGCCGGGCCGCCGCGACGCAGAAGTTCGAGGTGTCGCCGCCGAAACCCTGCAGATACTCCGGGCGGTCTTTCGACGCCTGGTTGAATTCGACCATCGCCTCGCCGAGCGCGAGGATAGCCGGGCTCGCCGCCGTCGACATGGCTTACACCTCGCCCCACAGATCGTGGCCGTCCGCGCCGGAGATCTTCACCGACACGAAGTCGCCGACCTTGTAGCGCTTCGACGCCTTGGTGGTGGGCGCGATGTAGACGACGCCGTCGATCTCCGGCGCATCCGCCGCCGTGCGGCCAATGCCGCCGTCGTCGTTGATTTCGTCGACCAGCACCTTGAGCGTCTTGCCGACCTTGCGCGCGATGCGTTTGGCGGACACTTCTTCGGCCACTTCCATGAAGCGGGCGCGGCGTTCTTCGCGCACTTCGTCGGGCAACGCGCCATCCAGTTCGTTGGCGGTGGCGCCCTCGACTGGCGAGTACGCGAAGCAGCCGACACGATCCAGTTCCGCCTCGCGGATGAAGTCGAGCAGCGTCTGGAAATGCTCTTCGGTCTCGCCGGGGAAGCCGGCGATGAACGTGCTGCGGATGGTCAGGTCCGGGCACATCTCGCGCCACGCGCGCACGCGCTCCAGCACTTTTTCCGCATTGGCCGGACGCTTCATGCGCTTCAGCACTTCCGGGTGCGCGTGCTGGAACGGCACGTCGAGATACGGCAGCACGTGTCCCTTGAACGGCCCTTCGGCCATCATCGGAATCACTTCGTCGACGCTCGGGTACGGATACACGTAATGCAGACGCACCCACGCGCCGTATTGCGCCGCCAGTTCGCCGAGCGCGCCGACCAGATCCGTCATGCGTGTCTTGATCGGCTTGCCGTTCCAGAAACCGGTACGGTACTTGACGTCCACGCCGTATGCGCTGGTGTCCTGCGAAATCACCAGCAATTCCTTCACGCCGGATTTGAACAGGTTCTCCGCTTCGAGCATCACGTCCGCGACCGGACGCGAGACCAGATCGCCGCGCATGGACGGGATGATGCAGAACGTGCAGCGGTGGTTGCAGCCTTCGGAAATTTTCAGATACGCATAGTGACGCGGCGTGAGCTTCACACCGGCAGCGGGCACCAGATCGACGAACGGATCGTGCGGCTTCGGCAGATGCATATGCACGTGCTGCATGACCTCGCCGAGCGCGTGCGGACCGGTCACGGCCAGCACCTTGGGATGCACTTCCTCGATCAGGCCCGAACCGCTCGCGCTCTTCTTCGCGCCGAGGCAACCGGTGACGATCACCTTGCCGTTTTCGGTGAGGGCTTCACCGATCGCGTCGAGGCTTTCCTGCACGGCTTCGTCGATAAAGCCGCAGGTGTTGACGACCACGAGGTCCGCACCGTCATAGGTGCCGGAGATTTCGTAACCTTCCGCGCGCAGTTGCGTGATGATCTGTTCGGAATCGACCAGGGCTTTAGGGCAGCCGAGGGAGACGAAGCCGACCTTCGGCGCAATCGGCAAGGAAGACGTGGGCGCGGCGGAAACTGGGATCTGCGGCATAAGAATAGTGGTCCAGCGAAGAAAAGCGACGACAGTGGCGCCGAAGATGGCAAAAGCCGTGGCAAAAAACGGTGACGAAGCCCAATCACGCCTCGCGCACGCAACCCGCTATTGTACCGCGCCATGGGCGTATCCCGCCCGACATAGCCACACGGCCATGCCTCCCGCCCACCTCGCCAGTTGATCCCGCGCCGGGCAACCCCGGCCAGGCTGCCGCATCGCCCTTTACTTCTTCTCCGGCTCCGGATTGCCCTGCGGATTGGCGGGCGTGAACGGAAACGTGCTGAACATCGACTTCGCCTGGTTCTGCATCTGCTCCTGCATCTGCACGAACATGTTCTTCGACTGCTCGATATAGCTCGTCATCATGCCTTGCATCATCGGCGCCTGCATGTTCATGAACTGCGACCAGACCTCGGGGTTCATGGCCTTGCCTTCATACAGGTTCTTCGACTGGTCGGCGAGCTTGGCCTGAATGTCGATGAACGCCTGGATGTTCTTTTCCAGATACGTGCCCATCATCCCCTGCATCGCATGCCCGTAGAAGCGGATGATCTGCGATAGCATCGACGACGAAAACATCGGCAAGCCGCCGCTTTCTTCTTCGAGGATGATCTGCAACAGGATGGCGCGCGTCAGGTCCTCGTTGCTCTTGGCGTCGATAACCTTGAAATCCTCCTGGTCCAGCACGAGCTGCTTGACGTCCGTCAGCGTGATGTACGTGCTTGTCTCGGTGTCATAGAGCCGACGGTTCGGATATTTCTTGATCAGTCGTTCGGCAGTTTTCTTTGTAGTAGTGGTCATTTAATGCCTTTGAGCGCCATTGAAGCGCAGAAACGGCGTCCTGCCGCACGCACAACCGGGCCACGATTGCAGGTACGAGACGCCGCCGGAAACACCTGAGCCTTGTAGCGCCCCGTCTCGCGACCGGGCGCTTCGCGGGCTCAGCCCATGTGCAGACCGCCATTCAGCGAGAAATCCGCCCCCGTCGAAAAACCCGACTCTTCCGATGCCAGCCACGCCACGATCGAGCCGATTTCGTCCGGCTGGCCGAGACGGCGCACCGGAATCGTCGCGACGATCTTTTCCAGCACGTCGGGACGGATCGACTTGACCATATCCGTGCCGATGTAGCCCGGCGACACGGTATTCACCGTCACGCCCTTGGTAGCGACTTCCTGGGCCAGCGACATCGTGAAACCGTGAATGCCCGCCTTGGCCGTCGAATAGTTGGTCTGCCCGAACTGGCCCTTTTGCCCGTTCACCGACGAGATGTTGATGACGCGCCCAAAGCCGCGCTCGACCATGCCGTCGATCACCTGCTTGGTGACGTTGAAGAGACTGGTCAGGTTGGTATCGATCACTGCCGTCCAGTCTTCGTGGGTCATCTTGCGGAATACGACGTCGCGCGTAATACCCGCATTGTTGACCAGCACGTCCACTTCGCCCACTTCGGCTTTCACCTTGTCGAACGCGGCGCGGGTCGATTCCCAGTCGCCCACGTTGCCTTCCGAGGCGATGAAATCGAACCCCAGCGCCTTTTGCTCTTCGAGCCACTTGGCGCGGCGCGGGGAGTTCGGGCCACAGCCGGCGACCACCTTGAAGCCTTCCTTGTGAAGACGCTGGCAAATGCTCGTGCCGATGCCGCCCATCCCGCCCGTTACATACGCAATTCGCTGTGCCATAAACCACACTCCGTTATCGTTTTTCCGAGGCGCCGACCGGCAGCCTCTTTCCTCGCCTGTCTTGCATCATCTCCGCTGCCGCCGGGCGACCGGCTGGCGAGGCACTACATCACACTCCACGCGTCGCTGCGATCCTGACCTACCCCTACCGCGGACAACGCGACGCGCGGCAATACTCTCCTGCTACGCTCAGGCGCGCTCGACCGCCAGCGCCACGCCCATGCCGCCGCCGATACACAGCGAGGCCAGGCCCTTTTTGGCGTCGCGCTTTTGCATTTCATGCAGCAACGTGACCAGAATCCGGGCGCCGGACGCGCCGATCGGGTGGCCGATCGCAATGGCGCCGCCGTTCACGTTGACCTTCGACGTGTCCCAGCCCATCTGCTGATGCACGGCCAGCGCCTGCGCGGCGAACGCCTCGTTGATTTCCATCAGGTCGAGATCGGCCGGCGTCCAGCCCGCGCGCTCGAGGCAGCGGCGCGAAGCCGGCACCGGGCCCATACCCATCACTTTGGGATCCACGCCGGCATTGGCATAGGCCTTGATGCGCGCGAGCGGCTTGAGACCCAGCGCCTCGGCCTTCTTCGCCGACATCACGATCAGCGCGGCCGCGCCGTCGTTCAGACCCGACGCGTTCGCGGCGGTAACGGTGCCTTCCTTCGAAAAGGCCGGCTTCAGACCCGCCAGCGACTCCGCCGTGACGCCGTGGCGCACGAATTCGTCGGTGGCGAAGCGCAGCGGTTCGCCCTTGCGTTGCGGAATCTCGACCGGCACGATCTCGTCGTCGAAACGGCCTGCTTTCTGCGCGGCTTCGGCTTTTTGCTGCGACAGCGCGGCGAACGCGTCCTGCTGCTCGCGCGTGATGCCGTATTCCTTCGCGACGTTCTCGGCCGTCACGCCCATGTGGTACTGGTTGTAGACGTCCCACAGGCCGTCGACGATCATGCTGTCGACCAGCTTGGCGTCGCCCATGCGAAAGCCGTCACGTGAACCCGGCAGCACGTGCGGCGCCGCGCTCATGTTTTCCTGGCCGCCGGCCACCACGATGTCCGCGTCGCCGGCGATGATGGCGTTGGCCGCCAGCATCACGGCCTTCAGGCCCGAGCCGCACACCTTGTTGATCGTCATGCCGGGCACGGCCATCGGCAAGCCGGCCTTGATCAGCGCCTGGCGCGCCGGATTCTGGCCGGAACCTGCCGTCAGCACCTGGCCCATGATGACTTCGCTGACCTGCTCAGGCTTTACGCCCGCGCGCTCCAGCGCCGCGCGAATCACGATGGCGCCGAGATCGGGTGCGGCGGTTTTCGCCAGCGACCCACCGAATTTGCCCACTGCCGTACGCGCGGCCGATACGATCACTACATCAGTCATTTCAATTTCCTTCGGGCATCTCGGCCAGTTGCTCCGTCGCCCGTCAAGTTAAAAATCCATTCAGTTGCCCGGTATCGCCCATGCTGCCCGGCTATCGTGCCTCGCGCCGACCCCTTCAATCGCGTCAACCGTTTCAGTCGCGCTGCATCACGTAGCGGCCCGGCGCGGGCTCGATTGCGGGATACTCAGCCGAGCCCGCCGTCGCGCGCGCCTTGACCTTCTTGCCGCCGTATTGATCGAGCCAGCGGGTCCATTCGGGCCACCAACTGCCCGGCACTTCCGTCGCTGCTTCGAACCAGTCGTCCGCATCCGGCGGCAAGCTCTTGTCCTCGGTCTGCAGCACCCAATAATTACGCTTGTTTTTGGCAGGCGGATTGATCACCCCCGCGATATGCCCCGAAGCGCCGAGCACGAATTGCAGCGGTCCCTTCAATAACGGCACCGATGCATACGCCGTGCGCCACGGCACGATATGGTCCTCGCGCGAACCGTAGATGAAAGTGGGCACGTCGATCAGCGACAGATCCACTTTCTCACCGCACACGGTCAGGGCATCCGGTTCACGCAGAAGATTCTTCAGATACGTATTGCGCAGATACCACACGTACATCGGTCCGGGCAGGCTGGTCGAATCGCTGTTCCAGTAAAGCAGATCGAACGGCATCGGCGTGCGACCCTTTAGATAGTTGTCGACGACATAGTTCCACACCAGATCGTTCGGACGCAGGAACGAGAACGCGTTGGCGAACTCGACGCCGCGCATCAGACCCGGCTTGGTGCCGTTCTTACCGCCGATGGTCTGCTCGCGCATCTGCACATGCGCTTCGTCGACGAACACATCTAGCACGCCCGTGTCCGAGAAATCGAGCATGGCGGTGAGCAGCGTCATCGACGCAGCCGGATGTTCGCCGCGCGCCGCCGCAACCGCGAGCGCCGTGGCGAGCATGGTGCCGCCGACGCAAAAGCCGAGCGTGTTGATCTGCTCGCGGCCGCTGATCTTGCGCACCGTGTCGATGGCGGTGAGCACGCCCTCGTCGGTGTAGTCGTCCCACGTCTTATGGGCAATCGACACATCCGCATTGCGCCACGAAATCAGGAACACCTGATGCCCCGCATCGAGCCCATGCGCGACGAGCGAATTCTCCGGTTGCAGATCGAGAATGTAGAACTTGTTGATGCAAGGCGGCACGATCAGCAAGGGCCGCTCGCGCACGCTCGCCGTGCGCGGCTTGTACTGGATCAACTGGATCAGGTCGTTCTCGAACACGACCGAGCCTTCGGTGTTCGCGAGGTTCTTGCCGACCACGAAGCGCGACTCGTCGGTCTGCGAGATTTTGCCGCGCTGCAGGTCGCTCAGCAGATTCGTCACGCCCTGACGCAGACTCTCGCCGCGGCTTTCCAGCAAGGTCTTCTGCGCTTCCGGATTGAGCGCGAAATAGTTGCTCGGCGATGCCGCCGCGGTCCACTGCTGGACCGCGAAGCGAATCCGTTCGCGCACCTTCGGTTCGGTGTCGAGCGCTTCAACCAGTTCCTGCAGATAACGCGCGTTCAACAGATACCACGCGGCGGTAAATGCATATGCGGGCGTGGCGCTCCAGGCTTCCGCGCTGAAACGGCGATCCTTCAGTTCGGGGACCTTGGGCCTGGCGTCGGCCGCTTGCTGGATCAACTGCATCGCTTCGCGCGAATAATCAGCTTGCAGCTTCTGCAGACGCTCCGAGGGAATGGCCGCCGTGGGCACTTTCAGGCCGGCGAACGGCGCCATGCCGGCGGCTGCGTTGCTGAAATCGCCCATGCCGGGTATGCCTGGCATGGCCGGCATTGGCGGCATCTGGAACGCTGCGCCCGCAGCGGCGCCTGGGATGGTGCCTGACGCGGCAACCGAGCGCCACGCGTTAATCCAGGCGTCGAATAACTGCTGCGCTCCGGCGGGACCTGCACTGGCCTGCTGCTGGGTATGCTCCGTCGTGGAGTCGGTGCTTGAGGAAGTCGAGGAATGTTGCGCTGCTGCCATACCTGCTTTAGACCGGTGAGTCCTGACGGACGGTTGAGAGGCAGGTTCGACGCACGTGGGCGATTGCTCGCGACCTCGTCACGCCCTGTCCCGTGAGTGAGGAACATTCTTGCTCCCCATCGCAAGGCATGTCAATGCTTGTTCCCGATTTTGCCGCAGTGCGATATTTTTTTAATTATCGTTTTCCCCATGTATTTCAGGGCGTTATTGCGGCTTGCTAGTGCGAATGGATAAGCCGTCTAAAAGACCGCTAATCGCCGGGCCTTTTTGCGTTTGGCATCAGAAATCATGGTCATTTTCTACTCGCGTAACGGACCGCTTCGCCGCGCAAGCGGACACCTTTGGCGGCGCAACAAAAATTCCCGCCAGCCCCCGAGCAAACCCTGACGATGTCCGCCTGTCGTGACGGCGCGCGGCATCGGCGATCACGTCCGTTCGATGCTCACAGCCTGTTCAATGCGTCATCAGTCAGCGAGCCAGATCATCGCGGCCATGCGGCCCGTGACGCGATCGCGCCGGTAGGAATAGAAGCGCTCGCGTTGCGTGACCGTGCAGGCGTCACCGCCCGTGATATGCGTCACGCCGAGGCGTTGCAGGCGCAGGCGCGCCAGTGCGGGCAGATCGGCGAGATATTTGCCGGGCATGGCAGAGCGCGGCACGAAGGCACGCGCGGTGGCCTCGTGTTGCGAATCGTCCGCGCCGTTCATGAAGGCGTCACGCACGTCTTCGCCCACCTCGAACGTCTGCGCTCCGATGCACGGTCCGAGGTAGGCGTGCAGCGAACCCAGCTCGGCCCCCGCGAGTTCGGCGACGCGCTGCGCGGTCTTTTCGACGACACCGGCGGACAAGCCGCGCCATCCTGCATGCGCCGCGCCCACCGCGCGACCGTCGGCGTCGCACAGCAATACGGGCATGCAATCGGCAATCATCACGACGCAGATCGTGTCCGGCTGATTCGTCACGCTGGCGTCGGCGCGCACCGGCGGCTCGCCCGCGCGAGCCCGCGCCAGCACGTCGTGTGCATCCACCACCTGCGCGCCGTGGACCTGTTCGAGCCACGCCGCCTCGACAGCCCCCGTCAGCGCCAGGAGACGCGCGCGATTCTCCGCGACACGAGCCGGATCGTCGCCCGCCAGCCGGCCCAGGTTCAGGCCGCCCGCGGTCTCGACGCCGTCATGCCAGCGGCCATACGGCGGCAAGCTCACGCCGCCGTTGCGCGTGCTCACCAGCGCACGCACGCGCGGCGCGGCGCGCCACGCGGGTTGCAGCACATCGGCAAATGTCAGCGCGGGGAGCACGGCGGCAGCCGGCTTCGATTCAGATGACTGCGATTCAGGTTGCGTCATGCCTCGTCGTCCTCTTCATCGTCGTCGAGGCCGTCGTCGAACGAGGCTTCGTAGCCTTCTGCTTCCTCGTCTTCGTAATACGCCTCGTCGAATTCGCCCGCGTCGTCACGGCCGAGGCCGAGCGCGGCCGACAGCGCCGCCATGTCCTCCGGCACTTCGGCGCGCCATTGCATCTCACGGCCGGTTCGCGGATGAATCAGACCCAGGCGCCAGGCGTGCAGCGCCTGACGCGCGAAACCGTCGGGTAGCGGCGTGACCGAGCGCTTGCCGCGCGCGCGCCCATAGACCGGATCGCCCAGCAGCGGATGGCCGATATGCGCGCAATGCACGCGAATCTGATGCGTGCGGCCGGTTTCCAGATCGCAATGGATTGCCGAGACCGGCTGACGCTGCCAGATAGCCGAATCGACCCGGCGAAAATGCGTGCGCGCCGGTTTGCCGGCCGCGCTCGTCACCACGGCCATGCGGGTGCGTTCGCGCGGATCGCGGCCGATCGGCGCGTCGATCGTGCCCTCGGCCGGCATGTTGCCCCAGACGAGCGCGAGATAGCGGCGCTTGACCGTGCGCGCCTGCAATTGCCGCACGAGATCGGTCTGCGCCTCGAGGGTGCGCGCCACCACCATCAGCCCGGACGTCTCCTTGTCGAGCCGGTGCACAATGCCCGCGCGCGGCAGGCCGGAGGCCGCCTCGCCATAGCGATACAGCAGCCCGTTCAGCACGGTGCCGCTCCAGTTGCCGGCCGCCGGATGGACAACCATGCCGGCCGGCTTGTTGATCACCACCAGCGTCTCGTCTTCGTAGACGACTTCGAGTGGTACCGGTTCCGGCGTGAAGGCAAGCTGCTCGGGCAGCAGGTCCGGCACGAGCTCGATGCTCGCGCCGAGCGGCACCGGCTGACGGATCTTCGCCGGCACGCCGTCCACCCGCACGCGCTCCGCTTCGATCCAGCCTTGCAGCCGGTTGCGCGAAAACTCCGGAAACACGCGGGCAAGCACCTTGTCGAGCCGCTCGCCGGCCAGTTCGTCAGGCACGCTCACCACCCGCGGCGTATTGTCCACGGCCTTGCTGGCCACGGTTTCCACCTCGCTCGCGGCGGCGGGCGGCACGAGCGCGTCGCCGTCGAGATCGTCATCTAACGAATCACTACCCAACGCGTCGGAGGGGTCAGCGCTTGGGCTATAATCTTTGTTGCTATTCCGGGCGCCTGTAGAGGAAACCGGATTATTTGAACGGGTCATTGAGTCTGGGTCACCTGGACGTAAAGCTAGACTGGAAAATGCGAGCCTTGAACATCATTACCGAATCGGCCCAAAAGACGGTGGCCCTGAAGAAAGCGGCCCGGACCTCGGTCCTGAGCGTGGTTGCCAAAGTGGCACGATACTTTGCCTGCGCCGCAGCCATCGCCGTCGTGGCGGCCTGTCACGGCCTGCCGGAAAAGACCGATGAAACGGCAACGTGGGCGAACAACAAATTATATACGGAGGCGCAGGACGCCTTGTCCGGTGGCGACTGGGGTAAGTGCGCGAAATATTTCGAGATGCTTGAGGGTCGCGATCCGTTCGGCCACTTTGCCCAGCAGGCGCAGATCAACGTAGCCTACTGCAACTGGAAGGATAGTGAAAACGAAGCCGCCAATACGGCCATCGACCGCTTTATCCAGCTGCACCCGGGTCATCCTGATATTGCCTACGCGTACTACCTGAAGGGCATGATCAACTTCAACGACGACCTCGGTCTGTTCGGCCGCTTTTCCGGCCAGGACATGAGCGAGCGCGATCCGAAGTCGCTGCGCGAGTCGTATGACGCGTTCAAGGTCGTGGTCGACAAGTACCCGACCAGCAAGTACGCCCCGGATTCGGCGCAACGCATGCGCTACATCGTCAACGCGCTGGCGTCGCACGAAGTTCACGCCGCGGACTACTACTATCGCCGTGGCGCTTATGTCGCCGCCATCAACCGTGCGCAGCTTGCCATCAAGGATTACCGGAATGCGCCGGCAATCGAAGACGCGCTGCACATCATGATGCTCTCGTACCAGAAACTGAATCAGCCGCAACTCGCTGACGACACGAAGCGCATCCTGGCCGGCACCTTCCCGGATAGCCCGTACATCACCGGTCATGCACGGCCGGGTACGGAAAAATCGTGGTGGCAGTTCTAAGCCCTACGCGCGGCGAGCGCGGCCGGAGCTAAAGCCGGCTTCACGGCTCGCCGCCTGAATAAATAAAAACGCCACGACCTGAAAGTCGTGGCGTTTTTGTTTGTGGGCCGCTTCGCTTTTGCGCAGCGGGCGCCACGGTGCGGCGGCGCTATCGCCTGACGTGCGCGTGCGGGCGGCTCAGTCCCGCTCGAACAGCGCAATCGACTCCACGTGCGACGTATGCGGGAACATGTTCACCACGCCCGCGCCCTTGAGCCGGTAACCGGCTTCGTGGACCAGCAGGCCGGCATCGCGCGCGAGTGTCGACGGATTGCAGGACACGTAGACGATTCGCTTCGGCAACGGGCCGTCGCCGCTCTGCGCAATCTCGGCCAAGGCTTTCGAGACGGCCAGCGCGCCTTCGCGCGGCGGGTCGATCAGGAACTTGTCGAAATGGCCGAGCGCGCGCATGTCGTCGGCGCTGACCTCGAACAGGTTGCGGCAGGCAAACGACGTATGTCCCGCCACGCCGTTCTCCTCGGCGTTCGCCAGCGCTCGCGTGGTCAACACCTCGCTGCCTTCGATACCCACCACTTCCCGCGCAATCCGCGCGAGCGGCAAGGTGAAGTTGCCGATGCCGCAGAACAGATCCAGCACGCGATCGGTGCGCGCAGGCGCCAGCAGACGCAGCGCCCGGCTCACCAGCACGCGGTTGATCTGGTGATTCACCTGGGTGAAATCGGTGGGCTTGAACGGCATGCGGATGTCGTATTCCGGCAGCGTGTAGTCGAGCCGGGCGTCGAGCGGATAGAACGGCGCCACCGAATCCGGCCCTTGCGACTGCAGCCAGAATTGCACCTTGTGAGCATCCGCGAAATCGCGCAGCAGTTGCTCGTCGGCGGCGTTGATCGGCTCGAGGATACGCAGCACCAGCGCCGTCACCGAGGAGCCGACCGCGAGTTCGATCTGCGGCATGCGTTCGCGAATCGACAGCCCTTCGACCAGCCCGCGCAGCGGCACGAGCATCGCCGAAACGTGCGGCGGCAGCACTTCGCACGAGGTCATGTCGGCGATAAAACTGCTCTTGCGCTCGTGGAAACCCACTAGCACGCCACCCTTCTTCGCCACGTGGCGCACGGTGAGTCGCGCGCGGTAGCGATAGCCCCATGAGGGGCCGTGGATCGGCCGGTAGACAGTTTCGGGCCGCAGTTTCGCCAGATGCGACAGGTTGTCTTCGAGCACGCGCTGCTTGACGGCTATCTGCGCGCGCACGTCGAGGTGCTGCATCGAGCAACCGCCGCAGGTGCCGAAGAACCGGCACTGCGGTTTGGTGCGGATGACGCTTTCGCGCAGCACGTCGACCACTTCCGCCTGCTCGAAACTCGGCTTGCGGCGGTAACTCAGGTAAGTCACGCGTTCACCGGGCAACGCGCCCTCGACGAAAATCACCTTGCCTGGCGTGCCATCTTCGTTGACGGTGCGGCCGACGCCGCGCGCTTCCATGTCGAGCGACTCGACTTCGAGAATCGGGGCGATAACAGGCACAGCGGGCGCGGCGGACGCACCCGCTGCGGCGGATGCTTTTTTCTTGCCTCGCGACGAGCGGTTCGAGGCGCGATGGTGGGCACTGTGAGACACCTGCGGCTTCCTGACAGACTATTGGGGGAAGGCGAGATTGTAGACGAAGCGTCGGCGGCGACGAAGATCTGCCGAAACCGCGCCGCTCATTCACCGGCCGCGCAGCCGGTGTGAATGCTGCCTGCGCGGCCTAGTCGTCGAATGCGGCCAGATATTCGGCCCAGTGCGGCGAGGGCTCAACGGCCAGCGCGCTTTTCACCAGCGCGATTTCGTCCGCGTATTCCTCAGGCGAAAAACCGCCGCGCATCAATTGAAAGCGGCAATACAGCAGGTAGGTGTTGACGACGTCCGTTTCGCAATAATTGCGGATCTGCTCGATCTGGCCGTCCTGAAATGCGTGCCATACCTGGCCGCCGTCCATGCCGAGCTTGCCCGGAAAGCCGCACAGCTTGGCGAGGGCGTCGAGCGGCGCGTTGGCGCGCGCCTGGTACATCGCCAGCACGTCCATCAGGTCGGTGTGGCGCGCATGGTAGCGGCTGATGTAGTTGTTCCACTTGAACTCGCGGTCGTCCTCGCCCAGGTCCCAGAAACGGTTCGCCGGAATGCCGTTGACGAGCGCCCGGTAATTCAGCACCGGCAGATCGAAGCCGCCGCCGTTCCACGACACCAGTTGCGGCGTGTACTTTTCGATCACGCGGTAGAACGACTGCACGAGCGCCCCCTCGCCATCCTCCAGCGTGCCGAGCGAGCGCACGCGAAAGCCGTTGTTGTCGCGAAACACGCAGGAAATGGCCGCAATCCGTTGCAGATGATGCGGCAGGAAATCGCTGCCGGTCTTTTCGCGGCGCGCGGCAAAGGCGTGCTCGGCGACTTCGGCGTCGGTCAACGTGGCGGGCAGATCTTCGAGGCGGCGAATGCCGGCGACATCGGGAATCGTCTCGATGTCGAAAACAAGAATCGGTGTCATCTATTTATAAAACGGCGTCCTTGCGCACACCGTTGGAGGCAAAGAAGCGCTTCAGGCGGACCAGCGCTTCCTGCTGGATCTGGCGCACACGCTCGCGCGTGAGGCCCATTTCGTCGGCCAGCTCTTCGAGCGTGGCCGGCTCGATATGATTGAGGCCGAAGCGGCGTTCGATCACATGACGATGCTTGTCGGACAGGCGCGCAAGCCACGCGCGCGTGAGCGTTTCCAGCTCGCGGTGCTGCACTTCGGCGTCGGGCGACTGGCTTTGATCGTCGGACAGCAGATCGAGCAGGCTGCTCGCCGGATCGAGGTCGAGCGGCGCGTCGAGCGAGGCCGTGTGCTCGTTGAGCGCGAGGATGTCGGTGACTTCGTCGGTGGTCTTGCCGGTCAGGTACGCGATGTCGTCGATGCTGGCGTCGCGCCGGTCGCCCGCATCGCCCGCGTTCATCGAATTCTTTTCAAGATGGCGCTTGGCGCGCAACACCTGATTGAGTTCACGAATCACGTGGACAGGCAAACGCACGGTGCGCGCCTGATTCATGATCGCGCGCTCGATGCTCTGACGGATCCACCAGGTGGCATACGTGGAAAAACGGAAGCCGCGCGTAGGATCGAACTTCTCGATGGCATGCATCAGGCCGAGGTTGCCCTCTTCGATCAGATCGAGCAGCGGCACGCCGCGATTCAGATAACCTTTCGCAATACTGACGACGAGCCGCAGATTGCGCTCGATCATGACCTGCCGCGCCTCGAACTCGCCCGCCTTGGCAAGCCGCGAGTAGCGCTGCTCTTCCTCCACCGTCAGAAGCGGCTTCACGCTGATGCGGTTGAGGTAATGCTGGATCGTGTCGGCTGTCAGTTCGGCCTGCAGCAGCGCGCGGAAATCGTCGGCGTCGGGCGCGGCGTCGCGGGTGGTTTCGTGCGCTTCGCCGGGGTCGTCTGCGCCGCCCTGGCGCTCGTCGAGATCGCGCGCGTTGTCGAGATCGTCAACGTTGTCGTCTTCAGCCTCCGAAGCACCGCCGTCCTCCACCGTAACTTGCGTGGCGCGACTGATCTTCTCAGACTCGGCTTGCGGCGTGCGGCGCTTCGATTTCGGCATGGTCGTATCGCTTATTGCGGCGGCAAATACTTCAGTGGGTCGACAGGCTTGCCCTGCCGGCGAACTTCGAAATGCAACATCACACGGTCCGAATCGCTATTGCCCATTTCGGCGATCTTCTGCCCCTTGGTCACCGCGTCACCCTCTTTTACCATCAAAGCGCGGTTATGTGCATACGCCGTTAGATAAGTTGCATCATGCTTGATGATAATGAGATTGCCGTAACCGCGCAGCCCATTTCCGGCATAAACAACGCGTCCGTCGGCAGCCGCTTTGACCGGATCGCCGGGCGCACCGCCGATATTAACGCCCTTGTTGGTCGAGTCGTCAAACGTGCCGAGGATCGGACCACGCACCGGCCACGCAAACGACACGTTGCTGGAGGCCGCCGCGCCCGAGTCGCTCGCGCCGGCTTGCGGCGGGATCGAAGCGGACGGCGCGGCGTTGGGACCCGCTCCGTAGACCGGCGGCGCCGAAGCGAGGCCACCAGGGGCTGCGCCCGGCGGCGGCGCGGAGTTACCCGGCGCACCACCCAGCGGCGCGCTCTGCACCCCGCCGCCGATCACCGGCGAAGTCGCCACGCCCGGCGTGAGCGCCGCGACGTTCGCGCCCGGCGGCGCCACCCGCAGCAACTGGTCCACTTCGATCTGGTTTGGGTTGGTCAAATTGTTCCACGTCGCGATGTCGCGATAATTCTGACCGTTCTCGAGGGCGATCCGATATAGGGTATCGCCCGGTTTCACCCGGTAATAGCCCGGCGGCGGCGGACCGAGCGGCACGGGCGGCGCCGGCGGCTGTTGCGCCGACAGGGTACCCAGGTCGCCGGATTTATCGACCACCGGCGCGTTATCGAGCCGTGTCGCACAGGCAGTCAACAGGGAGAGCGCGACCACGCACACGCTACGCTGGGCTACGGTGAGGTGGACATTCAGGCTGGTTCTTCGCATCGCGCGCAACATACTCATCGGTGTCAAATCACTCCGGATTTTAAGGGTACAAAGAAAACGCGATCAAGCCGCGACTCGCGCCATTGCGCGGGCCCCGTCCGCTCGACGAGCGTAAGCACCTGCTGCGTCTGACCGTCCTGCGTGCCGACCGGCGCGACCAGACGGCCGCCGATCGCCAGCTGTTCGAGCAGCGCCTGCGGGACGTCGAGCCCCGCTGCGGCAATCACGATCGCGTCGAACGGCGCGGCCGCCGGCAAACCGATGCGGCCATCACCGTAGTGGAGCCGGACGTTCGGAATGCGCAGCGGCCGCAAGTTGGTCTTGGCGCGCTCGTAGAGCGGTTTGATGCGTTCAATCGAATAAACGTCGCGTGCGACCTGGCTTAGCACCGCCGCCTGATACCCGCAGCCGGTGCCGATTTCGAGCACGTTGGCGAGGGTCCGGCCGGCGGCGGCCAGCTCGATCATGCGTGCCACCACCGACGGCTTGGAGATGGTCTGGTGATGGCCGATCGGCAGCGCCGCGTCCTCGTAAGCCTGGGGCGCGAGCCCCGGGTCCACGAACATGTGGCGCGGCACCACCGACATCGCGTGGATCACGCGCTGATCGCTAATGCCGTTCGCCCGCAGGCGTTCGACCATCCGCTCGCGAACCCGTTCCGAAGTCAGCGCGAGCGCGCCGTTCAGCGCCACGTTCGGCGCGGCGCTGCGCTCGGCGGGTTTGACGCTCGGGCGCGGCGCGGTTGGCCTCGGCGCGGCACGGTTGGCGAGCGGATTGGCCAAAGTGGCGCTTTGTTTCGTGACGACGGGTGCGGCGGGCTTGGCCGCCGGCTTGACCAGCACGGGTTTGCTCGCGGGCTTGAGCGCCGGTTTGAGCGCGGATTTCGTGACCGCAGGCTTGACCACGGCAGCCGCCGGCGCCTTGGCGAGCGTCGCCGCGCGCACCTCGCCGGGGCGCCCTTCGGGCCGGCGCGGCTCGCGAACGAGATCCTCGAGGCCAAGCGGAAAGCGCTTTGCGCGCTCGTTGGTCATGAAGCGCCGCTCCCGGCGCGCAGCCATTCGCGCGCTGCGGGCAGCATCGCCGTGTGCGTCAGGTCGAGTTGCAGCGGTGTGATGGAGACCTGGCCGTTGGCGACGGCGTGAAAATCCGTGCCCTCGCTCGCGTCGCGCGCGCTGCCTGACGGACCGATCCAGTAGATCGGTTCGCCGCGCGGGTTGGTCTGGCGGATCACCGGCTGCGACGGATGCCGCTTGCCGAGCCGCGTGATGCGCCAGTCGCCGATCTGTTCATACGGCAGGTTCGGGATATTGACGTTCAGCAACGGACTACCGGGCAGCGCGTTTTCGAGATAGTGGGCGACGATCTCAGCCGCCACCCGCGTGGCTGCATCGAGATGAACCCAGTCTTTGTCGACCAGTGAAAACGCGATGGCGGGCACGCCGAACATGACGCCCTCGGTGGCCGCCGCGACCGTGCCGGAATACAACGTGTCCTCACCCATGTTCTGGCCGTTGTTGATGCCCGACACGACCAGATCGGGCCGGTGGTCGAACATGCCGGTCAGGGCAATATGGACGGAGTCGGTCGGCGTGCCGTTCACGTAATAGAAACCCGTCGCCGAGCGCTGCACCGACAACGGTCGCGACAACGTCAACGAGTTCGACGCGCCGCTGCAGTTCTGCTCGGGCGCCATCACGGTGACGTCGGCGAACGCCTGCAGCGCTTCGTAAAGCGCAGCAAGGCCTGGCGCCAGATAACCGTCGTCGTTGCTGAGGAGGATTCGCATGCGGCGATTGTAACCGAGGAAAGAAGACGCGCGAACGACACGCCGGGCATCGCGCATGCGGCCTTGGCGGCACGGCAAAATCGCACGGTCGTTCGGCTTGCTTTACACTTCAGAATACCAACGTCAACCCGATCGAAATGGAGACACGATGCGCGCGATTCGCTGCAATCAATATGGTCCGCCGGAGAGCCTGGTGATCGAAGATCTGCCCGACCTGCAAGCACAAGCCGGCGAGATCGTGATCGACGTCAAAGCGGCCAGCGTGAATTTTCCCGACGTCCTGATCATCGAGAATAAATATCAGTTCAAGCCGCCATTGCCCTTTACGCCAGGCTCGGAAGTGGCCGGCATCGTGCGCGCGGTGGGCGCTGGAGTGACGCAGTTTCAGCCGGGCGCGCGAGTGATTGCGTTCACCGGCCAGGGCGGTTTCGCCGAGCAGGTGGTGGCGCCGGCGGCCGCCTGCGTGCCGCTCACCGAAGGGATCGATTTTGCCGTCGCGGCGGCTTTCACCCTCGCTTATGGAACCTCGCACCACGCGGTGGTCGACCGCGCCGCGTTAAAAGCCGGCGAAACCATGCTCGTGCTGGGCGCGGCGGGCGGCGTCGGCCTGGCGGCGGTGGAGATCGGCAAGGCGCTGGGCGCGCGCGTGATCGCGGCGGCATCCTCGGACGAAAAACTCGCCATCTGCGTAAAGCATGGCGCGGACGCGACCATCAACTACAGCACCGAAGACCTGCGCGAGCGCATCAAGGCGCTCACCGACGGCAAAGGGCCGGACGTGATCTACGATCCGGTCGGCGGAATCTACGCGGAACCGGCGTTTCGCAGCATCGGCTGGCGCGGCCGTTATCTGGTGGTGGGTTTCGCCAATGGCGAGATTCCGAAACTGCCGCTCAATCTCGCGCTGCTCAAAGGCGCGAGTCTGGTCGGCGTGTTCTGGGGCGACTTTGCGAAGCGCGAGCCGCAACACAATGCCGCCGCGTTCAGACAGATGACGGGCTGGATCGGCGAAGGCAAGCTGCGTCCATACGTCTCGGCGCACTATCCGCTCGCGGAAACCGGGCGGGCGCTGCGCGAAATGGCCGAGCGCCGGGTGGTGGGTAAGGTGGTGATTACGCCGTAGGCAGCGTGATGACCGGCGGGAAAGCCGGTCGTTGCTGGGTCGTTGTTGCAGTCCCGGCAATGGAAAAAGGCGCGCGCCCGATGGGCTGCGCGCCTTTTCCGTCGTCAAACTTCGCTCAAACGATCTGCTGCGCGTGCAAGGCGGCAATCTGCTGCGCGTCATAGCCAAGCGCGCCGAGCACTTCATCCGTATGCTCGCCCAATTCAGGGCCGAGCCAGCGGGTTTCGCCGGGCGTCTCGGAGAGCTTCGGCGTCACCGACGGCACGGTGATCTCCTTGCCGTCCTGCCATTTGAAACGCTGGATCATCTGCCGCGCCATGAATTGCGGGTCGGTGAACATGTCCGCGACGCTATAGATACGGCCAACCGGCACGTCCGCGGCGTTCAGCACTTCGAGCGCCTCGTCGATGGTCCGGGTAGCGAGCCAGGCGGCAATCGCTCCGTCGATTTCCTGGGTGCGCGGCACGCGGCCGTCGTTGTGCGCGAGCGCGGGGTCGTCGGCGAGATCGGTGCGTCCGATCGCCACCATCAGGCGCTTGAAGATCGGATCGCTGTTGCCGCCGATCACGATGCTGCCGTCGCGGCACGGGTAGGTATTCGACGGCACGATGCCCGGCAGCGACGCGCCGGTCCGCTCGCGCACCATCCCGTAGACGCCGTACTCCGGCACCACGCTCTCCATCATGTTGAAAACGGCTTCGTAGAGCGCGACGTCGACCACCTGCCCTTTGCCTCCGTTGACCTGCTTGTGATGCAGCGCCATCAAAGCGCCGATCACGCCGTGCAGCGCCGCGATAGAGTCGCCGATCGAAATGCCGATGCGCGGCGGCGGCAAATCCGGATAGCCGGTGATATGCCGCAGCCCGCCCATCGATTCGGCAATCGCGCCGAATCCCGGCCGGTCGCGATACGGCCCGGTCTGACCATAGCCTGACAGACGCACCATCACGAGGCCGGGATTTTCGGCCGACAGCACGTCGTAACCGAGCCCGAGTTTTTCCAGCAGTCCGGGCCGGAAATTTTCGACGACGATGTCCGCCTCTTTCGCCAGACGCCGCACGATCTGCTTGCCCTCTTCGGCCTTCAGATTGACCGTCACGGATTTCTTGTTGCGCGCCTGAACCGTCCACCACAGCGACGTGCCGCCGACTTCCGGATACAGCGTGCGCCATTTACGCAGCGGATCGCCGCCCTTGGGGTCTTCAATCTTGATGACTTCGGCGCCGAACTCGCCGAGAAAGCGCGCGGCAAACGGACCGGCGATCAGCGTGCCGAGTTCGAGCACCTTGACGCCGGCGAGCGGGCCGGCGGGACGAGTCGTGTCAGAGGGTGTGCTCATGGATCTCCGGTCCCATGCCGCGCTATAACGAACGCCGGTCGAGCATGGCGCGCGCAATCGTGCCGGCGTCGACATATTCCAGCTCGCCGCCCACCGGCACGCCGCGCGCAAGGCGCGTGACCGCGAGACCCCGGGCCTTGAGCGTCTGTCCAAGGTAGTGCGCGGTGGCTTCGCCTTCGTTGGTGAAATTGGTCGCCAGCACGACTTCTTTGACGATGCCGTCCGTGGCGCGTTTGACGAGCCGGTCGAAATGGATTTCCTTCGGACCGATGCCGTCGAGCGGACTCAGACGGCCCATCAGCACGAAATAGAGGCCGCG
The DNA here is from genome assembly GCF_900996235.1 of Paraburkholderia sp. BCC1885. Lineage (GTDB taxonomy): Bacteria > Pseudomonadota > Gammaproteobacteria > Burkholderiales > Burkholderiaceae > Paraburkholderia. Next base: position 295,319 of record NZ_CAAJGM010000111.1, read on the forward strand.
ATAGGTCATGGTCTGCTCGAGCATGATCTGGTCAGCCGGTGTCTCGACGACACACAGCAATTCGGGATCGCGCTCGGCGTCGCTGCAGACCTCGCAGATCTGCGCCTCGGTGAAGGTATTGCACTTCTCGCAGTGCTGCAGATGCTCGGTGGCGAACAGCAACGACTGGCCGAGCTTTTCGGCGCCCTCGCGGTCATGCTGCATCAGGTGATACGCCATGCGTTGCGCGGATTTCGGCCCGACACCGGGCAGCGCACGCAGCGCTTCGACGAGCGCCGACAAGGCGGAAGGTTGTTTCATGCGGAATCGGCGGCGTCGAAGTGGCTGGTCTTCAGAGTGACCTGGGGGCTCAGAACGGCAGCTTGAAGCCCGGCGGCAGCGGCATGCCGGCGGTCATGCCGCCCATTTTTTCCGCGGCGGTGGCTTCGGCCTTGCGCACGGCGTCGTTGAACGCGGCGGCGACGAGGTCTTCCAGCATGTCCTTGTCGTCGGCGAGCAGGCTCGGGTCGATCGACACGCGGCGCACTTCGTTCTTGCAGGTCATCGTCACCTTGACGAGACCGGCGCCCGACTGCCCTTCGACTTCGATCAGGGCAAGCTGGTCCTGCATCTTCTTCATGTTTTCCTGCATCTGCTGGGCCTGTTTCATCAGCCCGGCGAGTTGACCTTTCATCATGACGTGCTCCTTCTTGATAGCGTGAAATGTGGGGTGTGGCGCTATGATGCGCCGCAATCAATGATTCGACGAGGCGCCGGCGGCGTCCGGTGCAATCGGCTTGATGGAGCCGGGCACGATGCTCGCGCCGAACTCGCGGATCAGCGACTGCACGAACGGGTCCGATCCGATCTCGCGTTCAGCCTCTTTTTGACGCTGCGCGCGGGCGGCGGCGTCGAAAGCCGCTGCGGTGCGGCGCGCCGGACCGACTTCGACCAGCACCTCGACGGTCTTGCCGAGGCGCTCGGCCAGCGCGGCCTTGAGCTTGGCGACCTGCGAGGCTTCGGCGTATTGCGGCACCGGCACGTTGAGCTTGAGCGTGGCGCCGTCGAGCGCCATCAGTTCGCTGTTGAAGGCGAGCTGATAGGAGATTCCTTTGAGCGGCAGGCCCACGGCGAGCGCGGGCCAATCGCCCTCGAAACCGATGGCATCCAGCGGCACGGCCGGCGGCAGCGGGCGCGTGTCGACGGGCGCGGCGACCGGTGTGGCGGAGGGCACGCGCACGTCGTCCGGACCGGCGTCGAACACGGGCATATAGCCGTCGTCGGGCGGGCCGAAATAGTCGTCTTCGGCGGACAGCGGCACGAAGTCGTCAGGCGGCATGTCGTCCCACGGCGGCACGGATGAGGCGGCCTGCCCCTCCTGTCCGCCATTGCGCGCTGCCGGGAACGCCGACGACGCAGCGCGCGCGGGCGCAGATTCCTGGGCGCGACGCGCTGCATTGGGCGTCGGCACCGGGACGGTGACGCGGGGCGCCGCGGGCTTCGCGGGGACAGCGGGCGCGGGCCGGCCCGCAGCGGCAGTCGCACGGCCGCGATCCGAGGATACTTTCAGGCCCGCGCTGCGCAACACATCGAGCGCGGCGCTGGCGCCACCGGCGCGGCGCGGCGCGGCGTCGGCGGCGAAGTCGTCTTGTGCCGCAGAGGATGCCGCCGCCGGCGCGGCTTGAACGGCGGGTCTGGCGGCCGGCGCGGGAGTTGACGGCGTTACGGTTTCGGCAGCCGTCGAAGCTGGGACAGTAGCCACGGCGACTACAGGCGCAGCCGGTTCCTGCTCGAGTGCCTGGTCAAGGGCTTGGTCAAGTGCCCGGTCGGATGCCCGCTCAGGTTCCGGTGAATCTGCGGTCGCGCTAGCGGGAGCCGCGACCGTCAGCGCCTCCGGAGCTACGCCGGCGCTCGCGTCGGTTGCGTCCGCCGCGACGCTGGGGTGCGTCGCCGGCTCTGCTTCCGGCTCTACTGCTGCCAGAACCGGCGTCTCGGCGCGCTCAGCTACGACAGGTTCGCTGCGCTCCGCACTAGTCGCCGGATCAACCGGGCGCTGCGCTTCCTCGGCAGGACTGGATTGCACAGCTGGATTCAGTTGCGCGCGAGGCATATCCGCCTGAACACTGCGAGCTTCCTCGACCATGCCGGCATCGCGCGGCGCAGCAGTCTGCGGCGCCACCGCCGCCGCGCCCACAGGCGCCGCCTGCGCCTTCGACGCCGACACGGCCGGCGTTGCGCTGCGCTTCACACCGCCCGCCCCGGAGGCACCGGCCGGACGCGCCGGCGCAGCCCCACCGCCGCCGCCCGTCGGCGCCGGCTCGAAGGCCAGCATGCGCAACAGCGTCATCGTGAAGCCGGCGTATTCGTCAGGCGCGAGGCCCAGTTCGCTTCGGCCGATGGTCGCAATCTGATAGAACAACTGCACATGCTCCGCGCTCAGCGCTTGCGCGAAACGCCGCAGGTCCGCCGCTTCGGGCCACTCGTCCAGCACCGACGACGGTGCGAACTGCGCCCACGCAATGCGATGCAGCAAGCTCGCCAGATCCTGCAACGCGGTCGAAAACGACAGGCTGCGCAGCGACATTTCATCAGCAACCGACAGCACCGCCGGACCATCGCCGTCGGCCAGCGCGTCGAGCAGGCGGATCAGGTAACTCTGGTCGAGCGCGCCGAGCATGCCGCGCACCGCTTCCTCGTTGACCTGGTTGGCCGAATAGGCGATTGCCTGATCCGTGAGCGACAACGCGTCGCGCATCGAGCCGTCGGCCGCGCGCGCCAGCAGGCGCAGCGCCTGGGCGTCATACGGCACGTGTTCCTCGCCGAGGATGTGCTCCAGATGCGAGACGATATGCCCCGCCGGCATCTGCTTCAGATTGAACTGCAGACAGCGTGATAACACCGTGACCGGAATCTTCTGCGGATCGGTGGTGGCGAGGATGAATTTGACGTGCGGCGGCGGTTCTTCCAGCGTCTTCAGCATGGCGTTGAAGGCGTGGTTCGTCAGCATGTGCACTTCGTCGATCATATAGACCTTGAAGCGCGCATCGACCGGCGCATACACCGCGCGTTCCAGCAGCGCGGCCATTTCATCGACACCGCGATTACTCGCCGCGTCCATCTCCACATAATCGACGAAGCGCCCTTCGTCGATCTCCCGGCACGCGCGGCACACACCGCATGGCGTCGAGGTCACGCCGGTTTCGCAATTGAGCGCCTTGGCGAAGATGCGCGAGAGCGTCGTCTTGCCGACACCGCGGGTTCCGGTGAACAGATAGGCATGATGCAGACGGCCGCCGTCAAGCGCGTGCGTGAGCGCGCGCACCACGTGCTCCTGTCCGACGAGCGAAGCGAAATCCTTCGGCCGCCATTTGCGTGCGAGAACTTGATAGGTCATCGGGAAATTGTATCAGTAACGATAGCGCGCACAGGCGATTCGACCACGCACGGATACGTGCCGCCGCCTCATTGAAAATGGCTAGCGAAGCGATAGAAAAAATAGTGGGATGCGAGAGCAGCGAACCGGACGGATAAGCACACGCCGGTGGACTCTGGTGAAGCGAAAAATGCTCGCGGAGTGCGTTGCTGCCACCGGGTACGAACTCAGTACCAAACCTCGGTACCAACCAGTTGGCAACAACGAAAAAGAAGGTGACGAGCCCGACCCTCGGCACTGGTGGAAAACGGCTGTGGCTGCTTCGTTCCCGACCTGACCAGGTTGACCGCCCCTCCATGCGAGGAGGCCCGTCACGGAAGATTCTACCATCGGTCAACGGCCGGTGCGACTGTTAATGCGAACAAAGTTAGTTGGACGCCCTCTTGTGTTTCATGCCCGCAACCACCAGATATGGTGCGTAACAGAAGCTGGCACTCTACCGGCGGCGCTTGTCCCTACTGCCTGCATGAGTACTATCACCACCGGCAACGCATAGCAATTTAGGCTAAACTGACGTACGAATGTCCCGTTAAGCCGAGCATTCTGCGCATTCCGGAGCGCTTCGAAAGAGTCGCCCGCATGTGCCAGTGAGGCTCCCTTTGCGGCAATGCAAACGGAAGTTTTCTTAGTTTGGTGTATCGTGGCGAGCAATCAAGGCGGGCCTCGATCCGAGAGAGGTATTCATATATGAGCGAAAATATCAAGCACATCAGCGACGCATCGTTTGAACAGGACGTCGTGAAATCCGATAAACCCGTGCTGCTCGACTTCTGGGCAGAATGGTGCGGTCCGTGCAAGATGATTGCACCGATTCTCGAGGAAGTCGCGAAAGACTACGGCGACCGTATCCAGATCGCCAAGATCAACGTGGACGAGCATCAGTCCACGCCGGTCAAGTTCGGCGTGCGCGGCATCCCCACGCTGATCCTGTTCAAGAATGGCGCGGTCGCGGCCCAGAAGGTCGGCGCCCTGTCGAAATCGCAACTCACCGCGTTCCTCGACGGCAACCTGTAATTCGCCGCTGTCGGTAAAGCGCGCGCCCGCGCGCTCCTGTGTGCGTGTTGTCAGCCGACAACACGCATAACAATAAGATGTTGTGACGCCACGCTGGCGGAAATTGGCGTGTGCTATGCTAGAATCCGCAAAACGTCGAAAAGACGCTTAAGTCCTTGAGCGGTTCCGCTCACTCTCCTCCCAGATTTCATTTCAGGTCGCACCTTCTCCTGCGGGTTCTCCGTATGCATTTATCCGAGCTTAAGACTCTGCACGTTTCCGAATTGATCGAAATGGCCAATGGCCTCGAGATCGAAAGTGCGAACCGCCTGCGCAAGCAGGAATTGATGTTCGCCATTCTTAAAAAGCGCGCCAAAACTGGCGAAACGATTTTCGGCGACGGCACGCTCGAGGTGCTGCCTGACGGCTTCGGCTTCCTGCGCTCGCCGGAAACCTCCTATCTGGCGAGTACGGACGATATTTATATCAGCCCGTCGCAAATCCGCCGCTTCAACCTGCATACCGGCGACACGATCGAAGGCGAAGTCCGCACGCCGAAAGACGGCGAGCGTTATTTCGCGCTGGTCAAGGTGGACAAGGTCAACGGCCAGCCGCCGGAAGCCTCGAAGCACAAGATCATGTTCGAGAACCTGACGCCGCTGCACCCGAATAAGGTGCTGCTGCTCGAGCGTGAAATGCGCGGCGAAGAAAATGTGACCGGCCGGATCATCGACATGATCGCGCCGATCGGCAAGGGCCAGCGCGGTCTGCTGGTCGCTTCGCCGAAGTCCGGCAAGACCGTGATGCTTCAGCACATCGCTCACGCGATCAAGCAGAACCATCCGGATGTCATCCTGTTCGTGCTGCTGATCGACGAACGCCCGGAAGAAGTGACCGAAATGCAGCGTTCGGTGGCCGGCGAAGTGATCGCCTCCACGTTCGACGAACCGGCTGCGCGTCACGTTCAGGTCGCCGAAATGGTGATCGAAAAAGCCAAGCGCCTCGTCGAAATGAAAAACGACGTGGTGATTCTGCTGGACTCCATCACGCGTCTCGCACGTGCCTACAACACAGTGGTGCCGGCTTCCGGCAAGGTGCTCACGGGCGGTGTGGACGCCAACGCGCTGCAACGTCCGAAGCGCTTCTTCGGCGCGGCGCGTAATATCGAGGAAGGCGGCTCGCTCACCATCATCGGTACGGCGCTGATCGAAACCGGCAGCCGCATGGACGACGTGATTTACGAAGAGTTCAAGGGCACCGGCAACATGGAAGTGCACCTGGAGCGCCGTCTTGCTGAAAAGCGGGTCTACCCGTCGATCAACCTGAACAAGTCCGGCACGCGTCGCGAAGAACTGCTCATCAAGCCCGAGATCCTGCAAAAGATCTGGGTGCTGCGCAAGTTCATCCACGACATGGACGAAGTCGAGGCCATGGAATTCCTGCTCGACAAGATCCGCCAGACGAAGAGCAATTCCGAGTTCTTCGACATGATGCGCCGCGGCGGCGGCAGTTAAGCGCCGCACCGCGTAGCAAAGGCACGGCTAGCCTGTGCCGTGAAACCGCCCGCCTTTGAGCGGGCGTTTTTTCGACTGCGGCAAACACCGATCGAGCGATGCTGGCGAAACTCACCCACTGGTTCGACGCGCGCCGCCGCGAGCGAGCCCTGCGCAATTATCCGATCGACGACCGGCTCTGGCAGGCGACGCTCGCCGGCCTGCCGTTTCTTGCCCATCTCGACGCCGTGGATCTCGCCCGGCTGCGCGAACTGACAAGCCTCTTTATCGCGCAAAAGGAGTTCTCCACCGCGCACGAACTCGAACTGACCGACGCCATGACCGTCGCCATCGCCGCTCAGGCCTGCCTGCCGGTGCTCAATCTCGGCCTCGACCTGTATCGCGGCTGGGTCGGCGTGATCGTCTATCCGGGCGAATTCGTGATCCGCAAAACGGTTGAGGACGAAGACGGCGTCGTCCATGAGGTCGAGCACGACGCCAGCGGCGAGGCCTGGGAAGGCGGTCCGGTGGTGCTGTCCTGGGAAGACGCGCAGATGACCGACGGCACCGACGCCTACAACGTGGTGATCCACGAATTCGCCCATAAGATCGACATGCTGAGCGGCGAAGCCGACGGCCATCCGCCGCTGTTTCGCCGCTGGCACGCGCCGCTCGATGCCACGGCCTGGAGCGACGTGTTCGACCACGCCTACGACCATTTCTGCGCCCGCGTGGACGCCGTGCCGGAGCGCCGTTGGGCGCGTTTCGAACGGGAATCGCTGATCGACCCGTATGCGGCCGACCATCCTTCGGAATTTTTTGCCGTTTGCAGCGAGGCGCTGTTCGTCCAGCCGCACGCATTCGAAGCCGAATATCCGCAGCTTTACCGGCTGCTGGCCCGCTACTACCGGCAGGATCCCGCGCGGGTGGGCGCGCTGCAAGGCTAGGCTGCGGCGGCGTTTGACGCTTGATCGGAACCAGAACGCGCCACCGCGCCGCGCCGGTCTTGCGCCGGTCCGCCAGCCGCGAAAAAACCTCCGCAAAGATCGTCAAGCGTCTGATTTTCTGGCATAATCGCCGTTTTTCGACCTTAGGCAAGTGGCTCGCGCCAAAATGCTTTCGCAAATCAGGTGATCTTGCGGCTGCACGCGGGTTGGCTACCGCCAGACTAGAGGATTTACCATGAAAGAAGGCATTCACCCGAATTACCGCGAAGTCCTGTTCGTCGATATGTCCATCGACTTCAAGTTTGTGACCCGCTCGACCATCCAGACGCGCGAAACTGGCGAATTCAACGGCAAAGAGTACCCGCTCGCCAAGATCGAAGTGTCGTCGGAATCGCATCCGTTCTACACCGGTCAGCAAAAGATCATGGACACGGCAGGCCGCGTCGAGAAGTTCAACAAGAAGTTCGGTTCGCGCGCTACCGGCAAGGCAGTCAAGTAATACCTGCCTCGTTACCGGCTGCAAGCCGGACGGAAGTTCGAGTACCCGCACAAGAGGGCAGCGTAAGCTGCCCTTTTTTGTCGCCTGGCGCCACGGCGCCTCCGGGCGTCGGCGGCAGCGGGGTCGTCCAATACCTGATTACCGTCCTGCCCGCAACGTTGCGGCCCGTTACTGACCGTGACGCGTGCTGCGCGCCACGTCTACAATGCCGGATGCCGCAAATCGGCCATGCTGCCGGGCACCCTGCCCGGCGCCGGTCGAGGCGCTTATCCGAGATCAACATATCCGCATGAGATCAGTCGTTCGCCTCACTGCTTCCGCCACGAGCGCCTTGCCGCGCTGGCTGTTGCTGGCCATCAGCATTGTCTACGCCGCGTTCGGCCTGTTCGGCCGCGATCCGTGGAAGAACGAAGATGCAGCCGGCTTCGGCGTCATGTGGACCATGGCCAAGGGCAACGCACACGACTGGCTGTTCCCGAATCTCGTCGGCAAGTATCTGACCGCGAACGGCCCGCTTGGCTACTGGCTCGGCGCCAGTGCGATCCGCGCGCTCGCGCCGTGGGTCGACCCCAGCAATGCCTCGCGCGTGTTCACCGGTCTGCTGTTTTGCGGCGCCTGCGCGTTCGTCTGGTACACCGCGTATCTGCTCGGCCGGCGCCCCGAGGTCCAGCCGTTCAAGTACGCCTTCGGTGGCGAGCCCGAACCGCGCGACTATGGCCGCACCCTTGCCGACGGCGCGCTGCTGATTCTGCTCGCCTGCTTCGGCCTCGCCGAGCGCGGCCATGAAACCACGCCGCAACTCATCCAGTTCGCCTGCATTGCAATGCTGCTGTACGGCCTCGTGCGGATGATCGACAAGCCCGTGCAGGGCGCGCTGTTGTGGGGCTTCGCGCTCGGACTCGTGGCGCTGGCGAGCAACCCCGTGCTGGTGGGCGCGCTGCTGATCGGCACGCTCGTCATGACGATCGTCGTGCCCGCCGCGCGCACGCGCTGGCTGCTGCTGGCCGGCTTGCCGGTGGCGCTGGTGCTGGCGCTGTCGTGGCCTGTCGCCGCCCTCTCCGCTTACCCTGACGACGCCGTCTGGTATCTCAATCAGTGGGTCAGCACCAGCCTCACCGCGTTTGCCGGCCCGCCCGGTTCGGTGGCCCGCTACGCGCTGAAAAATCTGCCGCTCTTCACCTGGCCCGCGTGGCCGCTCGCCATCTGGGCGTGGTTTAGCTGGTCCGGCCTGCGGCGCGCGCCGCACGTGGCGATTCCACTGGCCGTGATCACGCCGCTGCTGATTCTCGTCGTGCTGCAGAGCCATCAGACCAACCTGCTCTTCATGCTGTTGCTGCCGGCCCTCGCGGTGCTGGCGACCTTCGCGCTGCCCACGCTCAATCGCGGCACGATCAACGCCATCGACTGGTTCGCGCTCCTCAGCTTCACGATTCTGGGCAGCACGGTATGGCTGTTCTGGATTGCCGGTCTCACCGGGTTCCCGGCGCCGCTCGCGCGCAACATGGCGCGTTACGCGCCGGGCTTCGTGCCGCAGTTCAAGCTGCTGTCGTTTGTCTGCGCGGTGGCGGTGACGGTCTGCTGGTTCGTGCTGGTGCGCTGGCGCCTCGCACGCCATCCGAAGGTGCTGTGGCGCAGTGTGGTGCTGTCCAGCGCCGGCACCACGCTGATGTGGGTGCTGGTGATGACGCTGTGGCTGCCCATCATCAACTACAGCCGCACGTATAAGGACGTGGCCGAGCAGATCGCCACTCATCTGCCCGACGACTACAGCTGCATTTCGCCGGTGCGCCTCGGCAATGCGCAGATCGCGACCTTTGCCTATTTCGGCCACATGCATTTTTCGTTCGATCAGGACTGCGACGTCATCCTGCGGCAGGACACGCAGGACTACGGCGAGCCGAGTTCGATGTCGAACTTCGTCTGGAAGCTGGTCTGGGAAGGCCGCCGCGTCGCCGACCGCGACGAACGCTTCCGCCTGTACGTGCGCATCGACCGTCCGAAGCCGCCCGCCAGACACCGCGCCTGGCGTCCCCGCCAGGCCACTCGCGCCGGCACGGACTGATCATGCTCGCTGACGTGCGGAAAATCGCCGCGCTCGCCTGGCCGGTTCTGATCGGCCAGTTGGCGATCATCGCGTTCGGCGTGATCGACACGGCGATGGTCGGCCGCTACTCCGCCGTCGACCTTGCCGCGCTCGGCCTCGGCTCGTCGATCTACATCTCGGTCTATATCGGCCTCACCGGCATTCTCACCGCGCTGCAGCCGATTGCCGGCCAGCTGTATGGCGGGCGCCGCTATAGCGAGATCGGCGAGGAAGTCCGTCAGTCGTTGTGGCTGGCGCTGGCGCTAATGACGATCGGCTTTCTGATCCTGTACTTCCCCGAACCGATCCTGCGCGTGGCCCGCGTGCCGGCGGCGCTGCACGAACGCACGGTCGCCTATCTGCAGATTCTGGCGTTCGGCCTGCCGGCCGGCCTCACCTTTCGCATCTACAGTTCGCTGACCAACGCGGTCGGCCAGCCGCGGCTCGTGATGATCCTGCAGGTGGGCGCGCTTCTGCTGAAGTTTCCGCTCAACCGCTGGTTCATCTTCGGCGGCTTCGGCATGCCGGCGCTGGGCGGGCCGGGTTGCGCGCTCGCCAGCACCTCGATCAACTGGACGCTCGCCGTGGTCGGCATTCTGCTGATGACGCGGCTCGACGTGTTCCGGCCGTTCGCGATTTTTTCGCACTTCTGCTGGCCGGTCTGGCGCCGCCAGCTCGCGCAGTTGCGCCTCGGGATTCCGATGGGGCTTTCCTATCTGATCGAGGTCACCTCGTACACCTTCATGGCGCTGTTCATCGCGCGCTTCGGCACCACCACGCTCGCCGGACATCAGATCGCCGGCAACATTGGCGCAGTGCTGTATATGACGCCGCTGTCGATCGGCATTGCCAGCTCCACGCTGGTAGCCCAGGCGCTCGGCGCGCATCGGCATGAGGCGGCGCGCACGCTGGCGCGCCACGGCATCCTGATGGCGGTGCTGATCGCCTGCTGCTATGGCGTGATCGTGCTTGCGCTGCGGCCGTTCATCATCGAAGGATACACGCCGAATGCACAGGTCGCGGTGGCGGCGATGCCGCTCGTGCTGATCGTGGTGTTCTATCACGTGTTCGATTCGCTGCAGGTGACGACGGCTTTCGTGTTGCGCGCCTATAAGGTGGCGGTGGTGCCGACGGTCATCTATGCCGTCGCGCTGTGGGGTGTGGGGCTCGGCGGCGGGTATCTGCTCGGCTTCGATGTCGGCGGTGCGATTCCCGTGGGCTTGACCGGCGCGCGCGGGTTCTGGGTCGCGAATATGGCGAGTCTCGGTATCGCCGGTTCGGGCTTGCTGATTTACTTGCGCTCGGTTAGCCGGCGGTATCTGCGAGCTGATTTTGACTCGCGGGCGGAGACGCTGACGTAGCGGATGGGGATGCGTTGGCCCGCGGTTGAAGTGGGCGCCACAGCCTTTCCTTTGCCTCTCAACAGCTTTGGAATACTGACGATCGTCCGGTAGAATCGCCAGCATTCTGTAAGCCAACGGGAGTGCGGTCGATGCGAAGCAGCACCTTCAAACGGACGTGGATGTGGGCCACCGTAGCAGTGCTCGCCCTGCTGGCCGCCTCTTCGTGGCGCGCCGATGCAGCACGCATCACGAGCGTGTCGCCGCAAGGCAAGGTGACGCAGGTTCGCCAGGTGGTCGTCAAGTTCGACGAAGCGATGGTCGCCTTCGGCTCCCCCACTGCCACCGCTCCCGCGCAGGTGCATTGCAACGACGCCGCCGCGAGCAGCGGCCAGGCCCGCTGGATCGACGACAAAACCTGGGCGTGGGACTTCGCCGCCGACCTCCCGCCGGGTGTCAGCTGCACGGTCGATCTCAACGACGGGCTCAAGTCGTCGGCCGGCCATGCGGTCACCGGCCCGCATCGCTATGCGTTTCAAACGGGCGGCCCGTTCGTGCAGGAGATTCGCCCCGACCCCGGCGAAATCGAAGAGAACCAGGCGTTCCTCCTGCAACTAAACGGGCCGGCTACGGATGCCTCGGTTCACCAGCACATCTGGTGCGAATCGAGCGGCCTCGGCAATCGCATTCCCGTCAAGAATCTGGACGACACGGCACGCGCCGCGCTGCTCAAACACTTCCATCTGCAAAAAGACGCCGCGCGCATCCTGACTCTGCAATGCCAGCAGACCTTGCCTGCCGCGACCAAAATGCAGCTGGTCTACGGCGTCGGCGTGGCGGGACCGAGCGGCCTTGCCAACGACGTCGAGCGCCGCTTCGACTACACCGTGCGCGAGCCGTTCGCCGCCAGCTTCTCCTGCGAGCGCGAAAACGCCAAGGCGCCATGCACGCCGCTGCGTCCGGTGCAGGTACGTTTCAACGCGCCCATCAATCGCGCGGATGCCGAAAAGCTCACGCTCAAGGGCCCCGGCGGCACGATTGCACCGACCTTCAAACCCGATGACAAGGATTCCGAAACATCGACGGTCGAATTCGCCGCGCCGTTGCCCGAGCACGCCGAACTGACCATCGACATTCCCTCAGGCCTCAAGGACGTCAGCGGCCGCGCGCTCAGCAACGCCGACCTGTTCCCGCTCAAGACCAGCACCGCGCCCATGCCGCCGCTCGCCAAGTTCTCCTCGGGGACGTTCGGCATCGTCGAGCGTTTCGCGGAACCAGGCATGCCCGCGCTCGTGCCGGTCACGCTGCGCAACGTCGAAGCGGATCTGCACGTCGCGGGCCTCAATACCGGCAACGCGCAGTTCAGCAAGCTGCGCGTCGATGCGGACACGGATATCCGCAAATGGATGCGGCTCGTCGACCAGTTCGACGGCTATTCGATGAACCGCTCGGAGATCGATTCGCTGATGCCCGGTCTCCTGCTGCACGCGAAGAATCCGGTGTACGTGCCGCGTTCGCCGGATCAATCGGGCGACGACGACGGCAGCCAGAAAGACCCGCCCATCGACATCCGTTCGCTGTCTTTACTCGCGGGGCAGCATGGCGTCGAAACACTCGTCTTGCCGAAGGAGGATCCGAAAGCCCTGCGGCCATTCGAAGTGGTCGGCGTGCCGGTGACCCAACCCGGCTTCTATGTGATCGAACTCGCCTCGCCCGCGCTCGGCGCCTCGCTGCTGAGCCGAAAAGCGCCCATGTACGTGCGCACGGCGGTGCTCGTCACCAATCTCGGCGTGCACTTCAAGCAGGGCCGCGAAAACAGCCTGGTGTGGGTCACCTCGCTCGACAAGGGCCAGCCGGTGCCGAACGCCACCGTGCAGGTAAGCGACTGCAACGGCGCCCCGCTCGCCGACGGCAAAACCGACGCGCACGGCTTGCTGACCATCGAAAAAGCGCTCGCTCCGCTCAAGGCCTGCGAGCCGGGCAGCTTCGAGGGCTTCTTCGTCTCGGCGCGCGTCGACGATCCGAAGACCGGCCGCGACATGGCCTTCGTGCGCTCCGACTGGAATCGCGGCATCGAATCCTGGCGCTTCAATGTGCCCACCGACACCAGCATCGAGCCGACCCTCCGCGCGCATACCGTTTTCGACCGCACGCTGTTGCGCGCCGGCGAGACGGTGTCGATGAAGCATCTGATTCGTGTCGAAAACCTGCATGGCTTCGCGTATCCGCAAAAGTATCCGACCCGCGTGACGATTCGCCATCTCGGCAGCGGCCAGACCTATCATCTGCCGCTCAAGTGGGCGGCGGACCACAGCGCCGATTCGAGCTTCACGATTCCGGTGGCGGCGAAACTCGGCGAGTACAGCGTCACGCTCGATGACGGCGAGCCGAACGCGGCCGCTTCGTCCACCGCTGCGAACAGCTTCAGCGACGACAGCGACTCCAGCAACGGCGACGGTGATAGCGACGGCGACAGCGCCGCGCCGTCCATGAGCTACGAATCCGGCAGCTTCCGTGTCGAAGAATTCCGCTTGCCGGTCTTCAAAGGCACGATCGCCGTGCGCGACGAAAAAACCCATCCGCTGGTGGCCGCCAAAGATGCGCCGCTCGCCGTGCAGATCGATTACGTCTCGGGCGGCGCGGCGTCGAATTTGCCCGTGCAGGTGTCGGCTTTGCTGAAGGACACGTCTCCGGGTTTCACGGACAATTTCCCCGATTTCAGCTTCACGCCCTACACGCCGCAAACCGGCGACGACACCTCCGCCTCGGACGACGAAGACAGCGACGCGCAACAACCCGCCGACGACAACGCCAGGCTGATCGCCGACAAGCAGCCGCTCACGCTCGATCGAAACGGCTCGGGCGCCTTGACGCTCAAAAGCCTGCCGCACGTCGACGCGCCCAAACGCCTCGCGCTCGAAGCCACCTTCGCCGATCCGAACGGCGAAGTGCAGACGCTTTCCGGCAGCGCGACGCTGTGGCCCGCGGCGGTGGTCGCGGGCATCAAATCGGGACAATGGGTGTCGGTCGGCAACAGCGTGCCGGTCAAGGCGCTGGCCGTCGATCTGCAAGGCAAGCCGCGCGCCGGCGTGGCGCTCGACGTGCACGGCTATGCGCGCATCACGACCAGCTCCAGAAAACGCATGGTGGGCGGTTTCTACGCCTACGACAACCACAGCGAGACCCGGGACCTCGGCTCGCTTTGCAGCGGCAAGAGCGACGACCACGGCCTCCTCGCCTGCGACGCGAAGCTGCACGACGCGGGCAACATCGACCTCGTGGTGACGGCCAAAGACGGCGACGGCAACGTGTCGACGGCGAGCAGTTCCGTGTGGGTCACGCGCGAAGACGAACTATGGTTCGGCGGCGAGAACACCGATCGCATCGACGTGCTGCCCGAAAAGACCGCCTATGAGCCCGGCGAAACCGCGCGCTTCCAGGTGCGCATGCCGTTCCGCTTCGCCACCGCGCTGGTCGCGGTCGAACGCGAGGGCATTCTCGAAACGCACGTCGTGCAACTGGACGGCAAGGATCCGACCGTCGAGCTGAAGGTCAACGAGGCGTGGGGGCCGAACGTGTACGTCTCGGTGCTGGCGCTGCGCGGCCGGATCCACGAGGTGCCGTGGTATTCGTTCTTCACGTGGGGCTGGAAGGCGCCGCTCGAATGGGCTCGCGCGTTCTGGTACGAGGGGCGTCAATACGAGGCGCCCACGCCGCTGGTCGATCTGTCCAAGCCCGCCTTCCGCTACGGCATGGCCGGCATCAAGGTGGGCACGGCGGCGCACAAGCTCGCCGTGACCGTGACGCCGGACGCGAAGTCCTACACCGTGCGCGGCAAGGCGCACGTCAAACTGCACGTGCAGATGCCCGGCGGCAAGCCCGCGCCGGCCGGCACGCAAATCGCCGTGGCCGCGGTCGACGAGGCGCTGCTCGAACTGATGCCCAACGATAGCTGGGACGTGCTCGACGCGATGCTGGAGCAGCGCGCGTATGGCGTCGAAACCTCGACGGCGCAAATGGAGATCGTCGGACGCCGTCACTTTGGCCGCAAGGCGGTGCCGGCGGGTGGCGGCGGCGGCCATAGCTCGACGCGCGAACTGTTCGACACACTGCTGCTGTGGAATCCGCGCGTCACGCTCGACGCCAACGGCGACGCCGCGCTCGACGTGCCGCTCAACGACGCGCTGACGAGTTTTCGCATCGTCGCGATTGCGGCGGTCGGGCCGGGCATGTTCGGCACCGGCAGCACGTCGATTCGCAGTACCCAGGATCTGCAACTGATCTCCGGCTTGCCGCCGCTGGTGCGCGAGGGCGACGTGTTCCGCGCGCAGTTCACGGTGCGCAATACCACCGCGCGGGCCATGCAAGTGGTCGTCACGCCAAGCGTGCCGGGCCTCGCGCTCGCCGCCCAAACCGTGGATCTCGCGGCCGATTCGGCGCGTGAAATTGCCTGGAGCGTGACGACGCCCGACGGCCTCGCCGATGCGCCGTCCAGCGCGCTCACGTGGAACGTGGCCGCCGCCGAACAGGGCGGCCCGCACGCCAGCGACGCGCTGAAGATCGCCCAGCGCGTCACCGCGGCCGTGCCGGTCACGGTGCAACAGGCCACCATCGCGCAAGTCGACGGCACGCTGTCGCTGCCAGTGGCCGCGCCGCCGGATGCGAGCGCGACGCTTGCGGGCATGGTGCGCGGCGGCATCGCCGTGTCGTTGCAGTCGAAGCTCTCGGACGGCCTGCCCGGGGTGCGCCGCTGGTTCGAGCGCTATCCGTACAATTGCCTCGAACAGCAGACCTCACGCGCCATCGGTCTGCGCGATCCGGCGCAGTGGCAGGCGGTGGTGGCGAAGATGCCGGTCTATCTCGACCGCGACGGCCTCGCCAATTATTTCCCGCCGAGCGACGACAGCCGCAGCCAGGGCAGCACGACCCTGACGGCCTATCTGCTCGCCGTCACCGATGAAACCGCCAGGCTCGATCCGCGTTTTGCCCTGCCCGACGACGTGCGCGGCAAGCTCGAAGCGGGGCTGGTGGGCTTTGTCGAAGGCCGGATTGCGCGCGACACCTGGGCGCCGCGCAAGGATCTGGATCTGCGCAAGCTCGAAGCGCTCGAGGCGCTGTCTCGTTATGGAATGGCCCAGGCCCGCATGCTCGACTCGATCGAAATTGCGCCCAACCAGTGGCCCACTTCAGCCCTGCTCGACTACTACGCGATCCTCTCGCGCGTGGCGGATATCCCGCAACGCGACGACAAGCGCGCCCAGCTCGAGCAGATCCTGCGCGCGCGGCTCACGTATCAGGGCACGCGCCTCACGTTTTCGACCGAGGCCGACGACGATCTGTGGTGGCTGATGACCAGCACCGAAGACAACGCCGCCCGCACCGCGTTGACCTTCGTCGATTCGCCGGCATGGAAGGACGAGATGCCACGCCTCGTCGCTGGCCTGCTGGCGCTGCAACGCAACGGCGCGTGGCAGACCACCACCTCCAACGTATGGGGTTCGCTGGCGGTCGAGCGTTTCTCGGAGGTGTTCGAGAGCACGCCGGTCACCGGGCAGACGCGGCTCCAGCTCGGCACCTTCGACAAGAGCATTTCGTGGAGCCAGCCGGCGGCGCCCGCGGCAAGCTCGGCAACCGCCATCACGCAAACGAAGGACACCCGCAGCCAGCTTCTGCCATGGCCGCCCGCCGCGAACCCCGCCGCCGCGGCGCCGTTGACGCTGACACAGGACGGCACCGGCAAACCATGGGCGACCATCGAAAGCCTCGCCGCCGTGCCGCTGAAGACGCCGTTCGCGGCCGGTTACCGCATCACCAAAACGGTCACGCCGCTCGATCCGGCGGTGAAAGGCGTCTATACGCGTGGCGATGTAGTGCGCGTGCATCTGGACATCGATGCGCAAACCGATATGACCTGGGTGGTCGTCAACGATCCGGTGCCGGCCGGCGCGACGATCCTCGGGTCGGGTCTGGGACGCGACTCGGAAGCCGCCACGCAAGGCGAAAACAGCGGCGACAACGCAGATCGTGGCGCGTGGCCGGCGTTCGTCGAGCGCGGTTTTGATGGTTACCGCGCGTACTACGATTATTTGCCGAAGGGGAAATTCTCGGTCGAGTACACGGTGCGGCTCAACAACGTCGGCACGTTCGGTCTGCCGCCGACGCGGGTGGAAGCGCTTTATGCGCCGTCCACGTTCGGCGCGCTGCCGAATGCGCCGCTGGTGGTGGTGCCGGCGGCGGGCACCGCGCCCGCGGCCTCGAAGTAAGCGGTATGGAATTTTTGCGCAACGGCATGCTGACCCGTCTCCTTTCCCGGCCGGCCCTCGCCCGCAGCGCACTCTGCGTCACGCTGTTGGGCACGTCGCTCAGCGCCTTCGCTGTCCCCACCTTCGACGAAGTGCGCGCCCAGTGGCACAGCTCGGACTGGGTCCTGCTGGCGCGCGACGGCGAGCCGCTGCAACGCACGCGCATCGACCACAGCGAGCGGCGCGGCGACTGGGTCGCGCTCGCCGATGTCTCGCCGGCGCTGCGCCAGGCCATCGTGGTCTCGGAAGACAAGCGTTTCTACGAGCACAGCGGGGTCGACTGGCGCGGTGCGGCGGGTGCTGCGTGGGCCAATCTGTGGAATACGCGCACGCGCGGCGCGTCCACTGTGACCATGCAGCTGACGGGGCTGCTCGACGACGACCCGCAACATTCAGGACAACGTTCGATCACGCAGAAAGCCAGCCAAGCCGTCAACGCGTTGTGGCTCGAGCGCAGCTGGCGCAAGGACCAGATTCTCGAAGCCTATCTGAATCTGGTGCCGTTTCGCGGCGAGACAGTGGGCCTCTCCGCCATCTCGATGACCCTGTTCGGCAAGGCGCCTTCCGGTCTCGACGAACGCGAAGCGGCGGTCGCCGCCGCGCTGATCCGCGCGCCCAACGCCTCCTACGCCAAAGTCAGCGAACGCGCCTGCCGGATTCTGCGCGACATGCACGCCGCCAGCCAATGCGCGAACCTCGGCGGCTTCGTGCAACTGGCCTTCGCCAGGCCCGCGCCCGCCACCCTCTCCATCACGCCCGACGACGACGGTCTCGCGCCGCACTTCGCACGCCGCGTAGCCGCTGAAGTGCATCCGGCGGCAGGCGCGCGCGTGAAGTCCACGCTTGACGCGAACCTGCAACGCTTTGCCCGCGACACGCTCACTCGCACCCTGCTCGAACTGAACGCCCGCGCGCATCCACGCAACGTGCAGGACGGCGCGGTGGTGGTGCTCGACAACACCACGGGCGAGGTGCGGGCGTGGGTCGGCTCGTCGGGCGCGCTGTCAGGCGCACGCGACGTGGATGCCGTGCTCGCCCTGCGCCAGGCGGGCTCGACGCTCAAGCCGTTCCTGTACGCGCAGGCCATCGACGAACGGCGGCTCACCACTACTTCTTTGCTCGACGACGCGCCGCTCGATCTGGCCGCGGGCGGCGGCCTGTATATTCCGCAGAACTACGACAAGGACTTCAAGGGCTGGGTCAGCGTGCGCACCGCGCTCGGCTCGTCGCTGAACGTGCCGGCCGTGCGCACGCTGGTCATGGTGACGCCGCACCGCTTCGCCAAGACGCTCACCGCGCTCGGCCTGCCGCTCACGCAAAGCGGCGACTACTATGGCTACAGCCTCGCGCTCGGCAGCGCGGACGTCACGCTGCTGGCCTTGACCAATGCCTATCGCGCGCTGGCGAATGGCGGCGTCGCCGGCGCCACGGTCGATCTGCCGCGCCGTCCGAACACGCCGCGCGACGCCACGGCGGGTAATACGCAGCGCGTCTTCAGTCCCGCCGCGAGCTTCATCATCACCACGGTGCTGGCGGACAATAACGCGCGCACCCGCACCTTCGGTTTCGATAGCCCGCTTGCCACGCGTTTCTTCTCCGCCGTCAAAACCGGCACCAGCAAGGACATGCGCGACAACTGGACGATCGGCTTCACCTCGCGCTACACGGTCGGCGTGTGGGTGGGCAATGCCGACGGCACGCCAATGTGGGACGTGTCCGGCGTGACCGGCGCGGCGTCGGTGTGGGCCGCAATCGTCGGCTATCTGCATCGGCGTTTGCTGAGCACGCCGCCGGCCGCGCCACCCGGCGTGGTTCAAACCCGGGTCACGTTCGAAACCGGCGTCGAGCCCGCCCGCGACGACTGGTTCCTGGACGGCACGCAGACGCCGATCGTAGCCCTTGCGGCGAATGCCGACGCCGCCGTGCAGCGCGTCTCGACGCACGGCGCGGTGCATATCGGCGCGCCCACCGACGGCACGATCTTCGCGCTCGATCCCGACATTCCCGCCTCGCGCCAACGGGTTTCCTTCGAGCGAGCGAGCGGAGGCTCGACGCTCAGCACCTGGCGTCTCGACGGCAAGACGCTGGGTCACGCGGCGCGTGTGCCCTGGCTGCCGTGGCCCGGACACCATCTGCTGGAACTGGTGAATGCCGACGGCAGCGTCGCCGATGCGGTCCACTTCGAGGTACGCGGTGCAGTCGCTCGCACACAAAAGCCCACAAAATAGGCGAAAGGTTTAAATAGTCTTCACAATGATTTACTTGTCACGATTCGATCGGTATAAATCGGCGGTTTTCATCAGAAGCGCGCGCAATTTATCCTATGCTTAAGCGCAGCGCGTGCTGACTGCCTGCGTCGTCCGTTCCCGGCTAACTTTTTTTGCCCTCAATGGAGTGCTTGCCATGCTGAAGAAGCTGCTCATGCTTTGCGTTGCCTTGGCCCTGTCCCTGTCAGCCGGATTCGCCGCCGCGGTGGAAGTCAATTCCGCCGATCAGGCAACGCTCGAAACCGTCAAGGGCATCGGCCCCGTGCATGCAAAAGCCATCATCGACGAGCGCAGCAAAAACGGCCCGTTCAAGGACGCCGACGATCTCGCCACGCGCGTGAAGGGCATCGGCACCAAGTCGGTGACCAATCTTGAAGCGGCCGGCCTCACGATCAACGGCTCATCCGCACCGCCGGCCGGCACCAAGGCCACCGCCAAATCGAGCGCGGCCACCACGGCGAACACGGCCGCCACCAGCACCCCGGCAACCAAGACCCAGGTCGCAACCTCAACTGCAACCACTGCGGCAACAACAGCGGCAACCACCGCCACGCCCGCGCCGGCAGCCGCCGCGAGCGCGCCTGCTGCCGCCTCGGGTGGCAGGGCTTCGAAGTCGAAGAAGAAGAGCAAAGCGGCGGCCTCCGAGGCAGCCGCTGCCTCCGCGCCTGCAGCAACGGCTGCCAGCGCCCCGGCGGATGCTTCGGGCAGCAAGGCCTCGAAGAAAAAGGCCAAAAAGAACAAGGCGGCCTCGGCTGCCGCTGCATCGGGGACCTGAGTTCGGTGCCGCGCAACCGCGCGGCGTTTTCACCCGCCAGCGTCGCCACTGCGCGCCGGCATTCAAGAGAGACCGTCATGAGCCTACTCGATACCTTCGGTTCCCTGCTCGGCCAGTCGCCCCAAGGCGGCGGCCAGCAAGCCCTGATCAGCACCGCGCTCGAATTCGTCAACAACCAGCCGGGCGGCCTGAATGGCCTGATCCAGCAGTTCAAGGACAAAGGCGCCGGCGACATCATCAGTTCGTGGATCAGCAACGGCGAAAATCAGCCGATCGCCGCCGATACGCTGCATAGCGTGCTGGGCTCGGATACCGTCACCAATCTCGCGGCCAAGGCCGGCGTGCAGCCCGAACAGCTCACGGGATTGCTGTCGCAGATTCTGCCGCACGTCGTCAACGCGGCCACACCCACTGGCGAAGTCCCCGCGCAAGGCCAACTGAACGCAACGAGCGTGCTCGGCGCGCTCGGCGGCCTGGAGTCGCTGCTCGGCGGCAAGAGCAACGCATAAGGCGCGTTGCAGTAAAGCCGATGTAGCAAAACGTCCGGACAAACCCGCGTCCGGATAAATAAAAAGGGCAACGAATCAAATTCGTTGCCCTTTTGCTTTTACCCGTTTTCGGTTGTCGGTAGGGAGCGGCTTAAACACAGCCGCTCCACAGACCGCGCGTCGCCGTAGTTAGTGCACGACGCGATCGAACACCAGCTTGCCGTCTTCGACCTCGACCGGAATCACGTCCTTCGGACCGAACTTGCCGGCCAGAATCAGCTTGGCGACCGGGTTCTCGATCTCCTGCTGGATGGCGCGCTTCAACGGCCGCGCACCGAACAGCGGGTCGTAACCGACCTTGCCGATCAACTCCAGCGCCTCGTCCGACACCACCAGTTGCATGTCGAGCTTCGCAAGCCGCTCCTGCAGCCGTTGCAACTGAATCTTCGCAATCGACTGGATGTTGGTGCGGTCGAGCGCATGGAACACCACGACATCGTCGATCCGGTTGAGGAATTCGGGGCGGAAATGCAGCTTCACTTCTTCCCACACCGCATCCTTCACGGCTTCCTGCGGTTCGCCGACCATCGACTGGATCACCTGCGAACCGAGGTTCGACGTCATCACGATCACCGTGTTCTTGAAGTCCACGGTGCGCCCCTGGCCGTCGGTCATGCGGCCGTCGTCGAGCACCTGCAGCAGCACGTTGAACACGTCCGGATGGGCCTTCTCGATTTCGTCGAGCAGGATCACGCTGTACGGCTTGCGACGCACCGCTTCGGTCAGGTAACCGCCTTCCTCATAACCGACATAACCCGGCGGCGCGCCGATCAGCCGCGCGACGCTGTGCTTCTCCATGAACTCGCTCATGTCGATCCGGATCAGATGATCTTCCGAATCGAACAGGAACGATGCCAGCGCCTTGCACAGTTCGGTCTTGCCGACACCCGTCGGGCCGAGGAACAGGAACGAGCCGTATGGACGGTTCGGATCCGACAGACCCGCACGCGAACGGCGAATCGCGTCGGCCACCGCCGAAATCGCTTCGTCCTGGCCCACCACGCGATCATGCAGCTTGCCTTCGATCTGCAGCAGCTTTTCGCGCTCGCCCTGCATCATGCGTGACACCGGAATGCCGGTCGCGCGCGAGACCACCTCGGCAATTTCCTCAGCCCCCACCTGCGTGCGCAACAGACGCGGACGCGTGGGATTGTTCTGCTCTTTCGCTTCGGCCTGGGTCACTTCCTTCAACTGCGCTTCGAGCCCCGGCAGCTTGCCGTACTGCAGCTCGGCGACCTTCTCCAGCTTGCCTTCGCGTTGCAGGCGCGTGATTTCCGCGCGGGTTTTCTCGATCTCTTCCTTCAGTTGCGCGCTGCCTTGCACGGCGGCTTTTTCCGCCATCCAGATTTCTTCGAGGTCCGAATAATCGCGGTTCAGCTTCTCGATTTCTTCCTCGATCAATTGCAGACGCTTCTGCGACGCTTCGTCCTTTTCCTTCTTGACGGCTTCGCGCTCGATCTTCAACTGGATCAGGCGGCGGTCGAGCCGGTCCATCTCTTCGGGCTTCGAATCGATTTCCATCTTGATCTTCGAAGCAGCCTCGTCGATCAGGTCGATGGCCTTGTCCGGCAGGAAACGGTCGGTGATGTAGCGATGCGACAGTTCCGCCGCCGCGACGATCGCCGGATCGGTGATATCCACGCCGTGATGCAGCTCATACTTTTCCTGCAAGCCGCGCAGGATGGCGATGGTTGCCTCGACCGACGGTTCGTCCACCAGCACCTTCTGGAAGCGGCGTTCGAGCGCGGCATCCTTTTCGATGTACTTACGATATTCGTCCAGCGTGGTGGCGCCGACGCAATGCAACTCGCCACGCGAGAGCGCCGGCTTGAGCATATTGCCTGCATCCATCGCACCCTCGGCCTTGCCCGCGCCGACCATGGTGTGGATTTCGTCGATAAAGACGATGGTCTGCCCTTCGTCCTTGGCGATATCGTTCAGCACGGCTTTCAGGCGCTCTTCGAACTCGCCGCGATACTTGGCGCCGGCCAGCAGCGCCGCCATATCGAGCGACAACACGCGCTTGCCCTTGAGGGTTTCCGGCACTTCGCCGTTGACGATACGCTGCGCGAGACCCTCGACGATGGCCGTCTTGCCGACACCCGGCTCACCGATCAGCACCGGGTTGTTCTTGGTACGGCGCTGCAGGATCTGGATGGAGCGGCGGATTTCGTCGTCGCGGCCGATCACCGGGTCGAGCTTGCCGGCACGCGCGCGCTCGGTCAGATCGACGGTGTATTTCTTCAGCGCTTCGCGTTGGCTTTCGGCGTCCTGGCTGTGCACCTGCGAGCCGCCGCGCACGGCGGCAATCGCCGATTCCAGCGACTTGCGCGACAGGCCATGCTGGCGCGCGAGGCGGCCGGCTTCGCCCTTGTCGTCGGCCACGGCCAGCAGGAACATTTCGCTGGCGATAAAGGTGTCGTTCAGCTTCTGGGCTTCCTTGTCGGCCTGGTTCAGCAGGCCGATCAGTTCGCGGCCAAGCTGCACGTTGCCGTCAGTCCCCTGGACCTGCGGCAGACGCGTGATGGCGTCGTTGAGCGCGGTTTGCAGCGCCTGCACGTGCACGCCGGCGCGCGAGAGCAGCGAGCGGGCCGAGCCGTCCTTCTGCGCGACCAGCGCGGCGAGCAGGTGCAGCGGCTCGATGTACTGATTGTCATGGCCGACCGCCAGACTCTGCGCATCCGCCAGCGCTTCCTGAAATTTAGTGGTGAGTTTGTCGACTCTCATCAAGAGACCTCCAATTTTCGAATATCACCAAAATGAGGCGTTTTCTGCGGGTTTCAAGCGGTTTTTTGCATGCGAGACGAAGTATTTAACAATTGACGCGAACAGGCGCTTCGTTTCCGTCAATCGACTTACGCCGCTCCGCCGTTGCCCGCGCTGGCGAGCGCAATCGGGACGATCTGCCGCATGCCGAGCAGGGCCGCGAGCGGCCCCTGAGGCTCGGCCAGCTCGCCGATGGTATGACGGTCCAGCTCCGACAGAAAGGCGTGGCGCGCCGTTTCCAGCACGCCTTTGAGCCGGCATTGCGACTGGATGACGCAGTGCCGCTGGACGCCCCGTTCGTCCGGGAAACAGCCGACCAGGGCAAAATCGCTCTCGGTCGCCCGCACGACCTCGCCGACCGTCAACGCCGCCGAGTGTTCGAAGAGCCGCAGCCCGCCGTTGCGGCCGCGCACTGTCTCCACCCAGCCCAGTTCGCCGAGCCGCTGGACGACCTTCATGAGGTGGTTTTTCGAAATCCCGTAGGCGTCCGAGATATCCTGGATGGTCGCCAGTCCCTCGTCGCGAACCGCGAGGTACAGCATGACGCGGAGCGAGTAATCGGTGTAGTCGGTCAGTCTCATAAGCGCAAGATCACGAAGTCACGATGAGCGACGGCGGCGATCCGCTGAAAGACCGTGTCGGCGCGAGGGTTGTCCGGTCAGCCCGCCGGCCATAACATGCCGCTATTACGCATGTTATGCAGGGCTTTCCAAGGATGGGTGCCATTCCGAATGCTAACGTTTGCCCGCAGTTTGCCCCGCGGTTTTCCCATAGGGTAACTTTTTTGAATTAGCGAATTGTGAAGCACTATTGCCCGCCGTGCTCATTGCATCCGAATTTGAATTTGTCTCCGGTCCCCGTATGAAGCCCACTTTTGCCGCCGCGCCCGGCCCCGCTGCCACAAGGCACACGGAACCCACCGAAGCGAATATCCGCGAGCTGGTCTACGCCTTCTACGAGCGCGTGCGCTCTGACGCCACACTCGGCCCGGTGTTCGAGCAGACGCTCGCCGGACGCTGGGACGTGCATCTGCCGAAGATGTGCACGTTCTGGGCGAGCCTCGTGCTCGGCGCGAAGCAGTATCGCGGCAACGTGCAGCAGGCGCACCAGCCGCTGCCGGGACTCGAGCCGCGCCACTTCAGCCACTGGCTTTACCTCTTTCTCGATACCGTGGAGTCGCGCTACGAACCGGCGGCGGCGATCCGCTTCATGGAACCGGCGTTGCGCATCGCGCAAAGCCTGCAGTTGAGCCGATTTGGATGGGACTACGCGATTCCCGCCGAACAGCGGGCGCTACTTGAGCGGATCGCGCCGCCGAAGCGCGATCCACAGGCGCATGCGGCGGAACATGCGGCGGCCGGCAAGCGTGGCGAGCCGTTTCCGGCGAAGATTATCGGGCGATCGTCGAACGAGGATTGAAGCGGCGCGCGGCCCACTGCGGCAGGCAATACGCGCGTTATTCGGACTTCGTATTAATCGAGCCGATGCCCCAGCGCGCGAGCGCCGCGTCGTCCGTCACGCGCGCATCGACCCAGCGTTCGCCCTGATCGGTCTTTTCCTTTTTCCAGAACGGCGCTTCGGTTTTCAGGTAATCCATCACGAATTCGCACGACGCAAACGCGTCGCCGCGATGCGCCGCCGTGGTCGCCACCAGCACGATCTGGTCGAGCGGATACAGCTTGCCCACACGGTGGACGACCAGCACCTCGACGCCCGGCCAGCGGGCGCGCGCCGTGTCGACGATGGCCGCGAGCGACTTCTCCGTCATGCCCGGATAGTGCTCGAGTTCCATGGTTTCGACCGTGCTGCCGTCGTTCAGGTCGCGCACGGTGCCGACGAAGCAGGCCACCGCGCCCACCTTGGGATTCTGCGCGCGCAGGCTGGCCACCTCGGCGGTGAGGTCGAAATCTTCGGTCTGGACACGAACGGTCATCGTCTCGCCCTCAGCCGCCGGTGACGGGCGGGAAAAACGCGACTTCACAGCCTTCGGTGATGCGCGTGCCGGCGTCGGTCATCACGTGATTGCAGGCCATGCGCAGCGCGCGGCCCTCGGCGAGCGTCTCCGCCCAGACGCCACCGCGCGCCCGCAGCCATACCCGCACGTCGCCGACCGTGGCGACGCTGTCGGGCACGTCCACCGTCTCGTCGGCGGTGCCGAGCGCTTCGCGCACGCTGGCAAAAAATTTCAGCTGGATCTTCATCTGCTTGGCTAATAGACGCCGCCGGCGTCAGTTCAGTAATTCGGAAAAGGGAATGAAACGCACCGTCTCGCCGGCGCTGATCACGTGATTGGGCGGATTGTCGATCAGGCCGTCGCCCCACACCGTCGAAGTCAGCACCGCCGAACTCTGGTTCGGAAACAGGTCGAGACCGCCCGCCGGATTGATTTTGGCGCGCAGGAATTCATTGCGGCGGTCGCCTTTGGCCTGCGTAAAGTCCGCGCGCAGCGACAACGCCCGCGGCGTCACGGTGCGCACGCCCGCCAGCCGCAGCACGAACGGACGCACAAACAGCAGGAAGGTGACGAAAGTCGATACCGGATTGCCCGGCAGACCGATAAAGAAGGTTTCGGCCGCCTCTGCCGCCCGGACGCCGCGCCGTACCGCGCCGAATGCCAGCGGCTTGCCGGGCTTCATGGCGATCTGCCACATCGACAGCCGCCCTTCCGCCTCGACCGCCGGCTTCACGTGATCTTCCTCGCCCACCGACACGCCGCCGCTGGTCAAAATCAGGTCATGCGACTGCGCGGCCTCGCGCAGCGTCGCGCGGGTCGCGTCGAGCTGGTCGGGGACGATACCGTAATCGGTCACTTCGCAGCCGAGCTTTTCGAGCAGCCCACGCAGCGTGAAGCGATTCGAGTTGTAGATGGCGCCGGGTTTGAGCGGCTCGCCCGGCATGGTCAGCTCGTCGCCGGTGAAAAACACGGCCACCTTGACGCGCCGCAGCACCCGCAATTGCGCGCAGCCCACCGAGGCCGCCAGCCCCAGCGCCTGCGGCGTCAGGCGCGTGCCCGCCGGCAGTATCACCGAGCCGCTGCGGATGTCCGCGCCGTGCGCCGTGATCCATTCGCCGGCTTTCGGCAGGTGCAGGATCGTCACCGCCTCGTGGGCGGCTTCGGTCTGCTCCTGCATGACGATGGCGTCGGCACCGGGCGGCACGGTGGCGCCGGTGAAAATCCGCGCTGCCGTGCCGGCCGCGAGCGGCTGCGGCGCGTGGCCGGCCGGAATGCGTTGCGACACCGGCAGCCGGCCTTCGCCGTGGGCGAGATCGGCGAGCCGCACCGCGTAGCCGTCCATGGCGCTGATGTTCATGGGAGGCACGTCGAGCGGCGACACTACATCGACGGCCAGCACGCGGTTTAGTGCGTCCACCGTGGCGAGCGTCTCCGTGCCGCTGACGGTGCTGGAAGCGCCCAGCAGCGTGGCAAGGGCGTCAGAGGTGGACAGCATCGGCGCGCGCGGCGCGGAGGGCGTGGCAGAGGTGGGCGTGGACATCGAACGGGCCCGCAGAACTTAAACGATTATTGTAGCGGCCCGCGAGGACCGCCGGGCGTCCCTTTCGACATCAGCCGCCCGTATGCGCCACCACGAAGTCCTTCACGCGCTGCGCGTCCGCCGGCAACACCTCGAAGCGCTGCGGCAGCGCTTCGATCCCGGAGAAAGCCGCCGGCCGCTCCGGTTCGCGCAGCAGCGCCTCGCGGATGGTCTCGCCGAACTTGATGGGCTGGGCGGTCTCCAGCACGATCATCGGGATGCCAGGTTGCAGATGCTCGCGCGCCACCTTCAGGCCGTCGGCCGTGTGGGTGTCGATCATGGTGTCGTAACGTTCGAACACGTCGCGAATCACGTCCACCCGGTCGGCGTGGCTACTGCGCCCCGACACGAAGCCGAATTCCTTGACGCGCGCGAAATCGCCGCTCGCCGCCAGATCGAAACCGCCCTTTTCTTCGACGTCGCGGAACAGTTGCAGCACCCGCGCCGGATCGCGTCCCAGCAGGTCGAACACGAAACGCTCGAAATTCGACGCCTTCGAAATGTCCATGCTCGGGCTGCTGGTGTGATACGTCTCGGCCGCCTTGCGCACGCGGTAGACGCCGGTACGGAAAAACTCGTCGAGCACGTCGTTCTCGTTGGTGGCGACCACGAGTTTTTCGATGGGCAAGCCCATCATGCGCGCGATATGCCCGGCGCAGACGTTGCCGAAGTTGCCCGACGGCACCGTGAACGAGACCCGCTCGCCGTTCGACTTCGTGGCGGCGAAATAACCCTTGAAGTAGTACACGACCTGCGCGACGACACGCGCCCAGTTGATCGAATTGACCGTGCCGATCTTGTGCTTCGCCTTGAACGCGTGGTCGTTCGAGACGGCCTTGACGATGTCCTGGCAGTCGTCGAAATTGCCTTCCACCGCGAGGTTGAAAATGTTCGGGTCCTGCAGGCTATACATCTGCGCCGTCTGGAACGCGCTCATCTTGCGGTGCGGCGACAGCATGAACACGCGGATGCCCTGCTTGCCGCGCATGGCGTATTCGGCCGCGCTGCCGGTGTCGCCCGAGGTGGCGCCCAGGATGTTGAGCGTCTCGCCGTGCTTCGCCAATGCGTATTCGAACAGGTTGCCGATCAACTGCATCGCCATATCTTTGAACGCCAGCGTCGGCCCGTTGGACAGTTCGAGCAGCGCCAGCGGCGCGCCGTTTTCGACGCCCAGCGTCTTCAGCGGCGTGATCTGCGCGGCGCTTTCGTCGTCGCGCACGTTGCAGTAGGTGGCCGCCGTGTAGGTGCGGCGGGTGAGCGCGCGCAGGTCGTCGGCGGGAATGTCGTCGCTGAATTTCGACAGAATCTCGAAGGCGAGGTCCGCGTAAGGCAGCGTGCGCCAGCGCGCGAGTTCGTCGGCCGAGACCTGCGGATATTGCGCCGGCAGGTACAGGCCGCCGTCTCGCGCGAGACCGCCCAGCAGGATGTCGGAAAACGTATGGCGCTCGCCGGCTCCGGCGCCGCGCGTGGAAAGGTAGTTCATATCAGTCTCTGGCTAGTTCAGTGCTTCCATGCGCAGCTTGGTCACCTGCGACACGACGGTCTGCAGCGCCTCGACATTCCTGATCGCGGCGTTGACGTGCTTTTCGACCGTTTCGTGCGTGATCAGGATGATGTCGGTTTCGCCCTTGCCGTTGGCGTCGACGTGCTCCGATTCCTTCTGCAGCAGCGCGTCAATGGAAATGCCGGTATCCGCGAGGATGCGCGTGATGTCGGCGAGCACGCCGGTCACGTCCGCGACCCGCAGACGCAGGTAATAGCCGCTCGTCACTTCCTCGATCGGCAGGATCGGCGTGTTCGACAGGCTGTCCGGCTGGAACGCCAGATGCGGCACGCGATGCTCCGGGTCCGCGGTATGCAGACGGGTCACGTCCACCAGATCCGCCACCACGGCCGACGCCGTCGGCTCGGCTCCCGCGCCCTTGCCGTAGTACAGCGTGGTGCCGACCGCGTCGCCGTGCACCACCACCGCGTTCATCGCGCCTTCCACGTTCGCCAGCAGGCGCTTCTCGGGAATCAGCGTCGGATGCACGCGCAGTTCGATGCCTTTATCGGTGCGGCGCGCGATGCCGAGCAGCTTGATGCGGTAGCCAAGTTCTTCGGCGTATTTGATGTCGATGGCCGCCAGCTTGCTGATGCCTTCGACATAAGCCTTGTCGAACTGCACCGGTACGCCGAACGCGATCGCGCTCATGATGGTCGCCTTGTGCGCGGCGTCCACACCTTCGATGTCGAAGGTCGGGTCGGCTTCGGCGTAGCCCAGCTCCTGCGCCGCCCGCAGCGCGGTGGCGAAGTCGAGCCCACGGTCGCGCATCTCCGAGAGGATGTAATTGGTCGTGCCGTTGATGATGCCGGCAATGTACTGGATACGGTTCGCCGTCAGCCCTTCGCGCAGCGCCTTGATGATGGGAATGCCGCCCGCCACCGCCGCTTCGAATGCCACCATCACGCCGTTGGCGCGCGCCGCTTCGAAGATCTCGGTGCCGTGCACGGCGAGCAGCGCCTTGTTGGCCGTCACCACATGCTTGCGATTGGCGATGGCGCGCAGCACCAGCTCGCGCGCGATGCCCGTGCCGCCGATCATTTCCGCGACGATGTCGATCGCCGGATCTTCGACTACGGCATCGAAGCTATCGGTGATGTCCACCGTGCCGGCTTCGCTGCCGAGCGCGGCCGTCGCCCTGGCCGGATTGCGCACGGCAATGCGCGCAATCTCGATGCCGCGGCCGGCGCGCCGTTTGATTTCTTCCTGGTTGCGGCGCAGTACCGTGAAGGTGCCGCTGCCCACCGTGCCGAAGCCCAGCAGTCCAACTTTGATCGGTTCCATGCAGCGTGTGTTTTAGAGTAAGGATTAAGGGAAACTTTAGGTCCGGATCTGACGTGCCGCCAATCGCGGCCGTTGCTCAGACCGAATGACGTTTTCGGTAGCCGTCGAGGAAGCGGGCGATCCGGTTGATCGAATCCGCCAGGTCGTCGACGTTCGGCAGGAACACCACCCGGAAGTGATCCGGCGACTTCCAGTTGAAGCCGGTGCCTTGCACCAGCAACACCCGCTCGGCCAGCAGCAGCTCCAGGATGAACTGCTGGTCGTCCTCGATCGGGTACATTTTCGGATCGAGGCGCGGGAACATATACAGCGCTGCTTCCGGTTTCACGCAGGTGACGCCGGGGATCGCCGTCAGCATGTCATACGCGAGTTGACGCTGTTTGTACAGGCGGCCGCTCGGCACGATCAGGTCGTTGATGCTCTGGTAGCCGCCGAGCGCGGTCTGGATCGCATACTGGCCGGGCACGTTCGGGCACAGCCGCATCGAGGCGAGAATGCCGAGGCCCTCGAAATAGTCCCTGGCGCGACGGCGGTTCTCGCCGGTCAGCCCCGAGATGAACATCCAGCCGGCACGGTAGCCGCACGAGCGGTAGCTTTTCGACAGGCTGTTGAAAGTGACCGTCAGCACGTCTTCGGAGAGCGCCGCCATCGAGGTGTGCTGCTTGCCGTCGTAGACGATCTTGTCGTAGACCTCGTCGGCGAAGATCACAAGGCCGTGCTGGCGCGCAATTTCGATCAGACCGAGCAGCAGTTCGTCCGAGTACAGCGCGCCGGTCGGGTTATTCGGGTTGATCACCACCAAAGCGCGCGTATTCGGCGTGATTTTGGCGCGGATGTCGTCCAGATCGGGCATCCAGCCGTTTGATTCGTCGCACAGGTAGTGGATCGGCGTGCCGCCCGACAGGCTCACGCCCGCGGTCCACAGCGGGTAGTCCGGCGCCGGCAGCAGCACCTCGTCGCCGTCGTTGAGCAGGCCCTGCATGGCCATCACGATCAGTTCGGACGCGCCATTGCCGATGTAGATGTCGTCCAGCTCGACGCCGTGCACGCCCTTTTGCTGCGTGTAATGCATGATCGCCTTGCGTGCGGCGAACACCCCTTTCGAGTCAGAATAACCTGACGAGCCAGGCAAATTCAGAATCATGTCCTGGATGATTTCATCCGGCGCGTCGAAGCCGAACGGCGCGAGATTGCCGATATTCAGCTTGATGATGCGATGGCCCTCTTCTTCGAGCCGCTTCGCATGTTCGAGGACGGGCCCGCGGATGTCATAGCAGACATTCAACAACTTGTTGGATTTGAGAATCGGTTTCACGGCGGGCACTTCATCCTGAATATATATGGGCAGGCCCGCAACAGACGGGGCATGGGCATCGGAGCGCGGCAGTGGCCGAGGCGGCTGGCAGCGGCCGCCTCGGGGACTCACTCCCGCAAGTTGTTCTGGTTCGCGCTGGCGGCGGATTGCGCCGGGGTGCCCGGCTCGCTTCAGGAGAACCGTTCAGGATCTCCCAATGCTGCCCTTGAGGCTCCTCACAGTCCCAATCAAGGTCCTCTAAAGGTTGCCCAAAAGGTGTCCTCAGGGAATCTTAAGGGAGCGCCTGGTAAGCTGTCTGGCCATGCCTGATCGGCGTGCTGGCCGGTGTCCGGCAAAGGCTTCGGGCGCGGCTTATGACGGCACGCGAAGCAAGGAGCGCCGCCGGGCGGCTAAAAAGTTATAATTTAGCGGATTTTGGCCGACTTCCGCAATGCACCAAGTGCATGCAGTCCGGAAAGAACGACTTCGGAAAACCAATTTGAAATTACACCAGGATTCGAGCGGCGCCCTGAACACCGTCACCGGCTACGGCGCCGGCTATGTCGAAATCAATCTCCAGCGCCACGCTGGCAGCATACTCGTGATGCCGGAGGCCCCCGTCATCGCGTGGCCCGTGACGTCTTTCGAGACGCTGGCCGCCGAGCATTTCGCGATGCTGATCGAGATGCGCCCCGAGGTGGTGGTGTTCGGCAGCGGCGAGCGCCTGCGCTTCCCGCATCCGCGTCTGACCGCCGCGCTCGCCGCGCAGCGCATCGGCGTCGAGACCATGGACTTCAAGGCCGCCTGCCGCACCTACAACATTCTGATGGCCGAGGGCCGCAAGGTCGCGGCTGCCTTGCTGATCGAAGCATAAGCGGCACGGCGCGCGGCAGCCCGCGCGCCGCGAGCGGAACCGTGCTTCAGCCGCCGGCTGGCGCGGCCTATCCCGCCGCATGCGCTTCATGCTCCTAACAACACTGACACGGCGCCTGTGCGGCGCCGCCCAAAGAACAGGCTAACAAATCCATGAACGATACGCCTTCCCGGCTACCGCTCAACCGCAGCACCATCCTGCTTCTGGTGCTGGTCCTCGCTGTGATCTGGTTCGTGCCGCTCGGCTGGCGCCATCTGCTGCCGAGCGATGAAGGCCGCTACGCCGAAATGGCGCGCGAAATGTTCCTCACCGGCGACTGGATCACGCCGCGCTACAACGGCTACAAATACTTCGAGAAGCCGCCGCTGCAGACCTGGCTGAACGCGCTGACCTTCGCGTGGTTCGGCATTGGTGAATGGCAGGCGCGCCTCTACACGGCGTTGACCGGCTTCGCGGGGGTCCTGCTGCTCGGCTTTACCGGCGCGCGCGTCTTCAACGCGGCCACCGGCGTGTTCGCGGCAATCGTGCTGGCCACCTCGCCGTACTGGAACCTGATGGGCCACTTCAACACGCTCGACATGGGCCTGTCGTTCTGGATGGAGTTGACCCTGTGTGCGCTGCTGCTGGCGCAGCGCCCCAACCTGCCGAGCGCGAGCGTGCGCGGCTGGATGTGGCTGTGCTGGGCGTCGATGGCGCTCGCGGTACTGTCGAAGGGCCTCGTCGGCCTGATCCTGCCGGGCGCGGTACTGGTGCTGTACACGCTGGCCGCACGCGACTGGGCCGTGTGGAAGCGGCTGCATCTGATCGGCGGGCTGATCCTGTTCTTCGCGATCGTCACGCCGTGGTTCGTGCTGGTGCAGCAACGCAACCCGGAATTCCTCAACTTCTTCTTTATCGTCCAGCAGTTCAAGCGCTATCTGACGCCCGAGCAGAACCGCCCCGGCGCGTTCTATTACTTCGTGCCGGTCCTCCTCGTCGGTTTCCTGCCGTGGCTGACGGTGAGCGTGCAGAGCATCCGCCACGCGCTGCGCCTGCCGCGCCAGCCGAACGGCTTCTCGCCGGTCATGATGATGCTGGTGTGGGCGGCCTTCATCTTCCTGTTTTTCAGCGCGTCGCATTCGAAGCTGCTGTCGTACACGCTGCCGATCGCGCCGGCGCTCGCCCTGCTGATCGGCCTGTACCTGCCGCTCGTCACGCCGGCCATGCTGCGCCGCCATCTGGCCGCCTACGCCGGCTTTCTGGTGCTGGCGGCGGTGGGCGCGCTGTTCATGAATCGCCTCGGCGACGACCGCAATCCCACCGAACTGTATGTGGCCTTCCGCGTCTGGGTGCTGGCCGCGCTCGGTGTCGCGTTCATTCTGACGCTGGCCGCGCTGTGGCTGAACCGCCGCAGCCGCGCCGGGATCGTCGGCGCCACCGCCCTGTTCGGCGCGGCGTGGCTGCTGCTCGGCACCATCGCCGGCACCGGCCATGACGTGTTCGGGCGCCTGAGTTCCGGCGCGCCGCTCGCGCCGGCCGTCAAGGCCGCCATCGCCAAACTGCCGCCCGATACGCCGTTCTACTCGGTCGGCGTGCTTGACCACACCCTGCCGTTCTACGTCGGCCATACGATGATCATGGTCGAGCATCCGGACGAACTGGCATTCGGCGTCTCCGTCGAACCGCAAAAGTGGATCCCGACGCTGGACGAATGGCTCAAGCGCTGGGAAGCCGACCGCTACGCGCTCGCCCTGCTGCCGCCGGCTCGCTACGATGCGCTGCTGGCGCAGCACGTGCCGATGGAAGTCGTCGCCCGCGACGCCCGGCGCGTGGTGGTCGAAAAGCCGCTCGCACCGGCCACGGACGCACCCGGCGCAGCGCAGTCCGCCGTAGAAAAACCGCAGCAATGACCCCATCTCAGGACCTGAACCGTCGATGAACCCGATTTCGCTCATCTGTATCCTCGCAGGCGTCACGCTGAACGCCTGCGCGCAGCTTCTGCTCAAGGCCGGCACGAATGCCGTTGGACACTTCGAATTCAGCCGTGCGAACATCCTGCCCATTGGCTTCCGGCTGGCGACCCAATGGCCGATCATCGGCGGCTTGAGCTGTTACGTGATCAGCGTCGCGGTGTGGGTGATCGGGCTGTCGCGGGTGGATGTGTCGATTGCCTATCCGATGCTTTCGCTGGGATACATCGTCAACGCGTTCGCGGCCTGGTATCTGTTCGGCGAGGTGCTGTCGGTCCAGAAGCTGGTGGGGATCGGCATTATTCTGCTGGGCGTCGTCATCCTGGCGCGCAGCTAGTCGTCTTCAAGGTTCGACCGGCCGGTGATTCACGAGATCAGGCGGGCGTTAAGAACCGGTAAGCAGCGCGCGCGATGCGGCCTCATACTCGCGCCGTTCGCTCCGGTCCGCCGCTGTATCCTTGCCGGTCGCGGTCGTTGTAATCGTTGTTGGTTGCCGCCCTATTTCTTTCGAGCGAAGCATTCATGAGCCAGTCATCCGTCCCGTTTTTGCCGTTTGTCCGTCCGGAAATCGATGAAGAGACCATCCAGGGGGTGGCCGAGGTGCTGCGCTCCGGCTGGATCACCACCGGCCCGCAGAACCAGGCGTTCGAAGCCGCGCTCTCGGAATTCTGCGGCGGCCGTCCGGTGCGGACCTTCAATTCCGGCACGGCGACGCTCGAAATCGGCCTGCGCATTGCCGGAGTGGGCGTGGGCGACGAAGTCATCACCACGCCCGCCTCGTGGGTCTCCACCAGCAACGTGATCCTCGAAACGGGCGCGACGCCGGTATTCGCCGACATCGACCCGAAAACCCGCAACATCGATCTGGACCTGCTGGAAAAAGCCATCACGCCGCGTACCAGGGCGATCATCCCGGTGTATCTGTCGGGCCTGCCGGTGGACATGGACCGTCTCTATGAAATCGCCCGCGCCCACAAGCTGCGCGTGATCGAAGACGCCGCCCAGGCGTTCGGCTCGACGTGGAAAGGCGAGCGGATCGGCAAACTCGGCGACATCGTCTCGTTCAGCTTCCACGCCAACAAGAATCTCACGTCCGTCGAAGGCGGCGCGCTGGTGCTGAACAACGAGGACGAAGCGATCCTCGCCCAGAAATACCGCCTGCAAGGCATCACCCGCACGGGTTTCGACGGTATGGACTGCGACGTGCTCGGCGGCAAATACAATCTGACCGACGTGGCGGCGCGCGTGGGCCTTGGCCAACTGCCGCACATGGAGCGTTTCATCGCCCAGCGCCGCAAGCTCGTGCGAGCCTACTTCCAGGGTTTCGAAGGCGGCGCGGCCGTCAAGCTGGGAATGGGTCTGCCGCTTGCTGACTTTGAAAACAGCAACTGGCACATGTTCCAGATCACGCTGCCGCTCGAGAAGCTCGCCATCGACCGCGCCGGCTTCATGGGCCAGCTGAAAGAACGCGGCATCGGTTCGGGTGTGCATTACCCGGCCATCCATCTGTTCTCGCTGTACCGCGCGCGCGGCTTCAGGGAAGGCATGTTCCCGCATGCGGAGCGCTTCGGGCAGACCACGGTCACGCTGCCGCTCTTCACGCTGATGAACGAAGCCGACGTGGCGCGCGTGTGCCAGGCGGTCAACGAAATTTGCGAACAATACGGAAAATAAGCGGAAATGACTCAAACGGAACATCGCTCCCCGATGTCTGATACGCCGGAAGTCTCGGTGATCATCCCGGTGTACAACGAGGAAGCCGGGCTGGCCGCGCTGTTCGCGCGCCTTTATCCGGCGCTCGATGCGCTCGGCACCGCCTATGAAGTCATCTTCATCAACGACGGCAGCCGCGACAAATCCCCCGCCTTGCTGGCCGAGCAGTTCCGCAAACGGCCGGACACGTCGCGCGTGATCCTGCTGAACGGCAACTACGGCCAGCATATGGCGATTCTCGCGGGCTTCGAACAGTCGCGCGGCGAGATCGTCATCACGCTCGACGCCGACCTGCAGAATCCGCCGGAAGAAATCGCCAAACTGGTCTCGAAGATGCGCGAAGGTTACGACTACGTCGGCACGATCCGCATGCAGCGTCAGGACAGCCTGTGGCGCCGCAAGGCCTCGCGGGCGATGAACCGTCTGCGCGAGCGCATCACGCGCATCAAGATGACCGACCAGGGCTGCATGCTGCGCGCCTATAGCCGGCACATCATCGACACGATCAACCGTTGCGGCGAAATCAACACCTTCATTCCGGCGCTGGCCTATACGTTCGCGCAGAATCCGGTCGAGATCGAAGTCGCGCACGAAGAGCGTTTTGCCGGCGAATCGAAATATTCGCTGTACTCGCTGATTCGCCTGAATTTCGACCTCGTGACCGGCTTTTCGGTGGTGCCGCTGCAGTGGCTGTCGTTCATCGGCGTGATCCTGTCGCTCGGCTCGGCGGCGCTGTTCGTGCTGCTGCTGATCCGGCGTTTCATCATCGGCGCGGAAGTGCAAGGCGTGTTCACGCTGTTCGCCGTCATGTTCTTCCTGCTCGGCGTGATCATTTTCGCGCTCGGCCTGCTCGGCGAATACATTGGGCGGATTTATCAGCAGGTGCGGGCACGCCCGCGTTATCTGGTGCAGACCATTCTCGAACAGCGCGACGGCGCCACTGTCGCCGAGGCGCCGCGCCAGGCCGTGGTGCAGGCTGTGCAGCCCGCGCCGCTCATCGATCAGGGACCCAACCCATGAAGCCACGCGCGGTCGTATTCGCGTATCACAACGTCGGCGTGCGCTGCCTGCAGGTGCTGCTCGCGCGCGGCGTGGAGGTGGCGCTCGTCGTCACCCACGAAGACAACCCGAGCGAGAACATCTGGTTCGGCAGCGTAGCCTCGGTCGCGGCAAGTTACGGCATTCCGGCGATCACGCCGGCCGACCCGCAAAGCGCCGAATTGCGCGCCGCAGTCAGCGCCGCGCGGCCGGATTTCATCTTCTCGTTTTACTACCGCCACATGCTGCCGGTCGAGCTGCTCGCGCTCGCCGCGCGCGGCGCCTACAACATGCACGGTTCGCTCCTGCCGAAGTACCGCGGCCGCGTGCCGACCAACTGGGCGGTACTCAAGGGCGAGACCGAAACCGGCGCCACGCTGCACGAAATGGCCGCCAGGCCGGACGCAGGCGCGATCATCGCGCAGACCCCGGTGCCGATCCTGCCGGATGACACCGCCGCGCAAGTGTTCGACAAAGTCACCGTGGCCGCCGAGCAGACCCTCTGGCGCGTGCTGCCGGCGCTGCTGGCCGGCGAGGCGCCGCATCTGCCCAACGATCTGGCGCACGGCAGCTACTTCGGCGGCCGCAAGCCCGAAGACGGCCGGATCGACTGGAACCAGCCGGCCCAGGACGTCTACAACCTGATCCGCGCGGTGGCGCCCCCCTATCCGGGCGCGTTCACAGAGCTTGACGGCCAGCGCTTCATCGTCGCGCAGGCCCGGCTTGCCCGCCCCGGCGCGCTCCGCTCGGATTTGCCGCCGGGCCTCCACGTAAGCGATAATGCCGTTTTTGCGGTGTGCGGCGACGGCCGCGCCATTGCCATCCACGAATTGCGGCGCCAGCACGAAGGCCAAGAGCCCGTCGTCTCCCCTGCCGAATTCTCCCGGCTCATTCAATCGTCCCGTCATCAATGAAAAAAGTCCTGATTCTGGGTGTCAACGGCTTCATCGGCCATCACCTGTCCAAACGCATTCTCGAAACGACCGATTGGGAAGTGTTCGGCATGGACATGCAGACCGAGCGCCTCGGCGACCTCGTCAACCATGAGCGGATGCATTTCTTCGAAGGCGACATCACCATCAACAAGGAGTGGGTCGAGTATCACGTGAAGAAGTGCGACGTGATCCTGCCGCTCGTCGCGATCGCCACGCCGGCCACTTACGTCAAGCAGCCGCTGCGCGTGTTCGAACTCGACTTCGAGGCGAATCTGCCCATCGTGCGTTCGGCGGTGAAGTACGGCAAGCACCTCGTGTTTCCGTCCACCTCCGAGGTGTACGGCATGTGCACGGACGAGCAGTTCGACCCGGAAGAGTCGCAACTGTCGTATGGCCCGATCAACAAGCCGCGCTGGATCTACGCGTGCTCGAAGCAGTTGATGGACCGCGTGATCTGGGGCTACGGCATGGAGGGCCTGAACTTCACGCTGTTCCGTCCGTTCAACTGGATCGGCCCGGGCCTCGATTCGATCTATACGCCGAAGGAAGGCAGCTCGCGCGTGGTCACGCAGTTCCTTGGCCACATCGTGCGCGGCGAGAACATCAGCCTCGTGGATGGCGGCGCGCAAAAGCGTGCCTTCACGGATATCGACGACGGCATCGGCGCACTGATGAAGATCATCGAGAACAAGGACGGCGTCGCCACCGGCAAGATCTATAACATCGGCAACCCGACCAACAACTTCTCGGTGCGTGAGCTCGCGCACAAGATGCTGGCGCTCGCCGCCGAATTCCCGGAATACGCGGAAACGGCCAAGCAGGTGCAACTGGTCGAAACCTCGTCGGGCGCTTACTACGGCGCGGGCTACCAGGACGTGCAGAACCGCGTGCCGAAGATCGACAACACCATGCAGGAACTCAACTGGGCGCCGAAGTCCACTTTCGACGAAGCCCTGCGCAAGATTTTCGAAGCGTATCGCGGCCACGTCGGCGAAGCGCGCGCGCTCGTCGAACAGCAATAAGGGCTGATCCTTGGCTCGTATCGTCCTGAAGATCGACGTCGACACGCTGCGCGGCACCCGCGAAGGCGTGCCGAATCTCGCGCGCATTTTCGGCCGCTTCAAGGCGCGCGCCACTTTCCTGTTTAGCCTCGGACCCGACCACACCGGTTGGGCGATGCGCCGTGTCTTGCGGCCGGGCTTTCTGCAGAAGGTGTCGCGCACCTCGGTGGTCGAGCATTACGGCATCAAACAACTGATGTACGGTGTGCTGCTGCCGGGGCCGGATATCGGCACGCGGGCGGCTGCGGAGATGAGGGCCATCCACGAGGCCGGCTTCGAATGCGGCATCCATACGTGGGACCACGTCTACTGGCAGGACAATGTGCGCACGCGCGGGCGCGACTGGACCGTTGCGCAGATGCAGAAAAGCCATCAGCGTTTCGCTGAAATCTTCGGCGCGCCGCCCGTCACGCATGGCGCCGCCGGCTGGCAGATGAACGGCCACGCGTTCGAACAGATCGACGCGTGGGGCATGCAGTATGCCTCCGATGGGCGCGGTCATTCGCCGTACTTCCCCGTCGTGGACGGCAAGACCCTCTCGCACGTGCAGATGCCCACCACGCTGCCCACGCTCGACGAAGTGCTGGGCGTCGACGGCGTCGACCTGCATAACGTCGCTGCGTGGATGTTAAAGCGCACCGAGAACAATCCGCACGATCAGGTCTTCACGCTGCACGCCGAACTGGAAGGGCAAAAGCTCGCGCCTATCTTCGAGCAGTTGCTGGACGGCTGGCGCGCACAAGGCCACACCTTTGCCACGATGGGCGACTATCACGCCACGCTGGACCGCGGCACGCTGCCATCGTACCCTGTCACCTGGGGTGAGATTTCAGGCCGTTCCGGCGAACTGATCGTCCAGCCGCTATAACAAAACCAAACGAAACACCGGAGAACTTCGTGTCCATCGCAGTCGACCAACCCGTGCCCGACTTTACCGCCCCCGCAACCGGTGGCGAGATCACGCTGTCCAGTCTTCGCGGCAAGAAGGTAGTGCTGTATTTTTATCCGAAGGACAACACGCCGGGCTGCACGACCGAAGGCCTGCAGTTTCGCGATCTGTATCCGAAGTTCAAAAAGGCCGGCGCCGAGATTCTCGGTGTATCGCGCGACAGCCTGCGCTCGCATGACAATTTCAAGGCCAAACTCGAATTGCCGTTCCCGCTGATCTCCGATCCGGAAGAAACGCTCTGCGCGCTCTTTTCCGTCATCAAAATGAAGAAAATGTATGGCAAAGAAGTACGGGGAATCGAACGCTCCACATTTGTCATCGACAGCGAGGGCGTCCTGCGCCGGGAGTGGCGTGGCGTGAAAGTACCAGGTCATGTCGATGAAATTCTGGAGGCTGTACAAGCGCTGTGAGGCGCGTTATATTGGGCCGCAATGAGTGCCTGTCCACCCCATACTTTCCGCGGCTGCGCCGCATATCCTGCCTCCATGCTTGAGGCAGGGAGGCGCAACGCGATGACCGAAGTCGAGCCGCTTGCCCCGTTTGCCGGGGCGGCGGCTTTTTTAATTGCGCGAAGCCGTTCATTTGTCCGGCCACGCGCTCTCGTCAAGGAGCCGATCGAAAACCAGGCGAACCGGCATTTTTAGACCGAAAGCGCGCCTCCGGGCGCAAACTGCGTGGGCCTTTTGGCACACGGGCAGAATGCGACAGGCGGCGCACGATATGTGACCCGATTTTTTCGAGGGAAACCATGCCTTTGCCTACCGCACCCAGCAAGCTCGGCAATCTCCTACCGGCTGACGAATACAAGGCTAAAGCCACGCCGGCCCGGTCCGCCAAAAAACAGGCGGTTGACGGGGAGCCAGCCGAGTCGGCCGATATCGGCCAAGCCAGCGTCGCGACGCCGATGGCGCGCGCCGCCAATGCCGCTACCACCCTGCGGCCGGTTCCTGTTTCTTCGTCCGCTTCTACTGCTTCCGCCGCTGCCGAGCCCGCCGCTCCCGCGCGCGGCCGCAAGACCCGACAAACCGCCGCGTTGCTGCAGCCGGTGCCGGCTCCTGCCGCGCGTCAGGAACCCGCCCCTGCGGAATCCGCCCCGCTCGAACCGGTCGTGGCGCGCGCCGGCAAGCAGCCGGCCAGCACCGCCACCGCCGCGCCGGCAGCGGCCACCCGCGGCAGCGCGAAAAAACGCGGCAGTTCGGCGGAACAGGTCGAAACCCGCAAGCTGTTCGTGCTCGACACGAACGTGCTGATGCACGATCCGACCTGCCTGTTCCGTTTCGAGGAACACGACGTCTATCTGCCGATGATGACGTTGGAAGAACTCGACAACCACAAGAAAGGCATGTCCGAGGTCGCGCGCAACGCGCGTCAGGTGAGCCGCACGCTGGATGCGCTGGTCGCCAATGGCGGCAACATGTCGGACGGCATTTCGCTGTCGCGCCTAGGCAGCCGCGAGGCCGCCGGACGCCTGTATTTCCAGACCGAACTGACCTCCATCGAGCCGGTGGAAGGCCTGCCGCAGGGCAAGGCGGATAACCAGATCCTCGGCGTGGTGCGCGCGTTGCAACGCGACCGCACCGACCGCCAGGTCGTGCTGGTGTCGAAAGACATCAACATGCGCATCAAGGCGCACGCGCTCGGCCTGCCCGCCGAAGACTACTTCAACGACCAGGTCCTCGAAGACAAGGACCTGCTCTACTCGGGCATTCGCGCGCTGCCGCAGGACTTCTGGACCAAGCATGCCAAGGGCATGGAGAGCTGGCAGGACACCAAAACCGGCACCACGTATTACCGCGTGACCGGGCCGCTGTGCGCCTCGATGCTGGTCAACGAGTTCGTCTATCTGGAGCCGCAAAACGGCGAGCCGGCCTTCCACGCGCTGGTGCGTGAGCTGAACGGCAAGACGGCCCTGCTGCAAACCTTGCGCGACTACGGCCACCACAAGAACAACGTGTGGGGCATCACGGCGCGCAATCGCGAGCAGAATTTCGCGCTCAATCTGCTGATGAATCCGGAGATCGATTTCGTCACGCTGCTCGGTCAGGCCGGTACCGGCAAGACGCTCGTCGCGCTCGCGGCGGGGCTTGCACAGGTACTCGACGACAAGCGCTACAACGAGATCATCGTGACGCGGGCGACAGTGCCGGTCGGCGAAGACATCGGCTTTCTGCCGGGTACGGAAGAGGAAAAGATGCAGCCGTGGATGGGCGCATTCGACGACAACCTCGAAGTCCTGCAGAAAACCGACGACGCAGCCGGCGAATGGGGCCGTGCCGCGACTCAGGAACTGATCCGCTCGCGCCTGAAGATCAAGAGCATGAACTTCATGCGCGGCCGGACGTTCGTCGACAAGTACCTGATCATCGACGAGGCGCAGAATCTGACGCCGAAGCAGATGAAGACGCTGGTCACGCGTGCCGGTCCGGGCACGAAGATCATCTGTCTCGGCAATATCGCGCAGATCGATACGCCGTATCTGACGGAAGGCAGTTCGGGTCTGACGTATGTGGTAGATCGCTTCAAAGGCTGGGCGCACAGCGGGCATGTGACGCTGGCGCGCGGCGAGCGCTCGCGCCTCGCGGATTACGCGTCCGATATTCTGTAAGCCACGCTCCACAGCCGTATACGATTTTGAGTTGTGCCAAGGCCGCGTCCGGGTGATACCGGGCGCGGCTTTTTTCGTTTCTGGACGGGCGCGCAGCGGGAAGCGCCGGGTGCGCGGCATATCTCGTTTTTAAGCCGTCAGCACCACACTTAGCGCGTAAACTTCAAGTAATTTATCAACTTCTCTTGCTCAAGGCCTGTCGGAAGGGCTAACATCCCGACATCGCCCGCCTTAAGCGAGTGTTTACGCTCGCCTTGTCTTTATGCGCCGACTTGGCTTTTCGCTGCTGATCCTTCTGCTGCTCGCCGCCTGTTCCAGCGCGCCGCAGCGGGTTTCGCGCAGCTCGGGGAGCTATTCGACGGCGTCCAGCGGCAGCGCCTATCACACCCCTCCGCCCGGCTTCCCGAACTTCGTCGATCACAGCGTCGGACGTGAGGAAATCTCCATTCAGGCAATGAGCCTTGTCGGCATTCCGTACCGCTGGGGTGGCAATACGCCCGATAGCGGCTTCGATTGCAGCGGTCTGGTTCGCTATGTGGTGGCGCGCTCGGCATCGGTGAATCTGCCGCGCACCACGGCGGATATGAGCGGCAGCGGCGAGTCGATCGAACCGGACGAAGTCGCACCCGGCGATCTGATCTTTTTCAATACGACGGGACGGCCGCATTCGCACGTCGGCATTTATGTGGGCAAGCTGCGCTTCGTGAATGCGCCGTCGACGGGCGGGACGGTCCGCATCGACTATCTGACCAATCCGTATTGGGCCAAAC
Organism: Paraburkholderia sp. BCC1885; assembly: GCF_900996235.1. Lineage (GTDB taxonomy): Bacteria > Pseudomonadota > Gammaproteobacteria > Burkholderiales > Burkholderiaceae > Paraburkholderia. The sequence goes on from NZ_CAAJGM010000111.1 coordinate 338,292, forward strand.
GGTTCGACGGCATTCGCCGGGTGGCGGCGCCGACCCACGCGCCAGCGCCGTTCGAAGCGCCGACCTATCAGGTTTCGAATCCGCCGGAGAGGATGGCGGCTCCCGTCGAGCCGCAAGAGTCGTCTGCCGGCTATGCGGGTATGGGTTCGTCGCAGCAGCCGGTTGCTGAGTCGCGCTCGGGCTATGGCTATGCGGCAGCGCCTGAGCCCGTGGCGGCGCCTGTGCAATCGCAGCAGACATTTCAGCCGCAGCGTGTAGCAACGACGATGCAGGCGCCGTTGACGACGAGCGCGATTCAACCCGCGCCTCAGTCTGCCGCCGCTCCGTCCGCGGATGCCTTCGAGCCGCCGCCTCCGGTCATGAGCGCCGCGCAGATGCAGGCGCGTGAAGCGGGCGCCGTCACGCCGACTGCCGTTTCGTCGGGCACGTTGCGCACGCAAACGGACACAGGTGGCATGGGCACCGTCTCACGCGTGCCTGCGGCCACTGCCAACGCCGACACCGCGGATGCGCCCGTGCGCTCGCCCGTACCCGCAAGCGTCGCCCGCGCGCCGGACCCCATCGACGCCGCGGCCGACGCCTTCGAACCGCCGCCGCCCGCTTCCGTCGCGGTACGCCAGGAACAGCAAGCCGGTCCGAGCGGCGGCGTGCAGATCATGCGCGCCTCGACCGGTTCGCGCGCCATTCCCGCGCCCACGCAATCCGGCGACGACCCGATCGCCCACTTCGCCACCGGCAACTTCTGAACGACGGCGGTCTCGCCGCACCCTTTTCCCTGCTTCGACTCCCCGGTCAGTCAGTGCGCCCTCGACTACGCGCGACTATGCTATCTGCTATCGTCCCCGATATTCCTCAAACAGCAGGTACTCACCATGGATCTTGGACTGAAAGACAAAGTCGTGCTGGTTACGGGCGGCAGCAAAGGGATTGGCCTCGCCTGTGCCCGCGCGTTCGCGGCCGAAGGCGCGAAGGTCGCGATCGTCTCGCGCGATCCGGCGAATCTCGCGCGAGCCCGCGAGCAACTGGCCAGCGAAGGCCTGCATGTGCATCTGACGCGCGCCGATCTGCACGAGCCGCATGGCGCAGCCGATATTGTCGAAGAAGTGACCACCGCGGTCGGCCCGATCGACGTGTTGGTCAATAGCGCCGGCGCGGCGCGCCGCTACGATCCGGAAACGCTCGATGCCGATGCCTTCCGGGCGACCATGGAAGCCAAGTATTTCCCCTACATTTACCCTCAGCAGGAAGTGCTGCGACGCATGGCCGAGCGCGCGAAAGCCGACGGCGCCGCCGAGCCGGGGACGATCGTCAATATCATCGGTATGGGCGGCAAGGTGGCCAGCGACATCCACATTGCCGGCGGCGCCGCGAACGCCGCGCTGATGCTCGCGACGGTAGGACTCGCGCACTATTACGCCCGCTACGGCATTCGCATCAATGCCATCAACCCTGGGGCGACGTTGACGGAGCGTGTCGAGGAAGCGACGCGGCTCGAGGCCGGCCAGCAAGGCGTGAGCCTCGCCGAGGCGCTGGCGAAGGGTCAGGCCAAGGTGCCGCTCGGGCGCTACGCGAAATCGGAGGAAATCGCCGACGTCGCGCTCTTCCTCGCGAGCCGGCGCGCCAGCTACGTGACGGGCGCGATCATCCCGATGGACGGCGGCAGCACGCCGCTCATTTAAGCCTCACGAGGCAGGCGGCGCGCCGGCACCGGCGGGCCGCCACGCGCGTTACAGGAACCGGTGGCCGAGCCACCAGCCCGCTGCGGCCAGCACGGCCGAGGCAGGGATCGTCAGAACCCAGGCCCAGATGATATTGCCGGCCACGCCCCAGCGCACCGCGCTGAGTTTCTGCGTGGCGCCCACGCCGACGATGGCGCCGGTAATCGTGTGGGTGGTGGAGACGGGAATGCCGAGGAAGGAGGCGATAAACAGCGTGATCGCCCCGCCCGACTCGGCGCAGAAGCCGCCGACCGGCTTGAGCTTGGTGATCTTCTGACCCATCGTGCGCACGATGCGCCAGCCGCCGAACAGCGTGCCCAGCCCCATCGACAGATAGCAGCCGCCAATCACCCACAGCGGCGGCGCATCGGCAATCGACGAAGCATATCCCGTCGCGATCAGCAGCATCCAGATGATGCCGATGGTTTTCTGCGCGTCATTGCCGCCATGCCCGAGGCTGTACAAACCCGCCGAGACGAGTTGCAGACGCCGGAAGCGCCGGTCGACCTTGCTTTGCGGCGTGCGGAAATAGATCCACGAGACCGCCAGCATGAAGCACGAGCCGAGCACGAATCCGAGCAGCGGCGAGATGATGATGAACGCGACCGTCTTCATCAGGCCGTCGACATTCAGCGAATGCCAGCCCGACTTGGCGAGCGCCGCGCCCACGAGGCCGCCGATCAGTGCATGCGACGAGCTGGACGGGATGCCGTAGTGCCACGTGACGATGTTCCAGCCGATCGCCCCGACCAGCGCGCCGAAGATCACATAGTGATCGACGATGTCCGGGTCGATCGTGCCCTTGCCCACCGTCTGCGCGACTTTCAGGTGGAAGATGAAATACGCCACGACGTTGAACGCCGCCGCGAACGCGACCGCCTGCTGCGGCTTGAGAACGCCGGTCGACACGACGGTGGCGATCGAATTCGCCGCGTCATGAAAACCATTCATGAAGTCGAACACCAGCGACACGGCGACCAGGAAGGCAACGGCCCAGATGGCAAGTTGAATCGATTGCATCAGGCGTTTTCCAGCACAATGCCTTCGATGATGTTCGCCACGTCCTCACATTTGTCGGTGATGGTCTCGAGCAGCTCGTAGATCGCCTTCAGCTTGATCAGCGTCTTGACGTTGTCTTCCTCGCGGAAGAGCTTCGACATGGCCGAGCGCAACACCCGGTCGGCTTCCGATTCGAGCCGGTCGATATCCTCGCAGGCCTTCAGGATCTGGCTCGCCTGCTTCATATCCGACAGCAGGCTGACGGCGAATTGCACGCGCTCGGACGATGCCGTGCAGATATGCGCCAGTTGGCTCGCCTCGGAGGTGACCGCCTGCACGTCGTACAGTGAAATGGCGGTGGCGACGTCCTCCATCAGGTCGAGGATGTCGTCCATCGTGGTGATCAGCTTGTGGATTTCGTCGCGGTCGAGCGGCGTGATGAAGGTCTTGTGCAGCAGGTCGATGGTTTCGTGCGTGAGCTTGTCGGCGGCCTTTTCGGCCTTCTGCACATTTTGCTTGTGAACCTCGGCGTCCTGCAGATTGTCGATCAGCAGCTCGAGTTCGTGGCTGGCCGAGACAATGCACTTGGCGTGCTCATTAAAAATTTCAAAAAACTTGCCCTCGGTGGGCATGAATCGACCGAACATTGGGATCCCGGAATTTTGGTCACGTCACGACTGACATAAAACCGCAATATTGTACCGTTACCGGGATTCGATCGCGCCTTTTGCAGGCGTCGTTACAACAGCGCTACCACTTGCCTCTTTACTCGGCGTAAAAATTCTGCGCGCCGGCAAAGTTATCAAACTTCGTGTATTGACCGTGGAACGTGAGGCGAACAGGCCCGATCGGACCGTTACGCTGTTTACCGATGATAATCTCCGCGGTGCCTTTGTCCGGACTGTCCGGGTTATAGACCTCGTCGCGGTAAATGAACAGGATCACGTCGGCATCCTGCTCGATAGCGCCTGATTCGCGCAGATCGGACATGATTGGGCGCTTGTTCGGCCGCTGTTCCAGACCACGGTTCAACTGCGACAACGCGATGACCGGCACGTCGAGTTCTTTGGCCAGACTCTTGAGCGAACGGGAGATTTCCGAAATTTCAGTGGCGCGATTTTCGCCGGACGACGAACCGCTCATCAGTTGCAGATAGTCGATGATGATCAGCCCCAGCTTGCCGCACTGCCGCGACAGCCGGCGCGCCCGCGAGCGCAGCTCCATCGGGTTCAGGCCGCCGGTTTCGTCGATGAAGATTTGTGCCTCGCTCATCTTCTGCACGGCGTGCGTCAGCTTCGGCCAGTCCTCGTCGGTCAGGCGCCCGGTGCGCATGCGGTGCTGGTCGAGACGGCCCACCGAGCCGAGCATACGCATCGTCAGCTGGGTGCCCGGCATTTCCATCGAGAACACCGCCACCGGCAAGCCGTACTCCACCGCGACGTACTCGCCCACGTTCATGGAGAACGCCGTCTTACCCATCGACGGGCGCCCCGCCACGATGATCAGTTCGCCACCGTGCATGCCGGAGGTCATGCGGTCGAGGTCGACGAAGCCGGTTGGCGTGCCGGTCACGTCGCTCGGATTGGCAGTGTGATACAGCGTATCGATCCGCTCCACCACCTGCGTGAGCAACGGCCCGATTTCGAGGAAGCCCTGCGTGCCGCGCGCACCGTCTTCGGCGATCGAAAACACCTTCGACTCGGCCTCGTCGAGCAACTGACGCACTTCCTTGCCTTGCGGATTGAAGGCGTCCGCAGAAATTTCGTCCGCCACCGACACCAGACGCCGCAACACGGCGCGATCGCGCACGATTTCCGCGTAACGGCGGATATTTGCCGCGCTCGGCGTGTTTTGCGCCAACGCGTTCAGATACGCGAGGCCGCCCACCTCTTCCGCCTTGCCCGAGGTGCCGAGCGCCTCGTAGACGGTGATCACGTCGGCCGGACGCGTCGCCGCGATCAGCTTGCCGATGTGTTCGAAGATGATGCGGTGGTCATAGCGGTAGAAGTCGCTCTGCGACAGGAAGTCGGCGATGCGATCCCATGCGGCATTGTCGAGCAACAGGCCGCCCAGCACCGATTGCTCGGCCTCGATCGAATGCGGCGGGACTTTCAGCGACTCGAGTTGCGGGTCTTTAGACGGTGCGTTCATGGGATGGAATTATCGGGCTAAATGCCGCCAGAGGGAATCTAAAAACAAGCGGCTTCGCCGACCAAAAGCGCCCAACAAAAAGGCAGGGGCCGGTCACCCGGCCCCTGCCCTTTGCCAGTCGGACTACCTGGCCAATACTACGCGCGGATGCTTAGACGTGTTCGCCCAGCACCGACACCGTCACATCGACGAGAACGTCGGTGTGCAGCGAGACCTGCACAGCGTGGTCGCCGACCAGCTTCAGCGGGCCTTCCGGCAGACGCACTTGCGCCTTTTCCACTGCGAAGCCTTGCTTGACCAGTGCGTCAGCGATGTCGGCGTTCGTCACCGAGCCGAACAGACGGCCGTCGACGCCAGCCTTCTGGCTGATCTGAACCGTCGAGCCTGCCAGCTTTTCGCCTTGAGCCTGAGCGGCTGCCAGCTTTTCGGCAGCAACCTTTTCCAGTTCTGCGCGGCGGACTTCGAATTCGGCGATTGCGTCTTTCGTTGCGCGGCGTGCGTGCTTGTTCGGGATCAGGAAGTTACGTGCGTAACCGTCCTTCACCTTGACGATGTCGCCCAGGTTACCCAGGTTGACGACTTTTTCCAGAAGAATAACTTGCATTCTGATTGCTCCTTGTCGCGTCGTCGGGTTAGGCCTTGTGCTGGTCGGTGTACGGCACCAGCGCGAGGAAACGTGCGCGCTTGATTGCCGTGTCCAGCTGGCGTTGATAGTGCGACTTCGTACCCGTGAGACGCGCCGGCGTGATCTTGCCGTTCTCGCCGATGAAGTCCTTCAGCGTTTCGATGTCTTTGTAGTCGATCTGATCGACACCAGCTGCCGTGAAACGGCAGAACTTCTTGCGCTTGAAGAGCGGATTTTGTTGCTGACGACGCTTGTCGAATTTCTTACCAGTCGGGCGGGGCATGTTCAGTCCTTTCCAATGTCCTGCAATGCTGTGATGTGAAATACCAGGGTTCTGGCGTTGCGGCTTTTCTTCGCCAGGAAACCGGTGAAGAGCGTTTCGACGCCCATCGCACAGTTTTCCAGCTTGCCGCTCGCCTCGCCGGCCGCCACCGCCGGCATCGTCAATTCAACCTGCCGGGCAATGCCGGCTTCGACGACTTCGGTGCGGTGTTGCAACGTACAGCTTGCGATCGGAACGCCGGCGGGGGTATACCGCACCGGTTCGCGTTCGACGACGCTGGCTGTGAGTTGCAGCCGATTCACGAGAACGACGCTTGTGCCTGGTAGCTTAAATAGTGTGTCTTAAGCCTGCGCTTCGGACGGCTGCGTGGCAGCTGCCTTCTTGGCTTCTTCGCGCTGCACTTCCTTCATCATCGGCGACGGGCCGGTTTCGGCCTTCTTCATCTTGACGATCAGGTGACGCAGAACGGCGTCGTTGAACTTGAATGCGTGTTCCAGCTCGTCGAGCGTGGTTTGGTCGCATTCGATGTTCATGCAGACGTAATGAGCCTTCGCGAGTTTCTCGATCATGTAGGCCAGTTGGCGACGGCCCCAGTCTTCGATACGGTGGATCTGGCCACCGTGCGACGTGATCGTGCTCTTGTAACGCTCGATCATGGCGGGCACCTGCTCGCTCTGATCGGGATGCACGATAAAGACGATTTCATAATGACGCATACACACTCCTTGGGGATTAAAGCCACCCGGGCGTCTGAACCGGTGTGGCAAGTGAGAAGCCGAAGATTGTAGCCCGAATAGGGACGGGTTGCAACACATCCCGTTAAATCGCCGCCGGATTCGGGAGTGTTTTCAAGTATTTAGCCTGCAAAGGGGCGCCGCGCCATAGCCAGCACCGACCGGCACCAACCGGAACCAACCGCGCGACTAGTACGTGCTGCGGTTCCAGTAATCCTTGCTGGCGTAGACCTCTTTCAGATAGTCGATGAAGTAGCGCACCTTGGCCGGCACGTAGCGCTGCTGCGGGTAGACGGCGAGGATGTCGTAATCCGGCAGCGCGAATTCGTCGAGCACCGTCTCCAGTTCGCCGCGCGCGAGCTGCTGCTGGATTTCCCAGGTCGAGCGCCAGCCCAATCCAAGCCCTTCCGACACCCAGCGGTGCAGCAACTCGCCGTCGTTGCAATCGAGCGTGCCGCCGACCCGCACCGTCGCCAGCTTGCCGTTGCGCCGGAAATACCAGCCGCGGTTCTGGCCCCCTTGCAGGTTGAAGGCGAGGCAGTTGTGCCGCGGCAGGTCGTCGAGCGACTTCGGCCTGCCGTATTGGCGGAAGTAGTCCGGCGTGCCGCAGACCACGCGCCGGTTCGACGCCAGCTTGACGGCCACGAAGTTCGGATCGACCGCCCCGCCGATGCGGATCGACAGGTCGTAGCCTTCGCGCACCAGATCCACCACCCGGTCGGTCAGATTGAACGAGAGTTGCAATTCCGGCTTGTCGGCGAGAAACGGCGGCGCGAGCGGCGCCACATGCTTGCGGCCGAACGCGGCCGGGGCCGACACGATCAGGTGCCCGCTCACCGCGCGACGGCCCGCCGCCAGCTCGTTTTCCGCCTGATCCCATTCCGAGAGCAGGCCGCGGCAGCGCTCCAGAAACGCCGCGCCCTCCTCGCTGACCACCAGACGCCGCGTCGAGCGGTACATCAGCTTCACGCCGAGGCGCTTTTCCAGCGCGTCGATGCGGCGGCCGAGGATCACCGGCGACACGCCCTCCTCCAGCGCCGCCGCGGCGAGGCTGCCGGCGTCGGCGACCCGCACGAAGGTTTCGATCTGCTTGAAACGGTCCATTTTTGTCTCCCATCCCATGCAGGCGGGTTTGCCACCGCCTTGCATATGGTCCCGGCTGTTACCGCCATTCCATACTTTTTGTTTCGAAATAAGCGACCCGGACTGATCTTATCAAACCTTTAAGTGAGACCTAAAGTCTGTCTCAACCCCTTCGTTTCGCATTGAAAGACATTCAGGAGACATTCATGGCCAAGATGAGAGCCGTCGACGCAGCGGTGCTGGTGCTCGAAAAAGAAGGCATCGATACCGCCTTCGGTGTACCGGGCGCCGCCATCAACCCGTTCTATTCGGCGATGCGCCGCGCCGGCAACATCAGCCACGTGCTGGCGCGTCACGTCGAAGGCGCCTCGCATATGGCCGAAGGCTATACGCGGGCGCAGCCGGGCAACATCGGCGTGTGCATCGGCACGTCCGGCCCCGCCGGCACCGACATGATCACCGGTTTGTACTCCGCTCAGGCCGACTCGATTCCTATTCTGGCTATTACGGGCCAGGCACCGCGCGCACGTCTGTACAAAGAGGATTTCCAGGCCGTCGATATCGAATCGATCGCCAAACCGGTCACCAAGTGGGCCGTCACGGTACGCGAACCGGCGCTGGTGCCGCGCGCCTTCCAGCAGGCCTTTCACCTGATGCGCTCGGGCCGTCCCGGTCCGGTGCTGATCGACCTGCCGATCGATGTGCAGCTCGCCGAGATCGAATTCGATATCGACACCTATGAACCGCTGCCGGTCTACAAGCCGAAGGCGTCGCGCAAGCAGATCGAAGCCGCCCTCACGCTCCTGAACAATTCCGAGAAGCCGCTGATCGTCTCCGGCGGCGGCGTGCTCAATGCGGCCGCGGAAGACCTGCTGGTGGAATTCGCGGAAACCATCGGCGTGCCGGTGATTCCGACGCTGATGTCGTGGGGCGCGATTCCCGACGACCACCCGCTGATGGCCGGCATGGTCGGCCTGCAGACCTCGCACCGCTACGGCAACGCCACGCTGCTCGCCTCCGACTTCGTGCTCGGCATCGGCAACCGCTGGGCCAACCGTCATACGGGCAGCGTCGAGGTTTATACGAAGGGCCGGAAGTTCGTGCACGTGGACATCGAGCCGACCCAGATCGGCCGTGTGTTCGGACCGGACCTCGGCATCGTCTCGGACGCCAAGGCCGCGCTCGAACTGTTCGTCGAAGTGGCGAAGGAATGGAAGGCTGCCGGCAAGCTGAAGGACCGCAGCGCGTGGGTCGCGGACTGCCAGCAACGCAAGCGCACGCTGCAACGCAAGACCCACTTCGACAACGTGCCGATCAAGCCGCAACGCGTCTACGAAGAGATGAACCAGGTGTTCGGCCGCGACACCTGCTACGTGAGCACGATCGGCTTGTCGCAGATTGCCGGCGCGCAGTTCCTGCACGTCTACAAGGCGCGCAACTGGATCAACTGCGGCCAGGCCGGCCCGCTCGGCTGGACGATTCCGGCGGCGCTCGGCGTGCGCGCCGCGGACCCGCAACGGCCGATCGTGGCGCTCTCCGGCGACTACGACTTCCAGTTCATGATCGAAGAGCTCGCGGTGGGCGCGCAATTCAAGCTGCCGTATGTGCACGTGGTGGTGAACAACTCGTACCTCGGGCTGATCCGCCAGGCACAACGCGCCTTCGATATGGATTTCTGCGTGCAGCTCGCCTTCGACAACATCAACGCGCCGGAAGTGAACGGCTATGGCGTCGATCACGTCGCGGTGGCCGAAGGACTCGGCTGCAAGGCGATCCGCGTGTTCAAGCCGGAAGAACTGAAACCGGCGCTGCAAAAAGCCCAATCGATGCTCTCCGAATTCAACGTGCCGGTGATCGTCGAAGTGATTCTCGAACGCGTGACCAACATTTCGATGGGCACCGAAATCGACGCCATCAACGAGTTCGAAGAACTGGCGGCGAAGCGCGAGGATGCGCCGAGCGCCATCAGCATGCTCGACTGAGCCTGCTGAGTTTGCCAGGCCCTTTTGCCAGGCCCTTTTGTCAGTTTCGTTTTGACCCGATCCGTCGCACGGCGCCGCGTGTTCGACACACCGCGCGCCGCACGACACGGATGGAAGTAATTTCATTGACCGACCAGCGAGAGCTCCGCACCATGCCGAAATTTGCAGCCAACCTCACCATGCTGTTCAACGAAGTCCCGTTCCTCGACCGCTTTGCGGCCGCCGCGGACGCGGGCTTTAACGCCGTCGAATTCCTGTTTCCCTATCCGTATCAGGTGGGCGAGCTGGCCGAACGTCTGCAACAGAACCGTCTGAAGCTCGTGCTGCACAACCTGCCCGCCGGCAACTGGGAAGCCGGCGAACGCGGCATCGCCTGCCTGCCGGATCGTGTCGGCGAGTTTCAGGAAGGCGTCGGCCGCGCCATCGAATATGCGCAGGCCCTGAAAGTGCCGCAACTGAATTGCCTCGTCGGCATTCCTGGTCCGGGCGTCGATGCGGGCCGCGCCCACGCGACGATGGTCGATAACCTGCGCTTCGCCGCCAACGCGCTGAAGCAGGCGGGCATCAAGCTGCTGGTGGAGCCGTGCAATTCATACGACATCCCCGGCTTCGCGCTGAACCGTTCTTCCGAAGGACTCGACGTGATTCGCGCCGTCGGTTCGGACAACCTGTTCCTGCAGTACGACATCTATCACATGCAACGCATGGAAGGCGAACTCGCCGCCACCCTCAAAAAGAACCTGGCGTCGATTGCCCACATCCAGCTCGCCGACAACCCGGGCCGCAATGAACCGGGTACCGGCGAAATCAACTACCCGTTCCTGTTCAGCCTGCTCGATTCGCTCGGCTACGAGGGCTACGTCGGCTGCGAATACAAGCCGCGCACGACCACGGCAGCCGGTCTCGACTGGGTGCAGCGCGTGGCCGGGCAGTCACGCGGCGCGGCGCACGTGGCCGCCTGAACGGCCCTCGTAACGCGGTACGTTCGGCGCCGTCACGGCACCGTCGCCCCCAACAGAACCCCAACCCACTGGAGACATCACCAAATGGCAAAGATCGGTTTTATCGGCCTCGGCATCATGGGCGCGCACATGGCGCGCAACCTCGTCAAGGGCGGCCACGCGCTGTTCGTCAACGGCGCGTATCCGGTGCCGGAAGATCTCGGCAAGATCACCACGGTGGTCGCGAATTCGACGGCCGTGGCGCAAGCCGCCGACATCGTCATCATCATGGTGCCGGACACGCCGGACGTCGCCAACGTGCTGTTCGCGGACGACGGCGTCGCCAACGGTCTCACCAAAGGCAAGCTGGTGATCGACATGAGTTCGATCTCTCCGCTCGACACGCAAGCCTTCGCGAAGAAGATCAACGCGCTCGGCGCGGATTATCTCGACGCGCCGGTTTCGGGCGGCGAAGTCGGCGCGCGTGAAGCGTCGCTGACGATCATGGTCGGCGGGCCGGAAAAGTCCTTCGCACTCGCGAGGCCGCTGTTCGAACTGATGGGCAAGAACATCTCGCTGATCGGCGAAAACGGCGCGGGTCAAACCTGCAAGGTGGCGAACCAGATCATCGTCGCGCTGAATATCGAAGCGGTGGCCGAGGCGCTGCTGTTCGCCGCGCGTTCGGGCGCGGATCCGGAGCGCGTGCGCAAGGCCCTGATGGGCGGCTTTGCGTCGTCGCGGATTCTCGAAGTTCATGGCGAACGTATGACGAAGCGCACCTTCGATCCGGGCTTCCGTATCGAACTGCATCAGAAGGATCTGAACCTCGCGCTCGACGGCGCCCGCAAGCTGGGCATCGCCCTGCCGCACACGGCGAGCGCGCAGCAACTGTTCAGCGTCTGCGCGGCGAACGGCGGCGCGAAGTGGGATCACTCCGCGATGGTGCGCGCGCTGGAGATCATGGCGAATTTCGAAGTCGCGCAGGCGCCGGGCAAGGAAGCGAAAGCGGCTTGAGGCAATTGCGCAAGAATGCTGAACGGCCCCGATTTTGCCTGTCGGATAGCCATAGATTCGGTGAGGAGTTCAGCAGCAGCAACAGCGGATGGCGTGCGCGTCACGGCATCCGGCAGGTGGGGCGTCCGGTGCGGTGCGCGGCAAGCGTGGCGTATCGGACAAATCGTGCCGCTCTGGGCTGAGAGCGGCAAGTGGGGTCCGCAGCGGCACCCGGCGGCGGCGGGGAAGCCTTGGTCGGTCAGACGTCGTGGTCGGGTGTCCGGCTGTCGGATTTCGCGGTTGTATGTCTTGCTACTTTTCGCTGACGGCGATCGGGCTCAGTATTTGTCGAAGATCGTCTGCAGCGCCACCGCTCCGGTAGCGCCGGCCGCGAGCGCCAGCATCAGCAGCACGCGCGCCTTGTAGGGATTGAGCGAGCCGGCGCTGACAAAGCCGAGCACGTCGTCCGCTGCGGCGCCATTGCGCATCACATGGCCTGATCCCACCCGCGACGATCGCACCACCGCCACGCCCTGGGTCGCGGCGTCGGCGAGCGCCTGCTGTATCGAGGCATGGATCGAGCCGTTACCCGTTCCCGCCACCACGATACCGCGCACGCCCGCGGCCACCAGCGCATCCACGCCGAGCCGCGAAGCGCCCGCATAGCTCGTGACGATCTCGACATTCGGCCAGTTGGCGCCGATCACAAATTCCGTCGCGACCGTATGCGCACGCACGACCTTGCGCTGGAACTCGACACGCCCATCCTGCACCCAGCCAAGCGCGCCGATTTCCGGCGACTGAAACGCATCGACCGCATACGTGCTGGTCTTGACCACGTCGCGCGCGCTATGGATGCGGTTGTTGAAGGCGACCAGCACGCCCTGCCCGTGCGCCGCCGCGCTTGCCGCGACCGTCACCGCATTGAGCAGATTCAGCGGACCATCGGCGGAAAGCGCGGAGGCCGGCCGCATCGCCGCGGTCAGCACCACCGGCTTGGTCCCTTTGACGGTCAGATGCAGCAGGTAAGCGGTTTCTTCGAGCGTATCGGTGCCGTGCGTGATCACCACGCCGTCGATGTCGTCGCTGGCCAGCAGCACGTTGATGCGTTGCGCGAGCGTGGTCCATAGCGCGAGCGCCATGTCCTTGCTGTCGACGCCGGCAATCTGCTCGGGCCGGATCTGCGCGACGCCCGACAAAGCGGGCACCGCTTCGAGCAGGCGCTCGACGCCCACCACGCCGGCCTGATAACCGGAGGTGTTGGTGACATCGGCGGCGGAGCCGGCAATCGTGCCGCCCGTCGCCAGCACGGCGATGCGCGGCAATGCACCTGAAGCGGACGCCGCCGCGGACGTGGAAGAAGTGGAAGTATTCATGGCGGCGATTGTAAGCGATGCGCCGCTCGCCGCCACGCCGCCAACGCCGCCAGGCGAGAATGGCTGCCCCTGCAAGAAGCATGACGGGACATCACGCGAGCCGAGGCGCGTCCGTGCGCGCCCGGTGCCGCAGCAAATCAATCCACCGCGCGCAACTGCGCGGCAATCTCCGCTTCTTTCAGTTGCGGCGCGAACATCTCCAGCAGCCGATATGCGTAAGCCCGCAAAAACGCGCCCTTGCGCAAGCCGACGCGCGTCGTGCTGGCCTCGAACAGATGCTGCGTATCGAGCGCGACCAGTTCCGTATCGCGCTTCGGATCGTAGGCCATGGCCGCCACCACGCCAATACCCATGCCGAGTTCGACGTAAGTCTTGATCACGTCCGCGTCGATGGCGGTCAGCACGACGTCGGGCAGCGCGCCGGCTTTCGCGAAGGCCTGGTCGATATGCGAGCGGCCGGTGAAATCCTGGTCGTATGTGACGATCGGAAATTCGGCGATCTCGTCGAGCGTCAGATTGGGACGCCCCACCAGCGGATGCCCCTTCGGCACCACCACGATGTGATGCCACGAATAGCACGGGAACGTGACGATATCCGGGAAGCGGTCGAGTGCTTCCGTGGAGATGCCGATATCCGCCTCGCCATTGATGATCATCTGCGCGATCTGCTGCGGACTGCCCTGGCGCAGCGCCAGATGGACCTTCGGAAATACTTCGGTAAACTGACGGATCACCTTGGGCAGCGCGTAGCGCGCCTGGGTGTGGGTGGTCGCCACGACCAGGTGGCCGCTGTCCTGATCCGCATACTGGCGGGCCACGCGGCGCAAGTTTTCCGCGTCGAGCAGCATCCGCTCGATCAACTGGTGCACGGCCTTACCCGGCTCGGTCAGCCCCGTCAGGCGCTTGCCGCGCCGGATGAAGATGTCCACGCCGAGTTCGTCCTCGAGGTCCTTGATCTGTTTCGACACGCCCGACTGCGACGTATACAGCACGTTCGCCACCTCGGTCAGGTTCATGTTCTGGCGCACGGCCTCGCGCACAAAGCGCAGTTGCTGGAAGTTCATCAGTGTGTCTCCGGTTCAGCCAGAGTTAAGTTATTCAAATAGAGGTTAAACCGGCTCTCTCAATGCGCCGGAAAGACGCGCAAGGCGCGCGGCACCGCCGTCACGCCATCGCCCACCGCGAGTTGCAGCGCGCGCCACGCCTCGCGATCCAGTTCCGCTTCGAGCACGTGACCCTCGCGCCCGGCGAGTTCGACGCGCACCGAACCGCCTAGCGTCACCACCCGCCGCACGTCGACCACGATGCCGTCGCGATGCCCCGCGGCCTGCGGATAAAGCTGCAGATCATGCGGACGCACATACGCGAACGCCGGACCTTCGAAACCGGCATCGGCGGCGACCGGCAACGCCGCGCCGTCGACCACGAAACCATGCCGATCCACCTGGCCGCGCAGCCGGTTGGCCGCGCCGAGAAACTCGTAGACAAACGAGGTCTGCGGATGATCGTACACGTCCTGCGGGCTGCCCACCTGCTCCACATGGCCGCGATTCAGCACGACGATCCGGTCGGCCACTTCCAGCGCTTCTTCCTGGTCGTGCGTGACGAAGATGGTCGAGATATGCAGATCGTCGTGCAGACGGCGCAGCCAGCTACGCAGTTCCTTGCGGACCTTGGCGTCGAGCGCGCCGAACGGTTCGTCGAGCAGCAACACTTTCGGCTCGACGGCGAGCGCGCGCGCCAGGGCGATCCGTTGCCGCTGGCCGCCCGAGAGTTCCGAGGGATAGCGCTGCGCCAGCCAGTCCAGTTGCACGAGCTTGAGCAACTCATGCACTTTCTCGCGGATCACCGCCTCCGACGGCCGCTCCTTGCGCGGTTTCACGCGCAGGCCGAAGGCCACATTTTCGAACACGGTCATATGGCGGAACAGCGCGTAATGCTGGAACACGAAACCGACCTGGCGCTCGCGCGCGCCGACCGTGGCGACGTCCTGCCCCTGCAGCACGACCTGGCCCGAGTCCGCATATTCGAGGCCGGCGATCACACGCAGCAGCGTGGTCTTGCCGCAACCCGACGGCCCGAGCAGCGCAACCAGTTCGCCCGGCGGAAAATCGAGCGAGACGTTGTCGAGCGCGGTGAAATCGCCAAAGCGCTTCTGCAGGTTACGAACGGTGATACCCATGAAAGACTCCGCTTATTGGACCGGGTGCTGCGTCGACGCAAGCGTCGCTGACGACGGCGAAACGGTGGGGCCGGCGTGCGCGGGCACATCGCGCGCGGCCGCCAGTTCCGCCGACATATGACGCTCGGCAAGCAGCTTGAGGCCCAGCGTCACGAGCGCGAGCAAGGCCAGCAATGACGCCACGGCAAACGCCGCCGAGAAGTTGTATTCGTTGTAGAGGATTTCGACGTGCAGCGGGATCGTATCGGTCTGGCCGCGAATATGGCCCGACACCACCGACACCGCGCCGAACTCGCCCATGGCGCGCGCGTTGCACAGAATCACGCCGTACAGCAGACCCCACTTGACGTTCGGCAGCGTGACGCGGCGGAAGGTCTGCCAGCCGGACGCGCCGAGCACGTGGGCGGCTTCCTCTTCGTCGTTGCCTTGCGCCTGCATCAGCGGAATCAGTTCGCGGGCGACGAACGGAAACGTCACGAAAATGGTGGCGAGGACGATGCCCGGCACGGCGAAGATGATCTGCACGTTGTGATCTTCCAGCCACGGACCGAACCAGCCCTGCGCGCCGAACAGCAGCACATAGACGAGACCGGACACCACCGGCGAGACCGAGAAAGGCAGGTCGATCAGCGTCGTCAACAGCGCCTTGCCCTTGAATTCGAACTTCGCGATACACCATGAAGCGGCGAGGCCGAACACCAGATTCAGCGGCACAGCGATGGCGGCGGTCAGCAGCGTCAGCTTGATGGCGGAGACGGCGTCGGGATCCGCGAGTGCGTCCAGATAGAAGCCTACGCCCTTGCTCAAGGCCTGATAAAACACCGCGACGAGCGGCACCACCAGGAACAGCGCCAGAAACAGCAGCGCGATGCCGGTCAGCACCCAGCGCACGAGGCGCGGTTCCGTCACCGGATCGGCACGGCGCGCGACATTCGCCGCGGCGCGCTGGACGGGCGGCAACGGCGGCAGCGCGGCGGAGTCGTGGCTCATTGCAGACCTCCGGGCGTGCCGGGGGCGAGGCTCGCCGCACTCGCCGCAGGCAGCGCCGGCGCTGCCGCGCCGCGGCGCGTGCGCCGTTGCAGATACCACTGCAGCGTGTTGATCAGGAGCAGCATGAGGAAGGACACCACCAGCATCACCACGGCGAGCGCCGTCGCGCCGGCATAGTCGTACTGTTCGAGCTTGGTGATGATCAGGAGCGACGTGATCTCGGACTTCATCGGCACATTGCCGGCAATGAAGATCACCGAACCGTATTCGCCCAGCGCCCGCGCGAACGCCAGCGCAAACCCGGTCAGCAGCGCCGGCAGCACGGCGGGCAACACCACGCGGCGAAACGTCAGCCAGCGCGATGCGCCGAGGCAGGCGGCCGCCTCTTCCTGCTCGCGCTCGAATTCTTCGAGCACCGGTTGCACGGTGCGCACCACGAACGGCAGCCCGATGAAGGTCAACGCCACCAGCACGCCCGCGGGCGTAAACGCAATCTTGATGCCGAGCGGCGCGAGAAACTGGCCGATCCAGCCATTGCCTGCATAGACCGCCGCGAGCGAAATACCCGCCACCGAGGTAGGCAACGCGAACGGCAGATCGACCACGGCGTCCACCAGACGCTTGAACGGGAACGAATAGCGCACCAGCACCCACGCCACCAGAAAACCGAACACCGCGTTGATCAGCGCGCCGCCGAGCGCGGAGAAAAAGGTCAGCCGGTACGAGGCCAGCACGCGCGGCGAAGCGACGGCACGCACGAACTGGCTCCAGTCGAGCGAGGCCGTCTTGAGAAAGGTCGCCGCGAGCGGAATCAGCACCACGAGGCTCAGATACGCCACCGTGATGCCGAGTGTCAGGCCGAAGCCGGGTAACGCGCTCGGCTTGCGGAAGGTCAACGTGGTCATGCTGGATGCTCTTTCAGGGTGAAAACCTCGGCATTGCGCCCGCCAGGCGTCACTGCGGCGAGTAGATCGAATCGAACACGCCGCCATCCGCGAAGTGGGTCTTCTGCGCATTCGCCCAGCCGCCGAAGGTGTCGTCCACCGTGTACAGCTTCAGCTTCGGAAACTTCGCGGTGAGCGCGGCCGGCACCTTGTCCGAACGCGGACGGTAGAAGTTCTCCGCGGCGATTTCCTGGCCCTGCTCGCTATACAGGAAGTTCAGATAGGCCTCGGCGAGCTTGCGCGTGCCGTGCCTGTCCACCACCTTGTCAACCACCGACACGGGCGGCTCGGCCAGAATGCTCACCGACGGCACCACGATCTCGAACTTGTCGGGACCGAATTCCTTCAGCGACAGGAAGGCTTCGTTTTCCCACGCAATCAGCACGTCGCCGATACCGCGTTGCACGAAGCTGGTGGTCGCGCCGCGCGCGCCCGAGTCGAGCACGCCGGCATTCTTATAGAGCTTCGAGACGAAATCCCTGGCCTTCTGGTCGTTGCCGCCCGGCTGATGCTCCGCATAGGCCCACGCGGCCAGATAGTTCCAGCGCGCGCCGCCCGAGGTCTTCGGGTTCGGCGTGACGATCGAGACGCCCGGCTTCACCAGGTCGTCCCAGTCCTTGATGTGCTTCGGATTGCCCTTGCGCACGAGGAACACGATGGTCGAGGTGTACGGCGCGGCGTTGTCCGGCAGACGCTTTTGCCAGTTCTTGTCGACGATGCCCTTGCTGGCGAGCGCATCGATGTCGTAAGCGAGCGCCAGCGTGACGACGTCCGCCTGCAAGCCGTCCAGCACCGAGCGCGCCTGGGCGCCCGAGCCGCCGTGCGACTGCTTGAAGGTCACCGTCTCGCCGGTCTGCGCCTTCCATTGTTTGCCGAAGGCCTGGTTGACCTGCTGGTACAGCTCGCGGGTCGGGTCATAGGAAACGTTGAGCAGCGTGGGATCCGCTGCCGCCGCCTGGGCCGCAAGGCCGAGCGAGGCTGCGGCGCCGAGCGCCAGCACCGTAATGAATTTTCTGGTCTTGCCTGCGAGCCCCGTGCCCTGAATGGTCATCCACTTTCTCCGCGTCGTGGTTGCTGGGGACGAATTGCGTCCCGTGGTGTTGTGCCAAGTGGGGCTCAGTCTATCGAAGCGCTTTCATCATTAAAAATAATGTTTATTCATTCTTTAATACCTAAAAGTGGTAATGACAGCCGGACAAGGAGCGGTGGCACGAAAACGGCTGTTTTGACGCCGCCAGATGGCGCTGCGGCGACACCCAAGGTCACGAACTTAAAGTAATGCTTGAATTGCGCCGAATACTGTATAAAAATACAGTCACCTGTCTATCCATACAGTGGCGCCATGACCAAACTCACCGCACGACAGCAAGAGGTTTTCGATCTGATCCGCCGGGCAATCGAACGCACCGGTTTTCCGCCCACCCGCGCGGAGATCGCCGCCGAACTGGGCTTCAGCTCGGCCAACTCGGCAGAGGAGCACCTGCGGGCGCTGGCCCGCAAAGGCGTGATCGAACTCGCCGCGGGCGCCTCGCGCGGCATCCGGCTGCTGCTGGCCGGTAATGACGACGCGCCGCATCAGTTCACGTTGCCGCACGCCAGCATCATGCAGTTGTCCCTGCCGCTAATCGGCCGGGTGGCCGCGGGTAGCCCAATCCTCGCGCAGGAACACATCTCGCAGCACTACGCCTGCGACCCGGCCCTGTTCTCGAGCAAGCCGGACTACCTGCTGAAGGTGCGTGGCCTGTCCATGCGGGACGCCGGCATTTTCGACGGCGACCTGCTGGCCGTACAGAAGAAAAGCGAGGCCAAGGACGGCCAGATCATCGTTGCGCGGCTGGGTGACGACGTCACCGTGAAGCGTCTCAAGCGGCGGCCGAATGGCATCGAGCTGATTGCCGAGAATCCCGATTACGAAAACATCTTCGTTCAGGCCGGCAGTGCGGAGTTCGCACTGGAAGGCATCGCGGTGGGGCTGATCCGCCCCACCGAGTTCTGAACCCTGCCTCGCCCCTGAATAAAAAGCCTGGAGAGACTCATGGAACGCCTTGCCCGCCTGTTGCCCTTCCGCCAGTTCGGTCGTCTGCGCCATCTGCGCAGCCTCGTGCCTTGCGCACCTATCGAGGCGTCCAGTGCCACGGCTTCGTTGTTCGACGTCGAAGCGCCGGGAACCGCCACCTTGCCGTCGGCGCTGCCGGCTTTCGCCCGGGTGTCGCTGAATTCCGGACTCAATACGGCCGAGCCGGCGCGGCGTGCGCCGGTGCGCGTCTACCACGGCCCGTCGCGCCTCATCATGGTCGGCACGGTGGATGCGGTGTGCCGTATGATCGACCGCTGCATCGCTGAAGAGCGCGCGGGTGCGCAGAACGCGCTGTTCGAATAAGGGCACAAGCGTGGGGATCACGGGACGGTTGCGGGATCGTTTTCCCGCGGCTGCGGTCCGGCCTTGATTGGCCCCCTGGTGGACGCGTATGCAACGCCGGATGGCGTGGCCGCGCTGCTGAACGGCATGCCGCCGCGCGGCGATCTCCGGCAGCGCCCGCCCGGCGCGCCGCAGAGCGCCGGTGGCAATGCACCGCCAGCAGGCGCCGCGAATCCAGCGCCAGCGCCCGCCCCGGCGGCCACTACGGCGGGAACCGCAGCGCCGCCGCAACCGCCCGAGACCACGGCCGGCTATCGCGGCATCAACGAATTCGCCGTGACGTACCAGCATGGCGTCGGCGACGCGCGCTATGCCGCCATCTTGCGGCGCGAAGGGCTATTTACCTGGAAGCTGGCCGCCGTCGATCTGAACACAGACTGAAGCCGCGGATTGACGGCGATTGGCGATGCCCCGCAGTCAGGCCGCGGCCGCCGCTTCCTGCTGCTCCTGCACCGACGAACACGCCACCAGGATGCTGCACGAGATCCGGTCGAGCAAAGGCGTATTGCCCGCGCCCATCCACCAGCGCGACAGGCCGGTGCGGCAGCGGTGACCCACGACCACGAGATCCACCTGCAGCTCGTTGGCGAGATTGGCGATTTCGTCGATCGGATGGCCGAACGCAAAGTGGCCTTGCGCGGTCACGCCACGCTCGGTGAGCCAGTCGACGCCTTCCTGGAGGATGTCGCGGGCCGTCTTTTCGAAGCTGCCGCAGGCCACATCGGTAAGGAGTCCGGCGCTTTGCGCGATGCTCGAGCGCATATCGACCACGGATAACAAATGCGTTTGCGCCTTCAGATCCAGCGCCAGATCCGCGCCGCAGCGCAGCGCCTTGCGGCCTTCGCGCGAGCCGTCGTAGCACAAGAGGATTTTCTGGTAGCTCGCCATCTCGTTCTCCCTGCCGCGTTAATCGCGGCCCTGTTCTGAATCATGGTGCGCCGCAATTCCGCTTGCAAGGGATGGAAAACGATAACTGCGCGATAACCCCGTACCAGCCAGGCGCTTAGTACATGACGCCCCATGACGCCCGCCGCGCCCATCACGCGGCAGCGCGGAACCGCGCACCCCGGCAGTGCACAGGCCGCCAACAGCACGGCGCCAATGCCCTAGAATGGGCAGCCGTAGCGGCCGTTCACGTCTTTCGGAATCCCTGACGAACATGTCTGAAGCAGCCATCGAATTTTTGCAGGTCCATAAGCACTATGCCGGCAAGACCGTCGTCGACGGCCTGTCGTTCCAGGTGCAGCCGGGCGAGTGCTTCGGCCTGCTCGGCCCGAACGGCGCGGGCAAGACCACCACGCTGCGCATGCTGCTCGGCATTGCCGCGCCGGACGCCGGCACGATCCGTCTGTGCGGCGAGCCGATTCCGGCACGTTCGCGCTTCGCGCGGGCGCGCGTCGGCGTCGTACCGCAGTTCGACAATCTCGATCCGGACTTCACCGTGCGCGAAAACCTGCAAGTGTTCGGCCGCTACTTCGGCCTGAGCGCGGCGCAGACCCGCGCGATGGTGCCGTCGCTGCTCGAATTCGCTCGCCTGGAGAGCAAGGCGGATGCGCGGGTCGGTGAACTGTCCGGCGGCATGAAGCGGCGCCTGACGCTGGCGCGCGCACTCGTCAACGATCCGGACGTGCTGATCATGGACGAGCCCACTACCGGACTCGATCCGCAAGCGCGCCATCTGATCTGGGAGCGGCTGCGCTCGCTGCTCGCGCGCGGCAAAACCATTCTGCTGACCACGCATTTCATGGAAGAAGCCGAGCGGCTTTGTCACCGTCTGTGCGTGATCGAGGAAGGGCGCAAGATTGCCGAAGGCGGTCCGAATGAACTGATTGCCTCGGAGATCGGCTGCGACGTGATCGAAATTTATGGCCCCGATCCGCTCGCCTTGCGCGACGAACTGGCGCCGCTCGCGGAACGCACGGAGATCAGCGGCGAAACGCTGTTCTGCTATGTCACGAACGCGGAACCGCTGCATGCGCGCCTCAGGCAGCGTGGCGTGCGTTACCTGCACCGGCCGGCCAATCTCGAAGACGTGTTTCTGCGGCTCACCGGCCGCGAGATGCAGGATTAAGCCCCTGCATCAGCCGCCAACGCCAGATTGACACACACCCGCAAACCCACCCAACCCGACCCGCCATGGACGCACGTACCTACGACACCCCCGGCCAGGCCGCCCCGGCAAGCGCGCCGTTCGCCGCCCTGCCCGCCAATGCGGTCAACTGGATCGCCGTGTGGCGGCGCAACTATCTGGTGTGGCGCAAGCTGGCGATGGCGTCGATGTTCGGCAACCTCGCTGACCCGATGATCTATCTGTTTGGTCTCGGCTTCGGGCTCGGCCTGATGGTCGGCCATGTCGACGGCGTGTCGTATATCGCCTTCCTCGCCGCGGGTACGGTCGCGTCCAGCGTGATGATGTCGGCGAGTTTCGAGTCGATGTATTCGGGTTTTTCGCGCATGCACGTGCAGCGCACGTGGGAGGCGATCATGCACACGCCGCTCACGCTCGGTGACATCGTGCTCGGCGAGGTAGTGTGGGCCGGCAGCAAATCGATGCTGTCCGGCGTGGCGATCATGCTGGTGGCCGGGGCGCTCGGTTACGCCAGCTTCCCGTCGATGCTGCTGGCGCTGCCCGTCATCGCGCTGACCGGGCTCGCATTCGCGAGCGTGGCGATGATCGTGACGGCGCTCGCGCCATCATATGATTTCTTCATGTTTTATCAGACGCTCGCGCTCACGCCGATGCTGCTGCTGTCCGGCGTATTCTTTCCGCTTGCGCAATTGCCGCCCATCGCCCAGCACATCACGCAATTGCTGCCGCTCGCGCATGCCGTCGGTCTGATCCGGCCCGCCATGCTCGGCCGGCCGCTCGATCACGTGGCGCTGCACGTCGCCGTGCTGGTCGCCTATGTGGTGGTGCCGTTCTGCATCGCGGCCGTGCTGTTCCGGCGCCGGATGATGCGCTAAGGGTCGCCGGCCGCGTGGCAGGCAATCCAGGCGGCGACGGATCAAAACTCAAAGCTCAGTCTTCGTCATCCGTCCACGGAATGTCGACGTCGGAAATGAACGCGACCGTCGCGAACGGGCCGCCCTCCTGACGGCCGATCTTGCCGTCGGCGCGCTGCCATTCGACGCGAAACAGGGTGCCCGGGTCGTCGGCAATCAGACGCACGGTGCGGACTTCGTCGGGATCGGACTCTTCCACCGGGCCGTCGAGCGAAACCAGCAGTTCCTGGGGCCACAGGCCGTCGGCGGGATCGTAAATGCGGTCGCCGTCGGAAATCAGCGTGAAGGCTTCCACGCCGATGGTCGCCGAAGCGTCGATGATCATTTTGCCCAGCGCGCGCAGCAGCGCCGTGGCACGCGCCGAGTTCGCCTGGCGGATCGCGAGGTCCCCACGCGTCAGCGCCTGTTCGAGTTTCGGATTGGTTTTTTGTTGCGCCATTCGATTTCCTGATTGCTTTCGCTCGAGTGTATGCGGCGGCTCGCCCACGCCCATCTCGTCTGCCGCACCCGGATGGCCCACGTTCCACGCAGGTCGCCTGAGGGCACGCCGCTTGTGATTTTTTTCGGGCTGAATCGTACCACTGGTGGGCATCCCAGCCGCATCGAACCTGACCGAGGTTCGATCCCGACGCCCCCAGTTCCTCAGTTTAGGTCGTGATTCGACAACTGACAGCGGGATTTATCGCGCAACGTGGTTAAGGCCGCAGGCGGCCGAGGTGACTCAGGCGGCTTCAGAAGCCGAGTACCACGGCCAGCGCGCCGCTCACCACCCCAAACAGCACCACCGACACGGCCACTATCGTCAAGAGACGCGGCCGGAACGAGCGCGCCAGCATGGCCAGCGACGGCACGCTGATCGGCGGCAGCGTCATCAGCAACGCGCCGGCGGGACCGACGCCCATGCCGAGCGAAAGCATGGCCTGGATGATCGGCACTTCGCCCGCGGTGGGGATCACGAACAGCATGCCGGCGACCGCCAGCGCGACGATCCAGCCGAGCTGGTTGCCGATCTCCGGGCCGACGTGCGGAAACAGCCACGCGCGGGCGGCGCCGAGCAACAGGATCAGCACGATGTATTCCGGAATCAGACGCAGCGCCATGCGCGCAAAGAGGTTCAGCCAGCGCACGAAGGCATTGCCGCGCGCCTGCTCCTGCAACGAGGCCAGTTGCGCCAGTTGGCCGTTGGCGGCCTCGGCCTCCTGCGGGGTGACGAGCCGGTTCACCAGATAGCCTAGGCCGAACACCATCAGCACGCCCAGCACGAGACGCAGCGCCGCCCAGTTCCAGCCGAGCACGAAGCCCATGAACACCAGCGTGGCCGGATTGAGCACGGAGTTGCCGAGCCAGAAGGCAATCGCGCTGCCGGGCGACGCCTGCCGCTGCCGCAAGCCCACCACGACCGGCGCGGCGCAGCAGGTACACATCATGCCGGGGATCGCCAGCAGGCCGCCGGCCGCGACGCTGCCAAAGCTGGTCTTGCCGAGCACGCGGGCGATCCATTGCACCGGCAGCAGCACCTGCACCGCCGAGCCGAGCACCAGACCCAGCACCATCGCCTGCCAGATCGCCTTGCCGTAGGCGACGGCGTAACCAAGGGCGGCCGCCAGCGACGGCGCGGGCGGGCTCGCATCGGTGCCCATCAGGATCGATTTGCCGATCGAATGCGTCGCTGCCGCCGTGAATGCCCGGTGGTAGTACGGAAACCACTTCACATAGAAGAGTCCTGCGACGGCGACCAGCAGAAAAATCAGCCATCCGGAAGCGGGTTGAGTCTGGCGTGTGGTGTTCATCGTTATGGTGTGTTTTGGTTTGAACGAAGACTGTGCAGCGAGAGATTACTGCGGTTTGACAGGAACCGGACGGGCGGGCGCGTCGGTGGGTGAGTCAGTGGACGCGGGGGACGCGTGAGGCGCGGCGGCCTTGACAGCAGTAGTCGCGGCGCGCGCCGTCCCCGTAACCGGTTGTGATGTGCCGGCTGCGAATGATCTAGCGCCGCCGTTGCCGCCCAGCGCGCTCTGATCCGGCTTCCCGTCGGCTTGCGCGAGGCTCGCCAGCAGTTCCACGGCCTGCCCGACGCTATCGGCCGCGTTCGGCCTGAAGGCGAAGCGCAACGCCTCGCCGAGGCGGCTGAAATGCTGCCGGCTGCTGCGCAGATACGCCGGATCGTAGTGCCGTTCGATCAGTTCGCCGAACAGTTTGGCACGCGCTACCGCGTCGCCGGCACTGCCCGCGTCGATCAATGTCTGCCAGTGCTTGACCTGCTCACGGCTATGCAGGCCGATCAGACGTTCGAGTTGCTGCTTGAACGAGTGCGGGTTGTCGAACAGATGGGCGTAGTCCTGCAGCAGGAACGCGATGCGGTCGGCCTGGGTGGTCTCCACCTCGACGCACGCGCCGCCATGAAACCGCTCGAGCAGCGACTGCGGCAAGGTGATCGCGCCAATCCGCCGGCTTTCCGCCTCGACGAACACCGGCCGTCGCGCGTCGAAGCCGGACAGCACGCCGATCAGCGCCGTATCGAAGGCTTTTTGCGCCGGCTGCGGCCGGTCCGGCAGCGCGCCGAGCAGCGAGCCGCGATGGCAGGCCAACTCCTCCAGATCGAGCACCTGTGCGCCCGCTGCGCGCAGCGCCTGCAACAGCCGGGTTTTGCCGCTGCCGGTATGGCCGGTCAGGGCCACATAATCGAACTGGCCCGGCAGCGTGCCGAGCGCCTCGACCACGGAACCGCGATAACTCTTGTAGCCGCCATCGAGTTGGCGCGCCTGCCAGCCGATCAGGTTGAGCCAGGTCGTCATCGAACCGGAGCGCTTGCCGCCGCGCCAGCAATAGATCAGCGGACGCCAGTTGCGCGGCCGGCCGGCAAAGGTGGTCTCGAGATGCTCGGCGATATTGCGCGCCACCATCGCCGCGCCGACCCGCGTCGCCTCGAACGGCGACACCTGCTTGTACATGGTGCCGACAATCACCCGTTCCTCGTTGCTCAGCACCGGCGCGTTGATGGCGCCCGGAAGATGATCTTCGGCAAATTCGAGCGGCGTGCGCACGTCCACGATCTCGTCGAATCGCGTCAGTTGATCGAGGGGCACCAGCAGGTTTTTCAATTGGGCAACGCGCAAGGAAAGGCCGATTTCGAATGAAATAGCCGGGATGAAGTCAGCGGATAAGCTGAATTATCGCATGGGGCGAATTTGCGCCGCTTCAACGCACGCGGGCCCGGTTGACGACATCCAACCGGGCCCGCCTGTTGACCACTCAAGCAAACTGACTGACTAAACCCGCTCAGGGCGCAGGATTCGGCTGAAGCTCATGCAATGCGTCGATCTCCGCCAGCACTTCCGGCGACAGTTTCACGTCCGCGCTCGCAATGTTCTCCTTCAATTGCGCGAGCGACGTCGCCCCGATCAGGTTGCTGGTGACGAACGGCCGGCTATTGACAAAGGCCAGCGCGAATTGCGCGGGCGACAGGCCATGCTTCTTCGCGAGTTCGACATAGCGGCTGGTGGCCTGCACCGCCTGCGGCTTGCTGTAGCGCGCAAAACGTTCGAACAGCGTGATGCGGGCACCCTCGGGACGCGCACCGCCCTCGTACTTGCCCGACAGCCAGCCGAACGCGAGCGGCGAATAAGCCAGCAGACCAATACCGTCGCGATGGCTGTATTCCGACAGACCCGCTTCGAAGGTACGGTTCAGCAAGCTATACGGATTCTGGATGCTGACGATGCGCGGCAAGCCGAGCTTCTCCGCGGCGCGCAGAAACTGCGCGACACCCCAAGGCGTTTCGTTCGACACGCCGATATGGCGGATCTTGCCTTCCTTCACGAATTCGGCGAGCACCGCGAGCGTCTCTTCGATCGGCACCGTGTACGCATCCTCGACCCACGGATACGCGGGACGGCCAAACGTCATGGTGCTGCGATCGGGCCAATGCAACTGATACAGATCGACGTATTCGGTCTGCAGGCGCTTGAGGCTGTCGTTGAGCGCCTCGGTCAGATTCTTGCGGTCGAACTGATTGCCCTCGCCGCGAATATGGCGCGGATTGTGCGGCTGGCGCGCCGGACCGGCGATCTTGGTGGCCAGCACGATTTTCTCGCGGGCGCTGCGATGCTGAGCGAGCCATGTGCCGATAAAACGTTCGGTGGCGCCCTGGGTTTCGGGGCGCGGCGGCACCGGATACATCTCGGCGGCATCGATTAACGTGACGCCCTGATCGAGCGCGTAGTCGATCTGTTCATGCGCTTCCTGCTCGGTGTTCTGCTCGCCCCAGGTCATGGTTCCAAGGCCGATCAGACTGACCTCGACATCGCTGTCGCCTAGCTTGCGGTATTCCATCGCACTCGTCCCGTTGGTTCAACAATCGAAAAGCCTCGAAGTTACCATGGGCGCGCGGCGTCTGCATGGCAGCTAGAATGCGTACACGCGCCGCGTCCGGCCACCCGCAACGACACCCTCTTCGACTCAGGCGATGAATCCCGAACACCTTGAATTACTGGTCACCCGCGAAATGCCTTACGGAAAATATAAAGGCCGCCTGATCGCGGATTTACCGGGACACTATCTCAACTGGTTTGCGAGCCAAGGTTTTCCGCCAGGCGAAATCGGACAACTGATTGCGCTCATGCATGAGATTGATCACAACGGCCTTTCGTCATTAATCGAACCCCTGCGAAAACGTTGAGTAACGGCACGTAATAAAAGGGAGCGACTAACCGTCAATCCTTTGCTGGATGGGCTTCAGGCTTTCAGTTCTCTAAAATCGGTCGACAATCGGATCACTAAAGCAATACAAAGTGAAAGCTGTGGGACGTGTTTATCGAACGGCTATTCACGCTGTAAAAAAAACTAACTTTTTCACGCTTGACCCGTGCGGGTCCATCGGTTGTAATCGGCAGCACCTGATCAGTTTTTCTCTGCAGATCTCGTCTGCCTCCATGAACTATCCCAGCCTCATTCATCTACTGGAATACATCGGCCACGACATGTCGCCCATCTCGGCGGTAATCACGTTTTTCGTGGTCGGTTATATCGCCGTGGGCCTGCCGGTGCATTTCCGCCAGGGTCCAGCATCACGCGACGTATGGGGCACAGCGGCCGGCGTAACCATGGCCGCCGTCTATGCCGCGTTCCTCGTCTGTGTTTATCCCATGTTGCATCACTCGCTGCATCTGCTGCCGGCGATCAGCGCGAGCCGCTAAACTCGCCGGCGAGCGCCGCGAACGCGGCGCATGCGGCACTCCGGTAAGCGCCGCTACGCCGCAGCAAGGCCGCCGTTCGATGCGGCAAGGCCGGCTTCAATGCAACCGGATGCAAACCTTCGTGCTCGCGCGCAATCGCATCCGGCAATACGGTGACAAGTTGTCCGCGCCGCACGATCTCCACCACGGCACTCAGTGAATTCACCTCGATTGCCACGCGCGGCGCGATGCGCTGTTGCCGGCAATACAGGTCGATATAGCGGCGCGTCGCAAACTCGCCGCTTAACAGCACCAGCGATTCCCGCTCCACTTCCCGCACGGCCAGCGGCGCCGTCTGCGTCGCGCAGCGATGCGCCGCGCCTACCACGAGGCTCAGGGTCTCGACAAACAGCGCTTCGGTTTCGATATCCGGCGAACGGATTTCGTCGAAGGCGATGCCGATATCGAGTTGATCGGCAGCGAGCGCCGCTTCGATGCGGTCCTGGGTGGTTTCCTCCAGGCTCACCATGATGCTCGGATAAAGCTCGTTAAAACGCGCCAGCAACGGGCCGATCAGATAGGCCGTGAAGGTCGGCGTGACGGCCAGGCGCAGCGTGCCGCGGCTCAGGTCCTGCACGTCGTGAATCGCGCGGCGGCCCGCATCGAGATCCTGCAAGGCGCGCCGGGCGTGGCGCAGATAGGCGTCGCCCGCATCCGTCAGACGCACCGTGCGGCCCGAGCGGTCGAGCAGTTGCACCTGCAGCAGGTCTTCCAGCTGCCGGATCTGCTGCGAGAGCGTGGGCTGCGACACGTGCAGCGCCTCGGCGGCGCGCGTGAAGTTCTGATGTTCTGCGACCGCCTGCAGATAGCGGATATGCCGTAGCAACATGACGACTCAACTATAGGTATGTCTTATTGGATCCATCATAATCTGGTCTTGGACCCTATAGTTAAATCGGTTCATCCTTTCGTTATTGGCTCACGCCGGGAGAGACGCTCATGCAGAACATCATCAACGGGTTTCTGAAGTTTCAGCGGGAAGTTTTCCCCGCCCATTCCGCGCTCTTCAAGCGCCTCGCCAACAGCCAGAACCCGGGCGTGCTGTTCGTCACCTGCTCGGACAGCCGGGTGGTGCCGGAGCTGCTGACACAACACGAACCCGGCGACATGTTCGTGATCCGCAATGCCGGCAATATCGTGCCGTCCTACGGACCGGAGCCGGGCGGCGTATCGGCGACCGTCGAATACGCGGTGGCGGTGCTGGGCGTGACGGACATCGTGATCTGCGGACATTCGGACTGCGGCGCGATGACGGCGATCTCGACCTGCATGTGCCTCGATCATCTGCCCGCGGTGGCCGCGTGGCTGCGCCATGCCGATTCAGCCAAGGCTGTGAACGCGGCCCGCACCCATGCGTCGCCGCAGGCGCGCCTGAACGCGCTGGTGCGCGACAACGTCGAGGCGCAACTGGCCAACATCAAGACTCATCCGTCGGTGGCCGTCGCGCTGTCGCAGGGCAAGCTGAATCTGCATGGCTGGGTCTATGACATCGAGAACGGCGCGGTCGACGCGATCGACGGCGCCGCGAATCCGCCCCGTTTCGTTTCGCTCGCGGAGCATCCGGACGCCTGCGCGCTGCGCACCCATGTCGACCGCCCTGCTGCCGACGGCGTGGCGAGCAAATAGCCCAACCCCTGCCCGCTGCCCACCCGACTACCCCAACCCACGAAAGGATCCACCATGCTGCATTCGCAAGTAAGCCAGGAAGCCCGCCTGCAACTGACCGACGACATCATCGACGCCAAGCTGCGTAAAAACCTCTCCTGGCAGGCACTCGCCGATGGCACGGGCTTGAGCCTCGCCTACGTGACGGCGGCCCTGCTCGGCCAGCACGCGTTGCCCGCCGACGCGGCCGCCATCGTCGGCAAGCGGCTTGAACTCGACGACGACGCGATCCGTCTGCTGCAAGCCGTGCCGATGCGCGGCAGCCTCGCCGAAGCCATCCCGGTCGACCCGACCGTCTACCGCTTCTACGAGATCGTGCAGGTCTACGGCACGACGCTGAAGGCGCTCGTGCATGAGCAGTTCGGCGACGGCATCATCAGTGCAGTGAATTTCAAGCTGGACATCAAGAAGGTGGACGACCCCGAAGGCGGCTCGCGCGCCGTCATCACGCTGGACGGCAAGTTCCTGCCTTACAAACCGTTCTGAGCGCCGACGACGCGGGCGATTTTCCAGAGCGGCTCGGGTCGCTTGGGTCCGCGTGAGCGGTTTCGTCCGCGTTGCTCTCCGTCCATGATGGCCGCTCAATGCGGCCAGCGGCGTTTGTCTCGCCTTGGTTTTCTGCCCGCGCATTCCGCCTCCCCACGCCGCCTCGTACAAACCCGAAGTTGAGCCAGGCTCATCCCCGAGATCAAAAACATCAGTTCTTCGCTCGCGGCGACGGCTATCACAATCACGCAAGCCGTCGACGCCGGAGCGGTTTCGCATCACACCGCGCGGCGCGCAGGCCGGCTCTCAAACGGGCCACGGTGATGATTCGTGTCGCCGGGTTCCGCGTGGCGCGGTTTAGCTGCAGCCTTAGTTGAGCACCGCTTTCGGCAGATGCCAGCCGAACACCACCGCCATCATCCGTAGCGCGAAACACGCGAGGCCGCCGACGAACGCCGCCCAGCCGGGCGGCAGGCCGGCGCGGCGCGCGACGATCACCACCAGCGCGCCAAAAAACGCCGCCGTTGCATAGATGTCGGCGCGCAGCACGAGCGGCACGCGCGCCAGCAGGATGTCGCGGATCACGCCGCCTCCTACGCCGGTGATCGTGCCCATTAGCATCGCCACGAACGGCCGGATCTCGAAGAGCAGCGCTTTCTCGACACCGGCCACCGCGAAGAGCGCCAGCCCGGCCGCATCCGCGACGGTGACCAGCAGGTCGGGAACCGGCTGCGCCAGCGAATGGAACAGGAACGTCAGCAGACCGGCCGTGAACGTCAGCGCCGGATAACGCCAATCGCGGATGGCGCTCGGCGGCGTGGCGCCGAGCAGCAGATCGCGAATCACGCCGCCGCCCAGCGCGGCGACGAACGACACCACCATGACGCCGAGCAGATCGAGACCGCCATGCATCGCGCTGACCGCTCCCTCGACCGCGAAGACGAACGTACCGGCCAGATCGGCTACCCAGATGACGGTCTCGACCTTGAGCCTGGTCTTGCTGATGGACAGTATTGGCATCGCCCCGTTACCTTCCCCTCGTTTGAATTGTCGAAAGGTATAGCGGAAACGAACCGAAGAGGGAAACTTTTTGCGCGGGTTTGGAGAGCCGCGCGACGTGTCGTGCAGGCGCTTGCCCGCGTATTGCATGGGCTTATTGCATGGACTTATTGCACACCGCTAAATTGCATGCCCCTGAATTGCACGCCCCTAAGCGGCGGCACGCTTGCGTTCGGCCTCAAGTAGCTCCGGTCCAAGCCCATCGTAGAGCGGCTGAAGCAGTTCCGCCGCCGGACGCCAGCGTTCCAGAGAGGTGCGAAACAGCGGCTTGCGCACCTGCGACGCACTGGCGGTATTGACCTGCCGCTCGGTTTGATGAAACGAAAGACACCGCTCGTCCCAGTCGAGCCCGCAGTGCGCCAGCATGCGACGCACGTTGCCTTCGAGATCGTCGACGAGGTCCTCGTATTGCACGTCGATCATCACGCCCTCGGGCAAGGCTTCGCGCCAATGCGCCATCAATTGATCGTAAGCGCGGTAATAGCGGCCCAGCTCGCCCAGGTCGTAGCCGAACGGCACGTCCTGGAAAATCCGCGAGTAGATCGACAGGCACACTTCCACCGGCGAACGGCGGCTATGGATAAAACGCGCATTCGGCAGCGCCAGATGGATCAGGCCGATGTTGATGAAATTGAACGGGTACTTGTCGGTGATGCGCCGATAGCTGTCCGCATTCCGGACTTCGATGCCGATGCGCCGCAGATAGTCCGCGCCGAGCGGCGCCAGTTGCGCCGCGGTCGCGTTTTGCATCGCATCGAAGCTGAGCCTGACCGGGTCCGTGTTGTCGCGCGCAAGCGACCCCACCAGCGCCTTGCCGAAATCGGGACGCTCGCCCGCGCCGAACACCTGTGGATGGCTCGCCAGAATCTGCTCGATCAGCGTCGAGCCGGAACGCGGCATCCCGACAATGAAAACCGGCGACTCGGACGGATCGCCCAGGCCGTGCTTTGCCTTCAGCACATCGGCGCTCAACAACTGCGGAAGCTGGCCGAACAGGCCCAGCGTCATCGGCTCGTTGTAGTTGATGCTGCGGCGATGCAGGGCATTGCCTTTCAGCAGATGCTCGAACGAGCGGTCGTTCTGGCCGAGATCGGCCAGCGCGTAACCCATGGCGAAATGCAACTGCGCCTGATTGTCCGGCGTGAGCGACTCGGCATCCTGGGCCAGTTTTTCCATGGCGACGAAACAGGGATCGTCGAGCGTCATGCGCTTCGACTGCACGAAATTGCGGTAATACAGCATGCTCTGCGGCGCGATTTCGATGGCACGGCGATAGGCTTCGTGCGCCTCGTCGAAACGTCCGAGCGATTGCAGGCAGTTCGCCATATTGTTGTACGAGCCGTCCACCAGCGCACCGAACTGCACCGCGCGCCGGTACTCCGCCACTGCCTCTTCGAGCTGATGCGTCTGCTCCAGGATCCAGCCGATGTTGTGATGGATGTCCGCGTTGTCGGGATCGAGCGCTTCCGCTTGCCGGTAGCGCGTGAGCGCCTCCGGAAACCGTTCCATCCGCACCAGCGTCGAGCCGAGATTGTTGTAGACGCCGGGGTCCGCGGGCCGCTCGAGGAGAACCCGCTCAAAGCAGTCGAGTGCCGTCTGATGTTCGCCGCGTTGGGCGCAGGCGTTGCCGAGGGCGAACCACTCGTCCGCGGTTGTCGGCTGTGTGTCTTGCGTCATGGACGGCCAGAAGTCGTGACAAAAACTGAAAAAAACCGCGCGCGGCGCATATGCGCCGGACACTGTAAATAAACGTTGAGGCCGAACTTAGCAGGAATGCGCCGCAACTTGATTTCCAAATTTCACCGATCGTTACATCTTGAGATAATGCGTAAGAAATGGAAAGGTGCGCGGTTTCGGATCATCGAGTCATGCCGTTTAAGCCGCGACGACGCAAAGTGCTACGATAATTGAGCCACCCGACGGAGACGGCCATGTCGAAGTCATTGAGTCCCGAAGCCATCGAGGCATTGCGACGCCTGAACGAAGTCGGTGTCGGGCAGCTTGCGCCACCGCTCTCGCCTGCCGTCATCGCGGAGTTGCTCGAACAGGATTTAGTTGTAGAAGCGCCGGGAGGCGAAGTCGAGATTACCTGTCATGGCAGGCAGTATTTGTCTGGCGATTGCGATTGAAAAAGCGGTAATCACGCAGCGCGTGCCTTGGACGATTTAGGCGCACCCTCGCTGCCTTGGAAACTTTAGGCATTCAGTCACCGCGCGCAAACGAAAAACGCCAGACAATGCAGATTATGTTCTGCACGGTCCGGCGTTTTCCCACCGGGCGTTAAAGGACGACGCCCCGGGTAATTCGGTCGCTGCGATTACTGCGCTTGCTGGTTGCTCGCAGCGCGATGCGAACCCGACTGCGACGACGTACCATTCACGCCACCGTAGGCGTTTTGATCGGCAGCGGCACGTTCAGCAGCCACGGTCTGAGCGCTTTGGCCTTGTTGCGACGCCGGAGCGCCAACGTTAGGACGGTAGAACGGCGCCGGGCCGTAGCCGCTAGCGAATGCGGGAGCGGCGAGCGTGGCAGAGGCGGCAACCAGCAAGGCGGCAAGAAGCGTGTTCTTCATGATGACTCCAATGAGCGTTTCGGACTTCGGTTCAGGAAGACGTCGCGACAGGGGCATTTCGGGTTTGTCTGCAACGCTGATGTGAATCAGTGTATTCCCTTACTATCGAGAATTTGTATCGATAATCCGAAATTACTTTTCCCGTGGCAGAAACAATCCCCGAGCGCCTTGTGCGGTGCGGAAAACAATGGGGTCGAGACAGGTTAAGTGGGGGTGCCGCAAGTTTTCGTTATGGCCCTTCTTTTATTTGTCATATGGCCGGGAGATAGTGGCGCGAGGGTTTGATGCGCGCCATAGATCAGGCGTTTTTGTCCCGTTCTCTTTTTTGTCCCCGTCTCTCTTTGGACCTGCGTTTCTTCTTCTAATAGAGCCACTGGCGGCTCGCCAAGGGCTTACCAGGATTACCCGCCCGCTTGCTGTAAAATCGCGGTTTGATTCACGCCGCCGGCCGTTCTCATGTCCCTCGCACTTCCTGCCAATCCCCGCCGCGTCTCGGTTGCCCCGATGATGGACTGGACCGATCGTCACTGCCGGTCTCTGCATCGCGCGATCTCGCGCCATACGTGGCTGTACACGGAGATGGTGACGACCGGCGCCCTTCTGCATGGCGACGTGCCCCGCCACCTGGCGTTCACGCCCGACGAAGCGCCGGTTGCCCTGCAACTGGGCGGCAGCGAACCCGACGACCTCGCCCGCTCGGCCAAACTCGGCGAGCAGTGGGGCTATGACGAGATCAACCTGAATTGCGGCTGCCCGTCGGAACGGGTGCAGCGCGGCGCATTCGGCGCCTGCCTGATGAACGAACCGCAACTCGTCGCCGATTGCGTCAAGGCGATGCGCGACGCGGTGTCGGTGCCGGTGACGGTGAAGCATCGGATCGGTGTCGACGCGGTCGAAGAGTACAGCTTCGTGCGCGATTTCGTCGGCACGATTGCGGAAGCTGGTTGCGACGTGTTCATCGTGCACGCGCGCAACGCGATTCTGAAGGGCCTCAGCCCGAAAGAGAATCGCGAGATCCCGCCGCTCAAATACGAGTTCGCCTATCAGTTGAAACGCGACTTTCCGCAACTCGAAATCATCATCAACGGCGGCATCAAGACACTCGATGAAGTCGAACAACATCTGCAGCACGTCGACGGTGTGATGCTCGGACGCGAGGCGTATCACAACCCGTATGTGCTGGCCGAAGTCGATGCGCGCTTCTACGGCTCGACACAAACACCGCCGACGCGCGAACAGGTCGAAGCGAAGCTGATCGAATACTGTGCGGCTGAGCTCGAACGCGGCACGTTCCTCGGTTCGATTACCCGTCACGCGCTCGGACTTTACCGTGGAGCCGCCGGCGCGCGCGGATGGCGGCGCGTGCTCTCCGACAACAAAAAACTGGCGACGCGCGATCTCGCCATTTTTGACGAAGCGAGACAGCATCTGCGTGAGCCGGCCGAAATCTTTGAATAAAGGGCTAGGCAAACGCAAATCATGTTTGTATAATCTCGCTTCTTGATCGGCAAGCCAATTCACGGCGAGCCAAGAAGATGTTCCAGTGGTGGCTGTAGCTCAGTTGGTAGAGTCCAGGATTGTGATTCCTGTCGTCGTGGGTTCGAGTCCCATCAGCCACCCCATTACTCCCCAAGCAGTTCTGCAGTAACTCCCCATTCCAGTTCGTGCATTTAAAGTTCGAAGCTCCGCAATGAATTAATTCGCGTCCAGCTTCGCGCCTGCCATTTCATTGCACGCACGTGTGCCTTGAAGCGTCGTGATCGCTTGATCTCCGACGCGCTCCCTTCAAGCGAGGACGGCAGTTCCTGCCGCCCCCGCTATCTCACAGCGCAACTAGCACGTCACTTATGCTCGTCGTGCCCGCCTTCATGTCCACCCTCATGCCCACCGCCTCCGCCGCCATGCTCCTGCGGCGCTCCATGTTGCGCAGGCCCGCCATGCTCCTGTTGCGGCGGGCCGCCATGTTGCTGCGGGGCGGCAGCACGTTCCTGCTGCGGGGGACCGCCGTGTTGCTGCGGTGGTGCGCCACGCTCCTGCTGCGGCGGACCACCATGTCCCGGCGGTTGACCGGAATTCCGCTGTGGAGGATGTTCCCCTCCCGGCGGCGGACCGCCATGTCCCGGGGGCGGGCCGCCGTGTTCTGGCCCAGGACCACCATGCTCAGGCACTCCACCATGCCCCGGCGGCGGACCACCGCGTCCGGGCGGCGGCGGTGGGTGATGCGCCCAATGTTCCTGATTGTTATACCAGGGGCGTCCACGATAATGGCTGCCCCAGTACGCGCCAAGCGAGAAAGTCACGACGGGCAGCCCAATCACCGTTCCGTAATCGAGGATAGGCACATTGCTGCCCTGGTATGGATAGCTGAGATTGCCTGCATAGACCCAGCCGCGCTGGTCCGGCAACGCCACATCGCACCACGTATAGCCGCTGACGCAACCCATCACGGTGACCGGTGCGCCCGGAGGAAGTTGCGACACGGCGGGATAATCGTCCGCGGGTCCCGCATAGAGATTCACGGGACTATTGGTGTATGCCTGAGACTGGGCGAACACCACGCCGGGCAACATCGACAGCCCGACCGTGCCGGCCAGCAAGCCACTCATCACGCGTTTGCGCATTTACTCCTCCCCTCTGCTTCATTCGATTTCACGTCCTGTGTACTGCGAACGCGTCCTGGTTAGACCCTATCAGGCGAACAGCAAGTACCGTTCCTGACAGACCGACCCGCGTGTGACATCCCGACTGGCGCTCCCCGTCACGTCGCAGCCGACGCGTCCGCCGCAATCCAGAGATGCGCGACATCCGTACTGTCATCGGCGCTCGCTACAATCAATAAGGATTCCTATATACACGTCAGGCATGCATCCAGCCCCGCCGCCCAACGCCCCACATCAGCATCCAATCCTACCGTTAGATACCGTAAGGCAAGTAATCCGCCCTGAAACACGATTTCCCGCCGACGGCCCTACACTGGCCATTCCTCTTCCCAAGAGGATGTTGTCTCTCATCATCTTTGCGGCCCACTTCCCCTGGTGGGCTTTTTTTATCCGGCCGGACCCGCAGCCGCTTCACCCAGCCGGCCAATCCGCTGCCGATTCGCCGCCTGCCCTACAATAGCCGGCTAATCAGTAAGGTATGAGGATGCACCCATGCAGTTCAGAATACGAACCCTCGCGCTGGCTTTGCTCACAGCATGTTTCACGCTTAATGCGAGCGCCGAGATGACGGCGGACCAATACAAGAAGTGGGGACACGTCGACAACAACTCGATCTATGCGGCCTATGTCACCGGGGCGCTCAACGAGCTGGGATGGGCCAATGGCGATCTGATATCGAAGAAGCGCGCCCCACTCTTCTGCCCGCCGGAAAAACTGCCCATTGGCCCGCAAACGGTGTATCCGCTGCTCGACGAGTTTTTCACCAACCATCCGGGGCTTTCCGACGATTTCCCGGTCGGCCTCGCCATCCTGCGCTCGCTTCAGGCGGCCTTTCCGTGCCCGAACAGCAAGTAAAGCGCGCGTGCGCCGGTTGATTCGAGCCGGTTCAGCACAAGGGGACAGCCGGTCCTGGCACGCACAGCAGTGAGGCGCGATCCAGGGCCGCGGACCATCGAAGAGAAAAGAAGTAACGGCCAAGACAATAGCGACGAATTTTCCGCGCGGATGGCGGTCTACCGGGAATGGAGCGGTTCAATAGCGGCAGTCCGGAAAACTGGACCGCAGCCGGAACGAACCTGACCAGATGAGGCTCAAGCAAGAGCACGTTGTCAGCCACGGAGGATCCGATGAAACCGAGCCAATCCGCATTGCTCGCAGCGCTTGGCGCGCTCGCGGCAGTCACGGTCGCAGGAGGACCGGTGTTCGCGCAAACACCGCCTGGAGATGGCGGCGCTTCGATGGTGAAACCGCCGGAGGCGTCCGGCACGACCAATCCGGCGAATCCCGATCACATGCCGGTCAAGCGCCCGCCCAAACCGACACACGACAAGATGACGCATTCGCCGCCCGCCAGCGCCGCCGACGCGAAATAACGCGGCGGCAAGGCTCCATCCCGGCGGCGGCATCAGGCATGCGCCCAAGGCGCACCCGGCACGCTCACAGGCGCGCGATCGACACCTCCGTCGACTTCACCAGCGCCACCACTTCCGAGCCGACCTTGAGATCGAGCTCGTCGACCGAACGCGTCGTGATCACCGAGGTAACGATACCGAACGGCGTATCGACATCGACTTCGGACACTACCGGTCCGCGGATGATTTCCTTGACCTTGCCTTTGAACTGATTACGGACGTTGATTGCGGAAATGCTCATATCGAGTGACTCCAGTGAATCGATAAAAAACGGTCAGGCAAGGGAATATCAGACAGCCCAACGGACTTCGGTCGGCCGCACGAGGCGGTCGTCGTGATGCGTGTTCGCGTGATACGGCAGGACGTCGTCGTTCGGCGACGTCTTCAGCACGCGCTGCAACACATGGTCTTCAAGGGCGGCAAAGCCTGCCGAGGCGCGTGCGCGCGGCCGGTCGAGCGGCACCGGCTGATCGAGCGCGATGCGCCCATCTTCGATCAACAGAATCCGGTCGCCGAGCGCCACGGCTTCATGCACGTCGTGCGTGACGAGCAGCGCCGTGAAGCGATGTTCGCGCCACAGGCGTTCGATCAGCGCGTGCATTTCGATGCGCGTCAACGCGTCGAGCGCGCCGAGCGGCTCGTCGAGCAGCAGCAGTTGCGGCCGGTGCACCAGCGCGCGCGCCAGCGCCACCCGCTGACGCTGACCGCCCGACAACTGCGCGGGCCAGTCGTTGGCGCGCTCCAGCAGGCCGACCTCCGCCAGCACGGCCCGCGCATCCTCGCGGGCGCCGCGTCCGAGACCGAGCATCACGTTGTGCAGCACGCTCTTCCATGGCAGAAGGCGCGCGTCCTGAAACATGATGCGCGTGTCGAGCGCCGCGCCGTCCTCGGCGCGCTTCTCGAGCACGCCGGCGGTGGGCTTTTCGAGTCCGGCCACGAGCCGCAGCAAGGTAGATTTGCCGCAGCCGCTACGGCCGACAATCGCCACAAAACTGCCGCGCTCGATCGACAGATCAAAGTCCGACAACACCGTGCGCTCGCCGTACTGCTTGCCGACGCCGCGCAGCTCCACGGCGTGATCGCCGCTGTGCGCGACGTCCCGCGCCAGCGGGCGGGCGCCGGCGGCGCGCGGGAATTCGACGACGCTCGCCACGTGTTCGTCGCGCTCCAGATCCGCCGCCTCGTCGGCGTCGTGATCGAGCGTGCGTGGCTGCGCCAGTTCCGCTTCGAGATCGACGCCCGCGATGCCGCTAAAGCTCGTCGAGAATGACGTCGCGCTCATGCTTTCGCTCCTCGTTGATAAGCCGGATGCCAGCGCAGCGTGACGCGCTCGAGCGTCTTCGCCAGCAGATCGGCGAGCTTGCCGAGCCCCGCATACAGCAGGATGCCCACTACCACCACATCCGTCTGCAGGAACTCGCGCGCATTCATCGTCATATAGCCGATGCCCGATTGCGCGGAAATCGTTTCCGCGACGATCAGCGTGACCCACATCAGGCCGAAGGCAAAGCGCACGCCCACCAGAATCGACGGCAGCGCGCCTGGCAAAATCACGTCCCAGTAGAGGCGAAACCCCTTCACGCCATAGCTGCGCGCCATTTCGATCAGGTTCGCATCCACCGAGCGAATGCCGTGGAACGTGTTCACGTAGATCGGAAAGAACACCCCGAGCGCGACCAGAAACACCTTCGCTTCTTCCTCGATGCCGAACCACAGGATCACAAGCGGAATCATCGCCAGCGCGGGAATGTTGCGGACCATCTGCACGGTCGAATCGAGCACGACTTCGATCGGCCTGAAAAGCCCCGTCGCGAGTCCGAGCACGAGACCGATACTGCCGCCCACCGCGAAGCCCGACACCGCGCGCCACGTGCTGACCTTGACGTCGGCCCACATTTCGCCCGACTGGATCAGCGACCATGCCGCCTTCACCACTGCAACGGGTTCCGGCAACACGCGCGTCGAGAGGATGCCGCTGCGCGCGGCGAATTCCCACGCGAGCAGGATCACGAGCGGCGCGATCCACGGCGCGAGATGTCCGCCCAGACGCCGTGCTACGCCATCATTTCCACTGGATTGAGCCATGATCGCTTACTCCACTCCTTATCCTGCGAGGACCCCAGCCGCGCTTAGCTCTGGCTGACCTTCGGCAAATAGTTGTTACCGACGATCTCGCCGAACGGCCCCGAAAGCGGCCCACTCGCGCTAGTGCGCTTGCGGTTCGGCAGCAGCGGGAACACCAGTTCGGCAAAGCGGTACGACTCTTCCAGATGCGGATAGCCGGACAAAATGAACGTGTCGATGCCGAGATCCGCGTATTCCTTCATGCGCGCGGCCACTTGTTCAGGATTGCCAACCAGTGCCGTTCCTGCGCCGCCGCGCACGAGGCCGACGCCGGCCCACACGTTCGGATAAACCTCCAGATCAGCGCGACCGCCGCGCTTGCCGCCGTGCAGCGCGGCCATGCGGCGCTGCCCTTCGGAATCCATCTTCGCAAACGAGGCTTGCGCACGCGCGATGGTTTCGTCGTCGAGCTTGCTGATCAGCTTGTCGGCCGCGGCCCACGCTTCCTCTTCCGTCTCGCGGACGATCACGTGAAAGCGGATCCCGAACTTGATCTGGCGGCCATGCTTTTCGGCGCGCGCGCGGATGTCGGCGATTTTCTTCGCAACCGCTTCGGGCGGCTCGCCCCAGGTCAGATACGTGTCGATGTGCTCGCCGGCCATCTCGTGCGCAGCCGGCGACGAACCGCCGAACCACAGTGGCGGATGCGGGTCTTGCACCGGCGGATACAGCACCTTGCCGCCCTTCGAGGTGAGATGCTTGCCCTCGAAGTCGATCGCGTCGTTGGTGTGGGCCGCCGTCAGCAACTGGCGCCAGATGTGCAGGAACTCGTCAGTGATTTCGTAACGCGTGTCGTGACTGACGAACACGCCGTCGCCTTCGAGTTCGGCCGCGTCGCCGCCCGTCACTACGTTGATCAGCAAACGCCCGCCCGACAGGCGATCGAAGGTGGACGCCATGCGTGCCGCCAGACCCGGCGAAGTGATGCCCGGCCGGATGGCGACGAGGAACTTCAGGCGCCGGGTCGCCGCGATCAGGCTCGAGGCCACCACCCACGCGTCTTCGCAGGAACGGCCGGTCGGCAGCAGAACGCCCTCGTAGCCGAGCGTATCGGCGGCGACCGCGATCTGCTGGAAGTAGTCGTAATCGGCTGCGCGTGCGCCTTGGGACGTACCGAGGTAGCGGCTGTCGCCGTGAGTCGGGATGAACCAGAACACATTCATTTGCTACTCCTGCTTGTTCGAGACTGGATTAATAAGGGGCGAGACGGCCGGCGCGCCTGCACCGGCGCGGGGCCGGCCGGCACGGCCGCGCCGCAAGACAGATCGGATCAATGGAAAAGCCGTCAGCGCGACGGGCGG
The DNA here is from genome assembly GCF_900996235.1 of Paraburkholderia sp. BCC1885. Lineage (GTDB taxonomy): Bacteria > Pseudomonadota > Gammaproteobacteria > Burkholderiales > Burkholderiaceae > Paraburkholderia. The sequence continues at coordinate 379,228 of NZ_CAAJGM010000111.1, forward strand.
CACAGCCGGCAACGCGGCGCCGCCGCAGGGGGAACAGCGCAGACCGGCATCGGAGAGGACATCGCGACAGCTTCCCTTGACGAAACGTGCGCCTTCCCGGCGCGCGGTAAGTGGACGACGGCAACGAGGCCGTCTACATGGAGAAACAGTCTATGGATCGGCCCCAGGCTTTTGAACGATTTTTTTTAGCTTAGGTTTTCCACTTTCGTGATTAGCCCGACGCTTAAGCATACAGAGCGGTCCCTGAAACCCGCCGCCGCGTCTATATAATGACGCGTCTTTCGATAATCCAGCCGGGCCGCGCTTCAGCCGTCACCCGTGCCCTTGGCGCTGCATTGCATGCAAAAAATCATCCTGCCGTTCGTATCCGGATTTCTGGCTTCATTGTTTTTCCACGAGTCGACGCTGGCGTTATTGCACGCCGCGGGATTTATCGACGCCTCGGGTTTCTCGACCGCGCCGTTCCTGCCGCTGGGCTTGCCGGAATTCATCGCCAATGCCATCTGGAGCGCCGTGTGGGCCGTGTTGATGGCCTGGCTGCTACGCGTGGCGCCGGAACGCCGGGCGCCGTGGATTCAGGCGTTCGTGTTCGGCGGCATCGCGCTGACCGCGGCGAGCGTGTTCGTGGTGGATCCGCTGCGCGGCATCTGGCCGAGCGGCAACATGCTGCCGCGCCTCGCGCAGGGTTTTGCGGCGAACGCCATGTGGGGCTGGGGCGCGCTCGTGTTCATGCGCGCATTCATGGCGTTCGACGCTGAGGATTGAGGACGGGTTAGCCCTGCAGGTCGGCCAGCGGATGTTCCGCCGCTGACCACGGACTTTCGAACATCTTCGCGACGTCGTCGGCGCGCACGTCTTCGATGCGGGCGAAACGCCAGCGCGGGGCGTTGTCCTTGTCGATGATGCGGGCGCGGATGCCTTCCACCACATCGCCGTGCGCGAAACTCGTGCGCGTCAGATCGAGATCGCGGCGCAACACGTCGGCCATCGTGCCTTCCGCGCGCGTCACCACTTCCAGCGAGACCGCCATCGACAGCGGCGAACGCTCCCGCATCACGCCGACGGTCTGCTCGGCCCATTCCGACGCCTCGCAATCGCTTTCCGCTTCGAGCGAAGCCAGAATCTGCGCGACGTCGGTCTGCGCGAAATGCCGGTCGATCAACGCGCGCGTGCGCGCCAGCGGCGAAGTGTCCGGCGTCGGCACGACCTTGTGTTGCGCCGCTGCGCGCTCGATGCACGCCACCACGTCCGCGCCGCGTTCGAATTCTTCGCTGCGCAAGGTGTCGACCAGCGCCGGCAGCGCCGCGTCGTCGAGGTACACGTCCGCGAGACCCGCGTAGAGCGCGTCGGCCGCCGCGATCGTCTCGCCGGTTACCGCCAGATAGCGGCCGAGCGCGCCCGGCGTGCGCGCCAGAAACCAGCCGGCGCCGACATCGGGAAACAGACCAATGCGCGTCTCCGGCATCGCCATGCGCGTCGAACCGCTCACCACGCGCAAGCCGCCGGTGCGATGCGCGCCCTGCGAAATCCCCATGCCGCCGCCCATCACCACGCCGTTCATCAAGGCAATGTAGGGCTTCGGATAGGTGAAGATGAGGTGATTGAGGCGATATTCCTCGGTAAAGAAAGTGTCGCGCGCGGCGGCGTCGCCGCGCTGAACCGTCTCGTACAGGAAACGGATATCGCCGCCGGCGCAAAACGCGCGCGGGTGCTGGCTGCGCACCACCACCGCCAGCACGGCGGGATCTTCGCGCCAGATTTCGAGCGCCGCATGCATTGCGCGGATCATGCTTGTGGAAAGCGCATTAAGCGCCTTGGGGCGCTCCAGTTCGATAAAGCCGATGTGGTTGGCGACGTAGGTGTTGACTTCGTCGCTGACGGCGGATGTTTCGGGATTGGACATGGCGTAGCTGGTGAAGGGGCTGGGTCGGAAGCTGAACGTTATCACGCGTCCACGGCGTTGGGCTTTGCGGCGGGACGGCGCGCGCGGCGGGCAGGTTTGGCTGCGGTTGCGGTAGTTGTCGTCGACGGCGCCGGTTCGGTTTGAGCCGCGGCGGCTGTGCCCGTTTGCGCGTGGGCGCCGAACCACGCGTCCAGCGCGGCGTCGAGGACGGTATCGAGCGGCGCCGTCGGAAACACCGGACAGGTCAGATTCAGCGACACGATGCCATGCATCGTCGCCCACAGCGCCTCCACCCAGACCCCGCTGTCCGCCGATGCCGGCAGACGCCCCGCCGCTTTCAGCTCTTCGAGCGCGCCGACCATCAGGCGTATCGAGGCGTCGCTGGAGTCGTCGGAGGCGGCGGGGTTGATAAGGGTGGCGTGCCTTGAATGGCCGCCTGAATCATCCGCCTCGGCGCCGGAGTGGTCATTCGGCTGTCCGTTCGACTCACTATTGCGGGCCTTGCCCGACGCCTTCGACGCCGCGCCCGTACCGCCAAGCGCCGCACCCAGGTAGGTCGGATCCTCCATGAAGATCAGCCGGTAAGTTTGCGGATGTGCGACGCCGAACGCCACGTAGGCACGCGCCAGCGCCCGCAGGCGCTCGGCGGGATCGGCAATCTGCGCCAGCGGCTCAAAGCCGGCGAGCAACTGGGCATAGCCTTGCGCGCAGAGCGCCCGCGCGATCTCGTCACGGCTCGCGAAGTACAGATACAGCGTGGCCGGCGAGTATTCGATGGCGTCGGCGATCTTGCGCATCGACAGCGCCGCGAAACCCTCACGGATGACGATGCGCTGAGCGGCCTCGAGGATGCGCTCGCGCAGCGCCTGTTTCTCGCGGTTCTTTCGTTCATTGATTCCCATGTCAGGCATTTTCCAGTTGACAAACTGAAAAGTCAAATTAAACTGAACACTGTTCACTGAACAATGTTCATAAAAAGTCACTCGATCAATTTTCCGTTCAAGGAGTCGTCATGGAAAACGCAGGGAAAGTCGGCCTGTTCGGCGCTGCCGGAGCCATCGGCAAAAGTATCGCTGGCGCGCTCAGCGCCGCGGGACGAGACTATCGCGTCGTCGGACGGTCGCGGGAGTCGCTGGCAGCGGCCTTCGGCCAGGATCCGCATGCGGAGATCGTCACGTGGAATCCGGACGAACCGGCCTCGATCGCCGCCGCGGCCGCGAACCTGCAAACCGTTATTTATCTGGTGGGAGTGCCCTACCACCAGTTCGAATTGCATCCGCAACTGATGGAAAAGACGCTGGCCGGCCTGACTGCCGCGGGCGTCGAACGCCTGATCCTGATCGGCACGGTCTATCCCTACGGCCGCGCACGCAGCCTGCCGGTGACGGAAGACCATCCGCGTGAACCGCATACGTTCAAAGGCCAGATGCGGCTTGCCCAGGAGAAGCTCGTCCTCGAAGCCCACGGCCGGAATGGGCTCTCGACACTGGTGTTGCGCCTGCCCGACTTCTACGGACCGGGCGTCGAACGCAGCATGCTGGCCGGCGTGTTCGACGGCGCGGCGCGTGGCACCCGCGCGCAGATGGTCGGTCCGATCGACGTGCCGCATGAGTTCGTGTTCGTGCCGGATGTCGGACCGGTCGTCGAGACACTCACGCGTACACCCGAAGCCTATGGCCGCTGGCTGCACCTTGCCGGTCCCGGCACGATCACGCAGCGCGAGGTGGCCGCCAAGGCGTATGCGCTGGCAGGACGCGCACCCCGGCTGATGGTCGCCGGCAAGCCGATGCTGCGCGTGCTCGGCCTGTTCAACCCGATCATGCGCGAACTGGTAGAGATGAATTACCTGATGAGCGATCCGGTCGTGCTAGACGACAGCGCGTTGCAAGGGTTGATCGGCCCGATCAGCAAGACCCCGTATGACGAAGGTATTCGCCTCACGTTGGCGACCGCGCAAGCGGCGCTGAAGGTCACCGCCTGAGGTAGCACGCGGACCGCGCAGGCGGTGCTGCTCGCAGGCGGCGCTGCTGACACATTGCGCCTTGCGCCGGGCGTCGCCGCCCGGGCGTGCTTCGTTGCTTGCGCTCTTGCCTACAGTCCAACCACGTTGCCTGGCGGAAAGTGGCCGCTTTTCAGCAGCACAGGCGTGCCGTTGCTGATTTGCAAATGCTCGCGCGCCACCTCTTCGATCCGTCCGCGCCCCGCGTCGAAGGCGCGCATCCAGCCTTCGCGATCCTCGGAGCATGGGCCGAAATGGTCTTCGAGCGCTTCGACCGAAATCGCGCACGGCACGGTCTCGCCGTCCACCAACGCGCGGAATACGACGGTCAGATTGGAGTCGCGGTAAGCGGGCGCATCCGCGGGAAACCGAATTTCCATGGTCGCCTCATCAGAAGAATCCGTTGGGAAGTCGGACGCCATGACAGTGCGCCCGGGGAAGGCGGAGTTCGCACCGGAGTTCGCACCGGAGTTCGCACCTATGGTACTCGCGGGACTCAGCCGTGGTCCACTGTCAGATGAGCCTGACGCGTATTCAATTCTGGTCAAGCAGGCGGTCGATGTAGGCTCTCGCAGCCTGCTCGACATACTCGAGCGCCTGCGTCTCCGTCGAGAAACGATGTTCGTCTCCGAGGTCTACCAGGCTCTCGAAACGGTGCGGGTCGTCCGGACCGCGTTCCGACAAACTCACCGAGCCGACGTAGATGCCTTCGGACGCAGCAGCCTCGGGCGCTGCGTCATGCGCGACGACAAGACGCGCGGCGGCACTGATGTAATAACCACGGTACGGACCGCTTACACGTTCTGCCATAACCTTCTCCTCATTCGATTTGTCCGGGCAGCCTTCGTTTTTGAGGCAGCCGGCGAGCACTTCGAGATCAATCGAACGTGCTCAACAGATATGAGTCACATCTGGACACAATAAGTTCGCCCTGAAGCAAGCATTTGCGTCGCACTTGCCAGGCGCGATGCGGTCGAACGTGGACGTCCGGCACGATATGTGCGTGAGGCCTGTTCGATCCGGGGACACTATCGTTTTCGCAATCCGCCTAAAGAGGACACACCATGAAGCAACTTACGCGACGCTTTCGCCCGTCCCGCCGACATCCTGCCAGCAAGGCCGCGTGCGGCATGAGCCGCGGCGGGTTGGCGCGCATCGGCGCCCTGCCCGCCGCAGTGCTGGTCGCGCTGGCGTTGGGCGCGTGCGCATCGTCGAATACGACTTCGCTCATCAATTTGCCGAATGGCCAAACGGGTTTCGCCGTCAATTGCAGCGGCGCGAACGCCGATTCGAGCTGGGCATCGTGCTATGTGCAGGCCGGGCAAGCCTGCGGCGCGACCGGCTATGACATCGTCTCCAAAGACAACGATGAAGGTGGCCCAACCGGCGGCAGCGTCACCAATGTGGTGTCTGCGAACGTGAAGAACCGCTCGATGATCGTGCGCTGCAAATAAGGCTCAACGCGAAGGCTTGACGCGCGCTCAGTGCGCCTGCATCTTCGAAAACAGGTTGAGCACGACCACGCCTGAGATGATCAGCCCGAGCCCGATGATCGCAGGCAGGTCGGGTACCTGCCGATACAGCACGACCGCGACAAGACTGATCAGGACAATGCCGACGCCCGACCAGATCGCATAGACGATGCCGACCGGAATGCTCCTGAGCGTGAGCGACAAACAATAGAACGCGATGCCATACCCGAGCACGACCACCATCGCGGGCAACCAGCGCGAGAAACCCTCCGAGGCACGCAGCGCGGAGGTGGCAATCACCTCGGCAACGATCGCAATGGCAAGCAGTGCATAAGGAGGCACGCGCATGGCTCGCTCACGCCGTGGCAAGCGCGAGCTTGCTGTAGTCGTGACCGAGATGCGCGCATAGCGCCTCGACGACCAGTTCGTGATCGGCGCGTTGCGGCAAGCCCGACACCGTGACTGAACCGATCACTCCGGCGCCTGCGACCGTCAGCGGAAACGCGCCGCCATGCGAGGCATATTCGCTGAACGGCAAGCCGTGCTTTTCGGCCAGCGTGGTGCCGGCCTGTTGCATGCGCAAGCCGAGCGCATACGAGCTGCGGCGAAAATGCGCCACCGTATTGCCCTTGCGACGCGCCCAATCGACATTGTCCGGTGTCGCACCCGCGAGCAGGCTGAAGAACAGCGGCTGGCCGAACGTGCGGACGTCGATGGCAAGCGCGAGCCCACGGGCCTTCGCTACCTCGTGCAGATACGCGCCGAGTTGCCACGCGCGGTCGGCATCGAAATGGGGGAACACCAGGGCATTTTCCTGAGCGACAATCGACTGCAGATCGTGAACGATGTCCATGAGCGAATGAAGAACGAGACTGGGAGATGCGCTGCCGCGGCTTGTCGGATGTCGACGCGTGGCATCAAGGCACACGGCACGGCGACGCAGATGGAAAGAGGATTCTAGCGCAGCGCGTATGAAGTGATGTCGCGATCTCTCTCTCGGGCGTCGCGCTTATGGCTATGTTTATCATGGGGTCAAGTCCGGCAACCTGTTCATCCAGAACGATCGTCGTTGCGACCGAATACGGCGCGGTGCAAACGTCCGCGTATATCGTGCCCGGCGCTACGTTGAAGTTCCCTCCTGAAAGGGTATTGCGCTGGTATGTCATTTGTTCTATAATCTTTTCTTCGACGGACGCGGGGTGGAGCAGTCTGGCAGCTCGTCGGGCTCATAACCCGAAGGTCGTAGGTTCAAATCCTACCCCCGCAACCAAGTCAGCAATATTCGTCGAACCAATGAACCCGCCTCCGAGCGGGTTTTTTGTTTTGCGGCCAACGGCCGACAGTGGTTCGCATCGAACCGAGATCAGCTCGACACTGCATACGATAGAAGATGTAGAGCGCGACGCCTCCGGGCGAGTGACGCATTTGCATGCGACCTGATCGCCGCTCACCGCTCACGCCCTCATGCATCCGCCGGTTTCGCGGGACTGACGCGCCACCAACGATCACGCCCACGGTTTCACAGTTTGCGCACCACGCCGGATCGCCGATAAAGCCAATGCGAATGGATCCATGAAAAACCTGAACCAACGGGCCCATGGAGCACCAACTACTTTGAGCCATACTGTGAGCGCCAACTCACATCAGGCACGGCGTCGATACCCCGCCGTCAAATAAGATAGCAATCCTAACTCATCCACTCGCTCGGTTTCCCAGCGCTTCTTCCAAATTAGCCATCAGCCCAAGGCTACCCGCACGCCCCGCAGTCCAGACTCACTGCCCTGCACCCGCACCCTCGCGGCCCCAGCGCGCCCTGGTGATAAACTCCTAACACCATTCTTCGCCCCCCTCCTATGAAATTCTGTTCTGTCTGCGGCCAGCAGGTCAGCCTGAGCATTCCGCCGGGCGACAATCGCGAGCGCTTCGTCTGCGCCAGTTGCGGTACCGTGCACTATCAGAATCCGCGCAACGTGGTCGGCACCATCCCTGTTTGGGACGACAAGGTGCTGCTGTGCCGTCGCGCCATCGAGCCGCGCTACGGCTATTGGACGTTGCCGGCGGGTTTCATGGAAATGGGCGAGACGACTTCCGAAGGCGCCTCGCGCGAAACGCTGGAAGAAGCCGGCGCGCGCGTCGAAGTGCAGAGCCTGTTCTCGCTGCTCAACGTGCCGCACGTGCATCAGGTGCATCTGTTTTATCTGGCGCGGCTGCTCGATCTTGACCTCGACGCCGGCGAGGAAAGTCTCGAAGTGAAGCTCTTCGAGGAACACGAAATTCCGTGGGACGACATCGCCTTCCCCACCGTCGGCCAGACGCTGCGTTTCTTCTTCGCTGATCGCAAGTCCGGCAGCTACGGCCTGCATACCGGCGACATCTTCCGCTCGCTGCGCGAAGGCTGACGCGCGCATGGTGCCCTGGCTCGGACCCGACGATCCATTCCCCGCCGTGGAACGCGCGCTTGGCGCGTCGAGCGGCGCGCCGGGGCTGCTCGCCGCCAGCGCCGACCTGCTGCCGTCGCGGCTCATCGAGGCCTATCGGCGCGGCATCTTTCCCTGGTATTCCGACGGCCAGCCGGTGCTGTGGTGGAGTCCCGATCCGCGCATGATCCTGCGCCCCGCCGAATTCAAGGTTTCGCCCTCCTTGCGCAAGACGCTCAAGCGCGTGCTGCGCGAGGATGCATGGGAAATCCGCGTCGACCACGATTTCGCGGCGGTGATGCGCGCCTGCGCCCAGGCGCCGCGTCGGGGTCAGCGCGGCACGTGGATCACCGCCGACGTGGTGGAAGCCTATTCGTCGCTGCATCGCGCGGGCGAGGCGCACAGCATCGAGACCTGGTTCGGCGGGCAACGCGTGGGCGGCCTGTATGGCGTGTCGTTCGGGCAGATGTTCTTCGGCGAATCGATGTTCGCCGAGGTGACCGACGCGTCGAAAATGGCGCTCTCCGCGCTCGTCGCACACTTGCGACGTCACAAAATAGAAATGATAGACTGCCAGCAGAACACGTCGCATCTGGCGTCGCTGGGCGGTCGCGAGATTGCGCGCAAGGCGTTCATCGCGCATGTCCGCGCGTCTGTCGATGCCGCGCCCATCCCCTGGCGCTTCGACAAGACGGTCCTGCTCGATGTCGTCGCGCCCGCGGCGTAGCCAGCAAAGCCGGGCCCGCTGATACCGCCGCGGGATTGAACACCAGAGACGCTTCGAGAGCTGCCAACGTGACGCACCCCAACGAGCTGCCGCTTTCACCCCTTTCCGCGCTGCAATTCTATGCAACAGCGCCCTACCCCTGCAGCTATCTGGAGGGGCGCGTGGCGCGCTCGCAGGTCGCCACGCCCAGTCACCTGATCAATTCGGACGTTTATACCGATCTCGTCAAGGCGGGCTTCCGCCGCTCCGGCGTGTTTACCTACCGCCCCTATTGCGACGGTTGCCGCGCCTGTGTGCCGGTGCGTGTGCCGGTGGACCGGTTCGAGCCGAACCGCACCCAGCGCAAGGTCTGGAAAAAGCACGGCGGCCTGATCGCCACGGTCGCCCCGCTGCACTACGACGAAGAGCACTACGCGCTGTACATGCGTTACCAGTCGGCGCGCCACGCGGGCGGCGGCATGGACCGCGACAGCCGCGACCAGTACGAGCAGTTTCTGCTGCAAAGCCGGATCAACTCGCGGCTCGTCGAATTCCGCGAGCCGCTCGCCGCGCATCCCGACGGGCCGGGCATTTTGCGCATGATCAGCATGATCGACATCCTCGGCGACGGCCTGTCCTCGGTCTATACGTTCTTCGAGCCCGGTCTCGCCCACAGCAGTTTCGGCACCTACAACATCTACTGGCAGATCGAGCAGGCGCGCAGCCTGAGACTGCCCTATGTGTATCTCGGCTACTGGATCCGCGAAAGCCAGAAAATGGCCTATAAGGCCAATTTCCGGCCGCTCGAAGGCCTCGTGGACGGCAACTGGAAAACGCTCGATCCGCGCAGTCTCGAACTGGCGCCGGTCGACGCCGCCATTCAGGGTCGGCGCGGCCCGGTGCGGCTGTGACGCTAGCGGCCACGCCGCAGCAAGTCTCCACGCCAACACACCACGCCCCCGCCGCGACAGCAGCACGGCGGACGCCGCTCAAAACCCGCGCGCATCCTCCGCTCCCCGCCTGGCCGCCCTGCCGTCCCATTAAAGCCGGTAAAATGCTGGGTCCTCATTTTTAGCCGCCCGGCTCCGCCCCGTGTTCAGTTCCCTCTACCCGCTCATCCGCGCCCAACTCTTTCGCATGGACGCGGAAGACGCTCACCACCTGACCTTGCGCCTGCTCGGCGCGGCCGGCCGTACCGGCCTCGCGGGCGCGCTCGCGGCGCGTGTGCCCGATGCGCCGCGCACCGTGATGGGGCTCACCTTCCGCAATCCGGTGGGGCTCGCCGCCGGGCTGGACAAGGATGGTGCGTGCATCGACGGACTGGCCGCGCTCGGTTTCGGCTTTATCGAAGTGGGTACCGTCACGCCGCGTCCGCAGCCGGGCAATCCGCGCCCGCGCATGTTCCGTCTGCCCGAGGCCGGCGGGGTGATCAACCGCATGGGGTTCAACAACGCCGGGGTCGACCAGTTCGTCAAGAACGTGCAGGCGGCGCGCTATCGCGGCACGCTCGGCCTGAACATCGGCAAAAACGCCGACACGCCGATCGAACGGGCCGCCGAGGACTATCTGTATTGCCTCGAGCGCGTGTATCCGTTTGCCAGCTACGTGACGGTCAACATCTCCTCGCCGAACACCAAGAATCTGCGTCAGTTACAGGGCGCGGATGAACTCGACGCCCTGCTCGCCGCGCTGAAGGACAAGCAGCAGCGCCTCGCCGACCTGCACGGCAAGCTGGTGCCGCTCGCGCTGAAAATCGCGCCGGACCTCGACGACGAGCAGATCAAATCGATCGCCGACACCCTGCTGCGCCATCGCTTCGAAGGCGTGATCGCCACCAACACGACGCTCGCGCGCAGCGCCGTCGCGGGTCTGCCGCATGCGGAGGAAAGCGGCGGTCTCTCAGGCAAGCCGGTGTTCGATGCATCGAATGAGGTGATTCGCAAACTGCGCGCCGAAGTCGGCGACACGGTGCCGATCATCGGCGTCGGCGGCATTTTCTCCGGCGAGGACGCGCGCGCCAAGCTCGCGGCCGGCGCAGCGCTGGTGCAGCTCTACACCGGCTTCATCTATCGCGGCCCAGCCTTGGTGGCCGAATGCGCGCAGGCGTTGGCTTAAACTGAAACTGTGACGAACAAACCGGTCCGCGGCATCCCAAGGCGGAACGTGCCGAAGCGACAGGCAAAACCCGACCGGCGCCCCGGCACGCCAGGGTCCGACCAGGTTATATAGGCATAAACAAACAGTATTTAACTGTTGATAGTCTGCCTTGTTATCCTTTCCGCTGTTTAAACCGCCTTCACGGGCAACCAGCACAAATAAAGGAACACGATGAAGTTTGGCTCGCTAAAAAACATTCTGGTAGCCGCCCTGATTGGCGCCTCGTTCACCGCCGTCGCCGCCCACGCGGACGACCTGCTCGACCAGGTCAAGCAACGCGGCACGCTGCGCATCGGTCTTGAAGGCACGTTCCCGCCGTTCGATTCGAAGGCGCCCTCGGGTGAGCTGGTCGGCTTCGACGTGGATATCGCCAAGGCGGTCGCCGCCAGGCTCGGCGTGAAGCCCGAATTCGTCACTACCGAATGGAGCGGCATCATCGCCGGCCTGCAGGCCGGCAAGTTCGACGTGATCGTCAACCAGGTCGGCATTACCGATGCCCGCAAGCAGGTGCTCGACTTCTCGCCGGGCTACACGTTCTCGGCGGCGCAACTGATCCAGCGTAAAGACGACAACCGCCAGTTCAAGACGCTCGACGACCTGAAGGGCAAGAAGCTCGGCGTCGGCCTCGGCACCAACTACATGGACATGGCGAAGTCGGTGCCCGGCATCGACGTGAAGACCTATCCGGGCGCGCCCGAGTATCTGGCCGACCTCGCCGCCGGCCGTCTGGACGCGGCGCTCAACGACCGTCTGATGCTCGCTTACCTGCTGAAGACCTCGCCGCTGCCGCTGCGCACCGGCGCGATGGTCGGTGCGGGGACGCCGTCGGGCATTCCGTTCAAGAAGGGCAATCCGAAGTTCGCCAAGGCGATCGACGACGCCATGACACAGCTCGAAGCCGACGGCACCTTCGCGAAGATCTCGGACAAGTGGTTCGGCATCGACGTGACCAAGCCCGTCACGAACTGACCGATCGGCTAGACGCCTGGCTGCGTAGGTCGGCGCGACATGCGCCAACCGCGACGGCCGGCGCGGCGCCCAAGGCGGCATCCGCACGATGCCGCCTTTTTCTTTGCCAGCGCGGCACGGCGCCGGCCCCTCGCGGGCACGGGCATGGATGCCCGCGCCATGACCCGTTTATGATGTGCGCTTTGCTGCGCATAACACTCACTGCCCATGTCCACCACTTCCCTGCTCGTCCAATCGCTGCCGGTGCTCGCACAGGGCGCCGCCCTGACGATCAAGTTCGCGGTTCTCTCGATGATCTTCGGGCTGCTGGCCGCCAGCGTGCTCGCCGTCATGGGCATCAGCCACAACCGGGTCTTGAACTGGATCGCGCGGGTCTACGTGAGTCTGATGCGCGGCACGCCGCTGCTGGTGCAGATCTTCGTGATCTATTACGGCTTGCCGAGTCTCGGCATCTCGCTCGATCCGACGCCCGCCGGCGTGATCGCGCTGTCTGCCAATGTGGCGGCATATCTGTCGGAGAGCATGCGCGGCGCGATCCTCGGCATTGCGAGCGGCCAGTGGCTGGCTTCGTATAGCCTCGGCCTGTCGCGGCGCCAGACGCTGCGTTATGTGATCGCCCCGCAGGCGTTGCGCATTGCCGTGCCGAGCCTGTCCAACAGCCTGATCAGCCTGATCAAGGACACCTCGCTCGTGTCCGTCATCACCGTGACGGAGTTGCTGCGCAGTGCCCAGGAAGTGATCGCGTCGACCTATCAGCCGTTGCCGCTGTATCTCGCGGCCGCGGCGATCTACTGGGTCTTGTGCCAGGTGCTGGAGTGGGTGCAGCACTGGTACGAGCAGCGGCTCGCGCTGCCCACGCGGCATTGAACCGTCTCGGGCGCGAGGACCTCCAGGCGCCCGCCTGGCAAGGCGCTCAGTGGTGTTCTAGCGGCGTTCCAGTGGCGTTCAGCAGCGCTTGTCAGCGTGAAGCAAGCGACGGCGGCGGCACATCGAGCCGCGCGCCGAAGCGGTTCAAACGCGGCTCGTAGTAATGGTCGGGGTCGAGCGAGAACGCCACGCGGCGCGTGCGGCCCATCAATTCCTTGCGCGGGAAAAAGCCGAAGTAGCGCGAGTCCGCACTGTTGTCGCGATTGTCGCCGAGCATCAGATATTGATCCGGCGGCACCGTCACCGGCCCGAACGAATTGCGCGGGCTCGGCGACTCTGGCGATAGCCGCACCGTGTGCACCACGCCGTCGAAACGCTCGGTCAGATAGTCGGCCGGCGACGCCGCATCGCCCGGCAGCGGGCCGAACTTCAGCGGCTGATAGGCGGCGCGCACGTCGTTGACGTACAGCACGTTGTCGCGCATCGCCACGGTATCGCCCGGCAGGCCGATCAACCGCTTGACGAGCAGTTCATGCGCGGCCGACGACTCGATCGTAACGATGTCGCCGCGCTGCGGGTCGTGCAGATGGGCAATCGCGATGTGCGTGAGCGGCAGGCGCAGATCGTAGGCCATCTTGTCGACGAGGATACGGTCGCCTTCGCGGATGGTCGGCAGCATCGAGCCGCTCGGCACCACGTTCCAGTCGGCAATCGCGCTGCGGAACAGCACCATCAGCACCAGAAACGCGACCAGGCTCTTGTTCTCGCGCCACAATTTTCCAAGCATGCGCATGGGGGCAGCTCCTGCGGAAGGTAATCGAAAGCTCCGGCGCCACCACGCTACGGTGGACAAAAAACGCGCCGCCGCAAATCGTACCACCGTGGCATGCGCGAGGCGCGGCCGCCGCCGCCCGCTCATTCGCCCGCTCATTCGCCCGTGAAGCGCAGCCCGAGCGCGGCGCGCGCCGCATCGCTCATGGCGATCATCTGCAACGATTTGGCATGCGGCATCACCGGACTCTCCAGTTGGCCCGCGCGGATCAGCTCGCAGAAATGCGCGGTCTCGTAGTTGAGGCCGCCGCCTTCGAACGGCACGTCCAGTTCGACCACGCGGCCATCGGCGTAACGGATCGTCGCGCGCGCCGGGTTCCACCAGTTCTCGTGAATCGTCACGTGACCGCCGGGTGCGAGCAGCAGGGCGTCGCCCTTGCCGTGCAGATCGAGCCCGCAGAACAGTTGCGCGATGCCGCGCTCGTGCTGGCTATTGAGGCTCGCGAAGATATCGACACCGGTCGGCCCGAGCCGTCCCAGCGTCTGCACGTCGAGCGGCGCGCCGAGCCAGTCGACCGCGAGGAACATCTCGTAGATGCCGATATCGAGCAGCGCCCCGCCGGCATGCTCGAAGGAAAACGATGGATGATCAGGCGGCACGTTGGCGGCCGAACAACCGGCCCGCACCAGACCGATCTCGCCGATCGGATCGGCGGCCAGATGCGCGCGCAGCGCCTGGTAGAGCGGATAGAACGGCGGTTTCATGGCTTCCATGAAGAGCCGCTGGGTCCTGCGCGCCACCGCGAGCACCCGTTCGAGTTGCGCCCGGTTGATGGTGGCCGGCTTCTCACACAGCACGTGCAGGCCGGCCTCGAGCGCGGCGATCGTGTAATCGACGTGACTGTCCTGCAACGTGGCGACATAGAGTGCGTCGATGCCGCTGGCGAGCAAGGCATCGAAATTCGCGCAGACGGCGCCGCCGAATTGCGCGGCGAACGCGGCCGCGGGTTCCGGGCGGCGCGACCAGAGCGCCGTGAGTTGCGCAGCCGGCACGTGCGCGAGACCCTGCGCGAAACGGCGCGCAATACGTCCCGTGCCGACGATGCCCCAGCGAATCACGGCGGGCTCGCCGGCGTGGAGATCGTCCAGCGTGTTAGTTGACGACGCAAGGTTGGTGGCGGCCGTTGCGGCGCTTCCTGCGAAAGCGGTATTCATTGAGCGAGCGGGTTCCGGTGCGGTTCAGACGAGGCATCATTGTCGCTCAGCCCGGCCCACCCGTCGCGTACCCTGGCTTGACGATGCCTCTCCCACTGCGCCGCCGGCACCCGCGCTCGCTCGCCCGCCTGCGCATGCATACGCACACGCAGACCCGCATAAGAGCACGAAGCCCATCAGTTCTGCGTCGACCCTTCGATCGAAAACGCGCCGCCAATTTCTTCCGCGGTGTAGTCGATCAAGGCGAGCGAAGCCGCCTCGGCCGCCTTCGGATCGCGCCGCTCGATCGCCTCCACCACGCGGCCATGGTTCGCCACCACGGCCTCCCACGCGCCTTCCTTGCTCATCACGATCGGATTGACGGCACCCAGCGCGCCGCGGATGATCGCCGCCATCTGCTGGAAGAACTGGTTGCCGCTCGCCACCACGACGCGCGTATGCAGCAGCTCGTCTGCCGCCTGATAGCCCGGCTCGTCCGGCCGGATCGCACGGAATGCGTCGTAGGCCTCGCGAATCCCTGCGATGTCCGCGTCGCTCCCGCGCGCCGCCGCCTGAGCACAGGCACGCGGCTCGATCAGGATGCGAAACTCGATCACGTCGCGCAGGAACACCGGGTCCGGTTTCGCCCGAAAGCGCCAGCTGACGACATCCTCGTCGATCATCCGCCAGTCGCGCATCGGCCGGATGCGCGTGCCGATCTTCGGCCGCACATCGAGCATGTCGCGCGCGAGCAGCATGGACAGCGCTTCTCTCATCACTGTCCGGCTGACGTCGAACTCTTTCGACAACACATCCTGCGGTGGCAATACCGCGCCAAACTTCTCTTCGACGATGCCCGTGACGAGCCCGTCCATCACCTTGCTGACCAACGAACGATCCTTGTTTCCCTGTTCCATGACACTCTCCCCGAAGCGGGTTATCCCCCCGCGTAGCCTGTTGATCAAGCGGCCCTCGTGTGTCTTATTTTGTGTAATTTGTTGTATTAATCGATACGTTGCAATCTTAAAAACAGATGCGCCAGTTGGGAAACGTCCTGACAGGGTTATCCCTCTGAAGAATTGTTTCGTTCATGTAACGTGTGACCTGCTCATGAACTTCAAACTTGCGTCATAAGCGTGCGCGAGCCGTGCAGATTGCATAGTGCGACGACGCACGCAGCGGTGGCGATTGGTAAATCTGCAACAGGTTGATTGGGAGGTATTGCGCGAAGCGCCACGGCATGAATGGACGACGCCCGCAGGCAAAGCGATGCCTCGCGCCGCGCGCGCACCACGCGCGGGCAATAGGCAAAATCCGCCAGCCGGCGGGCGCGGACTCATGCACCGCACACGCCGGCCGGCGCTGCCTTACTGCCCGGCAGCCGCGCCACGTTCGTCGGCGCTTGCCCCGACGCGGCCGTATTGGTCGTCGAAGCGCACGATATCGTCCTCGCCGAGATAGCCGCCCGACTGCACCTCGATGATCTCGAGCGGCGTCTTGCCCGGATTCTCAAGCCGGTGCGTCACGCCGAGCGGGATATAGGTGGACTGATTCTCCGACAGCAGGAACGACTCCTCGCCGCGTGTGACGCGCGCCGTGCCGCATACCACGATCCAGTGCTCGGCGCGATGGTGATGCATCTGCAACGAGAGGCGCGCACCCGGCTGCACGACGATGCGCTTGACCTGGAAGCGATCGCCACGGTCGATCGAATCATAGAAGCCCCACGGCCGCTGCACCTTGCGATGGTCGTGTACCTCCGGGCCGCGCTCGGCCTTCAGGCGGCCGACGATCGCCCGCACGTCCTGCACGCGGTCCTTGGCGGCCACCAGCACGGCATCGGCGGTTTCGATCACCACCACGTCGCTCACGCCGACGCAGGCCACCAGCCGGCCGTCGGAATGCACGAAGCTGTCGTTCGAGCCTTCGAACAGCACGCGGCCGCGCGCCACGTTGCCGTCGGCGTCCTTATCGGATACCTGCCATACGGCATCCCACGCGCCCACGTCCGACCAGCCCGCGACGAGCGGCACCACCACGCCCGTCAACCACGGGTCCGCGCCGATGTGCTCCATCACCGCGTAGTCGATCGAATCCGAGGGACAGGCGGCGAACGCCGCGCAATCCAGATGCAGCGCGCCGCCGCCGTCACGCGAGGCGCGCGCGAACGACTCCGCGCACGTGGAAGCGATCAGCGGACGGTAGCGGGCGATCGCCGCCAGCCACACCGACGCGCGCACCACGAAAATGCCGCTGTTCCACCAATACTCACCGCTCGCCACATAGCGTTCGGCCAGTTCGAGGTCCGGCTTCTCGACGAAGCCGTCGATGGCGCGCTCGCCTTGCCGTCCGACCGGCGCGCCGGTGCGGATATAACCGTAGCCCGTCTCCGGCCGCTCGGGCGGCACGCCAAGCGCCACGATCGCGCCCTGCGCGGCATGCAGCACCGCTTGCGCCAGCGCGGCAACGAACGCCGCGTGGTCGGCGATCAGATGATCGGCCGGCACGACGACAAGCACCGGATCGACGCCATCCACCGATGCGGCCTGCGCAGCCAGCGCGGCCAGCGTCAGCGCGGGCGCCGTGTTGCGCGCGCCCGGTTCGACCAGAATGCTCGGCGGCGCACCGTCGCAGCGTTTGAGCCTGGCGGCAGTGGCGAGGCGCAATTCATCGCCGCATACGACGATCGGCGCGGCCTGCCTGAAAGCCGCCTCGGCCTGCGTGCCGCGTTCGGCGGCGAACAGATGCTCGAAGCGCTGCACGGTCGCCTCCAGAAGCGACTCGTCACCGAACAGGTTGATCAACTGTTTCGGACTTTGCTCGCGCGATAGCGGCCATAGCCGCGTGCCCGAACCGCCTGCGAGAATTACCGGCTGGACGGTGCCGCTGGCCAGCGCCTCGCATGCCAGAGCGTGTTGCGTAACCGGCAATGCTAAATCGTTCATTCGAGTCTCCCCAAAGCACAACGATCCGGGCCCCCGTGACCCGGATTGAATTCGACACCTCAAGCGTCATGAGTGGATTGGAGCATGCGCGGGTGGCCCGCCTCTGTACGCGCCACCACACTGCGAACCGCTCGTGCAAGCTGGGGGATTCATCATCCGCGTCATCACCCGCGTCATCGCTCATCAGCGCGCGACGCTCAGAACGACGGTGCTTAGAGCGACGACGAATTAATCAGATATCCTGATTGATTGTATAAGCCGTTCGGCGCGATGCCGGGCATGCGCCGTCCATGAGCCGGCAGCGAGCGCCTGTGAGGTGCCCGGCACGTCAGGCAGACGGACCACTCGCCGTGGGCGAGGAACGGTCCTTCTTCCTGGCGAAAGCCGAACGGTTCATAGAAGGCGCCCAGACTCGCCGGCGCGGTCATCCGCACCACTGCGCCGGGCCAGCGCTCGCCGGCCGCCAGCAGCACCCGTTCGATCAGCGCCTCGGCCGTGCCGTCGCTGCGCCTCGCCGGGCTGGTGAGCAGCTTGTCGAGCACCACATGCGCCGCGCCCGCAGCACCGGGCCGCACCCGCGCATAGGCGACGATGGGCATGGAGCGGGACATGTCTTCGGTGGCGAAGATGTGCAGCGCGGTTTCATCGTGGCCATCGGCATCGAGACATAGATGCGACTGTTCGATGACGAATACCGCACTGCGCGCCCGCATGATCAAATACAGCTCACGTACCGTGCATTGGTCGAATTCGAGCGTTTTCCAGTTCATCAGCATCCCCTGCGATTCATCCGACGAGACCTGTCCGTCGACATGAACCAAAGGTACGCCGCCCCACGGCTGCAACTCCGTTCGCAAGCACACCGACGCCGGGACGTCGCGACTGCAATCTTGCGCCATCCGTCACGCAGACGGATTCTCTCGCCGATGTTCCACCTGACCGAACGATTCGTTGCGCACGGTCGTCACGCGGTTTCACTGCGAGTGCCGAAGCAGTGAATGGCCGCTCATACCCAACTGTTAAATCGCGCCGTTTTACACGATAGATTCACATTGGCGAGCCGCATTTTTACGCCGCCGTCACGCGATTTCGTCACGCGTCAGGTCGTTCAGGAACGATCCAGGCACCTCGATGAACGCGGACGATACACATGCCGCAGGGAGTACGAGGTATGCGAAATCGATACACGTCGCGCTATTTTCTTTTGTTTAGTTCGCGCGCGGCATCATTGAACCGCGCCGCGACGCGCATGAAACCTCGCTCTACGTGAATTGCCCCAGTCGATTCGCAAAACGTGTTTCGCAATCTCGCGGCTCGCCAAAAATCGTTTCCGTGCGACAACCCACGCAATGGGTTGAACACATCTGAATCAATTCTGAGTCATCCCGGACGGCCACGATTTTCGCCCGTATCGCTGCCCTCACGGCATTTAACGTTCCGCCATCCGCACCGGAAAAATTCGATTTAATTCATAAAAATCAATCACTTGAAACGACAAATTTACGCCCTGCGAAGATTCCGGCCGCCACCATAGGGTGTGCAGAACTGAAACAAAAATACATATTTTGCGGCGCATTGCACCAATGCCAACTTCGCTGCGCCGCACCAGCGCTCACTTCTCAACCCGCTGGCACAGTCCTCGCTAAATGAGCAGCGCAACACTAGCGCCGGCGTACATAACCTTAAATAGCGCTGGCGTGCAAAGGCCATACGGGGCCCGCACTGTTTATCCATAGCCGCTCGCCAGGCGGCAACAGAACACGGATGCAGTGACGGCTAGAAAATCAAGGCGCTGCAAAAACGCAGCGCCGCGCGAGGACCGAATCATGCTCACACTTCAATCCGATCTGCACGGCAATCATTTGCTTGGCGCATTGCCCTCCCATGAGTGGCAAGCCATCGCCCCGCATCTCGAACTCGTCCATTTGCGCACGGAACAGCTTCTGTGCGATTCAGGGCAACGTATTCATCACGTTTATTTTCCGACCACCGCCATTATCTCCATGCTGTCGACGATGGAAGACGGCAGCTCGGTCGAGATTGCCGCGGTTGGACGTGAAGGCATGACCGGCGTGCCGGTATTGACAGGTGGCGAAACCATGCCGAACCGCGTGCAGGTACAAAGCGCCGGTTTCGCGTATCGCATGACGGCGCAGGCGCTCAGCCAGCAATTCGCACGCTCCGATCTGATCCGCCGCCTGATGATGCTCTACATGCACGCGCTGCTGACGCAAGTGGCGCAGACCGCCGCGTGCAACCGCCATCATTCGCTGAACAAGCAGTTGTGCCGCTGGCTGCTGATCGAGATCGACCGGGTCGCCACGAATGAGCTGACCGTCACCCAGCAACTGATCGCCGATATGCTCGGCGTGCGCCGCGAAGGCATCACCGAAGCCGCCGGCAAGCTGCATGATGAAGGCCTGATTCATCACAGCCGCGGTCATATCAAGGTGCTCAACCGCAAGGCGCTGGAAGCGCGCGCCTGCGAATGCTACGGGCTCGTCAAGCGCGAGTTCGACCGGTTGCTGCCGCGCCTGCATCAAGCCGAGACGGTCAGCTAGGCAGTCGATGTCTCTCGTCACGGATCGCAGCGAGGCCGGCATCGCGCAGGTCGAAGCCGGGCATTGCCTGTCGTCTTCCCGCCTGACGCTGCCTTCCGCGCAAGACGTGCAGGTGTGGCAATGGGATCTCGATGTCCACGCTCACGATTTCGACCGCTACTGGGCAACGCTATCGATGCAGGAGCGCGAGCGCGCCGACCGATTCCGCTTCGAACGGCACCGACGCCGTTTCGTGGCAGGGCGCGGCGAACTTCGGCGCATCCTCGGCCGCTATCTCGGGCTACGGCCTGAAGAGGTCGCGCTCGGCTATGGTTCGGACGGCAAACCTTTCTGCACGCGCCAGCCTGCGAGCCTGCCGGATGGATCGAGTATCTGCTTCAATCTCAGCCACAGCGGGAATGTAGCGGCGCTGGCCATCGCGAACGGTTTCGAAGTCGGCATCGACGTCGAACAGGTGCGCCCGCTCGATGACAGTGTGCCGCTCGAAGTCTTCTCCGCGCGCGAGCGCGCGGCATTCCGCGCCTTGCGTGAATCGGAGCGTCAAGCGGTCTTCTTCGAAAGCTGGACCCGCAAGGAAGCCTGCCTGAAAGCGCTCGGCACCGGCTTTATCCTGCCGCCCACGCATTTCGAGTTCGATCTTGCCCTTCACGGTGACACGACGCCCCATCGCGTCGGCGGCGCAGCGGAAGAAGCGGCGCATTGGCGCGTCCGTTCCCTGCCCTGCTGCCCGGCCTGCGTGGGTGCGGTAGCGGCCCGACGCGCCGACTGGTCGATCGTCAACATGCATTGACGGATCGCGCTCCCGCCAGACCTGACCCCTCCTTGCTTTTCCGGTTCAAGCGGCCCGCTCCGCTCCGAAAGCACGCGCGCTTCGACATGAAGTGTTGTTGCATCGTTCCTGTGTGCGACGGCGAACGGATACACAGAGCGCGAAAGATTAACTTTGACTTACAGCAGATTCGCGCTTGAGGAGAGACGGACCCGGCGCGGACAGCCTCGTGCTGCTTGCGCCTGCCGGGACCGGCCGCCGTTTTGTGCGCTTGCTGCTCGCTGATGGCGAGGCGTAGCTCAGTAGAGGGCCTTCATCCAAATATTAGAGAGCGGCAAATGTCACACAGAGATCAATACCCCGTCGACTTGCCGAGCGGGACGGGTCATAGGGCCGGGGTCGTCGCGCGCTTCGACGACGCATGCGCGGCGTTCGCCAGCCATCTTGCTGCGATCGATTCAACGGGTGAAGAAACCTATGCCGCCCTCGCCGAGCGCTCGGCGCGGCTTGCCACCGTGCTGTCCCAACAAGGACTCGAGCGCGGCGAGCGTTGCGCCGTCATGGTCCCGCGCAGCCGCGACACGCTCGCGTTGATGCTCGCAATCCTGCGTCTGGGCGCCGTCTACGTGCCGCTCGATCCGGCCTATCCGCGCGCACAGCTCGATTTCATCGTGGCCGATTGCACACCCAGGCTCATCGTCGCCGAAGCGGCGGTGCTTGCAAGCACCGGCGCGCTGGACGGCGTGAGCGTCGACCTTGCGGATCTGGTGGCCGCATCGCAGACTGCCGGGTTCGCTGCGGCGCAGGCCTGCGCCGGCGACGACCCCGCCTACATCATGTACACCTCCGGCTCGACCGGCAAACCGAAAGGCGTGATCGTGCCGCACCGCGCGATCCTGCGCCTCGTGCAGGGCCAGAGCTTCGCCGAGCTGTCGCCGCAAACGCGCTTTCTCAATCTCGCGCCGCTCGCCTTCGATGCCAGCACGCTGGAGATCTGGGGCCCGCTCCTGAACGGCGGATGCGCGGCGATCATCAACGAAGTTCAGCCTTCGCTCGACACGATCGCCGGCGAGATGGCCCGACTCGGCGTGACGAGTGCATGGTTCACGGCGGGTCTTTTCAATGCGCTCGCCGACTATCGGCTGGAGGCCTTTGCTCCGCTCAAGGAAGTGCTCACAGGCGGGGACGTGCTGTCGCCCGTTCATGTGCGCAAGGTGATGGAGGCGCATGCGGAGCTGCAGGTCGTCAACGGCTACGGCCCGACCGAGAACACGACCTTCTCCTGCTGCTACCGCATTCCGCGTGACGGCGCGGCTTTGCTCAATGGCGAGGCGATTCCCATTGGCCACGCCATCGCGGGTACGAGTGTGTATATCGTCGACGACCAGCTCGTGCCGGTTGGCGACGGCGAAGTGGGCGAACTCGTCGTGGGCGGCGACGGCGTCGCGCTCGGCTACCTCAATCGCCCGGAACTGACGGCGCAGAAGTTCGTCGACGACGTCTTCAAGCCCGGCGCCAGCCTCTATCGCACCGGCGACCTGGTGCGCCGACGCGCGGACGGCGCCATCGATTTTCTTGGCCGCAACGACCGGCAGATCAAGATCGCCGGCAAACGCATCGAACTCGATGAAATCGAGCATGCCCTGCGCGCGGCGCCCGGCGTCGCCGATGCGGCCGTGGCGGCGTTCGAAGGCCGCAACGGTAAGTCCATCGCCGGCTTCGTGAAGGCCGAGGCAGCGGCCGCCGGAATTTTCCTCGATCGACTGCGCGCCCATCTCAAGGCCGCCTTGCCGCACTACATGATGCCGGCGGAATTGCGCGTCCTGCCGGACTTTCCGCTCACGCCGAACGGTAAGGTCAACCGCAAAGCCCTGCTGGAAGGACTCGCCACGCCGGCTGCCACACCGGCCGCAAGCGGGCCGGCCGGCGACGACATCGCCGGCAAGCTGGCGGCGGTATTCGAGGGGCTGCTCGGCGGCCCCGTCGAGCGCCGCGCGAACTTCTTCGACCTGGGACTGCGCTCGCTCGATCTGATGCGAGCCCACGCCATCATCGCGCGCGACGTGGCGGCCAAGGTGGCGCTGGTGGATCTGTTCCGCCATCCGAATGTCGAGGCATTGGCCACGCATCTGCTCGCCACGCTGGGAACGACCAGGCATGAAGCCATTCGCCCGCGCCGCGACGTGCAAGGCGCGGACGTCGCCGTCATCGGCATGTCCGGACGCTTTCCGGGCGCGCGCAACGTGGCCGAACTGTGGGCCAACATCGTCGCCGGGCGCGACTGCGTCACGCGTTTCGACGTGGCGGAACTGGAAGACAGTTTCGACGACGCCGCCCGCCGCGAAGATCGTTATGTCAAGGCACGCCCGATCCTCGCCGACGTCGACCGCTTCGACGCCGGCTTTTTCGGCATGCTGGCGCGCGAGGCGGCGCTGACCGATCCGCAGCAGCGCCTGTTCCTCGAAATCGCCTGGGAGGCATTCGAAGACGCCGGTTACGATCCGGCGAAAATCGCCGGCGCGGTTGGGGTGTTCGCCGGCACCTCGATGAATACCTACTTCCTCAAGCATGTCCTGACCGACCGTGGCGTCATCAACGAATTCACCAGCCAGTTCCAGATCGGCGAGTACCAGAAGCTGGTCGGCGCCGGCGATTTCGTCGCCACCCGCACCGCCTACAAGCTCGGCCTGAACGGACCGGCCATCTCGGTACAGACGGCGTGCTCGACCTCGCTGACCGCGATCAGTCTCGCCGTCGAGAACCTGCGCTCGGGACGCTGCGACATGGCGCTGGCCGGCGGTGTCTCGGTTACCTTCCCGCAAAAGCGCGGCTATTTCTACGAGGAAGGCGGCATGGGCGCCCCCGACGGCGTGTGCCGCCCGTTCGACGCCGAGGCCAGGGGCACGGTGTTCGGCAGCGGCGCCGGCGTGGTGTTGCTGAAACGGCTCGACGACGCCATCGCCGACGGCGACCCGATCTATGCCGTCATCCGCGGCGTCGGCATCAACAACGACGGCTCCGGCAAGGTCGGTTTCACGGCACCTAGCGTCGATGCACAGGCCCGCGCCATCGCCATCGCCCACGCCGAAGCGGGCATCGATCCGGCCTCGGTGGGCTATGTCGAAGCCCACGGCACGGCGACGCCGCTCGGCGACCCCATCGAGTTCGCCGGTCTTGTGCAGGCGTTTCGCCTGGGCGGCGTGGAAGGCGGCCAGTTCTGCGCGCTCGGCTCGGCGAAGGCGAATGTCGGACACCTCGATGCGGCCGCCGGCGTGACGGGCTTCATCGCCGCCACGCTCGCCTTGCGTGAGCGGGTCTTGCCGCCGCTCCTGCATTTCCGTGCGCCCAATCCTGGCATCGACCCATCCAGCAGCCCGTTCTTCTTCAACGAGACCGCGCGCCCGTGGGCCGAGGGTCCGGTGCCGCGTCGGGCGGGTGTAAGCTCCTTCGGCGTCGGTGGGACCAACGTCCACGTGGTGCTGGAAGAAGCGCCCCGCCGTAACGACGTCGTGGACGAGGCGCAGGCCGCGCCGCAAGAGCAATTGCAGATCCTGCCGCTCTCGGCAAGGAGCCCAGCCGCGCTCGAACGCGCCAAGGCCAATCTCGCCGCGCATCTGGCGACCCATCCCGGCCTCGCACTCGCCGACGTAGCCGCGACGCTGCAAACCGGACGCCGCGACTTCGCGCATCGGGCCATCGTCGTCGCCGATAGCCTCGGCGAGGCCCGGGCCAGGCTGCAAAAAGGCGCGCTCGAAGCACAGGCTCCCGATCAGGCCGCCAACAGCACGCCCGCCGTCGTCTTCATGTTCCCCGGCCAGGGCGCGCAGTATCCGGGCATGGGCGAAGCGCTGTATCGCACCGAACCGGTCTATCGTCAGTGGATCGATAAGGGCGCCGAGGTGCTGGCGCCGCATCTCGGACTCGACATCCGTACCCTGCTGTTCAGCGAGATTCCGCACGGCGAGGACACCCCGCATCCGATCCGCTCGACCCTCTACGCGCAGCCCGCCCTGTTCCTGCTCGAATACGCGCTGGCGCAACTCTGGATCGCGCGCGGCGTCAAGCCGGCGGCGATGATCGGCCATAGCGTTGGCGAGTTGGTCGCGGCCTGCGTGGCCGAGGCGATCGGCTTCGACGACGCGCTGTATCTGATCGCGAAGCGTGGCGCGCTGATGCAGTCGGCCGAACCGGGCGCGATGCTGGTGGTGCGTCTATCCGAGGCCGAACTCGCGCCCCTGCTGCCTGGCGACGTCGACCTGGCCGCCCTCAATGCGCCGTCGTTGAGCGTCGTGGCGGGCCCCTTCGCGGCCATCGAAGCCTTCGAGGCCACACTCAAAGCGGGCGATATCGAGCATCGGCGGCTGCATACCTCGCATGCTTTCCACTCGCGCATGATGGCCGGCGTCGTCGAAGACCTCGCCACACTGGCGGATGGCCTGTCTTTCGCCCGGCCGAAGATCCCGTATGTGTCCTCGGTGACCGGCCAGTGGGCCGCAATGGATCAACCGGTGACGGGACGCTACTGGGCCAGTCATTGCCGCAATGTGGTTCGTTTCGGCGACGCGCTGGCCACGGTGACCGAAGCGGGCAAGCTCGAAGGCAAGCCCCTGCTGCTCGAAATTGGCCCGGGCCGCACGCTCTCGACCTTCGCCGCGCAAGGACTGCCCAAGGACCGCTATCAGGCTGCGCTTGCTTCGCTGCCCGATTTCGCGCTGCGTGAGCGCGAGCTTGCGGTCCTCGCCGAAGCAACCGGGCGGCTGTGGCTGAACGGGCTCACGCCGGACTGGAAGGCCGTTCAGTCCGAAGCCGCGCGCCGGATTTCGCTGCCGACCTATCCGTTCGAACCGGAGCGGCACTGGATCGACGCCCCCGCCGCCGTTTCCCCAAACAACACGACGACGAAGGCCGCGGCGGCGCTTGCCGCGCCCGCCTCGTCGCACGCCATCACCGTTATTGCCCAGACCGCCATGACTCAAACCGTCCAAATCGACCGCAAACCGCGTCTCATTGCCGAACTGGCGTCACTGCTCGCCGAGATGTCCGGCGAAGCGCCGGACACGTCCAATCCGGACGTGACCTTCTGGGACCTCGGTTACGACTCGCTGTTCATGGGACAGGTATCGCGCCAACTGCGCCGCCGCTACGACGTCACGATCAGCTTCCGGCAGATCATGAGCGACTATCCGACGCTGCCTGCCCTCGCACAGTTCCTCGACGGCGCCTTGCCGCCCGACCCGGAACCGCAGGCCGAACCGGCCGTGGCTGCGGCCGCCGTCGATGCCGCGCCGGTTACCATGCCCGCTGCCATGACGGCAATGGCTGCGCCCGATGCGGCGGCTACGGTCGCCGTTGCGGCAACGGCCGCGCCGTTCGCAGTCGCGGCGCCGGCTACCGGCGAGATTCAATCGGTGTTCCGCGATCAGCTCGCGGCAATGCAGTCGCTGATGTCGCGTCAGCTCGATCTGCTGCAAGGCGCGCCGCTGGCGCTCGCGCAGACCGTCGGCGCGAGCGCCGCGCCCGTCCCGACGCCTGCCGTACCCGCCATCCCCGCCGTGGCTCCGAAGCCAGCCGCAGCCGCAGCGGTCGCGAGCAGCGCGCGGCCCACCGTCCCCGAGATCAAGTTCGAAGAAAACCGCCCGACACGTTTCACCGCCTACAAGCCGGGCGCATCCAGCTCGGCGCAGATCACCGAGGCGCAGACCGCGTTCATCGCCGACCTGTCGGCGCGCTACTCGGCAAAAACCGCCGGGTCCAAGAGCCGCACGCAGTCCTATCGTGCCGTGCTCGCCGATCCGCGCACCGCCAGCGGCTTTCGCGAGGAATGGAAAGAACTCGTCTATCCGATCGTCGCCCAACGCTCCAAGGGTTCGAAAATCTGGGACGTCGACGGTAACGAATACATCGACGTGGTCAACGGCTACGGCCAGACCGCCTTCGGCCATACGCCGGACTTCGTCGTGGAAGCGGTCAACGCGCAGATGGCGGAAGGCTTTGCCATCGGACCGCAATCGCCGCTCGCAGGCGAGGTCGCCCAGATGTTCGCCGAGATGACCGGGCATCAGCGCGTCACCTTCTGCAACACCGGCTCTGAAGCCGTGATGGCGGCGATGCGCCTCGCGCGCACCGTCACCGGCAAGGAAAAAGTCGTCTGCTTCGACGGCGACTATCACGGCCAGTTCGACGAAGTCCTCGTCAAGCCGGGCAGCGAAGCCGGTGTGCCGCGCGCGTTCCCGCTCGCGCCGGGCATCCCGCAGAGCGCCGTCGGCAACATGGTGGTGCTGCCTTATGCGCGCGCCGAAAGCCTCGAATGGATCAGGGCCAATATCGACGACATCGCCGCCGTGCTGATCGAGCCGGTGCAGTCGCGCCATCCCAATCTGCGGCCGAAGGAATTCGTCCAGCAGTTGCGCGAGCTTACCGCGGCCAACGAATCCGCCCTGATCGTCGACGAGGTGGTGACGGGCTTTCGCGTCCATCCGGCCGGCATGCAGGGCTATTGGGGCATCAAGGGCGACATGGCGACCTATGGCAAGGTGGTCGGCGGCGGCCTGCCGGTGGGCGTGCTGGCCGGCAGCGCGCAATACATGGACGCGCTCGACGGCGGCCAATGGCAATTCGGCGACGCCTCGGTGCCCGAAGTCCCACCGACCTTCTTCGCCGGCACGTTCGTGCGTCATCCGGTGGTGCTGGCCGCGATGAAAGCCGTGCTTCTGCATCTGCAACAAGCCGGCCCGGCGCTGCAGGAAACGCTCGGCTCACGCATGGACGGTCTGGTTCAACGCATCAATGCGCATCTGGAGAAAGCCGGCATCGCCACGCGGGCGGAGTCGTTCTCGAGCTGGTTCTATATCAGCTTTGCTGGCGAAGACCGGCTGGGCAGCCTGTTCTATGCCTATATGCGCTACCTCGGCATTCACATCATGGAAGGCTTCCCCTGCTTCCTGACAACCAGCCATTCGGATGAGGACGTCCGCAAGATCGGCGATGCCTTCGTCGCCAGCATTTCAGCACTCCAAAGCGTCGGCATCCTGGCCGGCACGCAGCAGGCTCTTCCCGTCACGCCGCCCGCTGAACCGCAACCGCTGACCCAGTCCGCGCTCACCGAACCGCAGAAGGAAATCTGGATGTCGGCCCAACTGGGCAACGAAGCCTCGCTCGCGTTCAACGAATCCTTCACGCTCGAACTGACAGGTCATCTGAATGAGGCCGTGTTCGAACGCGCTTTCGCGGCGACGATTGCGCGCCACGATGCCTTGCGCGCGCACTTCTCGCGCGTCGGCGACAAAATGTTTGCGGATGCGGACACCACCGTCCCGCTGGAAAAAATCGACCTCTCGGGCCATCCCGATGCAGCCGGCGAACTCCAGGCCCTCATCGATGCCGAAGCGCGCGAGGTCTTCGATCTGACCCGCGCTCCGCTGGTGAGCGCCGCGCTGGTGCGGCTCGAAGCGCAGAAGTGGGCCTTCGTGTTCACCGCCCATCACATCATCTGCGACGGCTGGTCGATCAACATCGTGCTGCGCGATCTGGGCGCCCTGTACGCGGCCGGCATCTCGGGCAAGGCGCCCGAACTGGACGAGGTGCAGAGCTTCCTCGCGTTCGCCAAGGCCCAGGACGAAGCCGGCGTCGACCAGGAGACACGCGAATTCTGGCTCAACCTCCATCGCGACCCGGCGCCGCAACTCGATTTGCCCGGCGACCGTCCGCGCCCGGCGCTCAAGAGTTTCCGCGGCGCCTCGACGACCCGTCAGTTGAATGCCGCTCTGCTCAAGCAGGTCAAGACCGCTTCATCGAAGCAGGGCTGCTCGCTGTTCGCCACCCTGTTCGGCGCGGCCCAGGTGCTGTTCGGGCGGCTCTCCGGCAATGACGACGTCGTCATTGCCGCGCCGATGGCCGGCCAGACGCAAGCCGGCGAGGCGCTGCTGGTTGGGCATTGCGTCAACTTTCTGCCCTTGCGCGTGCGCTTCGAGCGCGACAAACCGTTCGCCGTGCATATGAAGGCGGTGCGCGATCACGTCTTCGATGCCAGCGACCGGCAGAACTACACCTATGGCGCGCTGGTGCGCGATCTCGGCGTCAAGCGCGACTTCAACCGATTGCCGCTCACCGATCTGCAGTTCAATCTGGAGAAGGTCGACGAATTGCTCGACATGGCCGGCGTCGCCACGCGCTTCACGCCGAACCCGAAGGCCTACAGCAATTTCGACCTGTTTTTGAACGTCATCGAATCGGCCCAGGGCCTGCGTCTCGATTGCGACTTCAACACCGACGTCTATGACGAGACCACCGTACAGCGCTGGCTCGGCTGCTACGAAACCCTGCTGACGGCGATCGCCCGCGACGCCGAAACGCCGGTCGCGGCCCTGCCGTTGCTCAACGAAAGCGAGATCCATCACCTTCGCGACGCGCTGAACGATTCGCAGCGCGACTACGATCTCTCGCAGACCACCCCGGCGCTGATCGCCGCGCAGGCGCGCCGCACGCCCGATACGACGGCCGTCTCCGACGCGACGTCGAGCCTCGCATATGGCGAGCTCGATGCGCGCGCCGACCTGATCGCGCGTGCGCTGGTGGCGGCGGGCATCGCGCCGCGCGAACGCGTCGCCATCGCGATGGACCGCACCGCGATGACCGTCGCCGCCATGCTCGGCGTATGGCGGGCCGGCTGCGCCTACGTGCCTCTCGACATGACGATGCCGCCCGCACGCCTGCGTCAGATTCTCGATGGTGCAGAACTCGCCGCGATCCTCAGCGACGCGGCAAGCCGCGCGGTGCTGGAAGCGGGCGAGCACCGGGTACTGGAGCTGGAGACGCTGCTCGCGTCAGGCCGCATCGACGAGGACAGCGACGACGAAGCCGTGGCGCTGCCTGTCGTGTCGGATGCCGATTCGGCCTACGTGATCTTCACGTCGGGCTCGACGGGTCAACCCAAAGGCGTGGAAATCGGCCATCGCGCCCTGAGCAACTTCCTGTTGTCGATGGCACAAACGCCGGGCTTTACGGCGCGCGACCGCATCGTCGCGGTTACTACGTTCTCTTTCGATATTTCCGGCCTCGAGCTATTCCTGCCGCTCGTCACCGGCGGCCAGACCTTTATCGCCGGGCATGAAGAAGTGCGCACCGGTTTCGAGCTGGTGACCCGGCTGAAGGAAGAAGCCGCCACCGTGTTGCAGGCGACGCCGTCGCTCTGGCGCATGTTGCTGGAGGCCGGCTTCAAGGCGCCGAAAGAGTTCAAGATTCTGTGCGGCGGTGAGGCCCTGCCGCGCGATCTCGCCGACGCGCTGCTGGCAACCGGCGCGCAGGTATGGAATCTCTATGGCCCGACCGAAACGACCATCTGGTCCGCCGCCGCGCGTGTCGTCGCGAACGGGCCGGTGGTGATCGGCGCGCCGCTCGCCAATACCGACCTGCACGTGCTGACCGACGACCTGCGACTCGCGCCGCAAGGCGTGAGCGGCGAGCTGTGGATCGGCGGCGAGGGCCTCGCGAAAGGCTATTTCAACCGCCCCGATCTCACCGATGCCGCATTCAGGACGGTGGCCATCGAAGGCGCCGCGCCGCGCCGCCTGTACCGCACCGGCGACCTTGCGAAGCGGCTTGCCGACGGCTCGCTGCAACACCTCGGCCGGCGCGACCAGCAGATCAAGCTGCGCGGCTTTCGCATCGAGATCGAGGACATCGAGGCGGCCTTGCGCAAGGCGCCCGGCGTGGCCGCGGCCGCCGTCGCCTTGCATGTCGTCGACGGCAATCCGCGCCTCGCGGGCTATCTCGTCGAGACGGCCATCGACAAGGCCGACCAGGCAAGCGTCGCGGCGCATGTCGCCGGACAGTTGCCGTCCTACATGGTGCCGACTTTGTGGATGACGCTCGACGCGCTGCCGCAGACCAGCAATGGCAAGCTCGATCGCAAAGCCCTGCCCGTGCCGACCGCCGACATGGTGGCGATGCCGGCTCCGGTGCGTCAGCCTCACGCCGCGCTGAAGGTGGTTCCGCTGCCGTCCCTGCCGGCCGAAGCGGCCGCTGACGAAACCATTGCTGACGAAGCCATTGCAGACGAAGCGACGGCAGACGAAGCCGTTGCAACTGAACCGGCCGTGGCCGAAGAACCCGCCTCCATGACGCCGACCGAGGCCAGCATCGCCGCGATCTGGGCAGACGTACTCGGCCTCCAGCAGGTCGGCATCGACCAGCAGTTCTTCAGCCTAGGCGCGGACAGCCTGCAACTGTTCCGCATCGTCGCGCGGATGAACGAGCGCGGCCTCGGCGTGGATGCGCGCCAACTCATGAAGAACGTCACGATCGCCGAACTGGCCGCGAGCCTCGACGGCAACGAGTCGACCGCGCCGGTGGAAGCGTCTGCCGCGACCCGGCCGTCGATCCTCAGCTTCAAGCGCAGAACTGCACAGGGAATCTGACCGATGAACGCAATAGCCTTGAAGATCGCCCCTGCTCACGAGATCGAGACCCGCTACGCCCTGTTTCCGGCGACGGCCTGTCAGGTCCGTTGCTGGGATGAACAGCGGGCGTCGCCGAAGGCCTCTGCCCTCAACATCGCCTTCCGGCTGCAATTGTCGGGACCGCTTCATGCCGTGAGTATCGAGCGGGTGCTGTGCGAACTGGTCGCGCGGCACGAGATATTGCGTACCGGCTTCCTGATGACGGGAGCGGGACTGCGCCAGCAGGTCTGGAGCGACGCGCCCTTTCGGCTCGACGTGGTCGATCTCGGCGGTCTCGAAGAAAAGGCCGCCCTTGCCGAAGCCGAGCGGGTGGGCGGACTTCAGGCTCGCACGCCTTTCGCGCTGTCGTCACCTTCATTTTTCCGGGCGGTGTGGCTGCCGAGGTCGGCCACTCAAGGCGAATTGCAGCTGACCTTCCATTCGCTGGTGATGGACGGCTGGTCCTTCGGGATCCTCGTGCGTGAACTCGTGGAAGGACTGGCGGCGCTACATGCCGGCGATGATTTCGCCTTCCCCGAGGCCGAGCTGCACCATGGCGACTACGCGCTGTGGAAGGAAGAGTTCCTCGCCAGCGGCGCGCTCGATCCCGCTCGCGCCCATTGGCGCCGTGAGCTCGCGGACTTCAGCCGCTTCGACGTTCCGGGCGATCGTCCGCGGCCGCCGCAGCGGCGTTTCCACGGCGCGATTCGCTCCATGCTGTTGCCCGGGGCGCTGAGCGAGCGTCTGATTGCCGCCGCCAAGGCCCAGGGCGTGACCCTGTTCAGCGTGGCAGCCGCGGGCCTCGCGCTGGCGCTGCGCGCGGCGGCTGGAACGGCCGGCCAGAGCAAGGTGATCCTTGGCACGCAGATGTCGGTGCGCGATCAGCAGGAACTCGAAGGCGTGGTCGGACCGCTCATCAACACGGTGATCCTGCGCCTCGATGTGCCCGACGGCAGCAACATGGCCGCCGTCACCGCGCAATGCGGCGCCAAGCTGAGCGACGCCATCGAGCATCTGCACCTGCCGTTCGAAGAGATGATGCAGATGGCAGGCGAATCGTCCGACATGGATCGGCCGCCGCTCTGCTCGGTCAACTTCGCGCTGCAACAGAGCTTTGTCGGCATGGGCGACGAGGTTCGCCGCGCGGATTTCGCCGCGACGACTTCGCCCTCGTTCAATGCAGGCGCGCTCTACGACCTCAACTTCTTCATGGTGCGGCGCCCGGATGGCTGGCGCATTTCCTGCGAAGGCGACACGGATCTCTATGACATCGAGACGATCGACCGGCATCTGGCCAACTGGCGCGACATGCTGGAGACCGTCGAGATCGATGCGAAACCGCCGCTGACATCCGAACCCACGCCCGGGCGCGAGGCGGCCCACGTCGCAGCAGTCGCCGCAGCCGTGGCAGGTGTCGGCGTGAGCGGTTTCATGAGCCAGGCCGAACTGGCGGCGAGAGCGCGCAATATCGTGCGCTTCAACGAGGACGCGCGAGGCAAGCCCATCATCGTGCTCAACAATACGGCCGTGTTCTATGAACTGGCCCGGCAGATCGGCGCCGAGCGGCCCATTATCGACATTCCGATGGTACCGGACGGCCCGCCGCGCGAATTCCCGCAGCGGGCTTTCCAGGACATTGCTGCGGACGCCGTGCGGCTGATCAGGCTGGCGCGGCCCCGCGGCCCGTATATCCTGATGGGACACTGTGTGCTGGGTTCGCTGGCGCTTGAGGCCGCCCATCAGCTGCGGCGCGAAGGTGAAACGGTGGAGCTCGTCGTCCTCAACGATTCCTGGTGCCCGGGTTATCGCGAATCGATGCCTTGGTACGATCAGCAGTTGCGCCAGATGCAGGTGCGCGCGGACAACATTCCGCGCGATTTCCGCAAGGCCATGCGCGGCGAGCTATCCATGGTCACCTTCCTGAAACAGTATCGGCTGGTCCGCTGGCTCGGCATTGCGGACCTCGCGCACAAGCTCGGCCTGATCAAGGGAAATGCTTCGGAACACATCGTTTCCGAGAATCGCTGGTACATCGACTATGCGCTGGCTCAGCAGGCGCGCTACCGGCCTGCGTCCTATGACGGCGACGTGCAGATCTTTCGCAGTGCTCAGGTGCTCAACGGGCGTCTGTTCGCGCGAGAACTGGGATGGCGTCCGGTGGTGACGGGCAAGCTGGTCGTCACCGACGTTCCCGGCCTGCACGACCAGATCTTCCGCGCGGCCGGCGCCGCCGTCATCGCGAAACAACTGCGTGAGCGCCTCGTCGGCGGCGAGGCTGCCGACGCACCCGCCCGTCCCGGCGAGCACGCGAGCCCGGCTACGTTCGTGAGCCATGCCGAAGCCTAGGCGCACCAGGGCCCGGTCCCTTCTCCGTACCGTGCTGCTGGTCGCGGCTTGCGGCATGTTGACGGTGGCCGGGCTGGTGTTTGGCCGGCTTGCCGTGCCCTACCTGAACCGTCGCCCGCCGGCCGCCGTCGAGACCGGCTCGGCCGTGCTCTCCGGCAGGTTGCGGTTCGCCGTGCTCGGAGATTCCGACAGCCAGTCCTACCATGACACGCAGTCGTCGAATGAACCGGGCATGCGAGGCGGCAACCGGCGCGCTACCACCTGGCAGTGGACCGAGATTCTGGCGCGGCTGCGCGGCAACCAGATCGATCTCGGCGAGTGGGGAACCTGGGGGACCGGAAAGTTTCGCGCCTACTTCGACGAGGCGGCCGGCCTTCCTGTGCGAACGCCTCCCAAAGACGACTACCGCTACAATTTTGCCGTCAGCGGCGCCACTTGCGGCCAGTTGATGCAGCATCCGCTGCGCGAGGCGATCCGTCTCGTCAGCCTGATGGACACCGAGCCCGAAGCCTGGAGAGGCGGCGTCGTGCTGATCCGGATCGGCGTCAACGATATTGGGGCGGATGGTGTGCTCGACGAGATGTCGCGCGATCCGCATGCGGCGCGGCCTGCTGCCCTGATCAACGCCTGTCTCGGCGAAATCGGCGCGGCGGTCGCCCTGATTCGCAACAGGCATCCGGACACCCATATCGTGCTGGTGGGCGTGCCCAACGACGCGAACTGGTCGGGCAATTTCGACAATTGGCGATCCGCGAAAGCCATGGCCAATCTCGACGCGGGCCTCGATCTTTTCGACAATGGCTTGCGCAAGCTGGCCGCGACGGATCGCCGGGTTGCCTTTCTCGACGATCGCGCCTGGTTCAGGAGCGTGTGGGGCACGCGCGATGAGCAGGGGCGTCCGCTCTACAGAACGGTGCATCTGTCGCCCGGCTGGGCCATCACCAACACGTCCGGCGACGATCCGCACAACGCCGTTCTTTCCGACGGCCATGCCGGGGTCGTCTGGAATATGCTTTGGACGCAGCACCTCGTCATCGCCCTGAACGCCGCGTTCGGACTGAAGCTCAAACCGATCACCGATGCCGAGGCTATCGGCTTTCTGCAACCGAGTTTTGCCGCCAGCGCGCAGCCGGTTCTGCAATGAACGAGCCGCGCGTGCGACGCCATGCCGTGCTTCAGGCAATTCTCTCGACCAGCGCTCTCCAACTGGCAAAGATCGGCTCGCGAGCAAAATTCAGCAAATGTGCGCGGGCCTGGGAAATTCTGCGGAACCGTTCGTTGTCCTGCATTTCCGCTAGCTTGCGCATACCGGCGGCGATCGACTCCCGATCCAGTGGATCGGCGTCGAGCATGGCCTCGCCGCCGACCTCGGTCAAGATGCTGGAACGGGACACAAGGCATGGCAGATCATGCTCGATGGCCTCGATAACCGGCATTCCGAATCCTTCCAAAAGGCTCATCAACACAAAGCCGGACGCATGGCGGTACAGCCAGCGAAGCTCGTCATCGCCGGTATATCCCGGCATCACGACGCCCGGGGTTTGCCGCGCCAGCTGGATAGCGGTATCGGCGCCGGGTTCGCGGCCGCCGGCAATCGCATAGCGCCAGCCGCGCTGGGCGAGCCCGCTTGCCGCGAAGGCCTCGATACAGGCGGCCTGGTTCTTACGGTCGCCGATACTTCCCACCGTCAGGAGAAAAGGGGCATCAAGCCCCTCCACCGGACGCCCTTCTCCCTCCGTGATACCCAACCGGGTCGGAATGTAGATGACCTCCGATGAAGCAAACCCTTCGCCGTACAGCCGATGAAATTCCCGCTGGGACGTCTTGCTGACGAATACCATGTGCGGCTTGACGCGCCGGATCTCGTCATAAGCCTGCCTGTACATCTCGCCCA
Organism: Paraburkholderia sp. BCC1885; assembly: GCF_900996235.1. Classification (GTDB taxonomy): domain Bacteria; phylum Pseudomonadota; class Gammaproteobacteria; order Burkholderiales; family Burkholderiaceae; genus Paraburkholderia. Next base: position 414,634 of record NZ_CAAJGM010000111.1, read on the forward strand.
CCCCCGCGGCAAAGTATTGGGGATGCGTAATCGGGCCGACGTCATGGCAGAGCACGATATCCCTCGCCTCCAGGCGATGACGCACGACGCTCAGCGGGTCCAGATGCAGGGTGGCACGGGGATGGCGGATTGCCGGCAACCATGTGACCAGCGGAGAGCCGCTTACCCTTGCGACGGTTTCCGTGTGGGTCAGGCGCCCCACGACGCGACGCATGAAATCGTTGTGCGGGTAGGCCTGAAATCGCCCGTAGCGGACCTTGGCGATTCTGCTGCCGAGCGATGAAATGATGTCTCTACCTAAAAACAGCTTGCCGGTACGATCGTTCAGCGCCAGTGAGAAATCGACATCGATAGACATTCGCTGCTCCAGATAGCCTCCTCGGTTTCCCTCTCGGCAAACCGCGTTTAACGTCAATACGATTGTGTACTTCCGGCGCGCTGCCCCATTCCGGCACGGCCGTGTCACGCGCAAGCTGTCTTACGCGAAATTGCAGGCGCTTCAGGTCAGGGCGTTCATGGCCTCGGAGAGGTTGCGCGCCGCCCGTTCCCACGTAAAGAGACTCGCCTGGCGACGCCCGTTGCCTATCAGGGTACGACGCGCCGCTTCGTCGTCGAGCGCCGTGTGGATCCTGGCACTCCACGCCTGTGGGCTGAAAGGGTCCGCATAGAGCGCGGCGTCGCCGCAAACCTCGGGCAGCGCACCCAGCGGAGCCGCCACCACCGGGCAGCCCAGCGCCATGGCTTCCAGTGGCGGCAAACCAAACCCTTCGGTCAACGATGGGAAGGCAAGCGCGCCGGCGTTGACCATCAAGCCCACGAGTTGCGAATCCGTAATCCGGCCGGTGAACCGCACATTAGGCGGCACGACATGGCCCAGATTTTCAAAATCAGCCTGGGTGGCGCCACCGAACAGCACAAGGACTTCGTCCTTGAGCTCTGGTCGGGCGAACGCCTGCAGCAGGACAGCAATATTCTTGTGCTTCTGGGTGTTTGCGAGCGCCAGCACATAGCGCGCCGGCCTGAGGTTCAGGCTCGCGAGCAGCGTCTCGTCAGGCCGTACCTGCAAGACATGGTCGCAACCATTATGGACTACTACGATCTTGTCGGCGCTCGCAACGCCATAACGCACCAGTTCTTTTTTGGAGAACTCCGATACCGTAAAGATTATCCTGTGTCGCCTGCCAATAAAAAAAAAGATGAATTTGTAGCGCAGCCTGAACGATAGCGAATAGGACTCCGGCGTCGAATACACCTGCGCGTCATGGATCATCGTCGCGGAGTTGCGATGGAACAGCGGGCCGAGATTGCACAGGTTGAGAATGAAGTCCTTTCTGCGGGCCAGCGGAAAATACAATTGCTCCCACGCCATCTTCGGAATCCTGCGGACCAGCGGATTCTCCTCGACACAGGTGATGTTGTGGTACGACGGCACCTTGACGTTATTCCTGATCACGATTGCATAGTCCGATTCATTACCGGACTGCTGGGTAATCAAGGCATCGGTGGCGGCGATGATCTGCTCGGCAACCCTGTGCACACCGGTTAGCGCCGCCCCGAAAAATTTGCCGTTGAATGCTATTGTCTTATACATACCGCAACACCTGTCCCGGCATCCCGCTGTTCCCGCCACACGCGGATCGCGGCGCGTTCATAACTTTTCAGCGCGTTCGGGCGTCAGCCTGCCGCGCACGAAATCCCAAAAGCCGATCAGATTGCCGCTCAAACGCCCACGGCGATCGACCCAAGGCTCCGGCGCGATGCTGCGCACAATATTGCTCGCGACGTTGCGCGCCACATGATCGAGCGCATCGCGCAAAGGCATGGTCTTCTTTCTGACCAGATAGAGCGGATTGATGACCTGCGAATAGCCGAGCTTGCGCCCGGACACCCTGCCCCGCTTGACGCCCAGGTGCACGCCGAGCGCGGTATTGATGCGCACGATGCGGCATCCGCGATTGCGGATCTGGCCGCCGAAATCACGATCCTCCTGCCAGCCGTAGAGAACGAGGCGCTCGTCGAAGCGAACCCCGGCAATGCTGCTGGCGCGAAACGCCATGTTGCAGCCGTAAGGGCCGCCGGTCGTCACGGCGACCAGCGTTTCCGGGAGATCGTTCACTCTTGCCAGGATGGCACATCCCTCTTCGTAGGAATAACCCGGCCCGTGAATGCCATCCGCGAGTACCGTTCCGGTAATGCCGGCAATGGAGGGATCGCTATTCATTGCCCTGAGAATTTCGGCGATCCAGGTTTTGTGCATGAGGAAATCGTCGTCGAGGAAAATCACGACGTCGAAGTCGGCCGGTACGTGGTCCAATGCCGTATTACGTTGCGCGGAACTGCCGGGCTTTCCCTTGATCAGGAGCAGGCCGGGCCGAGTCGTCAGGCTGCCCGCGTCCTCGTCCGATACGCACGAGATGATGATCAGGTGCGGCTTTACCGTCTGCAGATCGACGCATTCGACAACGTGCCTGAGCAGTTCGGCGCGGCCGCGCGTGGCGAAGATCACGCAAACTTTCGGTTCATTGCTAGGTGATAGCTGGCTCATTTTCCTGGACATGGTTATCCGCGTTGATACTCGAATCCGTCATTGACATCGTTGGCGATCAATCTCGTCGCATGCCGTAGCCGGGCGCGATCGTGTGCAGTCAGCCGTTGCGATATCACGAACATGTAAGACGCACGATATCGGCGCGGCAGAAACGGCACTGCTGTTTACCGCACGCAATTTCCGCGCTCGCGCGGCATGCGTGTTCGCACGCCCATGGTTTTCGCACGCCCTTGCGGACTTACGGGCCGGGCTAATCCCGGGCGCATGACGCCGGATGACCCGGCGCGTAGACCCTGACGTATTTCACTTTGAGCACCGATGGGTTCGGCGTGTCCGAAATCGGATAGCCGGATCCCAGCGCAAGATCGACCATCGGATAAAGCGGGAATTGATGCTCGGGAGGCGTCGGCCTCTCCCAGACCGCGACGCGATCCAGAAACCACGTCATCCTGGTTGGCTCGACCAGCACGCCGTAGGTGTGGTACGCACCGACGAGCGACCCATGTGGAACCTGAATGGGCGTGGTGGCGTGTTGCGACCGGTCCTGCTGCCCCTGCGGATACCAGACATGCAACGCGGACATGTAGTTCGTGTCGTCGTGCCCGTAATACTCGATCACGTCGACTTCAACGCCCGGCAATTTCTCGCTGACCGGTTTGAGGCTCGATAGCCAGAATGCCGGCCACGTACCCGGTCCGGGAGGCATCCGCATCTTCGCCTCGAAGTATCCATACTGGACACCCTCCCCCCGTCCGCTTTCGTCGGCTGCCGCCATCAGGCCGGACTTCCATTGTCCGGATGCGGAGCGGCTTGCCGTGATGTGCAATTCCCCGTCGACTACCGAGAAGGGGCCGCCCGGACCCGGGTCGCTGAACGAGGCATCGCCGAAATCGCCGTTCCACGGCGTGTGTGCCGTCCAGCGGCCGTTACCCAATGCCCGGGAGGCGATACTGAAATCGTGAAAATCCTCGGAAAACACCAGCCGATACCGGCAGATATCCAACGACTCCCCGCGCCCGAAGGCTGTGCCATGCATGACGGCCAGAACGACGAGCAACAGCGCGGCCCTCACGAGCCGCCCCACTGCAGGATCTCGTGACTCAACTCCACATGCTGCCGGATATAGGTTTGCGCGCCGATATCGCCCCGCTCCGACATACGGGCTTGAGCGCGCGAGGCCCGCTCAAGCGCCTGCGCCGGGTCGCGGGAGATTTCCTCGAAGGCGGCGCGCAGCGCTTCAGGGTCGCCGGCGGGTACATAGCGGATTTCGTCGGTAGAAAAATACGCCGAGACGCCGCCGATGTCCGTTGCCACAACCGGCACCCCGGACAGCACGGCCTCCTGAATCACGGTGATACCGCTTGCGTGAAGATTTTTCTTGAGGGGGACACAAACCAGCGTCGCATCGTCGAACGCCTTGCGTAACTCGTCATTGCTGCGCGCACGGACCACTTCAATATTTTCCCGGTTCTTGACGAGCCCCTTCGGGACCGAACCCGAAAGAATTTTCAGCCTGTAGTTCGGCATGCCGCTCACCGCGTCCACCAAGGTTTTCCAGTCGCGATGACGGTCGTTGCCAAGCGCGAGGATACTGACGACCTCGCCGCGCGGGCGCTCGAGCGGCGCCTGCTTCGTCTCCGCCGGAATGCCGAATTTCACCAACCTGATATTCGCGGCAGGAAACAGTGCTTTCGCACGCGCGTAATTTTCCGGGGAGTGAAACGTCAGTACGTCGACCCGCGCAACGAGCCATCGAAACAGGGCCTTTTTAGGCAAACTGAGCGCGTCCCAGCTATCGATCAGCCAGACAGATTGGCCAATTATCCTGACCCGTTTGCCGAGAAGCCGTCCCACCATCGCGACGGCAAGATATTGCGACTCGGTGTGGGTCCAGACGATATCCGAGTTCAGGATGGCGGTACGGTTACGCCAGGCGTGAACCACGTCGGCGCCCAGAATCGCCCGCCAGCCGAGACGGAACAGTTTCTGGAGCCTGTTTTCCCGGCCCGACTTCGAGAATGTCACGCGGCAGCCCATCTCCTGGGCGCGCCCATATCCATAGGGCGTCGGATCGTTGATACCGACCAGGTCGCCGGACTCCCGCTTTCTGCTCCATTCCACGGCGTCTTTGTCGACCGCGAGGTGGACATAGACATTCATCGCAGATTGCCGCGACTCGCGCCCGCTCTGTGAAAAAGAGGTCCGTGCGTTTTCCGCCGATTCGACGGAGGCTGTCTCAATCGGGCAATCCGCGACGGTCAGCTTATCCGAAATCATCAGGATTCCTTTGTATCACTCATTTACATGGCGGGATTGACCAGCCACACCGTGCAATCCATACGCCCCTGAGTGTTGCAGATGTTCGCCGTGACGAATGTTCGCCGTCGCTCATGCCGCAAGCGTTCGCGCGTTCGGGGGATGCGTACCGCCGTCCGGCTTATTTCAGCCTGGCGACGACCCGTTTTCCCAATGCCTGCCCGGGTAGTTCAACCCACCGGTATCCCGCCACGGAGAGAACCAGCGTTAGCAGGACACAGGTTGCGGAAAAGAGGCTCGACGGCACCAGCGCACTCGCGAGACCCATGGCAAGCGGATGCAGGAGATAGGTCGAGAAACTGATGCTGCCTAGCCATCCGGTGACGCGATTGGTGACGAGCGGCGACTGACGCACACGCGCAATGCCCGCGACCAGCATGAACAGAATGGGCGCCGCCAGCCATGGAAAAAGCGCTTCATTCATGGTTATGTTGGGATGGCGGTAGTAGCCAAAGGAGACGATGTTCGAAATCGCCATGGTGACGATAAAGACACCGGTATCGATGCAAAGCCGCCGTAGCCCCAGTTGACCATTTTGAGCATGGAATGCCCGGCAACCCAGGATCGCCACGTAGATCATGCCGATCCGGGCGAGTGGCAGGCGATGTCCCAGCAGAAGAGAAACGACCACCAGGGCCAGTTGCACCAGCGGCGCGATGACGACGAGCCTGTCATCGAAACGACGGCCGAACGTCAACAGCCCAAGTGCGAAGATGGCGTACCAGGCGAACTCGATGCTGAGCGTCCAGGTCACGCCCAGCAGCGGTGTCGCGCCCAGATAATCCTGGGCCAGCAGGAGATTGGCCAGCCAGTCATGCAAGGTGGCGGACTTCACCGCGGAGAAGTCGGCGAGATTCGTGCCGTAGCCGAGCAGCGCCATGAGTGCAAAGGCCACCAGCACCAGAGGATAAATGCGAAAAACGCGCCGGATGACGAAGGTCTTCAAATCAAACCGGCGCCCCGCCGCCATGGGAATGACGAAGCCGCTGACGACGAAGAACAGGACCACGCCGAACACCCCCGGCGACAACATGGCGACGGCCCATTGACCAAATTTTCCGGTCTTCTCGACCACATGCTGAAACAGCACGGCGCCGGCGGCAATAAAGCGCAATGTGTCGAGAAAGGCCACGCGCGCGGCCGCCGCCACGGGCCGGCTCGTCGCGTCCGCGCCGGCGCCGGTGCCCGCCTCCGCTGTGGCAGGGGGTGTCGGGAGCGGGAAGATGCCAGCCTCTTCCAGTCGCCCCGGAAAAGGTTCTGCGGAGGAAACCAGCGGCTGATCAGGCGACATGATGGACTCCCGAAACCGTAAATCAGGCGATGCCATATCGATCAACGAACCATGCGGGCCGTTATTCGAGCCATCGACCGAATCTCGTATGCAACGAGAATTCTTCGCCGATTCCAAGAATTTCCCGCACCAGCCCGGCCCGCCAGACGCCGATCATCAGCATGGCCAGCAATGAAACCTCGCCCAGCACCCGAGCCTCGGCCATTCCCATGGCGCCGAAATATTTGGCTAACGGTATGGCCGCCGCCACATTCACCAAGGCGCCGATGATCCCGCAACGCACCAGCACCCGCTCCAGTTTGCGTGGAATCAGGAAGTACACGCCCAATATCTGCGTACAGACACTGACCGGCAGAACCAGCACCATGAAGTTCAGGACGGGCACCGCGCGGCTGAATTCCGGCCCGAATACCAGCGGCACGATCCATCCGGAAAGCGATCTCGTGACGATCACGCCGACCACCGCGCCCAGAAAGAACACGACAAAAATCCGTCGGGCGATCAGATTGGCGCGGGCGTTGTTGCGACCGACCAGATACATGACCTTGGGCACCAGAATCTGGCCGGCGGGCCCCATCAGGCTCAATGCGGCGCCGATCAGCCGTTCCGGCACGCCGAAGGCGCTCACCTCGGACGGCGCTGCCAGCAGAGACAGCATGTAGGCCGATGCGCCGATCAGCAGCATCGAGGTTCCACCGTAGATGAAGATGGTGGTCGAGCGCTTGATCACATCGACCGCCTTGCGCAGATGCGAGATGACCCCGGAGAACTCTTTTCGAACAACCCAATAAGCCAGCAGCGACTGAACCAGGCTGGACAAAAACGTCAAGGGAAAAACCAGATCGATGTCTTGCGGCTTGCGAATAATGGTGAATATCAGGGCAGACGAAAGCAGGAATCCCAGCACTTCAATCAGCACACTCGTCTGGGCCCGTCCGGTAGCCGTGAAATACCAGCCCAGGTTGAAGGCTGCCAGCATGCCGCCGGCGACCACCAGAATGCCGGCGCCCGGCACGTGGGACAAGAGCTGCGACTTGGCCGCCGCCAGCGCCCCGATGATCAGGCCCGGAATGCACAGCAACAGCCTCGCTGTGAACTGCTCGCGAAAAATCGGATCGCGTTCGCTATCGTTTTCGGTGTGAACGATGTCTCTCGATCCGACGGTCGAAAATCCATAGCCCACGAACATCCAGATGGTGTTGCCGAGCGACATCCCCGCCAACACCACGCCATATCCGCCGGTACCGAGCACTCTTCCGTAATACGGCACCAGAATCAACGGGTAGAGATAGCGAAAAGCATAGGAAAGGTAAACCGCCAGCAGCTCGATCTTCGACAACGGCATCCGGATCTTATTCATGAGCGCCCCTGGCAAGCCACTCCTCACGTTTCGGCGCGCGCTTCGGTACGCGTACCGACAGCGCCCCCACGGCCGCTGCCGATAGATAGAACAACGAACCAAGTTCGAACACCCCGGCCGAAGCCGAAGCGCAGATCAGGGTCGAAATCATGTAATGCCGCGCCGCATAGGAGACAGCGCGCTCGTCGAATGGGTAATCGGCGGATACTGGCACCAGCACGGAGCGGGCAACGAACATCCCGAAGCAGACCACGCCCACCACGCCAAGATTGGCCAGCAACACGACGAGGAAGCTCGATGCGCGAATGCTGCCGAGGCCAACGCCGATTCCATAGGTATCGAAGAAATTGGTTATGCCCTGCGTATTCCAGCTCATCCGTTCAACGCCGGATGAACTGCCGGCCTTGCTCAGCACCACGCTGTCGAAAAACCCTGAAAGCACGTTCACCACTGCGGGCATAAAAAGAATGGCGTAGATCGTTGCCAATACCCCCATGCAAACGGAGATGGTCCACATGCGCCGCTTGCGCGCGACGGCCGAGCTTGAAATAAGGCCGGGCTTGCTGAACAGCAATACCGCCAGGTATCCTCCCAGCCCGACGAACGCGGTCCCCGACGTGCTCAGCAACAGCAGCACGCCCGCCGCCACCGCAAGCGCGCCAGCTAGCCGGGGACGATAGCCGACCAGCCAGAGGTTGAGGCAAAACACAAAGAGCGGCAGCGTGAAGGCTGCATACGCGGAAGTCTCGCTGAAGGTTCCGCTGATACGCACCAGGCCGTCCAGTTCGACACCGCTAAGCATGGAGAACTGCGCGGTCTTGAAGATCGACAGGACGTCGAGGCCGACCGCGTGCGAAGCGATATCGACCACCCCAGCGATGACGTCGAGCAAAGTGAGCAGAAAAAAAGCGCCCGCGAGCGTCCGGTATGAGCCGCGATATTTGAGGAACGCATACATGCAGCAGTACACCACCACATCACTGACGCAATAGACCGATTGCGACAAATTTCCGGAGACGGGTCCGAGCGGCTGCAACAGCAGCAGGCCGGAATCCGCGGCGCCCCCGCGATCGACCGGAAACACGAGGGTCGAACCGCTCAGCAGGCGCGGCAGCAGGATGGCCCCGGCCGCCCCCCATATGCAATTACACAATAGCCAGAAGCCCGGTTTGTCGAGCGCGAACGCCTCTCCGAGTTTTTTCCCGCCCGCGAGGTTAAAAGCCCGCAGCGCGAAAAAGCCGAGAAAGAGTTGTGCCGGCATGACGCCGACACTGCCCAGCGACAGCGCCAGCGCGCAGCCGAACAGCGAATACACCACGATTGCGTAAATCGCGGTGCGATGCGACGTGTAGAGCGCCACCAGTCCAGTGACGAACACCACGATCCCGAATATGGTCAGTCCCACTTTCGCAAACCCCCATCCATGCGCAGCACGTTCATACGCGCGCGATCTTGTTGTGGCGCCGCCTTAGGCGGATCGCCAGCGCCGAAGCACCGGCGGCGTATCGGCAAACTCTTTTCCTGCATCCATCGCCTGCTCCACCACATCCATGAACTCGCGCTTGAACCGCTCCGCCGTGAAGCGCAAGGCGTTGCGTCGGCAAACCTCCGAACGGAACGCCGGACGCTGCTCGAAACGCTCCACGGCGTCGACGATGGCCGCCACGCTTTGCTCGCCGAAAAAGAGGCCCGTGCCGCGTTCGGGATCCGCCGAGTCGACGACGATTTCCCGCACGCCTCCCCGGCCGAGGGCGATGACCGGCGTACCGCACGCCTGCGCTTCGACCACCGAAATGCCGAAGTCTTCTTCCGCGGCAAAGACGAACGCACGCGCCCGTTGCATGTAGTCCACCAGCACCGCGTCGGGCTGGTAGCCGAGCAGGGTCACGTTGGGCGTCGCGCATGCTTTGGCGCGCGCGAAATCCGGGCCATCGCCGATCACGATGAGACGCCGCGACGGCATCGCCGCAAAAGCCTCGACAATGAGCGGAATACGCTTATACGGCACCATGCGCGACGCAATCAGATAGAAGTCCTCATGTTGCTCACCGAGGGCAAAGCGCTCGACGTCGACCGGCGGATACACCACGGTGGCTTCGCTGCCGTAGGCCTTACGGATGCGCCTCGCCACGAAGGCCGAATTGGCGACGAAGGCATCCACACCGTTCGCGGTGCGCTGATCCCAGATCCGCATGTAATGCAGCATCAGGCGCGCAATCCAGCTTTTCATGCCGCGCTGCATGCCGGCTTCGGCCAGATACTGATGCTGCAGATCCCACGCGTAGCGAATCGGCGAATGCACGTAACTCACGTGGAGCTGATGCGGTCCGGTCAACACGCCCTTGGCCACGGCGTGACTCGACGAAATCACCAGATCGTAGGACGAAAGATCGAACTGCTCGATCGCGAGCGGCATCAACGGAAGATAGGCGCGAAACGATTTGCGGGCGCGCGGCAAGTGCTGGATAAAGGAGGTCCGGGCGCGTTTGCCGCCCAGCGCGCCGCGTTGCGCTTCCGGGAAGAAATCGACGACGCTGTAGAGATCGGCCTGGGGGAACAGTTGAAGAATCTGCTCCACCACCTTCTCCGATCCCGCATAGGCAACCAGCCAGTCATGCACGAGCGCCACGCGGCCAAAACCGCGCGTGTCGTGAACGACGGTCGAGGCGAGTGTTATGTTAGCCACGGCGAAATTTCCTCGATTAGTTTGACGGCCGTGGCGCGCCAGGTCAGTTTTTCGGTCAGCAGCCGGCCCCGCTCGCGCAGTTGCGCACGCAGCATGGCGTCCCCGGTGATTTGCTCGAGCAGGCGCGCCAATTCTGCGGGATCGTCGGGCGAGGTGTAGAGAACCGCGTCCCCGCAAGCCTCCTGCACAGGCGGCAGGCGCGAGGCAATCACAGGACAGCCGAGAGCAAGCGCCTCGACGGGCGGCAGCCCAAAACCCTCGTAACGCGACGGGTAGACGAAGCACGCGGCACGCCGGTACAGCGACGCCAGTTCGCTGTCGCTCACGTAGCCGAGATGCTTCACGAATTCGGGCAAGGCCTCCTGGCTGGCGCCGTACACCTTCGCGTCGCCGCCGCCCACCACCACGATGTCGAACTGCGCGTCCCGGATCAGGCGAGCCGCCTCGCCCACCAGCCCGAAGTTTTTATGCCGGTTGCTGCTTCCCACCGCCAGCACGAACGGACGGCCGCCGAGCGTCGGCGCGATTGCGCCTTCGTCCTGTGGCACGCGTAGCATGTGCTCGCCGCTCTCCGGCACGACGCCGATCTTGCCGGCGGGAATCTGATAGGCGTCGCTCAGCTCGCGCCGTGAGAACTCCGAAACGGTGATCACTCTCTTCGAGACCCGGCCAATGCGTGGCGCCATCAGGCGATACCAGGCCACAAAAGAACGGCTATAGCTTTCCGGCACGCGCGCAGGCGCCGCGTCGTGCAACACCGTCACCTGACGCCCGTATAAAAGCGGCCCGGAGTTGCAGAGATTGAGCAGCAATTGGCCGCGGGCCGCGTGCGGCAAGGCCAATTGCTCCCAGCGCAGACCGCCGCCCTTGCCGGCTGCCCGCAGCCCGACGTGCCGAAACTGATTCGGCATCGCGGCAAGCGCCTCAGGCACGATGATTTCGGCACGCAGTCCGGCGACCAGCGGATCATGCAACTCGATCATTTGATCGAGCGCACGGATGGTCTCGAACGCGAACCGATCGACACCCGTCGCGCGGCGGCCGAGAAAGCGGCCGTTGATTAGCAGATTGGGGGCATGCAGGGATTTCATCACCAGATTCCAGGGCGCCGCTCGTGGGGTGGTCGTCATCCGTGTGCCACGGTTCGCTCGGCACGCAACCAGATTCGAAAGTTCACAACATGCAAATTATCTGGTTCAGAGTGTGACCGATCCGCCCTGCCGAGGAATGTACGCCCTCGCTCATACGCTGCCAGTTCGCCCCGGCGCGCAAGGCCCGATAAGCGAACCGGCGGCGCTCACGGCCGGACCTTGCAGACGCCGATTGACGTGACATGAGCGACGGCGAACATTCGCGAGCGCAAACATGGTCCACATTCGTCGCCATGCAAGCTGCATGGCGTGAACTGTCGAAGCCGCGCACGCCGTTCAGCTTCAGTTAGCCTGACGCGTTGCTCTTCCTGCGGCTACTTCATGTCCACGGAGCAAGTCTATGTTGACCAGCCTCTCCCCTGTCCAGACCAAGGAATGGAGCACCGTCGATCCGCTGGCGGATTGCCGTCGCGAGCTTCACAAAAAGGCGTTCGCCGCGATTCATCCGCTTGCGGGCCATCCGCTGTTCACCATCGACGCGCTGGCGAAGGTGGCCGAGCACGCTTCGAGGCGCCCGGGCGACCTGTATGTCGACGCCGGCGACCTCAGTTTCGCCGACAAATGGGGCACCACGCCCAAGCCGAACATGACGATCCCCGAGATCATCGACCGCATCGAAACCGCCGGTGCCTGGCTGGTGCTGAAACATGTCGAGACGGACGCGGCCTATCGGGTGCTGCTCGACGAATTCAAGGCATTCCTGCTCGAGATTGCGGGACCCGAGGGCGCGAAGATCCTGAGAAACGCCGAGATGATCGTGCTCATCACCTCGCCGCGTCGCAAGTCGGCTTTTCATTTCGACGCCGAGGTTAATTTCCTCGCGCAAGTTCAGGGATCCAAGGACATCTGGGTGTGCGATCCAGCCGACCGCAGCATGACTACTGAAGAAGAAATCGAGAACTACTACTCGGTCTCGAATAGCGCGGGCACCTTCAAACCCGGCGCCGAGAAAGCGGCCCGCCACTTTACGCTGCGTCCCGGCGACGCCTTGCACATTCCGACTTACGGCGCGCACTGGGTGCAAAACCACGACAGCGTATCCATCTCGGTCAGCCTCAACATGGAATTCCCGCAGCACTATGGCGACATTTACCGCGCCAACTATCATCTGCGCCGCCTTGGGCTGAAACCTCGGCCACCCGGCAATTCGGAGCTTGTCGACCGCTCCAAGGCCGCGGCGATAAGCGGCATGCGGCGGGTACGGGCCCTGATCAGGCGATAAACTACCGATACTCAAGCCACAGGCCCGCATAGGCTGCGACGCTGGAGGAAGGTCGATCCAGCACGGAAAGCCGGAGTTCGGGCGCCTGCCACTCACCCAGCACGCCATAGCCCAGCCGCTCGAACTGAGCAATCAGTTTCGAGCGATTGTAGAGCTTGCAACCGACGCGGATATGCCCCGCATCCTGGACCACCGCAAAGTCCGGACCGTCGATCAGCGGCGTCCGGTTGATCAGGATATAGCGAGGACGCTGGCCGATGCTTTCCAGCAACTCGGGCAGCGACCGGTCGAAATACTGCAGCGAGCCGCTGGCGATAAATAGATCGGCGCCACTCGCCTGCTGCAGATCGTCGGTAAACTGGAGATTGGGTACGTTACGGCTACTTGCCAGGGTTCGCCCGCGCGAAATGGTTTCCGGCAAATCGAAGACAGTCCAGACCACATCCTTCCTTAGCGGCAAATAATCTCTGTAGCAGTAGTAAAGATTGCCGACGTTGCCACCCAGATCGAAAATCTTTTTGACGCAAAGCAGCGGGTCGCGCAGGTAATAGAAGGCGGCATAGTCGCTCGGCCGCGCCATGCGATTGAGTTCGAGATGCAAGGCCACGTTAGCGGGATTTTCATGGCCGCCTCGCGCATACGGCTTGACTGCCCGCTTCACTTCGTCGAGCGTCCCGAAGCTGCGCCGGTATCCCAGCAGCCACCCCAGAATCACGCTCCCCACGCGGGTGCGTCCGGCCCCTTCTATCAATCGGCGACCGTACCCGAACCTGCCAAGCACGCTGAAAATCTTCGCAGTCGAGACGATCTGAAGGTCGCGTAGCTTATTTCGTATGCGCATCGAAGTGCTCCGGCCTGGGATTGAGATTCGCCAGCATCAGCTCGCCCGTCCCGCATCGTCGGCAAAGCCGGAATCCGGATACTTGTACGCGTCATACCCGGTGCCATAGCGGCCCGGCCGCGATGCCACGTCGTTAAAGATCACGCCCCGAACCGATACGCCGATCTGCTCGAACCGGCGAGTCGACTCGCGCAGTTCCTCCACGGTCGTCACGCCGTGGCGGGCAACCAAAAACACCATGCCCGCGACAGACGCCACAATGCCCGAGTCGGCCACCGGCAGGACCGGCGGGGCATCGATCAGGACTACGTCATAATCGCTATCGGCCTGGGTTGCAAACGCCAGGAAGTTGCGATGCTTGAGAATTTCGCTGGCGTTTTGTACATATCCACCGTTGGCCAGGAAGTCGACACCCGGCAGAATGTTTCGATGCACGGCATCTTCGAACGTGCGGCCACGCGTCACGATATTGGTGAGACCCGGGCTGCACGGAACCCCAAGATACTGATGCAACGTCCCCCTTCTCAGGTCGGCATCGACCAGCAACACGCGCTGCCCCGACGCGCCGATCAGAGTGGCGAGATTGACTGAGACGAAGGACTTTCCCACAATCGGAGTGGGCCCGGCGAGCAGGACAATCCGGTTAGTGGCATCCAGCAGGGCAAATTCGAGCGCGCTTCTAAAACTGCGCAGACTTTCGATCGCGGCGTCGCCCGAGGACGCCCGCGCCAGCACCAGGTTTAAGACGGTATTGCCCGACAGCTTGCGTGTCAGCATTTCCTGCGTCTTGCTGCGCGGAACCGTTGCGTAGACGGCCAGCCCCGTACCGGCTTCGATTTCGTCCTGCGCGGCCACCCCGTCGACCAGTTTCCGCTTGATCAATACGAGCGCGACGCCCACGAACAGACCGGTCATGAGCGAGCCCGCCACGGCAAGCGAACGCTTCGGCCGGATGGGACGGTCCGGCACGATGGCGGTATCCACGAGGCGCACATTCGATACTTTGCCGGCCTTGAGAAGCCGCAATTGTTCACGCGTGTTGAGCAGGTTCGTGTACAGATTGGTGTCGACCTGCACCTCTCTTTGCAAGCGCAGCAGATTTTGCTCCATCGGAGGCAATTGGCGCGTCACGGCGGCAATGCCGCCCACTTCTCTTTGAGCTTCGTTCAATTCGTCGTTGACCGCGATCACCGCCGGATTTTCTTCGGTATAGCGCGCGAGCAGCAAGGCACGCTGCTGCTGGAGATCGGCGACCTTGCCCTGCGCCATCGCCGAGCGCTGCAAAAGCGCCGCCGCTTCCGCAGTCAGATCCACCGTGCCGTTCTTGGCGCGGAAAGTGTTGAATTCGTTTTCCGCCGTCTCCAGTTTGGACTTCAGTTCAGGCAATTGTCCGTCGAGAAACGAAATCGACTTTTGCGCTTCTTCCTGAGTACGCAAGACATTTTGCTGCACATACGCCGCGCCGATTGCGTTGAGGATCGCGCTAATCTTCTTCGGATCCGTGCCCTCCAGAGCCACACCGATCACATCCGAGTCTTTACCCTTCTCCAGAATCAGCAAACCGTCCTGCACATTCTGGATCGCCGAAAGCTCAGAACTACGAACGAGTTCAAAACCGACGCCCGGCTTGCCGACGATCTGGTCGACGAGCAGATCGATCGTCCCTGCGCTGGTTTCCGCATGCAGCAGTTCACCCACTCGTCCCGACAGTTCGATGTCCTTGTACTTCAACGAATAATTGCCGTTCTCGCGCTGCGTCACGATGAACTTCGCGCCATCCAGTTCGTCGGGGACATCGAATTTCGACACGGAGATGTGCTCGCGGCCCCACGCATATCCGCCCATACCGGAATGGGTCAGGTCCTTCAACTGGCTCGCGAGCCACCGGCCGATCACGGGGAAATAGCGCGGCGTCGCGCTGATGTCGAGTTGCGCGCTTTTCACCGCGCCCGCGATCACCAGTCTCGAACGCAAGACCTCGATCTCCGCTGAAGCCGCCGTCTTCACGGCGAACATGGATTTCACGTCGCTCAGGGCGTCCTTGGCGGTGTTCGGGGTTTCCTCGACCTGGATCAGGATGTCCGCCTGATAAACCGGCGCCGAAAGCAGCGCATACGCTACGCCAAAAAAGACGAAGCAGGCCGTGACGATGACGATCATGCGGCGGTTCTGGTACAGCACGTCCAGAAGACTACCCATGTGATTCTCCTGCCCGGGTCCAGCATCGATCATCTCGAATGACGGTTTGCGGTAATTCATACGTCCTCCCCCTACATTGCCAGGCGTTCCCGCTCTGCCTGTTTTATTTTCAGCACTGCTGGATTGATTGCCGCCAAACCACGCAAAAAATCCTGCTCATCAATAACCGACCGCTCGTGTAGCCGCCGCCGCCTGGGTGCTCGGCACCAGCAGGCCAATCACACGGCTCCACCTCACAAGCGCCGACGCGTCGACGAACACGACGTCGTTGGGTCGTAGCTCGAAGCCATCCGCGGTCGCCATTGCCGCCGGCGAACCCGCGTTCAGATGGAACACCACCGGCTTGCCCGCGTCACGCCCGCGAACGACGAAGACCTGCGATGCATCGCCGGACGTTTGACTGATGCCCCCCGCGTCGCCTAGCGCCTCGTTCAGGCTCATCCGGCCATTGTTGAAAGTCAGGCTGCCGGGCCGCGTCACTTCGCCGAACACATACACCTTCGTGTCGGTCTGCGCGAAAACGCGCACCATGTCGCCCCTGCGCAGTTCGATGTTGTCCGGGTTCACACCCTTGGCGATCATGTCGGGAATGTCGACCACCACTGTCTTGTCACCTCGCGTAATCGCGACCGACGAGCGGTCGGCCGTGGGCATGAAGCCGCCGGCGCGATTGATGGCCTCGGGCAAGGTCATCGGCATGTCGTTCAGAACCAGCACGCCGGGATTCTTGACCGCACCGTCCAGATAGACGCGTTTGCTGCGGTAGGTCTGAATCCGCACCGTCAGTTGGGGCGCCCGCACGTAACGGCTCAACTTTTCGGCGAGCAGATCGCGCGCTTCCATTTCGGTGAGACCTTCGACCTTGATCGGACCGATATAGGCATACTGGATCCGGCCGCCCGAGTCGACCGTATAGCCTGAGGTCATCGAGTCCGAACCGTTTGCTTCCGGGCCGGCCGAAGGCGACGCGCCCGGCATGTTCAGTTCGGGGTGATCCCACACCACGATGCTCAGAATGTCGCCTGGCCCCAGCGTGTACGGAGCCGGCTTGGCGAACAATTGCGTGACATCGGGCGGAACGGTTTTCGAACGTTCGGACCGCTCCTTCTCGACCAGATCGTCAGTGATCTCGATCATCGAGCCGACCGGCGGAGCGTCGGCACTTTTGCCCGAGCGAGCGTCGGTCGAATGCACGGTGGTGCTCAAACCGCTCGCGGCCGAGGTCTGTTCCGACCCGGCGGATGGAGGCGGGGAATTAAACGACATCCCCGGCGACCACGAGCAGCCTGCGACGCACGCCGCGAGCGCCATGCCGCCTAGCACGGTCCTGAAGTGCGGCCGGCGTTTGCCGGCGTGAGACTGAGTCGAACAATCGCGCATGCCGGCTGCCTGCTTTGCCGGCAAGCCGCTCAACTCATCCGCGTTCCTGGTCCTTACCGAATTCAACTTGATACCTGACATCGTCGCTACTCCCTTCCGTCGCGCGTTCAACCTGAAGCCCCCGTTGCAACGCGCCCCGCTATGTAGAATTTATTGGCTGCTTTCGTCTGGACTGCGTACCATGTGCTTACCGCTGTTGCCACCCCGCCCCATCATTTCGTCTTTGATCCATACGTGACACGCATTCGTGACACGCCTTCAATAAGCGCCGCTTCCCTTGAAGACGACTTTGAAAGTCTTGAATAAAATCGTCACGTCGCGCAGCAACGACCAGTTCTGCACATACGCCACGTCGAGCGACACGCGCGTCGCATAGTCCGTCGTGCTGCGCCCGCTGACCTGCCACAGGCCGGTCATGCCAGGCTTGGCCATCAGGTAGTACATGACGCTCGCGCCGTAGCGCTCCAGCTCCTGATCGATCACCGGTCGCGGACCCACCAGGCTCATGTCGCCGCGCACCACGTTCCACAGTTGCGGCAATTCATCCAGGCTCGTGCGGCGCAGAAAACGGCCGATTCGCGTGACCCGCACATCGTTCTTCAGTTTGAAATCGCGCTCCCATTCGGCGCGGGCCAGCGGATCGCTTTCGATCAGAGCCTTGAGCACCTGATCCGCGTTGACGACCATCGAACGAAACTTCAGGCAACGAAACCGCTTGCCGTTCCGTCCCACGCGGACATGTCCAAACATGGCGGGACCACCGTCGCTCATCACCAGAAGCGCCAGCAACCCAAGCACAGGCAGAAACACCACTATCAACGATGCGCCCAGCACCACGTCGAAGCTGCGCTTGACGAAGTTGCGTGCCGCGCCGGCGTAATTAAGACCTTCCGCGGGCGCGGTCGTCTCACGCGGTGCGCGCAACGAGCCGCCACGCACCAGCCGCAGACCGGCCTGACGGGCAAGATTGAATTCAGCAAAAATCAGCGTATGCGAGCCGAGCAACGAGATGCCCGTCATCAGCGTCCAGTAGAGAAACCACGTCAGCGACAAGTGGTTCTCGCGATGAATCGCATACAGCAAAGCGAGGCCGCAAAGCTGCACGGCAAGCCAGGCAAATGCCGTTCGGCTTGCCGTGCCGACCACCGAGCGGGTTCGCTGCGGCGGATAGGTTCCGCAAGCGGGAAACACGGACAGCGCCAGGGCCGCGACAAACGCCACGACCGATGGATCGAGCTCGTGTGGATGGCCCACCTGGGGCAGATTCAGATGTAACGCGCCAAACGCACCCAATACAATCAGTGCGATGTCGATGACTCGATGGATTAGTACAGACATTTCGGTTACCCCAAACCTTAACGTTCCCGCGCCGAGCGCTTCGCTCGCCGCCGCACACGGCTGCCATGATTTCCGCCTGGCGGATCGCACGCCAGTAGCGCAAACCTCGCCTCCTTTTAACGCTGGTAGCGAGACTCCCCCTACTGTCCTCGCCGACGTTTTCCATCGACCGCACCTTGTTGAATACGAACACCGCAGCGTCACCGTGGGGCGTGCATGGCTGTCCACACGCCTTCTGTTTTCGGTGCACGCCGCCTTACGGTTCGTCCGGCAAGCAGTGCTTCATTCCATGTCGATAAACTACGTCCTCAGGTCCAAGGATTCCGTGCGGCATCACACCAACGATGCTGTTTCATTCGCAACACGGGAAATGCCCTAAGACACGACGACGCGGTTCAGGCGCCCGTTATGGATGCGCGCGGATCGGCTTCGCTCAGGCAACGAGCGAAGTTCGCGTTCTGGAGGCGTAGCGATGCGAAAACCACCAAGGGGCGGCCGGCCGTTCGGCGACGAACGGCGAACGGCGCTACTCAATTGGCTTCCGGCTCAGGAAATACGGCCTATTTTCTTTAGTAATACGAAGTATCAATGTTTTAAGTACGGTTAAAACATCCCTTTACTTCGCATTGTTACGTCATGAATTCTGGCGGAGCGTTACAGAAAAACCCTGACGTCCGTGCGAAAACGCACGGCGAGTGCCTTCGCCACATTCTTGCTGATCGCACGGCGCCCGGCGAGGATGTCGCTTACCACGGTGGGCGATGCGATATCCGCGAGGTCTTTTTGCTTGAGGCCGTGCGTTTCGAGCAGATGGCGCAGCACTTCGCGCGGCTCGGCTTCGGGCAGCACCACGTGGCGATTTTCCCAGACACCGATCAGGTCGGACACGACACCGAGCAGATCTGCAAGCGGATTGCCTGTGTCGCCCTGAAGATGATTCTTCAGCGCATGCGCGAGCTGTCCCATCTCCTCGTATTCCTGCTCGTTGCGAATCGGCTTGATAAATACCTTGCTCTGCAACGCAGCCCAGGCTTCAACGATATCGGGGACCTGGCCCGAAAGGCGATCGGCATTCATATTATTTGAATTTTCCTGTTCAGAAGTTTGTATTCTTTAGACATCGGTCAATGCCAGACCGAACGCACCGGCATGTTTGCGCAAGTCCCCTATGACGACACCGCGCGCCGTTCGTCCGCGATTCCTTCGGCATTGCCTGCTCCTCTCCATTACTTAGGATGACGAATTTTTTGCAATTCGCCGTCCCGTTCTGACCGACATATGGCGTCGTATCACCCGACGGATAAGTCACCTACCCCGCCGGAACGGGAGCGGTCCGCATGGTTCACACGCGGGTCACCGGAAAGTCATACCGGTCGCACCCAATACGCGCGGCAGTCCAACGCCACGCAACCGAGTTTAAAAGGAGCGCCGTCGGCCGAGCGTGCGCACGACCACACTCCGCTATCGAGAGATGACAAAAAGTGAAGGTTCGTGGCTGTGGCGTCGATGCCAATCACGATATGGGCGAGAACGGCCTGGCAGGCGGTCCGGGGCGGCTAGAGGCTTAAATGGGAGCGCAAGCGCAGGAATGAGCGCTATCAGGCCGCCTGCAAGACAGCGCTATGTGTGACTGGAGACAAAAAGGCATCGCGCTGCGCCCGACGCGCCGCGCGATGCCCTTGCTTGCATACCGCGTTACTCGCGGCGATCCTAGCCGCGGCTGTAGCGAACCGTTTCGACACCCGTATCCGTGCCGAGCAGACACAGATTCGCGCCGCGTTCTGCGAACAGACCCACGGTTACGACGCCTGGCCACGCGTTGATCCGTGCTTCGAGTGCGCGCGGATCGGCAATCTGCAGACCTTTGATGTCGATGATCTCGTTGCCGTTGTCGGTGATGAAAGGCGCGCCGTCCTTCGTCACGCGCACGACCGGCACGCCGCCCAATGCGGTCACGCGGCGGCCGATTGCGGTGCGGGCCATCGGCACCACTTCGAGCGGCAGCGGAAACTGGCCGAGCACGGCGACGCGCTTGCTGGCGTCCGCGATGCACACGAACACGTCCGACACCGACGCCACGATCTTTTCGCGCGTCAACGCCCCGCCGCCGCCCTTGATCATCGCGCCGCTGTGGTCGATTTCATCGGCGCCGTCCACGTACACCGGCAGCCCTTCGATCTCGTTCAGATCGAACACCTTGATGCCGTGCGATTGCAGCCGCGCCGTGGTGGCGTGCGAACTGGACACCGCGCCGCGATAGCGCTGCTTCGTCGTGGCGAGCGCGTCGATGAAACAGTTGGCGGTCGACCCGGTCCCGACGCCGATCACGGCGCCTTCGGGCACGTTCGCATTCACATAATCGGCGGCGGCCTGGCCGACCAGTTGCTTGAGTTCGTCTTGAGTCATGGCAATTGCTAAGAGGCGGAAAAAACGGAAGTCTACCGGACTAGCATGCGCCGCGCGGCTTGATCCGGCAAGCACGAAGGTTTCGTCAGCCCCCTCTTTGCCCTTAGGCCTGGACCTTGACGGAGCGTTGCCGCACCGCTTCGTACAGGCAAACACCGCTCGCCACGGAGACGTTGAGACTTTCGACGCTACCCGCCATCGGAATCTTCATGACGATGTCGCAGGTGTCCCGCGTGAGACGGCGCATGCCCTCGCCTTCCGCCCCCATCACCAGCGCGACCGGGCCGTCGAGTTTGGTTTCGTAGACGCTGGCGGTGGCTTCGTCGGCTGTGCCTACGACCCAGACGCCGGCGTCCTTCAGTTCGCGCAGCGCGCGCGCCAGGTTCGTCACCGTGATGTACGGTACGGTGTCGGCCGCGCCGCTGGCCACTTTCGCCGCCGTGGCGTTCAGGCCGACCGCCCGGTCGCGCGGCGCGATTACCGCATGCGCACCCGCCGCGTCCGCGACTCGCAGACAGGCACCCAGGTTGTGCGGATCGGTCACGCCGTCGAGCACCAGGATCAGCGGCGCGCCGGCGATGCCGTCGAGCAGTTCCGCGAGATTCTGCGCCAGCGGCAGGTCACCGGCGCGCGCGACCACGCCCTGGTGGCGCTCGGTGTGCGCGAGGCCCCACAGGCGCGTTTCGTCGGCTGCAATCAGACGCACGCCCGCTTCCTTCGCCGCGTGGAGAAACTCCGTCATGCGGCGATCTTTACGCGTCGCGTCGTAATACACCTCTTCGACCGTGGCAGCATCGTGGCGCAGACGTGCGGTTACTGCGTGGAAACCGTATAGAACCTTGAGACGTGACATGACTGAAACAACCTTTGATTGAGCGCTCCGCAACGCGGATGCACTACTGGGATAAATACAAATCAAATGCAGACCGCGCGCAACCGGCACATGAACATGTACCCGTTGCGCGCGGCGGACCCGCTGCGGCAGGACCTACGCGGCAACCGCGATGAATCGCGGCGCCGTGCACATCCTGCCGCGGAATCAGCGCTTCTTGCGCGCCTGTGGCTTCGACGACGCCGCCGACTTGGCCGAGGCGCCGTGCTTTCTGGCCGCCCCGCGCGCGGCGCGGGCTTCCTTGACGGCGAGCGTGGGCGCAGGCGCCGCCTTCTTGCTGCGACGCCCTCCCGCGCCGCCCTCGGCCGGCGGCAGCGAGCGAACCCGCGGACCACCCGGCTCGGAGGCGGATTTGTCGACCAGCGCCGGCCGCGAGCCCGGCGACTTGATGGGCGTATCACGCACCAGCCGGAAGTCGATCTTGCGTGCATCCAGATCGACGCGGCTCACCTGCACCCGCACCCGGTCCGACAGACGATAGCGAATACCCGTGCGTTCGCCGCGCAACTCGTTCTTGATCTCGTCGTACTGGAAGTAATCCGAGCCCAGTTCGGTGACATGCACGAGGCCTTCGATAAACAGCGCATCGAGTTGCACGAAGATGCCGAACGAGGTCACGCCGCTCACCATGCCGCCGTACTCTTCGCCGAGCTTGTCGCGCATGAAATAGCACTTGAGCCAGGCTTCGACGTCGCGCGAGGCTTCGTCGGCGCGGCGCTCGTTGGCCGAGCAATGCAGGCCGAGTTCTTCCCAGATCGCCACGTTGTTCGAACGCGTGCGGCCGCGCTTTTCGTCATCGGCCTGCTGCATGGCGCGGGCGCGCGGCGACAAGGCGGTGTTCAGATCGACGCCGTGCGGCGCTTCCGGCGTGTACTTGCGGCCCTGCAGGATCGCGTAGATCGCGCGGTGGGTCAGCAGATCGGGGTAGCGGCGAATCGGGCTCGTAAAGTGGGCGTAGGCCTCATAGGCGAGACCGAAGTGGCCAATGTTGTCCGGGCTGTACACCGCCTGCTGCATCGAGCGCAGCAGCATGGTTTGCAGCATCTGGGCGTCGGGACGGTCGCGAATTTGCGCCATCAGCGCGGCGTAGTCGCTGGCGTGCGGCGAGTCGCCGCCGCCCAGCGTCAGGCCCATGCCGCGCAGGAATGTGCGCAGGTTCTCGAGCTTCTCGGCGGTCGGGCCGGCGTGCACGCGGTACAGGCCGGGATGCTTGTTGCGCTTCATGAAGTCGGCCGCGCAGACGTTGGCGGCCAGCATGCATTCTTCGATCAGCTTGTGGGCGTCGTTGCGGGTGCGCGGGATGATCTGCTCGATCTTGCCCTGGGCGTTGCAGACGATGTAGGTCTCGGTGGTGTCGAAGTCGATTGCGCCGCGTTTCTGGCGCGCGGCGAACAGCGACTTGTACACGCCATACAGATTCTGCAGTTGCGGCAGCAAGGCCGCGCGACGCGTCGCTTCGGGACCCTTGGTGTTCTTCAGCACCGCGGCGACTTCGGTATAGGTCAGCCGCGCCGACGAATGCATCACGCCCGGATAAAACTGATACGCCTTGATCTCGCCGCGCGCGGTGATCACCATGTCGCACACCAGCACGCAACGGTCGACGTGCGGATTCAGCGAACACAGGCCGTTCGACAGCTTCTCCGGCAGCATGGGAATCACGCGGCGCGGGAAATAGACCGACGTGCTGCGTTCGATCGCATCGACGTCGAGCCCGCTCTTCGGATGCACATAGTGCGAGACGTCGGCAATCGCCACGATCAGGCGGAAGCCCTCGCCCTTGCCCACCGCGATCGGTTCGCAATAGACGGCATCGTCGAAGTCGCGGGCGTCTTCGCCGTCGATCGTGACGAGCGGCACGTCGCGCAGGTCGACGCGATGGCGAATGTCGGTGGGACGCACTTCGTCGGGCAGCCTGGCGGCGTCATCGAGCGCGGCCTGGCTGAACTCGTGCGGCACGCCGTACTTGCGCACGGCGATTTCGATTTCCATGCCCGGGTCGTCGATATCGCCCAGCACTTCCACCACGCGGCCGAGCGGCTGTGAATGACGGCTCGGGAAGTCCGTCAGTTCGACCACCACCACCTGACCGACCTTGGCCTTCTTGGTGTTCTGCGTGATGAGAATATCGTGGCCGATGCGCTTGTCTTCGGGCGCCACGATCAGCGCGCCGTTTTCGTTGAGCAGACGTCCGATCACGCGCTTGTTGGCGCGGTCCGTGACTTCGACGATATGGCCTTCGGGCCGGCCGCGCCGGTCATAGCCGACGATGCGCGCCAGCACGCGGTCGTTGTGCATGACCTTTTGCATCTCGCCGGTGGGCAGGAACAGGTCGTCCTGGCCGTCGTCGCGCACCAGAAAACCGTAGCCGTCGCGATGGCCCTGCACCCGGCCGCCGACGAAATTGGAGGGATGCGTAAGCTGGTAGAGATTGCGCTGATCGAGCCGGATCTGGCCGTCGCGCTCCATCGCCGCCAGGCGCTTGAAAAATCCTTCGCGCTCCTGGCGCTTGATCGACAACGCTTCGGCGATGTCGTTCGCTGCAAGCGGCGCTTCACTCGTGCGTAGCACGCCGAGGATTTCTTCGCGGCTCGGAATCGGATACGGATATTTGCTCAAGGGCTTGTCGATGATTTTTTCTCGTTGCATGGACGTCGGTCGGCGTAATGACGCGGCTGTTGCACCTGCGATTGACTGCTCGGGTCTGGCTCGTTCAAGGCTGAGTCCGACGGGCTTGTGCACCGTGCCAACGAACTACTGCGAGGCATTCTAACACCCGTATTGCGCGCTACGCGCCGTGTCAGAAGGCGCTCAGGGGCACAATCGGCGGGCGTTTGGCGGTTTTCTCGAAATGCTTGACAGGTACGATTGCGTCGCTATAATAGCGGTCTCTGTTCTACAGACACCTGCCCAGGTGGCGAAATTGGTAGACGCACTAGGTTCAGGTCCTAGCGGTGGCAACACTGTGGAGGTTCGAGTCCTCTCTTGGGCACCAGATTCAAAAGTAAAGCCGCTTCCGAGCGGCTTTACTTTTTGTGTGAGGCTTCACCGCGAGTTTGAATACATCCGAACGCGTGACGAAGTCTCTTTAGCAGAATTTAGCAGGACGGGAAGCCTCGTATCGAAGTTAATGCTTCGAATGGGCGGTCCAGACGGGTTTGAATGAAGCGAATGTTAAAGTCCCCATTGACACGCTAATTCATCCCGCTAAAATAGCGGTCTAGCTTCAAGACGTGCCCAGGTGGCGGAATTGGTAGACGCACTAGGTTCAGGTCCTAGCGGTGGCAACACCGTGGAGGTTCGAGTCCTCTCCTGGGCACCATGAGTTGTTCCGGCGTAAGCCGAAGAAGTTCGAGAAACCCCGTAAGATTCCTGTCTTACGGGGTTTTTTGTTTTCTGCTGCGCAAACGGTGTCTGCAGGCGGACGGCTGCCTCGGTCCTGCGTCCTGGTTCCTGGCTATTCGCCGCGACTGCCCAGAAAGGCATCCGGGTCGTCCATGACCCGGCGCTGCGTCATGTGGCCGTCCCAATGCTCATCCGACGACGGCGCGGCATACACCTCGACCGGCGCACGCTGATGACGCGCAGCCCACACGAGCGAACCGACCTGCTCGCCGCCCTGCCCGTTCGACGCAGCGCCGCGCGTCCACTCGGGTTGTGCCGACGCAGAAGGATGCACCACCGGACGAGCCTTCCGGTTCAGCCGCATGCGCGCCTGCACATGCGCGTCGCTCAGATGCGCAACGCCGACGCGCGCGCCCGCCTTTTGCGGCGCCAGGACGAATTTCTCCTGAGCAGCAAACGGCATGAGCTTTCGATTGCCGACCTGAGGTACGTCCCAAGTCTGACCGTCGGGTTTCGCGGTACCGGCAGAGGCCTGTGTTACGGCGGGTTCCAGCTTCGTCGCCGCACGCGGCGGCGTCCGCGGCGTTGTCTTCAGGGGTGTGATTGTCGACGGCCTCTGGCCGCTGACATTCGGTGCCATGATGAGGCCAGGCTTCACGGCCGTCGGCTTCGACTTTTCCATTTCAGGCATCGAGGAAGTCGCCAGCAACCATGACAGACCAATACCGTATCCGACAAAAATCGCCGCTCCGAGGAGGTAGTCGGAGCGCGACGACTTATGCCGCACCGTCTCCATAGACAGATAGCGTCGCACCTCCTCCATTGCCGCGTCGAAATTGCCGGCCTTGGCACGCGGTGGCGCGGGCTGATAGAAGAAGGTGTGCCGGACCTTGGTTGGACGCCGCCCGTCCCCCGACTCGTCATTCTGACGCACGGCCTTTTGCGCGGCTGCCTTCATCGCCGTCCCATATGCGCCGAACGGCGGAGGCACGCCGTCGAACGGACGCAGCAACGGGAGCGCGAGGTCGCCTCCGATCAAAGCAAAGGGTCCGTTCATGAGGTATTTCTCCAATGCGGCGCAGCCGCGTTTCAATTTGCGTAGCCGGCAATCCGGGCGCCGTCCGGGCCCGAATTGCCGCGATTTCGTGATGCCGGATTAAAAACACTTACGTCAGCCAAACTAACCGGCCAACCGTTGATTCATCGTGAATTCAATCAAACCCGCCACCGACGACACGCCTAGTTTCGTCTGGACACGGGTTTTATAGGTACTCACGGTTTTAGGACTCAGTTTCAGCAGTGCCGCGATTTCTTTGTTATTAATACCGCGCACGATATGGTGCAATACTTCGAGTTCACGCGACGACAGCGAGTTCAGGCCACTTTCTTCACCCTGCTCGGTGACATTTGCCGCGAAACAGTCATAGCCGTATAACAACGACTTGACTGCCGGCAGCAGTTCATTGACGTTCCGCACCTTGCCGAAATAACCATTGGCGCCCGCCAGCCGGGCATGCGGCGCCATCAGATGCTCCGGCTTGGCGGACAGCACAAAAATACGGATTTTCTGATTAACTTTACGGACATGCCGAATAACGGTTAGACCGTCAATTTTCGGCAATTCAAGATCGATAATCACCAGATCCGGGGCCGTGGAAAGAATCAGTTCAAGACCTTCGCTGCCATCTTCCGCCTCACCGATGATTTCGAGTTCCGGATCGGTGCATAGAAGCTGTGACACCACAGCGCGAATCAGCGGATGGTCGTCGACAATAACGATTCTTTTCACTTAACTATCTCCGGACGGTTCTGGCATGGGATTAACCGCGGATTTCAGGTTTCGGGAAATTTTCGGCGTTTTCTGGACGGGCGATTCCCTATGACTCCGCGGATACGACCGGTGGTTTTTTATCAACGCCACCGCGATCTCAGATTTAAATTCTGACGGCTTCGATCCCACGCGCACATCGGAATAAGCCGAAATCTTGTAGGACGCATGTAGGCGACGCTGCCACGCCTGATGGTCGGCAATCGGGCGTGGAGGTGCCGCGGGGAAACGCGCTTATGCCAGGCCTTCCAGCAATGCCTGTTTGAGACGGGTCACGACATCGCCCCATTCACCCAGCGTCTCCTGCCGGAATAAACGCGCCGTCGGATACCAGACGCTATCCGTGCGGTGCAGCATCCAGCGCCAATCCGGCTGGGCGGCCAGCAGAATCCAGACGGGTTTGCCCAGCGCGCCGGCGAGATGGGCAATCGAGGTATCGACCGTTATCACGAGGTCCAGCGCGTCGATCAACGCCGCCGAAGCGGCGAAGTCATGCAGTTCGTCGCCCAGGCTGTGGATAGGCCAGTCTGGGCCGACGCTCGCAATCTCGTTTTGCGCTGGCCCTTTCTGAAGCGCACACCAGCTTATCCCCGGTAGCTCGCCCAGCGGGGCAAGTGTGCGCAATGGCACAGACCGGAAAGCATCGAAATGATGCGCCGGATTGCCGGCCCAGACCAGGCCGATCTTGCGCATACCACCGGCTATCGCCTGCAATCGGGCCGACCAGTCCGAGGCCCGGGTCCGATCGGCGAACAGGTAGGGCACGGTCGTGGGAATCGGCGTACTGGCGGGAAGCACGGCCGGCACGCTCATCAGGCGGCACCAGTAGTCATAGCCGGCGGACGGCGGTTGACCCAACGCCTCATTCACGCCGGACGCCGAGCGGCATAGGTCGACCAGATCCTCCTGCAGCCAGACATCGACGCTCGCCCCCAGATCCCGCAGCACGGCGGCATAGCGGACGAACTGCAACTGGTCTCCGGCGCCTTGCTCACGCGCCAGCAAAAACCGCTTTCCCTGCAGCGGCTGCCCCTGCCACTCCGGAAAAGGCAGCGGCGCATAGTTGCGCACACCCCGCGCCGTCGTCTTGCGGTGCTCGAAGTGCCGCCAGCCTTCCGAATAATCTCCACGCCGCAGCAACAACATGCCCAGCTGATTATGGGCCTCCGACAAGGTCGGCTGAAGCCGGATGGCTTCTCGAAAATGCCGCTCCGCTTCCTCGTAGCGGGCGAGTCCTACAAGGGTGAATGCGAGATTGTTATTCAGAGGCGCCGAGTCGGGTTGCAGGACCAGCGCCTTCCGGTACGCGGTCAACGCCGCTTCGAAACGTCGTTGCGCATCGTAGGCATACGCCAGATCGAACCAGGCATTGACATCATCAGGCACGAGCGCGACCCGCCGTTCGAGATAGACACTCGCCTCCGCATAGCGATGGATCTGCCTCAACATCCTGCCCAGACGCAGCAGCAGTTCCGGCTCGTTTGGCCACACGGCAGCGGCGTTTTCGCAGCACGAAATCGCTTCATCGTAGCGACCGAGGCGCTCGAGCAGCGCAAGCAATTCATGGACGGCAACGGACGAATCCGCTCGCAGCTTCAGCACGCGGCGGTAGTGATCGATGGCTTCATCGACCTGCTGCAATGCCGTTAGTGATCTGGCGATGCCGAGATGCGCATCGGCAAGATCCGGTGCGACAGATAGCGCCCGACGATAGGCGTCAATTGCTTCGGAATGCTTATCGAGTGACGAACATGTCAAAGCGAGGCCGAGCAACGCCTGCACATGAGTGGGCTCAGCCGAGACGACGCGGCGATAAATCTGCTCCGCCTCGGCGAGGCGGCCCGCCCGATGATGCGACAGCGCCAACTCGAAAACTTCGGAGACAGCAATGGATTCGGGTTGCCCCGTCGGCGGGTGACACGGCTCAGATTGCATGGCTCATGGTGGGAATGTCGCGGGCAGTTCGCGCACGTTGCGAACCCATTGCAGTTTCGCACCTCGCCTTCCGGTTTTGCAAAAATTCTTCAGGACTGTCGTTGCAGTCTGTCAGCCTCTCGCATCGAAGCACGCCGGCATTTCTCAAAGAGAAACAATCGCAAAGGGTTGCTCAAACCGCATGCTTCTTTTGCCTAAAATGAATCGTCCAATTGCTGTACGTCGGCAAATCGACGTCACGCAATCCAATTCCCACTTACATCGCCAGACCCATGAATACCGACGTGTCGATTGACCACCTTGAACGACTTGTCTTCAGTCGCGCTTATGATCCAGCCGTTACGCAATTGGAGCGGCTGTTCGAGGCGCTTCAGACGAATGGGAAAATTTCGGCCTCTGGCATTGCGCACTTACCACTGGAACTGCAACGAGCAAGAATCTGCACGCGCGCGGCGGGTGCGGTGTCCGCGCTGTTCGCGGATTCTGCTTTCCGTCCCAATCCGGCCCAGGTGAAGTCCTTGTTCACGCACCATTCATGGTTCGGGACGATTTTCGCGGCCACGCCTTTTGGCAACGCCGACCATATCATCCGCACGCTGAATCCTCGTGGCCCTGACGACAAACACTTCCTGGCTGGCGATTCATTTGTCGAAAAGCTATGCCTGCTTTATTCGATCCAGTCGGACGTGGTAATCGATCTTGATGCCCTGTGGAGACACGACTCGCTACTTGCCGCAAAACTGGCGGTTGCCCTTGTCGCCTCGCCGTTTCTCGGAACGCAGACGGCGCATCTGAAGCGCGAGACCTTGCTGAAATGGCTACCTGAGAAGCTGGCGCAGATCCGGAATCTCGATGACCTGGCACCGGATATTCTGCCGGCCGCTTACATGCACTGCAGCTATGCAGACCTGCCCGAGCGGCATGCCATCAAGAAGGGAATCAATCTGCTCGTGCGCCGCAAGCTCGATCAGATCGGCTGGAGCAGCCCGGTTTCGCCAGCGCGGCCCAAGCGGCCCAAGCGGTCGAAGCCGCTGATGATCGTCGTAGTGGAGTGGTTTACTCGCGCGCACTCGATCTATCGCACACATTCACGAACGTTGGAAGCGGCGAGGCAGCACTTCGAGGTGGTGGGCTTTGGTTTTCCTGATGTCGTCGACGACGCGGGCCGCGCGATCTTCGACCAGTTTATCGAGCTGGGTGAGCAGAACGACATCGTTCACGCGCTGGACACGATCCGGAAATTCGCAGCCGCTCGACAACCCGACGTACTTTACATGCCAAGCGTGGGTATGTTCGTGCTCACGGTTTTCATGGCGAACCTGCGCGTCGCACCCTTGCAGATTGCCGCACTCGGCCACCCGGCCACCACGCATTCGGACATGATCGATTACATCAGCGTCGAGGAAGACTTCGTCGGCGATCCTGCGTGTTTCAGCGAGAAGCTGCTGACGCTGCCCAAGGACGGGCAACCGTACATCGCACGCGCCCGCCCCGATTTTATTCCGGGTGTTCCGCCGCGACGCGAAGCGGTGCACGTCATTGTCACCTCGACGCCCATGAAGCTCAATCCACGCTTTCTGGACGCTTGCCGGCGAATTGTTGAAAACGCGGGCATACCCGTCCAGGTCCACTTCATGACGGTGTTTCCCGCGGGTCTGCGGCTGGTACATATCGCGGAAACCATCCGGCAAATCGTGCCGGGCGCGATCGTGCACGGCGAACACGACTACCCATCCTATCTGCGGCGAGTGCACCATGCCGACCTGTTTCTGAGCCCGTTTCCGTTTGGCAATACCAACGGGATCATCGACGCGTTTTCGGTCGGCGTTCCAGGTGTTTGCAAGACGGGGGCAGAGGTGTTCGAACATATCGACGGCGCGCTGTTCGCCCGTGCGGAAATGCCCGCGTGGACCACCACCCGTTCCGTTGACGACTATGTCGAGGCGGCCGTGCGCATGATTACCCAGCATGACGAGCGCGAAGCATTACGCAAGCGATTGCTCGACACTCAGGCGGTTGAACGTTTTTTTGTGGGACGACCCGAGTCCTTCGGACAAAAGGTTGCGCAATTGCTGCAGCAGGATCGTTAAAGGGACCATCATGAATACGCGGTCCACCGCGCTGTACGGCCCTCGCGCCTGGCGAGGGCCGTCCTTGATGAAGCAACTACAACAGCGGCTTAAGCGCTACAGCCTCAATGCGCCCCGCTCTTGCCAACCAGACGGATTTCAACGCGACGGTCCGGCTGGAGGCAGTGAACCAATGCATCCTTGTCACGCATCGTGCAATCCGTTCCAGGATGTGCCTTACCGTAGCCGCGAGCTTGCGCGTCGATCGGCATGGTGACGCCCTTGGCCTGCAGATATTGCTTCACCGAGTTAGCCCGTTGCTGCGACAGCTTCAGGTTGTAGGCGGTACTACCCAGCCGGTCGGTGTAGCCGGAAATCTCGACCTTTTCGATCAGATCGGTGCCACGCAACTGCGCGCTGATCTCATCGAGCTTACGGCGGCCTTCAGTCTTGATGCCGGCCACATCGCCGCGATCAAATACGAAGAGCGCGTCGGCGGATAGCGAAATGACCTCGGGCAACGGCGCCGGTACGGGTGCCGGCGGTATCGGCAGCGTGCAGCTTGCCAACGCCTGATCCGAGTGCGCCAGTTGCGACTGGATCTTTTCCACGCGCTTGTTGGCGTCGCCGTATGCGCGCGTCCAGGCTTCATGTCCGGCATGCATCAGTTCCACTTCGGAACAAGCGATGAGTGCCTGAGCCTGCGGGCAATGCGGGAAACGCGGATCAGCGCTGATCTTGCTCAGCTGCTCCCAAAGATCCGGACGGAGCGTTGCGACAGTGCGCAGCGAGGGGTTCGCCGGTGTCAAACCGTTCCCCGTTTCGAGCGAACCTGTCAAACGAGACGCTTCACCGATGGCTTCTTCAACAAAACCCCAATTGTCATGCAGGGCATATTCCTCCTTGCCTGCATTGATCCAGCATTGAGCCTTCGAACCGAAGTAGTTGTCTTTCGCAGCA
Source organism: Paraburkholderia sp. BCC1885 (assembly GCF_900996235.1). Lineage (GTDB taxonomy): Bacteria > Pseudomonadota > Gammaproteobacteria > Burkholderiales > Burkholderiaceae > Paraburkholderia. The sequence continues at coordinate 446,401 of NZ_CAAJGM010000111.1, forward strand.
CCCAGTTTGTCGAGTCGGGTCTGCAATGCGTCAAGCCTGTCGCCGCGATGATTCATGGGCGTATAAGTGTCGGTCCACTGCTTTACCGCTGCGCCAGCCGGCACGCTTTGCTGTGCGTTGAGGCCGCTTTGCAGGACTGTAGGGTCCTGGATATTCAACTGATCGCGCGTTGCGGAGTTCGCGCAGCCAGTAAGGGCGGCGGCAAGTGCCACCACCAGAATTGAGTATTTCATATCTTTCCCCGGAACGGGCGTCACGAAGTTCACACCGCGTGACGCCACTACTTCCGTAAGTTGTTGGGCTAGCCCGGTTGATTAGTCACCGAAAACGATGCCAATACCGGCGCGGACGATCGTGCTGTTGCCGCCAGCGGTGGACACGCCAAGGTTGTAGTTGACCGTGCCCTTCTGGTTCCAGCGCGACACGCCGACACCCACCGCTGCCGTGCCGCGGTATCCCGCGACGCCAGCGTTAAGCGTCGTGCGACCCGGCAGATACGGCGTCACGATCTGCAACGCGGACGCCGCAGCAATACCCTTGCGGGTGCTCTGGTCGAGGTCGTTAATCGCCTGGCTTGCCTGATTGAACTTCTGATCCGTGTAGCCGTTGGCCGCAGTCGTTGCCGAAGAAGCGGCTGCATTCAACTGGTCGAGGTTGACCGCGTCCGTACCCTGCGTACCCGCCGCCACGTTGGTGATCTGGCGTTCACCGCCGACCGTACCAACAGAGACCGAGTTCGCACGATCCGCCACCGAACCGGCACCCAACGCGACGGAGTTATCCGCTGTAGCCTGGCTGTTCGAGCCCAGTGCCGTGGAGTTGTTACCCGTCGCCACCGCGCTTGCACCCACTGCCGCAGCCTGCGTACCGGTTGCGCTCGCCGCCTGCGTATCGCGGTCACCATTGACGCTCACGAACGGGTTGACGCTGTTCGAAATGTCGTTGTTGACCTGATTGAGCGCATCGTTCAACTGACCAAGGTTCACCGCATCCGAATCCACCGCGCCGTTTGCGACGTTGTGAATGACCGTACCGCCCGCAGCGCCGCCACCCAACGTGATGCTGTTGTAGTTCGTCGTTCCGTCCGCGTTGTTGTCATAGGTCACGGCCGTGTTGGTGGTGCCGTTCGGGTTGATGATGCCAGCCTGCTTCAACTGCGATACGTTGACCGCATCCGTGTCCGCCGTACCCGCCGCGACGTTCGTGATCTGACGCTCCTGCCCTGCAGCGCCAACCGAAACGGTGTTCGCACGATCCGCTACCGAACCGGAACCCAACGCCACCGAGTTGTCGGCCAGCGCCTGAGCGTTGCCGCCAATCGCCACCGAATCCATACCCAATGCCGACGAATCAGCCAGCGTCGAGTTGGTGTGGAAACCCGACGTACAACATCGGCGGCAACACGTACAACAACGTGGGCGGTGCGCTGACGAACCTGGACGACCGCGTGACGAATGTCACGAATGTCTTGAACAACATCACCAACGGTGGTGGCATCAAGTACTTCCACGCGAACTCGACCGCAGCGGATTCGTCGGCTACCGGTACTAACGCAATCGCAGTAGGCCCCTCCGCGGTGGCAAGCGCGACTTCGGCTGACGCATTCGGTTTGAATGCCCAGGCGACAGGGAACAATAGCAATGCTATCGGCGGTGATTCCGTTGCGAGCGCGACGGGTGAGCCAGTTGCAGTCGGCGGTGGCGAACAGCACAGCCAACGGCGTGCAGTACGACGATTCGACCCATAGCACCGTGACGCTGGGCGGCAAGGGCTCGACGACACCGGTGAAGCTGCACAACGTGGCCGACGGTACGCTGGCAGCAGGCAGCACGGACGCGGTGAACGGTGAGCAGCTGTACCAGACGAACCAGAACGTGGCGAACATTGCAGGCAACGTCACCAACATCAACAATACGGTGAACAACATCACCAACGGTGGTGGCATCAAGTACTTCCACACGAACTCGACGCTGGCTGATTCGTCGGCAACGGGTACGGACGCGGTGGCAATTGGTGGCAACGCCAAGGCCACGGCGAACAACTCGGTGGCACTGGGTTCGAATTCCACGACCACGGCCAACCTGTCGGCTCCTGGCTATAACCCGGGCAGCAGCACGCTGTCGGGCACGGCTTCTGCCGCAAACGGCGAAGTGTCGGTAGGCTCGGCAGGCGCCGAGCGCCGCATCACGAACGTGGCGGCCGGTGCGGCACCCACGGACGCGGTGAACGTGAGCCAGTTGATGTCGGAAGACGCGAAGATCAACGCAGCGGGCGCGGACGCAGCTTCGTCGCTGGGCGGTGGTTCGACCTACAACAAGACGACGGGCGCGATCACGAACCCGACGTACAACATCGGCGGCAACACGTACAACAACGTGGGCGGTGCGTTGACGAACCTGGACGGCCGCGTGACGAACGTCACGAACGAAGTGACGAACATCACGAACGGTGGCGGGATCAAGTACTTCCATACGAACTCGACGTTGGTTGACTCATCGGCAACGGGTACGGACGCGGTGGCAATTGGTGGCAATGCTCAGGCAACGGCAGCGAACTCGGTGGCGCTGGGTTCGAACTCGACGACCACGGCCAACCTGAGCGCGGCGGCGTACAACCCGGGTTCGACGATCCTGGACGGCGCGACGGCAGTGGGCGAAGTGTCGGTGGGTTCGGCAGGTGCGGAACGCCGCATCACCAACGTGGCCGCCGGTTCGGCAGGCACGGATGCGGTGAACGTGAGCCAGTTGCAGGCAACGGTGGCAGCTAGCGTGGCCAACGCAGTAACTTACGACGATTCGACCCATACCAGCATTACGCTGGGCGGCGAGGGTTCGACGACACCGGTGAAACTGCATAACGTGGCGGACGGTGTGGTTGCGGCAGGCAGCACTGACGCTGTGAACGGCGAAGAGCTGTACAACGCGGCACAAAGCACGGCGGATGCGCTGGGCGGTGGCTCGACGGTGAATAGCGATGGCACGATCACGAACCCGACGTACAACATTGGTGGTGATACCTACAACAACGTAGGTGGCGCGCTGACGAACCTCGACGACCGCGTGACCAACGTCTCGAACGAAGTCAACAATATTTACAACGGTGGCGGCGTCAAGTATTCGTGATCGCGCCCGTCGTCTTGTTGTAGGTCGAACCACCGCCCAGCGACGAAGCTGCGTCCGCGCCCGCTGCGTTGATCTTCGCGTCTTCCGACATCAACTGGCTCACGTTCACCGCGTCCGTTGCCGCCGCACCGGCTGCCACGTTCGTCAGGCGACGTTCCTTGCCTGCCGAGCCTACCGACACTTCGCCGTTTGCGGCAGAAGCCGTGCCCGACAGCGTGCTGCTGCCCGGGTTATAGCCAGGAGCCGACAGGTTGGCCGTGGTCGTGGAGTTCGAACCCAGTGCCACCGAGTTGTTCGCCGTGGCCTTGGCATTGCCGCCAATCGCCACCGCGTCCGTACCCGTTGCCGACGAATCCGCCAGCGTCGAGTTCGTATGGAAATACTTGATCCCGCCACCGTTGGTGATGTTGTTCACGGTGTTCGTGAGATTCGTCACGTTACCCGCGACGTTCGCCACGTTCTGGTTCGTCTGGTACAGCTGCTCACCGTTCACCGCGTCCGTGCTGCCTGCTGCCAGCGTACCGTCGGCCACGTTGTGCATCTTCACCGGTGTCGTCGAGCCCTTGCCGCCCAGCGTCACGGTGCTATGGTCCGAATCGTCATACGTTACGCTATTGCCCGTGCCGGCTGCCACCGCCGATTGCAACTGGCTCACGTTCACCGCATCCGTGCCTGCTGCACCGGCTGCCACGTTGGTGATGCGACGTTGTGCAGTTGACGAACCCACCGACACTTCGCCGGCTGCCGTCGCGCCTGCCAAGGTACCCGTGCCCGGGTTGTACGCCGAGGCGCTCAGGTTGGCCGTGGTCGTCGAGCTCACACCCAGTGCTACCGAGTTCGCTGCCGTCGCCGTACCACCAATTGCGATCGAATTCGCAGCGGATGCGGTAGAGCTGGTGCCCAACGCGGTTGAATTTGCTCCGCTGGCAAGCGCCGAGCGGCCCACCGCCGCAGCATTGGCGGCCTGGGCATTGGCCAGGGCACCCATTGCGACACTCGCCAGTCCAGACGCAGCAGAAGTGTCACCCAGGGAAACGGACGAATTGCCGGACGCTGAGGCCTTGTACCCTATCGCAGCCGCAGCGATTCCGCTGGCCGCTGCGTCGCTGCCCACCGCCGTCGCGGAGCGTGCGGTTGCACTGGTCCGGACACCGAATGCGGTTTGGTCCCAGTCGCCGGCCGCCCCACCACTGATGTCAGTACCCGTGCCCGCGCCGCCAGCGACGGAAGAGGATCCGATCGCCACTGCGCTTACCCCTGTGGCATTGGCACAGTAGCCGGTGGAGGCGCCGTCGATTGCAATACCGCTGCTTGCAGCGCTACCGCCATTGTTGGTGTTAGTACAACCACCGATCATCGTTCCATTACCCGCAGCCAAGGCATCAACCGATACACCCGCGCTCATTGCCAGCATGGCAAGCGCCAGCACCTTCTTGTTCTTGCTCGCCTTCCCGCGGCTCTTCGCTACTTCCGATGCGGCGACATAGGTGCCAGTAGTTTCATTCCAAACGGTTTTGTACGACTTGTTCACAGTTTCATCCCATCATTAAAAAAGACTGATAACGAGTTCTGCTCAGCGAAAAATGCCCCTCATTGGGATTTACGCGGATCAGTTGGATGCCGAAGGAATGAAAAAGCGTGATCGTTCGAATAGAACTGCCTGACTATCTCACTAGCTCCATCGGCTCAGCAAATGAACTATATCCATCGGTCTTTTCCGGGATAATAGGAGCACTCCTAAAAAAAGATTATTTTGGTGACATTTTTTCATTTCTCACTGGATCGCAGTATGCTGCCGAAACGCCTTGCGGACGGGGTTTCACGCGATATGGCAGGGCACGGATGACGTAAAAATTTGCGTATTTCAGCCTGAGAAATTTGAAAAATTAGGTCACAGGAACGGGAATTTTTAAGACAAGATTCGCGCAAATTCATCGCGCAAAATTTGTCAATTTTTTGACAAATTCACCTGTCAAAATTTCATTTTCAATGAAAGACATAAAAAAGAGATCTCAGAGAATGGTAAATTCTCGATAATAAACAGGAAAATTCTGATTTTTATTCAGATCGTGCGTCCATTGTTTATCGTGCCGCCCCTTCTTTTATTCGCCTTTTTCAAAACGTCGGCGTCCCTGACGCCTATGCCGGCTCCCTCACCCGTCAGACGCGGCGAACTCAGGGCTCGGCCAGATCGGCACCGATCGACATGCGAGTGAAACGCAGTGCCATGACGAAGCGACGGCCAGCCAACCCATCAACTTTGTCGTGGGTGGCGGCCGCTCGCAGATCATGGATTCAGCCATCACGCGCATTTGGACGTTGTGAGCGTGCACATGGCGGCGGCCACTTCAAAGATCTATCCGTGAAGTGGCCTGGCAGGTCGATCAGTTTTTGCAACGATCAAGTGTCACGCCGCCACTTTTGGTGCGGTGAATCAGCAAGGCTCCCGCTTCGAACCTCATGGTTCCCCCCTAAGTACATGCCGCCCTTTCATTCCACTTGCATTAATGGGATAGCCATCTTAAATTTAAGCCAATCGTCTAACGAAACGGATACTCGTCTGGTGGCAATGGACGAGCGGCGCACCGGGGCCGCACCGGTCCCCGGTTGATAAAAGTAAGTCGTGGTTTTCGGAGAGTCCTATGCGTTTCGCCAATATCTTCGGCGTGGCTTTGGCCACAGCGCTTGTCGCAACACATGCGCACGCGCAGTCCGGAATAATTCAGTTTTCCGGAGCAATTGTTGACCCCGCATGTTCAGTGGCCGCGGGTGACATGTCGACGGGTGCTGCATTGCCTTCCAGCGGCGCTGGACATCTAGTTGTCAATTGCGCGCGACCGGCAGGTTTCACCGCTGCAATCGTTGATCTTCAAAATGGGCATGCTCAACAACTGGCTTCGCATGGGCATAGCTATGGCATATCCACGCTTCCTGTTCCGGACAAGAAAGGTTCACAGAACATGGTGGTCGTGGTCAGCTATCTTTGAGTCGGACGCAGGCCGCGTAAACCGCGCTACGACACATCTGGCGTCTCCACGCTGACGTGATGTGCAGCATCAAACTGAAGCAGGAATAGTCCTGCTTCAGTTTTTTGTACCAATCAAACCCTGCCGCCTACTGATAACTCATCACGAATTGAAGCGCTCCGTTGGCGGCGCCCGGCGTTACAGCGACCGCCGTCTGAACATACCGGGCCATCATTCCAACCGTGAAATCTGCAACCGCTGTTGGCGGACCCGCTGCACCCATAGCCACGGCCTGATTCAGTGGAAAAGGAGCCGTGCCGGCCGCATTGAGCATTTGAATGGCAACGCCCGTTGCTCCGCCGCTCGTCAATGCAAAGGTGCCGTTGGTCGCGGAGACGACATTGCTCGTCGGCTGCAGGTTAATGCTGATTTGCGCACCGTTGCAGTTATGAAGGAGAACCGAGACGGGCTTCGAAGGGCTGGTAGCGCCAATTCCGGTAAAGGTTTTCGCGGATTGATAGCTACCCAGACCGATGGTTTGATTGGCCGAGGCACTATCCACCGTGCAACCCGGCACTACTGGCCTGATGACCCTCGTTCCTGCTGAGACCGGTGTTCCCGTCATATTCCCCGAGACGTTATATCCAATGTCGTGCCAGATACTTTGCCATATCGTGCCGCCTGCCAGGGAGCCCGCACCCACGGTCCCGGTAACGACCAGATCGTATTTCACGGCAAAGGTTATCGCACTGAAGTTACTCGAATAGGTTGAGTAATACGCGTCCTACTGACCGCTGGTGAGATACGTTAGTTGAACACCATTTGTGTTTGTTGTACCGGTGATGCGAATACCGATGCCTGGAACATTGGTTTGCCACGCATGCGAGCCATCGGGCAAACTGAACCGCCCCGGGGCGGTTCATTGATTATATGTAATGCTACTATTGATAATTCATTGTAAACGTTGCAGTTGAGCTTACGTTTCCGGCTGTCACGGTTGCATTGCTTTTATAGTATCGCGCAGTCATAGGTATATTGACTTGCTGGGCGCTAGTGGTTGTGGTGATGTATATCGCGGAAAGTGTACCCAAAGTAATGGGATTCGATCCCTGCAATACCTGGACGCCAACCCCTGTGGCCATACCTGAACCCGTTTGATTGGCCAGCACACCAGGGGCATTTGACGCATCGGGCGTTCCATCAATCTCGTATGCGACATTGATGCCGGGATCACACGTCAAAGGAATATTAAACGCTGAAGGAGCGACTGTCGAGCCAATAGCAGACAAATCCGACGTTTTTATCTTATTCAACAAAACTGTAATATTATTTTGCGTTACTGTACAACCCGATACCTGAACGTTAATTGATGAATTAGTAAATGTTGTGGAAGTCATTTGAGACGATCCATACATTGAATTCACAGTCGGGTTCGGGAGGGTCATTGTTCCGGAGCCAAGCGTTCCAGTCTTGATAAACTGAATACGATATTGGGCGCCCGGAATATATTGGACGGCTGAAAGCGCGCCGCCATTGGTTCTTGGCCACTCCATCCACATGGTTCCCATGCTGGGGTTAACTGTATTAATGTCTGACGGCAAGTAATTTGGATTGTTTGACCAGACTGCTTTGATGCCTACGCCGGGCACTCCGGTTTGATACACGTGAGCAATGCCGGTTGCAATCATTGGAGACACGTAGCCATAGGTCCAAATTTCACCACCGCTGCAATAGGTCGACCCTCTTGCGCTCCCTCCCGTCCACCCTGAGTCGTAAAGAATGCTGCCAGTTGCCGAATCCCGCGCAACCGTTAAGGTTGCGGGCAAATTAACGGTTGTTACTATTGGCGTTCCAGCCGTGCATGCAAGTGCTGTTTTGCCAAGCGCAAACAAAGCAAGCAGTACAATATATTTGGTTATACGCATTTGATTCATCCCTTCATTCGTTGACTGGCCGTGCATCATTTACTCTGGCCATTATTGGAGCAATAACGCACGGCCTTGCCGTTACCCACCTTTCTCGAGCAGACCTCAGGCGGCCGGCCGCCTCAATCAATTCCCGCACATCGAATCGACCACCGTCCAGGTAACGGTCTTGCTATCTGCCGCCGCAGGCAATGCATAGGACAACTTGCACTGCTGATTCCCGGCGTCGCCCCACTTGACATTGAAGCTGCCGGCATCGCTCTTGAGCCCATGAATGACAATGCGGCCGGTTTGCGCCACGGTGCCGACTTCCTGCCCAGACGCATCGGTCACCTGAGCGCCAAACGGCACCGGCGAGCCGTCTGCCATCTTCGCCCGCATGATCACAGAGCGGCCACCGCCCTCGGTTTCGAACTTGAGCCACACAACCGCACCCGCCGTCGGCGCGGTATGTTGCGCGCTCTCCTTCAGTTCCACGCTGATCGGCAAGCCCTTCGGGTCGATCTCGACCTCGTTGTCCGAGAACGGCGTGAGGTTCGACACGATTGCGTGACCCCACGGATCGACCCGCAGGCCGCTGGCGTTCGCCACGCGTGCGCCGCCCGCATCTTTCGCTTCGACAATCGCAATGGTCTCGCCCATCGAAGGTGTAAATGCGACCCCTCCACCGTATGCCACGATGCCACCCGACAGACCCGCGCCATACTGCGCGTTATTGTTAGTTGTCGAAGCACTGCCCGTGATTGTTGCCACCGGCGATATGTATGCGGCGTTACCGCCCGCGCTGGTTACGGAACCACCCGCACCGCCGCCGCTGTTGCTTACGTTCAGCCCATACGTGAATGCATTGTCGACGCCCAACGATCCAGTGAGCGATTCCTGCGCCGTCGTCGCGCCCCTGGAATCGTGCTGCAGACTCGTGGACGAATACGGCGAATGGACGGCGTTGCCCAGCGGGACGGAGACCGTCAACATGACGGTGTTGTCCCATTTCGCCGTGGTCAGGTCCTGCTGCCGCGCCGCCGAAATGCCATAGTTAATCCGCTTGAAGTTATTGTTATAGCCAGCCTGGAATTGAGTGGTGCGGCCGGTGGCGTTCCAGTAGTCCTGCGTCGACCCCGACAGATAAAACGACCCCCATCCGCTCGGCAGGGTCTGGTTCACCGTTATCTGTAACTGGCTGCGCTGCACGTTGTTGATCATGAACTCGTTCAGGCCGCGCGAGCTCACGTCGCGCAATCGCATCGCGTCGGCCAGGCCCAGATAGCCGCTGCTCGAATAGCGATATGCGGCGACGGTCACGTTGGTGTCCGTCGGCGCGATCAACTTGCTGTAGGCGAGCCTCAAGCTCTGACCGCTGCGGCTTGACGCGTTGGGCAGATTCGTATTGGCCTGTGTGATGTCAAGCGCAAACGCGCCGAAATCCGTGGTCAGGGCTGAGCCCAGCAATTCGGCCACGTATCCGTCGGCCGCAACAAAACCGGCGTAGCCGGTAATTGCGTTTGTGAAACCGTGCTGCACCGTGCCCTGAAACAGCATCGGGTGGGCATGCACAAGCTGGTCACGATACTGGCCCGCGGTGAGGCTATAGCGCGTGATGCCCGGTCGCAGCGCGTTCACCGCAGGTGCGTAAGGCACCTGAGAGACGTGCTTGCTACCGTCAGCTTCGGTAACGGTCACGGTCAGATTGCCGCCGTAACCCGTCGGGTAGAGGTCGTTAATGACAAACGGCCCCGGCGCGACGTTGGTTTCGTAAATGATATTGCCGTTCTGGCTGACCTGCACCAGCGCATTGCTGTTCGCAATGCCGTGAATCGTAGGCGCATAGCCGCGCTGCGATTCCGGATACATCATGTCGTCCGTGGCCAACTGCACGCCCCGGAAACCATAGCTGTCGAATACCGTGCCGTCAGTGAATCCGTCGCCGATCGTCAGTTGGCTCTTGAGCGGGACAATTGAGCGCTGCAATTCGGTCTGGACATCCTGGTAATGCGTGCCGGCGTCGGTTCCGGATGTCAGATTGCCGTTGTGACGGAAACGCCACGGACCCAGATTCAGCCCGGCGGTCAATCCCACGTACCCTTGCGTGGAAGAGACTCCCTGCGCCTGCGCCTGATAGACGTTCGCATTGTATTGAAGCAGCGCAGCGGGCACGCCTTCATCCCAATAGCGCGGATCCACGTAGCCGCGCGCCTGACGGTTCATCGAGGCCTGCGGCACGCTGATATCGACACGCTGCTCGCCGTTGTCGAACGAAGCAATTGCGTCCGGCACGAGGTCAGGCAGCGGCACGCAGGCGCCGGCCTGCGTAATCTGGTCAGTGGCCTGCACCGAGAGCTTCGACAGGTCCACGCCAATACGTTCGAGCAGTGCGCGGTTAAAGCACGGCTGCACGTTGTTGACATCTGAGCCAACCTGCTTAAGGGTTATCTCCGCGCGGCCCAGCCAGCCCTGGTTGACATACAGGTCGGCCCGATACTCGCCCGGAGCGGCCAGGTTACCTTTTTCGAAGCGGCTAACGTCGACCGGAGCTTCACCCGGACGCTGCAGGAACAAATCATTGAATTCGACCTGCGCCGTTTGAGTAGCGCCGCTGGCGCCGGCTGCGAGCGCGTTCGTGCCTGTGACGAGCAGCAAGGCAACGGAACCAAGGGGACGCAGGCGAAAGGACAGAGGAAAAGCGTGATTTTTACTTTGCATCGTACTACCACAGCCAAATTTCTGGACAAAGTCGCCCCTGCCGTCAAATGCGGCATAAGCGTTCGTTTTCTAAAGCGATTACCGGGAAGCCGGGCACGCCGCAGCGGCGCGCTATTCGCTATGACGAGCGAGTCATTTAACCGACTCGCCGGCACCTTGAGCCGGCAGCACCTCGGTTGTGCTTTCTGTAGCGGACTGCGTCTTCGCTAGTTGCGCAGAGCCTTGCGTCAATGCCGCGTCGCCATCGATCGGGCCGCCAAAGTCGTTCAATGCGTGGTAATGCACCTTGGCATCAACGGCTCCAGCCACTTCGCCTTTCAGCGGAAAGGCTTTGGTTTCACCCGGCCCCACCATGCCGCCGTCGTCGAACCCGGCCGTCTTGCCAGCCGCACTGACTTCTATCGCAGTGAATGACACGTGGAACGGCGTAGGATTGTTCGCTTCAATTGCCAGTTGGTTTCCTGCCTGCGTCAGGCGCCAACCGATCTGTGCAGGCGCCTCCTCCGCCAGACCCTTCAGGCCAGTGGGACGGAAGAACAATTTGATTCTCGAACGGAACGCCAACTGAAGTTTGTTCGCGTCTGCCTCGTCCGGGCCGGGCTTGGGCGGCACTTCCAGCACATTGAGCCAGAACACCGATTCCTTGTCTTGCGGCAATGGCTCGCCGGTATAGACCACTCGCAACGTTTGCCCTTTGGCCGGGTCAATACGTGAAATAGGGGGAGTCACGACGAAAGGTACCTCGGCCGCCGAGGGTGCAATTTTTGAGTCGCCCGCGTCGATCCAGGCCTGTACCAGTGCCGGAGATTTACCTTCGTTCGACAGCTTGATTGTTTCTTCGGAATCTTTCGCGTTATAGACCACCCGTGTACCCGCGATAACCACCGATGCCTGCGCGTGAATCGCCCCTGCAAGTCCAAACGCCACACATGCCGTAGCAATGATGGACCTGAATAATTGTCTTTTTTTCAAGGCGACCCCGTCTAAATTTTAAGCAAAATTAAATTAGGATAGCGAAGCAGGAAAAAGCCCGCTTCGCCCCGAACAGAGTGAGGCCTGCTAACGCATACCCACCCTCTGCGCGTACTTACTGATACGACATCGTGTACATCACGCTCGAATTCGCTGCGCCGGCTGTTGCCGCGCCCGTTGCAACGTATTGTGCGTAGTAGTTCAGCGTTGCCTTGCCGCTGTTAATGGCAACCGACTTCGAGTTCTGCGATGCGTCGGCCGCGCCAGCCGTGATGTTGGTGAAATCGAAGTTTTGCAGGCCAATTTCAACGTTGGTTGCGCCGCCGGCGTTAACGACCAGGTTGCCAGTGGTGGTGTCGACCGTCGGACCTGCTTCGAAGAACGTATGGACGTTGCCCGAATTCGGCGTGCAGTTCGTCAGCGCGATGCTGAACGGCGTGCGGCCGGCGGTTTGACCTGCAGCGGCGAGCGTGCTTGACGACACCGTGGGCAGCGTGACGGTAAAGTTGTTGGAACCCGACCCATTGCCGTTGATGGTGCAGGTCTGTGCGGTGATCGTGCCGTTGAACGTGATCGTGCCGTCAGCAGCGGCAGCGAACTGCGATGCCATGGCAGCGCCGGCGAAAATCACGGCGGAAATCAGCTTGGTTTTCATTGTGGACAGGCTCAAAGAAATGGTTGAGAAAGACAAACGAAACAGGCTTATGCCCCCCTTTTCGTTCGCGGATGATTATGCATTCGCGCTGAGCGTGAATCGGCGCGACAATTCCTAAAATCGTCACCTAAACGGCTGACTGAATACATGCAGCCAAATCGCGCCCAAGCCTAGATTAACTCTGTCAGATTACCTCCGCGTCGACGCTCACCGTGGGACAGCGCACAGTCATTCGCGCTCGGCTGACCCATCCTGCAGGCTGGTGTTTTTATCGAAAGCCTGCTGCCCTGACCGCTCGCCTCGTGGGCCGTTCATCCTGAAGGAGACGCTGCGATGTATCCGCTTTCGCACGCGCTCGCGCGCAAACGAAACAACTTCGACCTGCTGCGACTATTCGGCGCCATGGCGGTGGTCTATGGTTACGCGTTCCTCATCCAATCGCCCGATGGCCGAGCCGATCCCGTCTGGGCCGCGTTCGGTTTCGACAGCACCGGCAGCCTCGGCATCTATGCCTTCTTTCTGATCAGCGGGATTCTGGTGACAGCGAGCTTCGAGCGGCAGCGCTCAGCCGGGCGCTTCGTCATGCTGCGGATTGCGAGAGTCTGGCCGCCGGTGATGGCCGGAATGCTGCTTGTCATTTTCGTGGTGGGTCCGGTATTGACCACCTTGCCGCTGCGCGACTATTTCGCCTCCAGCGCGAGCTGGGCCACCCTCGACAACTTCTCCAGCATCACACGCCACGAGTTCCGGCTGTCGCCTGGCGTGTTCACGCACGGCCAGCTTCCCGATGTCATCTCTCAGCCGCTGTGGACGCTGACAGAGTGCTACTTCATGGTGCTGGTTGCAGGCATGGCAGGGCTGCTGTCGAGCCGCTGGCGCATCCTCGGCGCCGCATTGCTAGGCGTCGCCGCGTGGAGCCTGCGCGTGCACTTCGACGGCCTGCATGATTTCGGGATCGGATTGCGGGACTTTTCGAGCAAGCCCGACGGCTACTCGTTCTGGCCGGAGTTCTTCTTCCTGCTCGGCATGGTGCTGTACGGCTGGCGCGACGGGATTCGCGTGGATGGATGGTCGGCCTGCCTGCTCGTGATGACGTTTCTGGCGTTTCGCGACACTGCCGGCGCGCAGCCGCTGTTCTATCTGACCTTCGTGTATGGGCTGCTATGGCTGGGTACGACGCCGATGCTGCGCCGGTTCGCGCCGCGCCACGACTACTCCTTCGGCATCTGTATATATGGCTTGATCGTGCAGCAGACGCTGGCGAGCATCGCGCCTCAACTGAATCATCTGGCCGCGCTGGCGATTGGCGCGCCGTTTATTTTCGCGTTCGCGTACCTGTCATGGCACGGCATGGAGCGGCCCGTCCTGAGCTGGTGCCGACGCCGGCTCGCACGTGCGCCGAACGCCGTGCGCGCCGCGCCGCTGGTCAGCGATGCGAGCGCCCGCTAAGCACTGGCAGCGCCCCGTCCAAAAGATTCTCAAGACTTCCCCGAGACTTCAAACCTTTGTACCGACGCCGGTCGCCGCGGTCTGGGTGGCCGCGGTCTGGGTGGCCGCGGTCTGGGTGGCCGTGGTCTGAGTAGCCGTGGTCTGAGTAGCCGTGGTCTGAGTAGCCGTGGTCTGGGCGGCCGCGGTCTGGGTGGCCGGAGCCAGTTTGACGGCCTCTGCGGCACGCAGGGTCGCCAGTAGCCTGAAGGTCGACACCGACCCCGCCACCGCGAGCAGAACCGGGATCAGGAAGTCGTGGCTCACGCGCGTGAATTCCAGCAAGAGCACCACTGCCGTAATCGGCATCTGCATGGAAGCCGCGAGAAATGCGCCCGCACCGACAATCGCAAACGCACCGGACGCCGTGCCCGGCCAGATCATGTTCCATACTCCGCCCAGCACGATGGCCAGCAACGCGCCATTCGCCAGCCCCGGCGTCAGCAGACCGCCTTCGGCGCCGGCACGCAGACTGCCCGCGGTGATGAGCACCTTGAGCACCAGCAGCGTGGCCGCGAGTCCAATGGTCAGGTCACTATTGAACGAGAGGCCCGCCGGCCCCTTGCCGTTGCCGAGCAGTTGCGGAAAGTAGATGGCGAGGCCGCCGATGATGGCAAAGTTGAGCAACGCGGCAACCGGCAGACGCCAATCCTTCGGCGCCGCGGCGCGGGCCCGCGCGGTGAGTTCAGTGAAGCCCCATGCCGCCAGCCCGAAGACCGGCCCACACAGCACGGCCCAGATAACCAGCGGCGCGCCGAACGTCAGTTGCTGCACTTCGTATTGATGTTCGTTGCCAAGTCCGAGCCACGCGACCACGGCGGCAATCGACGAAGTTGCAATCGCCGGCACCAGCGCCGCCCAGCCGAAGGTGCCGAGTAACACCTCGAGCACAAAGACCGCGCCGCCGAGCGGGACGTTATAGACGGCCGCCAGACCCGCGCCCGCGCCGCACGCCACCATGATCCGGCTTTCGGCCACCGAAAGCCCCGCGCGATGCGACAGCCAGCCGGCCCACACCGAACCGATCTCGCGCGGCGCCACTTCGCGGCCCAGCGGCGAACCGAGCGCGACCGTCACGATCTGCAGCACGGCATGCACCACCGTGCTGACAATCGGCATGCGCGGATCATTCGACTTGACCGCCTTCTTGATGCTGACGAGCGGACGCCCGAAGCGATACAGCGCGCCCCATCCAAGCCCGGCGACGAGCCCGCAGACCACCAGCACCAGCACACGCCGCTCAGGCGACGCGGCACTCACGCCTTGCAGAAAAGTCTCGTTGCTGATGACCTGCGACACGCTGTAGCCGTAGGCGATGTGCTGGATCCAGTGCAGCAGCAACGCCAGCGACATGCCGCCCAGGCCGGCGCCGATGCCGGTCAGGACCGTCACCGCCGCGAGTACGGCGAAGGAGCTGGGTTCGCGAGGCGCGGGCTCGCTGACGGTCGGCGTGGCGGACATGATTGAAATGAATAAAAGGAACCAGAGTTAGGACCGGATTCAGGATGCCATTATCGTATTACGCAGCAAACTATGAGGCAAATTGATTTTTCAACTTCACTAATGATCATCATGCATGGATACGTCGCATGACATTGCCGCAAATCGGCCCGAAACCCGCTCCCCGCTTAGGGACATGTACTAAGAAGCGCATTTCAAGCATGCAGACGCTTAATGGTCGGCGTACACTCCCTCGGAGCCCGCACCAGGGGGCGCGCGGGTCGCCGGATGGCCGCCCGCCGTTAGGCGCGGGTTGTTCGGAGACTTGGAGAAAAAACACATGAGTTGGACTCGGGAACAGAAAAACGTCACGATTGCGGCGTATCTCGGCTGGACACTGGACGCGTTCGATTTCTTTCTGATGGTGTTCATTCTGAAAGATATTGCGAGCGATTTCGGTACTGACGTCAAGACTGTGGCGTTTGGGATCACCTTGAGCCTGATGATGCGCCCCGTCGGCGCGCTCATTTTCGGCTGGCTCGCCGATAAATTCGGCCGCCGTCCGACGCTGATGGTCAACATCGCGTGCTATTCGCTGATTGAACTGCTGTCGGGCTTCGCGCCCAATCTCACCACCCTGCTCGTGCTGCGCGCGCTGTTCGGCATCGCCATGGGCGGCGAATGGGGCGTCGGCGGCGCGCTGACCATGGAAACCGTGCCGGCGAAATCGCGCGGCATCGTTTCCGGTCTGCTGCAAGCGGGCTATCCGAGCGGCTATCTGCTCGCCTCAATCGTGTTCGGCGTGCTGTTTCAATACATCGGCTGGCGCGGCATGTTCATGGTCGGCGTGCTTCCCGCCCTGCTGGTGCTGTACGTGCGTGCGCACGTGCCCGAGTCGCCGGCGTTCAAAACGCTGGAAAAGCGTGTCAGGCCAGGGTTGCTTGCCACGCTGAAGAAGAACATCGGCCTGTCGCTGTACTCGATCATCCTGATGACCGCGTTCAATTTCTTCTCGCACGGCTCGCAGGATCTGTATCCGACCTTCCTGCGCGTGCAGCAGCACTTCGACGCGCACACCGTTTCGCTGATCACCATCGTGTTGAATATCGGCGCGATCTGCGGCGGACTGTTTTTCGGTTTCATCTCCGAGAGAATCGGCCGCAAGCGCGCCATCTTCATCGCCGCCCTGATCGCCCTGCCGGTGCTGCCGCTGTGGGCGTTTTCCAGCACGCCGGTGCTGCTGGCGGTCGGCGCCTTCCTGATGCAGATTTCGGTGCAAGGCGCGTGGGGCGTGATTCCGGTCCACCTGAACGAAATCTCGCCGGATGAAATCCGCGCCACCTTCCCCGGCCTCGTGTACCAGCTCGGCAACCTGCTCGCCTCGGTCAACGCGCCGCTGCAGGCCGGGCTCGCCGAGCAGCACGGCAACAACTATGCGCTCGTGATGGCGGTGGTGATTGGTATTGTCGCCGTGGTGATTGCCGTGCTGATCCCGTTTAGCCGTGAACGTCGTGGCATAGATATGACACAATCTGCCAAAGAGGTCGCAGCGGTTTAAAATGACCTGCGGCGGTTTCAAACCGCCGAACGAACACGAGCAGCACGAAACTTATACAGGCGGCCACAGGCCGCCACGCCAGGCAGTATGACGAGGCCGTTCCAATTTCGATTGGAACGGCCTTTTTTATTTCGCGCCTGAAACGGCGTGCGGCGCTGGAAGTCACGTCGCGCGGCGCGCTCGATGCACCGCAGCCGTGCCTTTTTAGAGGAGTCCACCCACAGAGAACCTTGCCCAATGAACCTGATCCTTCTTATCCTGAAAAAAACGCGTGTTTCAAATGCGCATTTGAATCGCTTGTTTGCGGCCGGGCAACCGGCATAGGGAGCGCAAAATGGCAGTTCGCACGACAGGCCGGCACACCGGCGACACGAAGTCACGCATCCTCGACGCCGCAGAGACGCTTTTCATCGAATGCGGTTATGAGGCCATGTCGTTGCGTCAGATCACCTCGCGCGCCGAGGTCAATCTCGCAGCGGTCAACTATCACTTCGGCAGCAAGGAAGCGCTGATTCACGCGATGCTGTCGCGCCGCCTCGACCGCCTCAACCAGGAACGGGTCAAGCTGCTCGACCGCTTCGATACGATGCTCGGCCCGCGTCTGACCTGCGAGCACGTGCTGGGCGCGATGTTCATTCCGGCGCTGCGCCTCTCGCGCGATCCGCAGGTGGGCGGCAAGGCGTTCCTGCGACTGCTCGGGCGCGCATACACCGATCCGTCGTCGTTCATTCGCGACTTCCTGAACGGACACTATGCATCGGTAGCCGAACGGTTCTTCGAGGCGTTCCAGCGCGCCTTGCCGCACCTGCCGCGCGACGAACTCGGCTGGCGTCTGCACTTCGCGATCGGCGCGCTCTCGGGCGTGCTGGCCGGCACCGACACCGACAGCCTGATCACCGAGTTCTCGCAGGGCAAATCGATGAACGACCTGCAACTGATCGCCCGGCTCGCCTCGCTGATGGTGGCCGCGCTGAAAGCGCCGCTGCCGGACACCAGCCAGCTGGCCGCCTTCGCTGCCGTGCTCGGCGACGCCGCCGATGGTTCGCCGGAGGGTCCGCAAGGCGCCTGCGGCGGCTTGCCGGATACGGATACGCCCGGCGCCGCCGCCGAGACAAACAGCAACGACGCGGCAGCGCGGGCGACATCGCACGACGCATCAGGCGGGCCATCCGTTGAGACGCGCCATCAACGAGATGAAACCGCGCAGCGCAGCAGCGCCGGCGGCGACCCAAGCAGTGCTCCAGGCGGCACCACCAGCCCCTTGCGGCACCTCGCGCACGGCGCAGCCTGACCCAGGCGTGCCGGGACGTTTAGAGGTTTACGTCCCGGCGCCGCGGTGCAGCTGGCACCGCGTGTGCTGTCAAACCACCGAAGCGAGCCTTCCGTATCGTGCGGAAGCGTTCGCACGCACCATCAAAACAGGGAGGGAGACGTCATGTCGTGGTTCTTCTTAGTGCTGGTCGTCGCCGCGGCGGCGCTCGTCTATGTTCAGGCCCGCGCCTCGTGGTGGCTCGCTTTCCTCGTCGTGTGGGTCGCGGCCGCGCGTCTGAGCGGCGCGGCGGGACCGCTTGCCACCGTCATCCTCGCGATTGTCTTCGTGCTGCCCGCGCTGGTGCTGGCAGTGAAGCCGCTGCGCCGCGCGTGGCTCGCCAAGCCTGTACTCGATATTTTCCGCAAGATCCTGCCGGAGATGTCGCCCACCGAGCGCGACGCCATCGAAGCCGGCACGGTCTGGTGGGACGCCGCCCTGTTCTCGGGACGCCCGCACTGGGACACGCTGCTCGCGCACGGCCCGGCCACCCTCACGGCGGAAGAACAGTCGTTTCTCGACGTCGAATGCGAGCACCTGTGCGATCTCGCCAACGACTGGGAAACCACCGCGATCTGGCAAGACCTCTCGCCGCAGACGTGGCAGTACATCAAGGAGCGCGGCTTTCTCGGCATGATCATTCCGAAGCAGTACGGCGGCAAGCAGTTCTCCGCCTACGCGCATTCGCAGGTCATCATGAAGCTGGCCACGCGCTGCTCGGCGGCCGCCGTTTCGGTGATGGTGCCGAACTCGCTCGGCCCCGCCGAACTGCTGATGCATTACGGCACCGAGGAACAGAAGAACCACTATCTGCCGCGTCTCGCGCGCGGCGCGGAAATCCCCTGCTTCGCGCTGACGAGTCCCTACGCCGGTTCGGATGCAGCGGCGATTCCCGACATCGGCGTCGTCTGCAAGGGCAGCTTCGAAGGCCGCGAGACACTCGGTTTTCGTGTCACCTGGGACAAGCGCTACATCACGCTGGGGCCGATCGCGACCGTGCTGGGTCTCGCCTTTCGCGCGCTCGACCCGGATCATCTGCTCGGCCCGGCGGACGAACCCGGCATCACCTGCGCGCTGATTCCCACCTCGCACCCGGGCGTGAATATCGGCCGCCGTCACTGGCCGCTCAACGCGGTGTTCCAGAACGGTCCGAATTCGGGCAAGGACGTGTTCATTCCGCTCGACTGGGTGATCGGCGGCCGCGCCCAGGTGGGTAACGGCTGGCGCATGCTGATGGAATGCCTCGCTGCGGGGCGGGCCATTTCGCTGCCGTCGTCGAATGTGGGCATGGCGAAAATTGCCGTGCGCGGCACCGGCGCGTATGCCGCCGTGCGCCGCCAGTTCCGCACCGCCGTCGGCAAGTTCGAGGGCGTGCAGGAAGCGCTCGGCCGCATGGGCGGCAATCTGTACGTGATGGATGCGGCGCGGCGGCTCTCCGCGCATGCGGTCGACCTCGGCGAAAAACCCTCGGTGATCTCCGCGATCGCCAAGTACCACATCACCGAGCGCGCCCGCCAGGTGATCAACGACGGCATGGATGTCGCCGCCGGCAAGGGCATCTGCATGGGGCCGTCGAACTTCCTCGCACGCGCCTATCAACAGGTGCCGATTGCGATTACCGTTGAAGGCGCCAACATTCTCACGCGCTGCCTGATCATCTTCGGCCAGGGGGCGATTCGTTGCCATCCGTATGTGCTAAAGGAAATGGCCGCGACGCGCGAAGAGGACCACGGCAAGGCGCTGGTCGATTTCGACGCGGCGTTCTTCGGTCACGTCAGCTTCACCTTGTCGAACGTGGTGCGCAGTTTCGTGTATGCCGTCACGGCCGGCGCGTTTATCCGCAAGCCGCAGCGCGCCCATGCGCCGCTCGCCCACTACTACCGCGCGGCGACCCGCATCTCCACCGTGTTCGCGCTGCTCGCCGACGTCTCGATGTTCGTGCTCGGCGGCGACCTGAAACGGCGTGAGCGGATCTCCGCGCGTCTGGGCGACGTGCTCTCCCAGCTTTACCTGATCTCCGCCACGCTCAAGCGCTTCGAAGACGAAGGCCGCCAGGAGAGCGACTTGCCGCTGGTGCAATGGGGCGTGGAGGACGCGCTCAATCGCGCGCAAGAGGCGATCGACGGCGTGCTCGTCAACTATCCGAACCGCCTCGCCGCGGGTCTCGTGCGCGTGCTGGCGTTTCCGTTCGGCCTGCCGCATCGCGCGCCGGCGGATCGACTCGGCGGCGCCATCGCCGAGTTGATGCAAACGCCGGGCGCCGCGCGCGAGCGGCTCGTCTCCGATTCCTACGTGCCGCATCCCGACGTCGATCCGCTCGGCTACGGCGAATTGCTGTTCGCGCTCAATCCGCGCATCAACGCCATCGACCAGAAACTGCGCGAGGCTGTGAAGCAAGGCCGGCTCACGCCGATGCCGCAAAGCCTCGCGCATCTGGCCGCGTGGACGGAAGCGGCGCAACGCCAGGGCCTGCTCGACGCCGACGAGCGCCAGGTGCTCGACGACTACGCCCGCTACGGCGCCGAAGTGGTCAAGGTAGACGACTTCGCGCCCGACTTCGGCATGCTCGACGGTCTGCAAAAGCGCAAGGAAGCACTCGAAAAAGCGATGCAGCTTGCAGCTTGAGCATCGCGCCATGCACACTGAGGGAAACCCGACCGGCCAGCGGAGCAACAGAAGATGAAAGACAGCTACCTGAACTTCGTCAACTCGCCGTTCGGTGCGCGCCTCGCGCGCTCGATCGGCTTGCCGAAGCCCGAGGTATTGCGCCGCTATCGCGCGGATCGGCCCGAGTTCGAAGGGCTCGTGGCGATCGGCGCGGGGCGCGCGCCGCATCTGCTCGACGCGCTCGCGGGGGTGATCGCACGCAGCGGCTTTACCAGCGTGGCGCACGAAAGCGCGCTGGGGTGGATTCCGCTGGCGGCGCGGCATGGCCTGATGACCGGCCGCTTCGAGCCCGCCGATAGCGGCTCGCAGGGACGCCTCGTCGCGCTGCTGTTCGACGCCAGCGGGATCGAGGACAGCGGCGAGCTCGACAGCCTGTTTGCCTTCTTCCACGACACGCTGCGCTCGCTCGGCAAATGCGGGCGAATCGTCGTGCTGGGCCGGCCGCCGCAAGCCTGCGCGACGCCGCGGCAATGGACCGCGCAACGCGCGCTCGAAGGCCTGACGCGCTCGCTCGGCAAGGAGGCGCGGCGCGGCATCACCGCGAATCTGATGTATGTCGCGCAAGGGGCCGAAGACGAGGCCGAAGCAACCTTGCGCTTTTTCCTGTCGCCGCGTTCGGCGTATGTGTCGGGGCAGGTGGTGCAGATCGCGGGCGTCACTGCTTCGCCGCAAACCACAGCCACAGAGTCAACCACGGCCACGGCGATTGACTGGGCGCAGCCGCTCGCCGGCAAGCGCGCCGTCGTGACAGGCGCGGCGCGCGGCATCGGCGCGGCTATTGCGGCGGCGCTCGCGGCCGAAGGCGCGCACGTGATCGGCGTCGACATCCCGTCCGCCAGCGACGCGCTCGAAGCAACCATGCGCCCGCTATCCGGCAGCGCCCTCGCCTTCGATATCGCCGCGCCCGAAACGCCCGCCCAGATCGCCGCCGCGCTCGACGAACTCGGCGTCGATATCGTCGTGCACAACGCCGGCATCACGAAAGACAAAACCATCGCGCGCATGACTGAAGCGGCGTGGCATAGCGTGATCGACATCAACCTGGCCGCCCAGGAGCGTCTCGACGACGCCCTGCTCGCCGCCGGCACGCTGCGCGACGGCGGCCGCATCGTCTGCGTGTCGTCGATCAGCGGCATTGCCGGCAACATGGGTCAGACCAATTACGCGACCTCGAAAGCCGGCGTGATCGGCCGGGTGCAAAGCATGGCCGCGCCGCTCGGCGAACGGCGCATTACGATCAACGCGGTCGCGCCGGGTTTCATCGAAACCCAGATGACCGCGAAAATCCCGCTGGCGATCCGCGAAGCCGGCCGCCGCATGAATTCGCTGAGCCAAGGCGGCCAGCCGGTGGATGTGGCCCAGACCATCGCGTGGCTCGCGCATCCCGGCTGTGCCGGCGTCACCGGCCAGGTGGTGCGGGTGTGCGGCCAAAGCCTGATCGGAGCATGAGCATGGGCGAGCCCTCCGGCCTCGGTCAGCCGTACAGCGCGGCACGCCCGCGCACCGTGGTAATCGAGCAGTTGCCCGCGCCGGCCAGGCTGTATGGGCGCGCCCTGTCCGGCGTGCTCAAGCGCGGCCGCATCGCGCAGTTGCCGGCGCTGCGCCTCGTGCGCCCGGCGGCGCCGCTCGAACCGATTGCCATCGAACGCTATGCGCGCGTCTGCGGCTTTATTCCCGAGCACGGCGTGCCGTTGACCTTCCCGCATCTGCTCGCCTTTCCGCTGCATCTGCTGATGCTGACGGACCCCGCTTTCCCGTGGCCCGCGCTCGGGCTCGTGCATCTCGCCAACCATGTGCGTCTACGGCGTCCGCTCGCGTTCAACGAAGTGTTGCGTGTCGAAGTGGAATTCGGCGCGCTGCTGCGGCATGACAAGGGCCAGGCGTTCGTGCTGCACACGCGCCTCTATCGACGCGGCGAGGCGGTCTGGGACGGCGACAGCGTGTACCTGAAACGCGGCGCTGCACCGGCGGGCGATCCGCTGGCCATGCTGGAAATCAACCGCGACGATTTGCAACGCGTGGCGCGCTGGCAATTGCCCGCGCAACTCGGGCGCGATTACGCGCACGCCTCGGGCGACTACAACCCGATTCACCTGACGACGCTCTCCGCCAAGGCGTTCGGTTTCCCGCGCGCGATCGCGCACGGCATGTGGACCCTCGCGCGCGCGGCGGCCGCCTTGCAGCCGCCCAAGCCGCTCGCCGAGGCCGCCGTCAGCGCCGAATTCAAGCTGCCGATGCTGCTGCCCGGCGACGCCTCGCTATGGACCAGCATCCCGGCGACCGCCGCCGCGGCCACCGCGCCCACCAGCACGCGCGATCTCGAAGTACGCGATGCCGCCGGCGACAAGCCGCATCTGCGCGGCCGGTTTCAGTGGACCACTCAATGATCGATTACGCCCGCTTCTGAAAGGAGTTATGCATGTCCCACCCGCTTCCCGCTGTGCGGCGCGTCGCCATCCTGGGCGGCAACCGGATTCCGTTCGCGCGCTCGAACACCGCCTATGCCAACGCGTCGAATCAGGACATGCTGACCTTCACGCTGCAGGGGCTGATCGACCGCTTCAACCTGCATGGCGAGCGTCTGGGCGAAGTGGCGGCGGGCGCGGTCATCAAGCATTCGCGCGACTTCAATCTCACGCGCGAGTCCGTGCTCTCCACCACCCTCGCCAAAGAGACTCCCGCTTACGACGTGCAGCAGGCCTGCGGCACCGGTCTCGAAGCGGCTATTCTGGTCGCCAACAAGATCGCGCTCGGGCAGATCGAAGTGGGCATCGCAGGCGGCGTGGATACGACGTCCGACGCGCCGATCGGCGTCAACGAACGGATGCGCAAGATCCTGCTCGAAGCGAATCGCGGCAAGACCACCGGCCAGCGTGTCGGGGCGCTGAGCAAGCTGCGTCCGGGGATGTTGTTCAAGCCGCTGTTACCGCGCAACGGCGAACCGCGTACCGGCCTTTCCATGGGCGAACATTGCGAACTGATGGCCAAGCGCTGGGGCATCGCCCGCGAGGCCCAGGACGAACTCGCCTGCGACAGCCACCGCAAGCTCGCCGAGGCCTACACGCACGGCTTTCTCAACGACCTGATGACGCCGTACCGCGGCCTCGCACGTGACAATAATCTGCGCGCGGACCTGACGCTGGAAAAGCTCGCGGGCCTCAAGCCGGTGTTCGATCGCGACGCCGGCACGCTGACAGCCGGCAACTCCACGCCGCTCACCGACGGCGCCTCGGCCGTCCTGCTCGCGAGCGAAGCGTGGGCCGCCGCGCACGGCTTGCCGGTGCTGGCCTACCTGACGTGGTCCGAAACTGCCGCGGTCGATTTCTTCGACAAGAAAGAAGGCCTGCTGATGGCGCCCGCTTACGCCGTGCCGCGCATGCTGGCGCGCGCCGGCCTGACCCTGCAGGACTTCGACCTCTACGAAATTCACGAGGCGTTCGCGGCGCAGGTGCTGTGCACGCTCACCGCATGGCAGGACGACGAGTATTGCCGCACGCAACTGGGCCTGCCCGGCCCGCTCGGCGCCATCGATCGTGCGAAACTGAATGTCAACGGCAGTTCGCTGGCGACCGGGCATCCGTTTGCGGCAACCGGCGGGCGCATCGTCGCCGGGCTCGCCAAGATGCTCGCGCAACTCGACAAACCGGCCGGCACCGCACGCGGCCTGATTTCGATTTGCGCGGCGGGCGGCCAGGGGGTGGTTGCGATACTCGAACGTTAGCGGCCAGCAGGATTGTTGACGTGGTTGTTCACAGATTATCCAGCCATCCAAATAGCAGCTATAAACAGACATAGACGAAGCATTGCGCTTCAGGAGACAAGCCATGAACCAGCCTACCCAAGCGGCGCCGAATCCTTCCGTCGGACACGAGGCGCCGCCGCGCGCGCCGAACACCGACGGCATCTGGTACCACTCCTATCCGCCCGACGTGCCGCACGAAATCGACGTGCGGCAGTACGAATCGATCGTGCAGTTCTTCGACGAATGCACGGCGCAGTTCCGCGAGCGCGTCGCCTATGTGAGCGTCGGCGCGGATTTGAGCTACGGCGAGCTGGCGCGTAAAGCAACCGCTTTCGCGGCGTATCTGCAGAGTATCGGTGTCAAGCCGGGCGAGCGTGTCGCCATCATGCTGCCGAACACGTTTCAGTATCCGGTGGCTTTGTTCGGTGTCCTTAAGGCGGGTGCGGTGGTCGTCAACGTGAATCCGCTCTATACGGTGCGGGAGCTGGCGCATCAACTGAAGGACAGCGGCGCGCAAACCGTCATCGTGTTCGAGAACTTCGCGAAGACCGTCGAAGAGGCGCTGCCGGGTACGCGCGTGCAAAACGTGATCCTCACCGGTCTCGGCGACCTGCTTGCCGACGGCCTGAATCTGAAAGGACGGCTGCTCAATTTCGTGTTGCGCCACGTCAAGAAGATGGTGCCGAAATATCATCTGCCGAAGGCCGTGCGCCTGCTCGATGCACTCGCCATAGGCTATAACCGGCCGCTCACGCCGGTGCGCCCGAACCGCGACGATCTCGCCTTCCTGCAATACACCGGCGGCACCACCGGCGTCGCCAAGGGCGCGATGCTCACGCATCAGAACATCATCGCCAATCTGCTGCAGGCGAAAGTGTGGTCGCAAGGACAACTCACCGGCGAGATCGAAACCGTGCTCACGCCGCTGCCGCTTTATCACATCTATTCGCTCACCGTGAATGCGATGATTTTCATGGGACTGGGCGGGCGCAACATCCTGATCGCCAATCCGCGCGACACCAAACGTGTCATGATGATCATTCGCAACGAGAAATTCACCGGCATTACGGCGGTCAACACGCTATATAACGCGTTCCTCGAAAACGAAGAGTTCCGTAAGCGCGATTTCTCCGACCTCAAGCTGGCGATGGCCGGCGGCATGGCGACGCAAAAAGCCGTCGCCGAGCGCTTCAAGGCCGTGACCGGGCAGCCGATCATCGAAGGCTATGGGCTGACCGAGTGCTCGCCGATCGTCTCGATGAATCCCGTCGACCTGAAAAACATGCGCGATTTCGAAGGCTCGATTGGATTGCCCGCGCCCTCCACCCAGGTGCGCTTCCGTAAAGACGACGGCAGCTGGGCCAATATCGGCGAAGCGGGCGAACTGTGCGTCAAGGGTCCGCAGGTGATGAAAGGCTACTGGAACCGCCCCGACGAAACCGCCAAGGTTTTCGTCGACGACGGCTGGCTCGCCACCGGCGATATCGGCGTGATGGACTCGCGCGGCTTCATGCGGCTTATCGATCGCAAGAAGGACATGATTCTGGTGTCGGGCTTTAACGTCTATCCGAACGAGATCGAAGACGTGATCGCCATGCATCCCGACGTGCGCGAGGTGGCGGCCATCGGCATTCCCGACGCTGCGCAGGGCGAACGCGTCAAGGTGTTCGTCGTCTCGCGCAATCCGGCGCTCAGCGCCGAACAGGTCATCGCGCATTGCCGCAAGAATCTGACCGGCTACAAGGTGCCGAAGGTGGTCGAGTTCCGCGATGAGCTGCCGCAGACCAATGTTGGCAAAATTCTGCGACGTGCCTTGCGCGACGAGGAACTCGCCAAACAGAACGGTGCCTGACAGATAGCAGGATCACGATCGATTCCATGGATTCCGGATCTGGAGGAGAGGCAATGAAGCACCGTTTTTTCATGCACTCGAAACACGCTGGCAATCTGCTGCGCCCCTGGCTTGCCGCAACGGCCCTCGCCTGCGCCTCGACGCTGGCGTTTGCACAAGCCGGCACGCAGCCACCCGCGAATCCAGACGCCACGGCGACCGCGCCGGGCACTGCTGCAAACCCCGCCGCCAACTCCGCCGCGGACACCGCCAGCGCCGTGCAGGCGCCCGCCACGCCGCCTTCGCAGGCGGGCAAGCTGACACTCGACCAGCAGGTGCACTGGCTGCGGCAAGCCCAGCAAAGCGGCGCGCTGGAAAAGCTCGACGACGCCCAGCTCACCGCGCTGTTCCAGTCGCTCGATCCGCTCGCGCTGCCGCGTTATATCCAGGAAGGACCGAATGGCTATCCGTCGTATGAGTTCACGATGCTGCGCTGGGAACGCATCAAGGGTGACTGGCCGGACAAGCCCGATCACATGCTGGTGCGCATCGCGCACGACCCCTTGCGCATTTACGCCAAATGGCTGCCGGACGGCGGACACGCGGGTCAGGAAATCATCTACGACGAGTCCAGACGCAGCGACGAAATGTATGGACACCTGGGCGGCCTGCTAGGCGTAGTGCCGGTCTGGACGTCCACGACGGGGTCGCTGGCGCGGGCGCAATCGAATCATCAGGTGCGCGATCTGGGCACTAATTACATCGCCGGGCAGTATCTGAGCGAGGGCAAGAAGTACGTCGAAGCGGGCGTGCCACGCTCCACACAGATTGCCGTGCAGACCATCGAAGGCGTGCGGGTGGTCACCTTCACCTATGAGACGCCGATCGGCCAGCCGCAGTTCTATGCCAAGAAGGAGACGCTCGGGCTCGATCTGCGGCACCCGTATTTCCGCACGGTCGAGTCGTATGCGAATGACGGCAAGATCTTCGAGAAGATCGTCTTCGAAAACGTCACGCCGAAGAGTTTCGACGATGCGGCGTTCGATCCGAAGAATCCGGCGTATAAGTTCTGAGGTTCTACGAGGTCACGCTACGTGACGCTTGCTGCATGCTGCGTGCTGTGTGCTGCGTGCGGAGGCTCATGCGAGCCTTCCACGCCCGGCAGACGGCCCAAGCAGAAATGCCACTGGCGCGTGCAGTCCGGTGCAGCGTTCGCATTGATGCTCGGCCATGCGCCCCGAACGTAACGCCAACTGTCCCAGCACAAAGTAATCGGATGCACGCGCAAGGCCGACGACGAAACCCGGCGCCACCGCAAGACGCGGCGCGAGCGTCGTGTGCCATAGCATGCCGATGTCCGCGCCGCTTTCGAGGCTGATGTCGAAGATCGATGACCCTCTGCGCGCGGCGTCGCGCGCGAATGCGCGGCCGTCCCCGAGGCTGGTATCGACGAGCGCCAGCGTGCCGGGTGCCGCCACGGCCTGCGTCAGCCACGGCAACCCGACTGCCGCCGTGGAAAGCCACGCACCGGTCATCATAAAAGCGCGCCTGTCCATGGCTTTTAATCCGCTTCTCGCGCGTTATACGCCAGCGCCGCGGCCGTGCCGTCGCTCACGTATAACCCCGCCGATCCCGCCACTTCGCCGGCCACACGCCCTGCTTGCCGGGCGACAGAATGCCGGCCGGGTCGAGCGTGTCCTTGATGGTCTCCGCGAGGCGCAGCAACGCGCCGTCGTTGAAACTGTATTGAGCTGCGGCCAGGTCCATATACGCCAGATGTGACCGATATTCGCCGTAACCCGCCGCACGCGCGTCGCTCATCAGCACACGCAACAGATCGCCCGCGGCATCAGCCTGGCGCGCATCGTCACGATCGAAAATAGCCGCGAAGATATGATTCAGATGCCGCGTGCCGGCCGTAAAGCCGCCGTAGTAATCGAAGCCATATTCGGCTGCACGGGCTTTCGTCATCGTGTACTGGCGCATCGCATCGCGCCCGGTCGCCGGGCACACCGGCGAGAAGTCGACGTGCGCGCCCGCGCCGCCGCGCCAGTCGAGCATGCGAAACGCGGTCATGGCCGGAATGCCGGCGAGGTTGCGATCGCCACCGCCGGCAGGTTGCTCGTCGCCGCGATAACGCTGCGCTCGCAGGCGCGCGTGCGGCACCTGCGCGAAGGCGCGTTTCACGGCCGCGTATTGCGCGTCGATCACGTCAGGTGTGCCGTATAGCGCGAAATGCAGATTCCAGCGGCCAACGTCGAGCTTTTTGAGCATCGCGTCGATGGCCGCCTCCGGCATCGGCCCCGCGCCTTCGTACCATTGCGAGCGCGGCGTAAGGCCGGCCGCGCGGCGCAGACCGCCCTCGATCACGGCGTTGTTGCGGATGGTCTGATCGAGTCGCAAGGGCCGCAGAATGTCGACGATCGCTTCCAGATCCTCTTCATGCTGAAACTGGATTTCGCCGAGCAGATACGCCGGCGGCGCGGGCATCAGCCAGATGCCCATCTTCGTGACCACGCCATAGTTGGACTGCATGAACATCGCATCGAACGACGGCCCGAAGCCCGGCTGAAAAGCCTGCCACGAAGTGCCGATTTCAATGCCGCCCATCCCCGTGCGCACGACGTCGCCATTAGCCAGCACCACTTCCATGCCGCATTGATGGGCCGCATGATCGCCATAGGCCGTGTAGCCGAAACCGCGCTCAAGCGTGTTGCCGACCACGCTGCCCCAACCCGCGGCAGGCGGATCGACCCACAACTTGTGACCGTTGCTGCGCAGATACGCATACAGGTCGAAGTAGCTGACGCCCGGTTCGACCAGCGCGTAAGCCAATGTTTCGTTGACCTCAATAATGCGGTTCATCCGTTGCAGGTCCAGCACCACCGAGCCCGTCAGCCGCGGCGCGGCGCCGCCGTAGGCAAGGTTGCGGCCGGTGGAGACGGTCCAGAGTGCAATGCGGTACTGGGTGGCCACGCGCAACACGGCGCGCACGGCTTCGACCGAATCCGGCTGCACCGCGGCGGACGCGGCGAAGGCCGCCGCCGCGCCAGGCGCGAACGGATCGCGATAGGACGCAAGATCGGGCTCGGTGGCGATCACCTGCTGCTCACCCACGATCGCGCGCCATTCCGCGAGCGCCCGCTCGAACTGCGCCTCGGACACATCCGGCGGCAAAATACGTGTCAAGTGCTCTCCTTAAGCTGCGTGGGGCGGCGGACCGGCCGCCCCAGGCGCCGCTCAAGCGCCGCCGCCCTGCGATGCGCTTGCGCCTTAACGACGCCCGCCTCCGCCGCCCCATCCTCCATGCATTCCGCCGCCATGCCAGCCGGCGGAACCGTGCCAGCCGCCGCGCGCACCCACGCCGAACGAGGCGCGGCTGAAATGCACATAGCCGACGGGATAGCGATGATGAAACCGGTCGACGAAAATAAACGGCCCGCCGAACCCGACCGACACGACGCCGCCCCAATACCAGGGATCGTAGTACGGATAAAGCCCCGCCGGATACAGCGCCACGCTGTTGTCGCCGCCCTGCACGATCTGCCAGGTGCCGTCCGGCTGCAGGCACGCGAGACCGGTGATCGGCTGCATGCTGCCGCCGATTTCGGCCTGCCCAGCGATCGTCTGGCACGGCGGCCCTGAGTTGGCCAGACTGTCCGTGACCTGAGCCGCCACGGGTCCCGCGCACGCCAGCAACAGACCCAGTACGGCGCAACGTCCTTTGAGATTACGCATGATCTTGTCCTACCCGACGGTCCGGCGTTGCGACCACCCACGCGGTCGTCACCGTGAAGACCCCATCGTTTTGCCTCGCTTTCGTCTGCGCTGCCGGCTGCGTGCTCATGCATCAGTCGCAGCGGCAAAACAGACTCGCTATAACTAAACGACGCGCCGCCGAGCACTATTCCGCCCGCACGCCAACTGCGCGCAACGTGTGCGTTACGGCGTGTTTCAGGCGTCAAAATGACGGAATCCGGGCAGAAAGATGGCAGACGGACGGTCGCCGGCGCGGGCCATGCGGCGCTATTGCCAAGACGACGGCTTGCCGCCCAGATCGCCGCAGACGTCGATGGCCATCTCGCGCAGCTTGCCCTCCGAGATCGGTCCGGACATCGCGTAGCCCATGTGATCGCTGACCCAGTAGAAGGTGCGGCGGTTGCCGTCGCGGAACAGGCGGAACGCGGTTTCGTCCTCGGGAATGCCGGTCACATAGAGCGTGAGGCGCGCGCCTTCCTGGTTCTCGTACATGAACTGCGCCGCCGGTCCCGCTTCGCCCGGCAGCAGACGGCCGCCCACCAGCGAATAGCCGTATTCCTGCAGCGACGGCACCGAAAGCGGCCGGTTCAGGCGTTTGGACAACCAGGTGACGAGATGCTTTTCTTCGCTGGCGGCCACCTCGACCGGATGACGCTGCTCGGGCGTATAGACGGCGTAGGCGACGTCGGCGCGCTTCGCAAACGTCGCCGGCCCGAGACCGGGCAAACCGCCCGGCAGGCGCGCGGCTAGCGGCCCGAGCGCCAGCGCGAGCCCCGCACCGGCCACCAGCCAGCAGGCGGCGAGGCCGGCGCGCCGCCACAACGGCGCCCGCACGCGCACCAGCACGAACGACGGGTCTTCGGCCGCAGGCGCGCCGCACAGGGCTTTCAGCGCCGACTTCTGGGCGAGCCAGTCCTCGACCCGGGCAGCCGCGTGTGGATCCTGCGCGAGATGCTCGCGCACGGCGGCATGCGCCTCGTCCGGCAGTTCGCCGTCGACGAACGCCGACAGCGCCTGCAGGTCAGGCGGCTTGGGCACAGCAGGATCGCGGTCGTCGTGGCTCATCCCGGATTTCTCACTATCTTGAGCGGCGCGGACTTACGCGTCGGGCCTTCGGTCAACAGCACGCGCATGTGCTCGCGCGCACGCGACAAACGCGACATCACCGTGCCAACCGGCACGCTCAGCGCAACCGACGCTTCCTGATAAGTTAGTTCCTCCACGCACACGAGCAGCAGCACTTCGCGCTGCTCGAGCGGCAAGCAATATAACGCCCTTTGCAGATCGCGCAAAACCAGGCCGTCGACGACACCCGACGGCGCCTCCAGATTGCGCCACGGCGCGCTTTCCTCGTCAACCGCGATTTCGCGGCGAGCCCGCAACTGATCGATGTAAAGATGACGCAAAATCGTCAGCAACCACGCCCGCAGGTTGCTGTTTGGACGAAACGCCGCCCAGCGCGCCAAAGCGCGCTCGGCAGTGTCCTGCACCAGATCGTCCGCCCACGCGGCATCCCCCGTCAGTGCGCGCGCATAGCGGCGCAACTGCGGGAGCCACGAAATCACTTCCGCTTCGAACTTCACGCGGCGAACGTTACGCGCGGGCGGTCAATAACCGCCGGCGCCTGTGCTCATGCTGCCGCTGCTGCTGGTGGATGAACCCGACTCGCCGTCCGTCGCGCACCCCGTCAGGGTGAGCGTGGCCAGCGTCAGCGCAATCAGCGCGCACGCAGTCGAAACGATACGGAAAGGCTTCATATACTGTCTCCTGATAGGGGCAAGGCCGGCTGGCAACGCACGAAATGTGCGCCGCTATGGAGACTTAACGTAGGCAGAAGGCGTTTTATTCCGCCCACCTGGAGATAACAGTGTTGCAGGCTGCGCGCGGCCAGTGTTCCTCGGCCAGATCCCTAGCCAGATTCGTAACTCAACGTTACCGCGGGCAGTTATCAGATGCTTCTGAGCGCGCAAGCCGTTATAGTGGACCCACATCGCTCACCCGCCCGCGCTTTTCCTCGAAAAGGGTAGAATCGCGGCGAGCAACTGTCCTTCTTACCTGACTTGTCCATGGCATCCGCAGAATCGCATCCGCAAAACGACTTCATGAACGCAGCGCGCAAAGAACGAAAGCGCGTCGAAATCTATCTCGTCAACGGCATTCGCCTGACGGGATGCATTGAGTCGTTCGATCAGTATCTGGTGATGCTGCGCACGCCGGTCGGCCTGCAAGGCATCTACAAGCGCGCCATCTCCACCGTGCAACTCGACACCGGCACCCGGCCCGCGCCGCGCGCCGGACGCCCGTCGCACGGCGAGCACACCACGCGCGGCCCGCATGGTTCGCGCGAACCGCGTGAGCATCGTGAACCGCGCGAGCCACGCGAACCGCGTGAACCCTACGGCTCCCAGCCTGGCGGCGAGCGGCCGGCGTCGCCGGAGCGCACGCCCTCGGACGGTCCGGTGGTCGTCACGCGCCGCCGGCGTCTGTTCGGCACCGGCAATGGCGAAGGTAACGGCGGCGGCAACAGCCACGAATAAGCCGTCACGCGCGGCGGGCTACTCCACCGGATCGCCCAGCCGCCGCAAGATCTGCTCAATACGCAAACCCTGCTGGTGTGTCAGTTCGTAGCGGCATTGGATCGCCTGCACGCGGCGGCGCCAGTAGCCGGCACTGAACACGCGTAGCGTCGGTTGCCGCGTGGCCCAGTCGAGATGCTCCAGTTCCGCCTCCACGACGTGCGACGCGCTCAAGCGCGGCATCTGCCGCGACCGGTCCGATTCCATTGCGTCACCTCGATTCTTCCGCACGGTCTGCCTCTGCGGCAGGCCTCTGCCGCGACACACCCAAGACGAGCCACCCGCCGTCAATTTCAAGGTTTTATCTGGCGTCATGCAGCTTCGCGCGGCACCTTGCGCTATCCTGACTGCTCGATACCCCCTCACGCGGAGGACGCCATGTCCAAGCCGAAGCCCACTGCCCCGCCCGCCGCTGACACGGCCGAAGACCGCCTCGACGAGGCCCTCGACGAAACCTTCCCCGCCAGCGACCCGATCGCGATCGATTCGGGCGAACCGCCCGCCGCCGAGGAGTCGACGCCCGCGCCGGCCACACAAAAGAAGCGCCACTAGCCGCATCGGCGTCAGCGCCCGCCGCGTCATCGTGTAAAACGCGTGACTGCGCCGTCGCAGCCGCGCGAGCATTCGCGTGCGCGACGCCGCGAGACACGCGGCGCACGGCGCGCGGAATCAACCTGCCCGCTCCCGCCAGAAGGAACGACAGCATGCCCAACCCCGCCGCTCAACCATCCCGTCCGGCGCCCACCTCTGCGCGCTTCCTGCGCGAGCGTGACGGCCGCGAAGCCCGCGTCACCAATGTCGAACTGTTCTTCGACCTGATCTACGCGTTTGCGGTCACGCAGCTCTCGCATCGGCTGGTGCATCACCTCAGCGCTTTCGGCGCGCTGGAAACGCTGGTGCTGTGGTTCGCGGTATGGCTCGGCTGGCAATACACCTGCTGGGTGACCAACTGGTTCGATCCCGAGCGCCTGCAGATCCGGCTCCTGTTGTTCGCCGTGATGGTGGTCGGCATGGTGATGGCCGCGAGCCTGCCGCTCGCCTACGGCGAGCGCGGCCTCGTCTTCGCCATCAGTTATGTGACGATCCAGGTGGGCCGCAGTCTCGCAGTGCTGGTTTTTTTGGGCCGTCACCACGCGCTCACCGCCAACTTCCGGCGTATCTGCGGGTGGCTGGCGATTTCCGGCCTCGCGTGGCTCGCCGGCGGCTTGCTGGATGGGATGCCGCGTTTCGCCTGCTGGAGCGTGGCGGTGCTGTGCGAATACCTCTCGCCGATGTTCGGCTTCCCGCTGCCGGGGCTCGGCCGCTCGAGCGCCGCCGACTGGCGCAGCACCGAAGGCGGCCATATCGCCGAACGCTGCCAGGCCTTCGTGATTCTCGGGCTCGGCGAGTCGGTGGTGGTGACGGGCGGCACACTATCGGATCTGGGCAACTGGAACGCGCCGTCGATCATTGCCTTCCTCGTGTGCTTCGCCGGCAGTGTCGCGATGTGGTGGATCTACTTCGACACCAGCAGCAGCGCCGGCAGCCGCGCCATCGCGCGCTCACACGAACCCGGCCTGATGGCGGCGTATTTCCATTACGTCCACGTGATCCTGATTGCCGGCGTGATCGTTTCGGCCGCCGCCGACGACCTCGTGATCCTGCATCCACCCGAGCCCATCGACTGGCCGAGCGCCTGGCTGCTGCTCGGCGGCCCGGCCATCTATGTGGCGGGCAATGGCCTGTACAAGCGCGTGGTCTACGGCTGGTTTCCGCTCTCGCACTGGATCGGCCTCGCGCTGCTTGCGCTCGTCGCGCCGTTCGCGTTCCACACGGATCTACTGATGACGGGCGGCCTCACCACCGCCGTGATGATCGTAGTGGCCGGGTGGGAAAGCGTCTCGCGCCGCAAGACGGCGCCGGGCGAGCCGGAATCGCTCAGCGCGGAATAAATAGCCTCAGAAGATGCCAAGGCAAGGCGCGCGGCCGCAACACCCGCCTCGCCGCTGCCAAATACCGCGCCGCAAACAACAAAACCTCGCGCGGCGAACCGGGCGAGGTTTTGTTCTGCCGCCAGCCGCGCCGGCGGCGCGCGGCGCAGCGCTGCGTCAGTGTTGCGAACCCGGCAGACCGGTATCGAGCTGGCGCTGCAGTTCCTGCACCTGGCGTTGCGCTTCGCGCAACTGCGCCTGGGCGGCGGACTTCTGCTGCGCGAGCGCGGTGGCTTCCGCACGCGTCGTCTGCTGCTGCGTATTGACGATGGTCTGTTGCTGATGCGCCACGTCAAGGTCCGCCTGCAGGCGATTGGCGCGATCTTGCGACAACGCGATCATCCGTTCCGTGAAGGCCTTTTGCGCTTCCAGCCGGGTACGGCGAATCTCGATGTCCGACAAAGACAACGTTTGCCTGACGAAGTCTTTATAAATCATGTCGGCGCGCGTTTCGTCCTCGGTCTTGATGACCCGCCAGAAGGTCTTCTGCTGGAACAGCGCGACGTAGTAGGTCAGTTCCTTCGGGTAGAACAGCATGCTCGCGCCGTAGCTACCGTTGTAGGTCGTGCGCAACTCCCGCAGATCCGAACCCCGGATCATCTGCTGAAGCTCTGCCACGTTGCCGGCGGCGGATTGCTTCGCCTCGTCGGGCGTAAGCGCCGTCGACTGCCCGGGCTGTTCCTGGCTCGTGCCCGGCAATGCTGTCGTCGTAGCCGGCTGGGAAACGACGGCGGCGCTCGCCCCATTATCCGGCAGAGACTGTGCATAAAGGCCCCGCACGGTCCCAAGCGCAACCAGAGCGCCCAAGGCAATCTGTCGAAGTTTCGACTTATGGTCCATGTAAATCCTGCTTGAACAGTTTTTGTTTTAGTACATCCACCTCATATCCATCTCATTATTACTCACTTTCGCGTGTTTCGGGTTCCTCGTCGAAAATTTGGTACTTGCGCATTTTCTCCCACAACACCTTCCGGCTGATGCCTAGCGTGCCAGCCGTATCCTGCCTGCGCCAACCGTTTGCGTCCAGTGCGGCAAGCACGCGATTACGCTCGGTCATGTCCCATTTGCTGCGATCCACCAGCACTTCGGCGGCGCTCTCGGCCGGCACCGGCTGGTTGCTGCGGGCGAGCGCCAGCAGCCGTTGCAGACGCGCCGCATCCCAGCTGCCGACCTGGCGCACCGTCACGCCGATCCGCTCGGCGAGGTTGCGCAGTTCGCGCACGTTGCCGGGGAAATAGGTGTCGGCGACCGCGTCGGCCAGCCAGTACGGGATGTCGGGCAAGGCGGCGAGTTTCTCCGCCCCCACCACCGAAGCGATAAAGGCCTTGAAGATGGCGATCTTGTCGACCGCGCCGCGCTCCTCCAGCGACGGGATTTTCAGCTCAATCACCGCCAGCCGGTAGTAAAGGTCGGCGCGAAAAGCGCCGTCCTTGACGAGTTGCGGCAGGTGCCGGTGGCTGGCGGCCACCAGCCGGAAGTCGAGCTTGATGGGGGTGGCCGAGCCGATCCGCGTGACCGCGCTGTCCTCCAGCACGCGCAGCAGCTTGACCTGCTGATAAAGCGGCAGGTCGCCGATTTCGTCGAGGAATAGCGTGCCGCCGTCAGCCTGTTCGAAATAGCCTTTGTGGGCGACCACCGCGCCGGTGAACGAGCCTTTCGAATGGCCGAAGAACAGCGACTCGAACAGGCCGTCCGGAATCGCGCCGCAGTTCACCGGCACGAACGGCCCCTGGCCGTAACGGCGATGCTTTTCGTGCAGCAACTGGGCGATGCGCTCCTTGCCGACGCCCGTCTCGCCGTGCACCAGCACGCTGGTGTCGCAGTCGGCGAAGGTGTCGACTTCGTGCAGCAGCGCCTGCATGCATTCGGAATTCGCCACCAGCGCGCTCGATTCGAGCGTCTGCGCGGTGTGCGCGCGCATTTGCAGCACCAGCTTGGTGACCATGCCGCGCAGTTCCGCGCAGGTGAAATCGAGTGGCAGGATGTGCGAGTACTCGGACGGATACATGGCCGGATCGTGGTCGCGCGGCGCGGCGCCCACCCACACCACCGGTATGCCGTGCGCCGCCTGCCAGTCGCGCAGGATCAGCGCGCCGCTGTCGATAACCGAGACGCTGATGATGGCCAGCGACGGCCGCAACGCGGTGCGCTCGGGAGAGATGGCGAGATCGTCGGCGCGGATCACCTCGACGTCGAAGCTCGCCATGCAGCGCGCGACCCGGTCGACGATGTCGGCCTTGCCTTCCCAAACGTAGATATCGAGTTCGTCGATTTTGGCGGTGGTTCTCATTGGCGAGGAATCAGTAAACCAGTTGGGCCTGACCGCAGGCGAGTCCGAGGTCGTGGACCGTGCTGACGCCGATCTGGACACCCAGCAATTGCAATAGAGGGACGAGGAGTGCGTCGAGGGAGATCAGGACGGGGCTGAGCAACGTATTCACGGCAGTCAGCAGCGGCTGCAGTACCGCTGCGAGGACACTGCCGGGGTTAGCGCCCGCCACGGTCAAGGACAACGACGAAAGCAGGTTGTTGCTGATCTGTGTCAACAGGTAGCTGGACTCCGCACCCACGGCGTTGGAGTTGCTGGACTGATAGTCATCTGAATCGCCCCAGATGCCATTGAACGTCAACGGCGTCGGAGCAGGCGGCTGAACCTGGAATTGCAGCCCTTGATTGGTGGCGGTGTTGCCGACGGAAATATCGATCAGCGAAAGATTGAGCAACAGAGGCACCGAAAGACTGGCGCTAGTGATCACCGCAGGCTGACTACAGGTTGGCGCCGTCGTCGTATTGGCAAAATCACTGGCGACATCGCCGCCGACGCATACGTAAGCGAGGCCCGGTTGCGCGCCGATCACGCTCTGGCTCGTCGCCTTGCTGGCGGTGCATTGCGTACTCTGCAGCGTAGCCGTACCCGGTCCGACTTCAATATAGACGGGAAGGTTTAGCGCATTCACCGTCACCAGCCCCAGGTTCAGATTGACCAGATTGATGTTCAGATAAAGCCGCACATCCGCCGAATGCGCACTGGTTCGCCACGTCCCGTCGGCATTTTGCCCCGCCTCGCCCACCGCGATCACCGGCGGCTCAATAATCTTGACCTTCGCCGTCACGCTCGCCAGCGGCGCCAGATTGAGCGCCGTGCCGAGGTCGATGGCCGATTGGCCCTGCTGCGCGACCTCGGCGGCCACCAGCAGCGTGTCGAGCAGATTCACGGTGGCGCTGGCCGCGGCTTGCGGATCGTTGAGCGCCACGGCGAGCAAACCATTGGTGCTCCCCGTACTGCCGAGCGCCACGTTCAGACCGGGCGGAATCGCCGCCTGGATCGTGCCCAGATCGGTGATCGCGGTGACACCGAGCGTCGCGCTCTGGCCGGCGGCCGTAGTCATCGCCGATACGAGTTTGGCGAGCGATACCTGAGCCCCGAGCAACTGGCTCATCGAGCCGACGCCGAGCGCGGTCGCCAGATCGCCCAGCTTGATCTGGGTCGTCGCCAGCCCCTGATACGACGCCACGCTCAGGTTCAGATTGCTGCCGCCGAGCAAGCCGTTCAGCAGCCCGTTCAGTAAACCGCCCGACAGGCTCGCCACGGTCGGCGTCAGCGAAAACGAGCGGATATTGGTCGCCTCGGCGGTGGCCACCGCCTGCACCACCCGCGCCGGCCCCACAAAGAAATACGGCACGGTCTCGCTGACCGTCACCTGCACCGCGTTCAGCGGTGCGCCGCTGGTCGAGAAATACGATTGCCCCGCGTTGGCCGTTGGATCCCAGCGGCCGCAGACGACCGCCACGCTCGCGGTACTATTGGTCAGGCCGTTGCCCTTCACGGCATTGTTCTGCGCCGAGGCGGTGGCCGCGGCGCAACCGTTGCCATTGCTGATGGTCTGCGCGCCGGCCGACGCGGCCAGATCGGCGGTGCGCTGCATCTCGCGGCGCACGAAATAGAGGTTGCCGACGTCGATCGCCCCCAGCGCCGTCAGCATGACGCCAAGGCAGAGCGCCGCGACGATCGCGGTCACGCCGCGCTGGCGTCGCGCCGACACGTGGCCCGAGCGGCCACGGCGCGTGACACGCGCGAGGCGCACGAAGCACGCGGTCCGCGAGGAGGACGATGCGGAGGCCGGCATATCAGTTCGACGACGGCGCGCCGCCCAACGAAGCGCCGCCGTTGCCCTGTCCGATCGACGAGCCGTAGAAATCGGGGATCTTCGAATTGAACGACTCCAGATAGCGCTTGTAGGCGAGACTCGCTTCCGAGCCGAGCATCGGCTGCTCGGGCGCGGCCTGCGTATTGCCGCGCTGAAGCGCGAGCCACTGGCTCGTCGCATGGTCGATTTCGCTTGCGCGCACCGGCGCCGCCGACTGTGCGCCGTCGCTCTGCGCGCGCGCCGCCTGCATGCCGCCTATTGCCACGAGCGCGAGCACCAGCCACGCCGCTCCACGTCCGCGTCCGCGTCCGGCAAGATGCCGGGTGACCCGATTCGTTTGCTGTTTTTTCATGTTCCCTCCCCCTTGCACCGCCCGTTATTGCGAGAACCGCTGCAGCAGGCGCGGCGCGGGCCCGGCGGCCGGCGCGCTGACCACCGGCGTCGCCCGGGCTTCCTGCTGCACCTGCGCCGCGCGTTGCTGCGCCCAGCGGGCCGCCGTCACTTTGACGGCATCCCGGCGAATCGCCGCGCGCACCTCCGGCGTCAATTTCTGCTGATCCATCAGCGCGGCGGCGTGCGTCTCGTCGCCATTGGCGATCAGATACAGCGCCACATTGCTGGCAATCTTCTGATTGCTTCCGTCGAGTTGCGCCGCCTGCATGAGCGGCACCCGCGCGCTGTCGATGTCGCCTTCACGCAGCTTTGCGTAACCAAGATCCGACAGCGTCGACGGATCGGTCGGCGCGAGGCGCGCCGCCTCCTGCAACTGCCGCGCGGCGCCACCGAAGTCGCCCGCCGCGCCGGCAATCAACCCGAGTCCACGGTAGCCGCGCGCCGCCAGCGGCGTCTGCAGCAGCTTCGTGTAGGCGTCGGCGGCCGGACCCGGCTGGTCGGTCATGCGCAGCGCGTCCGCGCGCATCAGGATCGTGTCGGGCCGTGCGCCGTACTGCTTTTCGAATGCGTCGATGTGGGCGAGCGACGCGTAGTACAGCCCCTCCGTCTGCATCCGGCTGATAAGGTCGAGATACACAGCCGGCGTGTCCGGCGCGGGTTCGCGGCCAGCCTGCTGGATCTGCGCCTGACGTTCGGCCTGCGGCCCGACGCCATAGCCCGCCAGCGTCGAAGCACAACCGCCGAGCAGCGTCAGCGCCAAACTCGCGGCCAGATACGCGCCGCCGCCGCGCGCCAGCCGCATGGCAGCCTGGCGCCGCAGGAGAAAAATCGAGGTTGCGTCGTCATTCATTAGCATTGCCTAATGTTTCGTCATCACTAGCGAGTGCGTGACCGACAGCACGCCGGGACCGGCGGTCACGATCAGGAGCGCCGGCAGCAAGGTCAGGATCATCACGCCCGTCATCTTCACCGCGAGACGTCCGATCTGCTCACGCAGCATGGCGCGGCGGGTTTCGCGCAGGCGTTCGCCGAACTGCTTCAGCGGTTCCTGCACGGCGCCGCCGTGACGGTCCACCTGCACCAGCAGACGCACGATCGCGCGCAGATCTTCATTGCCATAACTCGTGGCGAGCCGCTGCAGCGACTGCTCGCGGGTGCGTCCGGTGGCGAACTGGCGCTGGGCAATTTCCAGCTCGCTCGACAGCACCGGCAGCACGCCGCGGAAATCGCTCACCATCACCTGCAAGCTCTGATCGATCGACAAGCCGACGCCCTGCAACAACCGCAACAGGTCGACCAGCATCGGCAATTCCTCGATCACGCCGCGCCGCCGCTTGCTGGCGCGCCGCTGGATAAACACCTTCGGCAGCATGAAACCGACGATCAGCGCGGCCACCACCAGGGCGATGTAGCGCCGCCCGTCGATTTGGCCGCCCGCGAGCGCGCCGGCGATAAACGGCAAGCCCAGCGCGCAACCGACCCGCGCAAACAGAAACAGCCCGCGCGCCCGCGTATCGACGAACCCGCATTGTTCGAGCATGCGGCGGTCTTCATCGGCAACCAGCTGCCGGCCGAACGGTGTGTCGAGCCAGCGGATGCCGGTGTGCGCGAAGCGTTCCAGCATCGCTTTCCAGCCGGTGGCACGCAGCGTCTTCTGAACCTTTTCCGGCGCATTGGCGAGCCCTTCCGCACGCCGGGCCGCGGCGCTGGCGGCGGCCAGCGCCGCGCTTTGCTGCGCGCGTTCGTCGAGCGCGTGCACCAGCGTGCGTTCGCTGCGGCGCGCGGCGGCCAGCTTCACCAGCAGCAACCCGCCCAGCAACAGCAGCGCCAGGGCAACCAGCGCGAGTGCAAGCGCGGCGATCAGATCGGCACGCATCAGGACCTCCGCAGCCGCGTCAGGCGGTACAGCAAAAAGGCGCCGCCAATCTGCAGCGCAAACGCCACGTAGATCAGCTCGCGGCCGAACGGATCGAACCACATCGCGCCGAAATAGCGCGGATTCGACAGCATCAGGAAGCCGCCGATACCGACCGGCAACAGCGCAAGAATCCATGCCGACAAGCGCGTCTCCGCCGACATCGCCGACAGTTCGCGCTCGGCCTGTTCGAGGTCGCGCATGAAGGACGCCATGCGGTCGAGCATGACATCGGCGCGGCCGCCGTATTTGACCGACAGACGCAACACGGCGCCCACCAGTTCGAGCTCCGTCGCGCCGTACAGCACCGCGGCCTGCGACAGCGCGCGGTCGATTTCGACGCCGGTGCGCAGCATCCGCGACACATAATCGAGGCACTCGCGCAGCGGCGTCTCGGTGTTCTGCATCGCGCCCTGGAACGCCGCCGGCACGCTATTGCCGAGGGTGATCAAACGCACGATGCCGTCGAGAAACGACGGCAATTGCCGCAAGATCGCCTGGCGGCGTTTCTGCGTGCGCATCGAGACGATGAAGGCAACGAAGCACAGGCAGGCCATCAAGGTGACGGCCGCGGCCAGCCAGCCGCCCTCGCGCGCCGCCCAGAAGCACAGCCAGATCGATACGCCGGCCACGATCAGGAGGGTCGTGCGCACGTTGGCAATGCCCGCGCGGCTCATGGTGTTGTCGATCTGGAAACGCGCCCGCGCCGTCAGATAAGTCAAACGCGCCCGCGCACCGGCTCGCGCTTCGGGTGCCGACGGCGCCACGCCGCCGTGGCTCGCGGCCGCCGGCCGCGACGCTGCCACCCGGGTCGTGCCGCCGACACCACTGACACCGCCGACACCGCCTGGCGCCGTCGACGCCATCCGGCTGTCGATAAACCGTTGCGTGCTCGCGCGCTCCTCGCGTTGCGCGCCGCGTTGCCATAACAGCAACGCCGCGGCCGCGCATAGCAGCGCGAGCGCCGCGAAGAGCACGGTGGAGCTAGACATTGAAGCCCCCGCCGAAGCCGCCACCGCCAAAGCCGCCGAACCGGCCGCCCTGCTCGGGTGTGCCGCCAAGCGCCTGCCGGAAACGCGAGAGCTTCGGCGAATGCGGATGGATGCCGAGCGAGACCCACTGGTCGAGTTCTTCGCCTTCCTGCGACAGGACCGGCTCGTAGCGGTATAGCTCCTGCGAGGCGATGATGTTGTCCGATAGCCCCGTCACCTCGGTGACCGACAGGATGCGCCGCCGCCCGTTCGACAACCGGCCGATCTGCACGATGAAGTCGATCGCGTTGGCAATCTGCCGGCGCAGGCTCGATTCCGTGCCCTGAAAGCCCGCGAAGCCCGCCAGCATTTCGAGCCGGTACAGACACTCGCGCGGCGAGCTGGCGTGCACCGTGCCCATCGAACCGTCGTGGCCGGTGTTCATCGCCTGCAGCATTTCCAGCACTTCGCCGCCGCGCACTTCGCCGACGATGATGCGGTCGGGCCGCATCCGCAAGGTGTTGCGCAACAGGTCGCGGATCGTCACCACGCCCGCGCCGTCGAAGCCGCCCGGCCGGCTTTCGAGCCGCACCACGTGCGGGTGGTTCAGCGAGAGTTCGGCGGTGTCTTCGATCGTCACCACCCGTTCCGCTTCGGGAATATGAAACGCCAGCGCGTTGAGCAGCGACGTCTTGCCCGAACTCGTGCCGCCCGACACCAGCACGTTGCAGCGCGCCGCCACCGCCGCTTCGAGCAGCGCGCCGATCTCCGCGTTGTAGGTGCCGTTGCCGAGCAGATCCTCGGGACGCATCGGGTCTTTGCGGAATTTGCGGATCGAGACGATCGGCCCGTCGATCGAGAGCGGCTCGATCACCACGTTGACCCGGCCGCCGTTCGGCAGGCGCGCGTCGACCATCGGATTCGATTCGTCGAGGCGTCGGCCGATCGGCGCGAGAATGCGCCGCACGATGCGCAGCAGATGCGCGTTGTCGGCGAAACGCACGGGGATTTTGGTGAGGATGCCGTGACGCGAGACGTAGACGTCGTTGTAGCCGTTGATCAGGATGTCTTCGACGGCGGCGTCATTGAGCAGGTCCTCGATCGGACCGAAGCCTGCCAGTTCCTTGGTGAGCGCCTCGGCGATCAGCCGCACCTCGCTCTCGTTGATCGGAATGCGCCGCAGCCGCACGAAGCTGTCCATTTCCAGGTCGACGAACTGGTTGATCGCGTTGCGCGACCAGCGGCCGAACTCGGCGCCGAGTTCCTCGATCCGCGTGAGCAGGTGCTCGTGCGCCGCGTTCTTGATGTCCTGGAACTGCTGGCTATGCGCGAACGCAGGCGCGTCGTCGGCAAATTCGATGTCTTTAGCCATCGTCTATGACCGCTTGTTGGAAGTTGGGATGAAGCGCTTGAAAGCGCCGAGCGCGGACTTGCCGCGTGCCTGCGCGGCGGCTCGCGCCGCGCCGCCGAGGCGCTCGACCAGCGGTTCGAGCGCGCGCACGTAGGGGTCGCGCGCGGACGCCTCGATCAGCAGTTGTCCCTGATTGACCGCCTGGCCGAGCGGCACGCGCCGCTCCGGCAGCGTGCCGAGCAGGGGGATGTCGAGCCGCTGGGCGATCTGCGCGGCGGTGAGGCCGAGATCGGGATCGAACTTGTTGACGAGCAGACGCACCTGGCTCACGTCCACGCCCTCTTCGCGCAAGGCGTCGAGCACGCCGACCGCCGAGACGATCGACGCCACGCCCTGGTCGCACAGCAGCCACGTTTCGTCCGCGGCCTTGACGACGTGGGCGATAAATTCGCTGTTGCTGAAACCGCCGAGATCGACGATCTGCTGGTCGAAGAAAGCACGCAGCCGGTTCAGCAGGCTGATGGAACTGGAGTAGGACACCTCGCGCATGTCGGCCAGATTCGGCGGCAGCGAGCTCAGCGCGAGACCGCTCGTATGATGCGAGAGCGCGGTGGTCACGAAGGTCTGGTCGAAGCGGCGCAGGTTGCGCACGGCTTCGACGAAATTGAATTCGCTGCGCGTGTTGAGCAGCAGCGAGCCGTCGCCGGCCGGCAAGCCCAGATCGAACAGCGCCGTCTGCCGGCCCTGCGACGCGTCGCGCCGGTGCAACATGGCCGAGAGATTCGCCGCCAGCGTGCTCACGCCCATGCCCACCCGCGCGCCGAGCAGCACCGTGAGATGACCGTGACGGCTGACCGGTTCGACCAGATTGTCGATCACCTGGCGCGTGATGCGCAGCGCGTCTTCAGCCGGCGCGGACAGATCGACGAAATCGCGCACACCGGCGCGCAGCGCGGCGAGCGCGCTTTCCGGCTCGGCGAGCGAACCGACCGCGACGATCTGCATGCCCGGATAGGCGGCGCGGGCCGCACTCGCCGCGGCGCTCGCGGCGGCCGCGCGGCCGCCGGTGAAATCGACGAACACCAGCGACGGGTTCAACGCCGCGATGCGCTGGGTCAGCATCGACGGATCGAGCGTCACCTGTTCGACCGCGCCTGCCGCCACCAGCGTATCGGCGAGCCATTGAACGTGCTCGTCGGCCAGCGACGCGAACACGAAGTAGTCGGTGATCACCCGTTCAGTCAATGAATGCGTTCTCGCGTTCATGTTGGACA
The DNA here is from genome assembly GCF_900996235.1 of Paraburkholderia sp. BCC1885. Classification (GTDB taxonomy): domain Bacteria; phylum Pseudomonadota; class Gammaproteobacteria; order Burkholderiales; family Burkholderiaceae; genus Paraburkholderia. Next base: position 491,130 of record NZ_CAAJGM010000111.1, read on the forward strand.
TCCCTTTGCGACCGGAACTTCAAGGCCGCCAAATCCTGCCGCTCACCTCTACGGCTGGCCGGCGCCCATGCGCCGTGTGCCATCCGCCCTTCCGGGCGCGACGTCGCGCGGCAGTCGCCGCGCCGCGTCGCGCACCATGCTCACTTCGAGAAACCCGGCGCGGCATCCGGCGACGCGACGCCGCCCAGCACCGAGCGCCACACCGCGCCGTCACGCTGCTCCGACTGCTCGCCGGGTGTCGAGGGCAACGCGGCGCCTCTGGCAATCGGCGAGACCAGATGCGGCGTGACGATGATCACCAGTTCCTTGTCGGCCTGCGAATAACTCAACTGCTTGAAGAAGGCGCCGATGATCGGCAGGTCGCCGAGCAACGGCACCTTCGACACATTCGAAATGGTCTCGCGGTCGATCAGGCCGCCAATCAGGAAACTCTCGCCGTCGCCCAGTTCGACCGTCGTGTCGGCGCGCCGCGTCGTGATGGCCGGCACCGAAATGCCGTTGATCGTGATGGCGTTCGTGAAGTCGAGTTCGCTCGCCTCCGGCGCCACCTTCAGCGCAATCCGCTCGGGGCTCAGGACCGTCGGCGTCAACGTCAGACCCACGCCATAGGGCTTGTATTCGATCGACACCGTGCCGAGCGCCTGCGGCACCGGCACCGGAATCTCGCCGCCGGCGAGGAAGCTCGCGCTTTGGCCCGACAGGGCGACCAGCGTCGGCTCGGCCAGCACGCGCGCGAGGTTGTTGCTTTCCATCAGGCTCAGGTCGCCACTGATGCCATGCGTAACCGAGTTGAACACCAGGTTAAAGGCCGACGAAATCGGCGCAGTGGAGTTGAAGGTCGGCGACGATCCGAAAGTTGCCGAAGTCAGCGCGGACGGCGCAAACGAGCCGAACGAGAAGCCGTTGTTCGACTTGAGGATGTTCAGCCCGATCTGCTTCAACACCGTCCGGCTGAACTCCACCACCCGCACGTCCACCTGCACGACGGAGCGCGTGGCCACCGTCGAAGCATCCACCACAATCCCCTCGCCACCGCCTGCCGCCCCTCCTGCCGGGCCGCCGCCGTCCTTCCCGCCTTTGCCGCCCGCCGCGCTATCCAGGCCGCTGCCCTGCGCCGCCGAACGGGCGCGTGCTTCGGTTTGCGCCACCGCAACGGCGCGCTCGTGCTGCTCCATCGAGGCCGCCGAACCCGAGATCAAGGCCGTGTCGCCCGCCGTCTTCACGTCCGGCGTGCCCGGTCCCAGCAAAGCGGTCGAAGCCGCCGTGGTCACGTTGACGGTGTAAGACATCGGTGCGTCATGGTTACGCTCCCAAAGCAGCAGATTGGTCGTACCCGGCGATTTGCCGATGAGCAGCACGCCGCCGCGCCTGTCGCCGCGCACGATCAGGACGTCGGCCACCGTCGGGTCGCCGACCGCGATCCGCTGCAAGCTATGGCCGAGCGCCAGCGACTGCTGCGAGCCCACCGTCACGCTGACCGTCTGCGACCCGTCGGCCGCCTCGCTAACCGGCGCGATAGCCAGCGACGCCACGCACAACCACGCCGCCATCCCGCACGCAAGAATCCGTTTTGTCATTTTCTTATGGGCTCAACCGCCCGCCCGTTCCCTGAAGCTGCTATCGGGCGACCGTTTCGGCGCGCCCACCCCGTATCACTTCGATACCATCGTTTGTCCTCGCCGCGGCCCGCGTGGTGGGTCGAGCTACCGGCGTGACCGGCTGTGCATGCGCGCCTGCATTGCCTGCGGCGCCGGCCAATTGATCGAGCGCGACGCCGGCCGCGGCGCGCGTCGAATCCTGGGTCGCATCCGCCGCCGGTGCATTGGCGGCAATCTTCAGCACGCCTGCCGGCTGGGCGAACGCAGCCGGATCGACTACTTCGTCATCCTTCGGATTGCGCAAGGCGAACACGAGACGTCCTGAGGTTTCAGCGAGGGTCAACTGGTCGACCGCGGCGACCGGCACGGCCAGCACCGCCGTGCGTATCATGCCGTTCGCGTCGCCCGGGTTGTCCGCGCCCGGCGTGGCATTGCCGAACGCCAGCACACGCACCTTCGACATCAGCAGACGCGCCTGGCTGCGGTCGACTTCAGCGCCGCTCGCGCCGTTGCCTTCGCGCTTGAGCGTAAAGAACACGTCGACCAGGTTGCCCGGCCGCAGGCGGTTGCCGACGGCGTTGCTTTCATCGACACGTACCGCCACCGCGCGCTGTCCCGGCTCGACCTGCTCGGCCATGCCCGACGACAACTGCGCCTCGAGCACCGGCGACTCGGCGCCGATGTCGGAAGTCGGCACGCGGCCCACCAGCATCGACGGATCGCCGAATGCGCCGTTCGGGTTGATCGGCAGCGACTGCACGCGCAGCGCATCGACGGTGATGGGTTTGCCCGCGGGCAGCACGCGCGTGGCCACCACGACCGGGAAGGTGGCCTGCGCCACCGGCGCGACGGGATGCGACACCGGCCGGCGCGACAGCGTCCACGCGAACACGCCGAGCAACAGCGCGAGCGCGATCAGCACACCGGCGAGGATGCGGGTCAGATTCGGCATGACGTCGCGCCCTGTCGTTGCCGCGAGATCTCACCGAAGGCAAACTGACGTCGATCACGCATGAACGGAAACCCCGCAGCCAATGCACACATCACAGTATGTTTTCCGGGTTGAGTTGCACGGTCGCGCTGCTCACCAGCGAAGCAGGCAAGGCGAAATTCGTGAGCGGCAAGGTGGGCACCAGCGGGCCGTTCTTATAGTCGTAGGTCAGCGTGACGATCACGCAGTCCATGGTTCCGTCATAGCTGCACGGATTCGAAGTGGAGACGCATTTAGCCGAACTCATCAACGTGGCCACGAGTCCCTGCGCCGTGCTGCAGGCGGCGGACGTGCGCGCCGCCAGGGCCGCGGCCGGGGTGGTGGCGGATTTGTAGTTGAGTGCGGAGCGCGCGCCTTCTTCGGCGGCCAGCGTCAGGTTCTGCTGCGCGACGAAGATCAGCGTATAGGTCACGATCCCGTAGAGCATGACGAAGAACAGCGGGAAAACCATCGCGAATTCGACGCCAGCGGTGCCGCGCATGCGGCGCGAGTGCGGCGCGGTGGTCCGACCGGATCGGCGCTTCGCCCGTTGATAAGCAGTCCGTTTCATTGCACACCCGCCGCGAAGGCGTGCCATGCCATCCAGCTCATGGCCGGTACGGTGAGGCAGGCTACATAGGGAGTGGCGCGCTTGCCGGCCACTTCGAAGGTCGGTGCGCCGGCGCGCCCGATGGCGGCCAGCCGTGTGCGGGTGGACATCAGCAACCAGACTGCATGGATGCCCGCCAGCAGACTCGCGGCAATCCATAGCCCAACCAGTGCATGCATGCCGCACCAGGCGCCCAGCACGGCGAATACCTTGACGTCGGCGGCGCCCATCACGCCCATCGCGAAGAACGGCAACAACGCGCCAAGGCCAATGAGCGCGCCAAGCACCGCCTGATCCAGGGAAATGCCGAATGGGCCGTGGCCGAGCGCGGCACACGCCAGCGCCGCTGCCAATCCGGCAACGACGAGCGCGTTCGACACGCGCCGGCTGCGGCAGTCGCAAACGGCAACGCTCGTTGACCACGCAACGAATAGAGAATCGCTAAGCAGATTCATGTCGGACTCGACGGACGAGATAAACCGATACGGGTTGCATGCGCAACCCGTATCCGCTTTATTTGGCAATGCTCTTCTGAGGCGCAACAAGGCAACCGGCACGCAGGCCGATGATTAACTCAATACGCTTGCAGGAATTGCCGCCGCCAAACCTTTAGCTGTGAATAGCGATTAGGTCCCCGTCGGAGTCAGAGCGGTGACGATGCTGGTGAATACACCTTGCAGCGCCGTCTCAACATTCTTCAGGCTCGTGACAAGAACCACCGCGATCAAACCGGCAACGAGTGCGTACTCGATTGCCGTAACCCCTTTGTTATCTCTCAGGAAACGTGTTGTGAACTTTCTCATTTTCGCCCTCGGACTGGCAGTTTGATTCGTATTAACGCTGCTCGTGATGACTGTGTAGTCGGTGCCGTGATCGATGATTCTCTCGTTCATCGAACCGGGTCTATCGCACCGCACACCTTGTTCATCGCAGCCGGCTTCAAAGCAGAAAAATAATCTGGGCCGTCTGTTCGATATCGCACCTCCCTCGTCAATCTTTGATGCTTCCGGCTTTTATAGCGTACCAATCGTATTAAAGCAATTGCCGACTGTTGCGTGCGCGCTATTTTGTTTGAAGCCATCTGTCTAGCTAGATTAACGGCAGTTCGTGCGTTGCAACACATAGGACTAACCATAGGTTAGATTCGCTCCACTAATTATCTGTTTCAACAGGCCGTTTCAAGCAATCCGCCTCACACGTTACGCATCCCACCGTAACGCGCAGTCCGGCTCGTTACGTTACGCGGAACGCGAAACGCATTTCAAACGCGCTTATTCAGGCGCGCTTCCGATTCGATAAGCACTCCATCAATCGCGCGCAAATCCCTATCGCGCCTCGTTCACAGCCCTTTGCGCAAAAGCCGCCGCGCATTCCACAGTTGAAATGGCACGGGTGTTGCAGAGACAGGCACGCGGCACCATCCAAAACACATGCGATTCGAGGGCGACATGAACATTCAAACGGCTAACCTCACGGTACGGGCAACATTCATCGCGGCAGCGGTGGCAGCGGCGCTGTCATTGAGCGCTTGCGGAGGCTCGGGAACCCTGAGTTCGGGGACGGGAAGCAGCGGTAGCGGCAGTGCCGGGGGCGCACTGACGACGAGCAGCGGCGGCGGTTCGATGGGTGCGACGTCGGGCGGATCGGCCGGCTCGGGCGCAGGCGACATCACCGGTGGCGGCGGCACGACGACGACTACGACGACGGGCGGCGGCTCCACCACCACGGCTACGGCAAATGCACTCGGCACCGTGGCCGGCAATGCGGGCAACGTCGTCAGCAACGTGGGTTCGACTGTCTCGGGCATCGGCTCGGTGATCGGTTCGCAATCGCTGCCGGGCGTCAGCGCGGCAACGACTCAGGCAGCCGCAGGTATCGTGGAGAACGTGGGCGCGGCCGTCTCCACGCTCGGCAATGGTGTGACCTCAGGTCTCGGACAACTCGGCACCGGCGGCAATGCAATCGGCACCACGGTGTCGAGCGTCGGTGGCGTGGTCGGCAATGTCGGCGGCGCAGTGACCAGCGCCGGCAATCTCGTGACGAGCCTCGGCAGCGGTCCGCTCGCTCCGCTTGCCGCGGTGACCTCGCCGCTCGGCGGCCTCGTCGACACGCTCGGCGGCGCCGTCACCCAAGGTGGCAGCACGCTGACCACCGCCCTCTCGACCGGTCCGGTCGAACAGGTCACGCAGACACTCAGCACCGCCATCACGCCGATCACGTCGATGGTGGCTTCGACCACGCAAAGCGTCGGCACGGCAACCGGCCTCGGCGCACCGCTCGCCGGTGTGCTGTCGACGGTGGGCGGCGGACTCGGCAAGGCCGGCAGCCTGCTCGCCGCAGCCGGCGGCAACCCGGTCACGACCGGTCTCGGCAATGTCGTCAGCAGCACCGGCACCACGGTCAGCTCGGTGGGCGGCCTGCTGACGGGTGGCAGCAGCAACCCGCTGGCGCCGGTGACCGGCCTGCTCGGCGGCCTCACATCGGTTGCCGGTGGCGGCGCCGGCAGCGGCAGCCCGCTCGCTCCGCTGACCGGTCTGCTCGGCAGCGTGACGGGCGCCGCAGGCGGCGCCTCCGGCAGCAACCCGCTCGCCCCGGTGACGACACTCGTGTCGAGCCTGACCGGCGCCCTCAGCAGCGCGACCGGCGGCAGCAGCAGCCCGCTGGCTCCGGTGACGGGTCTCCTTACCTCGGTCACCGGCACGCTGACCGGCGTCACGACGACCGCAGCCAGCACGGTCAAGAGCACCACGACGACCACCGCCTCGACCAGCCCGATTGCCGGCCTGTCGTCGACCAGCGGCAGCGGTTCGGCCGGCGGCCTGCTCTCGCCTGTGACCTCGCTGGTGAGCGGTCTGCTCGGCGGTGTGACGACGAAAAAGTAACGAGGCCAACGAGCGGCCGCGCATGCGTGGCCGCTCGCCTCACCTGAACTGGGCGGCGCCGCTCAGAAACCGTTGCACCGGCGCGCGGAAACCATTCATTCAGACTCAAGACTCACGAGAGACCGAGGAGCACCCTATGTCCACCCCACGTTTTTTTGTTCCCGATGCGGCCTGCGCGACACTCTCGTCGCTGCGCATGCCGCTCACGGCACTCGCCGTCGCCTGCCTCCTCGCCGCTTGTGGCGGCAGCGACGTCACCGCGCCGCCGAGCGCCTCCAACGCCGGTAGCGGCGCGAGCGGCGGCACCACCAGCACCACCGGCACGGGCAGTGGCGGCGGCACAACCACCGGCAGCACCGGCAGCACCACGACGACGGGCGGTTCGAGCGGCACCGCGGGGGCCGTGACGACAGCCGCGCAAGCCGTCAACGATCTCGGCAACACGATCGCGTCGCAGTCGCTGCCGGGTGTCAACTCGCAGGTGACGAAGGGTCTCGGCAACACGGTCTCGGCCACCAGCGGCACGCTGACGTCGCTCGCCAACGCGGTGAGCAACGGCATCGGCCAGACCGGCTCGACGGCCAATCCGGTCGGCACCACGGTCGCGGGCCTGGGCTCGGTGGTGTCGTCGACGAGCGGGGTTGTGCAGGGCTTGAGCACCACGGTCGGCGGCCTCGGCAGCGGCCCGCTCGCTCCGCTGGCGCCGCTCACGACGCCGCTCGCCAGCACGCTCAGCACCGCCGCCAATGCACTCGACACAGGCGGCACGACGCTTGGCAACGTGTTGTCGTCGGCACCGGTGCAACAGATCACCCAGCCGGTCAGCACCGCCATCACGCCGATCGTGCAGAGCGCCGGCATCCTGACGCAGACGGTCGGCACGACCACCGGCCTCGGCGCACCGGTCTCCGGCGTGCTCGCGCAAGTGGGCGGCGCGCTCGGCTCAGCCGGTTCGACCCTCGCCTCGGCGACAAAAAATCCGCTCGGCACCGACGTCGGCAACCTGGTCGGCTCGCTCGGCAACACCGTCACGAATGCCGGCGGCCTCGTCAATCCGAACGGCCCGAACGGCGCCGCGCCGATTCCTGGTCTCATCACCAGCCTGTTGGGCAGCACCAGCGCCGTCGTGGCTAGCGGACCGCCCACCGGCGCCGCCGCCGGCGGCCTGCTCGGACCGTTGAACGCCACGCTGACGAGCCTTGGCCTCGGCGGCACGCCGCTCACTTCGGTGACCTCGCTGCTCGGCGGCTCGCCGCTCTCCGCGCTTACCTCGGCCACGGCGGGTACGCCGCTCGCGTCGGTCACGGGCCTGCTCGGCGCCGCTCCGCTCGGCTCGGTCACCTCGACGCTCGGCGGCGCCACCGGCGGCTCCAACCCGCTCGCCGCAGTGACGGGCGTGCTCGGCACCGTCACCACCGCCGCCAACGGCACGCCGGCCGGCTCGCTGCTGAGCCCGGTCACGGGCCTGGTTGCAACGGTCACCGGCACGCTCACCGCCGCAACCGGTTCTTCCGGCGGCACCACCGGCGGCGCGACCTCGCTGCTCGGCGGACTGCTGCCGACACAACATAAGTAGTCCACATTAGTGTCCCTATGATTGACGTGTGAAAGCAACACGACATCTCAGTAGAAACACGCAGTCAGCATCAGTCACGTGCTCCGCAACGCACGGAGCACGTGACGTAACGCGCGCGGGCATGGCAGTATGCGCGAAGCCGCACACAGCGTTCACGATCAGCCTGGCCGGGCCACGCGGACGCACGATAAGAACAGCAATACGAGGGAATACCGATGAAACTCGGGTACGGCAGATGGACACTTCTGCTCGCGGTGGTCGCTGCGGGCGCAGTGCAGGCGCAATCGCGCCCGGTGGTGGGCGGCAACCCGATAGGGGGCAATCCGCTCGACTCGATCCCGCAGGTCAACGCGCCCGACAAAGGGCCTAATGTCACCGTACAGGTCCAGCAGCAGGCACCGCAACTGCAAGCCCTGCTCGCCACGCATCTGACGCCCACCAAGTTTCAGGTCGAAGGCGTCAAGTCCATTCCATTCGATGAAGTCGCGCAACGCTTCACGCCGCTCGTCGGCAAGGACATCACCATTGCCGACCTGATGCAGGTGGCCGACGACGTCACCAGGCTGTATCAGGCGCGCGGCTATGCGCTGTCGTTCGCCTTCATCCCGGCGCAGACCTTCGAGAACGGCGTGGTGCGCGTGACGATCGTTGAAGGCTATGTGTCGGAGGTGAAGATCACCGGCAATCCGGGACGCGAAGAAGACAAGATCCGCGCGATCGCCGAACATATTCGTGCCGACCGGCCGCTGCGTCACGCCACCTTCGAGCGCTACATCAATGTGCTGGGCATTTTGCCGGGCATCAAGGTGGCCGCCAACGTGCCGCCGCCGCAGAATACCGACGGCGCCACCACGCTCGAACTCAAGGTCGAACACAAGCCGGTCAACGTCAGCACCGGGGTCAATTTCAACCAGCCCGGCGTGCAGGGTCTGCTGACCGCGACCGAGAACGGCCTCACCTCGCTCGGCGAACAGTTGAGCGTCTCGGCGCTGTTGCCCAAGGGGCGCGACAACGTTACGTACCTCGCCGCGCACGCCGCAGTGCCGATCGGCAGCGACGGCCTCGTGGCGAAAATCGACGCCACCCACTACCGCGGCAATCCGGTGGATAACCCCGGCCTGCCCAACTACGTCGAGCGCACCGTGATCAACGACAAGCTCGCCGGCTCGCTCGCCTATCCGCTGCTGCTTTCGAATAGCCAGAGCCTGCTCGGCACCGTGTCGGCGTATGCCTCGCACGACGAAGACGACTATCACAACACCATCAACGGCGCGCAGATCGGCTTGCGCTCGCAAGTCCGCGTGCTGCAATTGCAGGCCGACTACACGAGCGTGCAGACCGGCCAGGTGCGCAAGGCGAGCGTCAACGTGGCGCAGGCCTTCAATATCCTGGGCGCGTCGAAATCCGGCGATTCGAACATCCCCGGCGTAGTGGAAACCAATCCCGTTTCGCTCACCTTCACGCGCACCGGCGCGAGTTTCTCGCAGACCAACGAGTGGCCGCTCAAGATCGGCACGGCCGTCGCCATGACCGGCCAGTACAGCCCGGACTCGCTGCCCACTTCCGAGCAGATCTCGTTCGGCGCGCAGCATTTCGCGCAGGGCTACGAGCCGGGTGAGGCGTCGGGGGATTCAGGCTGGGGCGCCTCGGTTGAAGTCAATCGACCTTTCACGCCGGGCTTCACCTATCTGCAGAGCTTCACACCCTACATCTCGTTCGACATGGCGCGCGTCTATCTGCATGCGGGCACGCCGTCGCCGTCGAAACTCTCGTCGATCGCCTTCGGTTTCCGCATTTCCGATTCGAAGTACTACACGCTCGATCTGTCGGTGGGCAAGGCGGTCGGCGATGCGCCGGTGGAAAGCACCTCGCGCAGTCCGCGGATCAACGCCACCTTCTCGTATAGCCTGAATTGAGCCTCCCAGGGCGGCGCGCTGCCCGCATGCGGGTGCGGGGGTACGCGGGTACGCGGTCAGGCACGCGGCGCCGGTTTGACTAGAGGGTCCACTATCAAACGGCGCGGGCACTTTCACGTATTCTGCGCTGACCAACCTGCAAGCCTGAGACAACCCGGAGCAACACGCGGCATGTGGAGGCAACGCATCGCCTGACATGCCAATAACGCCGCGCGACCATGATCGCGCCGACTTTTATCAAGGAGGAAGACAATGACGCGATTCACCCAACGCAGCCGCGCCCTGATGCTGCGCGGCGCCCGCCAGGCGGCGCTAGCCGGCGTGCTGCTAGCCAGTGCCGTGAGCGCCATGGCGCAGGCCGACAGCCCGGTCGGCACGTGGCAGACCATCGACGATCATACCGGCCAGCCCAAGGCGCTGGTACAGATCACCCAGGACAGCAGCGGCGCGCTGGACGGCAAGGTGATCAAGGGACTCGGCCCGAACGACCAGCCCGATCGCCGCTGCACGGAATGCACGGACGCGCGCAAGGATCAGTTGATCCTCGGCATGACGATCATCAACGACATGAAAAAGATGGATGACGGCTGGGATGGCGGCCAGATTCTCGACCCCGAAAACGGCAAGGTCTACAAGTGCAAGATGCACCTGGAAGACGGAGGACAAAAGCTGGTGGTGCGGGGATATATCGGCGTTTCGCTGCTGGGCCGGTCGCAGACCTGGATTCGCCAGCAATGACGCTTAATCGCGCTCAGATGCTGCCAGGTGAATGACTTTGCATGACGCACCGGCGCCCGGCTTGCGATAAAAAACCGTAGCCAGAAAAGAAAACCGGCCGACGATCGATTCGTGCGGCCGGTTTTTTATGCGTGGGCATAATCCATTCATTGAACTCGTCATGCAGCGCGCTTATAAGCCCCTGCAAGATTGAACAGGGAAGGCGACGCCGGCTGCGCCGGTGCCGGACTATAGACGGCCGGCAACGACGGCGCGATGGACGCAGCGGCAACGCGCGCCGCCTTTTCTTCCGGGCTGACGTGCATGCGCATACGGGCTTCCATCATGCCGCACAATTCGCCGCTTGCAGCACCGAACAACTGATCCATCACGCTCTGCAACACGCCCGAATCGTGCCACGCCTTGAAGCGGCGATGGCAGGTTTGATACGACGGGTATTTGCGCGGCATGGCGGACCAGGTGGCGCCGCTATACATCACCCACAGTACGCCGTTGAGCACGGAGCGCGTGTTGGCCAGCGGCCGGCCACGCAATTCGGAACGCGGACGCAGTTCGGGAAGCAGCGGTGCAACACGTTGCCATTCTTCATCATTGATATCACGGTACGGGGTCATGGATTTCTCCTTCGTCAAAATCTATGACTTAGAAGATATCGGCTTGCCCACGGACCGAATATAAGACCAATCCGAATCTTGAAAATGCGGCGCGGCCCGGCGGGAATAGGCCGCGCGGGTCTGATCTATCGCAATAGATAGCGGTTCGAAAGGAACCGCTCAGGTCAACGACGTATCGACGATCCGGCGCGGCGCGTCCAGATACTCCTTCGATTGCATCTCGACGATGCGCGATACCGTGCGCGTGAACTCGTTGGCCATCGGACCGTCGGTGTAGAGCTGCTCGGGCGGCACGGCCGCGGACATCAGCAGCTTGACCTTATGGTCGTAGAACACGTCGATCAGCCAGGTGAAGCGGCGCGCTTCCGAGGCCATCCGCGCGCTCATCTGCGGCACGCCCGACAACACCACCGCGTGAAAACGGCTCGCCAGTTCCAGGTAGTCGTTCTGCGAGCGCGGGCCGCCGCACAAGGTGGCGAAATCGAACCAGACCACGCCATCCGCCTTGCGCAACGCTTTTAGTTCGCGCTTCTCGATATGCAGGATCGGGCTTTCATCGGGCACCGCGGCGAGGCTTGCGAAGGCCGCGCGCAGCGCCTTGTCCGCCGCCGCGCCGAGCGGCGTGTGATACACCTCGACCTGGGCCAGCGTGCGCTGCCGGTAGTCGACGCCCGCGTCCACGTTAATCACGTCGAGCTTCGATTTGATCAGCTCGATTGCCGGCAGCATGCGGTCGCGGTGCAGGCCATCCGGATAGAGCATGTCAGGGTCGTAGTTGGACGTCATCACGAACTGCACGCCGTTCTCGAACATCTTGTCGAGCAGACGGTACAGGATCATCGCGTCAGCGATATCGGAGACGTGGAATTCGTCGAAGCAGATCAGGCGGTAGCGCTTGCCGATGCGGCGCGCCAGTTCATCGAGCGGATCGGCCTGGCCTTTCAGTTCTTCGAGCTCGCGATGCACTTCGCGCATGAACTCGTGGAAGTGCAGACGCGTCTTGCGCTGCACCGGCACCACGGTGAAGAAGCTGTCCATCAGGAAGCTCTTGCCGCGCCCCACCCCGCCCCACATGTAGACGCCACGCGGCAAGTCCGGGTGAATGATCAGCTTCTTGAACGCGTTCGAGCGGCGCGATTTGTATTCCACCCACTCTTCATAGCACCGCTGCAGACGGTCGACCGCCGCGCGTTGCGCCGGGTCCGATTGATAACCCCGCGTCTGCAGTTCTTTTTCGTAGTATTCGGTGACGTTCATTTTCTGGCTACAAAAAAGAAGGCGGGAGGGATTAAACCCGCCCGCCTTCGTCGTAAAGCTAAGCTGCTGCGATCAGTCAGGCGTGCGCGTGATTACATGTTCAGCGCGCGCTTGTCCACGGCGAGCGCCGCTTCGCGCATCACTTCGGACAACGACGGGTGCGGATGGCAAATGCGGCCGATGTCTTCCGACGCCGCCTTGAATTCCATCGCCACCACGGCTTCCGCAATCAGGTCCGAGGCGTTGGCCGAGATGATGTGCACGCCGAGCAGTTCGTCGGTCTTCGCGTCGGCGATCATCTTGACGAAACCATCCGCCTTGTTGATGCCGAGCGCGCGGCCGTTGGCCATGAACGGGAACTGACCCGTCTTGATCTCGCGGCCTTCCGCCTTCAGCGCCTGTTCCGTCTTGCCGACCCACGCGATTTCCGGTTCGGTGTAGATCACCCACGGAATGCAGTTGTAGTCGATATGCGGCTTCTGGCCGTCGATGATCTCGGCCACCAGCACGCCTTCGTCTTCAGCCTTGTGCGCGAGCATCGGGCCGCGCACCACGTCGCCGATTGCATAGACGTTCGGCACTGCGGTGGCGCAATGGTCGTCCACGTCGATGAAACCGCGCTCGTTGGCCTTCAAACCGATGGCTTCGAGACCGAGGTTGTCGGTGTTCGGCACGCGGCCGATCGACACGATCAGGCGGTCCGCTTCCAGCTTCTGCGCGTTGCCGTCCTTGTCCGTGTAGTTCAGCGTGACGCTGCTGTCGGTCGTGGTGACTTCACCGACCTTCACGCCCACGTGAATATCCAGACCTTGCTTCTTGAACTGCTTGGCGGCTTCCTTCGCGAGTGCCTGGTCAGCCGCGCCGAGGAATTCCGGCAGCGCTTCGAGCACCGTGACGTCCGCACCCAGACGACGCCACACCGAGCCGAGTTCCAGACCGATCACGCCGGCGCCGATCACGGCCAGCTTCTTCGGCACGGAATCGAAGCTCAGTGCGCCTTCGTTGTCGGCGACGATCTTGTTGTCGACCGGGATGTTCGGCAGATGGCGCGCCTTCGAACCCGTGGCGATGATCACGTTTTTGGCCGTAACCGTTTCCGTCTCGCCTTCGCCGCTCACTTCGATCTGCACGCCGGCGTCCGTCTTGCCGGTGAACTTGCCATGGCCCTTGAGCCAGGTGATCTTGTTCTTGCGGAACAGGAATTCGATGCCCTTGGTCATCTTCTCGACGATGCCTTCCTTGCGGGCCAGCATCTTCGCGATATCCACCGAAACGTTTTCCACGCTGATGCCGTGGTCGGCGAGGTGGTGCGAGGCGTTTTCGAATTCTTCCGACGACGCGAGCAGCGCCTTCGACGGAATGCAACCCACATTCAGGCACGTGCCGCCGAGCTTCAGCGCGCCGGCCGGGTTCTTCCACTTCTCGATACAGGCTACGCTCTTGCCGAGCTGCGCAGCGCGGATAGCTGCGATATAGCCGCCGGGACCGGCACCGATCACGACGACGTCAAATTCTTTGGACATGACAATCCTTTTGATGACGGGACGACGCGCGGCCACGCTTCGTGGCGCGCATCGTTCCAGTGCTACGGAATGCTAGGGACGTGCTGCTTGCGCTTTACTTATATGGCGCCGGCTGGTGCGATCACAAGCGATCAAAAGCGCGATCGCAAGCCGGCATCCATGCCGTTGCGCGGCTTACAGGTCGAGCAGCAGGCGTGCCGGGTCTTCCAGCGCGTCCTTCATGGCAACCAGCGACAGCACCGCTTCGCGACCGTCGATGATGCGGTGGTCGTAGGAGAGCGCCAGGTAGTTCATCGGGCGAATCACGATCTGGCCGTTTTCGACCACAGCGCGTTCCTTCGTAGCATGCACGCCGAGAATCGCCGATTGCGGCGGGTTGATAATCGGCGTCGACAGCATCGAACCGAACACACCGCCGTTCGAGATCGAGAACGTACCACCCGTCATTTCTTCGATCGACAGCTTGCCGTCCTTGGCCTTCTGGCCGAATTCGGCAATCTTCTTTTCGATGTCGGCGAGGCTCAGCTGATCGGCGTTGCGCAGGATCGGCACCACCAGGCCACGCGGCGAACCGACCGCGATACCGATGTCGAAGTAGCCGTGATAGACGATGTCGTTACCGTCGATCGACGCGTTCACCAGCGGGAACTTCTTCAGCGCGTGAACCGCCGCCTTGACGAAGAACGACATGAAGCCGAGCTTCACGCCATGTTCCTTCTCGAACTTGTCCTTGTACTTGTTGCGCAGATCCATCACCGGCGCCATGTTCACTTCGTTGAACGTCGTGAGGATGGCGTTGGTTTGCTGCGACTCGAGCAGGCGTTCGGCGATACGCGCACGCAGACGCGACATCGGCACGCGCTGTTCCGGACGATCCTTGAGCCATGCGTCGGCGGAGGCTGGGGCCTTCACGTCCGGCAGCGACGGCCTGGCGGCCTTCGGTGCAGCGGCCGGTGCCGGGGCAGCCTTGGCAGCCGGTGCGCCGGCGCTCAGCACGTCGCCCTTGGTGATACGGCCGTCGCGGCCCGTGCCGGACACGTCGCCGGCGCCCAGACCCTTCTCAGCCATGATCTTGCCGGCGGCCGGCGAGGCGGCGGTGTTTGCACCCGTTGCGGATGCAGCTTGCGCGGCAGGCGCGGCGGCCGGTGCGGGAGCCGCAACCGGAGCCGGCTTCACTTCTGCTTCGACGGCAGCGGCGCCAGCCGTGCCTTCCGTGTCGATCTTCGCGATCACCTGATCGGCGGTGACGGTATCGCCGTCGTTGGCGATCACTTGCGCGAGCACGCCGGCCGAGGGGGCCGGCACTTCCAGCACGACCTTATCGGTCTCGATTTCGATGAGGATCTCGTCTTGCGCGACAGCCTCGCCGGGCTTCTTCTTCCACTGCAGCATAGTGGCTTCCGAAACCGACTCCGAAAGTTGCGGGACCTTGACTTCTACAATAGCCATTTTGTGATTTTCCTGAATACGTATCTGGTGACAACGAACCGTCTGCGAACCTCGATCTGCCGCGTCTCACTAGGGGAGGCCGCGCCCGATGCGGTGCGGGAAAGCGCACTGCGCTTTCCCGGTCCGGTTCAATAAGTTATTTAGCGATCGACGCGCTCTTCAGACGGCCGAATGCACCTTCGATCAGCGCCTTCAGCTGCTCGTAATGCTTCGCGTAGTACCCGACTGCCGGTGAAGCCGAAGCCGGACGGCCGCTGTATGCCAGCTTCTGTCCGTCCTTCATGCCTTCCTTCAGGTGATGCTCGATGTAGAACCACGGGCCCTGATTCTGCGGCTCGTCCTGCACCCAGACCACTTCGGTCGCATTGTCGTACTTCTTCATTTCCGCTTCGAACTGCTTGTGCGCGAACGGATAGAGCTGTTCGATACGGACGATCGCGACGTCGTTTGCCTTGACTTCACGGCGATGCGCGATGATGTCGTAGTACACGCGGCCCGAGCAGACGATCACGCGCTTGACCTTCTTCGCTTCGATCGCTTCGTCGGTTTCGCCGAGGATCGGCTGGAACGCGCCCTTCGCCAGTTCGGACAGGTCCGACACGGCTTCCTTGTGACGCAGCAGCGACTTCGGCGTGGCGACGATCAGCGGCTTCCTGAACAGGCGGATCATCTGACGGCGCAGCAGGTGGAAAATCTGCGCCGGCGTGGTGGGCTGAACGACCTGCATGTTGTGATCTGCGCACAACTGCAGGAAACGCTCGATACGCGCCGACGAGTGCTCCGGACCCTGACCTTCGTAGCCGTGCGGCAGCAGCATCGTGAGACCCGACACGCGACCCCACTTCACTTCGCCCGACGAGATGAACTGGTCGATCACGACTTGCGCGCCGTTCACGAAGTCGCCGAACTGCGCTTCCCACGCGACGAACGTGTTCGGTTCAGCGGTCGAGTAACCGTATTCGAAACCGAGCACGGCTTCTTCCGACAGCACCGAGTCGATCACCGTGAACTTCGCCTGACCTTCAGCGATGTTCTGCAGCGGCACATACGTGCCGTCGTTCCAGCGTTCGCGGTTCTGGTCGTGCAGCACCGCGTGACGGTGCGTGAACGTGCCGCGGCCCGAATCCTGACCGGTCAGACGAACTGCGTAGCCCGACGCGACCAGCGACGCGAATGCCAGGTGTTCGCCCATGCCCCAGTCGAGCTTCGCTTCGCCACGGCCCATCGCGCGACGGTCGTTGATGACGCGCTCGACCAGCGGGTGAACCTTGAAGTTTTCCGGGATCGTGGTGATGCGCTCAGCAAGGCGCTTCAGTTCCGCGAGCGGCACTGCGGTGTCCGCGGCGTCGGTCCACTTGCGGTTCAGGAACGGCACCCAGTCCACCGCGTACTTGCTCTTGTAGTTCGAGAGCACCGGGTCGATGGTGTGATGGCCTTCGTCCATCGCCTTGCGGTAAGCCTTGACGTACTCTTCCGCGTCAGCGGCCGTGATCACGCCCTGCTGCACCAGCTTTTCAGCGTACAGTGCGCGCGTGCCCGGATGCTTGGCGATGGTCTTGTACATCAGCGGCTGCGTGACCGCCGGCGTGTCCTGCTCGTTGTGGCCGAGCTTGCGGAAGCAGACGATGTCGACGACGACGTCCTTGTGGAACTGCATCCGGAAGTCGATGGCGAGCTGCGTAGCCAGCACCACTGCTTCAGGATCGTCACCGTTCACGTGCAGCACCGGTGCTTCGATCATCTTGACGACGTCCGAGCAGTACAGCGTCGAGCGCGAGTCGCGCGGGTCCGACGTGGTGAAGCCGATCTGGTTGTTGATAACGATGTGCAGCGTGCCATGCGTGCCGTAACCACGCGTTTGCGCGAGGTTCAGCGTTTCCATCACCACGCCCTGGCCGGCGAAAGCCGCGTCGCCGTGAATCTGCACCGGCAGCACTTGCAGGCCGCTGTCGTCGCCGCGACGGTCCATACGGGCCTTGGCCGAGCCTTCGACCACCGGGTTGACGATTTCGAGGTGCGACGGGTTGAACGCGAGCGACAGGTGAACCGGGCCGCCTTCGGTCGAGACGTCCGACGAGAAACCCTTGTGGTACTTGACGTCGCCAGCCGGCAGATCGTCGACGTGCTTGCCTTCGAACTCGGCAAACAGGTCAGCCGGCATCTTGCCGAGCGTATTGACCAGCACGTTCAGACGGCCGCGGTGGGCCATGCCGATGACGATTTCCTGAACGCCACGAGCGCCGCCATGGCGCACCACTTCGTCCATCGAGGCGATGAAGCTCTCGCCGCCTTCCAGCGAGAAGCGCTTCTGACCGACGTACTTGGTGTGCAGGAAGCGCTCGAGGCCTTCAGCTGCCGTCAGGCGATTGAGAATGTGCTTTTTCTTGTCAGCCGAGAAGTTCGGCGTCGAACGGATCGACTCGAGCTTCTCCTTCCACCAGCGCTTCTGTTCCGGATCGCTGATATACATGTACTCGGCGCCGATCGTGCCGCAGTACGTGTCGCGCAATGCCTTGACGATTTCACGCAGCGAGGCGCGCTCGAAACCGAAGTACAGATTGGTTGCGCTGAACTCCTGGTCCATGTCGGCTTCGGTGAAGTCGTAGAACGCGGGTTCGAGTTCGGGAATGGCGGGACGTTCGCGGCGCTTAAGCGGATCGAGATTGGCCCATTGCGTGCCAAGGAAGCGATATGCGCCGATGAGGGACTGGACGTAGACCTGCTTGCGTGCGGTGGCGATATCGTCGCCGCCGGCTGCGGTGCGCGGGATGAAGGCGTTGGCCTTGGCGCGTTGGGCAAACGATTCGACGATCGGGCCGTGGGCCACGTCGTTGGCATTGCTGCCGTCCGATGCAGGAACGTTCTGCAACGCGTCGAAATAGCTGCGCCAGTTCTCGGGCACTGACGCCGGATTATCGAGATACGCTTCGTACATTTCTTCTACGTACGGAGCATTGCCGCCGAACAGATAGGAGTTCGACTGGAATTGCTTCATCATTTTTACGCTCACCTTTCTTCGAGTTTCTCGAGAAATAGCGGGTTACCGAAACCTTCCGCGACACGGCCTGACCGTTTGGCGGATTGCGCGAATCAAGTCTTGCTTGGAAGGACCTTAACTTGCATCCGCGCAAGCATATCACATAAGTGATAGTGCAGATAGCAGGCACAGTGCCGCGGAACCCTTTGCTGGCGGGCTTTCGCGGACCTTTCCAAGATACGCAATAGCGTTATTCAATCCCCGTCGAAATGACGCGTTGCAGAATCCGGAATAACAAAAGCCGCCCGAAGGCGGCTTTTGTGTTGCGCTGCACGATGGCAATGCGCGGCCCTGGCGGCTGATTAATCCACCGCGCCCTTACGGCTGGCGCTACGGCGCTCATGTTCCTTCAGGTAACGCTTGCGCAGACGGATGGATTGCGGCGTGACTTCGACCAGTTCGTCGTCGTCGATGAATTCCACCGCGTATTCCAGCGACATCTGGATCGGCGGCACGAGGCGCACCGCTTCGTCGGTACCCGACGAACGCACGTTGGTCAACTGCTTGCCCTTGATCGGGTTGACGACCAGGTCGTTGTCGCGGCTGTGAATGCCGATGATCATGCCCTCGTACAGCGGCTCGCCCGGCGACACGAACATGCGGCCGCGATCCTGCAGCTTCCACAGTGCGTAGGCCACTGCCGCGCCGTCGTCCTGCGAAATCAGCACGCCGTTGCGACGCTCGCCGACCGCGCCGTCCTTGACCGGCTGATACGAGTCGAACGTGTGGCTCATCAGGCCCGTGCCGCGCGTGAGCGTGAGGAATTCCGACTGGAAGCCGATCAGGCCACGCGCCGAAATACGGTACTCGAGACGCGTGCGGCCGCGGCCGTCCGACGCCATGTCGAGCATTTCGCCCTTGCGGCGGCCCAGTTCTTCCATCACGCCGCCCTGGTGGCCGTCTTCCATGTCGACCGTCAGGTTTTCGTACGGCTCGTGCTTCACGCCGTCGATTTCCTGCATCACCACGCGCGGACGCGACACGGCCAGTTCGTAACCTTCGCGGCGCATGTTTTCCACCAGAATGGTCAGGTGCAGCTCGCCGCGGCCGGCCACTTCGAAGGTGGTTTCGTCGCCGGTTTCCTTCACCCGCAGCGCGACGTTGTGGTTCAGTTCCTTGAACAGACGGTCGCGGATCTGGCGGCTCGTCACGAACTTGCCTTCACGGCCCGCCAGCGGCGACGAGTTCACGAGGAAGTTCATCGTCAGGGTCGGTTCGTCCACCGTGATCATCGGCAACGCTTCCGGGGCTTCCGGTGCGCAGATGGTCACGCCAATGCCGATTTCTTCGATACCGTTGATCAGCACGATGTCGCCGGCTTCAGCGGAGTCCACCTGGACGCGCTCGAGGCCCTTGAACGACAGCACCTGGTTGATCTTGCGGTTCAGGATTGCGCCATCCGGGCCCGAACGCACGGCCACCGCCATGCCCGGCTTGATACGGCCGCGCGTGATCCGGCCCACGCCGATACGGCCGACATAGGACGAATAGTCCAGCGAGGTGATCTGCAGTTGCAGCGGCGCTTCCGGATCGGCCGGGCGAACCGGCACGTGTTGCAGCACGGCTTCGAACAGCGGACGCATGTCGCCTTCGCGCACGTCGGGGGTCAGGCCGGCATAGCCGTTCAGGCCCGAGGCGTAGACGATCGGGAAGTCGAGTTGTTCGTCGGTGGCGCCCAGCTTGTCGAACAGGTCGAAAGTCTGGTTGATCACCCAGTCGATCCGCGCGCCCGGGCGGTCTACCTTGTTGACCACCACGATCGGCTTGAGGCCGAGAGCCAGCGCCTTCTTCGTGACGAAGCGGGTTTGCGGCATCGGGCCTTCGACGGCGTCGACCAGCAGCAGCACCGAGTCGACCATCGACAGCACGCGCTCCACTTCGCCGCCGAAGTCGGCGTGGCCCGGCGTGTCGACGATGTTGATGTGGGTGCCTTCGTATTCGACCGCGCAGTTCTTCGACAGGATCGTGATGCCACGTTCCTTTTCAATGTCGTTCGAGTCCATCACGCGCTCGACAACCGCCTGGTTGTCGCGGAACGTGGCAGTCTGACGGAGCAGCTGGTCGACGAGGGTAGTCTTGCCGTGGTCGACGTGGGCAATAATGGCGATGTTGCGTAGGGCGCGAGTCATAGGAACCTGAAGACAGTTGAGTGCGCCAGCTGCAGCATTGTGTACAAAGCCAACAAAGCCCAAAGCGCACTTTTGGGAACCCAATATTGTAGCACGCGTAGATTAAGGTTCTCTGGTATTCCCTTAGTTGCCCCTTATTTGCCCCGCATTTGTCGTCTCATTGGCCCTCGCTTTGCCTTCTCACGCACCGTCATCCATCCTCGCCGCACCCGCGGCGGCATGCCGTTCGCCTGACAGATTTTTCTTTCTTTTTCCCTCAGCGCCTTGCAGGCGGCCTGCCCCGACACGCCGCGATGGCGGCCCCTGTCGGGCCGCCCCTCGCATATTGGCGTGCGCATTTGAACCGGCCGGACTGAGAAAGACCCTTACCCGAACCGCAATAACGCTTGCCGCGTCAATTAACGGCCCTCTATAATCCTGCTTAGTCAACCATTGCAGTCGCATGAGAATCATGAGCGATCAGAACCTTACGGTGTCGTCGGAAATCAGTTCCTATCAATTAGGCGAAAGCGTCGGCTATCTGATTGCACGCGTGCGATCGACCATGGCGAACCTGGTCACCCAGCGCACCATGGCCGAGCTGGGCATCACCAGCCAGCAAGGCAGCATCCTGTTCATGGTGGCCAGCGGCAAGTGCCTGCTGGCGGCGGAACTAGCCCGCGAATATGGCATCGACGCCAGCGCAGTCACCCGTCTGGTGGACCGGCTGGAGAAACGCGGCCTGCTCAACCGGGTGCGCAGCGTCGAGGACCGGCGGGTCGTGCGGCTCGCCCTGACCCCCGAGGGCCACGCCATCGCCGCCCGCATGCCGGCGATCTTCAACGGTGTGATCGACCACCTGCTGTCCGGCTTCACGGCGGAAGAGGTCGGCTTTCTGAAGAGCATGTTGCGCCGCGTGCTGACCAACAGCGGCTGCGATCTATCCGGCATAACCCGTGATGCGACAACAAATTTGGACGCTAAAACGTCATAAGCTGTTTGCAGCGTCCACCATTACAATTTACTGACACTCAAAGAGTCGAGAGATGAAATCCCTTTCCCTGTCCGCGCCCGGGATCTCGTGCCGGGCCGCCGTCACCGCAGCGGTGGCGGCGCTTGCCTTCACGGGATGCGCGAACTACAGCGGTATCAAGAGCGACAAGCAGATGTCCTCGCCCACGCAGTACGAGTCCAGCCAGAGCGTGCCGTCGCAGGGCGGCCAATGGCCGTCGCTCGACTGGGCTAACCAGTTCGGCGACCCGCAGCTGCCGCAACTGATCGCCGAGGCGCTGCAAGGCAATCCGTCGATCGCCCAGGCGCAGGCGCGCATCGCCAAGGCCTCGTCGTATATCGAAAGCTCGCGCTCGGCGCTGTTCCCGAAGGTCAACGGCAGCTATTCGTGGAACCGCGAGATCTTCTCGGCCAACTCGATCTACCCGCCGCCCTACGGCGGCACCTGGTATAGCGAAAACAACGTGCTGGCGAGCGCCTCGTGGGATCTGGACCTGTGGGGCAAGAACCACCAGCGCCTCGGCCAGGCCGTGTCGCAGGAAAAAGCCGCCGAAGCGGAGATGCAGCAGGCGCGCGTGACGCTGGCGGCGTCGGTCGCCAGCACCTATAACCAGCTTGCGCAGCTGTACGCGCTGCGCGACATCGCCGCGCGTGAAATCGCCAATCGCCAGGATATTGGCCGCATCACGAATGGCCGCGTGGTGGCCGGCCTCGACACCAATGTCGAGCGCCAGACCGCCAACGGCAACATCGCTTCGAGCGAGGCGAACGTGACGGACCTCGACGGCCAGATCACCACCGTGCGCTATCAGCTCGGCGCGCTGCTCGGCAAGGGGCCGGACCGCGGCCTGCAGATCGCCAAGCCGGTGCTGACGGCCGGCAACGCCGTGACGCTGCCGGACAACGTCCCGGCCGATCTGGTGTCGCGCCGCCCGGACATCGTGGCGGCACGCTGGCAGGTCGAAGCCGAACTGCATGACGTGAAAGAAGCCAAGGCGGAGTTTTTCCCGGACATCAACCTGTCGGCCGGCATCGGTTTCGACGCGTTCGGCTGGGGCCGCTTCCTGACCTCGGCGAGCCGCAACATGCAGCTCGGGCCGGCGATCCACCTGCCGATCTTCGACGCCGGCGCACTGCGCTCGCAACTGAAGGGCCGCTACGCCGACTTCGACCTCGACGTGGCGAACTACAACCAGACGCTGATCAACGCGCTGTCGGACGTGGCTACGCAAATCGCCACGATCCGCTCGATCGACCAGCAGTCGGGCGACGCCCAGCGCGCGCTGGACGCCTCGGCCAAAGCGTATCAACTGGCGGTGATCCGCTACAAGGCCGGCCTGTCGGAGCAATTGCAGGTGTTGAATGCGGACCAGAACCGCCTCGCCGCCGAACAGACCGTGACGAACCTGAAGATGCGCCGCCGCGACATGCAGATTGGCCTGATCAAGGCGCTGGGCGGCGGTTTCGACGCCACGCAAACCGGTCTTGCCGTGCCTGCCGACAGTGAAGCCGCCGCGCAGGCCGCCCCTTCAGCCAGCGCACCGGCCGCCGCGGCGAACCCGCCGGCGGCATCCGCAGCACCGGCCGCGCAGGCCGCAGCGAACTGAATCCGAGTGCCCACCCGAATAAACGACGCAGATTGAAAGAATACGGAGCATATCAATGAGCACCCCCCAGCAACCTGCCGCCAGCGCACAACCGGCGAACAACAACAAACGCAAGCGCCTGATGACGCTGCTCGTCATCGTGATCCTGATTGCGGCAGTCGCCTACGGTCTGTACTACTTCCTCGACGCGCGCTTTCACGAGTCGACCGACGACGCCTACGTGAACGGCAACGTGGTGCAGATCACGCCGCAGGTGACCGGCACGGTCATCGCGGTCAACGCGGACGACACGCAGACGGTCAAGGCAGGCGACCCGGTCGTCGTGCTCGACCCGGCCGACGCCCGCGTCGCGCTGCAGCAGTCCGAAGCCGATCTCGGCCAGGTGGTGCGCCAGGTGCGCGGCCTGTTCGCGGACGACAACCAGTATCAGGCGCAAGTCGAAGTGCGCGAGGCGGATCTGTCGCGCGCCCAGGACGACCTGCGCCGCCGCATGATGGTGGCCCAGACCGGCGCCGTCTCGCAGGAAGAAATCTCGCACGCCCGCGACGCCGTGAAAAGCGCCCAGGCCGCGCTCGACGCCGCCCGGCAGCAACTCGCCTCGAACCGCGCGCTGACCGCCAACACGACGATCGCCGACCATCCGAACGTCCTCGCCGCGGCGGCCAAGGTGCGCGACGCCTACCTCGCGAACGCCCGCAACACGCTGCCGGCGCCGGTCACCGGCTACGTCGCCAAGCGTTCGGTACAGGTGGGTCAACGCGTCTCGCCGGGCAATCCGCTGATGGCGATCGTGCCGCTGAACGGCGTGTGGGTCGATGCCAACTTCAAGGAAGTGCAGCTCAAGCACATGCGCATCGGCCAGCCGGTCGAACTGACGGCGGACGTGTACGGTTCGTCGGTGGTGTTCCACGGCAAGGTGGTCGGCTTCTCGGCCGGCACGGGCTCGGCCTTCTCGCTGCTGCCGGCGCAAAACGCCACCGGCAACTGGATCAAGGTGGTGCAGCGTCTGCCGGTACGGATCCAGCTCGACCCGCAGGAACTCGAAAAACACCCGCTGCGTATCGGCCTGTCGATGGACGTCGACGTCAGCATCAAGGACGAAAACGGCGGCCAGCTCGGCGACGCGCAGAACACGGTCTATCAGACCAACGTGTTCGACAAGTACGGCGACGAAGCCGACGCCGAAATCGCCCGCATCATCGCGCAAAACGCCGGCCCGAACGGCGGTGCGCAGAAGTCGGCCGAGCGCGACGCGAAGCCCGCCGCCAAGGCGATGTAAGCCGCGCCACGCTCAAGAAGGTTTCCTAAACATGGCTCAGGCTCAGGCGCCCATCCCTCATCCGCCATTAGAGGGGGCGCAACTGGTGATCGGCACCATCGCGGTGTCGCTCGCCGTTTTCATGAACGTGCTCGACACTTCGATTGCGAACGTGTCGATCCCCTCCATCTCCGGCGATCTCGGCGTTTCGTCGGACCAGGGCACGTGGGTGATCACCTCGTTCGCGGTGGCGAACGCGATCTCCGTGCCGCTGACCGGCTGGCTCACCGAACGCATCGGCCAGGTGCGCCTCTTCATGGCGTCGATCATCCTGTTCGTGATCTCGTCGTGGATGTGCGGTCTCGCGCCCACCCTGCCCTTCCTGCTCGCCTCGCGCGTGCTGCAAGGGGCCGTCGCCGGGCCGATGATTCCGCTGTCTCAAACACTTTTGCTCGCCAGCTACCCGCGCGCAAAGGCGCCCATGGCGCTCTCGATGTGGGCCATGACCACGCTGATTGCACCGGTGGCCGGCCCGATTCTGGGCGGCTGGATCTCCGACAACATCTCGTGGCCGTGGATTTTCTACGTCAACATTCCGGTCGGCACGATCGCCGCCATCGCCACGTGGACGATCTTCCGCAACCGCGACTCGGTGATCCGCAAGGCGCCGATCGACGGCGTGGGGCTCGCCTTGCTGATCATCTGGGTCGGCTCGCTACAGGTGATGCTCGACAAGGGCAAGGACCTCGACTGGTTCGCCTCCACCACCATCGTGGTGCTGGCGCTGACCGCGGTGATCGCGCTGGCGTTCTTCATCGTCTGGGAGCTGACGGCGGAGCATCCGGTGGTCGACCTGTCGCTCTTTAGCAGGCGGAATTTCACCGGCGGCACGGTGGCGCTGTCGATCGGCTATGGCCTCTACTTCGGCAACCTCGTGCTGTTGCCGCTCTGGCTGCAAACCGATCTCGGCTACACCGCCACCAACGCCGGCCTCGTGATGGCGCCGGTCGGCTTCTTCGCGGTGCTGCTCTCGCCGATCACCGGCAAGATCTTGCCGCGCACCGATCCACGCTATATCGCCACGGCGTCGTTCCTGGTGTTCGCGCTGTGCTTCTGGATGCGCTCGCGCTATACGACCGGCGTCGACACCTATTCGCTGCTGGTGCCCACGCTGATCCAGGGCATCGGTATGGCCGGGTTCTTCATTCCGCTGGTGTCGATTACGCTGTCGGGCCTGCCGGGCAACCGGATTCCGGCGGCGTCGGGCTTGTCGAATTTCGTGCGGATCATGTGCGGCGGGATCGGCACCTCGATCTTCCAGACCGCCTGGGATCACCGCACGATCCTGCATCACGCGCATCTGAGCACGCAGGCCAACCTGTACAACCCGGTATTCGACCAGTCGATCCGGCAAATGGGCGCGGCCGGTTTCAGTCAACCGCAAGCGTATGGGCTCTTCAATAACATGGTGACGCAGCAGGCGGCACAGTTGGGCGTCAACGATCTGTTCTATGTCTCAGCAGGGATCTTCGTGGCGCTGATTGCGCTGATCTGGATTACCAGGCCGGAGCGTGCGGGTGGCGACGCGGGGGCAGCGGCTGCGGCGGCGCATTGATGCATTGATGTTTTGGCGCGTGAAGCGTGGTGTTCGGACCACGCCCGCTCGCAGCAAAAGAAAAGGCGGCGCCGCAGTGATGCGGCGCCGCCTTTTTTGTGTCTACTCAGCGCGTGACGATGAGCCCTGTCGTTCAGGACTGCGCCGTGACGACCAGCCGCTCCGGCGCCAGCACGCCCTCGCCTAGCCTCGCGACCCCCAGCAGCCGGCCCGCTGCCGCGTAGACCCGCACGCGTTCGGCAGTCGCCGCCTCGTCGTCCAACGTCAGATCGGCGAGCCGCAGACGCTGGCCGTGCAGAAAACGCCGTGTCGCGTCGGCATCGAGTTCGACCGAGGGGAAAGTCGACAGCAGCGCGTCCACGGGTTGCAGCCACCGGTCACGCTCGCCCTCGGCGGCGTCGGACAAGGCGTCGAGCGTGATCGCATGGTCTAGTGTCAGCGCGCCGACGCCGGTACGCCGCAACGCCACCAGATGCGCGCCGCAACCGAGCGCCTCGCCGATGTCCTCGGCCAGCGTGCGCACGTAAGTGCCCTTGCTGCAGGTCACGCGAAACGTGACGTCCGGCAATGCGCAGGCCAGCATCTCGAGCGCGTGGATCGTCACCTGGCGCCCTTCGCGCTCCACCACCTGGCCGGCGCGCGCGTACTCATACAAAGGCTTGCCGTCGCGTTTGAGCGCCGAATACATGGGCGGCACCTGGACGATCTCGCCGCGAAAGCGCGCCATTGCCGCCAGGACCGCCGGCTCGTCGCACGTCACCTCGCGGGTCTGAATCGCCTCCCCTTCGGAGTCGCCGGTGGCCGTGCGGATGCCGAGGCGCATGGTGGCCTCGTAGGTCTTGTCGGCTTCGAGCAGATCCTGCGAGAACTTGGTCGCCTCGCCGAAGCACAGCGGCAGCAGACCGGAAGCGAGCGGATCGAGCGTGCCGGTGTGGCCGGCCTTTTTCGCCAGATAGAGACGCTTGGCCTGGATCAGGGCGTCGTTACTCGACAGGCCGATGGGCTTGTCGAGCAGCAACACGCCGTCGAGCACGCGACGCGGCACACGTGGCCGTTGAGGTACGGTCATGGCAGAAAAATAAGGACGAACGGAGAATCGGCAACCATAGGTAAAACCACGCGCGATCAGTCTTCTTTCGCGCGGGTGGCGTTCGCCTCGTCGATCAGGCGCGACATTTCCACCGCCTGTTCGATCGTCTTGTCGTAATGGAAATGCAGCGTCGGCACCGTGTGAATGTGCAGGCGCTTGAACAGTTGATTGTGCAGATGGCCGGCCGCGTGGGTCAGCGCTTCAAGCGTTTGCTGCGGGTCGCCGGTCAGCGTCGTGAAGAAGACCTTCGCGTGCGCATAATCCGGCGTCAGTTCGACGCTCTGAATGGTGACCATGCCGATGCGCGGATCTTTGACATCGCGCAGCAGCTCGGACAGGTCGCGCTGGATCTGATCGGCGATCTGCACGTTACGATTGGGGGAAGAACGTTTCTTAGGCATGGTGAATCCGTAATCCGCTCTGGCGGATAGCAATGAGGTTCGCGCCGCGGCAGCGAGGCCGTCAACGCACGCGAGCACAAACAGGCGCAAGCGAGCCCGCAAAAAACAAGGGGCGGGAGGGGCGCAAGCGCCCGCCCCGCCCCTTCAGCGTTGCGCCTGACTTACAGCGAACGCGCCACTTCCGTGACTTCGAAGACTTCGAACTGGTCGCCTTCGATGATGTCGTTGAAGTTCTTGATCGACATACCGCACTCGAAGCCCTGACGGACTTCCTTGACGTCGTCCTTGAAGCGCTTGAGCGAATCGAGCTCGCCGGTATGAATCACGACGTTGTTGCGCAGCACGCGCACCGACGACGAGCGCTTGACGAAACCGTCCGTGACCATACAACCGGCCACCGCGCCGACCTTCGGCACCTTGAAGACCTGACGCACTTCGACCATACCGGTGACGACTTCGCGCTTCTCCGGCGCCAGCATGCCCGACATCGCGGCCTTCACTTCATCCACAGCGTCATAGATGATGTTGTAGTAGCGAATGTCGATACCGTTGGACTCCGCCAGCTTGCGCGCCTGGGCATCCGCCCGGGTGTTGAAGCCGATGATGACCGCCTTCGAAGCCGTTGCCAGGTTGACGTCGTTTTCGCTGATGCCGCCCACCGCGCCGTGCACGATCTGCACGCGCACTTCGTCGGTGGAGAGCTTTTGCAGAGACTGCACCAGCGCTTCCTGTGAACCTTGCACGTCGGCCTTGACGATCAGCGGCAGGTACTGCACTTCGCCTTCGCCCATCTGTTCCAGCATGTTCTCGAGCTTCGCGGCCTGCTGCTTGGCCAGCTTGACGTCGCGGAACTTGCCTTGACGGAACAGTGCGACTTCACGCGCCTTGCGGTCGTCCGGCATGACGATGACTTCTTCGCCGGCCTGCGGCACTTCCGACAGACCTTGAATCTCAACCGGGATCGACGGACCGGCCGACTTGGTCGGCTTGCCGGTTTCGTCGAGCATGGCGCGCACGCGGCCATAGGCGCTGCCAGCCAGCACGACGTCACCACGGTTCAGCGTACCCGACTGGACCAGGATCGTTGCCACTGGACCCTTACCCTTATCGAGCTTCGCTTCGATGACGAGACCCTTGGCCGGTGCATCGACCGGTGCTTTCAATTCCAGCACTTCGGCTTGCAGCAGCACGTTTTCGAGCAGATCGTCGATGCCTGCGCCGGTCTTGGCCGACACCGGCACGAACGGCGATTCGCCGCCGTATTCTTCCGGCACGACGCCTTCCGCGACGAGTTCCTGCTTGACGCGGTCCAGATTCGCATCCGGCTTGTCAATCTTGTTGATGGCGACGACGAGCGGCACGCCGCCTGCCTTCGCATGGGCGATCGCTTCCTTCGTCTGCGGCATCACACCGTCGTCGGCGGCAACCACCAGAATCACGATGTCGGTTGCCTTGGCACCGCGGGCACGCATGGCTGTGAAGGCCTCGTGACCCGGCGTGTCGAGGAACGTGATCACGCCGCGCGGCGTTTCCACGTGATACGCGCCGATGTGCTGCGTAATCCCGCCCGCTTCGCCCGCTGCAACCTTGGCGCGGCGGATGTAGTCGAGCAGCGACGTCTTGCCGTGGTCGACGTGACCCATGACCGTCACAACCGGCGGACGCGGCAGCAATTCTGCGTCGGACGAAACTTCGCCTTCCACCAGCATGGCTTCCGGATCGTCCAGCTTGGCCGCAACCGCGTGGTGGCCCAGTTCTTCGACGATGATCATCGCCGTTTCCTGGTCCAGCATCTGGTTGATGGTGACCATCTGGCCGAGCTTCATCATCGACTTGATGACTTCCGATGCCTTCACGGCCATCTTGTGCGCCAGATCGGCAACCGTAATGGTTTCCGGCACATGCACTTCACGCACGATGGGTTCGGTCGGCGCCTGGAACGTGGTGTTCTGATCCTGATGCTTGCCGCGCCCCTTCGGGCCGCCGCGCCAGCCGCGATCGACACCGCCGCTCGTATCGCCACGCGTCTTGATACCGCGGCGCTTGGCTGCGTCGTCTTGCCAGCCGCCCTTGCCTGCGCCCGGCTTCTTCTTGTCGCCCGCCGACGGCGCCGTCGTGGCAGCCGGTGCGGCCGCTACCGGCTTCTTCGCAGCCGGACGTGCCGGCGCCGCGCCTTCCGGACGAGCCGGCTTGTGCAGCGTGCCCTTGGCTTCCGCAGCCTTGGGCGCTTCCACCGGCTTGGCCGCCGGCGCCGGTTCCGGCGCCTTGACCTGCGCCTTGCGCGGCGTGTTCATCATCTCGCGAATCGCACGTGCTTCGGCTTCTGCCTTGGCGCGGCGCTTGCTGATTTCTTCCTGCTCGGCACGCGTTTTTTCCGCGGCCTGACGCGCGGCGTCTTCCGCCTTCTTCGCGGCTTCGCGTTGCGCGGCGCGTTCTGCTGCGGCGCGTTCGTCGTCCTGCTCGCTCGTGGCGGCTGCCGGCGCAGCCGGTGCCGCGGCGGCAGTTTCAGCCGCTTGCACGACCTGTTCAGCCTTCTTCTGCACGGCCACTTCCGCGGCGGCGGCAGCGCGCTTCTTCGCCGCTTCCTCTTCCGCACGGCGGCGTTCGGCTTCCGCAGCCTGCTCGCGCGCCTGGCGCTCGGCTTCTTCGCGTTCGAGCTGTTCCTGACGCGCCTTCAGTTCCTGAGCCTGCTTTTCGAGCAACTCGGCTTCGTGACGCGCTTCTTCCTCGCGACGCTGAAGTTCCAGCTCGTCCGTGTCGTTCTCGACCTCGGCCACATGATTCGATGCATCGCCGCCTTCGCCACCCGCTTCATCGCGGCGGACGAACGTGCGCTTCTTGCGCACCTCGACCTGAATGGTACGAGCCTTACCCGTCGAATCAGACTGCTTGATTTCCGACGTATGCCGTTTCGTCAGCGTGATCTTGCGCTTGTCAGCATCAGTTGAGCCGTGAGACTTGCGCAAGTGGTCGAGCAGACGCGCCTTGTCCGTCTCGGACAGGGTGTCGTCTTCGCTCGCTTTGGTAACGCCTGCTGCCTGCAGCTGCTCAAGCAGCACGCCGGCAGGCATTTTCAGTTCCGCGGCAAATTGGGCTACGTTGTTACTCGCCATTCATTCCTCTTAATGCAAGGACCGATTCCTTGCGGTTAGCATCGGGTCATGCGGCCTGACGGCCGCTTCAATTTAGTGCGCCATGGTCATTTCTCACTGGAACCAATGTTCACGTGCTTTCATGATCAACGCCTTAGCGGCATCCTCTTCCATTCCGGTCATCTCGACCAATTCATCTACAGCCAGCTCGGCCAGATCGTCACGTGTGTGAATCTGATGTTCAGCCAGCTTGGCGAGCAGGTCGGCGTCGATGCCGTCCAGGCTCTTCAGGTCGAGTGCGACATTCTCAACCTTTTCTTCGTTTGCGATTGCCATCGTCAACAACGCATCGCGTGAGCGATTGCGCAGTTCGTGCACGGTGTCTTCGTCGAACGCTTCGATCTCGAGCATCTCGTTGAGCGGCACATATGCGATCTCTTCGAGGCTCGTAAAGCCTTCGTCGATCAGGATGTCAGCCACTTCTTCGTCGACATCGAGACGCGCCATGAACAGGTCACGCAGAACACCGCGTTCCTGATTCTGCTTTTGTGCAGATTCGTCCGGCGTCATGATGTTGATCTGCCAGCCGGTGAGTTCGCTGGCAAGACGCACGTTCTGGCCGCTACGGCCGATTGCGACCGCCAGTTCGTTTTCGTCGACGACGACGTCCATCGAATGCTTTTCTTCATCGACGACGATCGACTGCACGGCTGCCGGCGCGAGCGCGCCGATCACAAACTGGGCGGGATCTTCCGACCATAGCACGATGTCGACGTTTTCGCCACCGAGCTCGTTACGCACCGCCTGCACGCGCGAACCGCGGATGCCCACGCAGGTGCCGATCGGGTCGATGCGCTTGTCGTAGGCGATCACGCCGATCTTGGCACGCACGCCCGGATCACGCGCCGCCGCCTTGATTTCGAGCAGGCCCTGCTCGATTTCCGGCACTTCCATCTCGAACAGCTTCATCAGGAATTCGGGCGCCGTGCGCGACAGTTCGATCTGCGGACCGCGCGCGGTGCGATCGACCTTGGCGATATAAGCGCGCACGCGGTCGCCCACGCGCAGGTTTTCCTTCGGAATCAGCTGGTCGCGGCGCAAGAGCGCTTCGACACGGCCCGATTCGACGATGAAATTACCCTTGTCGAGACGCTTGACCGTACCGGTCATGATGTTCTCGCCGCGTTCCAGGAAGTCGTTGAGGATCTGCTCGCGCTCGGCGTCACGCACCTTCTGCAGGATCACCTGCTTGGCAGCCTGCGCGCCGATGCGGCCGAACTCGATTGACGGCACCGGTTCCTCGATGAACTCGTCGAGCTGGATTTCGGGCTTTTGTTCGCGTGCTTCGAACAGCAGGATTTCCTGATCCGGCTCCTGCAGACCGGCTTCGTCCGGCACCACGCGCCAGCGGCGATACGTTTCGTGCTCGCCGCTTTCACGGTCGATATGGACGCGGATGTCCGCATCTTCTTCGAAGAGTTTCTTGGAGGCCGAAGCGAGAGCCGCCTCAAGCGCGGCAAATACCACGTCTTTGTCGACGTTCTTCTCGCGTGCCAGCGCATCCACCAGCATCAACACTTCGCGACTCATTGTTTGCGGCTCCTAAAGTCAACTTTCGGAACGAGGCGTGCTTTATCGATGTCCGCGAGCGTGAAATCGAGCATCGCGGCGCCTTCCTTCCCTTCAAATTCCAGACCGATCGTCTCGCCTTGCGGGGCATGCAGGATACCCCGGTACGATTTCCGTCCGTCCAATGGCTTTTTCAATGTAATGGCCACTTCGCTGCCTGCGAAGCGTTCGAAATCCGCCAGTTTTTTCAGCGGGCGGTCGAGACCCGGCGACGACACTTCAAGCCGCTCGTAATCGATGTTTTCGACCGTCAGAACGTGCTGGAGCTGACGCGTGACCTTCTCGCAATCCTCGATTGCGATGCCGGCCGGCTGGTCGATGTAGATACACAGCATGCCGCGCCCGGTGCGCTCAAGGTCGACGAGCTCGTAGCCGAGACCCACGACCGTGGTTTCAATCAGTTCCGTCAGTTGCACAGTGCCCTCTAAGATGTTCGCGCGGCAAGCCTGCCGGTTTTACCTGCAAACAACCTGCGGGCCGCGCGCCAAGCCGGCGCACGTTCCTGCTACCCGAGATGCCGAACCACAAACGAAGCGGCAAAAAAAAATGGGCGAAACGCCCATCATCTTATTGCCGGTGGTCGCATCTGAGCCGCACATGAAAAGCCGCACGCCCAGCGACTCTGCGATTGTAGCCATTTTTCGGGACAAACGCAAACCGGCGGCGCGCGCAAACTCCGCATTTCCGCTTGATTTCACTGCAATGTTTGGCGCAGATGGGGGCGCGAAGCGCCCTCTGCAAGCTATCCCGCGCGGCTCAAGGGGTTCGATCGAAACGGGATCGTGCCCCTATCCGGCAATGAGCCGCAGCCTAGCGACCGCGCGAGCGGCCACGCGGCGCGCCACCGCGATTGGCGCCGGCGCCCGGATTGCCGCCGCCCGAGCGATTCGGACCGCTGCCACGATTGCCGGCCGGACCACGGCCGCCACCGTTGCCGGGGTTGCCGCCCGGCGCACCGGCACGCTTGCCGGCGCCGCCGCCTGCGGCGCGATTGCCGTTGCCCGACGGCGCGCGATTGCCGTCGACATCACGTCCGCCGCCGCCACGCGGCAGGTTGGCGCCGCTGCCGCTGCTCATCGGGCCGGTGAAGCCCGTGCTGGCGCCGCGCCCGGCGCCACGGCCATAGCCGCCGCCCGCACCCGCGCCGCCGCCGAAACCGCCGCCCGCCGCGCCGCGCCGCGGACCGCCGCCACGCGGCGGCTGCTGGTCGAAACGGCCATGCGACATCAGCACCGGTTCGCGGTTGATGAAGCCCATCGAGGTCTGCATCGGATCCGGCTGCTTGCGCTCCGGGGCCGCACTGCGACCGCCCTTCTCTTCGCTGGTGGCCTTCAGCCCCACCGACGCCATCAGGGCGCGCACCTGATTGTCTTCCAGCTCTTCCCAACGGCCGCGCTTCAGACCCTTCGGCAGCGAAATCGGACCGTGACGGGTGCGGATCAGGCGGCTCACCATCAGGCCGGCCGCTTCGAACATGCGACGCACTTCGCGGTTGCGGCCTTCGGCCAGCGCGACGTGATACCAGTGGTTGGTGCCCTCGCCGCCGCCATCGCGGATGCGCAGAAAATTCGCCGGACCGTCTTCCAGTTCGACGCCGTGCAGCAGCTTCTGGCGCATCCCTTCGGCCAGCTCACCGACTACGCGCACTGCATATTCACGCTCGACGCTGTAACGCGGATGCATGAAACGGTTCGCCAGATCGCCCGAGGTGGTCAGCATCAGCAGACCTTCGGTGTTGAAGTCGAGGCGGCCGACCGCGAGCCACTTGGCGGTCTTCATCGGCGGCAGCTTGTCGAACACTGAAGGACGGCCTTCCGGATCGGCATGACTGACGATTTCGCCGGTCGGTTTGTGATACAGCAGCACGCGCGGCGGTTTGTTCTGCAACTTGCGCTTGACCGGCTTGCCATTGATGCGGACCTGGTCGGTCGGCATGATGCGCTGGCCGATATGGGCCGGCTCGCCATTCACCGACACGCGGCCGGCGATGATCAGCTCTTCCATGTCGCGGCGCGAGCCCATGCCGGCTTCGGCGAGCACCTTGTGCAGCTTGGGCGCGTCGTCGTCGGCCGCGAGCACGCGCTTGGGCGCGGCCGGCTTGCCACGGCGCAGCATCGGGGCGCGCACGCCGCCGGTGGCGCTATTGTCCGCGTCGAACGCGGGCGAGGTGACATACGAAAACAGATCGTCCTGGCCGACATCCGCCGCCGGGGCGGCTGCCGCTGCGGCCGGCGCTTCGCCGCGCCGGTTCTGGCGGCCACGGCCACCTTCACGCGTTTGACTACCTTCACGCGGGCCGGCTTCACGCGGACCACCTTCGCGGTTGGCGCCGCCTTCACGCTTGACGCCGGCATTGCGGCGCGGGCCTTTGGCGCCCGGTTCCTTGCGCGGCATGCGGACTTGCGCCACCACTTCGCCGTCCGGCGGTGCTTCCGTCACGACCGCTTCGGGCGCGCCTTCCGCCGCCTTGTTCTTGGCCCCCGCGCGACGGCGCGCGATCAGGCTGCGCGGACCGCGACGCAGTCCGCGGCGCGGACGTTCTTCGCCCTCGGCGCCTTCTGCCTGCGCCGGGCGATCGGAGTCGCCAGCCGCTGCTTGCGAAGTACGCGTTTCGCCGGCACGCGCGGTTTGCACGGCGTGCTCGGATTCGGACGAATCGGTATCGTGGGTATCAGTCAAAACAACCTCAAAATGTCAGGTCGCGCGCGCCCATTGCGGGCGCGGCAAATGTTCGTTACGTCAGGCGCTGCGCGACTCGTTTTCGTCGTCGGTCAGTACGCCCGCGTCCCGTGCGGCATCGCGGCGATCTTCGGAATCGCCGTGCACCACACGTGTCGAATTCGACTCGACAGCGTGCTCCGTACTGCTGAGCTCGCCCGAGTCGTGCGCGGGTATTGCGGGACCGGCCTGGGAGGCCGTATCCTGGTCTGGTGTTGCGGGTGCGGTGCTTGTGGCAGCGTCCGCTTCGGGTTCGGCGTGTGCGCCTGTCTGAGCTTCGGCGGGTGTTTTTGCCTCAGCCGCTGCAACGGCCACATCAACGGTTACCTCAACCACCTCAGCGGCCGGTTCATTGGCCGCCTCTGCCGACCCAGCTATTTCTGTTCCTGCCAAAGTCGCCGCTGCTTCGGCATGGTCGCCTGGCGAATGAACAGCCTCGTCAAATGTTGGCCCGATGCTGTCGTGAGCGCTGTTCAGCGCGGCTGCAACGGGCGCTTCGACTGCCGCCGGCAGCTCTTCTGCGCCACTGGCTGCTGCCGCTTGCGCGGAAGCGTCTGCGTCGGCATCTTCAGCCAGCTCATCCACGGCGATTTCCGCGCTCGCCTCTTCGCCGTCGCCCTGCGCGTTGGCATCCGGAAACTCGATCGCATGCTGGCCCAGCAGGTCGGCATTCAACTGCGCCGACGGATCGTCCAGCGGCGGCAATTCGTCGAGCGCCTTCAGACCGAGGTCATCGAGAAACTGCCGGGTGGTCGCGTACAGCGCGGGACGACCCGGCACGTCCCGATGGCCGATCACTTCGATCCAGCTACGATCCTCGAGTTGCTTGACGACCTGCGTGTTCACGGTCACGCCACGAATCTCTTCGATATCGCCACGCGTGACGGGCTGCCGGTACGCAATAATCGCCAGCGTCTCAAGAACGGCGCGCGAATATTTCGGCGGTTTCTCGGGATGCAAACGATCGAGATACGAACGCATCGCAGGCTTACTTTGAAACCGCCAGCCCGACGCTAGCCCGACCAGCTCCACACCCCGTCCAGACCAATCCCGCTTCAGGTCTTCGAGCAACGTGCGAACCGTATCTGCCGACACGCCGTCGGCAAAGAGCTTGCGCAGGTCACCGAGCTTTAACGGCTCCTGCGCGCAGATCAAGGCAGTCTCGAGGACGATCTTCGCCTCTTGGGTATTCATGCAGCTAGGTCAGACCCTGTGGTCAAAGAACCGGATCAAACAGACGATGTGGAACTGAAGACGCGCTCGCCCGATTCTGATCGGTCATATTGATGGGAGCACGCACCGGGGGGAGGCGAAACAGGCAATCGAGCCATACCCAGCCGGACGGAGCAGCGATATTCCTGAAAGGAATCGCGTGACTGAGCGCCATATTACGCAAAAACATTCAGTGCGTAAAGACGAATCCCGCCGATTGCACGCTTTTCGTCCCCGGTTTTCGTCCACTTTCACTCTTTACCGGCGCAGCGGTTCGGAAAGCGCATCAAACATGGGCCGCACGGCAGTCGGAGTGGACGCCTCGCCGCGGATCGGCTCAGTCCGCGGCATGCAGGCCGAGGAACCTCCGCAGCCGCGCGACGCCCGCATCCAGCCGGGCCGTGTCGCAGGCGTAGCACCAGCGCACGAAGCCCTCGCCTTCGGGACCGAAAGCGCTGCCCGGCGCGACGCCGAGCCCCACCTCGCGCACCAGCGCCTTGCACAGCGCGAGACTCTGCGCCGCGCCCGGCAAGGCGAAGAACAGATACATCGAGCCGGCCGGCGCCTTCACGTCGACACCCGGCAGCGCCGACAACGCCTGCACGAGGTGATCGCGCGAAGCCTTGAGATCGGCCACCAGTTGCTGCGTGAAAGCCTCGCCGTGCTGCACGGCGGCGACGCCCGCCTGCTGCACGAATGCCGGCGCGCAGGAGGTGTTGTATTCGACGAGCTTGCCCAGGTCGTCCATCAACGCGGCCGGAGCGACGATCCAGCCGAGCCGCCAGCCGGTCATCAGCCACGCCTTCGAAAACGAATTCACGCAGATCACGCGCTCGTCGCGCCCGGCCAGATCGAGAAAGGATGGCGCGCTGCGGGCCGGGTCGTCGGCGTAATAGAGACGCTCGTAGACCTCGTCCGCGACAATCCAGATGCCGTGACGGCGGCAATGCTCGAGCACCGCGCGTTGCTGCGCGGCGCTCATCACCCAGCCGGTTGGATTATTCGGCGAGTTGAGCATCAGCAGCTTCGTGTCCGGCGTGAGCGCGCTCAGCAGGCGTTCCAGGTCGAGCGTCCAGCCCTGTGCACCGTAATCGAGCGCGACGGTTTCGACGTGCGCGCCGAGAATCTTCGGAATCTCGACCAGGTTCGGCCACAGCGGCGTCACGGCTACTACCCGATCGCCGGCACCGACCACCAGTTGCGCCGCCAGCATCAGCGCATTGACGCCGGCGCTCGTGACGGCGACGTGGTCGACCGAGGTTGCGCCGTGCAGGCGCGTCACGTAGTCGGCGAGCGCCGCGCGCAACGGCGCAATGCCGAGATTGTGCGTGTAGAAGGTGGCGCCCTGAGCCAACGCCTCGCTCGCGGCGCTGCGGATGAACTCCGGCGTCACGCGGTCGGACTCGCCGAACCAGAACGGCAACACATCCGCGATACCGAAACCGGCATTGGCCACTTCACGAATTTGGGAAGGTCGCAGCGCGCGCACGGCGTCGCGTGCATTGGGCAGAAGGGGCGTCGGCAGGTCGGGTTCGCTCATCGAGGCATCCGGGTGGGTCAGTGGGTCAGGTCGCGGGGTCGCGGGCGCGCGCGGGGTATCGCGCAGGGCGACAGTTTAGCGCGCCGGGCCGTTTCAGAACCCTCGCACGCAAGCCGCGCTGGCTGACTAGCCCAGATCCTCCGCCCGCGCCGGCGACTGCCGGATCAAGCCCCACACCGCCTCCGCCGCCGGTGACAGCGACCGGTCGCGCCGCCGCACCAGCTCGACCGTGCGCTCGGCGCGCGGCACCAGCGGCCGCGCCACCAGCGAGGTATCCGCCGGCAACGGCAACGCCAGCCACGGAAGCACGCTCACGCCCACGCCCGCCTCCACCAGCCCGAATACGGTCGCCGAATGCCCCAGTTCCTGCACCACGCTGGCGCTCACGCCATGCTGGCTCATCGCCGCGTCGATGATCGGCCGGCTGCCCGAGGCGTAATCGAGCATCACCAGCCGCTCGCCCTCGAGATCGGTCCACGCCACCTGATCCTTTGCCGCCAGCGGATGATCGTCGCGCGAGACCACACAGAACGAATCGGTCATCAGCGGCTCGCTCAGCAGATCGTCGGCGGCGAACGGTCCGATTACGACACCAAAGTCCACCTCTCCCGACTTGACCTTGCGGACCACGTCGCTCTGCACGTCGTCGCGCAGCCCCATGGTAATAAAAGGGAACTGCTGACCGCAGGCCGCCACGACGCCGGGCATCAGCCGGCACGCCACCGTGGGACTCGCCGCCACCACCACCCGTCCGCGGCGCTGCTCGCCGATCTCGCGGATCTCGCGTAGCGCGTCGTCAAGATCAGTCAGAAGACGCGACACGCTTGACACCAGATTGCCGCCCACATCGGTCAACTGCACCTCCCGCGTGGTCCGGTCGATCAGCTTCAGGCCAATCTCCGCCTCCAGCTCGCGGACACACCGGCTCACCGCCGACTGCGTCAGCCCGATTTCGTCGCCTGCCCGGCTAAAGCTCTGCAAGCGCGCGACCTCAATGAAAACCCTTAGCTGGCGCAGCGTGACATTCATCCCGACTCCTCATCAATGGTGATGTTTGATGAGCATTGTATTGTTTCTTGACACACTACACACGTTTGTCATCGTTTCGCTGCGATGCAGCAATAAGGCGCAAACGCACGTTGCGCGGGCCTGATTGCACAAGATTGGTGATTGTCCCGATTTGCGGGACGGGGTTTTTGGATTCTTATACGCCCCTGACTAACGCCCGCGCTGGCCCGCTACTACGGGGCTTCGAGGAAGTTTTTAACAAGATGGCACACTTCGTGCATTTGGATGCGCACTGGGTCGGCGCCATGGACCTGACTGCACAACCAGAACCGTGGCAAGCCCGACCCCGCCTGGCACTCGCGATTGAGTGCATGGAGAGTGCGCGGCGCGGGGCAGCGCACCGGAGTTAGCTTCGCTGAGGTGAGACATGATGCTGTTCGACGATTTGAGAGACAACGAGTGGGCGCTGGTCGAGGCGTTGTTCTGTGCGGAGCCAGCACGGAGCGAACGACGTGGCCGGCCACGTGTGGAAGCGCGCGCGGTTGTCAATGCGGTTCTTTGGGTACTCTCGACGGGAGAAGGCTGGTCCAAGCTCCCCGGCCGTTACCCCTCGCCGCCGACCTGCCGCCGCCGTTTCGACGAGTGGCAAGCCGATGGTACGCTCGCCGAAATAGTCAAGCGACTCGGCACAAGCGGCCGGGAAATCTCGCTGCGCGGCCGGATTGGCGCAACGGCTGCGAAGCCGCCTGCACCGCCGAGCCGCGACCGCCTGCGCGGCGCATTCTGGACCAATCCGGAATCGTGGCGCGCGCCGGTCAAGATGGCCTGACACTGTTACTCTGCCGCCGGGCGCCTTCGGGCGCCCGCTGTCTATCTGGTGGACGTATCGGGTGAACGGAAACGCTGCAGCCGGAGATTTGCAAGCGGCGGTCAGCGGACCGGGTCTTCGCAGACGGAATATGGCCGCAAATTATCTGTCCGACCTGAGTAACGATGCACCGTCGAGGGCCCTGCGAGCCGATGCGGCAACCTGTCGGTGCCGTGCGGCAATCGCAATAAAGCGGCTCGCCGACATGTAGTGAAACATCCATTTACGATTACTTACAGCGCGCTTTCGCTCCTGGGCATACCGTACAAGTATGCACACAGACCTGAATCAGGTTTGAACGGAGCCCAGCATGAAACCAATGTCCCTGCTTCTGTGCGGCATTGTCGTTTCATTGACCGCCGCACCCACCTTCGCCCAGCAACGGCCCGCCGGCTGGAACTGGCGGCCTGACCGGGCCGCCACGGCCGAGGCCTGGCAACAGGGCGAGCGCCCTCGCGAATTCACGCCGCCGACGCCACGCGGCGATTTACGGGGCGATATCGCCAGTAATGTGCGCACGCGACCGGAACCGGCGCGCGAGGACGGTCAGCGTCGCCACTAACGGCGCGCCGATTCGATATTTGATTCCTTCGGAAAATCGCGGTGTGACGAGCGGGTGAATAGGCGAATAGCCCTGCGATGCAGCCAGAACTCGCGGGAACCACCAAAGGTTGAGCCAGTCTCACCCATGCCATTAGCACAGCGTGGCAGTAGTAATTCCGGTACGCCCGTATCCTTGCGATACGGGCTTTTTTTCGCCCGAAGGCGCAACGCCCCGCGGCGTTTGGCTAACGCCGACGGCTTGTATCCAGCCGCGGCGCGCGTGCCATCCACTGCGTGCCAGTTGCTGGCATGCCGGCGTATCGAACACCAGCAGCACATCTCGTTACGGACGGGCTTCCAGGTCGGCCGTGCGGTGCTCCGCCGCGACATAGCCGGTCATCTTGCGCGTGGTCCAGTTCAGCGAACGTTCGTCGCGTTCGAGACGGGCAAACTCGGCCCGCCCGCGATCGGTCAGCACGGCGATATCGACCGGCGCATGGAAACCCGGAGCGGGCGCCACGGTGCGCTGCCGAACCGTCTCCATCAAGCCGAGCGCGCGAAGATATTCGAATACGCCTGGACGTCTGGCCCACGGCACCTGACGGTATTGCGCCCGCCGTAGCGCCTCGAGAACTACTTCGTTGGAATACGTGGTCATCTCACTTCTTTCTTAAAGTGCAGCCATGACACATCTTTGCGCAGCACGTCACCGCGCCACCAGCGACGCGCGTAGCACCCACCCATGGCGGACAGACTCATCGCAAGGGCGATATCACTGTCTTCCGCCAGGCGCCACCTGTTATGCCTGTTTTCGGGGTCCCCGTTCGAACCGTATGTTAGCGTTCGCTCCACGTGCCTGTGATGCAACCGAGGCGGCGCGATTAGCGGCAGCGTGAATGCCCCAAAAACCATACGTTACCCCATTTAAATTGATTCTATTCACTTTATTGGCGCTTTTTTTTGCAGCAATCGTGCTAACGCGGCGTGCGCGCATTCCGCTCGCATTCGCCGCTTTGGCCCTGTTCTGGCTGCTCGCGGCAGGCTGGCTGAGCGCCCCGCTGCTCTACCTGGCGCAGCGGGACACGCAGTCCTTGGCGCCGCCCACGTATGGCGCGCGCACCGTGATCGTTCTGCTGGGCGGCGGCACCCGATACGACGACGCCCACAGGCTGGTGCCGCGGGCAGACGTGCTGCCACGAATCGCAACGACCGCGGCGATCTACTCGGCCTGCAAACAGACCGGCGCCCGTTGCGAAGTGGTGATCAGCGGCGGCAATCCGCAGCATCACGAAGCCGCGGAGG
Organism: Paraburkholderia sp. BCC1885; assembly: GCF_900996235.1. Taxonomy (GTDB): domain Bacteria; phylum Pseudomonadota; class Gammaproteobacteria; order Burkholderiales; family Burkholderiaceae; genus Paraburkholderia. Next base: position 532,302 of record NZ_CAAJGM010000111.1, read on the forward strand.
CGGATAACTACCTGCCCTATCTCCTGCAAAAACAGGTGCCGCGCGCGGACGTCGTGCTGGAAAACCGCAGCCTCACGACCTACGAAAATGCTCGCAATGTCGCCGCGCTTTTGCAAGCCGAGCGCTACGACGCGTTGATTCTCGTCACGTCCGCGTATCACATGCCGCGCGCGCTGCTCGATTTTCACCATTTCGGACTCGCCCCGCAGCCGGTCATTTCCAGCGCGCGACATGTGCAGGTTGGTGTGCTGCCACGTTACGAAAATCTGGTGAGCGCGAACATCGCGCTGCATGAATTGATCGGCCTTGCGCAGTTTTATGTGTACCGCTCGCTTGGCTGGTTTTGACTTCGACAGACATGGCCATGCAGCTTCACCGTGACGATATGCGGCGGCATGCGCGCGTGAACAGGGAACGCGTGCCATATGTCGCGACAATTGATCAGTTATGCCAATTTATTTTGCCTGCCCGCCTGAGGCCCCACACTCACCCCGCAAACGACACTTCCCCTATCCGCTCATATTGCAGCTTCTTCCGATGCCAGCGCGTTTGCCGGCGCCACACGGCAATAACGCCCGTTGCAGCGAAAACGCCTCGGCCGACGAAACGGCACAATTGCAACCAAATGTAACTATCTGTCAAAAATGTTGCAAAGCGTCGGTTGGAGCGGATATTGCTCGCTAGAATGCACTGGTCCTTCAGATCGGACAGGCATTACTGAGCCACAACCACTCTACGGAGGTAACGATGAAGAAAGTGTCCCTGGCGATCCTGGTTTCCCTCTCGGCCCTGACGGGCGCAGCCTATGCACAGACCGACAACGGCGTCACGATGAGCACCGATCCGGCCAAGGCCGCCGACGTCGAGCAACGTGCGCAGGACTTGCAGTCGCAGCAGCAAGCCGCCGAAAGCCGGCCGGCCATGTCGTCCATGCACCACAAGAAGGCGCCGCATCACAAGGCGGCCAAGGCGGAAGCGGCCAGCCAATAAGCCGGCCATCGCGCCTGGCCGCGCGCCGAGCCGGCGTGCCAGGCGGATGAGCGGCATTCTCGCGGCGCCACTCGCGGCCGCAGCGCAAAAGTAAAAAAAGCCGAAGCGGGCCATGCCTGCTTCGGCTTTTTGTTGTCCGGCGTGTACTGACGGTATGCTAAAGTCGCGCACCGAAGAACCACCCCCAACCCGTGCGCACCCTGGTGCGGAGGACAGAATGAGCAACATCCAGCTAGACATCGAATGGACCGAGGCAGCATCCCGCAAAATCGAAAAACTGATGCCGCGCGGCGGCCAGGAAGCGTATCTTGCGCTGCCGCCGGTTGAATGTCTCCCCATGGAAGGCGACGTGCTGTTTCTCGGCCCGGACGGCAAGCAGCAACCCTTTATCGTCGCGGAACGCCAGTACCATCATGATGGCGATGCGGACTGGACCATCATCCTGATTCTCGACGTCCCGCAGTCGACGCACTAGGCGTCATCGCTCACGCGACGGGCACGCGGCCTTGCGCCGCTGCGTGTCTGTCTGCCCGCGTGACGCATCAACCGTGATACGTCAGTCAGCCGTGACGCCGTGAGACAGGCTCAGGCGATCTTCGACAGCACGCGAATTTCCGAATGCTCGACCCAGTCCGCGATGGCTTCCCGATAGGCCGCGATATGCTCGGACTTTGCGTGGGCAGCCAGCGCTTCCTCGCTTTCCCAACGTTCCACGAACACGAAGCGGCGCGGCTCGCGCAGATCGCGGTGCAGGTCGTACTGAAGCGCACCCGCCTCCTTGCGGCTCGGCCCGACAATTCCTTCGACCGCCGCACGCAACTTCTCCTCATCACCCGGCTTCGCCACCGAGATTGCCACTACTGCGATTTCCGCCATGCTGAACTCCGTTCGGGAAAAATCGCAGCATACCTGCCGCACGGCAAATCTGCTCGCGACCTGACCGCCGCCCTCGCTGACAGGGCAGGTCCAACGCGCTGTCGGAACCGATTGCTGCGTCGCCGGCCCGCAGGTTCGCCTGGACTTTGGCGGGCATCCTGCAGGCGCGCGTGCTAGCTTTGAATCTGGCGGCTGGCAGCCTTCGTCCGTGTGTGATAACCCGTACATTCAGGCCAGTTTCGAACTGCTAGACTGTTTTTTGACCTATCCGTCAGGGGCCAGCGTGGCTGGGATTCATCTCCGTCTCTTCGGGCAGCGTCCTCGCCCCACCAGCGCCACGGCCCCGTGCCTGTGCGGTGCGGGACTTATTGCGCACCGCATGCCTGAGGCCACGCCATCATGCCCACAGTCGAAGAACTGACGCTCAGCGGCGTTCTGCCCCATCTCGTGCTCGAAGAGTCCGGCTGGACCGCCACGTGGCGGGCACTCACGCTGCACAGCGTGTTTCAACCGGTGCTGTCCATCACCCATCAACGCATCGTCGGCTATGAAGCGCTGTTGCGAGCCTTCGACCCGGTCGGCCTGCCCGTCACGCCCGACGTGCTGTTTGCCAGCACCCGCACGGCCGGCGAAGCGCGCGAGCTGGACCGCATCGCGCGCTGCCTGCATGTTGCCAACTTCATGGAACAGAACGTCGAAGTCGGCTGGCTGTTTCTCAATACGCGGCCGCAGGTATTCGAAACCGGCTGGCCGCAGCGCACCTTCATCGACGAATTGTCTGCACATTTCGGGCTGCCGCAGGAGCGCATCGTGATCGAGGTGCTTGAGCAACCGGCGGACGACGAGTCCGCAGTCGCCAGCATGCTGGACGCCTCGCAGCCACGCGACTTTCTGATCGCCATCGACGACTTCGGCACCGGCTTCTCCAACTTCGACCGCGTGTGGCGCTTTCGCCCCGACATCGTCAAGCTCGACCGTTCGCTGGTGGCGCGCGCGGGCAAGCGCCAGGGCGACGAGTCGCTGATCAGTCATCTGATCGCCATGTTGCATCAGTCGGGCACGCTGGTGCTGGCCGAGGGCGTGGAGACCGACGACGAGCTGATGATCCTGATGCAGGCCGACGTCGATTTCGTGCAGGGTTTCTGGCTCGGTCAGCCGAAGGGCTCCGTGCAGGCCGCGTGTGCGCGCGTGCCGGCCCTGATCGATTCCATGTGGCGCAAGTTTGCCGAATACGAACGCAAGTACGCGGGCCACCGGCAACTCGGCTTCGATGGCTTCGCCGAAGCGGTACTGCGGGCAGCCGCCACTTATGCGACGAGCGGCGACCTCGCGGAAGCCGCGCAGCGCGTGTTTCACATTCCCGAAGCGCGCCGCGTGTTCGTCACGGATGCGCAGGGCGAGCAGACAGCGCCATCCATCAGTGCACCCAATGTTCCGCCACCGCCCCAGCGGCTCGCGCCGTTGCTCGCGACCACCCGCAGCAACTGGTCACGCCGGGCCTACTTCAAGCACGCGCTGGCCGCACCCGGCCGCGTGGCGATGATGGGCCCGCACTATTCGCTGATCGACGGCCAGGATTGCTACACCGCCGCCGTCACGCTCGATCGCGGCGGCAAGACCACGATACTGTGCGTCGACTTCATGCCGGGCGCACCGCGCAAGCCAGCCACGCACGGCTCGCGTAAGCGCTAAAGCGCTGTCAGGATCGCAGCGGAACTGCTGTCACGTCGAGCGCATCGATCATGTCCAGCGCTCAATCCTCTATGCGCGAGCGCCCCGACTTGATCTCGCTGCGCCGCGCCTTGGTGTCGAGCCGGCGCCGGTTCGATGCCCGCGTGGGCCGCGTTGCCACCCGCGGCGTGCGGGTCACGCTGACGCTCTGAATCAGCTCGTCGAGGCGCGCCAATGCCGAAGCACGGTTCATCTCCTGGGTACGATGCTCCTGCGCCTTGATGATGACCACACCGTCACGCGTCAGGCGACGGTCTGATAACGCGAGCAAGCGCATCTTCAGGACCTCGGGCAGCGACGACGCGCGCACGTCGAAGCGCAGATGAATCGCGCTCGAAACCTTGTTGACGTTCTGCCCGCCCGCCCCTTGCGCGCGCACGGCGGTCAGTTCGATTTCATTGGGCGGGATCGGGTAACGGGATGTCATGGCATGGTATGGAACAACGAACACGCAAGTGTACACACGCGCCCTGTGAACGTCTCGCGCGTCAAAAGCCTGCGCCGGAATACGGACAGGCGTAGCACGCGGCGAGCCACGCCGTTGCACGCCGCACAATAAACGTTGCCGCCAGCCGGCGCCTCACCGATACTCGCCCCTATCGCTTCCGACGCATCTAAAACATGAAACTGCGCCCCGCCTTTGTGCTCGAACTTGCGGTCAATCTGCTGCTGCCGTGGCTCGCCTACAAGATCGCCCTGCCGCGCTGGGGCGAGACCGGCGGCCTGATCGCCTCGGCCGTGCCGCCGGTGATCTGGAGTCTCGTCGAACTGGCGCGCTTTCGCCGCGTCGACGCGCTCAGCCTCGTCGTGCTGATCGGCATCGTGCTGTCGATCGGCGCGATGGCGCTGGGCGGCAGCCCGCGCATGTTGCTGCTGCGCGAGTCGCTGGTGTCGGGCGCGGTGGGCGTGGCGTTCCTCCTCTCGCTGCCCATGCGCCGGCCGTTGATCTTCTATCTCGCGCGCGCCACGGTTGCGCGCGAGGTTGCGGGCGGTGGCGCCCGCATCGACGCCCTCTGGAACGAGCGCCCGGCCTTCGCCGCCTCGATGCGCCTGATGACCGCCGTCTGGGGTGTGGGCCTCACCACTGAAACCGCCATTCGCTCCTGGATGGCGTGGACATGGACAGTGGAACGCTTCCTGGTGGTCTCGCCGTTTGTCGGCTACGGCATCTATGGCGCGTTGCTGGCGTGGACGCTGTGGTATCGCAAAACCTTGCGCAACGGTTCCGGCAGCGCAGCGCCAACAGACACCATCCTTGGCTGAAAGGCTTCGCTTACCCTCACCGCGCTCAGCCGCTCGCTTCGGAAAACAGCATAACAAAGGCATCGCCACGGCGTAACTAGCCAAACGGCCGAGGTCAGGTGCACCCTAAAATCAGTTAGACTCATCCTCAATTTGGGGCTTCCCCGCAATCTCATTATTGTCGTGGTACGAAACCTCCAGGCAGTCGATGCGTTATTCGGTCGAAATCAAAAAATTCCTATATAGCCAGTACTTTTACGGCGGCCTGCGGATCGCGGTCGGCGTATCGCTACCGGCCGTTGTTTGCCTGCTGCTGTTCCATGAGCGGGAGCTGGGCTTCACCATTGCGACCGGCGCGCTCGGCGCGTGCGTGGTGGATATGCCGGGCCCGCTCAAGTACAAGCACAACGAAATGCTGGCGTGCAGCGTGATCGGCTTTCTGTCGGCGCTGGCAACCGGCATCGCCACCGTCAACCCGGTGGCGCTCTGGTGCACTGTCGTGCCGCTCACGTTCGTGCTGTCGCTGATCGTGGTGTACGGCAACCGCTGGCCGCAAATCAGCTTCGCGACGCTCTTCATGATGATCATGACGCTCGAGGAGCATTTCACGCCCATGCAGGCGCTCGTCAATGCGGCATGGATACTCGGCGGCGGTCTCTGGTACACCTATTGGTCGACCTTCGTGAGCCGCTGGCAGTTGCACCGCATCGAACAGCAGGCGCTCGCGGAAAGCGTGTTTGCCTGCGCCGACTATCTGCTCGCGCGCTCCGATTTCTACGACCTCGATAACGACCTCGACGACTGCTACCGCAATCTGGTCGCCAAACAGATCGTCGCGGTCGACCGTCAGGAGGCAGCGCGCGACATCGTGCTGCGCAATCTGCCCAAGCTCAAGCGCGGCAAGCTCGAGCCGCGCCGCGCCATGCTGTTCAATCTGTTTATCAATACGGTCGACCTGCACGAACTGTTCGTCGGCGCGCATACCGATTATCCGATGGTGCGCAATACCTTCGGCGGCTCGGACATGCTCACCTTCTATCGCGACCTGATCCGCAAGGCTGCGGCGGATCTCGAAGAGATCGGCCTTGCAGTGCTGCAAAACCAGCCGCCGCGCAATCGCGTCAATGTGAAAGCCGAACTGCGCGCCATCGAATTCGAAATCGAGCTGATGCGCAAGCACGATATGCCGGCGAAAAACCCGGAGGCTTATTCGGCGGTGTCGGCCACCTTCCGGCGCATCTGGAGCGCCACGCGGCTGATCGACAAAATGCGCAAGAGCCTCTCCAGCGAGGCGCGCACCACGGAAACCGAACTGCGGCTCGACCAGGCGCTATCGCGTTTCGTGTCGAGCCGGCGCGTGCCGTTCGGACAGATTTTCTCGAATCTGACGATGGCCTCGCCGAGCTTCCGGCACGCGCTACGCGTGACGATCGCGGTGGCCGTCGGTTTCTGGCTGGGGCGTCTGCTGCCGCTCACCAACGCGTACTGGATCGTGATGACTACCGTCATCATCCTGAAGCCCGGCTATTCGCTCACCAAGCAGCGCAACAGCCAGCGGATCGTCGGCACGCTGATCGGCTGCGCGGCCAGCATCGCGCTGATGGTGTTCGTCAAGGAACCGCACATCCTGCTGGTGGTGATGTTCGCTTCCATGGTGATGAGCTATAGCCTTCTGCTGTTCAACTATACGGCGAGCGTCGTGTTCACGTCGGCCTATGTGCTGCTGATGTTCCACCTGCTGGCGCCCGGCAGCATGCGCATCATCGGCGAGCGCGCCATCGACACGGTGGTTGGCTGCGCGATCGCAATTGCCGCCAGCCACCTGTTCCCGTACTGGGAATATCGCCTGATGGGCAAGCTCGTCAACAGCATGATCGCCGCGACCCGGCAATATCTGGAAGCCAGTTGGTGGTGGAGCGGCAAACCCGTCGAAGTCACCACGGCGGTCGTGACCGAGGCCGGTGCGCGCGCGCCGGCGGCGGCGATGGCCAATCCCGCGGGGAGCTTTGGGGCGGCCGGTTTTAGCGGCGCGAATTTCGCTGCAACCGGGTTAGCGGCGGCGGCCGGCGCCAAAGCTGACGCCCATGCACGTACTGCAATGGCCGGCGTCAGTTCCACTGAGGTGACGGCCGAAGGCGCCGCCCAAGCCGCGGCGAACGTCGCGGCCGCTGCCATTGTCACCGCCACGGCTCCCGCAACGGCAGCCACTGGCGCCACTACTCCGGCCGCAACGGCGGCCGCCATCGCGCTCGAGCGCGACTATCGCTACCGGCTCGCGCGCAAGAATGTGCACGTGGCGTTCGCCAATCTCGGCCAGGCGTTTCAGCGCATGATGCTCGAGCCGAAAGCGGCGCAAAAGTTTGTCCCTGAACTCAACGATCTGCTGGTGCGCAGCCACGTGCTGGCCTCGCAGATCACCGCGGCCGCCCCCTTGCTGCGTACTTCGGCGCAACAGCCCGAGTCCGTTTCACTGCAGCCGCTGCAGCGCGTGTTGAGCGTGGTACGGGACAACCTCAGCGAAGCCGAGGCCGGCGCCGCGCCGCCGCCCGATCAGGCCGACGTCACGAAGCAGCTCTCGCGTGAGCTCGATACCATGGTGGTCGAAGCCGAGAAATCGGCCGACTATTCGGCGGAAGCCGTGCATGAACTGAAACTGCTCGCGCATCAATGCAAACAGATGCTCGCAGCGGCCAATCAGATTCGCAGGGATGCCAGCGTGATTCGTCTGCCGGACGAGTGAGTGGGGATAAAGGCGGAAAGCGGCGAAACCACGGCGCCCCCGCACTTGCCCGCACTTGCCCGTCCCACCCTACGCGTATCGGCTCTTCACTCAAGCCCTGACGCTTTTCACTGCGAACCGCCGCTCGCCGCGCCCGCTGTTGCAGCCGCAGCCGAAGCCACGCTGGGCGGCGAAGCATTCTCGCGGTCGAAGTCGCGCTTGCCGCTGATCGCGTTATACAAAAGCGTCGCAATCACCAGCAACACCGCAACGACAATAAACACGGCGATGCCGAGGGTCGGGTTCTTCTTGCGCGGTGGGTTCATGAGGCGGCTCGATTCTCGCGTGATGTCCTGGAAGGCAGGCATTTTACGCCCAGCCGCCTTGCACGTCGCTTGCAAACTCCGAACAGCAACGTAACGGCAACAGCATACCGCCACGACCGTTCGAACCCGCACATTTGCACGTAGAAGAAAACCCGGATAAAGAGCAATTCTGTACTCGCTCGATCGCGCTAACCGCCATCGACGTCGCCGCCTATGCTCTAAAGCAGAGCATCGATGGGAGCGCGAAATGCAACCGGGTCCCCTGTTTATCGTCGGCGCGCCGCGTTCGGGAACGACGTTCCTGTGCGCGCTCCTCAATACTCATCCGCTCATCGAGCTCACCAACGAGTGCCGGATTTTCGCGCCGCTGAAAAATATGCTCGAGGTCGAAAGTCATCGGCCCGACCTGCTGGCGGCGGCCCATCGCGAGCGTTTCGAGTCGTTTGGCCGGCGCACGCTCGGCGCATGGGTCGAACGCTTTTACCGCGATGCGCTTGGCGTCGAGGCGCCCATCTGGGGCGACAAGCATCCCGCGTATGGCGACCCCACCGTGCTGTCGGGCCGCACCGGATCCATCGAATGCATGCCGCGCTCGGGGTCGTGCCTGCGGCTCATCCGCGACGCGCTGCCGCACGCACGCTTCATTCATATTCACCGCGATCCGCGCCATGTCGCGAACTCGCTGATGCGCAAACGCTGGGCAGCGTCGCTCGAAGACGGCGTGCGCGTCTGGGGGCAGTACGTTGAAGAGATCACCGGTTTTTTCGATGAGTTGCCCAATCAGCAGACGCTTACGCTCCCCTATCGCCGTCTCGTTGAAGACGGCAGCGCGACGGTCGAGAAAATCGGCCGCTTTCTCGGACTCGCCGACGCCTCGCCGATCAGCGATTTTCTCGCCTCGCAACACCGTGCACCCACGCCGTTCAGCGATCCGGTGCGGGATATCGGCGACCTTTATATCGTGCCGGACTCCGCCGACGCCGACGACCCGCTGCTCGAGATCGCGGGCCATGCGGCGGTGCATCTGGGATATGCGGCGGCGTGAAAACGTCCGGGCGCGGGTGGATGATGCCTGGTCGAGGCCTGGTCGGGGCCTGGTCGGACCTGGTTGAGGCCTAGCGGAACCGTTGCAAGGACGGATCCGTAACCGGCTGTTCCGGCAGATTCAGCATGCCCGGCAGCGAGCTCAAAGGCGGCAAACCGCTAATATCCGCCCAACGTCCGCCGCTGGCTTTATAGATGATGGTCGGCGTGCCGTCGAAGCCGAGATTCTGAAACGTCTTGATGTTACCGTTCAACTTTGTCTGCGTGGCGGGCTCCATCTTCGCCAATGGCGCAATGCCGCCGGATTCTTCCTTCTCGTTGAATTTCGTCTCCAGCTCACGCAGCAGCGCCGGCCCGTTCTGCGCCTCCAGCAATGCAGCGGCCTTGCCCGGCGAGTCGGGTTTCAGGAAGCCCATTGGAATCCAATGCACCTGCAAGCCGGCCGCCTCATACGGCTGCAATGCTTTCCACGCGTAATGGCAGAAGATGCAATTCGGGTCCATGAAGACATACACCATCGATTTAACGTCTTTGCCCGACGCCCCTTCGACGATTGCCGGCGCATTCACGAACGACGTCGCCGCCGACGCGGGCAAATAACTCGGCGCCGGCTGATCCGCCGCCATGGCAAAACCGGACAACATAACCGCGACTGAAGCAACGACAAGCCTTGCAGGTTTGAACATCGGACACTCCCATTCGGTACAAGACGGACTGTTTAACTGCAAAAGTGCGTCAATTGTAGCGATCTCAGCCTGAGGCCGCAGCGAGCGGCGCGCTGCAAGTTTTACACCCGCGCAACCAGGTTTCGTACTGCTTCCACGTGATCGATAAAATTTATTTGGATATCTAAATAAATTTTTATTTAGGGGATTTATCGCACATGACGCGCGCGCCAGCCGTCCGTTGACGATCGCCGGTGGTTACCGCGGCCTCAATGCGGCGCAAAGCAGGATCCCGCTCTCGCAGGACAGCCTCGCTTCGACGGAGTCGCTATCGCGGCAGACCACCAATCAGTAGCTCAAGAACCCGGAGAGCCAAAAGATCTGAGCCTGAAGTCCGGGGAAATCGCGATTCTGGATTTTGACCGCCTGCGGGCGGCAAGCCTCCGTGGGACCGAGCCGTGAGTCACGCACGAGTCTTTTCGCGGACCAAAACCGCATCATTGACAAATATTCCAATAATAGATATTGTGTCCAGATGGCAAAATCCTCCAAAGAACAGCAGGTCCTGGTCGACCAACTGAAGCAGGTGGCGAAAGGCCTCGGCGAGACCTTTGCGCCGTTCTGCGAAGTCGTGCTGCACGACTTGCGGCAGGCCGATCATTCGATCGTCGCCATCCACAACAATCTCTCGGGACGGGAAGAAGGCGACCCCACCACCGAGTTGGGTCTCGCGCGCATGGCAGACGAGACCTATCCGCAAATCATCGCCAACTATGCCAACCAGTTCGCGGACGGGCGGCAGGTCAAAAGCACCTCGATCGGCATCAAGGACTCCGACGGCCGCTACGTGGCCGCGCTCTGCATCAACGTCGATCTGACGCTGTTCGGCAGTCTGCAAAACATGATCGGCCGGTTCGTCGCGACGGATGACGCCTCCAATGTGGCGGAGTCCCTCGACCCGCCGGGCGCAGACAATATCCGGCAGCGTATCGACCAGTTCGCCGCCCGGCTCGCGACCACGCCGCGCGCCTTGAAGGCGGCCGAGCGGCGTGCGCTCATGAGCGAACTGCGCGAGTCCGGCAGCATGGAAGTGCGGCGCGCGATGGAAATTGTCGCGCTTCATCTAGGTGTATCGCGTGCCACGGTGTACAACGATGTCAAATGATGCACGCTTAGTCCTGCTGGATAAAAACGTCGTCGAGTCGCTGCTGATTCCCGACGATGTGCTTGCCGCCGTGCGTGAAGCCTTCGTTCTGCACAGCCGGCGGGAAGGACGCGTTTTCCCGCTCGTTCGTGAAGCGCTCAAGACGGGCGGCGTGTTCGGCATCAAGTCCGGCGACGTGCCGCAGCAAAACCTGCTCGGCTTCAAGGCTGCCGGGTTCTGGCCCGGCAACCGGGCGCTCGGCGGTGAACCGCATCAGGCCACCATCGTTTTGATCGATCCGGCGAGCGGCCGTCCGCTTTGCATCGTCGACGGCAATGCGGTCACCACCATGCGCACAGGCGCCGCGGGCGCTTTGGGGCTGCAGCGCCTGGCCCGTGCGGAGAGTTCGCGCGTCTGCGTGTTCGGCACGGGCGTGCAGGCCAGGGTGCAGTTGAGCTTTGCCCTGCGCTTGATGCCTCGCCTGCAGAAAGTCCGCTACGTGACGACATCAGGTCAGCCGAATCGAGACTTCGAGACGCGCTTCGCCGATCGTTGCGACATCGCCCTCGCGCCTGAACGCAACGCCGCGGTCGCCGAAAGCGACGTCGTGATCACCGCCACGCCAGGCGCCGGCGCGCTATTCGATGCCGACGCCGTGCAGCCCGGCACGCATCTGAATTGCGTCGGCGCCGACACCAAAGGAAAGCGCGAACTCCCCGCTGGGCTTCTGCAACGCGCACGCGTGTTCGTCGACGATCGCACCCAGGCCAGCCAGATCGGCGAGATGCAGTGGGCTGTCAATACGCCCTGCACGGAGCTCGGCGATCTGCTGACCGGCCAGGCGTTCAATCGCACGCGAGACGACATCACCGTTTTCGACATGACGGGTCTCGCCTTGCAAGACCTGACCGTGGCTCGCATGCTATTCGACCGCGCCAGCCAGCTCCAGCTTGGCACCGCCCTTTCGTGGCCGTGGTGACGGCCCGCCCTTACGCGTCGTCCGACGCACGAACCTTTGACGGACTCAACATGCTGAATCTCCCGACTTACCAGGACGTTGCCGACGCCGCCGGGCGCATCGCGGCCACCGCCAACCGCACGCCGGTCCTGACCTCGCGCACCGCCAACCAGGAGATGGGCGCGGAAGTTTTCTTCAAGTGCGAAAACTTCCAGCGCATGGGTGCATTCAAGTTTCGCGGCGCGATGAACGCGCTGTCGAAATTCGACGCGCGTCAGCGCGCCGCCGGCGTGGTGGCGTTCTCATCCGGCAATCACGCCCAGGCCATTGCGCTGGCGGCGAAGCTGCTGGGCATTCCCGCCACCATCATCATGCCGCTGGATGCGCCGGCGGCCAAAGTCGCCGCTACCAAGGGCTACGGCGGCAACGTCGTGACCTATGACCGCTACACGGAAGACCGCGAAGCGATAGGCCGCGAACTCGCCGAGAAGCACGGCATGACGCTGATCCCGCCCTACGATCATCCGGACGTTCTCGCCGGCCAGGGTACGGCCGCCAAGGAACTGATCGAGGAAGTCGGGCCGCTTGACGCCCTGTTTGTGTGTCTGGGCGGCGGCGGCCTGCTGTCGGGGTCGGCGCTCGCAGCGCGCGAGCTCGCGCCGAACTGCCTGATCTATGGCGTGGAGCCCGCGGCGGGCAACGACGGGCAGCAATCGTTCCGGACTGGCTCGATCGTCCACATCGACACGCCCAAGACCATCGCGGACGGCGCGCAGACCCAGCACCTCGGCGAATACACCTTCGCGATCATCAAGCGCGATGTCGACGACATCCTCACCGCCACCGACGACGAATTGATCGCCTGCATGCAATTCTTCGCAGAGCGAATGAAAATGGTGGTCGAGCCCACCGGTTGCCTCGGCTTCGCGGCTGCGCGCGCCATGAAGGACCGGCTGCAGGGCAAGCGGGTGGGCGTGATCGTGAGCGGCGGCAATGTCGATCTGCAACGCTATAGCGAGTTCCTCGCCGCTTGAGGGCTCGACTGCGCGACGGCGCGGCGCCTGTTATGCGCCGCGCCCGCCTCGCAACCTGCCGTCACCGGCCTTCCGCCACCGCCGTAGCCCGCACCGGCAGCGCGGTCGAATACTTGATCTGCTCCATCGCGAAGCTCGAACTCACGTCGTAAAGCGGCACGGCGGCGATCAACAACTTGTAGACGCGATCGTAGTCGTCGATATCCGAGACCACCACGCGCAACAGGTAGTCGGTCTCGCCGCTCATCCGGTAAACCTCCACCACCTCGGGAATCTCCTGGACAGCGCGCGTGAACGTGGCCGCCCATGCTTCGGTGTGCTGGTTGGTCCGCACCGCGACGAACACGGTGGTGCCGACGCCGAGCTTGCGCGCATCGCACAGCGCCACCTGTGCGCGAATCACCCCCGCTTCCTTGAGCCGCTGCAGGCGCTTCCAGCACGGCGTCTGCGACAGATTGACCTTCTGCGCCAGTTCGGCGATCGGCATGGTCGCGTCCTCCTGGAGCAACTCCAGCAGCTTGCGATCGATGATATCCATTCCCATGATTGCCCTCGAATAGGAAATTATTCTACTTTTAAACAACATGGGGGAATTATATGAAAACTCTTTCTCTGCGCAAACCGGTATAAATATTTCCGTCCGATAACCGTCTTCAAGCGTTTGCGCCGCCCCTATGAGCCACGAAATATCCCCGTCCGCCGCCGACCGTTGTACGATTTCTGTTGCTGAGGAAACGGCGCGCGCCTTATCCGTATCGGCGGCGGCGCCCATCTGCGCCGCGCCGGCCGTCCTGCGTCTGTGCGAGGCACTGGACGCGGCCTTCGAGCAATCCGCCCACTCCAACGATCCATCGCAACGCGCGTCCTTCGCCCTCGGCATCCGGACGGCGTTAGCCGAAGCCGCCGCCGATCCCGCGCTGCTCGCCCCCGCACAGCGCGAGGGAGCCGCGGACACCTACCGGCGCCACCTGCTCGCCGCCGATCCGCACGGCCGCTATGCCATCGCCGCGCTGGTCTGGATGCCCGGCCAGGCGAGCCCCGTACACGCCCATCAGACGTGGTGCGGCTATGCGGTGCTGGACGGCTGCTTGTCGGAAACGGTGTATGACTGGAACGAAGCGCAGCAGCGCGCGGTCGAGACACGTACCCAGCCGCGCGCGAGCGGCGCGGTATCGTTCGTGCGCGCGGGGCGCAGCGGCATCCATCGGCTCGGCAACGCGAGCGGCGCGCCGGCGGTCTCGCTGCATATCTACGGTGTCGAAGGCTCGCATATCGCCACGCACGTCAACGACGTGCTCGAAGTTGCCGCTCGCGCAACTCGCGCCGTGGAACCCGCCGCCGCCTGAAGCGGGATCATGAAAGTGCGGCGGGTACGCCTAGCTTTTGCCCGCTTCGCCCGCCGTGGGAATCTGCGGCGCCACCGGTTCGGGACCGGTTGAGGGCGGCGCCGGGCGCGGCTCGTGAGACACATCGCGGGCCGCCACGCTCAAACCAGCCGGCCGCATTGAACCGGTCACTCCGCCATGAGGCGCGTGATCTCGTCCGGCTGAAGACGCCGGCGAAGGCGCCGGCACTTCGTCATCCGGCAACGGCTGCCCTTCGTTATCCTTGGACGACGTGAACACCCGCATCTGCGGCACCGGAATCTCGATACCGGCTTCGTCCATCTTGCGCTTCAGCCGTAGGTTAAAGGCGCGCGCGACGCTCCATTGCTGCAGCGGCCGCGTCTTGATCTGCCCTTTCACGACCATCCAGTTCGGATCGAAGCGGTCGAGTCCCCATACTTCGATCGGACCCAGCATTTCGCGCCGGTAACGGAAATCGGCCATCAGATCGGCGCCCACCTCGCGGATGAGCTGGGTCACCTGATCGACGTCCGCGGAAAAACCCATGCGCACTTCGAACACCGCATAGGCAAAATCGCGCGACAGGTTTTTCACGATCTTGATCTGCGAAAACGGAATGGCGTGAATCGCGCCCTGCCCGTCGCGCAGACGCACCGTGCGGATCGACAGATGCTCGACCGTACCCGCATGCCCGCCATCGACGTCGATCCAGTCGCCGACCGAAATCGTATCTTCGATGATGATGAACAGGCCCGTGATCAGATCGGTCACGAGCGACTGCGCGCCGAAGCCGATAGCCAGGCCGATCACACCGGCGCCCGCGAGCAGCGGCGTCACGTTGATGCCGAGATTCGCTGCGGTGACGATGCCGGCCACCGTCACGAGCGTGACGAACAGCGCATTGCGCACCAGCGGCAACATGGTGCGCGCCCGCGTGCTGGCGTTGCGCGATTTGCTGCGCGAACCGCTCGGCGTGAGCGCTTCCCGGATCGCGGTGTCGACCAGAATCCACAGCAGCCAGGCAATGAACCAGGTGGTGAGAATCGCCATCACGGCATGAGCGATGCCGCGCGCCGCGACGTTCTCCTCGATCATGCTCGCGAGCGACACGCCCCACAGCCGCGCGGCCAGTTCGAGGAAGCCGAGCCAGATGAACAGCGTCACCAGCGTGCCGACGAATTGCAGCAGCCGGCGCAGATAAGGCGAGCGGCGATGCCGGCGAATATCGCGCGGCCGCGTCACCCGCAACACGACGGCCGACAGGAAAAACGCCAGCACGAGGAACAGCGCGGTCACCACCGAGATCTGCAGCACGTTCTCGTTCGAACCCGAGCCGCCGATGGTGGCAATCACCGAAGCGCTCGCCAGCAGCAGCACCGGCACATGCCAGAGCGAGGCGAGAACGTCGAACGCATCGGTCGCGGCTTTGTGGTCGTGGCGCGGCTCGTAGGCGCGATTGCGGATCAGGTGCGCCACCGGCCGGCGAAACGCCAGCGCAAAATAAGCGGTCAGCACGGCGGCGACCATGTTCGCCACGGTCGAAATCAGCTCGGCCAGATTGGGGCCGAGCTGATGCGCGACATCGTAGTTCACCGCGGCGTCGCCCAGCGCGGCGCACACACCGATCACGAACAGCAGTTGCCGCGCATGGTCGATCAGCACCCGCACCGCGACACGCCGATGTCCCGAGCCGAATAGCGAAAACATGATGAGACAGATGCCGGAAAACACCGCCCCGGCGACGATCGCATAGGCCACCACCATGCCCAGCGTGCGGCCGAGCGCGTCGGGCATGGCGCGCGCGAACACCAGCGCGGCCAGAAATGCGACGATCCACGGACCGACCCGGCGCAGCGCGAACAGCAGCAGCTCAATGCTCGACGGATTCGGCTTGAGTTCGAAGGTGAGACGGTAGCGTTCATGCAGGCGGCGCTGCAGATAGATCAGGGCCCATGCGCACAGTCCCCAGCCGGCCAGCATCGCGGCCATGTCGAGCAGGATCTTGCCGGGACTTTCGGGCCCCTGCCCCGTGACGATCGTGAACAGCTCATTGGCGGCTGCATTGAGGCGACCGCCCCAATAAAGCAGCGGCGTGCGGCCCTGATGCACGCCGGACTCGAACGAGGCGATACCCGAGGCGATGGCGCCCAGCAAACCGGGACTCGGTTGCGCGGGCGGTGCGGGCGCGACATTCCGGCTGACGTCGCGCAACTTCTTGAGCTGGGTGACGAGGGCGCTGCGCTGACGGTCGTTGTCGAGCGTCGAGATCACGCTGTCGAGCGAACGGGCCAGTTCGGCCTGGCTGGCCGGCGACGGCGCGGAAGCCGCTTCGGCTGCCGACGCGGCATCGGATGCCGGCGTCGCCGTGGCGCTGTTGATCAGGCTCTGCAGGGCCGGAATCACCGGCGTCGGAGCCGCCGCCTGGGCGAGCCGCGGCGTCGCAACCAGACACGCGAGCGCAATCAGGCAGACAGCGAGTGACCACGCGAGCGCCCACGGCCGCACCCGCATGGCGCGGCGCGGCCAAGGGTCGGCAGCCGAATGGCGGATAAATTGAAATGTAGTGCGAAATGCCCGCAGGCCGCCGGTCGACGGCGCAGCCCCGGACTCACACCGCTGGTGGCATGACTTCATGGCAATCCGTAACAAAACGGCAGACGCCAAGTGTAGCCGCACTTGTCTCGACAACGCGCATCCTTGCGTAACGGAATGTTAGGACGCTTGCGCATTGCGGTGCGCGAGGCACCGGTCTACCCGAACCGCGGGCGTCACTTGTTCATCTGCTTTTGCGCGTCGCTGCTGTCGGTGGTGTCGTTCGAGGCAGCGGATGCAGACGAAGCCGCCGTGGTATCGGACCATTGCTGCAGCTTGCGCCCCGCATTCTGCAAACCGGCGCCGGTCAGGGACGCCGCCTTGTTGAACTCCGCGCTGGTCTCGCTTGCCGCGCTCTGCAGATTGGCCTGCGCGCCCGAGGCGAGTGCCGACGGGTCGATGTTGATCGTCGTCGGCGCCGAAGCCGCCGAATCGATGTTCTGCCTGGCCGCATCGACCTGCTGGCCGACGTAGCTCGCGGCCTGGTCCAGAGACTGGCCGGCCTGTTGCGCAGCATCATTCACCTTGCCGGCGAGCTGGCCCGCCGAGGCGTCATTTTTCTGGCACGCGGCCAGCGCGCCGAGCAGGACCACGGCAAAGGCGGCACGGCGGATGAGGGGACGATGGTTGAACGAAGTCATTGATGAAATCTGAGCCGACTCGAGCGGCTTCCGCATACGTAAACGAGCCCATGATACGCCCTCGCGCCATCCGCCCCGCAGTTCCGGCGGCGGCCCGTCACGCGCGGCCCCCAGGAGGCTGCGCCGGCGGTGCGTCCGCCGCAAAGGCAGACGCCGGCAGCGGCGCGCGTCGTCTTGCTGTCAAAACGCATTGGAGTAGACTCGCTGGACGTCCGATGTGTTCCGCAGTTCAACAGGAGGCATGCGATGGCAGCGAAGAAAATTCTGTTCCTGACCGGCGATTTCGCCGAGGATTACGAAACCATGGTGCCGTTTCAGGCATTACAGGCAATTGGCCATATCGTCGACGCGGTGTGTCCCGGCAAGTCGGCAGGCGAGCGCATCAAGACGGCCATTCACGACTTCGAAGGCGACCAGACCTATACCGAGAAGCCAGGCCACCAGTTCACGCTGAACGCGAGCTTCGACGACGTCGATCCCGGCCAGTACGACGCGCTGGCGATTGCCGGCGGACGGGCGCCCGAATATCTGCGCCTGAACCAGAAGGTCATCGACATCGTGCGGCAGTTCGCCGAACAGCGTAAGCCGATTGCCGCGATCTGCCACGCCGCGCAACTGCTCGCCGCCGCCGACGTGATCCACGGCAAGCGGATTGCCGCCTACCCCGCGTGCGCGCCGGAAGTGAAGCTCGCGGGCGGCGAGTACGCCGACATTCCGGTCGACGCCGCCATCACCGACGGCAACTTCGTCACCGCGCCCGCATGGCCGGCGCATCCCGAATGGCTGCGGCAATTTCTGGTCGTGCTTGGCACCCGCATCGAACTCTAAAATGTAATTGAGAGTAATCCGATAGTTCATTACGAAGGGCCTCCTTATAGTCGACGGTTGACTTTGGAGCGCCTTTCGATGGAATTGACAGACTGGGTCGTCATCCTCGCGATCACACTTATTGCAATCACCTTCTTCTGCCGCCGCGCGCCGCGCCACTGGTCGCTTGAAAATCGCGCGCGCCGCGTCACCGCCGCCCGCCTGCTAGTGCAGGCGGCGCTCTGCCTGTGGGCCGCCTCGCTGCTTCTGGTACGCGGCCTGTTCGTGCTGGATGGCCTGCTGGGCTTGCGTCCGCAGCCGCAGATAGTGATGACGGGCGCGCTTGTGCTGGTCGGGTTCGGCTGCTATTGGTCGATTCGCGGCAGCAAGCTGCTCAAACCGCGCCGGCTGTTCACCGCGTACTGAACCCCGGCGCGCCCAGCGCCAGCATCTCCGGCTCGGCGCGCGGCGCAAGCAACTCCGCTTCCGGCAGCGAGAAATAGAACGTCGTGCCGACCCCCTCGGTCGACTCCGCCCAGATGCGGCCGCCGTGCCGCTCCACCACCCGGCGCACCAGCGCGAGGCCAATTCCCTCGCCGGTGGCGACATTGCCGTGCAAACGCTGAAACGCGCTGAATAAGCGTGGAATCGCAATCGCCGGGATCCCCAGCCCGTTGTCTCTTACATAAAAAATGCGCAACGTATGAACGCCGGGCGGCGCCGGCGTCGTGCCGATTTCGACGCGTCCGTCGCGCGACCCATCCAGATAGTTGATCGCATTGCCCAGCAGATTGGCGAACACCTGCTCGAGCGCGGTGGCGTCGCCCCATACCGCGGGCAGATCGTGAACCACGACGCGCGCGGCGCGCGTGCGGATCGATACCTGCATGGCGTCGATCACGCGCTGGACGATGTCGCGCACCTGCACCTTCTGGCGCCGGTACTCGACACGGCCGACGCGCGAGAGCCGCAGCAGCGCATCGATGATGTGCGAGGCGCGCAGCACGGCGGTCTGCAGATAATGCAAGGCCTCGCCGATATCCTCGTCGACGAGCCGCTCGATATTCTGCCGCCGCGCCGGCGTCAGCGACGACTGCCGGACCGCTGCGCGCAGATCGTCGCACGCATGAATCAGTTCCTTCGAAAAACCCTGCAGGTTGACGAGGGGCGCGCGCAGATCGTGCGACACGCTGTAGATGAACATCTCGTTTTCCTGGGTCTGCTGCCGCAAGGTCTCGTTGATGGCCGCAAGCTCGTTGGCGCGACGCGCGAGATCGGCCTGGAAGCGGGCCTGAATGCGCTCGGCCTCGATCAGGCGCCGGCTGGTTTCGTGCAGCGCCTGATCGAGCCGGGCGATCTCATCCGAACCGTGGTCGATCGGCGCCAGCGGCTCGTTGCCGGCGAGGCGTCCTGCATTGTCCGAAAGCAGCGCGAGGCGGCCGCGCACGCCGCGCGTGAAGAGCCATATGGCGAGGGCGACAAACAGCAGCGAGCCGAGCACGGCGGCCACCACCAGCACCTGCTGACGGCCGCGCGCCGCTTCGGCCTCGGTCGACCGCTGCGCGTCGAGCAATCGCTCCTCGTTCTGGAATGCTGCAATCTGGACGCGGAAACGGTCGAGCACATCGGTATTGGCGAGTTCCCGGAAGCGTTCGACGACGTCACGGCGACGGCCCGAATGCAGCAGATCCTGCACGCGATCCGACCATTGCCGGTACGCCTGCACCGTCTGGCGAATCTGCGCCGCGCGTTCCACCTGCGGCGGATCGTCGGCCACCAGCTCGGCCAGCTGGTCGATACGCCGGTCGATGTCCACCCACAGGGTGACGGGTGTGCTGACGTCGGCGCGATTGCTGAGCACCGCGCCGCGCAGACGCACCGAGTCGAGCAGCACCGGCTCCAGAATCGCCGTGGTCTGGCGCAGTACATCTTCGCTGTGAGTCGCCCAGCGCTCGGCCTGCTCGGCGTCGACCTGCGCCTTGACCAGGCCCGAAAGGAGCGCGAGCTCGAATACGGCAGGAATCGCGATTAGCAGCAATCCTTTAGTTGTCAGTCTCATGCGTGCGCGAAGGAGTTCGGAAACCCGGCAGGCCACGCCGGGCACAGCACATTATGTCGGCGTTTGTGCTGGATGACAAAGACTCCCGGCACGGAGAATTGCCGAATAGCGTGATATCCCGCCCACTATCTTGGCTGGCGCAACACGCCCTATGCGCGGGGCATGGAATGCGCCGGCGGCTTCGGGCCGGCCGCCCGTCCTGAAATGTTTGCAGCGATGATAAAATCGCGCGCTGGAGATGGCATTCTCCCTTAACCGCCCGCGTGGGCTGATGATGCCTGCATGTCCGGATGTCTGCGGATTCTATCTGTCTGCGTTCACCCGGTTTGTCGACCTGATGGCCTGACGAGGCATCTTTTCCATGTATTTATCGATTCTCGCGGTTGGGATTGGCGGCGCATTGGGTTCACTGTTCCGCTGGTTTCTCGGTATGCGTCTAAATGCGGTATTCCCCGCCCTGCCGCTCGGCACGCTCGCCTCCAACGTGATTGCCGGTTATGTGATCGGCGTCGCCGTGGCGTTCTTCGCGCGCGTGCCGTCGCTCGCGCCCGAATGGCGGCTCTTTGTCATCACCGGTTTGATGGGCGGCCTGTCCACCTTTTCGACCTTCTCCGCGGAAGTCGTGCAGCGTCTGCAGGAAGGGCGCCTCGGCTGGGCCGCGGGTGAAATTGCGATTCACGTTTCGACTTCGCTATTGATGACCGTACTCGGCATCGCCACGGTCTCGCTGGTGTCGCGATAAGGCATGCCCGAAAGGCCATGACTTACGGCGGGTTAGCACCGCTGCCTTTTCTACAAGCTGGGCGTGAACCAATAGCACTACGCGAATAGCACTACGCCCAGCCACCTCCTTGCGCCTCCCCCTCGCTGAAAAACGCTTTCTTGCAGCGTATGCATTGTCATTGCATTTTCCCATTGCGAGCGGTGAATCACGAATTCTATTTACGCAATACGCCGTGATTGAGTAACGAATTCTGCACCCCGGTTATTCCATTCATCTTAAAAAATTTACTTCTGTCAAATTTTTTTGAATGCGGCATTGTGCGGTCATCGTTTTGTTACGACCCGTTTGACACGCGTTCCCGATAGCGCGCGATAACCGGCGATATGCAAATCGAAAGTGAACTCAAGCATTTGGTAAGGATAACTAAAAATCATGACATTAGAAAGATCGTGAATGGATCAGCGTGGCCGTCCACAAGACGGTCCTTCGCACAACGGTGTGGCCTTACTAACAGGTATGGGGGAAAGATGAAGCAAAGAGTTTTGGCGACCGCCATCAAGAGAATCATTTGGGCTGAACTTGCATTGTCAGCCGCGTTCGCCGTGCCGGCGCTTGCGCAAAGCCAGCCGGCCGCAATAGGAGCAACGGGCGCCACGCCGCCGGCCGGAGCCACGGGCAGCGCGGCGTCCGGCGTGCCCGCTACCAGCACGGCACAAAACGGCAGCACGGGCACCGCGGGTACAAGCGGCGCCGCCAGCACAAACGGCACCAGCGGCAAGTCCGGCGCGGTCAAGCAGTTGCAAACGTTCCAGGTGACGGGCTCACTGATCCGCAGCTCGGACAAGGTCGGCTATAACCAGGTGCAGACTGTCAGTCAGAAGGACATTCAGGACAGCGGCGCGAACAGCGTCGCCGACTACCTGCGCTCCACCACGGCCAACTCGGCCAATAGCTGGAGCGAAGGTCAAACCGGCAACTTTGCGCCGGGTGCTGCGGGTCTCGCCCTGCGCGGCCTGAGCGAGAAATACACGCTGGTGCTGGTGGACGGACAGCGCGTTGCGCCGTTCGCGTTCTTCTCCAATAGCGTGGACAACTTCTTCGACCTGAACACGCTGCCGCTGAACGTCATCGACCGTATCGAAATCGTCAAGACCGGCGCCGTGTCGCAATACGGCTCCGACGCGGTGGCGGGTGTGGTCAACATCATCACGAAGCACGACTATCAGGGCCTGCAACTGGACGGCAGCTACGGCAGTTCGGTCAGCAACGGCGCGGGCAACGGCACCACCAAGTTCAGCGTGCTCGGCGGCTTCGGCGACCTGAACTCCGACCGCTTCAACATCACGGCGGCGGCGAGCGTCTATCAGGACGCCGGCTCCACGCTCGCCGATCGCGATTCGACCTCGGCGCAGGATTTCACCGGCAAGCCCGGCGGCCTGTCGCTGCTCGCGCCGTCGTTCTGGAACACGCCCAACGGTCCGCAGGCGTTGAGCAATTGTCCGTTCGGCGGCTCGGTGCATCCGGCGGCCAGCAATTTTCTCGGCGCCTTTTCAGGCGGCCCCGGCACGGTGTGCGCCTTCAATTCGGCGAACAGCACCTCCATCGAGCCGCAGACGCAACGTCTGAGCGCGAAGGTGCATGCGGACTTCAAGATCGACGATACGACCACCGCATTCGCCGACCTGTGGGAAAGCCACAACGAGACCACCTACAACCTCGGCCTCGACGGCAATATCGTGGGCAGCCCGCAAACGCCGACGCTGGTGCTGGGTCCGGGCGGCGCATTGGCACCGTTCAACAATGTCGTGCCGGTGACCAACCCGTTCAATCCGAACGGCGTGGCCACCCCGCTGACTTACGCGTTTCCGAACACCGTGGCCGAAAAAACGGATGCCAACTACTGGCGCGCCTCCACTGGCGTCAAGGGCTCGTTCACGCTGCCGTATGGCGACTGGGACTGGGCGACATCGATCAGCCACTCGCAAAGCACGGTCGACAACACCTATACGAACCAGTTGAACGTCAACGCGCTCAACAACATCTTCCAGAACGGCGTCTTCAACTTCGCCAACCCGGCCTCGACACCGAACGGACTCAACGGCCTCTACCAGAACGCGACCAACGAGGGCATCTCGAAGCTCGATACGGTCGACGCAACCCTCTCGACGCCGAACCTGTTCCATCTGCCGACCGGCGACGTAGGCCTCGGCTTTGGCGCACAGTTCCTGCATGAGAGCGAGTTCCTCAACCAGGGCAGCGAGTTCCTGACGGGCCAGGTGGCGAACCCGAATCTGGAGTCGGTCAACGGCGAGCGCAATGTGGCCGCCGTGTATTACCAGGTCGACGTGCCGATCGTCCGCAACCTGACCTTCAGCCAGTCGGGACGCTACGACCACTACAGCGATTTCGGCGGCGCGTTCTCGCCGCGCTTCGCCCTGCGCTACCAGCCGGTGCAGGCGCTGACGATGTTCACGTCGTACACGCGCGGCTTCCGTGCGCCGACCTTCGTGGAAGACAGCACCTCGCAGACGCTGGGGATTCAGGACCTGCCGAACGGCACGGTTACGACGATCACCCAAGGCAACCCGAACCTGCAGCCGGAACGGACCAAGAACTACGATATCGGCTTCCAGCTGTCGCCGACCCGCACGACCGACGTGGGCCTCGACTGGTACAAGATCCATATCGACAACGTGATCGGCGAGGCGCTGAATCCGTCCCAGGTAGTCACGAACCCGGCGAACGGCCAGATCCTCTTCGAAGATTTCCCTTACGAGAATCTCGGATCGCTCGATACCAACGGCTTCGAGGCCACCTTCCGTCAGTCGCTGCCGACGAAGATCGGTACCTTCACGCTGTCGGCGGACTGGGCTTATGTCAACGACTACAACCTCGATACGCCGAACGGCAAGATCAACGCCGCGGGCAATAACTTCACGCTGTCACAACCGTTCGGCGGCAGCTTCCCGCGCTGGAAGGGCAATACCACGCTCGACTGGAATTACCACCAGTTCAACGCGGCGCTCTCTTGGCAGTTCGTCGGCCCGTATGCCCAGGCGCTGGCTTCGGCCGATCAGGCGTTGAATTCCACACCGTCGGGCAAGGTCGGCTCGTATAGCGAGTTCAATCTGATGATGACGTACACGGGCTTCAAGCACTGGACCATCTATGGCGGCATCGACAATATCTTCAACCGCACGCCGCCGTTCGATCCGCTGTTCGCCGACAGCGAACTGGATCAAACCGGTTATGACCAGTCGCTGTATTCGTATATCGGACGCTTCGTGCAAGTGGGAGCGACGTATAAGTTCTAAGCACCGGTTTAAATAAGCCCTCTCGTTTTCGCTGCAGCCGCTCCGACATCCCCTTCTCACTTGTCACGCCGGAGCGGCTTTTTTTTATTTCCGCGAATTTCGAAAAAGCGTCAATATGCTGCGCGCATCGACTATCCTCAAAGTCAGGTCCTTACGGGATATTACAGCGCACTCAATTTCCCCTTTTCCAATCCCATTCGTGAATGCGCGAACGAAAAAAAAGGCGTCACGTGACCGTGACGCCTTAAAAGTTCTAGCCATTCCGAGGGCCGTGCTAGAACCTGAGAGAGGGGATTCGAAAGGGCTGCCTGACGGCGCCGTACCTGCACTAGAGTGCCACCGGCGCCCTGCTGCCCGGGCCTTACAGCATGCTGGGCGAGGCTCCAACTGCCGTGCGCTACTCACACGACAGCCTTCCTTTCGAAATAAGATTCCATTTTTTACGGTTATCCTGACTAAGTCAAGCAAAATCTATCGGAGCGGAGACTTGTTAGCGACAGCCTTCTATTACAATGAATTGTCATACCAAATTTAGCCAGCGTGCGTCATTATGGTGCAAGTTCGGCACCGCAATTTGCGGTTCGGCGGAACGGCACAAATGCATAAATTGAAACTCAGTTTCATATTAATGAGATGACCCACGAATCCACGCTGTCTCGCGGTACCGATGCCGCCAAAGAAAAAGACGGTTCAGGCGATGAAGTCACGGCGCTCGCCCGCGGCCTGACCGTGTTGCGTTGTATTGCGGCGGCGGATGCGCCGCTCAGCAATCGCGAACTGACCGAACTCACCGGCATTCCCAAACCCACTGTTTCGCGCATCACGGCCACGCTCGTGAGCGCGGGCTTCCTGTTGCGCCTGCCGGATAGCGAGCGTTTTGTACTGACCTCGTCGGTGCTGGAATTGAGCAATGGCTTTCTGCGCAACTTCGATATTCGCGCACGCGCAAGGCCATTCCTGATCGACCTCGCCGAACGCACCTCGCTCTCCGTGCATCTGGCCGTGCGCGACCGGCTCGACATGGTGGTGATCGACGCCATCAAGCCCCGTTCGGCCGTGCTGGTGTCGCGGCTCGAAGTCGGCTCGCGGATGAACCTGAGCCGCACCGCCGTCGGCCGCGCGTATCTGGCGGTGCTGGTGGAACCCGAACGCGAAAAGCTGCTGCTCGGACTACAGGCGGCCGAAGGCGACGACTGGGGGCATATTAGCGACCGGCTCGACCAGGCGTTACGCGAAACCGCGGTCCAGGGCTTCGCCATCGCCACCGGCGAATGGCACGACGGCCTCAATGCGATTGCCGCCGGGTTTGTCGGTCCATCGGGCGAGCGCTATGCCGTCAATTGCGGCGGCTCGGCTCATCAATGCCCGCGCGACTGGTTGATGTCGCGCGCGGCGCCGCTGCTGCTCGAGTGCATCGCCAATATCGCGCTCGAAATCGGCGGCACGCCTGGGCGGCGGCTCGACAATTGAGCGGTGCGCGCCGGCTTGTTCGCGGCCGGCCGGCACCCTCGCCGCGGGCCTCGCGCCGACACTCGCCGCGGGCGAAATTCCGCGTGCTGTAACGCGCGTAACCAACCGAAAAATACATCACTGGACGGTAACGAAGCCAGGGACGTAGGATCATGCTTTCGTCTAGCTTGCTGCCACCGATCCGCATGTTCAAAGCAGTCCGCGCGGGTCGCATCCGGCAGGCGCCGCAGTCCACGCGGCTGTCACGAAACCGCTTTGCAACTGGATTTTTCCCGCGTCTTGCGTCGCCACGCGCCGAGCATCTGCGTGACGTGTGCGGTCGACGCAGCCTGCCTGTCATGCCGGCGCGACGCATTTACCCCGAACCGGCATTTCGCACCCCTGCCTAACTCCACGCCAGCCACCTGAACGAATCGATGGACGAACAACAACAGCATCCGGAAACTTCACGCACACAAGCCCCGGCCGGCCAGCCGTCCGCCGGCGGGACCGGCCCGATGCACAGCGGTGGCAAACGGCATCGGGGGCGCACCGTCGGGCTGATCGTCGCGGCATTGGTCGTAGCGGGCATCGTCGTGTGGCGCTGGCATCCGTGGGGCGGCCCGGCCGGCGGTGCAGGCGTGGGCGCGCAGAGTGAACGCGGCGGCCGGCATGGCCGCGGCGGCGCAGGGTTCGGCAACCAGCCGCAGCCGGTGCACGTCGCCACGGCCACGCAAGGCGACATGCCGGTCGTGCTCACTGCGCTCGGCACTGTCACGCCGCTTGCCACCGTCACCGTGCAGACGCAATTGAGCGGCACCCTGCAAACGGTCGCCTTCCAGGAAGGCCAGATGGTCAAAAAGGGCGACCTGCTTGCGCAGATCGACCCGCGCCCGTATCAGATTTCGCTGGAAAATGCCGAGGGCGCGCTGGCTCGCGACCAGGCGCTGCTGCAAACCGCACGTCTGGACCTGAAGCGTTATCAGACGCTGCTGGCCCAGGATTCGATCGCAAGCCAGCAGGTCGACACCCAGGCGTCGCTGGTCCAGCAATATATCGGCACCGTGAAGTCGGATCAGGCCAACATCGATACCTACAAGCTCGATCTGATTTACGCGCGCATCACGGCGCCCGTGTCGGGCCGCGTGGGGCTGCGCCAGGTCGACCCCGGCAACTACGTCACGCCGAGCCTCGCCAACGGCATTGTCGTGATCACGCAACTGCAGCCGATCAGCGTGATTTTCACCGTCTCCGAAGACAGCCTGCCGCAGATCATGAAGCAGGTGCAGGCGGGCCAGAAACTTTCGGTCACCGCGTATGACCGCAGCAATACCACCTCGCTCGCGGGCGGCGCGCTCGAAACGCTCGACAACCAGATCGACACCACCACCGGCACGCTCAAACTGCGCGCCATGTTCAACAACGACGACAACCTGCTGTTCCCGAACCAGTTCGTCAACGCGCGCCTGCTGGTGAATACGATTCACGACGCCGTGATCGTGCCGACCTCCGCCGTGCTGAACGGCTCGATGGGTCAGTTCGTCTACGTCGTGCAGGATGACAGCACGGTCACCGTGCGGCCGGTCAGGATCGGCCCGGTGGATGGCGAACGCACCAGCATCGCCTCCGGCCTGCAAGCAGGCGAGCGGGTCGTGATCGACGGCTCCGACCGTCTGAAGGAAGGTGCGAAGATCACCATTCCTGCCGATCGTCCGCGTGGCGCGTCGGGTGCCGCGGGCGCTTCGGGCGCGCACGGCTGGCGTGGCGCGTCGGGAGCGTGGGGCGCGTCCGGCGCGCATGGGCATCATCACAGACACGCGGCGCAAGCCTCGGAATAAAGGCTGACTGAACCCGCATGAATCCATCCCGCGCCTTTATCCTGCGCCCGGTCGGCACCGCCCTTCTGATGGCGGCGATCATGCTGGTCGGGCTCGTCGCGCTGCGCTTCCTGCCGCTTTCGGCGTTGCCCGAAGTCGACTACCCGACCATCCAGGTGCAAACCTTCTATCCGGGCGCGAGTCCGGACGTGATGACTTCTTCGGTCACCGCGCCGCTCGAACGGCAGTTCGGCCAGATGCCGTCTCTGAACCAGATGTCGTCGCAAAGCTCGGCGGGCTCGTCGATCATCACGCTGCAGTTCAGCCTCGACCTGCCGCTCGATATCGCCGAGCAGGAAGTCCAGGCCGCCATCAACGCCGCCGGCAACCTGCTGCCGTCCGACCTGCCCGCGCCGCCGATCTACGCCAAGGTCAACCCGGCCGACGCGCCGATCATCACGCTCGCCCTCACCTCGCCGACCATGCCGTTGACGCAGGTGCAGGATCTGGCCGACACGCGCCTTGCGCAGAAGATTTCCCAGGTGGCGGGCGTGGGTCTGGTGAGCCTGTCAGGTGGCCAGCGTCCTGCGGTGCGAATTCAGGCCAACCCGCGTGCGCTGGCTGCCTACGGTCTGAATCTGGACGACTTGCGCACCACCATTTCGAATCTGAACGTCAATACGCCGAAGGGTAATTTCGACGGCCCGACACGCGCCTACACGATCAACGCCAACGACCAGTTGACCGACGCCAACGCCTACAAGAGCGCGGTGATCGCCTACAAGAACGGCCGGCCAGTCATGCTGACGGACGTCGCCACCATCGTGCAGGGCGCGGAGAACACCAAGCTCGGCGCGTGGGTGGACGGCACGCCGGCCATCATCCTGAACGTACAGCGCCAGCCGGGCGCCAACGTGATCCAGGTGGTCGACAGCGTCAAGGCGCTGCTGCCGCAACTGCAGGCGTCGCTGCCCGCCGCGCTGAACGTGAGGATCGTCACCGACCGCACCACCACGATCCGTGCCTCGGTGCGCGACGTGCAGTTCGAACTGCTGATGTCGGTAGTGCTGGTGGTGCTGGTGATGTACCTGTTCCTCGCCAACCTCTACGCCACCATCATCCCGAGCCTGTCCGTGCCGCTTTCGCTGATCGGCACGCTCGCCGTGATGTATCTGTGCGGCTTCTCGCTCGACAACCTCTCGCTGATGGCGCTTACCATCGCCACCGGCTTCGTGGTCGACGACGCCATCGTGATGATCGAGAACATCGCGCGCTACGTCGAAGAAGGCGAGACGGCGCTCGAAGCGGCGCTCAAGGGCTCGAAGCAGATCGGCTTCACGATCATTTCGTTGACCGTATCGCTGATCGCCGTGCTGATTCCGCTGCTGTTCATGGGCGACGTGGTCGGGCGTCTGTTTCACGAATTCGCGATCACGCTGGCCGTGACCATTGTGATTTCGGCGGTCGTCTCGCTCACGCTGGTGCCGATGATGTGCGCGAAGCTGCTGCGCCACACACCGCCGAAGGACGCCCACCGCTTCGAAACCAAAGCGCACGCCTTCATCGACTACATCATTGCGCGCTACGCAGTCGCGCTGACCTGGGTGCTGGACCGTCAGCGCTCGACCCTGTTCGTCGCCGTGCTCACGCTGGTGCTGACCGGCGTGCTATACGTGTTCATTCCGAAGGGCTTCTTTCCGGTGCAGGACACCGGCGTGATCCAGGCCATCACCCAGGCGCCGCAGTCGGTCTCATACGAATCGATGGCGGAGCGTCAGCAGGAACTGGCCGCGCAAATCCTGAAGAACCCGGACGTGGAGAGCCTGACCTCGTTCATCGGCGTGGACGGCAATAACATCACGCTGAACAGCGGCCGCATGCTGATCAACCTGAAGCCGCGCGACGACCGCAGCAACACCGCCAGCGACGTGATCCGGCAGCTACAAAAGGACGTGGCGCATATTCCGGGCGCGTCGCTGTTCATGCAGCCGGTGCAGGATCTGACCATCGACGCCACCGTCAGCCCGACGCAGTATCAGTTCATGCTGACCGATCCGAACATCGCCGAATTCGCCACCTGGGTGCCGAAACTGGTCGACCGGCTCAAACAGGCGCCGGAACTGGCCGATGTCGCCACCGACCTGCAGGAAAACGGCTCGTCGGTCTACGTGGAAATCGACCGCGCCAGCGCGTCGCGCTACGGCATCACGCCGGCCACGGTCGACAGCGCGCTGTACGACGCATTCGGCCAGCGCATCATCTCGACCATCTTCACGCAGTCGAACCAGTACCGCGTGATTCTCGAAGCGCAGCCACAGGTGCAGCATTACGCGGACTCGTTGAACGCGATCTACCTGCCCTCTTCCACGTCGACGGGCGGCCAGGTGCCGTTGTCGTCCATCGCGAAGTTCGTCGAACAGCCGGCGCCGCTGCTGGTCACCCACCTGAGCCAGTTCCCGGCCACCACGGTGTCGTTCAACCTCGCACCGGGCTCGTCGCTCGGCGCCGCCGTCAAGGCGATCAACCAGGCGGAGCAGGACATCGGCCTGCCGGCCTCGTTCCAGACACGCTTCCAGGGCGCGGCGCTGGCGTTTCAGGCGTCGCTCTCGAACGAACTGTTCCTGATCCTTGCCGCCATCGTCACCATGTATATCGTGCTCGGCGTGCTGTACGAGAGCTTCATCCACCCGATCACGATTCTCTCGACGCTGCCTTCGGCCGGCGTCGGCGCGTTGCTGGCGCTGCTGATCACGGGGCATGATCTCGACATCATCGGCATCATCGGTATCGTGCTGCTGATCGGTATCGTGAAGAAGAACGCCATCATGATGATCGACTTCGCGCTCGAGGCCGAACGCGAACAGGGCAAGACGCCGCGCGAGGCGATTTACCAGGCGTGTCTGCTGCGCTTTCGGCCCATCCTGATGACCACCATGGCGGCCCTGCTTGGCGCGCTGCCGCTGATGCTCGGCACCGGCGCGGGTTCGGAACTGCGCCGCCCGCTCGGGATTGCGATTGCCGGCGGCCTGATCGTGAGCCAGATGCTGACGCTGTTCACCACACCGGTGATCTACCTCGGCTTCGACTCGCTGGCGCGGCGCGTCCGCGCCCGCTTTCATCGTGACGATCACGACCGTCACGACCAGGACGGCCGCCCCACCCCGCCACCCGCCACCGACGCGGGGAACTAGGCGATGAACCTGTCGCGTCCGTTTATCGCCCGGCCGGTTGCCACGACGCTGCTGGCGATCGGCATTGCGCTGTCCGGCGTGTTCGCCTTTACGAAACTGCCGGTCGCGCCGCTGCCGCAAGTGGACTTCCCCACCATCTCGGTACAGGCCTCGCTGCCGGGCGCGAGTCCGGAGACGGTCGCCACCAGCGTGGCGAGCCCGCTCGAACGGCACCTGGGGTCGATTGCCGACGTCACCGAGATGACCTCGCAAAGCTCGGTGGGCTCGTCGCGCATCACGCTGCAGTTCGGCCTGAACCGTGACATCGACGGCGCCGCGCGCGACGTGCAGGCAGCCATCAACGCGGCGCGCGCCGACCTGCCCGCGAGCCTGCGCAGCAACCCGACGTATCACAAGGTCAACCCGGCCGACGCGCCGATCCTGATTCTGGCCCTCACGTCCAACACGCTGACGGCCGGCCAGTTGTACGACTCGGCCGCGACCGTCTTGCAGCAGTCGCTTTCGCAGGTGGACGGCATCGGCGAAGTCGACGTCAGCGGCTCGGCCAATCCGGCGGTGCGCGTGGAACTGGAACCGCAGATGCTGTTTCACTACGGCATCGGGCTCGAAGACGTGCGGGCCGCGCTCGCCTCGGCGAACGCGAACAGTCCGAAGGGCTCGATCGAGTTCGGCGCGAACCACGTGCAGCTTTACACCAACGACCAGGCGAACAAGGCATCGCAGTACAAAGACCTGGTCATCGCCTATCGCAATGGCGCGGGCGTCCACTTGTCGGATGTGTCCGAGGTGGTCGATTCCGTCGAGGATCTGCGCAATCTCGGTCTCTACAACGGCAAGCGCTCGGTGCTGGTGATCCTGTATCGCCAGCCGGGCGCCAACATCATCGATACCGTCGACCGCGTCAAGGGGATGCTGCCGCAACTGAAGGCGTCGCTGCCGGCGGACGTCGACGTGATCCCGACCGTGGACCGCTCCACCACCATCCGTGCCTCGCTGGTCGATACGGAGCACACCTTGATCATCGCCGTGGCGCTGGTGGTGATGGTGGTGTTCCTGTTCCTGCGCAACTGGCGCGCCACGCTGATTCCCAGCGTCGCCGTACCGATCTCGATCATCGGCACGTTTGGCGCCATGTATCTGATGGGTTTCTCGATCGACAACCTGTCCTTGATGGCGCTGACGATCGCGACCGGCTTCGTGGTCGACGACGCGATCGTGGTGCTGGAAAACATCTCGCGGCACATCGAAGACGGCGTGCCGCGCAT
Source organism: Paraburkholderia sp. BCC1885 (assembly GCF_900996235.1). Taxonomy (GTDB): domain Bacteria; phylum Pseudomonadota; class Gammaproteobacteria; order Burkholderiales; family Burkholderiaceae; genus Paraburkholderia. The sequence goes on from NZ_CAAJGM010000111.1 coordinate 564,236, forward strand.
GCAAGCCGCGTTCCTCGGCGCACGCGAAGTCGGCTTTACGGTGGTGTCGATCAGCATCTCGCTGGTCGCAGTGTTTCTGCCGATTCTGCTGATGGGCGGCATCGTCGGACGCCTGTTCCGCGAGTTTGCGCTGACGCTTTCGCTCGCGATTGCGGTGTCGCTGCTGGTCTCGCTCACGCTCACGCCGATGATGTGCTCGCGCCTGCTCAACGAGCCGCACGAGCGCAAAGAGGAAGGCCGCGTCGCGCGCTGGCTCGAACGCGGCTTCCAGTCCATGCAGCGCGGTTATGAGCGCACGCTCGGCTGGTCGCTGCGGCATCCGCTGCTGATCCTGCTGGTGCTGATCGCCACGGTCGTGCTGAACGTCTGGCTCTACGTGATCATCCCGAAAGGCTTCTTTCCGCAGCAGGACACCGGCCGCATGGTCGGCGGCATCCAGGCCGACCAGTCCACCTCGTTCCAGGGCATGAAGGGCAAGTTCGCCGAGATGATGAAGATCGTCGGCGAGAACCCGGCGGTGGATGGCGTGGTCGGTTTCACGGGCGGACGGCAGACCAACTCGGGCTTCATGTACGTGCAGTTGAAGTCGAAGCCGGGGCGCCGTGTCTCGGCGGACGAAGTGATCCAGCAATTGCGCGGACCGCTCTCCAATGTCGCGGGCGTGCGCACTTTCCTGCAGGCCGTGCAGGACATCCGCGTGGGCGGGCGGCAATCGAACGCGCAGTATCAGTTCACGCTGCTAGCCGATTCGACCTCCGACCTGTACACGTGGGGCCCGAAACTCACCGAGGCCTTGCAGGCGCGCCCGGAACTGGCGGACGTCAATTCCGACCAACAGCAAGGCGGGCTCGAATCGATGGTGACGATCGACCGCGCGAGCGCAGCGCGCCTGAACATCCAGCCGGCGCAGATCGACAACACGCTCTACGACGCCTTCGGCCAGCGCCAGGTGTCGACGATTTATAACCCGCTCAACCAGTACCACGTGGTGATGGAAGTAGCGCCGAAATACTGGCAAAGCCCGGACATGCTGAACCAGATTTACGTCAGCACGTCGGGAGGCAGCGCGAGCGGCGCGCAGACCACCAACGCGACAGCGGGCACGGTGACGCCGCCGGTCGCCAATACCAGCAGCACGAGTACGTCCGGCACGTCGGGCGCCTCGGGCGGCGGCACGGCGGGCACGACGGCATCGAGCGCGGCGGCGATCGCCGCGGATTCGGCGCGCAATCTGGCGATCAATTCGCTGGCAGCGAGCGGCAAGTCGAGCGCGTCGTCGGGCGCGGCGGTATCGACCGCGAAGGAAACGATGATTCCGCTCTCGGCGCTGGCGAGCTTCGGTCCGGGCAGCACGCCGCTGTCGGTGAATCACCAGAGCCAGTTCGTGGCGTCGACGATTTCGTTCAACCTGCCACCGGGCAAATCCTTATCGGACGCGACCCAGGCGATCTACGACACGATGGCGCAGATCGGCATGCCGGGCACGATCCACGGCAGCTTCCAGGGCACGGCGCAGGCGTTCCAGCAGTCGCTCTCGGACATGCCGCTGCTGATTCTGGCCGCGCTGGCGGCGGTGTATATCGTGCTGGGGATTCTGTATGAGAGCTACATCCATCCGTTGACGATCCTGTCGACGTTGCCGTCGGCGGGCGTGGGGGCACTGCTGGCGCTGCTGCTGTTTCAGACCGAGTTCAGCATCATTGCCTTGATCGCGGTGATTCTGCTGATTGGCATCGTCAAGAAGAACGCGATCATGATGATCGATTTTGCTATCGAGGCGTCCCGCCAGGGTTTGTCGTCCTACGATGCGATTCATCAGGCGTGCCTGTTGCGGTTTCGGCCGATCATGATGACGACCTGTGCTGCTTTGCTGGGAGCTTTGCCGCTGGCGTTCGGGAATGGCGATGGGGCGGAGCTGCGTGCTCCACTGGGCATTGCGATTGTTGGCGGTTTGATTGTTAGTCAGATGCTGACGCTCTATACCACGCCGGTTGTTTATCTTTATATGGACCGGATTCGGGTTCGGTGGGAGAGGCGCTCGCGCGGGCGGTTGGGGCGGGTGGCTGGGGGGTGATGGGGGGGTTGTTTTTTTGTCTTGCCGACGGGGTGGTGGGTTTTTTAGGGCGTTGGCCTTTCCTTGCTGTGTTAGTGGTTTGCTGGTGATGCCCCTGTGCGGGGCGGCACTTACTTTCTTTGCCGCCGCAAAGAAAGTAAGCAAAGAAAGCGGGCTTCACACCGCTAGCTTGTAGGTGTCCATCTCTTGCCTGATCTCGGAGTGGTCCGAGACGAGACCGTCCGTCGCATTTCCCATCTTCGTGACACAGCGCTCATTCATCCCGCGAGCACACTTCGCGTGCCGCGGATGGGTAGGCGTGGGAAAACTGGGTCTGCGTCTATAACGTTAAGACGGACTTTTATGCATTACACGACACACCAAAAGCCCGACGAAACAACCACAAAGCGCTATACCCAACGGCGGGGCGCGCAGCGCAACGCCGGAGCGGATGAGCCCTGTGTCATTAGGAGTTGGAGGCGCGAGGGCACATCTCGTCTTGGGCCGTTTCCCGTTGCAAACTGGGATGGCTCACTACCGGCTAGCGGTTGCAGCCCGCTTTCTTTGCTTACTTTCTTTGCGGCGGCAAAGAAAGTAAGTGCCGCCCCGCACAGGGGCATCGCCAGCAAACCAATAAGAATGCAAGGAAAGGCCAAAACAGCAAAAACAACCACCCAAGCGCCGCACAGGCAAAAAAAGCAAAACCTCAAAGCCTCTGCTCAATAGCCAACCCAAACACCCTCCCCCACCGCTTAGCCTCTCCCTCATTCCGCATGGGCAAATTCCACAGAGAGCGTTTAGCATCCCGAACTTTCAAGGCAAGCTGAAACCCGCCATCAATCCGCTCGACCTCAGCCCCTTGAATATCGGCAAAAATATAATCGCCATGCACACCGTGGAGGTCCACCGTACATAACCGCTTCCCGGCGGCGAGCCGGACAAATCCCCAGTCGGCCTTGAGCTCATGGGTCCAGTCGCCGTCATGGATATTGGCCGCCACTTCCCGCCGACGCCGCAGCCAATACACCACCGCCGCCGCGACCCCAGCAGCAGCAAGCACGGCCGCGCCAACCGCAACCCCAAGCCCAAAATGCGCCCACAAAGCATCGAACGACCACACCGCGCCATAAATCAGCGCGGCCAAAACGGCCAGACCCACAACGATAGGCATTTGGCATTACCCCGCAGAACGAACCGGCTATCAGCGTAGCACGGCAGGTCCGCGGGATCATCGGCAAGACACTATTGCGCCTTGTGCGTCGCCGCCCATTGCTTGACCGCTTCCAGCGTGTTCTCAACGTGCTTGTCCGGCGACAGGCTCGTGTATTCGTAAATGATCTTGCCGTCCGGTGCGATCACGTACGACACCCGGTTCGCCATCGGGGCATGCATCGGCAGGCCCGCGTCGTAGGCGCCGATCACCTTCGCGTCGGCGTCGGCGGCCACCGGGAATTTGCTGCGGCATTCGCTTACCGAGAACTTCGTCAGCGTGTCGATGTTGTCGTGCGAGACGCCAATCACCGTCGCGCCGTACTTCTTGTATTCGTCCACGGCATCCGCGAATTCATGCGCCTCGATCGTGCAACCCGTCGTGAAAGCCGCCGGATAGAAGTACAGCACCACCGGCCCCTTCTTCAGTTCGTCGGCCAGCGAGTAGGTGTAGGTCTTGCCGCCCAACGATGCCTGCGTGGTGAAATCCGGTGCGGCGTCGCCTGGCTTGAGCGTCGCGGACGCCGTCAGCGAATGCAGCGCAAACCCGGCCGACAACACGGTCGCCAGCAATACCGGCATGAACTTTTGTTTCATCTCAAGCCCCTTCAAGCGTTGACGCACGTTGGCCGTGCATTGGATGGAACCACACCCTGCCGCACCTCATGAGGCGCGTCAAGTCATGACTTATCCAGTATTGGACCACGTCCCGAAAAAGCACGCCGGATGACCCGGCAAGGGCTCCGCGTCCTCGCGGCCGTTGAGAAAATAGTGAGAAACCGCCGGCTACTCCAACCCCGCGTGCGCGCCAAACCACGCCGCCGCCGACAGGTTCAGTTCCGCCAGCACCTCGGGCGTCAGCGCCGCGAAGCCGGCCGGCGCCTCGGCGCTGCGGGCAAGCGAGGCCGGATCGGCATGCTTGTCCACGCCCTGGTCGGCGGCCGACGCGATCTTCAGCAGCGCCCCCAGCGCGCCGCGCTGCTCGACGATCGCATCGCGGATCTGCGCAGCGAGGCCGAGCTTGTCGAGCGCCTCGGCGGGCGTCGTGCCCAGCACCACGTGCACCAGGGAAAAGATCCCCGTCATGAAGGCAGCGTCGGCATAGTCTTCGTCTTTCGGACGCAGCCAGCGTGCCGCCAGTTCCATGAAACGCGAGCGCGTGCCGGCCAGTTGCACCAGCGGATCGGAGCGCCACGGCAGGTCGCCGCCGTCCGCGTACAGCAGCAATTGCGCCCAGCGCGCAATCTGCCGCGTGCCGGTGGCGATGATCGCCTCGCGCAACGAGGCGATATTGCGCCCCAGCCCAAACGCGCTCGAATTGACGAGGCGCAGCAGTTGCACCACCACGTTCGGATTGCGCTTTAACTCCGCTTCGAGCTCGACGATGCCGGCGTCGCTGGCAAGCAACGCGAGGAGGCGCAGCAGCGCCGGGCGCGACGAGCGGTTGCGCGGCGCGGTCAGCACCTGCGGACGGGCGAAGAAGTATCCCTGGAACAGGTGAAAGCCGAGATCTTTCGCCAGCGCGAAATCTTCCCGCGTCTCCACCTTCTCGGCAATCAGCGTCTTGCCCTCGGCGCGCACCGCCGCCGCCAGCTTCGGCAGAGCCGCGCGGGGCGTCGCCAGAAAGTCGATCTTGACGATGTCCGTATGCGGCAATACCGAACGTAAGCCGTCCGTCAACTCGCAGACGTCGTCGAGCGCCACCTGGAAGCCCGCGCGGCGCAGCTCGCCGAGCCGGCGCACGAGGCGCGCGTCGAAGCTGACGGTTTCGAGGATTTCCAGCACGAAGCGTTCGGGCGACATCAGATGGACGATATCGTCGAACAGCAGCCCACGGCCGATGTTCACATAGCCGCGATGCTGGCCGAGCACCGCCGAGACGCCGATTCCGCCGATCGTCCGCGCCACCACCTGGGCGGTCGCCTGAGCGTCGTCGCTGACTTCGGCATAGTTGTGGGCGCCGGCGCGAAACAGCAGTTCGTAGGCGTGCAGCGCACCGTCGCGGTCGAGAATCGGCTGCCGTCCCAGATAGACAAAAGGCGTCTCAGCCGCCGGCGTGGCGCCCTGCGCAGATTGCACCTCGGCATGCCCGGGCTTGCCCCGGGCAGAAAAAGGTTCAGACATGGCTCATCGGTGCATGAATTTAGAAAGACTGCGCAGCGGACGCGATAGGCCACGGCCGCCCTCGAATGTCAGGCTTGCTATCAATAACGGACCGCCAACGGCGCCACTTTAACCGAATCCACCAGGCATGGATCAGAAGCGCGGCCACAAATCCTTACCATCGGCTTTTTAACCCTAAGTTTTGCAGTAAAGCGCTAAAGATTTCGCCGTGCGGGTCGTTATCTCGTTTGATAGGCGGTCTCATACCTCCCGACCATCCGCGCCGGGCAGGCGGAGTGAGCCGTACCGCCTGCAGACGAACACAGGTTGCCAGCGAGAAACATGGAAGCGAACAGGATCACCGCGCCCCGTCTGGGCTCCTTGCGCACGGTCATGGACCGGGTTCGTGCGTTTGGCCGGCGCGCGGAAGTCTCACCCCCGCCGAGCGCCAGCCGCTCGCCCTTCGAGCAGGCCGTCGGTGCAGTCGACCTGCTTGCCCACGTCGACAGGGAACTGCATTTTCTGTACGTGTCGGAAGCCAGCCTGCGTTTTATCGGCTACCACCGCGAGTATCTGCAAACCATCACGCTGCACGACCTGGTCGCGCCCGCCGACGCGGAGCGCCTCGACGCCCTGCTCGCCCGCGCCTCGGCCACCGGCGGCGTGGAAAAGACCACGCTCGACCTGATCAAGTCGCTGACCTATCCGGTCACCGTCGAATTGCGGGTGGTCCGCAGCAGCCACAACGGCATCGAAGGCTTCGCGATTGCCGGCTTCGACGTCTCGGCCTGGCGCGCCATCGAAGAGCGCCTCACGCACGCCCTGCACCACGACCGCCTGACGGGTCTCGCCAACCAGTCCGCGCTGGTGCCGGCCCTGCTCGACGCCCAGCAGAAAGCCGACGCGCACGGCACGCCGGCCGCCCTGCTGCTGCTCGACATCGACGATTATCAGCGCGTGAACCGCGCGCTCGGCTACGACGCCGGCGACGAAATGCTGCGCGAAACCGCGCGGCGCCTGTCCAATACCGCGACCCAGGGCGAAAAGATCGCCCGCGTGGCCAGCGACGAATTCGCCATCCTGATGCCGGCCGCGGCCTCGCGCACCGATGCAGTCAGCGCCGCCGAAGCGCTGTCCCGGCGCCTGTTGACCGCGATCCAGCAGCCTTACGTATTCAACGGCCAGCAGGTGCATCTGTCGGCGAGCATCGGCATTGCGCTCTATCCGGACGTGCAGCACGCCAACGACACCGCCGCGCGCGACAACCACCTGCTGCGCTGGGCCGACCACGCCCTGCTGCAAGCCAAGGCGGCCGGCGGCAACACCCTGGCGTTCTACGTGCCGGACGACAACCCGGCCGACGCCGAACGTCTCAAGCTCGAAGCCGACCTGTACGACGCCGTGCGCAACGGCGAGTTCTCGCTGCATTTCCAGCCCATCACCAGCAGCCAGAGCCACGGCGTGGTGGGAGTCGAGGCGCTGATCCGCTGGCTGCATCCGGTGCATGGCCTCGTGCCGCCCTCGATGTTCATTCCGCTCGCGGAGTCGGTCGGGCTCATCAATTACCTCGGCAACTGGGTGCTGAAGATCGCCTGCATGCAGCTGATCCAGTGGGATACGCGCGGCATCCGGCTGCAATACGTGGCGGTCAACGTCTCGCCGCAGCAGTTCCGCGACCCGCGTTTCAAGGACAGCGTGCGCGAGGCGATCGAGCTGACCGGCATCGACCCGCGCCGCCTCGTGTTCGAGATCACCGAAAGCCTGCTGATGCACGACCCGGCGCACGCCAAGGGGCTGCTGGAAGAACTGACCGCCATGGGCATCCGCTTCGCGGTCGACGATTTCGGCACCGGCTACTCGAGTCTGGCTTACCTGCAGCGGTTCCCGCTGGCCAAATTGAAGATCGACCGAAGCTTTGTCGAGAATCTGCTAACCTCCCGAAACGATCAGGCAATCGTTAGCGCGGTTGTCGGGCTCGCCCAGACGCTCGACCTCGAACTGGTCGCGGAAGGCGTGGAAACCGAAGCGCAGCGCACGCTCCTGACCGAAATGGGATGCGATCATATTCAGGGGTGGCTCGTCTGCAAGGCGTTGCCATCCGAGGAACTGGCGCAGCGTTTCGAGGCCCAAACGCTGCATCTGCACGAAGCGGCCTGATGCAGCCCGGACAGAACAGGCGTTTGCGCATCGCACACCGGCGGCTTGACGCCGGTCTGCCACTCACTGGAACAGGTATGGCTTTAGCGGGAATCACATGGTAAAGGCAGCGGTGCTCGACAGGCTCTGGTCTCGAATGAGCGAGCGCGGCGATTTCCCGATGCTGTCGCAATCGCTGCGCACAACCATGGCTGCAATGAACAACGACGACCTTGATTTCTCGGGTCTCGTGCAGGTCGTGCTGTCGGATTTTGCGTTGACCCAGAAGGTCCTGCGCCTCGCCAACTCGGCGATGTACATGGCCTTCGGCGGCAACATCACCACCGTGTCGCGCGCCTTGATGGTGCTCGGCATGGATGCAGTCGGCCATCTGGTGGTCGGACTGAAGATCGTCGACCACTTCCATCACAGCGTGCCGCGCCGCATCGACGCGAAGCTCGAACTGAACCGCACGCTGCTGTCGGGCTGTGTCGCACGCAAGCTGACCGAGCGCGGCGATTTGCGCGCCGGCGAAGAGGCAGTGGTCTGCACGCTGATGCGGCAAATCGGCAAGCTGCTGGTGGTGTTCTATCTCGACGCCGAGTGGGACCAGATCCGCCGTCAGATCGAAACCAATGTCGACGAGGCGCAAGCCTGCGTGGCGGTGCTGGGCGTGACCTTCGACGAAATCGGCGCGGAAGCCGCGGTGCGCTGGCGCCTGCCGGACGTGATCCGCTCCGGCATGGGCGAGTTCGATCCGCTCGAAACCGACGAGCCGAAACAGGTGCTATGGCTGCGCGCCATCACCAACTATTCCACCGACGTCGCCAGCGTGCTGACCACGCCGAACATGCCGGAATGGCAGCGCGAAGCCCGCATTGCCGAGCTTGCGCACCGCTACGGCCGCGCGCTCAACACCGATCCTGAAACGCTGGTGGAAATGAGCGTCGCCCTCGCCCGCGAAGAAGACGGCGAAGGCGTGATGCGCGAAATCGTCGAGCTGCGCGCCAACGCCGACGCGATTGCCCGCGAGGCGCGCGATCCCGAGGCACGCATCAGCGCCGGCGTCGAAGACTTACGCGCGCTGAAATCCGGCAGCGCACTTGGGCCGGCGCTTGCGCTCGCCTCCGAAACGGTGCACGCCGGCCTCGGCTTCGCGCGCACCGTGATGTTCGTGCGCCACAGCAGCGGCACGTTCAAGGCGCGCATGGGATTCGGTCCGCAGATCGAGGAAGCCCTGCCTACCCTGACCTTCAACACGGCGTTCGAGCCTGACGTGTTTCATCTCGCCATCGCCAATTCGGTGGGTATCTTTATAGAAAATGCCCGCGACCCGAAGATGGTGGCGCGGCTGCCGGAGTGGTTCAAGCGCAGCTTCGCCGATACGCGTTCGTTCGTGCTGCTGCCGGTGATGGGAGAAAATCAGTCGACCGTCGCCCTGCTCTACGGCGACTGGTGCCAGGCCGACGAAGCCAGGCGGATTTCCCAGGGCGAGATGGCGGTGCTCAATGAACTGGCGCGGGAGTTAGGGCGTTTTTTTTCCCACGCGCCGATGCAGGAGATGGAGATGCTGTGAAGGGGTAAGCAGTCCGGCTTCCTGCCGGGCTGAAGCGCCGCGCACCGGAGTTCGGACGCGCCGCCTCCTTCACCGCCTTGTCGAGATTAGTCCACCGGGTTTAGTCCGCCGGGTCTAGTCTTCGATACGCTCCAACCCTTTTGCTTCGGCGCTGCGATCCGCAACGCCAGCCCACGCCGCCGCGGCCAGCCCCAGCTCCGCGACGTCGCTCACCGTCAACGGCGCGAGCCGCACGCACGCGGCTTCGATCTCCGTCCACGCGCCGCGCTCGAGCGCATCCACGGCGGACAGCAGCAGGCCCAGCACGCCTTCGCGATGCAAGATGGCCGATTGAATCGGCTTCGACAAGGTCAGCACATTGAGCGTGTTTTCCAGCGACCCGCCGAACACCGCATCCACGAATGAAAACACGCCGGTCAGGAAGGCCGCGTCGGCCTCGTCGCGGCCGGCTTCCGGCAGACGCAGCACAGCCAGTTCCATGAAGCGCGCGCGAGTGGCAGCCAGTTGCAGCAAGGGGTCATCTTCAAGCGCGACCTTGCGGCCGTCCGCGTAGAGCAGCAGTTGCGTCCAGCGGGCAATCCGGTTCGTGCCGGTGGCGTTGATCGCCTCGCGCAGCGTCGTCACCTTATGGCCGACCGCGAGACCACTCGAATTGGCCAGCTTCATCAGGTGCATCACCAGCACCGGGTTCAGCTTCAGCTCCGCCTCCAGTTGCGCCACGGTCGGGTCGCCCGCCAGCAATTGCAGCAGATTCAGCAACGCGTGACGCGGCGCACTCACGCGCCGCAAGGTGGCCGTGTGCGCGCGAGCAAAGAAATAGCCCTGGAATTTGTCGAAGCCGAGACTCTGGGCCGTTTCGAAATCCGCCTGAATGTCGATGCCGTCGGCGATCAACAACTTGCCCGCCGACTTCAGCACCGTGGAGAGCTTCGGCAACAGCGCGCGCGCGATATGCGGGAAGTCGATCTTGACGCCCTCGGCATACGGCAGCAGGCGAGCAAAGGTATCGTTGGGCACCTTCACGGCGTCGAGCACGAAGCGGTAGCGGCGTGCATGCAAGACGACGATGCGCGCGATCAGCTCGTCGTCCACCGCGATATCCGGCTGGATCTCGAACATGAAGCGCTCGGCCGGTACGCGTTCGATTGCGTCGTCGAACAGCATCTCGCGGCTCACGTCGAGATAGCCGGGATGGCCGTTCAGCGCGCCGCGCATGTTCGAATGCAACAAGGCGGCGACGATGGTTTGCGTCACCGTGGGCGGTGCGGCGGGACGCAGTTCGACGCCGGGGTCCGCTGCATCGGCTGCATCGGCTGCGCCGGCCGCATCGGCACTTGCATCGGCTGCGGCGTCCGTAGCCTTAGGCGCCCCGGACGACGCCGCCTGTGCCGATTGCGCCGATTGCGCCAATTGCGCGGCTGATTCGGCCGGAGCGCCATCCGCGCCCTCTGGCACCGGCGGTTTGTCCACGCAGTAGAGCTTGAGTTCGAAGCCGCATAGCATCCCGTCCCGATCGAGGATCGGCTGGCGGGCGAAACAGGCTGTGACTGATGCGCCGTCCGTCGTGCCGGGCATAGCGCCAGGCCGGCTAGGATCGTCGACTTCGATGCTGGTCATTCAAACTCCCCCGGTAAGCGCGGTGGCGCTTACTGCTGTTTTCTGTTCTGACTTGCGGCGTGATCGCGCCCGAAATTCAAGCGCGACGCGGCTGCGAACGCCGCCAGGCGCCACTTTGCGACGCCCGCCGATTTTAGCGCAGGCCGCAGCAATCGGGCATGGCAAGCCGGAAATTTCAGAAAATATTCAATTCCCCGTTCGAGACTGCGAGCGTCACGCGAATCGACGATACTCTTCTTGTGCAGTGCAGAAGCGTTCCAACCCGCGCAATCCTCGCTTAACCACCAAGGAAAACCATGGACGTCAAAAGCGTGCTAGAAAATGCCTTCGCCATGCCGATTACGAGCCCGGCGTTCCCGATCGGCCCCTACCGGTTCATCAACCGGGAATTCCTGATCATCACCTACCGCACCGACCCGGCCAAGCTGCGCGCCGTCGTACCGGAGCCGCTGGAAGTGGGCGAGCCGCTGGTGCACTACGAGTTCATTCGCATGCCCGATTCGACCGGCTTCGGTGACTACACCGAAAGCGGTCAGGTCATCCCGGTGTCATACAACGGCGTCGCGGGCAGCTATACGCTGGCGATGTACCTCGACGACCATCCGCCGATCGCGGGCGGCCGCGAACTGTGGGGCTTTCCGAAGAAGCTCGCCAAACCGGTGCTCGAAGTGCATACCGACACGCTGGTCGGCACGCTCGATTACGGTCCCGTGCGCATCGCCACCGGCACGATGGGCTACAAGCATCGCCAGCTCGATCTGGCGCAGCAGAAAAAGCGCCTCGAAGCGCCCAACTTCCTGCTCAAGGTGATGCCGCATGTCGACGGCACCGCGCGCATCTGCGAACTGGTGCGCTTCTATCTGCAGGATATCGACCTCAAGGGCGCATGGACCGGCCCTGCTTCGCTGCAGCTCTCACCGCACGCGCTCGCACCGGTGGCCGAGCTGCCGGTGCTGGAGATTGTCGAAGCGCGTCATCTCGTGGCGGATCTGACGCTCGGGCTGGGTGAAGTGGCGTTCGATTATCTGAAGTAGTTTGAGCGGAGGCGGCGCCCTTCAAAGCATGAGACGTGGCGCGTATTAACGCATTATCGGACGCATCAAAGACAACGGCCGCAAACGCGGCCGTTGTCTTATCGGCTGCCGGCGTGACGCCGTAGCGCGAGAACCGTCTTACTTCACCACCACCTTGACGCTGAAATACTTCGCCGCCAGACGGTCGATCGTGCCGTCCGCCTTCAGCTCTTTCAGCGCTTCGTTGAGCGCGTCCTTGAGCGGCTTGTCACTCTTGCGAAGGCCAAAGCCGACGCCACCGCCCAGCAGCTTCGCGTCGCTGACCGCCGGCCCGGCGAATTCGAAGCCCGCGCCTTGCGGACGCATCAAAAAGCCCTTCGATGCCGCTTCGGCGTCCTGGAATGCCGCGTCAAGACGGCCCGAGGCCAGGTCCGCGTAGATCTGGTCCTGGGTCTGATACGGCACGACGTCGACGCCAGCCGGCGCCCAGATCGCCTTCGCATACGTCTCCTGGATCGTGCCCTGCAGCACGCCCACATGCTTGCCTTTCAGCGAGGCCGGCGTGGGCAGCAGGCCGCTGCCCTTCTTCGCGATCATCTGGTTGGGGATGGTGTAGATCGGGTCGGTGAAGTCGATCGCTTCGCGGCGCTGCTCGGTGATGGTCATATCCGAGTTGATCGCATTGAATTTGCGCGCCTGCAAGGCGGGGATCAGACCGTCGAACGAATTCTCGACCCACACGCACTTCGCCTTGAGTTTGGCGCATACCGCATTGCCGATGTCGATGTCGAAACCTTGCAGCTCGCCGGCCGGCGTCTTCGATTCGAACGGCGCATAGGATGCCTCGACGCCAAAGCGGATTTCCTTGATGTCGGCGGCCGACGCGTTGCCCGCAGTCGCAGTCGCCGACGCAAAGACGGCCAGCGCGGCCATGTTTCGCCAATTCATTTTCATTCGATGTCTTCCTCTACTGGTATGAAATCAAACAGAGCTGAATCCGCGCGACATGATTGCCGCGCCAGATACGCGATTCAAACTCGCGCGGCGGCTGTCATGCAGCACAGCCGCCGCGAGGGCGGGATTGTACAGGGCTGGGAAACCGGTGCCACGGTGCGAGGTGCCGCGGTGCGCCGCGTGGATGCACCGAAGGGACTTAAGCAGACATAAGCAGACCTAAGCAAGCGCGGCCAGCGTCTCCCCGGTCGTCTCCACCACTAGCAAACCCGCGCGCAAACCCGGCTTGACCGTGGGATTCGGAAACACGATGCGCTCTTCCGCGTGATGCACCTCGTAGCGATACTCGCCATCGCGCGCCAGCAGGGTGCCCTGTTCATAGGGCGTGAAATTCGCCACGTCCGCGGCCACCAGCAGTTCGAACGCTTCGCTCTGCTTCGTCAGTTGATCGATCACGGTAAACACGCGCGGCAACGGAGCCGCCGCATCTCCTTCGACGCCTGCCAGCAGATGACGCAGCGCCTTGTCCGTGCCCGCAAAGCGCGTCAGATCGTTCTGGCCGAACGGCCTCACCTTGCCGAGTTCGAGCGTGCAGGCTTCGGCGCCGCACACCTCGGCGGTGAAATGCGAATACGTGTTGCCTTTGGTGGTGTGCAGCAGCACGGCCGCAATCGATGCATCGCGCAGCCATTCGAACATCGCCCGCGAGAGCGGCGCGCCCGTATGCGGCAGCAGCGCGAACTGCTCGAACACGGAAGCGCGGATGGCCGTGTGCATGTCGATGTGCCAGCGCGCACCAGGTGCACCCGAGGCATTGCAGAAGAACTGCGTGGCCGCCTGTTCCAACGCTGCGGCGCGCGGCGCTTCGTGACTATGCGGCGTCTGTTGGTGGCGGCCGCTGAAGAGGCGGTTCAGATCGTCGTCGAGATAACGGCAGGCCGAGCGCATCGCGTCGATGTTGCCGAGGATCACCAGCAGACGGCATGCGAGCGGCGCCTGCCCTTCGGCGATATCCCGCACCAGCAGCGAGAGCAATTCGATCGGCGCGGTTTCATCGCCATGGACACCGGCGGAGGCAAGCACGCTGCGCACGCCGGTCGAAGCCGCCGGTTCGAATTGCAAAATGCCGTCGTCCAGCCACGTCCAGCGCACGCCGTTCGCGCAGACACCCTGCGCCTCGTCCGCAGCCGGACGCGTTCCCGCCAGCGTGTACGCAAGAAAATCGTCGAGTAGTGCGTTCATGCCGTGCTCAGCGCTGGAAGTCATACAGCGAACCGAGGCCGAGAATCTGCGTCAACTCGTCGAGCGCCGTGCGCGATTCGAGCAACAGGCTCGGGTCGGTCAGATCAGCCGGCGCGAGACGATCGCGGTAATGCTTTTCGATCCATGCATCGAGCTGTCCGAACAGCGCATCGTTGATCCACACGCCGGAGCTCACTGCCGCCCGTTCCGCATCATTTAATACCACCCGCAGACGCAGGCACGCCGGGCCACCGCCATTTTTCATACTCTCGCGCAGATCGAATACCAGCACGTCGTCGATCGGGCCGCTACGCGATGTCAGGCTATCCAGATAATCGGCCACGCGTGCGTTCTCGCGGCACTCCTGCGGCACCACCAGCACCTGCTTGCCGTCCGGGCGCGTCAGCAGCTGGCTGTTGAACAGATACGACGTCACCGCATCCGCCACGCGCACCTGCGCGTCCGGCACTTCGATGACGTCGAACGTCGCGTTGAGCCCGGCGAGTTTGGTGCGCAACTCGTCGTACACGGCCGTCTGATCGACGAACGCGAGTTCATGGCAGAACAGCGTGTTGCGATTGCCGACTGCGATCACGTCGTTGTGAAACACGCCCGCGTCGATCACATCCGGATTCTGTTGCGCGTAGACGGTGGCCGCTTCAGCAAGGCCATGACGTTGCGCGACCGCGCGGCTCGCCTCGAAGGTCTGCCGCGCCGGATAACGCTTCGGCTCCGCTCCACGACGATATTCGCTACGGCCATAGACGAAGAATTCCACTCCACGCTTGCCATATTCCGTGCAAAAACGCGTGTGATTGGCCGCGCCCTCGTCGCCGAGCGCCGGGGTGCCAGGCAGCGCTTCATGCACCTCGAAATGGTCGCGTTGCGCGAAAATCGCCCGCAGCGTGCGGCGCGTCGATTCATGTTCGATTGCACGGTGCAGCTTGCTGCACAGATTGGCCGGGGTGAAATGCACGCGGCCGTCGTGCGTGTCGGCGGATGGGCTGACCGTCGCCGCATTCGCGGTCCACATCGCGGAGGCCGAACTCGCTGCGGCGAGCAACTCCGGCGCATCGCGCGCGACGCGGGCAATCACGGTGGCGTCGTCGCCGGAAAAACCGAGCTCACGCAGCAGGCGCATCGAGGGCCGCTCCTGCGGCGGCAGCACGCCCTGATGAAAACCGAGGTCCGCCAGTTGCTTCATCTTGCGCAGACCTTGCTTCGCGGCGGCCTTCGGATTGGCGACCGACTTCTCGTTGTTTTGCGACGCCACATTGCCGAACGACAAGCCGGCATAGTTGTGGGTCGGACCGACGAGCCCGTCGAAATTGGCTTCTGTGGCTTGCATCGTCGATCCTCAGAAATGAAGGCCCGGCGAGACACTCGCGGGCATTTGCAGTTGCGCGCTTTCGACCGAGGCCATCGGGTAAGCGCAATAGTCGGCAGCGTAGTACGCGCTCGGACGGTGGTTGCCCGAGCGGCCCGTGCCGCCGAACGGCGCCGCGGACGAGGCGCCGTTGGTGGGCCGGTTCCAGTTGACGATCCCGGCGCGAATCGCGCGCTGGAAATGCGTCCAGAGGGTTTCGTCGTCGGCGAGCAGACCCGCGGACAAGCCGAATTGCGTGTCGTTGGCACGCACGATGGCTTCGTCGAAGTTGGCATAACGAACGATCTGTGCGAGAGGCCCGAAGTGCTCCTCGTCGGGCAGATCCGCGAGGCCGGTGACGTCGAGAATAGCCGGCGTCACGAAACCGAGTTGCGGGTCGCGCTGCGCCATTGTCAGCAGCGATTTCGCGCCGGCTTCGAGCAATTGCGCCTGGGCTTCGACAAGCCGCTTCGCGGCGCGCGCCGAGATCACGGCGCCCATGAACGGCTGCGGCTCGGCGTTGTACTCGCCCACCGTGATACGCGAGGTGACGTCCGTCAAACGTTCGACGAAGCGATCACCGAACACGTCGTTGGGCACGAAGATGCGCCGCGCGCAAGTACAGCGCTGCCCCGCCGACAGAAACGCCGATTGGATCGTGTGATGCACCGCTGCGTCGAGATCCGCCACCGGCCCGATGACGAGCGGATTGTTGCCGCCCATCTCCAGCGCCAACACGATCTCCGGACGGCCGCCGAATTGCTTGTGCAGCAGCGTGCCGGTGTCCGAGCTGCCGGTGAAAAACAGGCCGTCGATCTGCCGATGATTCGCCAGCGCAATGCCGGTGTCCTTCTCGCCGTGCACGAGATTCAGCACTCCGGCCGGCAAGCCGGCATCGCGCCAGACTTCGACGGTCGCCTGGGCTACGCCGGGCGCCAGTTCGGATGGCTTGAAGACCACCGCGTTGCCCGCGATCAACGCAGGCACGATATGTCCATTCGGCAAGTGCCCCGGAAAATTGTACGGCCCGAACACCGCCACCACGCCATGCGGACGATGCCGCAGCACGGCCGTGCCATCGGCCATCGGCGCGCGCTTTTCGCCGGTTCGTTCGTTGTACGATTGAATCGAGATCTCGACCTTGGTCGCCATCGACGCCACCTCCGTGCGCGCCTCCCACAGCGGCTTGCCCGTCTCGCGGCCGATCGCTTCGGCGAGCGCCTCTTTACGCTCGCTCACCAGTGCGGCGAAGCGGCGTACAACGCCGCAGCGGTCGTCCAGACTCAACGCCGACCACGCCGCAAACGCCTGCCGTGCGCTACGCACCGCGAGGTCGACATCCTGCGCCGAAGCGCTGCGGCCTTCCCAAACCGTCGCGCCCGTGCCGGGGTTGCGCGAGGCGAAACGGTGTCCTGTGCCGGCGACCCATGCGCCGTCGATGAAAAGCTCGCTCATGATCATCCTTGTTTGTGTTTCAGCGGCAGCACCCGTACCGGGTCGCCTGCCTTCACGTCGAGGGCAGCGGCTTCGTCGGCGGTGAGACGGAACACGCCGTCCCGCACCACGCCCGCCGCCACGCCGACGCGAAAATCGCCCAGCGACGTGTTCGACACCAGCGACTTCGGTCCATCCTGCGGCGCGGGCGTCGCTCCCAGCGCGAAGATTTCGACCGGCGCCACCACGCTTTCGCGTACCGTGCGCAAGTCGGCAATATGGCATTCCAGCACCGGGCCCGCATCGAAGATATCGACATGGTTCTCGTAGCGCAGCCCTTCGGCTTCGAGCATGCGGCGCGCGGGGATCGTGTCGTTATGCGTGAGGCCAACGCAATCCTGCGCCTCCTGCGGCAACAGTTCGACGTACACCGGATAGCGCGGCATCAATTCGGCGAGAAAGGCTTTGCGGCCATGCGAGCTGAGATAATCGGCGGCGTTGAAATCGATCTGATAGAAATGCGAGCCGACCGCGCGCCAGAACGGCGAGGTGCCGTTGGCGTCGAAATGCCCGCGCAGTTCGGCGCACAGCCGCTGCGGAAAACGTTCGCGGAACTGCGCGAGAAACATGAAGCGCGAGCGCGACAGCAGGCCGCCCACGCCGCTTGCGCGATAACGCGGGCTGAGAAACAGCGAGCACACCTCCGTATAACCGGTCAGGTCGTGCGAGATGTTGAGCGCGCGCATGCGCGTCCAGATGCCGAGGTCCTGGCTCGCGTGCACCACCGTGCTCACGCGGTAGTTGTAAAACGGCTGCTGCAGACCCACTGCGGTTTCGATGCCGCATACGCCCGCCACGTCGCCAGTGGCGGTATCTTCCATCACGAAGAAATAGCCGGCCTCGTGCGGCTCCGCCTTGTCTTCCATGGTGCGGCGCGAGCGCGCGACACGCGCCGCGAGTGCATCGCGATCCGGCTTGAAGGTGGTGAGACCGGGACCGGTCTCCTGAGCGAGCGCGACGAGCGCGTCCACATCGCCCGTCTGCACGACGCGAACGACGATCATGGTGCCTCTCCCGAAAGTTCATCCGGCTGTTGCGGCGGTTGATGCAGCGGCACGCAGCGCACCGCGTCGCCATCCTGTACGCCGAGCGCCGCGCGCACCGTCTGGGGCAACGGCGCCCCGGCGTTCTTCTCTACAGGCAGCCCGGCCAGCACACAGCGAAACTCGCCCGCGCGATTGCTGGCGACCAGATAAGTGGCGTCCGGCCCGCTCGCCATAGCCGCACGCACGGCGCGCGTTTCGTTGCGCGCGACACAGGCGCTGCGCTCGATCTGCGCGGTCAGCACCGGACCCGCATCGAAGATATCGACGAAGCGGTCCGTCTCGAAGCCTTCTTCCATGTGAATGTCATAGGCGAGCAAGGCGCCGTCATCCGGCTCGCCCAGCACGCGCTGCGCCGACTCCGGCAGCAGCGGCACGTAGACCGGATAGCTCGGCATCACCTCGGCGATAAAGGTGCGGCTGCGACCGCCCGACTCGATTTCGATATCGGCGAAATTGCGGCCGAAAAACTTGCGGCCCACCGCTTCCCAGAACGGCGACACGCCGTCGTCGTCCGTCACGCCGAGCAGCAGCGAGAACACCTCGGAGGTGAAGCGCTTGCGATTGGCGGCGATATACATCATCCGCGCGCGCGACATCAGATGCGCGGCGGGCTCGCCGCGCAGCGACGGGTCGATGTAAAAACCCGCCAGCCGGCTTCTGCCCGTCAGTTCATGCGACATGGTCAGCGCGTGAATCTTGCGGTTCACATGCAATTCGCGCGAGGCGTGAATCAGCGCGTCGTTGCGAAATGCATAAAACGGTTCGGAATAACCCGCCGCGGCGACGATGCTGGCGGTGCCGAGCAACTTGCCGGTCTCGCTGTCTTCGAGCACGAAGAGATAAAACTCCTCGCCCGGAAAATCCACTTCTGCACGAAACGAGTCCTCCGACAGCGCGACGCGCGCTTCGAGCGCACGGCGGTCATGCGGCAGCGAGTGCAGCACGGGTTGAGCCGTGCGCGCCATGTGTTCGAGCGCATCGAGATCGGCGAGGCGGCCGGGGCGTACGAAGAGCATCGTCGTTCCAGTGGTTAGGGTGAAGCCGGTGATGAGGCGAGCCTAGCGCGCTGCTGCGTCAGTGGTTTCCGTTGCAGCGGCCGTGGCACCGAGCACCGCCGCGACCGCTTTCGCGAGCCGCTCGAAGCCTTCGCTCATGTCGTCGAGCGGCATCACCAGCGACGGCACGAAACGCACCACGTCCGGGCCGGCCATCAACATGATCACGCCATGCTCGCCGGCCGCAGTGACAAAATCCCTGGCGCGGCCTTTATAGGCATCGGCCAGTTCCGCGCCGATCAGGAGGCCCTTGCCGCGCACTTCCCTGAAGATGCCAAAGCGCTCGTTGAGCTTCGCGAGATGCCCCTTCAGCGCCACGCTGCGCGAACGCACGCCTTCCAGCAGCGTCGGATCGCTGATCAGTTCGACCACCTTCTCCGCAATCGCGGCGCCGAGCGGATTGCCGCCATAAGTGGTGCCATGCACGCCCACCTTGAAATGCGCGGCGAGCGCCTTGGTGGTCAGCATCGCGCCAATCGGGAAACCGTTGCCGAGCGCCTTCGCCGTGGTCAGGATATCCGGCGTCACGCCGGTGTCCTCATACGCGTAGAAAAAGCCGCTGCGGCCCACACCCGTTTGTACCTCATCAAAAATCAGCAGTGCGCCGTGCTGATCGCAGGCTTCGCGCAGCGCCTTGAGAAAAGCCGGATCCGCCGGGATCACGCCGCCTTCGCCCTGGATCGGCTCGACGATCACCGCGCAGGTTTTCGCGCCGATCGCCTTGCGGGCCGCTTCGATGTCGTTATAGGGCAAATGCACGATGCCTTGCGGCACCGGACCGAAGCCTTCCGAATACTTCGGCTGGCCGCCGACGCTGACGGTGAAGAACGTGCGGCCATGAAACGACTGCGTAAACGAAATGATTTCGTCTTTCTCGATGCCGTGCCGCTCGAAGGCGACGCGGCGCGCCAGCTTCAAGGCCGCTTCGTTGGCTTCCGCGCCCGAATTGGCGAAGAAGGCGCGATCGGCGAAGGTCAGGTCTTCGAGACGTTTGGCAAGACGCAACACCGGCTCGTTGGTGTAACCGTTTCCAATGTGCCAGAGCTTGCCGCCCTGCTCCGCCAGCACCTTCAGCAGTTCCGGATGGGCATGGCCGAGCGCCGTGACGGCGATGCCGCCGGCGAAGTCGATATAGTCGCGGCCTTGCGTATCCCAGACGCGCGACCCGAGACCGCGGTCCGGCACGAACGGGGCGGGCGCAAACACCGGCACCATCACTTCGTCGAAAGTCTGGCGCGTCACAGTCAGGTCACGGTCGTTCATGGCGAGTCCTCGTTGCAGGTAATGACGGTATAGCGTTAGTGTAGGAAACCGCGCGTGAAACGTCTTGCGCATACGCGACGGGTTCTATCGCGCTTGTGGCGCAAGCAACTACCGGCCGGTTTCATCGGGACGCTCGATCAGCGCGGCCGGACGCGGCTCGCTCGCCGCGCCGGTCTGTTTTTCGATCCAGTTGCGGCGATCCTCGCGCGGCGTGACGCCAAACCGCTCACGATACGCATTGGAAAAATGCGCCGCCGACGAAAACCCACACGCGAGACTGATCTGCATCACCGATTTGCTGGTGCGCTGCAATTGCGTGCGCGCCTTCGACAGACGCAGCCCCAGGTAGTATTTGGACGGCATCGAGCCGAGATACTGGCGAAACAGCCGCTCCAGTTGCCGCCGCGACACACCGACCAGGCCCGCGATTTCGTCGCTGGTGAGCGGGTCTTCGATATTCGCTTCCATCAGCAGCAACGCGTCGTTCAGGCGCGGATGACGCTCGCCGGGCGCGGTGACGAAGGGAATCCGCTGCCGCTCCTCGCCCGCGCGCAGCACGCCCACACCGAGCGTATCGGCGATGCGGTCGGCCAGTTCGGGACCGTGCTCGCGCGCGATCATCGCCAGCATGAAGTCGACGCTCGCCTGGCCGCCCGCGCAGGTGGCGCGATCGCGGTCGATTTCGAAGATCTGCTGGGTGACGATCGAGCGTTCGAACTGTTCGGAGAACTGCTGATACGTCTCCCAGTTGACGCTCACGCGATAGCCGGACAGTTGCCCCGCCATCGCCAGCCACCACACGCCATGATGGATGCCGGTGACGAGCGGCGTGCGCTGCCCGACCCGCGACAGGCTGGCGAGAAACAGCCGGTAGTCGGCGAACTGCTGAAACCGCTCGCTGACGACGATCAGCCAGTCGCAGGCAATCGCGTCACCGAATGCGGCGTCCGCGGGCCATTGCGCACCGCCCGCAAGGGGCACCGCACGGCCGTCCCACGAACACACCTGCCAGCGGTACAGCGCGCGGCCGTCGATTTCATTGGCGAGATTGAGCGCGTCGACAATCGGCCCGACGCCCGACATCGACACCGGCGGCAATGCAACGATTGCCACCTGCGTGGTGCGGGTCGGACTGGACGGTCGAGCCATCAGCGAAGTGCCATGCGGGAAGTGCGGCGAACGCGTTACTTGAGGCTGCCGGAGAGGAACTGCTTGAGCCGTTCGCTGCGCGGCGTGCTGAGCACCTCGGCGGGCAAGCCCTCTTCCTCGGTGCGGCCCTGGTGCAGGAACATCACGTGATTCGACACGTTGCGCGCAAAACCCATTTCGTGCGTCACGACGATCATGGTGCGGCCTTCTTCAGCGAGCTTCTGCATTACCTTTAGCACTTCACCGACCAGTTCCGGGTCGAGCGCGGACGTCGGTTCGTCGAACAGCATCACATCCGGATTCATCGCAAGCGCGCGCGCAATCGCCACGCGCTGCTGCTGGCCGCCGGACAGATGCGACGGATACTGTTTTTCCAGCCGCGGCGCGAGACCCACCTTCTCCAGATACTCGCGGGCACGCTCCTCGGCCTCGCGCCGCGATAGACCGAGCACATGAACCGGCGCCTCGATGATGTTCTCGATCACGTTCATGTGCGCCCACAGGTTGAAGTGCTGGAACACCATCGCGAGCTTGGTGCGGATGCGTTGCAGCTGCTTGTGGTCGGCCACTTCCAGATTGCCGCTGCGATCGGCCCTGGTGCGCACGGTCTCGCCATCCACGACGATTTGCCCGGCGTTCGGCCGTTCCAGAAAGTTGATGCAGCGCAGGAACGTGCTCTTGCCCGACCCGCTCGCGCCGATAATGCTGATCACGTCGCCCTTGTTGGCGTTCAGCGACACACCCTTGAGCACTTCGTTATCGCCGTAGCGCTTGTGGATGTCCTGCACGGCGAGCTTGCAGGCTTCAGTTTGAGTCGTGTGGAGCAAGTTGCTCTCCCAAGGTGAATACAGATGCGTCATGCAGCAAGCGAGACCGGCGCGACGCCGTCACGCGCGGCCCGAACCGGAGGCGCCGCCTAGCGCGGCCGCGCCGCCAGATACGCCAGCCAGTGCCGCTCGGCGCGCCGGAACAGCGCCACCAGCGCGAACGATACAACAAGATAGATCAGCGCCGCGATCCCGAACGCGCTGAACGAGTCATACGTAGCCGAATTGGCGTCGCGCGCCACCTTCAGGATGTCGGGCACCGTCGCGGTGAAGGCCACCGTGGTGGCATGCAGCATCAGGATCACTTCGTTACTGTACAACGGCAGCGCGCGGCGCAGCGCGGACGGCAGGACGATCCGGCGGTACATGGTGAACCAGCCCATGCCGTAGGCCCGCGCCGCCTCCACTTCACCGTGCGAAGTCGAACGGATTGCCCCGGCGAAAATCTCCGTTGTATAGGCACAGGTGTTCAGCGCGAACGCGAGAATAGCGCAATGGAAACCGCTGCGGAAGAACGCATCGAGCAGTTGATGCGAGCGCACGAACTCGAGGCTGTACATGCCCGTGTAGATCAGCAGCAACTGCACGTACAAAGGCGTGCCGCGAAACACGTAGGTGTAGACGCGTACCGGCGTGGACAGCCAGCGCTTCTTCGAGACCCGCGCCACCGCGAGCGGAATCGCGCCTACGAAGCCGATGCCGATCGACGCCACCAGCAGCCACAAGGTCACCGCGAGGCCGGACATACGCTGGCCGTCCCAGTAGAGAAACGCCCGGCCGAATTGCGCAAGAATTTCGCTCATGGTCTCTGTCAAAGCTCCGCGTGGCGCACGCCAATCGAATAACGCCGCTCCAGCCAGATCAGCACGAGATTCGACAAGGTGGTGATGGCGAGGTAGATCAGCGCGGCGATAAGGATGAAGAAAAACATGTTGAAGGTGCTTTTACCCGCGTCCTGCGCGGCCTTGACGACGTCGGCAAGACCGATGATCGACACCAGCGCGGTCGCTTTCACCAGCACCTGCCAGTTATTGCCGATGCCTGGCAGCGCGAAACGCATCATCTGCGGAAACAGGATGCGGGCGAACACGCGCGCCCCGCTCATGCCGTAGGCCGCGCCCGCTTCGAGCTGGCCACGCGGCACGGCCAGAAAGGCGCCGCGAAACGTCTCGGTGAAATACGCGCCGTAAATGAAGCCGAGCGTGATCACGCCGGCCACGAACGGGTCGATGTCGAATTGCGGCAGATTCAGCGCGTCGGTCAGATTGTTGACCGCGATCTGGATGCTGTAGAACAGCAGCAGCATCAGGACGAGATCGGGCACCGAGCGGATCAGCGTCGTATAAGCCGTGCCGATCATACGCAGCGGCCGGTTCAGCGAGAGCTTCGCCGCCGCGCCTGCCAGTCCGAGCAGAACCGCGGCCGCGAGCGACAGAACCGACAGCTCGATTGTCTGGATCGTACCGGCGAGCAGCACCGGACCAAAGCCATAAAGGAACACGTTTGTCTCCATCCAGGTTTGCAAAGCTCAGGCGGCGTTCGAGTGGCACGGCTGTCGCCGGCTGACGCATCCGCATTGGTGCGGATACTCGCAAGTGAAAATGGTTTGCTCAAACGGGTGGGTCATGACGTGTTGCGACGCAACATTGACTGATTCACCGCCAGCGCGGCGCGAGACCCCTGTTTTAGCGGGCGATATGTTTTTGAAGGCGCGTGGCGGCGCCAAGGTATGCGCCGCGATTTAGCAAGTTTCGGGTCGCTTTTTCGATAGACGAGGCGGCGCGCGGCGTACTGCGTTTTGGCGTCACGACCAGGGCGAACCCCGCTACACTGCGATGGCGGTAGCACTTGCACAACCTTGACCGAGGGCCTGCCGTATGACCTCCCGCTACGATTCCGCCACGCTCGTCGCCTACACCAATGACGCCGCGCGCTACAGTCAGGAATGGCTCGACCAGCCCCCGCCCAACGACCTTTACGCGCTGCTGGAAACGCATCTGGTGCCGCAAGGGACGACGGCCGAGATCGGCTGCGGCAACGGCCGCGACGCGGCGTGGCTCGCCGGACACGGTTACAACGTGAGCGGCTTCGATGCCTCGCCAGGCCTGCTCGCCGAAGCCCGTCGTTTGCATCCGGAGATCGTGTTTCGGGAGGCGACGCTCCCCGCCCTCGCGGAGATCGACGAGCGCTTCGACAATGTCGTGTGCGAGACGGTGATCATGCATCTGCCGGTCGAATCGATTCCGCTCGCCGTCGATAACCTGCGGCGTCTGTTGCGGCCCAACGGCGTGCTGTATCTGTCGTGGCGCGTGACCGAAGGCGCGGACCAGCGCCAGGCCGACGGCCGGCTCTACACCGCGTTCGAACCGAAGCTCGTGGTGGAGGCGCTGGTCGATTGCGCGATCCTGCTGTTCGAGGACGTGACGAGCGAAAGCTCGGGCAAGCGGATCTGCCGGGTGATTGCGTCGAAGAATGCCGGCGGGATCTAGGATCCGCCCGGTTTATTCGATCCCTAGCCGCGAGCGGATTGCCGGCAGCATCTGTTCGACCGCCGCGCGCCCTTCCGCAATCGCGGGCGCCGCGCGGTGAAAATCGAAAATCCCCATGCCGCCGAGACGTGGCTGAATCAGGATGTCCGCCGGCTCGCCCGCGAGGCGGCTGCGCGTGATGCGCACCTGCATGATGTCGATGCTCTGCGCCACCGAACTCAGCATCGACGGCACGCGCGCGCTCGGCGCCGGCGCCACCCGCACATCGTTCGACACCACGTCATTGGCTGGTGCGAGCCAGCGCGGCCATGGCTTGCCGTTTTTGCGCAGCGTGCCGGGCGGCGGCGCATCGGGGTCGAGCGGCGGCGCCGCGGCGGTGATGCCGCCGAAGTCGCGCCCGTTGAGAATGTCGTTATTCAGATCCACGGCGATCACGCAGTCGGCGCGCATACCGCGCGCCACCGACACCGGCACCGGATTGCTCAGGCCGCCATCGACGAGCCAGACGCCGTTGTGCCAGACCGGCGTGAAGATGCCCGGAATCGCGATCGAGGCGCGCACGGCGTCCACCACGCTGCCGTCCTGCAACCAGGTTTCGCGGCCCGAATCGAGTTCCGTCGCCACCGCCGCGAAGGGCATCTGCAACTGGCCGATCTCGCAACCGTTAAAGCGGTTGGCAAACACCTGAATCACCTTGCGGCCGCCCAGCAGTCCCCCGGAGATGCGCAGGTCGAGCAGCCGCACCACCGTTTGCCAGGTCAGGCGCGATACCCATTCCTCGAGCCAGTCGAGATCGCCGTTCGCATAGACCGCCGCGACCAGCGCGCCGATCGAGGTGCCGCACACCACGTCGGGCTTGATGCCGGCGTCATGTAGCGCGCGAATCGCGCCGATATGCGCCCAGCCCCGCGCGGCGCCGCCGCCGAGTACGAGACCGATGCGCGAATGAGGACGTCGCCGCAGCATGTTTTCTCCCTATCGTCCGCGAATCACGTCGGAACGCGACGTGGTGTAGACCTTGTGGAATGCGTCGAAGTGCACGTTGAAGATGCCCTCTTCGGTCACGCCGCCTTCGCGCCACTTCCAGCTCCAGACGGTTTCCGGCTTGAGCGGAAACACCGCCACCTGGCCCGGTTTGCCGAGCAGCCGCCGCACCTCGTCCTCGCTCATGCCCATCTGCACCTTGGCGAAATTGGCCGCCGTCAGCACCTGAGTGATGGCCTGCAGTTTGCCGTCGCGGTCGATGTCGACCATGTAGGTGTTGAGGCCCTGCGGGCCGCGCGGATATTCGAGGCGTTTGGAGCCGTCGGTGAAATCGCGCTCGGTTTCCGGCTTGCCCATCTGACGGCGAATCTGCTCTTCGGTCGAAACGCCGGGCGTGAGGTCCTTCAGCAGCAACGCGTCCGGTTTGACGGCGTTGAACAGATCCTTGAGTTTTTGCACGGCGCGTTGGCCCTGTTGGTCGTCGCAGCCCGCCAGCGCGAGCGACACGGCCAGCACGGCGACGGTAAGCAGGCGGAAGCGGAAAGCCATCTGTCGGTCGGAAATGCGGTCTGTTTAATTACGGTTGGACGACAGGATAGCAAAACCGCCGGCGCGCACGCAGCGAGGCAGGCAGCGGGGGTCGACGGGTAACGGCATTGAGCGAAGGCACGGCATGGGCGGCTGTGTCACGCGCCGTTGGTGCCGGGAATGGAAAACAGCGGGAAATGAGACGAAAAGCGGGGACGGAAGCGGGGACGAAAAGCGGCGCCGGCAAATCACCCGTGGCGCAGTCTGGAAACCCGCCGACTTTCGATCAGGACGCGAGGATGCGTGGCGAAAGACCCGCGGGCGGACGACACGCAGCGGCCTGCTCCGAACGAAGCAATCAGCCGCCGACCGCAGCTGATCATGCGCTTTCGCCCGAAACAGACCGCTGCACACGGCCGTCTGGTCCCTCGACTATTTTGCCCAGGTGGCGATAATTTAGACGCATTGCGCGGATAAGGCGAGCCAGCGTTTACACCGAATTGGCTGAAGAATAGCCGCTCGTTCGCGGCGCGACGACGCGCGGCTAACGTTTAACGGTTTAACGCCTGGCGGTTTGCGAAGCCCGCCCGTCCCGCGCCCTGCAAGACCGAATCGTTTTGCGGCGTATGGATGCGCGCGCACAGCACGTCGCGGTAATGACGTTCGAGCGGATTGTCGCGGCTCAGGCCCGGATTGCCGCTCGCCTCGACGGCGAGCTGCACGGCTTCGATTGCCTGATTCGTCACCGTGTATTTGACGAGCGGCGCTTCGTCGAGCGCGACGCGTTCGGCGTGCGCGGTGGCGTCGAGCAACACGCGATTGCTGAACAGCAGCGCGTCGATGCGGCCGAGTGTCAGCTGGAACGACGCCAGACTCGCAAGCGGCGCGCCGAGATTGGCGGGCACACGCGACGCGGCCCAGCCCGCGAACCAGTCGCGCGCGGCACGCGCCACGCCATCGTAGACGGCCGAAAGCAGCACGCTCATCCACGCCACGCCGAGCGCGTCGAGTCCGGCGCCCGCTTCGCCGGGCAACTGGATATCCACGGCATGCGCGGCCGGCACGAAGACGTTCTCGAAGACGATTTCGTGGCTGCCAGTGGCACGCATGCCGAGATGATTCCACAACTCGCCGACCCGCACGCCGGGCGTGTCGCGCCGCACCAGCCACACGCCGACGCGCGGCGGGGTCTCGTCGCTGCGCGCCCACACCGCGAGCCACGTCAAACCGGGGCTGCCGGTCGAATACAGCTTGCGCCCGTTGATGACCCAGCCGTCGCCGCTGCGCACCGCAAGCGTAGCGGGCAAGCCGCCGCGCGCGGGCGTGCCGAGTTCCGGCTCGACCCGCAACGAGTTGATCAGCGCGCCGTCGCGCACCGCTTCCCCGGCGACCCGTTCGCGCAGATCGCGAGGCCAGCGTGCATTGCCCTGCAGGCGATGATGAAACAGATACTGCATGACGAGGACGAGCGCCGTCGACGGCTCGCCGCGCGCCACCGCGCGCACCACCTTCAAGGCCTGCGACAGGCTCGCGCCCGCGCCGCCGAGCGATGCGGGCACCGTCAGCGACAGCAGGTCGTATCCGTGCAGACGGGCCAGATTGGCGTGCGGAAATTCACCGCTGCGATCGTGCGATTCGGCGCCGGCGGCGAATTCGGCGCTGAGTTGTGCCAGCAGGGCGTCAAACGCGCTGCTATCAAGCGGTGGGTGGCGGCGTGCCGCCGGGCGGACTCGGGCGGCGTCAAAATCGGGGGCGTTCATTCGGACTCCGTGGCAATGCGCATCAAGCCATCCGGCTATTTACTCAGGAATGCGTATGGATTTAAGGACGCAGCCTGCTATGGCAAAGGAAAACTGCGATCAAAACTCGCACGCACATCGAGATGCGTCGGGATCACGCTGGCCGCTTCGTAGGTATCGGCGGTGCGCTGCTGGGCGGCCACCACGCTGTCGTCGATTGCGACCGGGTGCACCTGGCCACGCTGATACACCGTCTTCAGCACATCAGGCGGCAAGCCGGTGACGCGCGATTGCATCGCCGCGACCTCGTCTGGATGCGACAGGGCCCACTGCTGACCGAGCGCCACGCGTCGCAGGAAGTCAGCGAGAAGCGCGCGTTTGCTGGCAATCGTGCGATCGGTGGCGACCTGATAGCTCAGGCCTTCCGACAAACCGACCCCGTTCGCGAGGATGCGGTCGTGATCGCGCGATTCGCCGAGCGCGGTGTACGGGTCCCACACGGACCACGCGTCCACGCTGCCCGACGCGAGCGCGGCCTTGGCGTCGGCTGGGGCGAGAAACACCAGCGTGACCTGCGAGAGCGGAATGTTGGCTTTTTTCAGCGCCGCCAGCGCGAGGAAATGCCCGATCGAGCCGCGCGTCGTAGCGATGCGCTTGCCCTTCAGGCTCGCGACGTCGGTCAGCGGCGAATGCGCGTTGACGACGATTGCGAGGTCCACGGGATGCGAGCGGGTCGCGGCAACTGCGCGCACCTGAGCGCCCGCGGCGAGTGCAAACACGAGCGGCGCATCGCCCAGGCCGCCTACGTCCACGGCTCCTGCGTTCAGCGCCTCGCCGAGCGGCTGCGCGGCCGGAAAGTTGAACCATTCGATCTGGTACGGCAGGTTTTTAAGCTGGCCTGAGGCTTCGAGAATGCCACGCGTCTGCAAGGCCTGATCGCCGACCCGCAACACCGGAAGGTCGGCTGCGAAGGCCGTACTGGTCCGCGGCGCGGTAAGGCTCGTTGCACAGAGCACGAGCGCGGCGCTTGCGAGTGCTTTGAAAAACACGCGCCGCGCGGCGCCAGCCGCAAGCTCTTTGATCTGTTTGGCAGACCTACGGAAAACAAAACGTGTCGTCGTCATATCGTTCGTTGCGAATCAGTGAGCGCTTCTGCAAAGCCCGTCAGGATGCCTCGACGCCGCTCATGGCGCGCATGAAGCCAGAACCAGCAATGACGATACGGCACGCACTTGTATAAGACAAACGCATTATTCTGCTAAGCAAATATGCAGATCTTGCGAGGTCGCGCACGTTGCGCGGCGGCTATTGCAGGTATCATCGAACGCACGCCTACGGGCCGTTTTATTTGCTGCCTTATTTGGCACCTTACTTGAGCGCTACGTGGCGCCTTATTTGGCACCTCATTTGGCACAACCGCGGCCCTCTTACCTCATCGCTCATCATGAAGATCGACGATATCGAAGCCTACGTCGCCGTCATTCGCGCCCAGTCGCTGCAACAGGCGGCGCAGGCGCTCGGGCTCACACAACCGGCCATCACGCGCCGGCTGCAGAATTTCGAGGAAGCCCTCGGCGTGGAACTGCTCGATCGCAATACGCGTCCGTTGCGAGCCACGGCGACGGGGCGCGTCGTCTATGAGCAGTGCCGCGTGATCCAGCGCGAGATCGGCGTGCTACGCGAGTTGGTCGCGAACGACACGCCGCCCGTCGGCGCGCTGCGTCTCGGCGTCGCGCAGACAATCGCCGACATCGCCCTCGCCGACGCAATGCGCGAGTTGCGCGCCGCCTATCCCGACCTGCAGCCGAGCGCGTCGAGCGGCTGGGGCAGCCAGTTGCTGCAACGGGTCGAAGCGGGCGAACTCGATGCCGCCGCCATCCTGCTGCCGGCCAACAAGAGCTTCGCCGAATCGCTTGCCGCGCGCTCGCTGGGACGCGTCAAGCTCGCGGTGGTCGCGCCCAAAGGCGTGCTGAAAAAGCGCGTGCATGCGCTGGCGGAATGCCAGTCGATTGGCTGGGTGCTCAATCCCGATGGCTGTGGCTTTCGTGAGGGCCTGCAGCGCGCACTAACCGGCCAGGGTCTCGCATTGAAACTGAATCTGGAGACGCTCGGCACGGAATTGCAACTGCAGCTCGTCGCCGATGGCAACGGGCTCGGTCTGGTGCCACTACCCTTGCTGCAAGCGAGCCGTCACGAGGCCAAACTGGACGTGCTCACGCTCAGCGATTTCAAACCGCTGACCGATATCTGGCTCGTGCATCCGCGCGTGCTCGGCAAATTGCAACAGCCGGTGGAACGCTTCGGGGCGGCGGTGGAACAGCAATTCAAGGCAGTGCAACTGCAGCAGCACGCGGCGTAAATGCCAAATGCAAAGGGCGCAGCCACCGCGTTCGCGGCTGCGCCCTTCTCACTTCACCTCTACATAAACGCGTTGCTGGCTCACCCGCGACGCCGCGCCGTGCCCCTTAGATCACATGAAACCCATGGGTTCCGTCACGCGCCAGCTGCGCGACGAGTCCGTATTCCCAGTCGAGATATGCCTGCATCGCTTCATGGGCGTTATCCATGCCCTCATAAGGACGGCGGTAACGATCGATGCGCGGCGAAGCGAGATGCGTCTCGCCGCTCTCGACAGGCAGCCCGGCCGCAATCCATGCCGTCGTGCCGCCCGTCAGCACCTGCACCGGCTTGCCGGTCAACGCGGCCAGATCCGGCGCCGCGAAACGCGCAAGGGCGCTCGTCCAGCAGGTCACGACATACCGCTCGGCATCCGGCAGGCTGGGCAATGCGTCGGCCAGTTGACCGCGCAACGCCCACCATGCCCCGGGAATATGCTGCTTGACGTAGTTGGCGCTCGCCGTGAAATCCAGCACGACGGTGCCGGGCGCTTGCAACAAGCTAGCCAGCGCCGCCGCCGAAATTTCTTCGACAGCTGGCGGCGGCACCGCGTTTCGCACCACCGGCACGGCGCCCTCTTCCGTGAAATCCGCAGGCGTCAGGCCGTCGATCACGTACACCTCGACGTTCATCTGCGCGAGCCACGAAGCCGTCATGTTGGCACGCACGCCGTCGCTATCCGCGAGAATCACGCGGGCGCCGCGCACCGGCGCGAATATATCGGTCTCCTGAACAAGCTGACCGCCTGGCGCGCTGCGAAACCCCGGCACGTGGCTCGCCTGATATTCCTGCGGCGTGCGCACGTCGAAACGGTAGATGGTGCGCACCGCTTCCTCAGCCCAGCGGCGCGCTTCGTCACGCGAGGTACGGCCCACTTCCGCGCGATCGGCTACTGCGCGCGCCGATGCCGCCGCGGTGGCGCGCACTGCGTGGTCGGCGACCGGATCGAAACGTTTCGCACTGCCATGCGCCAGCGACTGCCCTGCCAGCGTCCAGCCGATCGTGCCGTTACGTAACGCGGCGACGGGATTCGGCACACCCGCATTGATCAACGATTGCGCGCCGATGATGCTGCGCGTGCGCCCCGCGCAATTGACGACGATCTGCGTCGCCGGATCCGGCGCCAGTTGCCGCGCCCGCAACACCAGTTCCGCGCCCGGCACGCTGACGCTGCCGGGGATGTTCATGGTCTGATATTCGTCGAAGCGGCGCGCGTCGAGCACCACCACGTTCGCTTCGGCGTCGAGCAAGGCCTGCACTTGCGGCGCTTCGAGCGAAGGGGTGTGCCGCTCGCTTTCCACCAGTTCGCCGAACGCCTTGCTCGGCGCGTTGACGTCCTGAAACAGTTCGCCACCGGCCTCGGCCCAGCCGCGCAAGCCGCCGGCGAGCAGCGAGACATCGGTATAGCCCAGTTCGACGAAGCGGTTTGCCGCACGCACGGCGAGCCCTTCGCCGTCGTCGAACACAACAATCGGGACGCTGCGGCGCGGCAGGCGCGTCGGCGCTTCAAGTTCAAGTTTCGATAACGGCAGATTCGCCGCGAACAACGGATGGCTGCGCGCGTGCGGGTCTTCCTCGCGCACGTCGAGCAGCGCGATTTCGCGGCGCTCGAGCAGTGCGCGGCGCACGTCTTCGAATGAACGGGTACGGAATTCAGTTGCAACGGTCATGAGATGGCAATCTCCTTCGATACATTCCAGATATTCGGCAACACGTCGTTCGAGTACCCGGAGATAAATCCCTTGCGGCCGCCGTGCTCGGCATAAACCGAGCGCGACACCGCGCCGATATTTGCACCATAAACGTGAATGCTGATCGACACGCGGTCTTCGTAAGCATTGCTGACACGATGGATGTCGCCAATGCGCGGCGATACGGCATCGACGGCACCGGTTTCGAGCCGCCTCGCAGTATGTGAAGCAATCAACGTGCCTCGTGCATCCAGCTCATAGGGCTGGGCGATTTCCGCGCCGCGTAGCACGCCGATCAGGCCCCAGACGGTGTGGTCGTGCACCGGCGTGGCCTGCCCGGGGCCCCAAACGAAACTCACGACGGAAAAGCGCTGACGCGAGTCGACGTGCAGCAGGTATTGCTGATAGCGCGTGGGGTCGGGGCGTGCGTAAGCGTCGGGCAACCAGTCGTCGTGTGCGATCAGGTCGGATAGATGCGCGCCGCCCTTTTGAAGCAGATCGGCTTCGGGGGCCGCATCATCGAGCAGGGTGGCGATTTGCCCGATGAAGGTGCGCAAGCGGTCCGGCCGCGAGATTTGGCTCATGGTGTGATTGAGGAGTCGGAAGTCGAGGGACGCGGCGCAGCGTGCGCGCCGCCATGGCGCCTGGCCAGGTCAAGGGATCCACGCCGGAATTTTGATTACCGGCGGTCCGGCGTATGACGCGACGCGTGCGGCGCAAGGCCCGCAATGCGCAGCGTGGCGGCTTGGGCGGCACACCCTACGGCAGCCGCCAGCGGGTTTATCTGTTCAGGTCCATGCCCCACGCACGTATGCTGCAGCGTCGGCACGAAGGCCGCATGAAGAAAACTGCCGCCGCTCGCGGGGGGCTCAGTCGAAAACATCCGGCTCCGCTTCGACCAGCCCTTCCATCAGGCTTTGAAACGCAAACAATGCGCCGCCGGCACGTCCCACCTGCTCGTGGGTAAGCGAGGCAATCTCATGAGGAATGGATTGCGGCTTACCCGCCGCTTCCGCGAGCAATTGCGCGTGACACGCGTTGTCCAGCGCGATGTACCACCACGCCGCCGCTTCGACGGTCGGACCCGCCGTGAGAATGCCGTGATTCTTCAGGATCACGGCCTTGTTATTGCCCAACGCCGCGGCAATGCGCGCGCCCTCGTCAGTGTCGAGCACGACGCCGCGAAAATCGTCGAACAAGCTGTGGTCCTGATAGAACGCGCACGAATCCTGGGTCAGCGGGTCAAGCGTGCGACCGAGCGTCGACCATGCCTTGCCGTACAGCGAATGCGTGTGCGCGGCGGCCACCACGTCCGGCCGCGCTTCGTGAATCGCGGCATGGATGGCGAAAGCCGCCTGATTCACGGGTCCGTCGCCCACCACGATCTCGCCTTGCGCATTCACCAGCAGCAGATCGGAAATGCGAATGCGGCCGAAATGCTTGCCGAACGGGTTGACCCAAAAGTGGTCGGGCCACTCCGGATCGCGTGCCGTGATGTGGCCCGCGAGCCCCTGATCGAAGCCGTAGCGCGCGAACAGGCGAAACGCGACGGCCAGACGCTCCTGCCGGTAGCGGCGTTCGTCAGCGACGCTCGCACGCGGCGGGACTTCGTCGAACCAGTATTTGCGCAGCGGCACATGCCGTTGCACGGGCGCTTGCAGCGGCGAGGGTTGCGTCTGCGAGGTCAAAGCATCCGCGGGATGGGCGAGCGTCAGGGATAAATCCGTCATCATCACTCCGTTCAGGCTGCCGCGCGCGCGCCGAGCGCGATGCGTTCGCGTGTCGCGGGAATCAGGGCGCGGCCATAGTCGATCGCATCTTCGAGCGGATCGAAACCGCGAATCAGGAAAGTGCTTACGCCCAGAGCATAGTACTCAGCGAGCGTATCCGCCACCTGGTCCGGTGTGCCCACCAGCGCGGTCGAATTCGAGCGGCCGCCGATTTCCTTCGCAATCGCGGTCCACAACCGCTCATCCGCGCGATCCGCCGTACCGGCCGCCGCCAGCAAGCGGCGCGCGCCTTCGCTCTGCGCCGGTCCGCCGACGCCGAGCCCCTGGGCGGCGCGCAAGCGCTTCGTCTCTTCGAGAATATGCTCGGCGCGTTCCCACGCCGCGGCCTCCGTGTCGGCCAGAATCGGCCGGAACGACACCGAGAATCGCACCGTGCGGCCATGTCTGGCGGCTTCGGCGCGCACCCGCGTCACCTGCTCGCGCACCTGGGCCTTCGATTCGCCCCATAGCGCGTAGACATCCGCGTGACGGCCGGCAATTTCGAGCGCGGGCGCCGACGCCCCGCCGAAATACACCGGAATATGCGGCTGCTGCACCGGCTTTACTTCCGAGAAACCGCGTTCGAAGCGATAGTATTTACCCTCATGATCGAACGGCGTGTCCGAGGTCCAGATGCGACGCAGGATCGACACGTACTCGTCGGTGCGGGCGTAGCGCTCGTCGTGCGACAGGTAATCGCCATCGCGGCGCTGCTCGGCGTCGTCACCGCCGGAAATGATGTGCACGGCGAGCCGGCCGCCCGAGTAGTGATCGAGCGTGGCCAACTGACGCGCGGCCAGCGTCGGCGCGACGAACCCCGGCCGGTGCGCGAGCATGAAATGCACGCGCTGCGTGACGCTGGCCGCGTGCGCGACAGTCAACAGCGCGTCCGGACTCGTGGAATGATGCGGCACGAGCACGCGGTCGAAACCCGCATCCTCGTGAGCGCGCGCAAACTGCTCCACATAACCGATATCGATTGCCGGACCTTGCGGCGCGTGCGTTTCCGAGACCTTGCGGGTCTGGATCATGCCGATGAATTCGACTGCCACGATGTGTCTCCCAGATGATCGACAGAACGCCGGTGGGCACAGGGCACGATCCGGCGGCGACACCCATGACGGGGCGTCAGGCGAGCATCAAAGGTAGCACTGCAACATGCGTTCGTTAAATATTGATAGTCGATAAAGATATCGTAATTGCATGTTTGTGACGGGCGGGGGCGATTGCTAATCTCGCTTCGCTGCGGCGCGTTGCCGGTTAAGACAACGCCGCGGTGTTCTCGTCGATCCTCCCTTCTCGTGGAACCATGCCCGATGACTGCCTTTCGCCCCGACCGCCGCCGGATTTTGCGGACCCTCGCCGCGTGCAGTGTGGCGCCCGCCGCTGCATGGCTGGGCGCGGAGAACGCGCATGCGGCTGCCCCGGAACTGGTGTTTGGAGATCAGGCAGGCGGTTTGCGCGCACTGGCTGAAGCGGCCCATGCACTCGACGGTGCGCCCTATCCGTTTCGCTGGGCTAACTTTCAGGGAGCAGCGCCGCTGTTCGAAGCGCAGCGCGCCAATGCCGTGGACCTCGCGCCGGCTGGCGATTTGCCCGTGCTGGCTGCGGCGATCGGCGATCCGTCCTTGAAAATCGTCGCGACGCGGGTGGGGACGGCTAGCTCACTCGGCATTGTCGTGCAGGCGGATTCGCCGTTGCGGCATGTTGCGGATCTGAAGGGTAAGACGGTGGTGGTTTCGTCAGCACGTGGAAGTATTTCGCAGTACCAACTGTATGGCGCGCTCGCCGAGGCGGGACTCAAGCCTGATGATGTGAATGTACGGTTCGTGCTGCCCGTCGATGCGTTTGCCGCTTTCGAGTCGCGGCAGCTCGATGTGTGGGCAACGTTTGATCCTTATTACGGCGCGGCGGTGCAACGTGGCGCCCGGGTCTTGCGTGACGGCACGGGTATCAATACCGGGCTGGCGTTCATCACTGCGTCCGGCGCGGCTGCGGCGGATCAGGCCAAACGGCCGGCGCTGAGTGATGCCTTGCAACGGTTTCAGCGTGCCGGAGCGTGGGGAGCGGAGCATCCCGAGGCTTATGCACAGGTCTATGCCGGCTTGACCCGGCTGCCTATTGAGGCGGCTCGGGTTATTACCGTCAGGTCTGCGCTTAAGCAACGGCCGGTGAGTGATGCTGATATTGCCGCTTTGCAGCGGGTTGCCGACCATGCTTTTGAGCAAAGGATGTTGCCGGCTCGGGTGGATGTGCGGGGTGTTAGTTTGCAGGGCGTGGGATAGAGGCCGCCGGCAGACAAGATATTTATGGGGTTAGACGAGACGCCACGGCATGAAGTCAAACTGAAGCCTTTCGCGTTGGCAAAATTCGACGTCATTGCAGCCGCTTCATGACGACTGCACGCGCCGCTCATGCGTCATGTGAAATACATCGGCAAAGCCGCCGCGCGTGGCGCCCGCCGCTTCGATCGCCGCTTGCACGCGCGGCGACAGCAGCGCGGCCAGTTCGTCCGCGTGACGGTAATCGCGCATGCCTCGCGTCAATGCACCTTCGCCTTCCACGGCCGGGTGGCAGTAGATTTCGCCCACGCCGTCGGGCAAGCGCGCCAACCTATCGAGCAGCACGCCTTCGGTCATCCGTCCAGTATCGGCAATACCGATCACGTAGTCGTTGTGCGCAATGCCCTCCCGATCGAGGCGGTCGCGCACGAGGCCGATCCATGGTTTCAACCAGAACGGCTCGCGTGATTCGCAAGGCAGACGCATTGCGCGCATGCCGTAATCGCGGCCAATTTCGATAATCATGCCAAGCACCGTGGGATGCAGATGAAAATGCTTATGGGTGTTCACGTGATCGAGCGCCAGCCCGGTTTTCGAAAATGCTTCGAACTGCGCACGAATTTCCAGAGCCAGCTGTTTGCGAACCTGCGGCAGAAAGAAAAACCGCACACCGTCGCGCACCATGTTGTCGCCGAATCGTCCATGCGCGTCGAGCAGTGCCGGAATCGCCTCGCGCGGCAGGAGCGCCGCGCCATCGGCTAACACCAGATGCAGGCCCACGCGCAGGTCCGGCAGCCGGCGCGCACGCGCCACGGCATCGCGCGCGGCAGGCGCGGCGACCATCAGGCTCGCCGCCGTGAGCACGCCATGCAGATGGGCGCGCTCGACGGCCTCGTTGACCCGCTCGTGCAAGCCGAAATCGTCCGCCGTGATGATCAACGTCCGCTGCGAAAGCGGAGCCTCGCGCCGCATCATGCTTCGTGAGCGCGCAGGAACCGGAAGAACTCGACGCCTTCGCGCAGGCGCCGCTTCATCATGTCCCAGCTCATCAGCATCTCGCGCACAATCTCCCAGATTTTCGAGGGCCGGAAATAGAAGCGCTTATAAAAACGCTCCACATGGTGATAAATCTCTTCGCGCGAAAGATGCGGATAACCGATGGCAGCAAGCTGCACGCCTTCCTTGCTGACGAGATTGATGACCTTGTTCTCTTCCATCCAGCCGTTTTCCACCGCCTGCCGGTAAAGCGTCGTACCCGGATACGGCGCGGCGAGCGACACCTGGATCGTGTGCGGATTGATCTCTCTGGCGTACTCGATGGTCTTTTCGATCGTCTCCTGGGTCTCGCCCGGCAGCCCCAGAATGAAGGTGCCGTGAATCTTGATGTCGAGCTTGCGGCAGTCTTCGCTGAAACGCCGCGCGATATCCGTGCGCAGCCCTTTCTTGATGTTCAGCAGGATCTGGTCGTCGCCCGACTCATAGCCCACCAGCAGCAGACGCAGGCCGTTTTCCTTCATGATCTTCAGCGTCGCGTAAGGCACGTTCGCTTTCGCATTGCAGGACCACGTCACGCCGAGTTTGCCGAGGCCGCGGGCGATCTCTTCGACGCGCGGTTTAAAGTCGGTGAAGGTGTCGTCGTCGAACATGATCTCCCTGACTTCGGGCATGTTGTCGCGAATCCACTTCACTTCTTCCAGTACGTTTTCCACCGAGCGGGTGCGGTAGCGGTGACCGCCCACCGTCTGCGGCCACAGACAGAACGTGCACTTCGAGCGGCAACCGCGGCCCGTGTAGATCGAGACATACGGATGCTTCAGATAGCCGATAAAGTAATTGCCGATCTTCAGGTCACGCTTATAGACCGGCGCGACGAACGGCAGTTCGTCCATGTCTTCGAGAATCGGACGTGCCTCGTTGTGTTCGATCGAGCCATCCGCCGCGCGATAACTCAGGCCCTGGATCTGCGCGAGCGGTTTGCCTGCCGCGACTTCCTGGCAGGTGAAATCGAATTCCTCGCGGCAGACGAAATCGATTGCGTCGCTCGCCGTAAGCGAATTGTGCGGATCGACGGCCACCTTGGCGCCCACCATGCCGATCATGACCGACGGCTTGCGCGCCTTCAGGTCCTGCGCAAACATCGCATCCGTGGGAAACGACGGCGTGCTGGTATGAATGATCACCAGCTCATACTGCTGCGCGATTTCAAGCGCCGCGTCCACCGACAAACCATCCGCCGGCGCATCGAGCACGCGGCTCCCGGGCACCAGCGCCGCCGGTTGCGCGAGCCAGGTGGGATACCAGAAGGAGCGGATCTCGCGCTTCGCCTGGTAGCGCGAACCCGCGCCGCCATCGAAACCGTCATACGATGGAGCCTGCAGAAATAAGGTTTTCATGTGTGTTGCTCCGGCTATTTTCATTAATTCTAAAGACTACTAACGGATCAAACCACGCTATCCACGATCGGACATCTCCACAATCGAGGTCTGCGTCGGCGCGACCCGATTGACCACCGGCATCCGCGCACCGCGCCACACGACGTGCGAGCCGAATACCGCACCGAGCCATTGCAGCGCGAGCAAGGTGTCGCGCAAGGGCACGAGCGGCAGATCGCGCCAGAAGCTGCGCGAAATGCGCGCGCTGCGCGCATGCAGCAGCACGCGTGCGATGAATCCAGCGCCGGTGCTGACCGACAGCAGCAACGACATCAACGGATCACCGCTGCCTGCGCCGATAAACCCGCTGTTCAGCCCGGCCGCCAGCAATGCGCCGGTCAGCAGCCAGGGCGTGGTAAATGTGATGACCAGCGAGGCGAAGCCCGACGGATTCACCGAGCGGATCGTGCGCAACCAGCGCATCTCGCGTAGCCACAATGTGGTGAAAGTGGGCTCGATCACGTCGGTGGCCACCAGCACCGGCGACAATACGGTGTTCAGGCCGAGTGTGCGCGCGTGTTCGGCCAACCAGTAGTCGTCGGCGAGACAGTCTTTGAGTGTTTCGAAGCCGCCGATGTGCTCGAGCGTCGTCCGGCGCAACGCCAGGGTGGCGCCAAAACCGAAGCGCCGCGAGCCGCCGGCATGCGCGACGCGCACCGACGGCGCAAACCATTCGTTGATGAACATCGCCCCCACGCGCGGCCAGAAGCCACCCACGCTCTGCGCCCGGTAGAGGCAGGTGACGACGCCGGTATCGGCGTCGGCGAGCGGCGCCGTGACCGTATCGAGGTAATCCGGCCCGACGGCGATATCGCTATCGGCCAGCACAATCACGTCGTGACGCGCGCGCTGCGCCATGTTGATCAGATTGCTCACTTTCAGATTGCTGCCGTGGACGCGCGAATCCACTACGAGCTCAATCGCGCATTGCGGGTACGCGGCCTGCAAACGCCGCACCACGGCAATTGCCGGATCGGCCGCGGACGACACGCCAAACAGCAGTTGAAAGCACGGATGCGCCTGCTCGCAGAACGTCACGAGGTTTTCGTACAGACGCGGCTCGATCCCGCACAGCGGCTTGAGCACGCTCACCGAAGTCCAGCCCACATGACGCGTGCCGGGGCGTTTACCGAAAAACGGCATCGCCACCGCGGCAACGCCGGCATAGACCGTAGCGGCGCAGCAAAACATCGCCAGCAGCCACTCCATGGCAGAGAGCGAATGCACCGTCATTGGCCTGCGCTCCGGTTCGCTGCTGCCCACGATCCAACCAGCGCGGCTCCGGCGGCATCCGTCGACAAGACGCACAGATACAGAAATCCACTCGTTCGCACGTTCGGAACTCCTTCTGCCTTCTGCAGAACAATCGACTCGCATGAAGTCGAATTGTCTGAAAAACGCACGCAAAGGCTTTACCGTAATTTCCGGTAATATTCAAACGGCAATATGACAGATAATTGAAAGTGAACAGACAGAGATCAACCGCCAATTGCTGCCGTTAATCTGCCCACGCCTCTGCCAACGGCCGTAACGTCTCGAAACTAGGAGAATTAATGCACCGCTTACAGGCGAGACTCGGCCCCGGCCGCAAGCTCGGCGAAAACCAGGTTTCGTCAGGCTTGGCGCGCCTCTGAACGGTTATTGCAAGCATGCTGCCAGTCGCAAAAATTGTAGCAGCGCCTGAATGAATTTGCTCGCAATGTGTACTCGACAGATCTGCGCTTTATTGCCACGGCACTTAACTCTTTGCATTCGCATTTGCCCGGTAGTTGATCTGAGGATAATCGTCACATTCAGACAATAATTCTGTGTTTGGCGTGAACGATCTAATCGGTCCGGCCAATTGCAATACGTCGTCCTTTCGTGGATTGCTTAAAGCGTCAGGGTATTGATATGAAGAGCCAGCCCGGCTTGCGGCGCTTGCCAAGGCGCGCAACACCCTGCCGGGCATGTGGACTTGTGCAGCCGGCCAGCGAGAATGAACGCGCTTTGGCACAATCCGCTTTTGCCTTTGCTGTCGGCGGCCTTACGGCGTGCGAGCACCTCGCTCCATGCGAACCGGGCGGCGCAGGGCTTCGGACGAATTTGCCATGATCCCTTTTTCGGTTCTCGACCTCTCCCCCATCAACGCCGGCGCGAGCGCGGCAGAGGCGTTCGCTCACACGCTCGATCTCGCCCAGCACGCCGAAAAGTGGGGTTATCGGCGCTACTGGCTCGCCGAGCATCACAACATGACAGGTATCGCCAGCGCGGCGACCTCGGTGGTGATCGGTTATGTGGCCGGCGGCACGAAGACCATTCGCGTCGGTTCGGGTGGCGTGATGCTGCCGAACCACGCGCCGCTCGTGATCGCCGAACAGTTCGGCACGCTCGCCTCGCTCTACCCCGATCGCATCGATTTGGGCCTCGGCCGCGCCCCCGGCACCGACCAGACCACGGCGCGGGCCTTGCGTCGCGATCTGCAAGGCAGCGCGGACTCGTTCCCGGACGACGTCGTCGAGCTGCAGCGCTATTTCGCCGACCCGGTGGCGGGGCAACGCGTGCGCGCAGTGCCAGGCGCGGGGCTGCACGTGCCGCTGTGGCTGCTCGGTTCGTCGCTGTTCAGCGCGCAACTGGCGGCCGCGCTTGGCCTGCCGTTCGCGTTTGCTTCGCACTTCGCGCCGGACCATATGCTGACCGCGCTGCGCCTGTATCGCGCGCAGTTCCGTCCGTCGGCGGCGCTCGACAAGCCCTATGCGATGGTCGGCGTGAATCTGTTCGCGGCCGATACCAACGAAGCCGCCCTGCGCCTCTTCACGTCCTTGCAGCAGCAGTTCATCAATCTGCGCCGCGGCACGCCGGGGCAGTTGCAGCCGCCGGTCGACCGGCTCGACGCGCCGGAGATGGAACTGAACAGCGTCGCGCATTCGCTGGCGTGCTCGGTGATCGGCGATCCGGAGACCGTGCGGGCGGGACTGCTATCCGTGATCGAACAGACCGGCGCCGACGAATTGATGCTGACCGCGCAGATCTACGATCACGCGGCGCGGCTGCGCTCGTTTGAAATCGCCGCGCAGGTGCGCGAGGCGATTGTGAGCGGCAAGTAGGCCGTATCAAGCTGAGCGGCGCTTGCAAGGGCGACGCCGCGAGGCTGCCACCGTCCTGTGCCACGGCCAGGCGGCGCTCGCCCACTCCGCTTAAGGATTGCCCGGCAACGCCGCCAACCCATCCAGCAGCGCCTTGTGAAACGCTTGCGGATCCTGCATCTGCGGCGCGTGACCCAGATCCGCGAACTCGACCAGCGTCGCGTGCGGAATCGCCTGCGCCGCTGCCTTGCCGAGCTGCGGATAGTCACCGAGTTTCGCGCGCACCTCGGGCGGCGCGGCATCCTTGCCGATCGCCGTGGTGTCCTTCTGGCCGATCATCAGCAGCGTGGGCATCTGCAGTTGGCCGAGTTCGTACACCACCGGCTGGGTGTAAATCATGTCGTATAGCAGCGCGGAATTCCACGCCACGATCTGCTTGCCCGGCCCGCGATACATGCCCGCCAGCATCTGCACCCACGGCTCGTAATCCGCGCGCCACTGCCCCGCGTAATAGGTGGCCTGCTCGTAGCGGCGGATGCTGTCGGCGCTCGTTTTCAACTCGCGCTCATACCATTGATCGACGGATATCGACGGCACGCCCTTCGCCTTCCAGTCCTCGAGACCGATCGGGTCCACGAGCACCAGTTGCTGCGTCTGTTGCGGATACATCAGCGCGTAGCGGATCGCCAGCATGCCGCCGGTCGAATGGCCGATCAGCGTGGCGCGGCTCACACCGAGCGATTCGAGCAGCGCATGGGTATTGCGCGCGAGTTGCTGGAAGCTGTACTGATAGTGCTCAGGCTTGCTCGATTTGCAAAAGCCGATCTGATCCGGCGCAACCACCCGATAACCCGCTTCGCTCAGGCGCCGGATGGTGGGCCCCCACGTGGCGGCGCAAAAATTCTTGCCGTGCAGCAGCACCGCCGTGCGGCCGTTCGCGTGCTGCGGCTGGATATCCATGTAAGCCATGTGCAACGCGACGCCCTGCGAGGTGAAGCCGAACTGTTCGACCGGCTCCGGGTAATCGAAACCTTGCAGTTCGGGGCCGTAAGCGGGGCCGTCGTTGCCGGCGGCAGCAGCGGCACCGGCGCCGCTGGCAGCGGCTATTGCGGCGGGTTCGCTAGCGCTCGCGGCATGCGCCGCGCCGGTCAAAGCAAAGGAGGCAGCCGAAGCCAGCGCGCAGGCGCACAGCAAGGCAACCAAGGGATGACGGCGAAAGTTCATAGGCAATGGTGTCCGGCGGAATCGGTATGGGCTCGCGTGCAGGCCATCCCGGCGGCCTCATGCCCGGCGGCCAGGCAGCCACGCCTCGGCCAGGATCGAAGCCGCCGATTCTACGTGGCCGCACGAAATCCCGCTCCGGGCCCGGCTCACCTCGCGTCGCCGGCACCACGCCGGCATCGCCTCGGATCTGTGGCACACATATTGCGCTCCTCTACCGCGCTCTTGCGTATTAACCATCGCCGGGCTATGCGCCATGCCGCACGGACGCAACGCCCGCCGGCTGCGATCTTGTCAAGGACACCGATATATTGCGCCACGCCAGAGATAAGTCAGACATCCACACAATCCAGACTATTCGCGGGTGGCAGTTCGGTGCTAAAAATAGCAGGCCACCGTCAAGGCACGACGATACCTGGCAGCATCTGGACCAGAATCGACAAGAACAACAACCAGCATGACCATCCGGGGCACACCAACAGCAACCCGGGTTTGTAGCCAGATTGCATCGGCACAAGCCGGTTGCACGAGAGCGGAGTCAGGCGCCGACGCGCCCACCCCCTCGACAAAGGAGACACAGCATGGAAACTCC
Source organism: Paraburkholderia sp. BCC1885 (assembly GCF_900996235.1). Taxonomy (GTDB): domain Bacteria; phylum Pseudomonadota; class Gammaproteobacteria; order Burkholderiales; family Burkholderiaceae; genus Paraburkholderia. Next base: position 607,528 of record NZ_CAAJGM010000111.1, read on the forward strand.
GGCAAGCCTCAACGATCTGCAACGCAGCACGCTCGCCATCGTTCTCGCGGGTGGACGCGGCACCCGGCTCGGGCCGCTCACCAACAAACGCGTCAAGCCGGCCGTGCACTTTGGCGGCAAGTACCGCATCATCGATTTCGCGCTGTCCAATTGTCTGAACTCCGGCATCCGCCGCATCGCGGTCGTCACGCAGTACAAGGCGCACTCGCTGATCCGCCACGTGCAGCGCGGCTGGGGTTTCCTGCGCGGCGAGTTCAACGAGTTCATCGACCTGTGGCCCGCGCAGCAACGCGTCGAAGGCGCGCACTGGTATCGCGGCACGGCGGACGCCGTGTTCCAGAACCTCGACATCATCCGCTCCATCCGGCCGAAGTACGTCGTGGTGCTGGCGGGCGATCACATCTACAAGATGGACTACACGCGCATGATCGCGGATCACGTCGAAAGCGGCGCGGACTGCACGGTGGGCTGTATCGAGGTGCCGCGCATGGACGCGGTGGCCTTCGGCGTGATGCACGTGGACGAGAAACGCCGCGTCACCGGTTTCGTCGAAAAGCCCGCCGACCCGCCGGCGATGCCGGGCCGCCCGGACATCGCGCTCGCCAGCATGGGCATCTACGTGTTCAATGCGGATTACCTGTATTCGCTGCTGGAAGAAAACATCTCCACCGCCGACACCGATCACGACTTCGGCAAGGACATCCTGCCGCGCGTGGTCACCCAGGGTCATGCGATTGCCCATCCGTTCAGCATGTCGTGCGTGTCGTCGGACCCGAACGTGGAGCCGTACTGGCGCGACGTCGGCACCATCGACGCCTACTGGGCCGCCAATCTGGACCTCGCCTCCACCATCCCGACGCTCGACCTGTACGCCCCCGACTGGCCGATCTGGACCCAGCAGCAGCAGTTGCCGCCCGCCAAGTTCGTGCGCGACATGAACGGCCTGCAGGGTTCGGCCACCAATCTGATCGTCTGCGGCGGCTGCGTGATCTCCGGCTCGCAGATTTCGCGCTCGGTGCTGTCGTCGAATGTGCTGGTGAATTCTTTCTGTAACATCAATGAGGCAGTCTTGTTGCCGCAGGTCACCATCGGCGCCAGTTGCCGCTTGCGCCGCGTCGTGATCGACCGAGGCTGCACGATTCCGGACGGGACGGTGATCGGCGAAGACCCCGTGCAGGACGCCGAGCGCTTTTACCGCACCGAAACCGGCATCGTGCTCGTCACGCCGGACGCATTGCGCGGCCACAAGGCGCAAGACTAGCGCGCCGGCCCGCACAGCCGCCGTCGTACCACGCCTGCCACAACCGGAAAACTGCCCATGACGATTCGCGCCCTGCACGTCGCAAGCGAGCTATATCCCCTCCTGAAAACAGGCGGTCTTGCCGACGTGGCGGGCGCGCTTCCGCCGGCGCTCATCGAGCGCGGCGCGGACGTCCGGGTGCTGCTGCCGGGCTTTCCGGCGGTGCTCGCCGGCCTCTCCGAGCTACGCACGGTGGCGCAGCTCGGGCGCCGCTTCGACGCGCCGCACGTGACCCTGCTGCAGGGTACGCTGCCTTCCAGCGACCTGGTGGTCTATGTGATCCGCGCCGACACGCTCTACGACCGTCCCGGCAACCCCTATCTCGACGCTGAGCACGTGCCTTACGGCGACAACGCCCAGCGTTTCGCGCTGCTCGGCTGGACGGCCGCGCAGCTCGCCCAGCAAATCGATCCGCAGTGGTCGCCGCAGATCGTCCACGCGCACGACTGGCATGCCGGCCTCGCTCCCGCCTATCTGCGGGCGGCCGAGCGCCAGCAGGGCCGCACGCTCGCGCACAGCATATTCACGGTGCATAACCTCGCCTATCAGGGGGTGTTCCCGGCGCATCTGTTCGGCCAGCTCGGGCTGCCGGCCGATTTCTTCCATATGCAGGGCATCGAGTTCTACGGCCAGTTGTCGTTTCTGAAAGCCGGCCTGTTCTATAGCGACCGCATCACCACGGTAAGCCCCACCTACGCCCGCGAGATCCAGACGCTCGCCCAGGGCGGCGGCCTCGACGGACTGCTGCGCAATCGCACCCATGACCTGTCGGGCATCCCGAACGGCGTCGATTACACCGTCTGGAACCCGGCCAACGACGCCCTGCTTCCCGAGCACTACACGGCGTCGCTGCTGTCCGGCAAGCACGCCTGCAAGAGCACGCTGCAAAAGCGCTTTGGACTTGCCGTCAAGAGCGACGCCCTGCTGTTCGGTGTCGTTAGCCGACTCACCGAGCAGAAAGGCCTCGACCTGCTGCTCGCGGCGCTGCCGGAGATCATCCGGCGCGGCGGCCAGCTGGTGGTGTTCGGCACCGGCGACGCGGCGCTGGAGAAAGGCTTGCAGCGGGTGGCGCACGCGCATCCGGAATCGGCGGCGGTGGAACTGGGTTTCGACGAAGCGCTGGCGCACGCCATCATCGCCGGCAGCGACGTGGTGGCGGTGCCGTCGCGCTTCGAGCCCTGCGGTTTGACGCAGCTCTATGCCCTCGCCTACGGCTCGCTGCCGCTCGTGCATCGGGTAGGCGGCCTCGCGGATACGGTGGTGGATGCGTCGCTGGAAAACCTCGCCGACGATCTCGCCACCGGTTTCGTCTTCGAGCGCTTCGAGCCGGACGCGCTGGGCGCCGCGATCCGCCGCGCTTTCGCGCTGTACGCGCGGCACACCGAGTGGAAAGCCGCCCAGCGGCGCGCGATGCGCCAGGACTTCGGCTGGGGCGCCTCGGCCGAGCGCTATCTGGCGCTGTATCGGGAGCTGGCCTGAGGCGCGGCCGCCTGACGCGCGCCGCCGGGACACGCTTCGGTCGTCGGGTGATCGCGCGGCAGTGATCCCGCGGTCACCCTTATATGACCGTTCGATGATGGCTCGGCACAACACTACGGGGACGGATCATGCCCGCCCGGCGAAAACTCATGTATCGTTGCCTGATAGGCATGCCGCATAGGGTTGCCGGATCGTAAGGACTGCTCGCCCGGCAGCGCAACGGTTGAACGTGTGCGTGCCGGCCTCGTCGTGTAACTCGCGCTGGCCAGGATGCCGGCGCCGTCCGGCGCGGCGGCGAGCCCTGCGGTTAGCTCCACGGTTAGCCTGGCAGCACCCAAACCAGACCCATCCATCGAACCGGCCGCGCGCGATCCGCAACGATCCCCGTGGCCATAAGCGACCATAAACGGCGCCCAACGGATCGCGCCGGCGAAGACATTATGAAAAACGTTCTGAGTATCCAGTCACATGTCGTGTTCGGGCACGCGGGCAACAGCGCCGCGGTGTTCCCGATGCGCCGCCTCGGCGTCAACGTCTGGCCGCTCAATACCGTGCAGTTCTCCAATCACACGCAATACGGCCATTGGACCGGCAGCGCCATCGACGCCTCGCAGATGGAAGAACTGGTCGAAGGCATCGGCGCGATCGGCGTGCTGCCGCGCTGCGACGCGGTGCTCTCCGGCTATCTGGGCACGCCCGAGCAGGCACGGGCCGTCATCGAAATCGTCAAGGCCGTGAAGGCGGCCAATCCGCGCGCGTGGTATTTCTGCGATCCGGTGATGGGAACGGCCACCGGCTGCAAGGTGGAACCCGGCATCCAGGAATTTCTCGTGCGCACCATGCCCGAGGTATCCGACGGCATGGCGCCGAACCACAGCGAACTGCAGCGCCTCGTCGGCCGGGAAATCGAAACCGTGGAAGAAGCCGTGACGGCGTGCCGCGAAATCATCCGCCGCGGGCCGCGGATCGTGCTGGTGAAGCACCTGCTCGACCGCAACAGCCCCGCCGACCGTTTCAACATGCTGGTGGTCACGCCCACCGAAGCATGGATGGGGCAGCGCCCGCTCTACCCGTTCGCCCGCCAGCCGGTGGGCGTCGGTGACCTGACCAGCGCGGTGTTCGTCGCCCGCCGGCTGCTCGGCGATTCGATCCGCGTGGCCTTCGAACACACGCTCGCGGCCGTCAACGCCGTCGTCAAGACGACCTGGCAGGCAGGCCGCTACGAACTGGAACTGGTCGCCGCGCAGGACGATATCGCGCGGCCGCGCGAGTGGTTCGACGCGTGGTCCATTGAATCGATCTAGCGTCTGCCGAAAGTGCGAATGCGGCTGGGATACCGCCTGAAAGGCCGCATCTCAAACGCCTCACCCCAGACGCCACACCTCAAACGCCACACCTCAAACGCCACGCCTGAAAAATACCGCGCTCAAAGCGCGCGAGCGGCCCAACCGAGCGGCTGCTGTGGCCGCGCCGGCTGCATTGCCAGGGCGTGCTGGCCGGCGATCTCGGCCAGCACCTGGGCCTTCGTCAAACCCGCAGCGTGTGCAATCGACGGCGCCACGCTCACCACGCCCGCCACGCCCAATGCGAGCGCGACCAGCGAAAACCAGACTCCCTTCATCGTCTTTCTCCACTCATGGTGTTTCTCCACATTAATCAGATCAATACGCCGCCCCCCGCATGACCCACGCGCGCGGCGCAACAGCCGGGCGGAGTTTACCGATCCGCGCGCCATCGCGCATCCCCTTTGGATGGAAAACACCATTCGCGCCGCGCCGGACAATCCCGTTCATGCACCTGCGCGGGGCATGCGGGGGCGCCTCGTCGCGAGTTGCCGCCCGTGATGCTCGCTTGTCAGCGGCTCGTCCTATAATGCGTGCCGCGTGGTGCACGCATCCCTTTTCAAGCACCCGCTACAGGCACGCGAGGCACAGATGGACGGTCATATCCGCAGCGAGCGGGAAGAGTATTTCGAAGAGTTGTGCATCAGCGTCGATGCCGACGAAACGCACGAGCAGGAAGCCATCGAGTTCTTCGAGAACCAGTTCGAGGAGAAGGATTTCGACCCGGCGCAATGGCTCGACATCGCGCTCTACTACTCGCCGGCGGTGGCGCGCGGCATCATCGACCTGGTCGGGCCGGACGACAAGGCGCGCAGCAATATCGCCGAAGTGATCGCGGACAATCTCGACATCTCCTACGGCGAGGACGAGTGCCAGCAGTTCGCCGAGACGATCCAGTTCGCGCTTGCCAACGGCGTGCCGGTGGACCTCGATCTGGTGCTCGACGGCTGCCAGCGCGCCATCGACGATCTGGAAACCTGGGCCGACGACGACACCAAAGAGCCGCTCATGCGTCTGCGCGAAGAAGTGCTGCGCCTGCAAGGCGAGCAGTAAGCGGCTAACCGCGGATTCCCCTTGATGCTTCTGCGCGAATGCGTAGAAGCAGCCGATCCCCGCACCTTTCCTCTGCTTTAACGCATCCTCTTGCGTCGCGCCCCGGCCCGCCACCGACACGTCCCGGCACGTCCCGGCACGCCCCGTGTGCCGGCATCCGCACGCCCCAGCAGATCAAGACACGCCCGCCGCCCGCCCCGTTCTGAGCCTATGCTGAAATGCTCATCCAAAGCGCCGCGATCTGCCAAGACGGCCTCAAATTGGCTTTCTATATTTCGGCCAGATCGATGGACACGTTGATGCACGTCTGACCGGGGCCGCAACTTTTCTCATACGACGCCTGGCGCGCCGCTTACCAGGTGTTCCCCGCAGTGCCGCGCACCGCTTATTTTCCATCGTTGTTTCCGAAGTACGATCGTCGGTACCCCGAAACAGTTCGGGACTCTCGAAGGAGACCTCACCGCACAACGCCGCGCCCGAGCGTGACAGCCGTACCCGGCCGCACGGCCGGCTGCACCTTGACCGATATTCATAACTCGAACCTGTCGATGGAAGGAGTGACCATGAGCTTTCGCAAGACGCTGAAACCCCTCGCCGTGATGCTGGGCGCGATCCTCGCCGTGGCGCCGCTGTCCGGCTTCGCGGACGACCTGCCGGTGAAGGTCGGCTTCGCCGCGCCGCTCACCGGCGTCAACGCCGGCTACGGCAAAGATCTCCAGAATGGCGTGCAGCTCGCCCTCGACGAAGCCAACGCGCAGAAGATCAAGATCGGCAACCAGGTCGCCAACTTCCAGATCGTCGCCGAGGACGACCAGGCCGACCCGCGCGTCGGCGTGCAGGCGGCGCAGAAACTGGTGGACTCGGGCGTCGCGGTGGTGGTGGGCCATTTCAATTCGGGTACGACGATTCCCGCCTCGCAGCTCTATGAAACGGCCGGCATTCCGGTGATCGATCCGGCCGCCACCAATCCGATCATCACCGGCCGCGGCTTTGCCAACGCCTTCATGGTGATCTCCACCGACGCGCAGAATGCCGGCAATGCGGGCGCCTACGCGGTCGAGGTGACCAAGGCCAAACGTATCGCGATTCTCGACGACCGCACCGCGTTCGGCCAGGGCGAGGCCGACGAGTTCGAGAAAGCGGTGAAGGCGCACGGCGGCAGTATCGTCGCGCACGAATACACCAACAACCAGGCCGTCGACTTCAGCACGCAGCTCACGGCGATCAAGGCCACCAACGCGGACCTGATCTTCTTCGGCGGACTCGATACGCAAGCTGCTGGCGTCGCCAAGCGCATGAAGCAACTCGGTCTCACCGCGCAACTGGTGGGCGGCGGCGGCGTAATGGATGACGATTTCATCAAGCTCGCAGGCGACGCAGCCGAAGGCTCGATGGCATGGGAATACGGCCGCCCGCTCGCGCAGTTGCCGGGCGGCAAGGACTTCTCCGCCAGGTTCAAGAAACGCTTTGGCGTGGACATCCTCTCCTATGCGCCGTTCGGCTATGACGCGGCATGGGCGGCGATCAAGGCCATGCAGCAGGCCAAATCGACCTCGCCGGCGGTATATCGTCCGGTGCTCAAGGCAATCAGCTTCGAGGGCGTGACCGGTCCGATTGCCTTCGAGGCCAACGGTTCGCTGAAAAACGCCGGCACGACGTTGTATCAGGTGAAGAACGGCGCGTGGGTGCCGATCGTCACCAAGGGCGGCGGCAACTAACCAGGCCCTGCGGGCGCGGGCGGCGTCCCCTGGCGGCCTCGCTCAGCGCCGTCGCGCTACGGCGAAACGGTTCACCTTTGCGCCGTCGATCCGGCCTGCTGCGCGAAGCGGTAGGTTGGCGGCGTCGCCCGCACCACCACTTGCGCCGAGGTATCGCGCTCGATCTTCACCAGCGACGCCTGCGCTTCGTTGAACATATCCGCCGAGCACACCTGGTGCGTGAACTTCGTATGCAGACGGCGGGTGATCTGCAGCACGCGTGTGCCTGGATCAAAAACGTAATGCGACGCGTAATCGAAGTAGGGGTCGTCGACGCTGGCATCGACCGGCAGATCGGTCACACGCACCGTCGCGGGCAAGGTGATCTGCGCGGTTTCGTCGAAATCGCCGCCGACGCACACCCACGGCTGCGTGCGTTGCGGTTCGGCCAGCCACGTCTGCACCTGGCTGGCAATGCCGCCCGAGAGACTCGTGAGCGCCGGCAAGGCGGTGGTGCCGTCGGTCCAGGTGAAGTGTTCGAGCGTGCCCTGGATCGTGGTGGCGAACGGGCCTTCGCTGGTCGTCACGTCGCTGGTGTGTAGCTGCGCGCTACCGTGCAGGCCCGTTTGCAAAAGCCGGCTGGCGGCAATCTGCTGCGCCCGCTGATGCGTGGCGCGGCGGAACATGTTGCGTTCGAGTTCGGCGGTGGCGCCCGCATCTTCCACCCGGTACGCGTAAGACGCCGCCCCGCTGTCGTTCACCTCGATCTGCAAGCGTACCGAGCGCGAGCGCGGCTGCACGGCGGGCGTGCGCGACATCACGCCGTCGTCGACCAGCAATACGGGCCGGTCCATCACAACCAGCGGCAGATAGCCGAAGGCGATGCCACCCGCGGTCGTGTCCGCATACAGCCCAAATTGAGGAATCCATACGATTGCGTGATTGATCGCGCTCTCGCCGTAACCCGGCACGTCCGGCAACGTGTAGTACGGCCCGAGGTTGAGCAGCACCGCCTCGCTATGAATGCCGACGGCCGCGAGCAGCGCGCCATACAGCGCCACGTGATCCTTGCAGTCGCCGTAGCGGTTGTGCAGAATATCGACGGCCCGGTGCGGCACCGCCGCGGTCTCGCCTAAAAACAGCGCCACGTAGCGCACATTCAGGCGCACCCAGTCGTACAGAATACGGGCCTTGTCGCGCGGATCGGCCGTGCCGGCTGTCAGCGTCTGCGCGAGCTGGACGATGGCCGGGTCGCTCATGGTGGCGTCCGTGGCCGGCCCTTTGTAGCGCGCGGCGAAGGTGGCGTAGTCGGGCACGGTCGACACCATCAGCCGGTCGCCCCACGTTTCATAGCCGACCGCGCCGGATTCGATGGGCGCATACGGCCCGTGTTTGTAGTCGAACTCGTAGCGCGTGCGGCCGTTTTCCGTGACCGGCGGCAACGCCGCGTAGCCGCGAGTGTCGGCATGCAGCGGCACGTCGGCGGGCAGGTCGAAGATCAGCCGCTGCAGTTCGACCGGATCGCGGGTCGGTTCGACCAGATACGAAAACGTGCCGGCCTGTAGCGCTTTCGTGCGCGTCTTGCGAAACGCCAGATGAACCCGCGAGCCCGGTTCGACGCCCGGAAAGATTACCGTGCGCAATACGCCGTCCTCGAAAGTGGGCGCGCCCGCCGAGCGCGGCTCCTGCACGTCGCGGATGCCATCCGGGCCGACCTTGCGAACCGTGCCGTCGGGGTCGATGGTTTCGGCGGCCAGCAACTGCACCTGCTCGATATCCTTGTTGAACCAGACATAGCGCTGCGCGATGTCGTCGACGCCGCTTGTCGTATTCGCACGCATGACCGTGTCGTCGCGCTCTTCGGCGGAACCGTCCTTCTGGATCACGAAGTAGTGAACGTCGCTTTCGACGGTGGACGGCGCCAGGTCAGTCGCCGCCGGAGCGTCGCTCGGTGCGATGGACGCACCGAATGCACCAAACGCACCGAATGCGCTGCACGCGCCGCACGTCAGCCAGGCGATTGCGGCGCACCAGCGCCGTGTAGAGCGCGTCATTGAGACCTCGTCCTGATGGGTAGAGTGTTTGTAGCACATCGGCGCGGCTCGCGTCCCCGCCCGCCTTATCGACGCCGGCCTAACGCGCCCGCAATTCCGCCCCTTCGTCATGTGCGAGCTTCGTAAAGAAGAACAGCGAGCAGAACGTCAGCACGCCGACCACCGCAAACGCCGGCGAGAAATCGCGTGCCGTGAGATGCGCCGCGCTGCCGCCATGCAGATGCGCCGTCAATGCCAGCAGCGAGGCGGCGAACGCAACCCCGACGCTGATCGACAGTTGCTGCGCCATGCTCGAAAGCGCGGTGGCGCGGCTCATCATCGGCTTGGGCATGTCGGAATAGCCGAGCGTGTTGAGCGTCACCATGCCGAGCGAATTGAACAGGCCGCCGAACAGCAGCACGACGAAGATCAGCAGATGCGGCGTGCTCGGCCGGAACAGCCCGTAGCCCGCGTAAAAGCAGCCGGTCAGCAAGGTCGCGCCGATCAGCAGCGTGCGAAAGCCGATGCGGCGAATCGCCTGCTGCATCACCGCCCGCACGCTCAGCGACCCGACCGCCGTCGCCACGCTCAGCGAACCCGATTGCAGCGGCGACAGCCCGAAGCCCAGTTGCAGCATCAACGGCAGCAGAAACGGCGAGGCGCCGATGGCGATACGCAGCGGCATGCCACCCACGACGGCGGTACGGTAGGCCTTGAACCGCAGCAGGCCGGGATCGATGATGGCGTCGTCGTGGCGGCGGCTGTAGCGCCAGTATGCGAGGATCGACAGCAGGCCGAGCCCGGCGAGCGCGAAGGTGACTTCCTGCGGCACCAGTCCGCGCCCCGCCGTATCGAGACCGCCGACCAGCCCCACAAGCCCGGTCGAAAGCAGAATGAAACCGGCCAGATCGAAGCGCTGGTAGACGGGCTCGTGGGTGTCGTCGATGAAACTCATCGCCATCAACACGCCCAGCACGCCGAAGGGAATGTTCAGCAGGAAGATCCAGCGCCATGAGGCGATGGTCACCACGAGGCCGCCGAGCAGCGGCCCGGCGAGCCGTCCGATGGCGCCCGGCACCGTGAACCAGACCATCGCCGCCACCATGCGCGCGGGCGGCACGCTGCGCAGCAGGATCAGGCGCCCCACCGGCACCATCATCGCGCCGCCCATGCCCTGCAGGACGCGGAACACGACCAGTTGCGGCATGCTTTGCGCGAGGCCGCACAGCGCCGAGCCGAGTGAAAACAGCGCAATCGCCGTGCAGAACACCCGGCGCGCGCCGAAGCGGTCGGCGAGCCAGCCGCTCGCCGGCAGAAACACCGCGAGACTCAGCAGATAGGAAGTGATCGCCAGATTCAGATGCAGCGTCTGCACCTGCAGCGAGCGGGCAATCGACGGCAACGCCGTCGCCATGATCGAGGTGTCGAGGTTTTGCAGGAACAGCGGACAGGCGACGATGATTGGGATGAGTCGGGAGCGATCGGTCATGCGCTCCCTTTTACCGCAAAACGCCGCGCCGGCACAACCTGCACCGACGCGGCCGCGCGGCGCTGCGTGCCGCGCCGCCTCCGCGCGTCAGGCCAGTTCCAGGGCTCGCCGTAAGGATAAGGCAATCCCCTGCGCCGCCACCCGCACGTCCTCCAGCGACGGAAACGTAGGCGCGATCCGCAAATGCCGGTCCTGCGGGTCGCGTCCATACGGATAAGCCGCGCCCGCCGGCGTCAGCACGAGGCCCGCCGCTGCGGCCAGCGCCACGGTGCGCTTCGCGAACCCCGGCGGCGTATAGAGGCTGATGAAATAGCCGCCCGCCGGCTCGTTCCACGTCACGCCTTCGAGTCCGCCCAGCTGCTCGCCGAACTGCGCCGCAATCGCCGCGAATTTCGGGCTCAACAATTCACGGTGACGCTCCATCAAGCGCTCCAGACCGGCGCGGTCGCGCAGGAACCGGACATGCCGCAACTGATTAAGCTTGTCCGGTCCGATCGTGCGCACCGAGACCCGCTGCTGCCACCAGTCGATGTTGCGCCGCGACCCCGCCAGAAAGGCCATCGCGCCGCCGCCGAGCGTCACCTTCGAAAGCGACGCGAACACCAGCGCGCGATCCTCGTGTCCGGCGGCGGCGCAAGCGGCGAGTACGTCGAGCGTGGTGTGCTTCTGTCCGGTCAGATGATGGAAGCGATACGCGTCGTCCCAGAACAGCCGGAAATCCGGCGCTGCGGCAGGCATGGCCGCGAGACGCCGCACCACCGCGTCCGAGTAAATCGCGCCGCTCGGGTTGCTGTAGAGCGGCACGCACCAGATACCCTTGATGGCCGGATCGCGCGCCATCTGGGCTTCGACGAAATCCATGTCCGGGCCGTCGTGGTTCATCGGCACGTTGATCATGCGGATGCCGAGCGCCTCGCAGATCGCGAAATGCCGGTCGTAACCCGGCACCGGGCACAGAAAGGCGACGTCGTCCCGCTTACGCCACGCCTCGCCGCCCGGCAGGCCGAACAGCATGGCGAACGCCAGCATGTCGTGCATCAGTTCGAGACTCGAATTGCCAGCTGCGACCACCTGGGCCGCCGGCACGTCGAGCAGCGTCGCGCCGAATTCGCGCGCCTCAGGCAGACCCAGCACGTGGCCATAATTGCGGCAGTCGATGCCGTCGCGCGACAGATAACCCACCGTACCCGCTTCATCGAGCAGCGCGCGCGAGAGGTCGAGTTGCTCGGGCGCGGGTTTGCCGCGCGACATGTCGAGGCGCATGCCCAGTTGCTTGAAGTCGTCGTAAGTCATCGCCATCGCGAGGGTCTCCGGGTTATTGAACCGAGCCAGTATGCCCACCGCCCCCCATTCAGACAAACGCGTTATATTGAACGTTTCGATCAGCTTTTCTGATACCTATGAAAGCCCTGGATCTTGACGTGCTGTCGATGGTGGTCGCCATCGCCGATGCCGGCAGCTTCGTGCGCGGCGCGGCGCTCGTGCATCGTTCGCAGTCCGCGCTCAGCATGCAGATCCGCACGCTGGAAAACGCGCTCGGCAAGACGCTGTTCGTGCGCGGCCCGCGCAGCGTCACACTCACCGCCGACGGCCAGATCCTGCTCGCCTATGCGCGCCGCATGCTGGCATTGCGCGACGAAGCCTGGGCGTCGATGGTGCATCCGGAGGTCAAGGGGCGGGTTGCGATCGGCGTGCCGGACGACTACGCGTCGTCGCTTTTGCCCTCGGTGCTGCGCAAGTTTTCGGCGAGCTATCCGAAGGTCGAGATTCAGGTGATCGGCCTGCCGAGTCACGCGCTCGCCCCGCTCGTCAAGGACAACAAGATCGACCTCGCCTGCGTGACGCGCATGCGCGGTCTGAGCGGCGCTTTTATCCGCTTCGAACCGATGGTGTGGGCCGGCGCCGTGGCAAGCGGCCGCGAGATCTGGAAAGAGCGGCCGTTGCCGGTGGCGCTGTTCGGCGCGGGCAGCGTCGCGCGCGCCAATGCCATTCATGCTTTGGAGCGCGCCAAGATCGCCTATCGCACCTCGTATGAAAGCCCGAGCCTGATGGGACTGTTCAGCATGGTCGAAGCCGGCCTCGCCATTGCGCCGCTCGCACGCTGCGCGGTGCCCGGCCATTTCGTGCAATTGGGACGGTCACATGGCTTGCCGGTCTTACCGGAACTAGAAATCGTGCTGGCCCGCAGCGCCCGCTCGAATCGGCCGCCATGCGATTTTCTGGCCGAGCAGATTCTCAGCGAGTTGCGCCTGTGAAGAAAATCGTGGCGGCGGCAGAGCACGGCACGGCACGGCACGGCACGGCACGGCCCAAGCATATGACCGCGCCGCAGCGAGCGGCTGCCTGGTCTTACTCGCTCTCGCCTAGCCTCACCAGCAGCGCCTGAAGTTTCTCCACATGCCGCATCAGCAGATGACGATGCTTTTCGATCTGCTCGAGCCGGCCGGTGAGATCGGCGTGCTCGGCCTGATCGGCATCGAGCTGGTCGGACGCGGCAATTACGTCCTCCACCTTGGCGCGCAGCACATTCAGTTCGACCGGCGGACTTGCCAGATGCCGCTCGAAACGGCGCACGTCCTGCACCGCCAGTTCGCGGACCTTGCGAAAGTGCGCCTGACGCCGATGCGCCTCGACATCGAAACTCTCCTCTTCGATACGGCGCACGGGCGCGGGTTGGCCGAAGATCGGCTCGGGCGGTCGCAACACCGATCGCTTGCGCGCCGGATGCGCGGTGCCGCGAAACCGCGCCAGCGGCGTTTCGTTGTCGATCGCCTCGCGGGCGTTGGCAGGAATCTCATGCTCGTCGTGCGCCGAGTTCATCCAGCCCGCCGGCAAACCGGTGACTGCTTCGACACCGCGCACGAACTCCTCGTTGAATTCGCGTTGTCCCGACAGCATCAGCTTCAGATAGCTCGCGGAGAACGTCATCATCCGCGCTAGGCGCGTTGCCGCGCCGACCTCCTGGGTCAGTACCACCAGATTTGCCCGCCAGATCGGAAGCAGCGACTCGTCGGAATCTTCCATTACTGGGTCTTCCATCTTTTCTCGTCCGATTAGTCTGTTGTGTCACACCTTCGCGCAGACTCGCAGCCCGCGCGTGACGTGTTGGTCAAAGGGTAGTCGCTTCGCCGTGCCACGCGCAACCGGTATGAGCCGCAGAGTGTGACCTAACGTAACTAGCGTAACTAACGACGACGGAGAACGGGCGCCGAGTCGAGTCCTTTCGGGGCCTGCGGGTTGACAAGACGTGCGCGGGCGCGTTCCTGCACTGGAGAGGGCGGCATTGTTCAGAGGGATGCGGCACGAATCGTGCTGCGTCAGGTTTGCTGTCAAACCCTCTGAACAAAGGAAACACAATGAAGAAAGCGATCCTTGCTTGCGCCGCGGCGCTGACCACCCTCTGCGTCATGGTGCCGGCCCATGCTGACGACCATCACCACCCGGTGTGCCATAAGGTCCACGTGCACGGGCATTGGGTGAACCGCTGCCATTGATTCCGACGGACGGTCCCCGCTTCGCGCGGGGACTTTTCTGTTGTGCGCCCGGTTTAGGGCGTGAAATCGTTCCGGTCTGGAGCGGCGTAACCGGTGTCGAGAGTTACAGTCAGCGCGTAAATAGCGAACAGCGCGCGGTAGAAATGCCCGCTTCGTTCGATCCGGACTAAGCCATATGGTGGCTTAAGGGTCAGGGCTTAAGGCCTAAAACTCAGGACTCACGCCACGCCCACATGCTTCATCGCCGTCTGCACCAGCTTATTCAGCAGCGGTTCGATCTTCGCCGCCAGCGTGGCGTCATACGCATACGGCATCTGCTCTTCCATATACGTCACTTGCGTCAACTCCAGCTGAACCGCGTGCACGCCTTCAGCCGGCCGGCCATATTGGCGCGTGATATAGCCGCCCTTGAAGCGGCCATTGGCGATGGCCGTGTAGCCGCCGCCGTGCTGTTCCACCACCGCGCTCAACGCTTCAGCGAGCCCCGCCGCGGCGCTCGCGCCGTTCGAGGTGCCGAAGTTGAAATCCGGCAGACGCCCCTCGAAAAAACGCGGCACGTGTGAACGGATCGAATGCGCTTCCCATAGCAGCACCTGGCCGTGCTTTGCCTTCAGCGCCGCCAGATGCGCGGCGAGGGCTTCGTGATACGGCTTCCAGTACAGCTCGCGACGGCGAGCGACTTCGGCGTCGTCAGGCAGATGTCCGTCGAGATAGAGCGATTCCTTGTCGAAGGTATCGACGGGCAACAGACCGGTGGTGTCCTGACCCGGATAGAGATTCGCGCCGTCGGGCGGACGGTTCAGGTCGATCACATAGCGCGCGTTGTGCGGCATCAGGATCGAAGCGCCCTGCTCGCGCGCGAAAGCGTACAGGCGGTCGAGATGCCAGTCGCAGTCTTCGGTGCGCTGGGCGATGGGAGTCATCGTCGCCGCGATGTCCGCGGGAATCTTCGTGCCCACGTGGGGAATCGAAATCAGCAGCGGCAGGCTGCCTTCGTGCAGCGAAAAAACCGGTGGTGTGTTCGAAGCAGTCATGTCAGTCCAGAAGCAGTGGAGATGCGGTATGTCAGCAGCTTACCCGAGTCGCGGCCTGGCGTATTTCAGGCGGGCAGCGCATGCCGCGTCATTTGAGCAATTCCGCCAGCGCGAGGCGATATTGCGCATAGGCGCGCTCTTCGTCGCGGTGCCGGCGATTCTCGACGACCTTCACGCCGCCCGCGTACACGTCGCGGATCGGCGTCTCGCCGTGCTCGCAAAACACGACGCCCGACAGCCAGGCCTGCGATGCGTGTTCAGCGATGCTCGCATGATCCGCGTCGAGCACCAGCAGGTCGGCGCGTTGTCCGGGCTGCAGGCCGTTGACTGCACGGCCGGTGGCCCGCGCGCCGCCGTCGAGCGCGGCGTCAAACAGACGATCGGCGACGAACGGCGCCTCAGCCGAGGCCAGCACGTTGCGTTGACGGCGCAGCAGGCGCTGACCGTATTCCAGCAGCCGCAGCTCGGCACGCCAGTCGACGCCGATATGGCTGTCCGAGCCGATCCCGAAGCGGCCCTTCTCGTCGAGATAAGTGTGCGCCGGGAAAATCCCGTCACCGAGATTCGCTTCGGTGGTCAGGCACAAACCCGCGACCGCGCCGCTGTGCGCGAGCGCGCGGGTTTCATTGGCGTCCACATGGGTCGCATGCACGAGACACCAGCGCGCGTCGACATGGAAACGATCGAGCAGCCATTGCACCGGCCGCGCGCCTTCGGTCTCGAGACAGGCATCGACTTCGGCGGTCTGTTCGGCGACGTGGATGTGCACCGGCGCGCCCGGCAGATCCGTATCGAGACCATCCAGCAAGCTCCGCAGCGACGGCTCCGAAACCGCCCGCAACGAGTGCGGCGCCACGCCGTAACGCAGGGCCGCGCTTTCGGGGCGTGCTTCGCGCAGCGTGCCGAGCAGATCGAGCAGGCTCTCCGGCGTGTTGATGAACCGGCGCTGATCGTCGCTCGGGGCGCGCGCGCCGAAGCCGCCGTACTGATAAAGCACCGGCAACATCGTCATGCCGATGCCGCTCGTCTGCGCGGCGTCCACCACCCGCTCGGCCAGCTCAGCCGGATTGCCGTAGCGGCTGCCGTCCGGCGTGTGATGCACGTAATGGAATTCGCACACCGAGGTATAGCCCGCTTTCAGCATCTCGATGTACAGCCACTGCGCCACTGCAGCGAGCCCCTGCGGCGAGATTTTCGCGGCGAAGCGGTACATGAGGTCGCGCCAGCTCCAGAAGTTGTCGGTGGCGTTGGCGCGGTATTCGGTGAGCCCCGCCATCGCGCGTTGAAAGGCATGCGAATGAAGGTTAGGCATGCCAGGTAAAACCGGTCCGGCGGCACGCGGCACATCCGCCGCCGGCAGCGCGGCAGCGCTTTTGACATGCGTGAGCGTGCCGCTCGCATCCCACTCCAGCAGCACGTTGCGGCGCCAGCCGTCCAGCAGATAGGCGTGGTCGGCGAACAATGCCTGGTTCGAGGTTCGAGTGGATTCAGTCATCTTCAGACCTTGATGGATTCAGTCAGCCGGCGTAAGCGCGTTTCGTATAGACCGTCTCGCCGCCGCGCACCACCCGCGCGCACAACGGACGGCCGATGCAATACGCCAGTTCAGCAAGCGTATCAACCGGCCATACGGCGAAATCCGCTGCACGGCCGACCGCCAGCGAGCCGTGACGATCCGCCTGACCGAGGGCGCGCGCCGCGTGCCGCGTCACGCCTTGCAGCACTTCGGGCACGGTCATGCGAAACAGCGTGGCGGCCATGTTCATCATCAGCAGCAGCGAGGTGGTGGGTGAAGTGCCGGGGTTGCTGTCGGTGGAGATGGCAATGGGCACTTCGTAGCGGCGCAGCAAATCGAGCGGCGGCAATTGCGTCTCGCGGATAAAGTAGTACGCGCCGGGTAGCAGCACGGCGACGGTGCCGCTCGCCTTCATCGCGGCCACGCCCGCTTCGTCGAGAAACTCCAGATGATCGGCGGACAGCGCGCGATGACGCGCCGCCAGTGCCGTGCCGCCGCTATTCGACAACTGCTCGGCATGCATCTTCACCGGCAGCTTGTAGCGCTCGGCGGCTGCGAAGACACGTTCGCTTTGTTCGAGCGAAAAGCCGATGCGTTCGCAGAAGACATCGACGGCATCGACGAGACCTTCATCGGCCAGTGCGGGCAACATCCGTTCGCACACCTCAGCGATGTAATCGTCGGGCCGCCCAGCAAACTCAGTTGGCAATGCGTGCGCGCCGAGAAAGGTCGTATAGACCGACACCGGGTACTGCTCGCCGAGACGGCGCGCCACGCGCAGCATCTTGCGCTCGCTCGCCAGATCGAGGCCGTAGCCGGATTTGATTTCGATGGCGGTGACGCCCTCGGCAAGCAACGGTTCAAGGCGCGCCGCCGCCTGGCGTACCAGACTGGCTTCGTCGGCGGCGCGCGTCGCCCGCACCGTCGAAACGATGCCGCCGCCCTGGCGCGCGATTTCTTCATAGCTGACGCCGGCGAGCCGTTGCGCGAACTCGTCGGCGCGCTGGCCGCCGTACACGAGATGCGTATGGCAATCGACGAGGCCGGGCGTCACCCACGCGCCGCCCAGGTCTTCGCGTGACCACGCGGTGTAGTCGGCGGGCAGTTCGCCGGCCGCGCCGAGCCAGGCAATCTGCCCGTCGCGCACGGCGATCGCGGCATCGGCCAGTGTGTGATCAGGATCGCCCTGCGGGCAAAGATTCAGGTTGTGCCAGACGGTTTGCTTCATCGCATGCCTGTTTTGCTTCGTTGCGCTTTCGCTGGGTTTTCAGTGCGTTTTCGTTTCACTTCTCGCGTTCGTTGCAGACGGGGACGCTCACAGGTACTGCAGGCGAATGGCGAGCAGCGCACCCTTCCCGCTTAGCTTGCACGTCAACGCCTCGGGTGCGTCGATACGCAGCGTGTCGTCCATGCCCAGCGTCACCGGCGCGGTGTCGCCCAGCGTCACGTCGAGTGATCCGGCTGCGCAAAACAGCAAGACGACGTCTGCGGATAACACGCGCGAGGAAACGCCTTCGGCATCGCCCTTGCTGCGCCATAATTCAAGTTCGCCGGTTGCCGCGCCACGCCGCACCATCAGGTTGAAGTCGCGCGTCGCACCGTCGACGAGACGTGCGTCGATCGCCGTCTCGCCCGCAAAGCGCGCGATGTCGAGCGGTTGCGTCAATGCATGCGTCGCACCTTGCTCTTCATCGAGCAGCATACCCGCGCCAGCTAACAGCACCAGCGTGCGGTCGATGCCGGCAAAACGCGAGAACGCCCCGGCCTGCGCGACGTCCGCAATGCTCACGCGCCAGACGAAAGCGTCGAGCCCCGCAGCGTGCGGAAACGCGGCGATCTCGCGCGTGAGGCCGCCGCCATTCTTCCATGGCGCCGCCACCAGATCCGCGCCACGCAGCAACGTCGCCACGGCGTTGGGCCTCACGATCAGCGGCCCAGCATCGGCAAGTGGAGGCCCACCTCGCGGGCGGTTTCCTGCGCGAGTTCGTAGCCGGCGTCCGCGTGACGCATCACGCCCGTGGCCGGATCGTTGAACAGCACGCGTCCGAGACGTTTGGCGGCTTCGTCCGTGCCGTCGGCGACGATCACCACGCCCGAGTGCTGGCTAAAGCCCATGCCCACACCGCCGCCGTGATGCAGCGAGACCCACGTCGCGCCGCCCGCGGTGTTCAGCAGTGCATTGAGCAACGGCCAGTCGCTGACCGCGTCCGAGCCGTCTTTCATCGATTCGGTTTCGCGGTTCGGGCTCGCGACGGACCCCGTATCCAGGTGATCACGCCCGATCACAACCGGCGCTTTCAGCTCACCGTTCCTGACCATTTCGTTGAACGCCTGGCCAAGGCGGTAACGATCCTTCACGCCCACCCAGCAGATCCGCGCCGGCAGCCCCTGAAACTCGATGCGGTCGCGCGCCATGTCGAGCCAGTTGTGCAGATGCGCGTCGTCGGGGATCAGTTCCTTGACCTTCGCATCGGTCTTGTAGATGTCCTCAGGATCGCCCGACAGCGCCACCCAGCGGAACGGGCCCTTGCCCTCGCAAAACAGCGGACGGATGTACGCCGGCACGAAGCCCGGGAAATCGAAGGCGTTTTCGACGCCCATTTCCAGCGCCATCTGGCGGATGTTGTTGCCGTAGTCGAGCGTGGCGGCGCCGCGTTCCTGCAGCGTCAGCATGGCTTGCACCTGATTCGCCATTGATTGCTTCGCGGGCTTGATGATGCTGTCCGGCGCCGTCTTTTGACGCTCGCGCCAGTCTGCCACGCTCCAGCCTTGCGGCAGATAACCGTTGATCGGATCGTGCGCGCTGGTCTGGTCGGTGACGCAGTCCGGCGTGATGCCGCGCGCGACGCACTCGGCGAACACGTCCGCCGCATTGCCGACGAGCCCGACCGACACCGGCTTGCCGGCTTTCTTCGCGTCTTCGACAATCGCCAGCGCTTCGTCGAGCGTCTTCGCTTTACGATCCACGTAGCGCGTTTTCAGACGCAGGTCGATGCGCGTCTCGTCGCATTCCACCGCGATCATCGAAAAGCCGGCCATGGTCGCCGCCAGCGGCTGCGCGCCGCCCATGCCGCCAAGGCCACCCGTCAGAATCCAGCGGCCCTTCGGATCGCCATTGAAATGCTGGTTCGCCACCGAGAAGAACGTTTCGTAGGTCCCCTGAACAATTCCCTGGCTGCCGATATAAATCCAGCTCCCCGCCGTCATCTGGCCGTACATCATGAGGCCCTTGCGGTCGAGTTCGTGGAAGTGTTCCCACGTCGCCCAATGCGGCACGAGGTTCGAATTCGCCAGCAGCACGCGCGGCGCGTCGGCATGGGTTTTGAACACGCCGACCGGCTTGCCCGACTGGATCAGCAAGGTTTCGTCGTCGTTCAGATCCTTCAGCGAGGCGAGAATCTGGTCGAAGCAATCCCAGTTACGCGCGGCGCGGCCGATGCCGCCATATACCACCAGCGCATGCGGATGCTCGGCTACTTCGGCATCCAGATTATTCTGGATCATCCGGTACGCGGCTTCCGTGAGCCAGCTCTTGCAGGTCTTTTCCACGCCGCGCGGCGCGCGGATGGTGCGGGTCGGGTCAAGACGCGGATCGATATGCTTGGGGTTGTTCATGGTGGCCCTCGGAGGCTGGAAAGTGCTGGGAAATCAGGTCAAAAAACGCAATTCGGAACAACGAAATCAGAAGTGTCCGGTGAAGCGATAACGGCTGCCGGGATGCCACAGATTGGCCACGGATGCGACCACGCTCTGCGACCACGTGCGCCGATGCAGCACGAGGCAGGGTTCGAGTTCGTCCATGGTGAGCAGTTGCCGGGTCTCGGCATCCGCCACGGACGCTTCAATGCGGTATTCGACGCGCTGCAGCGGCGCGACGCGAACGAGGTATTGGTTCGGCGTGGTGTTGGTGAAGTCCTGCAAGGCATACTCCGGGGCAACCGCCGGATTGACCCAGCGCTCTTCGAGCTGGACGGGTTCGTCATTCTCGAAGTGCAGCACGCGCGAGTGAAACACGGGGCTGCCGGCGCTCACCTGCATCTCGTCGGCGAGCGCCTCGTCGGCAATTGCTGCGCCGATATGCAGCACGTTCGCCTGATAGCGATGGCCGCGCGCGACGATCTCATCGGAGATGCTGCGGATCGCCACCAGGGTCGACTCGTATTTCGGCCGCGCGACGAACGTGCCCGAACCCTGCACGCGCGTGAGCACCTGCTCGGAGGTCAGCTCGCGCAGCGCGCGGTTGACCGTCATGCGCGCGACGCTGAATTCGCGCGCCAGTTCGTTTTCCGACGGGACCTGGTCGCCCTCGCCCCATTCGCCCGCGTGAATACGGGCGAGGATGAAGTCCTTGATTCCCTGATAGGCCGGTGCGTTCATGCTCGATCTGCCGTATGGGCTGCGTGTGCTTACTGTTCGGATGGGAACGCGAGCGGGCTGTGCGCGGCAATCGTGCCGTTCTGCACGAGACGCGTGACGGCGGCGATATCCGGCGCGAAGTAGTGATCGATCTCGTAGTGCGCGACTTCGTGGCGCACCGTGTTCATCACATGCTGCAGGCTGGGACTCGTCCGATGCGGCGCGCGCAGGTCGACACCCTGGGCGGCGGCGAGCAGTTCGATCGAGAGAATGTTGGCGGTGTTTTCGGCGATGTCGCCGAGCTTGCGCGCAGCAAATGTCGCCATCGACACATGGTCTTCCTGGTTCGCCGAAGTAGGCAGCGAATCCACCGAAGCCGGATGCGCCAGCGTCTTGTTCTCCGACGCGAGCGCCGCAGCCGTGACGTGCGCAATCATGAAACCGGAGTTCACGCCACCATCGCGGACCAGAAACGGCGGCAACCCGGACAAAGTAGAATCGATCAGGAGTGCGATTCGACGCTCGGCGAGCGCGCCGATTTCGGCTGCGGCCAGCGCGAGGTTGTCCGCGGCGAACGCCACCGGCTCCGCGTGGAAGTTACCGCCCGACAGCACTTCGCCGGTGTCCGGGAAAATCAGCGGGTTGTCCGACACGCAGTTCGCTTCGATCAGCAGCACGTCGGCTGCGTGACGCATCTGGTCGAGGCAGGCGCCCATCACCTGTGGCTGGCAGCGCAGGCTATACGGGTCTTGTACCTTGCCGCAATCGCGGTGCGAGAGATTGATGGCCGAGCCTTCCAGCAGCGAGCGGTAGGCCGCCGCCGCGTCGATCTGGCCTTGATGACCGCGCAGTTCGTGGATGCGATGATCGAACGGCGCGACCGAACCCGCTGCCGCATCCACCGACAGCGCGCCCGCCACCAGCGCGGTGCGGTACAGGTCTTCGATGGCGAACATGTTGTAGAGCGCGAGCGCGGTCGAGGCTTGCGTGCCGTTCAGGAGAGCCAGGCCTTCCTTGGCCTGCAGCGTGAGCGGCTTCAGGCCGGCGAGACGCAAGCCCTCGGTGGCGGCCATGCGCTCGCCCTTGACGATCACGTCGCCAACCCCGAGCAGCGCCGCCGACATATGCGCGAGCGGCGCGAGGTCGCCGGACGCGCCCACCGAACCCTTGACCGGAATCACCGGCAGCACGTCTGCATTGAACAGCGTGATCAGCGCGTCCATCACTTCGCGGCGGATACCGGAATGGCCGCGGCCGAGGCTCGACAGCTTCAAGGCCATCAGCAGACGCACGACCGGACGCGACATCGGCTCACCCACACCGACCGCGTGCGAGAGCACCAGATTGCGCTGCAGCAGTTCGAGCTGCTCATGCGGAATATGCGTGCTGGCGAGACGCCCGAAGCCCGTGTTGATGCCGTATGCGGGCTCACCTTTCGCGGCGATGTCGGCGACGGCCTGCGCGCAGGCGTCGATGGCGGCAAAGCTGGCGGGATCGAGTTGCAGCGTAACCTGTTCGCGAGCGATCCGGCGCAGTTGCGAGAGAGTCAGGTGGCCGGGCTTGAGAGTCATCATGGAAAGAGTCCTGTCTATACAATTTGAGAGAAGTCTAGCGGCCTCAGCTTGTATATACAACTCATTTTTAATAGACCGGCGTCAGGAGTTTCCCGGAGGCGGCGATGAGCCGGGCGATGCTTCTGGCATGGTTTTAGCAGGGATTCACGCGGGTGGTGCGGGATGTTGCGCCAGAGATGGGCGCACGGATCGTGGCGACGCGTCCAGCCAACTTGTATATACACATTAAGGAACGCGAATGGCAAGTGAACAAAATTAGCCGCAGGGCAGGCGCGAACTCAGCCGTGCCGCCTGCTCGCCCGATCTCATACCCTTGGCGCGTTTGAGTTAATCGCCCACCGAAGGCGTCACGATGAGGGAATCAAATTCAATCGCCAGTTCGGCGCCAAGGCTGGAATACAGGAATGCGACCTGGGAAGCCTTGCGTTTCGAAAGTCGCTCCCCCTTGTTAAGGGCAGCAATCACCGAGTCGTAATTTTTGTTGGCTGCATCGATAAGCCGCAGGCTGTACACGATGTTAAGCAGCCCAAGGCCATCGACACTAAAACACGTGACTCCGTCGAATCTTATTGTCGCGCGATCGCTTCCGAAATAAAGGCCCAATGTCAGTGAACGCGGCTCGTGATTCGGCCCGATACGTATGCTGTCAAGATACCAGTCGTGGAAATGATTCCAGCGTGCAAGGGTTGCGTCGGTCATTTCGTTATCAAGGGAGCAATGAAACGGGCGCGCCCTCGTCACGGTCATAACCGATCCAATTGTGCGCGTGTGGGTTAGGGTTCCCGTGATGCGCTTCCAGATCGAAGTCGACCAGTGGGGTTCCTTCCTGGCCATATCGCCGCATTTGCGGCATCGTGCCTGGCATACTGGATATCCATGATCCCGGCGTGCCATTGAAAGGCATGCCAGCAATATCATTACTCTCACCACTCGCCGCATCTTCGCGATACTCGAACGCCTGTGCGTCGCGAAGCAACGCGGGCGCCCCACCACCATCACTGGCAGTCGTAACGCCACGCGCGCCGATGATTTCGGTTCCTTGCGTAGCCGGATCATGAAGCACGGTCAGGATGGACCCATCGCCGATCGTCGACAGCGCGCGATCGGCGCTCCTGAAAGCGGGCCGGATCTGACTGCCGCCGCTCGACAGCCATCGCAATGGCGCCGGCGTGGGGCGAGACGCACGGCCTGGCGATCTGCATTCGCGATTGACGAGCGGCACCAACTGGCCGAGCGCCACGGCTTGCCTGAGCATGTATTCGACCGCCGCGTCATCAGTCGGCAAATTCCAATGGACCACATTCAGGACGTCGCTCAGAAACGCGCGAATCTCGCCTAGCTCGGCCGCGCCGCTGACAGTCCTTCGGTCCCAGCGCGGACGGAAATACCGGTCAAAGTCTCGCCGGTCATCTTCAAGCGCGGCGACTCCCACATCATTTCGCAAGAAACGTAATGCCTGCCTTGGCGAACTGTCGTATTGCGAAGCCGACATCAGCGTACATTGCCAACCGTTTTCCAGCGGGACCGAGAGCGTATTCCATTGCGACATGGGCAAACCTATCTTGCGCGTTTTAACAGGCAATTGAGCGCCCGGCTTTTTGCGTACCGATACCTCGCCAGGCTACGTCAATCTTGACGGCGTCACCCTAGCAGATAGTTGTATGCCCTTGTTTTTGGGATATTTGCCGCGATTCATTTGCGCGGCACGCCCAACATAACTATGGCGACGCCCCGTCCGCCCTCAAAGCCGCACCTTCCCGCCAATAAAATCGAGAAACGCCTGCACCCGCCCCGCCAGCGCGGCGCTCTGATAAAACACCGCGCTAACGGGTTGCCGGTCATCGATCAGTTCGTCTTCCAGAATTCGCACGAGCCGCCCGTCGTGCACATCCGCGAGCGTCATGAAATCGGACAGGCAGGCGATGCCGCTATCCGCCAGCGCCAATTGGCGGATCGTTTCGCCGCTCGACGCCGTCATGGCAGGCGCAATCTTCAGCATGGCGCGCTCGCCGTCGCGTAGCGGCCAACGGTTCAGATGCTCGGGCGCGGTAAAGCCGATCAGACGATGCTCGTGCCCGCGCAACGCCTGCGCCGATTCCGGCTCGCCGTGCTCCGCCAGATAGCCCGGACTCGCGACGATGCGCCGCTTGCTGCTGCCAAGCGAACGCGCGTGCAGCGTCGAATCCTGCAGCGCGCCAATCCGGATCGCAATGTCCACGGTCTGTTCGAGCAGATCGACGATGCGCTCGTTGCTGGTCAACTCCAGCTGGATCTCGGGATAGAGCGCCGCAAACGCCTTCATATGCGGCGCGATGCAGTGGAGCATGAACGGCGACGCCGCATCCACCCGCAACCGCCCGCTGGGCCGCTCACGCCGCCGCGCGACCGACTGCTCGGCCTCCTCCATGGCGTCGAGAATCGCCCGCGCGCGGCCAAGAAACAGCGCACCCTCTTCCGTCAGTTGCAGACGGCGCGTCGTGCGGCGGATCAAGGCGGTGTCGAGCTTCTGTTCGAGCCGCGTCAAGGCACGGCTTACGCCCGATACCGTCTGCTGCAGCTTTTCCGCCGCCGCCGTGATCGAGCCGCTGTCGATGACGGTGACGAAGACCAGCAATTCGTCGGTGGAAGTCTTCATTGTTGATTTCAAATCAAGATTGATTTGAGACTAACACGCTTTTTGCCAGAATCAAGTCGGTGGATACTGGCTCCATTGCAGTTATCCCCCTCACCAGGAGAACGTCTTGAACATCTTTATTACCGGCGCCAGCGGTTTCATCGGCGGCTCGCTTGCCGCCGGCCTTGCGCGCGCCGGGCATCATGTACGCGGCCTGATCCGCAATCCTGAGCATGCCGCCGAACTGCGGCGCCTCGGCATCGAACCGGTCATCGGCACGCTCGACGACCGCGCGCTGCTGATTCGCGAGGCGCAGGCCGCCGACGCCGTCATCAACGCGGCCAGCAGCGACCACCGCGCGGCCGTCGAGGGATTGATCGAAGGGCTCGCCGGCTCCGGCAAGCCGTTTCTGCATACGAGCGGCTCGAGCATCGTCGGCGATGCCTCGGGTGGCGAAGCCGGCGCCGCCGCCATCTATCACGAAGGCGCGCTGCCCGAACCCACGGCCGACAAAGCGGCGCGGGTCGGCATCGACCGTCTGGTGCTCGACGCGGCGCAGAGGAATATTCGCTCAGCAGTGCTATGCAATACGCTGATCTACGGTGACGGCGCCGTGAGCGGCAGCGCCAGCGTGCAATTGCCGCGGCTGGTGCGCCAGGCGCAGAAAAGCGGAGTGGTGCGGCATGTCGGCAGCGGCGGCAACATCTGGTCGAACGTGCATATCGATGATGTCGTCGAGCTATATCGCCTCGCGCTGGAGAAAACCCCGGCGGGTACTTTCTATTTCGTCGAGAGCGGCGAGGCGTCGTTTCGTGACATGAGCGCCGCCATCGCGCGGGCGATGAAACTTGGGCCGGCGCAGGACTGGCCGCTTGCCGACGCCGAGCGGGAATGGGGATACGAAATGGCGAACTACGGGCTCGGTTCGAATAGCCGCGTGCGTGGCGAGCGCGCCCGCAAGCTGCTGGGCTGGCAGCCGCAGCGGACCTCGGTGATCGACTGGATCGAGCAGGAAATGCAGCCGTCCGCGGCGTAATCGCTGTAAGCGAAGCTGTTGCGAATCCGTAAGCTGCGCTCGTTAGAATCCCGCCAAATTGACGGACGATTCGCAATTGCGAGTCGTCCCCAACGCCCGGATTCTTCAATGAGCCTCGCGCTAAATTTCGATTGGCTGACCAACCTGCTCGCGATCCTGTTCATCGTGGCGTGCCTCTATGATGCGCGCTACGATGAATACGGCACCTTGACGCTCGCGGCCGCGGCGATGGGACTCGTCGTTATGGCGATCCAGCTGTTTCTGCGCCCCGCCTTCGAAATGTCGCTGTAGCAAACGCGAAATGCCACCGCGCTATCCGTCAACTCGGACAGCGCACTCTCCCCGCAGTGTTCCGACACACAGACTCGCGCATGGCTTCAGACTCAGCCAAGCCGTCCGTCCGTCAGTTGCGGGTCCGGATGACGACCGAACGGCGACGGCAGATTCGCCGCTCCGCCCAGCGGGACGACGTGCGCGACCGGCCTGATCGCGGCATGGTGCGCCCGCCGACGGGCCGGCGCCGCTTGCGACAGGCGCGCATAGCAGGCCACCAGCATGCCGAGCCCAAAGCCGAACACGAGCCCGGAAAAACGCGGCCCCAAAGGATTGCCGCCAATCGACATCGCCAGCAGGCTCATCACCATCATGAGCCCGCGCCCCATCACGGGTAAAAACGGCATGTCCGGCGCCACCCGCCGCCAACGCCGATAAGCGATGCTGCCGCGCACCGCCGCATACAGAATGGCGGCGGGCAGCCCGATGCCGAACAGCAGGCCGCCGCTAAATAGCTGATACACCCAGAAGTTATGGCCCGCGCCCCATTCGTGGATCTGGTAGAACTCCTTAGCAGTCATCTGGCCGGCGAGCGCCCACAGATAGGTGGGTGAATAGCGATACCAGTGGCCATACCCCATGCCGAGCAGCAGCGAACTGGGCGAGGCCGTCACCTGATCGTACTGGTCGCGCATTTCTGCGAGGCGCGTGACGGTGGTCGGATCCATACCCGACTCGGTCATCTTCGCGGCATAGACACGCTGGGTCCAGTGCGCGGCCACTTCCGGCACCAGTGATGCCGCGGCGATCGCCGTACCCGCGATGATCGCCGCCACCATCGTCGCGCGCATGGCCGAGGTGATCAGACGCCAGGTCGACGCCGCGCCGAGCCACGTGGCGTAACCGAACAGCAGCACGGTGCCCACCGCGAGACTGCGCGTCACGCTGAACAATTCCACCAGCACGGTACCCGCAAAAATCAGCAAGGCGAATTTGGTAAAGCGCCGCGAGATCACGAATTCGTGCAGCAGCATGGCCTGCAGGGCAAGCAGCGTCGGCGAGACGATGCGAAAACGCACTTCCTCGAGATTGTGGCTTTCCAGCATGCCGTTGACGAAGCTGAAGACCAGCGAGACCGACATCGCATAGAACAGCACGCGCTCGAACTGGGCGATGCGTCTTGCGTCCCACGCGTGACAGGCAACTGCGTAGCCGAGATAGAACAGCGCAAACGGCAGCACCACCCGCAGATAGTTGCCCATGTCGTTGTGCTGCGCGAGTTGCGTCACCGCGCTGCCGAGCAAGGTCAGCGCGAGGCCGCCGGAGACGAACTTGCGCAGTTTCGACTGGCTCGCGATACGCGGGCCGGTCAGCATCAGGATCAGGCCGGCGGCAATCGCCGGCCCGGCCAGAAGGATCTGCGCCAGGTGGCTGCCGGCTTCTTCGCCCTTGTAGTCCACCGCGAGTGGACATAGGAACAGCCAGACCCAGACGAACAGGTAACGGTTGCGCATGCGATCCCCTTTTCTTTTCAGCCGCGACGTCCGGCTCAGCGCCGGTGGCCGCATCCACCCGCAAGCGGCGCGCGCCGATCCAACGCCCAAACGGCGTCACTGAGGTCAAGGTAACGAAAAACGTTGCCGCGGTGCCGCATCGGGCTGAATTCGGCTAGGAGATGGCGGCACCCGCATAAGTAGCCGCGCTACCGTCTTATTACAAACAAGGGGAAACCAATGCGTATTCTTCATCTCGTGCTGGCGCCGCGCCTTTCGGGTGCGGAAGTGCTGGCCAAGGATCTCGCCATTCACCAGAAATCGTGCGGGGAAACGGTGGCGATGGCTTCATTGCAACCGCGACACGCGGATTTCGTGCCGTTGCACGCGGAGCTCGAAAACCGCGAGGTCATCTGCATGTTTCCCGACCAGCAGTACGGCAGGGTTGGCCGGCTCTGGTGGCTGCATAAAGTCGTGCGCCAGTTCAAGCCCGACGTGCTGCTCGCCCACTCAACGATTCCCGCCTTCTACGCCCGCGTGCTGCCGCTCGGCGTGCCGGTGATCTACGTGATGCATTCCGCGTCCAATGACTTCGTGGCGCCGCGCGTGCGGCAGATCGAACGGATACTCTCGAAACGGGCGCGCGCGGTGATCGGCGTATCGGAGAACAACGTCAAGGAATACCTCGAGGCAATCGGCCGGCATCGGATGATGCAGGTGATCCCGAATGGCGTCGATACCTCGCGTTATATCTGCACGACCGGCATCGAAAACAGCGGCAGGCCGCCGCAGATTCTTCAGGTCGGCCGCTATAACCCCATCAAGAGCCATCTGCAGACAGTCCGTGCTTTCGCGCGAATCAGCAATACCGTGCCCGATTTGCGCCTGCGGCTGGTGGGCGTGATCGAAGATCCGTCGTATTTCGCGGCGGTCAAAGATCTGGTGCAGCAGCTCGGACTCGAACAGCGCGTGACCGTGGACGGCCCGCGTTCCGATATTTCGCAGCTGCTCACGGATTCGACGGTGTACGCCATGCCGTCGCTTTCCGAAGCACATAGCATTGCGTTGCTCGAAGCCTTGGCAACCGGCATTCCGGTGGTCGCCAACACGATTCCGGGCTTTGCCTACGCGCGCAATTTTCCCGGCGTGCAACTGATCGATACGAACGACACCGAGGCGTATGTGAAGGCGCTGCTCATCGCGCTGCGGCAACCGCGCGTCGAGCGTCCGCTGGCGGGTCTGACGTTAAGCGACGCGGCGGAGCAGTATCTGGCTATTTCACGCAAGGTCGCGTTCGCGGCGTGAACCTGAATCGAACCGGCCCTGCCCGCGCATCACACGCCACGCGTGAGCATGGCTGCGTTTAGAAATCAGATCGCCCAGCCGCCGAGATAAAACGCCGCCAGCACCACGGCAATCGCCACCGTGCCGACGTTCAGCTTGCGATACTCGCCGCTCACCACACGGCCGATCACCAGCGTGCTGAAGCCGAGCATGATGCCCGTCACGATGTTGGCGGTCAGCACGATAAACACAGCGCACACCAGACCCGACATCGCATCGACCATGTCGTCCATATCCAGCTTGCTCACGCTCGACAGCATCAGCAGGCCGACATACATCAGCGCCGGCGCCGTCGCATACGAAGGCACCAGCCCCGCGAGCGGCGAGAAAAACATCACCACGAGGAACAGCAGACCCACCACCGCCGCCGCCATGCCCGTCTTCGCGCCCGCCGCTACGCCGACCGTCGATTCGATGTACGCCGCCGCCGGCGCGCCGCCGAGGAAGCCCGAGAAAATCGAGCTCAGCGAGTCCGCCGTCAAGGCCCGGCCGCCGTTGATGATGCGGCCGTTGGCGTCGAGCTGACCGGCCTGCCCTGCGACGGCGCGGATCGTGCCGGTCGCGTCGAACACGGCCGTCATCACCAGGGCCAGCACGCTAGGCAGCACCGCCAGCGAAAGCGCGCCCTTGATGTCCATGGCGCCGATCAGCGAAGCGTGTCCCGGCGCGCTCAATGAAGGCAGGGCAAACACGCCGTGGTACGACACCGCCGGATCGACCAGCAAGCCGATCGCCGAGATCGCGACGATCACGATCAGGATCGAACCCGGCACGCGACGCCGCACCAGGCCGAAGATCGCCGCCAGCCCCGCCACCGACATCAGCGCCGGCAAGGCGGTGATATTGCCGAGCGACACCGGCAAGCCGGCGCCCGGGTTCTTGACTACGAGGCCCACGTCGTTGGCCGCGATCAGCAGCAGAAACAGGCCAATGCCGATTCCCGTGCCGTGCGCCACGCCCGAGGGCAGATTGCGCAGGATCCACGAACGCACGCCCGTCACCGAAATGCCGGTGAAGACAATGCCCATCAGAAACACCGCGCCGAGCGCGACGGTCGGATGCAACCCCTTGCCGAGCACGAGGCCAAAGGCGGTAAAGGCAGTCAGTGAAATGGCGCAGCCGATCGCGATGGGCAGCTTCGCCCAGACGCCCATCAGCAGCGAGCCGAAGGCGGTGGTGAGACACACGGCCACGAACACCGCGCTGGTGTCGAAACCCGCCTTGCCGAACATGCCCGGCACCACGAACACCGAATAAACCATCGCCAGAAACGTGGTGACGCCGGCGATGATTTCCTGACGCTGGGAACTCCCGCGCGAGGAGATTTCGAAGTACCGGTCGAGAAAGCCCCTGGAGTCGAAGGTTTCGATACCGACTTCGGAAATCGGCTGGGCGTGGGGTTCCATCATGATGACTGCCTCCTTTATCAGCGTGCTGAAACAGCCGCTGGAGCGGCTGTCGTCAGGGTCGTCTCGTTACGTTGGTCTAATGTCGTGGGGCAAGTTTGGAACGTTCGCTTCAGCGGGCAGTCTGTGATGCAGACCGGTCGCGTCAGAATCGTCCGTCAGTTGCTGTCTCGAAATGTAGGCGAATACCAATATGCCTCCCATCGCATGAATGGCATGCCGGTCATGTCGCGATGCTTATATCGTCCAAGACACGGCGGCAGGCGGGTTCAGCCCGCGTGTTAACACCTACGGTCTGTCACGCGCCTGTCGCATGCCTGGTGTTCGGCGGTGCATTCGGCGGTGCGCGCTTTGCGAAGCCGGCCACGCCACGCGGGCAGCCCTGCTCTGCTGTTTTCGTGCCAATCCGGGCCGGAACACGGTGCGCCGCAGGTTAAACTCTGACGCATACGCCGTTTTCAATTGCAGCAGCGGCGGGAATGGCAAGCCAGGCGCGCCTCCCGCTCTCGCCCATGGAGTCCTTCTTGATGAGTGGCGGTTTTCCACGTCCAGCTTGCCGTTATCCGGTCCTTCTCGTCCTTGCGGCTCTCGCCCTGTCGGGTTGCAGCCTGCTGCGCGGACCCCAACAGGCGCCGATCACCGAGGCCGTGCCGGTGCTGGTCTCGCCCGACGGTTCGACGCTCGTCGCCGGACCGGCCGAGACCACCGTGCAGACGGAAACGACCCGGCCCGAAGCGCCGCCCAGGCCGAAGCGCCCGGCCGCTCCGCCGCATAAGGTCGAAGAGCCGCCTCCGCAGCCAGTCGCGCCGCCCGCGCCGCCGCCCGCGCCGGCGCCGCTGATCGTGACGCGGCTGATCGACCGCAACCAGGCGCATGGCCTGCTCGACGCCGAAGTGCAGAAGCCCGACGGCAAGGTGGTCGGACGCGCGGTCGACCTCGTCACCGACGCAAGCGGCAGGCCGATCGAAATGGTCGTCAACCTGCAAGGGTTCCTGGGTGTCGGCGACCGCAAGGTCAACTTCCCGTGGAACGTCTTCCGCTTCACGCCCAACGCGAAGGCCGCCACCATCACGCTCAATCTGGCGCCGGGCCAGGCGCCGCCAGCGGATCGCTCGAAAGCGGCCGCGGCGGCGGCCGGCGCCGCCACCGCGACGCGCCTGCCGCTGCTCGATGCCACCGTGGAGCGGCCGAACGGCGCCAAGGTGGGCCGGGTGGTCGACGTGCTGATCGACAGCAATGCCCAGCCGCAAGCCGTGGTGCTCGACGTCAGCGGCATCATCAGCACCGACCGGCGCACGATTGCGGCGAACTGGACGGCGCTGCGCTTCGGCATGCGCGACAAGGCGCTCTATCCGCTGCTGGACCTGAGCGATGCGGCGATCGCCGCGTCGCCCGCCTACGAGTCGAACCAGCCGATCCGCGCCGTGTCGCCCGCGCCACCGCCGGCTCCGGCCGCAGCTTCGCCATCCACAGCGGCGGCTTCGACCGCACGGGCGTCGCGATGACAGGCCGGCTCATGGTTAATGCGCGCAGCCTGCGTGCGCTCGACTGGATGAACTTCTTCGTCGCCAATGTGCAGACGGGCTTCGGGCCGTTCATCGCTTCCTACCTGGCGTCGCACAAGTGGACCCAGGGGGAGATCGGCATGGCGCTGTCGGTCGGCACGATCAGCGCGATGGTGAGCCAGGTGCCCGCCGGCGCCGCGGTCGACGCAATGAAGAACAAGAAAGGCGCCGCCACCTGGGCGATCTTCGCGATCATCCTCTCGGCGGTGCTGCTCGCCAGCAGTCCGACCCTGCTGCCCGTGATCGCGGCCGAGGTGTTCCACGGCTTTGCCAGTTGCATGCTGGTGCCGGCGATGGCGGCCATCTCGTTCGCGCTGGTGGGACGCCAGAATCTCGGCGACCGGCTCGGCCGCAACGCGCGCTGGGCCTCGATTGGCAGCGCGGTGGCGGCCGGCCTGATGGGACTGTTCGGCGAGTACTTCTCGTCGCGCGCGGTATTCTGGCTGACCGCCGGCCTCGCCATGCCCGCGCTGATCGCCCTGAGCATGGTGCAGAACACCGGCACGGTCGATCCCACGCCGCTCGCCAAACCCAAGCCACTGCCGGATGAAAACGAAAAGCGCGAAAGCCTGCGCGAACTGCTGCGCGATAAACGCATGCTGATCTTCGCGGCCTGCATCGTGCTGTTCCACCTGTCCAATGCGGCCATGCTGAATCTCGCCGCCGGCGAAGTGACAGCCGGCATGGGCGACAACGTGCAGTTGGTGATCGCCGCCTGCATCATCGTGCCGCAGGCAATCGTGGCGATGATGTCGCCGTGGGTGGGACGCTCCGCGCAACGCTGGGGGCGCCGTCCCATCCTGCTGTTCGGCTTCGCGGCATTGCCGGTGCGCGCCCTGCTGTTTGCGGGGATCAGCAGCCCGTATCTGCTGGTGCCGGTACAGATGCTCGACGGCCTGAGCGCCGCGGTGTTCGGGGTAATGCTGCCGCTGATCGCCGCCGACGTGGCCGGCGGCAAGGGACGTTACAACCTGTGTATCGGGCTGTTCGGCCTCGCGGCCGGGATCGGCGCTACCTTGAGCACCGCCGCGGCGGGTTTTATTGCGGACCGGTTCAGCAATACGGTCAGCTTCTTTGGTCTCGCGGCGGCGGGTGCGCTGGCGGTGCTGCTGGTATGGGCGGCCATGCCGGAGACGCGCGAAAGCGAGACGGTGCAGCAGGCGGAAGGTGTGCCGGAAGCACGATAGCTTTGGCCCGCGAGCAACCGGCCGGTCGTGACAGTCACGATACTGCACGACCGCCGGCTGGCACCGTCCGCTGCTTAATCCAGAAACTGCGCCGCCTGCTTGCGCAACGCCGCGCCGAAATCGTCGAGCCAGCCAATCGACAGACGCCAGCTCTGCCAGTAAAGATCGACGTCGATCGGCTTGCCCGGCGCCATGTCCACCAGCTCGCCGCGCTCGAGATGGGCCGCGATCATCCGCTCGGGGCATAGGCCCCACCCCATCCCCGTCACGCACGCCCGCAGAAAACCCGCCACGTGCGGGATCCAGTGAAACGGCGGATCGAGCTCCGCGCGCGTGATCCGCCGCATGAAGCGTTTCTGCAGCTGATCTTTCGGATTGAAGTCGACGCACGGTGTGCCGCGCAGCGTCTCGCGCGTCACGCCCTGCGCAAAGTAGCGCGCGTAGAAATCCGGCGCGCACACCGCCAGATAACGCATCCGCCCAAGCCGCACCGAGCGGCAGCCCTGCACCGGCTCGGCCTGGGTGGTGACCGCGCCCTGCACGCTGCCGTCGCGAATCCGCTGCGCGGTGTGATCCTGATCGTCGATCACGAGATCGAGCAGGATCTCGCGGTCGACGCAAAAGCCCGCCACGGCATCGATAAACCACGTCCCCACGCTGTCGTCGTTGACCGCCACGCGCAGTGTGGGCCACGACTCCGCCAGAGCGCCCGGCAACGCGGGCAAGCGCCCCGTCAGCTCCGATTCGAGCAATTGCACCCGCTCGGTATGACGGCACAGCAAGGCGCCGGAGGTGGTCGCCACACACGGCTGGCCACGCTTGACGAGCACGCTGCCCACCCGCTCCTCCAGCAGTTTCACGCGTTGCGATACCGCCGACGGCGTCACGTTCAACTCGTTCGCGGCGCGGTCGAACGAACCGTGACGCACCACGGCCGCCAGCGCATCCAGCAAGGCGTAGTCCAGCATTAGCGTTCCTTAATCGGCATTACGTAAATTAGCTTCTCTTATGAGACGCGAAACCGCAGACTAGCGCCAATTCGTCTCACCCGTCTACTGGATCTCTTATGGATTGGCTCGCTTTCTCCCACGGAGCGGCGCTGTGCGCGTCGCTGATCGTGACTATCGGCGCGCAAAACGCCTTTGTTTTGCGGCAAGGCATCATGCGCTCGCACGTCGGCAAGATCGTGCTGCTGTGCGCGTTGTCGGATTTCATCCTGATCGGCGCGGGCGTCGGCGGCGCGTCGGTGCTGGTGGAGCGCTATCCGGTTTTCGTCCATACCATGCTGTATGTCGGGCTCGCCTACCTCGCGTGGTTCGGCTTGAATGCGCTGCGCCGCGCGGTGCGACCCGGTCATGCGGTGCTGGACGTGAACGCCCCCGGCGATGCGAGCGCGGGCCACGGCAGCGCCGCCGCGCCGGATGCCCCTGCCGCGCAACGCGCCATGCCGGTCATCCTGATGACGCTGGCCTTCACGTGGCTCAACCCGCACGTGTATCTCGACACCTTTTTGCTGATCGGCACCGCCGGCGCGCGTGAAGCGCTGAACGGCCGGGTCGCGTTCGCACTCGGTGCGATGACGGTCAGCGCCGTATGGTTCGTCGGCCTCGGCTACGGCGCCCGCGCGCTCGCTCCGCTGTTTCGCCGCGCCACGGCCTGGCGCGTGCTGGATGGCGCAATCGGCAGCATGGTTCTGCTGCTCGCCGTCACGCAGTTGCGCTGAGCCTGCCGCGAGGCGTGGCCGCGACGGCCGGCCGGTCATCAAGGGCGGCCACGACGACCATCCACGAGGCACGCAAAGACGCATAGACGCCTCCGGGCACCTCAAACCAAAAGCGCGACAGGAAGCCGTAGAATCGGTCTTCCGTCCCGCTTTTTCATGCGCCCTCGCCCTCATGGTCAATCCGACGCACTTCGATCTGCACTCTCTGCGCGTCTTTCTGACGGTCGCCGAAACCGGCAGCCTGACGCGCGCCGCCGAACGCAGCCATATGACGCTCTCGGCGATCAGCAAGCGCATCGCCGACCTCGAACGCGCCACCGATTGCGCCCTGCTGGTGCGTCATCCACGCGGCGTCGAACTGACGCCGGCGGGTCATGGCCTGCTGAATCACGCGCTGCAGGTGCTCGACCAGGTCAACCGGATGGCGAGCGAAATGAGCGACTTCGCGGTGGGCGTTCGCGGCCACGTGCGGATCTGGGCCAACACTTCGGCGATCGTGCAGTTTTTGCCCACGGATCTGCAGCGCTTTCTCGCCGACAACCCCAGCGTCAAGATCTCGCTCGAAGAACGCCTGAGCGGCGAAGTGATCGAGTCGCTCGGCGCGGGTCGCGCGGATCTCGGCGTGTTCGCCGACAACGTCCCCGCGCCGCTGGTCGACAAGCGCCTGTACCGGCGCGACCGGTTGATCGTCCTGGTACCCGCGGACCACGCGCTCGCCGGCGTCAAGCAAATCGCCTTCGCCGACACGCTGGAATACGACTACATCGCGCTCGCCGCTGGCAGTTCACTGCTGCTGCGCATGATGGACGCCGCCCTCGCGGTCGAACGGCCGCTGCGCCTGCGCATCCAGATGCGCAGTTTCGACGGCATCTGCCGGATGATCGAAGCGGGCCTCGGCATCGGCATGCTGCCCGCCACCGCCGTGCGCCCGGAGATTCTCGCGGCCGGCCTGCGCGCGGTCCAACTGACCGACGCATGGGCCGAACGCACGCTGTGGGTCGGCGTCAAGGACGCCCAGACGCTGACGCCGGAAGCGGCCCGGCTGTTCGACTTCATGTCGGCCGCGCCGGCGGGTTGACAACGGCGCATCGCGCCAAAGCGCGGCAAGGAAAGCCAAAGCACGGCAAAGCACACCAACGAACGCCGAGGCACGCCGAACCTCGGCGCAGCAGGCGCCCTTTCCCCCCGGGAAAGGGTCCGTGAACAATCCGACATTCCCAAGGCCGCCGCGCTGCGTCACTATTCTCTGCATCGCAATACACAGAATGGAGACACGGCATGGCTGGACCGCTCGACGGAATCCGCGTCCTCGAACTCGGACAACTGATTGCCGGCCCGTTCGCGAGCCGCCTGCTCGCCGAGTTCGGCGCCGACGTCATCAAGATCGAACCGCCCCACACGGGCGACCCGCTGCGCAAATGGCGCATGCTGCACGACGGCACCTCGGTCTGGTGGGCTTCGCAGTCGCGCAACAAGCGCTCGGTCACACTCGACCTGCGCGACCCCGAAGGTCAGGCAATCGCCCGCCGCCTCGCGGCCGAGGCCGATGTCGTGATCGAAAATTTCCGCCCCGGTGCGCTCGAAGGCTGGGGCCTCGGCTGGGACGCGCTACACGAATTGAATCCCAAGCTCGTCATGCTGCGGGTCTCGGGCTACGGCCAGACCGGCCCGTATCGGGATCTGCCCGGCTTCGGCGTGATCGGCGAAGCGATGGGCGGCCTGCGTCACCTCAGCGGCGAACCGGACCGCACGCCAGTGCGCGTCGGCGTGTCGATCGGCGATTCGCTGGCCGCTCTGCATGGCGTGATCGGCATTCTGCTGGCGCTGCGCCATCGCGACCAGCAAGGCGGCGAAGGCCAGATGATCGACGTCGCGCTGTATGAATCGGTGTTCAACATGATGGAAAGCCTGCTGCCCGAATACTCGGTGTTCG
Source organism: Paraburkholderia sp. BCC1885 (assembly GCF_900996235.1). Classification (GTDB taxonomy): domain Bacteria; phylum Pseudomonadota; class Gammaproteobacteria; order Burkholderiales; family Burkholderiaceae; genus Paraburkholderia. The sequence continues at coordinate 644,470 of NZ_CAAJGM010000111.1, forward strand.
GCGCGGTCCGGCAAGCGGCGGGCAGCAGCCTGCCGGGCATCGCGCCCTCCAATGCGTATCGCTGCCGCGACGGCAAATATGCGCTGATCGCGGGCAATGGCGACAGCATCTTCCGCCGCCTGATGGAAGTAATCGAGCGCCCGGATCTCGCCGCCGACCCCGCGCTCGCGCAAAACGACGGCCGCGTGGCCAACGTGGAACGGCTCGACGCCGCCATCGGCGCCTGGACCGGGCAGCACTCGCTCGACGAAGTGCTGGCCCATCTGAACGAAGCGCGTATTCCGGCCGGCAAGATCTACGACGTCGCCGACATCGCCGCCGACCCGCATTACCGCGCCCGCGAGATGATCCTCAATAGCACGCTCGACGACGGCACGCCGGTGCAATTGCCGGGCGTGCTGCCCAAGCTCAACGCCACGCCCGGCACGGTGCGTAGCCGCGCGCCAGCACTTGGCGAACACACCGACGAAGTGCTCGCCTCGCTCGGCCTGAACGACACCCAACGCGCCGCCCTGCGCGAACGCGGCGTGATCTGACGCATTCTCACGGAGCCCCATCATGAGCGCCATCCGCCCGCGCCTGTACATCCAGGAAGTCGCCACCCGCGACGGCTTCCAGAACGAAGCCCGCTTTATCGAAACCGACGACAAGGTCGCCCTGATCGATCGCCTGAGCGCCTGCGGCTTCGCCAAGATCGAAGTGACGTCGTTCACCTCGCCGCGCGCCATCCCGGCCCTGCTCGACGCCGAGGCGGTGATGCATCGCATCGTGCGCGCGCCGGGCGTCGTCTATACCGTGCTGGTACCCAACGTGCGCGGTGCCGAACGGGCACTGTCGTGCGACGTCGACGAGGTCAATCTCGTCATGTCGGTCAGCGAAACGCATAACCGCGCCAATCTGCGCATGAGCCGCTCGGAATCATTCGGACAACTACGCGATGTGATCGAGGTCGTCAGCAAGACGCGGGTGGCGATCAACGTGTCGTTGTCGACGGCGTTCGGCTGTCCGATGGAAGGCGATGTGGCCGAGGACGAAGTGCTGGCGTGGGTAGGACGTTTCGCCGAGCTGGGCGTGCATGGCGTCACGCTGTGCGACACCACCGGCATGGCGTATCCGAATCAGGTGCGGCAACTGGCGCGACGCACGCGTGACGCATTCGCCGCGCTCGACACCACCCTGCACTTTCACAACACACGCGGCATGGCGCTCGCCAACACACTGGCGGCGCTGGACGCGGGCATCGACCGCTTCGATGCATCGCTTGGGGGCTTGGGTGGCTGCCCGTATGCGCCGGGCGCAAGCGGCAACGTCTGCACGGAGGAACTCGTGCATATGCTGGAGCTGAACGGCTACGACACGGGCGTCGACCTGGCGGGCGCGCTGGAAGCGGCCGCGCGCCTGCCGGGCTTGATCGGCCACGACGTGCCGAGCCAGTTGCTCAAGGCGGGACGGCGGCTCGATCTGCATCCCGCGCCTGAGGCCGGCACGCAGCGTCCGCCTGCTGCCGGGCATTGAGGCACGCCTCACATAGGGTTACCCACGGCGGAGGGGGCGAAGGGACACACAGGCGGCCCGCTTTTACGACCGTTGTGGGTATCAAGCTGTAAAGGCCTGGCGCCCCTGGGCGCATCCGCGCAAATCCCGGCCCGGCCCACGCCGACTGTCTGCAATGCACCATCCGTGACGTATCGCGTCAGACCGTCTACGCAGATTTTCCGCACCGAATCCGTGCTCGATCGAGTCCAACGCAATACATCGAGACAAATCACCTCCTTAGGCACAGGAGTTGCTCCTAAGGGAAACGGCGGCACACATGCGCAGCCCTGCATCGATGCAGGCGCGCGGCTCACGAAGGCCCGCCGTTTTACTTATTCCAGCAATCCATCGAGGAGGGGCCCATGCTTCGCTACGCAGCTATTTTCTTCATCATCGCCATCATTGCCGCCGTGTTCGGCTTCGGTGGCATTGCCGCCGGCGCGGCCGAAATCGCCAAGGTCCTGTTCTTTATCTTTATCGTGATCTTCCTCGTGACCTTGCTGATGGGTGTCGTGAGACGCTGAGGCAGCAGGCGCGCCTCGTCCGGCACGCCGCGTCGTGAGGCGTGGTCGTGACGCTGTGACGGTCAACATGGCCGCCACCGCGCCGCAACAGATTGCAATAGTTACCGCGCACGCTTGCAATAGCTGCGAGCCATGCGCGGTTGACGTCAGCCAGGCATGGCGGCCGGATTCAGTTCGCAATGCAGGACTACCAGCCAGCGTCGCGGGCAATCGGCCGCGATGCGTGGTTCTGACTGTCCGTCGCGTGCGGCGGCCACAAAGCCCTTCTCTTTCGCAAGACCGAACGCGCGGCGCGCATCGGCCTGCAGCCACATCGAAATCAGCCCGCACGTTACGAAGCCGAACACGGAAATGATCTGTGGCGACAAGCCCGCATCGATCTGCTGTGCCAGCAGCGTGAAGGCCGTCGTCATAATCTGGCTCGCCACGATCGCAATCAGCGCCACCTTGAGCATGCCGCGCAACATCATCCCGGGTCGAGAACGCGCCATCTGTTTCTTGGGATCTTCCAAGGGCTTTTTCGAAGGGTCTTGCATGATGCTGATTTCCTACGCCGCGCGGGCAATCTGGCGGTGCGGCAGTTCGAGGCGTCGCGCCCATGTCGCGAGCGTCCGGGCCACGACCGCGGGTCTGCTGAGAATGGCACTGTCGTAGCGCTTACCATCAAAGCGCGCGAAATCGACAATGCGAAAGCCCTGGCCGCGATAAAACGCAATCAGATGGGCGGCCGGCTGAGGGGCGTCGAGGGCGAGTTCCGCGTAGCCGCGCGTGGCCGCCCAATGATCTGCGAACGCCAGCAGCAAGGTGCCGATGCCGCGCGTCTGCCAGGCCGGTTCGACACCGAACTGGCGCAGGCTGGCAATCTCGCCATACCGGTACAGTTCGCACGGCGAATCAGGCTCCGGTGCATAGAGCGTCATCGTGCCGACGATGCGCCCGTCGCACACCGCCACGTAGCAGTCGCCGCGCATGGCCCGTGAACGGGTTAGCGCGACGCTCTGATCCACGCAGGTGCAGTTGAGCCCCATCTCGCCGAGCCGCGCAAACGCTCGATGCAGCATGCCTGTGAGCGCATCGAACGAGTCACGCGCCGGATCGAAGCGCCGCAGTTCGATGCGGCCGGGGCCGCGCTGGACATAATCGATCCGTTTGGGCTGCTGCGTGGCTGCGTGTTTGTTCACCTTGACCATCCGGGTTCATCAGGGTGATCGAAGTGTAGGTTTGGGCAGGGTTCGCCCGCAAGAAAAAATCTCGTAAAAACTGCGGCTTTGATGGCAACACGGCCACGCTCACATCACCGCCGCCCACGGCTGGCGACTAAAATGCGCGCGCTCGAAGGCTTCGATTTCCGGCAGGGCCGCGAGCGTCAGATCGATCGTATCCATGCCGTCCATCACCATGCGTTTATGGCGTGCGCCGAGCGGAAACGAAAACGCACGACCGTCGGCGGTGCTCACCTTCTGCTGTTCCAGGTCGATGCGCAATGACGCCGCCTCAGTCTGCGGCGCCTCGCTCAATTCCAGTAATTGATTGACCTCGCCGCGTTCGAGCTGCACCAGCAGCAGGCGGTTGTTCATTGCATTGGAATAGAAAATCTCCGCGAAACTCGGTGCGATAACGGCATCGAAGCCATACTGCTGCAGTCCCCACACGGCATGCTCGCGGCTCGAGCCGCAACCGAAGTTCGCACCGCCAATCAGCACGCGCGCACCGCGATAGCGCGCCTGGTTGAGCACGCAAGCGTCGCGCGCTGTGCCTTGGGCGTCGAAACGCAAGTCGTAGAGCAGGCCGTTTGCGAGACCCGCCTTGTCGATGATGCGTAAAAACTGCTTCGGCATGATCTGGTCGGTGTCGAGATTTTCGATCGGCAAAGGCACGGCAAAGCCTTCGATCATGGTGAGCTTAGTCATGGCGCGGCTCCAGAGTGCGGACATCGGTGATGCAGCCAGTCAGTGCGGCGGCGGCGGCCATGGCGGGACTCATCAGGTGAGTGCGCCCACCGCGCCCCTGGCGGCCTTCGAAATTGCGGTTGGTGGTCGAGGCGCAGCGCTCGCCGTCGGTGAGCACGTCGTCGTTCATCGCAAGACACATCGAGCAACCCGGTTCGCGCCATTCGAAACCTGCCTCGGTCAGGATTGCGTCGAGCCCTTCGGCCTGGGCCTGGCGGCGCACGCTGCCGGAACCCGGCACGACCATGGCCCGCACCTTCGGCGCGACGTGGCGGCCGCGCACAAGGTCCGCGACGATACGCAGGTCTTCGATACGGCCGTTGGTACATGAGCCAATGAAGACCCGGTCGACCGGCGTACCCGCAATCGCCTGGCTCTCCGTAAGATCCATATAGGCAAGCGCGCGGCGCAGCGCCGCGGCGGCCTCGGGGCTCGGCTGCGCGGCGGCGGCGGGTATCTGCGCATCGACGGCCATGGCCTGATCCGGACTCGTGCCCCACGTGACGAACGGCACGACCTCGCGGGCGTCGAAGCGGAACTCGGCGTCGAACGCCGCGCCTTCGTCGGAGCGGAGTTCGCGCCACGCGGTTTCGGCAGCGTGCCATGCGGCAGCGTCGAGCGAAACCGCATGCTTGCGGACATAAGCGAGCGTGGTGGCGTCCGGGGCGATCAATGCAGCGCGCGCGCCTGCTTCCACGGTCATGTTGCAAATGGTCATGCGCGCTTCCGCCGACAAGGCGCCAATCGCCGAGCCGGCGAATTCCACCGCATAGCCGCGTGCGCCTTGTGCGCCGATGCGGCTGATGATCCACAGAATCAGGTCTTTCGACGAGGTCCCATAAGGCAAGACGCCGTCGATCACGATCCGCATGGTGTCGGCGAGCCGATACACCAGGGTCTGCGTCGCCAGCACGTGTTCGACTTCCGACGTGCCGATACCGAAGCCCAACGCTCCGAGCGCGCCATACGTGGTGGTATGGCTATCGCCGCACAGCACGACCATGCCGGGGCGGATCAGGCCAAGTTCCGGCGCGACGATATGCTCGATACCCTGCAACGGATCGTTGGCCGCGAGCAGGCGGATGCCTTCGCGCCGGCAGTTGCGCGCCAGATTCTCGGCCTGCAGAAACGAGGCGGCATCGCGAATCACGCGCGGCGTTTCCGCGTGCGTCGGGATGATGTGACTCACCACCGCGAGTTGCTGGCGCGGCCGCCGCACGGCTCGATGTTTCGCTTCGAGCCCGGCAAATGCCTGCGGGCTGGTGTATTCGTTCATCAGATGCAGGTCGACATAAAGAAGCACGTTCTGTTCGTCGACTGACGTTACGGTGTGCGAATCAACCAGCTTCTGATAAAGCGTTCGGCTCGACATGATGGACTGACCTTTTCGAACAGTAGGCGCCACGATCAGGCGCACAGAAACGGCAAGGCTTGCGCGAGCAGTAACTCGGGCGCCTCCTCCGCGATGTAGTGGCCACACGGCAGCGAACCGCCGCATACCTGCGGCGCCCATGTTCGCCATTCGCTTAGGGCATCGAAGCACTTTTCGATCACGCCCTCGGCGCCCCACAAGGCCATCAGCTCGCAGACGATCTTGCGGCCTGCGGCAAGATCCTCGCGGTCGTGCTCGAGATCGATCGTCACGCTCGCGCGATAATCTTCGCAGATCCCGTGCGCGGTGAGCGGGTCGCGCAGGCAGCGCAGGTATTCTGCATACGCCTGCGGCGCGAACGGCTTGAGCCCGGCACTGCGCGCACCGATGGTCTGCTGGAGATACAGGTCCGGGTCGGCGCGAATCAGCGTCTCCGGAAACGGCGCGGGCCGCACCAGAAAGAACCAGTGCCAATAGGCCCGGGCGAACTCGAACGAGGTGTTCTCGTACATGGCGAGCGTCGGTGCGACGTCGAGCGTGACAAGCCGTGTCACCGTGTGCGGATGATCGAGCGCCATGCGCGCCGCGACCCGGGCGCCGCGGTCGTGCGCCAGCACCGCGAATTGCGAAAAGCCCAGCGCGCGCATCAATTCCACCTGATCGAGCGCCATGCGGCGCTTCGAGTAATTGCCGTGGTCCGCGTCGCCCGCCGGCTTGCCGCTGTCGCCATAGCCGCGCAGGTCCGCCGCGACCACCGTGAAGTGCCGCGCCAGCGTCGGCGCCACCTTGTGCCAGATTGCATGAGTCTGCGGATGTCCGTGCAACAACAGCAGCGCGGGCCCGGCGCCGCCGCGAATCGCGTGAATCTTCACGCCGTCGACCATCGTGCTCACATCGCTGAACTCATCGAACACCGCGCTCTCCCGAGGTTTTGTAGTAGTTTAATTGCTGCCTGACGCGATATGGTTTCGGCAAAAGCAATCCATCCTTAACTTCGAGGCAACAATGGACAGCCTTTCCGATCTCGGCTTTTTCGCGCTGCTCGCTCGCCAGCAAAGCCTTACGGCCGCCGCACGAGAACTCGGCGTGACCACGCCCTCCGTGAGCAAGCGGCTCGCCCAAATCGAGCGGCGTCTCGGCGTGCGGCTCCTGAACCGCACCACCCGGCGCGTCAGCCTGACGAGCGAGGGCGAGCTGTATCTGGGCAACGGCGCGCGCATTCTTTCCGAGCTGGCCGAACTCGAGCAACTCGTCACCCGCAGCCGGGCCGAACCAACCGGCTTGCTGCGCGTGAACGCCTCGTTCGGCTTCGGGCGCACGCATATCGCGCCGGCCATCGCGGCGTTCGTCGAGCGCTATCCCGGCATGGAGATTCAGCTGCATTTGACGGACCGGCCCGTCAGCCTGCAAGACCACGGGTTCGACCTGGGGATTCGCTTCGGCGATGTGCCCGACGCGCGCATCAACGCGCGCCTGCTGCTGAAGAACCGGCGGCTGGTGTGCGCCTCCCCAGCTTATCTGCGGCGGCGCACGGTGCCGCTGACGCCGCACGACCTGACGCAACACGATTGCATCGTGCTGCGCGAGAACGAATCGGCCTATGGCACGTGGTATTTCTCGCGCGGCAAGAAGGTGGAGACGGTGAAGGTGAACGGCCCGTTGAGCAGCAACGACGGCAGCAGCGTGCTGAACTGGGCGCTTCAGGGGCGCGGCATCGTGATGCGTTCGCAATGGGAGATCGGCGAGTATCTGAAGCGCGGCAAGCTCGTGCCGCTACTCGAAGACTGGGCGCTGCCGAATGCGGATATTTATGCGGTGTATCTGGAACGGCACCGACTGTCGGCGAAGTTGCGGACGTTCATGGAGTTCGTCGGTGAACGGTTGCAGGCGAAAGGCTTGTGAGGTTGCAAAGCAGCGCGTTCAATTCAGACGGGGTTCTCAGGCGTGGCATTGATGCGCGGCGTTCAGGCGTGGCGTTCAGGCGTAATACTCCGCCTCATATAAGCGCCTGCCGGCCTCGTCCTTCGCGGCGAGAATCGGCGCAAACTCGATGGGCCAGTCGACGCCGATATCCGGGTCGCTCCACAGCAGGCTGCGTTCGTGCTCGGGATACCAATAGTCGGTGGCCTTGCACAGGCATTCGGCCATATCCGACATCACCACGAAGCCGTGCGCGAAGCCCGGCGGCACCCACATCTGCCGACGGTTGGCGGCGCTCAGATGGACGCCGATCCATTTTCCGAAGTTGTGCGAACTTAGCCGGATATCCACCGCCACGTCGAACACATCGCCCGCCACCACCCGCACGAGCTTGCCCTGCGGATGCTGGATCTGATAATGCAGCCCGCGCAGCACCCCACGCCGCGAACGCGAATGATCGTCCTGCACGAACTCTACGTCCGGGGCGATGCGGCTCGCGAATTCGTCGGCGTTGAAGGTTTCGAACGCGCTGCCCAGCTCGTCGTAAAACATGTCGGATTCGACAATCACGACTTCTGGCAATGCAGTCCGGATCACCTTGATACCCATACCGCTCAATCCATGAAGTGTTGCTACCGTGTCGTAACCGAGGCGCTGGACCCGCTGGGCAAGCCGCTCACAACCGCGCCGCGCGGCGTGCGCCGCACCCAGCCTGCCCGCGTGCAGATAGCGTGCGCTCATGTGGCCGCACGAGCGGCGAGGCGCGCGCCCAGCACGGTACGATAGAGCATCCAGGCGGCGCTCACCGAGAGACCGGCGGTCATGCCCCACGCCACGCCCGTCACCCCCCACCAGTGCGTTGCCGGCGGCACGATAATCAGGAGTACGATGACTTGCAGGATGGAGGCCTGGGTGGCCGCCTTCGGCGCGCCGACCGCGCGCAGATACGCGACCAGAATCGCGATCTCCGCGCCGATCGCCATGTTGATCACGAAGATGCGGAACAACGGCACCGCCGACATCCACGCCGGCCCTAGCACCAGCATGAAGAGCGGCCCGGCGGTCAGTCTGAGCACCAGCACGACCACCACGAGCCCGACGCTGATCACCGCGAAATAGCGCATGAAAAGCCGGGTCGCGGAGCCGTCTTCGCGACGATAGTGCGCGGAAAAAGTGGGAAACAGATACTGTCCCAGCGCGATCGCCGCGTCGGCGAGCAGCATCTGCGCGAGCTTGGAGGACATCTGATAAGCGCCGAGCGCGACCGGTCCGAGCAGTTTCGCCACCAGCACCTTGTCGAACTGGTTGAGCAGCAGATTGACGACGCTACCCGCCCAGATCCAGCGGCTGAAATTCACGTAGTGGCCGATGCCGTGCCACGCGAGACGCACCGGCGGTCGCGGCGACATGGTGGTCCAGGTAAGTCCGGTCTTCAGGCTCTCGCCCACCATCATGCCAAGCAGCACCGCATAAGCACCGGCGCCGGCCCAGGCGGCGGCGAGCCCGAGAGCGCAATCGGCAAATGCCGCGGCGATTTCGACGCCAGCCAGTTGCTGGAAGCGCCGTTCGCGCTGGACCATGAAATAAGCGGGAGAAGCGAGGCCGCGCAGCAATGGCAACGCGGCAGCCAGTTGCAGCAGCGCCAGCGATCCGCCGAGATGGAACTGCGCGTTCATCAATGGCGCGAGCGCCACCAGCAACAGCGCGATCAACGCGCCGCGCGCCGTGAGCGTGGTCCACACCGCACCGAGTTCGGAGCGCGTCGGCGTGCTCTTCGCCTGCACTACCGCCTGCGCGAGGCCGGTGTCGCTCAAGGCTTCGGCAATCGCCACGGAAAGCAGCGCCACGCTGACGCTGCCGATCGCCGCCGGCCCCAGCATGCGGCCAATCGCGAGAAATTTGACCGCCACGAGCCCGCGCACCAGCACCTGCTGGATCAGCACCCAGGTTGCCGCGCTGCCGCCGAAAGCAGAAGCAGGCCTCATCGAGACAAGCGGAACCCTTATCGATCTCACTGAAGCCTCCCCTTGCCTGCATGAGTCAACCATTGTCTGACACGGTAACGCGGCCGTTTATGCGGGGACCGCCATCTCATAGCCGATTTCGGCCCCGCCCAGGCTCGCGGGGATGTTTTTCGCTACCGTTGGGGCATGACAAACGATACTGTGCTGGTCATCGAACCCAATTTCACCGGCCATCGGTGGCGCTACGCCGAATGGGCCGCGGACGCCTGCGTCGAAGCGGGCTACCGCTGCCTGATCGTGACGGCCTCGGCCAACGCCCCACACGCGCTCGCCCAGCGGCTCGCCGCCGCCGGCAACCCCGCACTGCAGATCGCCTTTGTCGATCCGCCGGCACCCTCGGGCCGCCGCGGTCTCGACTCGATCAGCTACGTTCGCTTTCTGCGATTTTTCGAGCATATCTATCGCAGCATCAACCGCGAACGCGGCGTCGCGCTCGTAATCGTCCCTTACGTCGACTACTTTTTCTACGCCCTGCCCTTTCTCGGCTCGCCGTTCGGCACGACGCCGTGGATCGGCATCACCATGCGGGCGTCGTTCCATCACACCCAGGTCGGCGTGCGCGCGCCGCGCCGCCCGCTCGTGAATGCACTCAAGGCGGCGCTGTTTCGCCGCGCGCTGCGCTCGTCGGGCATGAAGACGCTGCTGTCGATCGATCCCACCTTGCGCGACTGGTACACCGGCACGGCGGATCAGCGCGGCGCGGCGCTCGGCGGCGCGGCCGTGCTCTATCTCGCCGACCCGTTCCCCGACACGGTGGCGGGCGACCCCGCCGAGGCACGCCGGCGTCTGCAGCTCGAAAGCGGCCGCTATCTGCTGGTGTACGGCGCGATCACCGAGCGCAAGGGCATCCACGAACTGATCGATGCGCTCGCTGAACGGCAGGACCCGGTGCGTCTCCTGATTGCCGGCGAACAGGACGCCGACACGCGTGCCTACCTGCAAAGCATCACGAGCGCGCTGACGCCGCCGCCCGTGATCCTGGACCGCTTTATTCCGGACGATGTGGAGCGCGATCTGTTCTCCGCCTGCGACGCGGTATGGCTCGGTTACAAGGGACATTACGGCATGAGCGGCGTGCTGGTGCAGGCGTATCGCTTCAACAAGCCGGTGATCGCCACTTCGGATGGCCTGATCGGGTGGTTTTGCCGTAACGGCGAACTGGGTCCGGTGGTCGACGAACTGTCGGGTGCGGCTATCAACGCGGCGCTCGACCAACTGTTTCCGGACGACACGCCAGGTACCGCCGTGAGGCCTCTTTTGGGCGCGCCCGCAGGCCATCTGCTGGCGCAGAACACGCTTAGCCAGTTCAAGAAGACGCTGCAACTGGCGATTTCCTAGCAAGCTCGCAGACACGCGGCTCAAGAAAACCACCCGCCGCCGTGCGCCTCACGGTACAGCGGCGGGTGTGCGCGGCTTGCCTCACGACATGACGAGCTTGCTGCGTTTCGTGGTCAGCGCCTTGCCGAGCGCCATGAAGGGCCGTTCGATCAGATGAAAGCTCACCAGCGACACCAGCACCGCCAGCGTCAGCGCAATCGCCATGACGACGGCGAGCGGCAACGACGCGCCCAGCAGCTTGATCGTTGCAATCAGGATCGGCACATGCCACAGATACAGGCTGTACGAGATATCGCCGAAGAAACGCGCCACGCTGTGCTTCAGCACGCGGCCGGTGCGCGCCGAGCTGATCGCCACCACCATCAGCAAGGTGGCCGCCGCGCCCTGCCCATACTCGACGATGCTGCTGACCCACATCGGCGTCGCTTCGTTCGTCCGCACGTAATAGATGACGAGAAAGGCGCCCGCCGCGCAGCCGAGCCTGAATGCCATGGACCTGGCAAGAAACCACGCGGAGCAGGCCGGCAGATGCATCGCCAGCAAAATTCCGAACATGAATACCGGCACGTACTGGAGCGTCGCACCGTAGCTCGCCGAATAGAACTGCAGCAGTATCGCCAGCGGCACGGTCAGCACGGTCACGAGCAGAACGAATCGAGGCGGACGCCGCGCGACAAACACCGCGAGAAACGGGAAGATGATCGAGATACGCATCTCGTGCACCAGCGACCAGACCACCGGATTGACGCGCCCGGTATCGAATTGTCCGATCAATAGCAGGTGGCTCAGAATCACATCGAGCGTGGGAGCCGGTTGATTCTCGACGCCGGTAAACCAGTCGCTTAGACGTGTATCGGCATAGCCGCCCGGCAACGCCGTTTCCAGCGCGCAGGCCGCGAGAATGGCGACCCAGTAGGCGGGCATGATGCGCAGCACCCGTCTGACCAGATAAGTCCCATATGCGACTTTCTTACCGCCCAGAAATGCCTGGGCGAGCACGAATCCGCTCAAGGCGAAAAACAGCACCACGGAGCCGTGACCGCCGAGAAGAAAATGGAACGGCGTGTATTTTAGTAATACTGACAACCAGCCGCTGTGCAGCGTGACGCCGCTATAGAACTGCGGCAGGACGATGAGGAAGTGAGTGCTGACGACGATGAGCGCAGCAATGCCACGCAGTGAATGCAATTCGGCGTAGTTAGTTTTCACATCGCCCCCCGTTCGTATGTCACCGATCTTACCGACTGCACTTCAATGGGGTTCGTACGCGGCGTGAACAGCCTATTGTTAGTCGGTAAGAAACTGAGCCTGCTGCAAGCAATCTGTCGGAAAAACGTGCCGCTATGGCGGAAAAGCAAGAAGGTTGGCGGGTAGTGTGGAGGACACCGGGTTCCAGGTAGACCGGCGTTGGACGTCAAGGCCAGGCCGGCCGCCTCACGTCGCCATGCTCATCCTTGCGGCGCGATCGGAAAAAAATACTCAGGAGGGAGTCGATGGGCGCCACTCAGCGGTTTGCAGTCCTCGACGCTGGTCGCGCTTTGGCTATAGCAGGTGTCATTGCGATTCATCTGGCGTTGTTTCTGCCGAATTTGCCTGTCGCGCTGCAAAACGCAGCGGAGTACGGTCAATACGGCGTGCAGCTGTTCTTCGTCATCAGCGCCATTACGATCTGCAAGACACTCGAAGACGCGGAGCACGAGACCGCCAGCACGCGCGAAGCCGTGCGCGTTTTTTACATCAAACGCTTCTTCCGGATTGCGCCGCTCTATTACATCGGTGTGGCGGTGTACGGCATTCTCGATCTGGCCGGCACGCGCCTTGTCCATGCGCAGGTGCTCGCCCCTCATCAGTTGACGGACGTCGTCGCCAATCTGCTGTTCATTCATGCGTGGGTGCCGACGGCCATCAATAGCGTCGTGCCTGGCGGCTGGTCGATCGGCATTGAAATGTTCTTCTATGCGATCGCGCCGCTGCTGTTCTTCGTCGCGAAGTCACGTCATGGCTTGTGGGCCATCACGGCCTGCACCGCGCTGCTCTGCGGCGTGTTCGTGTATGCCGGCGCCTGTGAGGGTCACGCAGGATGCGCGATACCCAACAACACCTTCCTCTATTACTGGCCGCCGACCCAGTTGCCATGCTTCATCGTCGGTTTCTGGCTATGGCATCTGGGCAGGCCGCTCCTGTCCGGTGCTCGCCTTTCGTCGCGCTTGACCACAGGAACAGCCACCCTTGTGGCCGCCGGCTTCGGCTGGTTGCTGGCGGCCGCCATCCATCGCGAGGCGTTCGCCGTGGTACCCGTGATCGCCGCGCTCGCGTCCGCCTTGCTGCTGGTCGCGCTGTGCGGCGTGCCGGTGCGACTGCTGGTGGCGCCGGCCGTGCTGCGTATCGGCCAGAATAGTTACGGCATCTATATCTGGCACTTTCTCGCCATCTTCGTCGTGCGCATGGTGCTGAAGACGCCCCTGGGAGAAGCTGCACGGCACTATCCGGTTACCGCCTTCGTAATCGGCGCGCTCGTCGTCCTGCTGCTTGCCCACACCGCGGCGCTCGTCACCGCGCGCCGGATCGAACAACCCGTTTCGCGCTGGGCGCGGCGCCGTCTGATCAGCCGCCGAAAGCCGCCCCGCCCGCTTCCCGTCCCGCCTCCAACGGCCACCACCAGCCCCCGCGCCCAGTCTGCTACGGAGTACTAAGTCCTCCTTCGCCGAGCCGCGGTCATATAAAGCCAGACAAATCGGGAGAACACCATGCGAGAGATCTCTTACGCCAGCCAAACGGTCGAATCGGCTAATCCTCTGGCACGCTACGCCCACCGAGCCCGCATTGCCCTTGCATTAAAACTGGTCGAGCGGTTCTGCTCGAACTCCGCAACGGTGGTCGATTTCGGCTCGGGTCCCGGGCTATTCCTCCATACGCTAGGCGAGCTTCGTCCTGATCTGTGCCTCGTCGGCCTCGACCCTTACGTCCAACCGTCGTATCCGGAGATCCGCTACGAGGCGCGCCTCGATAACCTCGAGCCGGGCTCGGTCGACGTGCTCACGGTGCTGGAAGTTTGCGAGCATCTTTACCCGAACGAACTCGACGCGCTGCTTGCCGACGCCGCGCGAATCCTCAATCTCGACGGCGTTCTGATCATCTCGGTGCCGATCATGTACGGCGCGTCCGTGATTCCGAAGCTGATGAACTGGGCGATCCGTGGCCGCGACTTTCATGTCGGCTATTCGCCGGCTGAAGTATTACGCTCGGTGGCAGGGTTCAGGATCTCGCGGCCCGAGAATCCCCGTACCACCCATAAGGGCTTCGACTTCCGCGAATTGCGCGCGCTCGTCAGCTCGCAGTTCATGGTCGAGCAGGTGTTTCGCAGCCCGCTTGCCTGGTTGCCATGGTGGATGAGCTCGCAATACTTCATGATCTGCCACCGGCGTTCGTTGCCGTAATGGCGTGCATCACACGCTGCCGCATCACGCGGTCATGGCGGGACTCGGTGCAGGCGCTGCACGTTGCGCGTAACGCCGCAGAATCGCCGAACGCATGGGCCGCTCGATGCTGACGAACAGAATCACGCTCAACGCCACCATGCCGGCCAGCAGCGCAAGCGCGCCGCGTTGCCCGACACCGGCGAGTTCAGCGAGATGAATCAGCGGGACGTGGATCAGATACAGAGAAAAACTCGCCTCGCCCAATAGCACCATCGGCCGCACGTTCAACAGTCCCCACGCGGGCTGTTTCTGCATGGCGATGCTGCCGACCAGCAACGCAAAGCACGGCGACAGCAGGTAGTAAGCCGGTTCAATAGGACGCCACACCGACAGCACGCCGATCGCGAGTATCGCCAGCAGCGACGCAACCCGCGCGCCACGCTCATACGAGCGAGCGCCACGCTGCAATTCACGGCAATAGCACTGCACGCCGATTCCCAGCGCGAACTCGAACAGATGCGTGAGCGGAAACTGCGAGACCAGAAAACCGCTGCGCGACAGTGGCAGAAACCGCAGCAGCGCGACAATCCACAAGCCTTGGGCGCAGAACCCCGCGAGCAACACCATGCCACGTTGAGCGGCCGTCAGACGTTTAATGAAGGCCACCAGCAGGGGAAACGCCAGATAGAAAAAAGCCTCGCACGAGATACTCCAGGTGGGTCCATCCCACGGCTGATTAACGGCGGCAAACGGCAGCCAGGCCGTCAGGCCGAGCAGTTGCGCAACCAGGCTCGTGATCAAAGGCAATAGCGGATTACCTGGGATTCCATACCATTCGAACAGATGCGTGTGGTCGTCCGAGATCAGCAAAATGGCGGTGACCGGCGCGGCAAGCATTAGCGAGAACACCAGCATCGGATAAATGCGCGCGAAGCGGGCGACATAAAAGCGCCTGATACCCTCGCTATCGAGGCCGTCGCCATAGTTGTGCGCGAGGATGAAGCCCGACAGCACGAAGAAGAATGTCACCGCCGGACGGCTATCGCCCGCAACCCAGCGCACCGGCGCGGAGAAATTCACGTAGCCCATCACCGCCAGATGCGACACCACCACCCACAGCGCCGCAAAAAAACGAATGCTGGTGAGCGCGGGCAAGGCGCTGCGCGGCTCGCGTGAGTTCTGTCTCATGCGTGCAGCCCCGCCGTCAACGTGAACGGATCGCGTTCCAGCACGTTCAGCAGATCGCGCGCCATTGCTTCGACGGTAAAGCGTGCCTTGAACAGCGCCCGCCCGCGCGATCGCATTTGCGCGCGCGCATCGGCATCGAGCGCAAGCCAGCGCCGCAGATTTTCTTCCGTGCCTTCGACAGTGTCCGCTGCAACAAAGCCCGCGCCATCCGCGGCGATTTCGCGCCAGATGTTCACCTTGTCCGAGATGAGCGCGGGCAAGCCGCAAGCCAGCGCCTCGGCCACCGCCACACCGAAGTTCTCCTGATGCGATGGCAGCGCGAACGCCTCGCTCGCATAGAAAGCGCCCCACTTCAGCGGCCCCTGCAACATGCCGGTCCACGTGACGCGCGCGTCCAGGCCCAGTTGCGCCGTCTGTGCGCGCAAGGTCGCGAGCCAGCCGTTGCCGTCGGGGCCCGCCATCACCAGATGCAGGCCGGGGTCCAGCGCGGCCACGTTCGCAAAGGCGCGCAGCAGCAGATCGCAGCCCTTCTTTTCGTGGATGCGGCCGAGAAACAGGATCAGGCGCTTGCCGCGCAAATGCGGGTACGCTGCGAGAAACCCTTCACGCAATTCGGCATCGTTGCGCGGCGGCGCGTTCGTGCCATAAGTCGAGACCGCCTCGGTTGCGCGGTAAAGCCAGAACGATTCGTGCGCCGCCAGACGTTCGTCCTCGGTCGTGTACAGCACCGCGCGCGCGTCGCGCAACACGCGATATTCGGCCCATGGCCAATACAGCCACTTCTTCAGATGCTTGAGCGGATAGGTCCGCTTGAACCACGGGTCGAGCATGCCGTGCGCGTACACGTAGTACGGCACCTCGGAACGGCGCAGCGCGCGCCACGTGCCGAAGCTGTGATATTGCCAAAGCCCGTTGACGATGACCGCATCGTAGTCTCGCACGTAGCGTTGCAGCCAGGGTACGAGTTGCTCGCAATAGGCATAGTTGCCGCGCACCGGCCCGAGGATATGCAGCGGCAGCGGAAAGTCCCGCAGGAACGCAGCGTCGGGGCGATCGAGCGTCAGCACCTCGACCTGATGCCCCATTGCCCGCAACATCACGCCGCCTTGCCGCACGCCTTCGGCGGGGCCGCCGGCGCGCGGATCGAGTGAGGCGAGTAAATGCAGAATTCTCATCGTGCTTATCTCTTGCCGAGTGACAGCAGTCCGCTCGCGGGCGTGGTCGAAAGCGCCGCCCACGCAATTTCGTCCTGCGCCGACGCCGCCTCGCCGTGCACCTCGCCGTGCACCTCGCCGCGCACCTCACCGAAGCTCGGCTGAGTGGCGATGATCGCCTGCGGGCGGCTCAGTTCCACCGCCATGTGGCCTGCCAGCCGCAGCGCCAGCGCGACGATAGTGATGGTCGGAAAATTGGCGCCGACGGTCGGAAACACCGAACTGCCGGCAATGTACAGATTGGTCATGCCATGCACCTTGCAGTTGCGATCCACCACCCCCTCTTTCGGCGAATCGTGCATGCGGGTGGTGCCCATATGATGCCAGGTCCCTTCGAGTCCGATCGGCCAGAGCCGCCCTTCGATGGGCGCATCGAGCCTCACTCTCGCCACGCCGCTACGCTCCAATTCCTCGCCCACTAACGCAAACGTGCGGTCGAAGGTACGCTGCACATTCGAAGTCAATTGCCAGGCAACGCGCACCCGGTTCATGCCGAGCTGGTCGCGCTGCTGCGACAGCGTCACGCGGCTGTCGGGATTCGGTTCGGCTTCGACGATGGCCTGCAACTTGACATTCCTGATCAGCGAACGCGGATGCAGGATGCGCGTGAGCGCAAACCCCACCGTATCCGCCGGATGCGAGGCCATGGTGACGAGGTCGCGGCCCAGACGCCAGCCTGGCTGGTCCTTGCGCAACAGCCCCTGCTTGCAGCGGATCAACGCCTCGGCCGCCTTGCTGCCTTCGCCGGCGAACATCGAGAAAAACCACACGCGTGCATTCAACAAACGCTCGCGCTGCAGCAGTTCTTCGGTCAGCGCGAACTGCGAGGCGATGCGCGTGCCGTGCGCAGACACAGCGGCGTTCTGGTAGTGATACTTGATGTCGTACAGCTTGTTGCGCGACCACTCGTGACTAAACTGGATATCCGCCGACATCAGCCGTGGATGATCCATGTAAAAGCGCCCGACCAGGTCGTTGCCGTTACCAAGTCCCGCCGGACGAATGCGGTTCGAAGCCAGCAGAAGACGCGCGTTTTCGATGCCGCCGGTCGCCAGCACGAACAGTTTCGCCCGCACGCTAATGTGCCGCCCGCTCAAGGTCGCGACCTCCACTTTCGTCACCGTGCGAGCGTCGCTATCGGAATCGATATTCACCACGTTCGCATACAGATAGACGTTCACGTGCCGCGAATTTTCAAGGTCCTGGCGATATAGCCTGCCAAAGCGCGCCGGTGGACTGAACTGCGAAATCGTATCGCGGACCTTGCCGGTGACGAGCGGCAAACGACGCACGTCGCTGCGGCCGATTGCCGTCTCCCAGAACTGCGGCTCGAAGTTATTCGGACCGAGCTTGAGCACCGCATGCGTGCGCGCGTAGAACGGCGCGAGTTCGTCGAGCCCGAACGGCCAGCCGCTATGCGCTACCCAATCGCGCTTTTCGAAATCCAGCGGATCGAGCGGACGACACCAGCCGCCCCAGCAATTGCTGCTGCCGCCCAGATAACGGCTGCGGCTACCGTCGGCGAACTGATACGGCAGCCCCGCGTTCTCGCCGCGATACAGGTCGCGTGTGAGTTCATCGGGCTTGTAGCCACCGCTTTCGAGCACACAGGTTGCGATGCCAAGACGATCCATTTCAAGCGCCAGCGCGATGCCTGCAGCGCCCGCGCCGATTATGCACACTTTGGTCTCAACGCACGTACCTTCTTCGACACTACGGGTATCAATAAACATCCCGTTGCCTCCCCGTTTAGTACAACTTCTCATTCACCGATGCTGATCTATCATCGGTCACGCTTCCAGATACGGCACGACAAGAACGCAGCGCGGCCCGCCATGCCATGCTGACGGACTTCAGGAGCTAAAACGCTGACGAATGTAGCGGCAAGGATTGCCGCCATAGATGCCTGCCGCGGGCAGCGAGCGATGCACCACCGAGAGCGGCGTGACCACGGCCGAACGTCCAATGGTCACGCCCTTTTGCACCACACACTTCGAACTGACCCAGACGCCGTCCTCGATCACGATGGGCGCCACCTGCAAATCCATCGTGCCCGCCACATCGTGCGAACCTGAGGTCAGAAACACGCCCTGCGAAATGCACACATTGCTGCCGATCCGGATTGGCGCCTGGTTATAGATCCACGCGTCCACACCGAACCAGCAATTCGCGCCCACCTCGAGATTCCACGGCGCCTTCACGCGCACCGGATGCACAAAACGGCACCCTGTACCGATCTTCGCGCCGAACAGGCGCAAAAGCGCCACACGTAAGGCGGAAAATGGCACCAGCTTGTTGTTGATCACGCAGGCTTCGACGACGAACCAGGCCGCTTCCACGAGCCGGCTTTTGCGGCGCACGTAATTGCCCTTGCCGGCGAGGCTCAGGTCGATCACGCGTGGTGGGGCAAGCGCCGGGCCGTCCCCGGCCGGGTCCCACTCCAACGGGCCGTCGAGCTCGTCGCGCTTCATCCGAATACCCCGCTTCAGTTGATGCTGCTCACCCGAACATCCGGATGACAGATTGGCCGTCGACGCGTCGAGCGGTCACGCCGCCGTGTCGCGTCAGCAATAGTGATATGAAGGAAATTTTGCACATGCCGGAGCGACTTTGATTCCCGCTTCCGGCGATTGGCTCCTGTTGCACAGGCTTTGTCGGCTTTGAACTAGCATCGCGCGTAAAGCGTGTCCCGATAGCCACTACCATAGCGATATCGCGCTCCAAAACGGGCATGGCAACGAGCGAAGGAACCCGACATGAGCCACATCGTTCGACGCGTTGCACTCGGCGCATTCTTCGCCCTCGCATGCGGTCTGTTTCCCATTGACGCGGCGCGCGCCGCCGGCGGCGATGGTGCGGCCGATCCCGGCGCCGCTGCCCTGCGCCCGAACGACAGCAACGAAGCCCAACTGACGGGCGGCCCGCAAGCCTACGAGGACATCTATCAGACGCAGACGGGCGGCGCGCAGCCCGGCGGTTTGCCCGGCATGCAGGCGGTGCGCAATCCCACGCCCGAAGAACACATGCTGACGGCACCTGGCGTACCGCAGGCCGGCGGCGGCGCGCCCGCCGCCGCCAGGAACGCCCGAGCCAGAGTCGACGATCCATACGCCATGGGCGGCGCCGCGGCACAGCAGCCTTATGGTCTCGGTACCGGCGCACGACCGGTTTACCGCTTGCCTTACTAGCTTCCAGGAAGCGACGCGCGGGCGTCGCTTTCAAACTCAGTCTTCCAGTCTCAATCCACCTGGGTCGATTCCAGACTCACGGCAACGACGGGCTCTTGCGTGGTGCTACCCACTACCGCCGCCTCCACGACCGCGCCGCCCGCCGACTCATCACCGCTCGCCTCGTGCTGCCCCGCCAGCGCACGCAGCTTCGCGTCAAGGCCGCCCAACACCATCTCGCCCGACAAGGCCCGTTCGGCGTATTCGCGCGCGGCTTTGCCGAGTGCGACGCGGCGTGCCGGATCGGCCGCCAGCGCCTCGATGGCCGCGACCAGCGCGGGCGCGTCTTCGGGCGGTATCGTCACGCCACGCGGCGCGACCACGTTGAACAGTTCCGTGCCGGGACACGCCATCGCCACGATCGCGCGGCCGCTCGCCAACATGCCGCCGAGCTTGGACGGCATCACCAGATCCGCTGCGCCGCCGCGTTGCGGCAGCACATGAATATCAGCGAGATTGAGCAGATCGTTGAGGCGCTCGGCGGGTTGCAGCGGAATGAAGTGACAGTTTTTCAGGCCGGTGCAACGCTGCTGCAGTTGCGCCTGGGTCGGCCCGTTGCCGCAAAACACAAAGCTGATATCGTCGCGCCTCTTCAACGCCAGGGCCGCATCCGCAACGACTTCGAGTCCCTGCTTCGCACCCATATTTCCTGCATACAGCACCACGGTCTGCGCAACCGGCTGATCGAGTCCCATGATGCGGCGGTAAGGACTTGCTTGCGGCAAAGGCGAGATCACCCGCGTATCGACCCAGTTGGCGAGGCACCATGCCTTGAGCGGGTCTACACCCTTCTGCACGGCGCGCTGCACCATCTTGTCAGAGAGACTCGAAACCACCTCGAAGCGGCCCAGCAACCAGCGTTCGACCGCGAGTGCGTAGCGCCGCGCCCGTTCGCCACGGATCATGCCTAGTTCGAACGCGGCATCTACCTCGTAGTCCTGAATATGCAGCCAGGCTTTGGCGCCGCTCGCCCGCGCCAGCAACAATGCACCGGGCGCGCTCATCAAGCTAGGCGCGATGCACATGACCACCTGCGGACGCCAGCGCACCTGCGCCGCCAGCGCCGGCAGCGCGCCGAGCGCGAAGCTGGCGAGGTGCAGCAGACGCTTCGCCCCACTGGGAACACGCGGTACCCACAGCGGTACACGCCGAAGGTGCACGCCGCGCCGCTCTTCCGACGCATAGCGCCACGCATGGTAGCCCTTCGCAATTTTCCACTGCGGATAATACGGCTGGCCGCAAACGACACGTACTTCGTGCCCTTGTGCGACCAGCGTCTCCGCCATCTCGGCGGTGTATTTGCCAATGCCTGTCAACTCGGGGGCATAGTTCAGCCCTACGATCAAAAGCCTCATACGTATCCCTCTTAGGCGCGCGGACGTCGCCAGTCTAACTCGTCAGCATCGTGGCGCAGCCTCGCGCGATATTTGCGGCGGCGTTCGGCGGGTCGAAGCGCTGGATCACGTTCATGCACTGCGTGGCGGTGGCGCGCGTGTCGGCGAATGCTTCGAGCGCGCTCAGCATTGTGCGGCGCAGCGACGCAAGATCGCCTGACCGGAACGCATAACCGGTGACGCCATCTATCACCAGCTCGGGAACGCAACCGCAGTTGTCGCTGACCACCGCGGGGCAGCCATGATTCAGCGCCTCGTTGACGACCAGACCCCACGGTTCACTGAAACTCGGCAAGACGAGACAGCTCGCCGCGAAATACTCGCGTGACAAGGCTTCGTCCTGCAGGCTACCGAGAAAACTGACCGCGTCGTCCAAGCCGGCTTCGGCCACTTTCTGTTGCAGCCCGGAATCCAGCGGTCCGGTGCCGACGATACGCAGCATCGCCTCCGGCACCTGCTGCTTCACCGCAGTAAATGCTTCGAGCAGCGCGTCGAGGCCTTTTTCCTGCGACAGGCGGCCGACGAACAGAAACACCGGCTTCTCACCCGCACGCGCCATGAGCCGATCATCGAGCGCGCGCTCAGGCACGAACGACCACGGCAGCGCTGCCGCCTGGCATGGAATGAAAATACGTTCGCGCTTCGCGCCCAGCGACATCAGATATTCGCGGCTGCGCTCGCCGAAACCGAAATAACCGTCGCAGAGCGAGAAAAATACCCGCTTCGGAATCGAGGTCAGCATGCGCCTTGGACGATCGCGCCCGGTCGAATCGCAGAACACGGCGCGGCGCTTTCCCGTAACAATGCAGGCAAGCAGCATCGCCCAATACTCCGGGCGATGATAGCCGGGCAGCACGACGAGATCAGCCTTGGTCTTTAGCACTTCCATCGTGAGACGCGACATCATGCGCCAGCCCGGCACGTCTTCGTAGCAGCCGTCGAAGAGCTTGGTCATCGGATAGCGGTGATACGAATAGTCCACATCGGAAAATCCCAGCCTAAATGTTTCGGTATCCGAAATTTGTACGATCGAATATTTGATGGGACTCGCGGCCGAGATGGAATGCAGGGCTGAAAACACGACGCCCTTATGGCGCGACCAGACCACGTTGTGGAAAATCGTCACCGAATTGGCCATCATGTCAGACCGTCCCTTCAGAGAGCACTTTCGCGCCGAAGCGTTCGGCAAAGTCCCGATAGGTCGCCTCGATCCCTTCCAGCAAACCGATGCGGGCGCGCCACCCCAACCGGGCAAGACGCGAGACGTCGAGCAGCTTGCGCGGCGTGCCGTCCGGCTTCGACGTGTCGAAGACGATCTCGCCGTGGAAGCCGACCGCGTCGGCGACGCGTTGCGCCAGTTCGCGGATCGACAGATCTTCGCCGACCCCGACGTTCAACAACCCGTCCGCGACGCCCTGCTCGAGCACGAACGCGGTGGCCGCGGCCAGGTCGTCGACGTGCAGGAATTCGCGCCGCGGCGTGCCGGTGCCCCACACGCTCAGCGTGGCGTCGCCGCGCAATTTGGCCTCATGCGCCTTGCGGATCAATGCCGGCAGCACATGGCTGTTCTGCAGGTCGTAGTTGTCGTTCGGGCCGTACAGGTTGGTGGGCATCAGGGCGATGAATTTCGTGCCGTACTGCCGGTTGTACGCTTCGCACAACTTCAGGCCGGCAATCTTGGCGATCGCGTAGGGTTCGTTGGTCGCTTCGAGGGACGAACTCAGCAGATACTCTTCCTCGATCGGCTGCGCGCACGCCTTGGGATAAATGCAGGACGAGCCGAAAAACACCAGTTGCGTCACGCCCGCCTGATACGCGGCATGAATCACGTTGGTTTCGATTGCCAGGTTTTGATAGATGAATTCCGCCGGTTGCGACGAGTTGGCGAGAATCCCGCCCACTCGCGCTGCCGCCAGCAGCACGATGTCGACGGCCTCGGTGGCGAAAAAGCGGCGCACCTGCGCCTGATCGAGCAGGTCGAGTTCGGCGTGAGTCCTCGTCAGGAGGTTCGTGTAGCCATCGGCCCGCAGCCGCCGTACCAGGGCCGAGCCGACCATGCCGCGATGGCCGGCCACGAAAATGCGCGCGCTTTTGTCCATGGCCGTTACTCGTGATGTTCGAGAGCTTTGAAGCCGGCCAGCGTCACCAACGCATCGCGGCGCGCAATCTGGTAATCCGCCCGCACCATTTCCTTAACGAGGCTCTGGAACGGCGTGGCGGGCTTCCAGCCGAGCTTGGCGTGCGCCTTCGACGGATCGCCGAGCAGCGTCTGCACCTCGGTAGGCCGGAAGTAACGCGGATCGACCCGCACGATCACATCGCCGGGCGCAAGACGCGTCTCCTTGGTTTCCACCTTGTCGACCACGCCCACTTCGTCGACGCCTTCGCCTTCGAAACGCACCGTCACGCCCAATTCACCCGCTGCGGCCTGGATGAATTCGCGCACACTGTATTGCTGGCCGGTGGCGATAACGAAGTCCTCAGGTTCTTCCTGCTGCAGCATCATCCATTGCATCTCGACGTAATCGCGCGCATGACCCCAGTCGCGCAGCGCGGACAAATTGCCGAGATACATGTCGTCCTGCAAGCCCACTGCGATGCGGGCAATCGCGCGGGTGATCTTGCGCGTAACGAAGGTTTCGCCCCGCACCGGCGATTCGTGATTGAACAGAATGCCGTTGCATGCGTACATGCCGTATGCTTCGCGATAGTTGACGGTGATCCAGTACGCGTAGAGCTTCGCCACAGCGTAGGGGCTGCGTGGATAGAACGGCGTGGTCTCTTTCTGCGGCACTTCCTGCACGAGCCCGTAGAGTTCGGAGGTGGACGCCTGATAAAAGCGGGTTTTCTTTTCCAGCCCGAGAATGCGCATGGCTTCGAGAATCCGCAGCGTGCCGAGGCCGTCGGCATTGGCGGTGTATTCCGGTTCCTCGAACGACACCGCCACGTGGCTTTGCGCGGCCAGGTTGTAGATCTCGTCGGGTTGCACGCGCTGGATGATGCGCACGATGCTCGACGAATCGGTCAGATCCCCGTGATGCAGGAAGAAATGCCGGTCGGCCACGTGCGGATCGCAACACAGATGGTCGATGCGATCCGTGTTGAACAGCGACGTGCGCCGTTTGATGCCGTGTACGTCGTAGCCTTTGGCGAGCAGCAGGTCAGCCAGATATGAGCCGTCCTGCCCGGTTACGCCGGTAATCAAAGCGACCTTCCGATCCATTGTGTTCCCCTCGACGAGCGTTTGACTGCGGTGCTGCGCGTCCGCGCGGACCCACTGCGGGTCCGCACGAGACGCACTTCATGATTCAAGATGCGAGAAAGGCGTTACGTGGCTCACGCGGCGCGAGCCATGTGTATTTCAGTCTGCACGGCTTTCGTACCCGTAGTAGCCGGTGTAGCCGCCCAGATTGAGCTTGGGCGGCGGCACGTCGGTCAGCAGTACGCCGTGCAGCGACACGCCCGCATTGACCAGGCGTTTGACGGCCTCGGAGATCTCCATGGCCGGATGACGCCCGTGGCGCACCACCATCAGCGTGGTGCCGGCGTGCTTGCCGATCAGGGCGGCGTCGGTTACCGCCAGCACCGGCGGCGTGTCGACGATCACAAGGTCGTACACCTTGGAGAAGTGGTCGAGCAATGTGCGAAAACGCTCGCTCATCAGCAATTCCGAAGGATTGCCAGGCAAACCGCCCTTGGTGAGCACGTCGAGTCCCGGCAGCACGTCGCGCAGCACGCACTCCTGAATCTCCGCGCCGTTCAGCACGTCGGCGAGACCCGGCGTATGCGGCAAGCCAAAATGCTTGTGGATGTCGCCACGCCGCATGTCGCCGTCGATCAGCAGCACGCGTTTGTGAGCGGACGCCACTAGCGCCGAGAGATTCACCGACATGAACGACTTGCCGGCATCCGGCCGCGAACCCGTCAGCATCACCACGTTGTTACGCGCCGAGGTCAGCGCGTACTGCAGCGTGGTGCGCAGACTGCGCACACCTTCCACCGCCACGTCGTCCGGCGCCTGCGCCGCCAGCACGTGCACGCCTGCCCGGCGCAAGCCGACGTTGCGTTGCACGCGCAGTTGCAGTGTGCTGCGCGGCACCACCGCGCACACCGGCACGCCCAGCAATGCTTCGATCTCGGTGGTCTTTTGCACGCCGCCGTACAGGGTCCTGCGCGTGAAGGCGGCGCAGATGCCCAGCACCAGACCGAGGCCACCGGCGATGGCAATGATCATCGCGCGCTGCGGGCGCACGTGATCGTCAGCGGGCTCGGCGTAGTCGACCACTCGCACACTGCCTACCTGCCCCGCCTTGATGATGCGCAACTGCTGCGCGCTGTTCAGTAGGTTGGTGTAAAGCTCGGTATCGACGCGCACGTCGCGCAACAGACGCAGCGCGGTCTGCTCGGTATCGGGCAACGTCGACACGTTATGTGTCAATCCGCCCTGTACGCTTTGCAGCGCGGCGATCTGCGCATCGAGTGCCGCGACTGCCGGGTGAGCCGCCGTAAACCGCGTGGCCATTTCCGCGCGCTGCTGCTGCAGGTCCACCAGCTTGGTCTTGTTCTCGACAATCTGCTGCAGCAGCAGACGGCTTTCCTCGCTCAAGTCGACGGTGCCCTCGCGATTACGGAAGGTGTTGTAGCGCTGTTCGGCCTGATCGAGCTCGGAGCGCAACTGCGGCAACTGCTGGTCGAGGAATGCGAGCGTGTGTTCCGCCTCGGCCGACTTACGGTCGATGTCCTGCTGCACGTACTGCCGCGCAATGCTGTTGACAATGGCCGCCGTCAGTTCGGCATTGGCGCCCTCCAGCGTCACCGCGATGATGCCCGACTGCACGCTCGTCTCCACCACATTGAGGGCTTTTTGCAGCCTGTTCACCGTGTCGAGCGTCGAAGCGCGCTTCAGATCGAACTGCGTGCCGGGACGCCCCGTCAACTGATCGATCTGCAAACGCACCGGGCCATGCGACGTGACACCCACCGCCATCTGTCCGACCCGGGCGCGCAATACCTCAGCGCCGTTTGCGTCGGTCACGGCATACGAGTCGTCAGGCTGCACGGTCAGCACGAACGGCTTGCCGTACATTTCCTTGGGCGTATCGAAGACCGACACGGCAATCTGCTCGCCGCCCCAGCCATATTGCGGCATGCCGAAGAGCGGCGGCGCGAGGCCGTCGCTGCCGCGCCAGCGGGCGAGTAGCGGACCGATCACCGGGAACAGCCGCGGCGCCGCCGCAATGTCCAGATGCAGCTTTCTGACTGTCTCATCGATCACGAGCCTCGAACGGATCAACTCGATTTGCGCCGAGGTGACCGCCTTGGTATCGAAGATCGACGCCATGGTCTGCAAGGCGTCCTTGTTGCCGTTGGCGTTGCCATCGGCACCCGCGGTGTCTTCCACCTGGATCATCGCGTCCGCGCGGTACACCGGCGTCTGCACGAACGCCACCGCCGCGCCGATCAGCAGCGCCATCACCGTGACCGTGAGAAT
This sequence comes from Paraburkholderia sp. BCC1885, assembly GCF_900996235.1. Taxonomy (GTDB): domain Bacteria; phylum Pseudomonadota; class Gammaproteobacteria; order Burkholderiales; family Burkholderiaceae; genus Paraburkholderia. The sequence continues at coordinate 671,066 of NZ_CAAJGM010000111.1, forward strand.
CATGCGCCAATGCTGCGCCACCACGGACAGGTAATCCGATAAACGCAGTTCGTCCGCGCTCTGGATATCGACGTAACGGTTTTCAAAGTTGGTAGCCATGGTGTCATCAATCCTGCACGTCTATTGCGTTGGATCGGCGCGCAAGCGCCTGGACCTGAACAGTCATACTCTCGTCCTGCATACGTTCACTTCGCGACCACTGCGCCGGTCACGCCTGCATTGACCAGCGGCAACAGCAGATCCAGCACACGGCTAAAGCGCACCAGACCGCTGGCGTCGACATACACCACGTCCTTGGGTTGCAGATCGAACTGGTTGGCAAGCAGCATGGCCACCGGCGAGCGCGCGTCGAGGTGATAAATCTGCGGCTGGCCGTTGGGTTCGCCGCGAATCACATAGAGTTCCTTGGGATCCGATGTGGCGGGGTTCACGCTGCCCGCCTGCGAGATCGCTTCGCCCAGTGTCAGCGTGCCGTCCTTCATCGGCGTCACCGTGGCCGGCTTGCCGACTTCGCCCATCACGTAGACGCCGTATTCCTCACGCCCTTCGATGCGCAGCAGGTCGCCGTTTTTCAGCACGATGCGCGAGGGGTTCTCGCCGTTCTTGAGCATCTGCGCCACGTTGATTTCATACGTCTTGTCGTCGCGCACGATTGTGACGTGGCTCTGATCCGCGTTCGGGCTATATCCGCCGGCACGGTTGATGGCTTCGGTCAGCGTCATCGGAATGTCGTTGATCGATTGCGCACCGGGCGTACGCACCTCGCCGTCAATGTAAATCTGCGCCGCGCGGAACGAGGCGACCCGCACGGTCACCTGCGGCTTGACCATCACCTTGCTGAGATCGGCCGTCACCCTGCGCTGCACCGTTTCGGCACTGTCGCCTGCCACGTGGATCGTGCCGATGTACGGAAACTGCAGATTGCCTTCGTGATCCACGATGAAACCCGAGGCCGCATCCGCTGGCCGGTTCGGGGTATTCGGCTGCTGGCCGAGAGCCGCAGCCAGTTCCGGGTGGTCCCACACGGTAATCTGCAACACGTCTCCCGGCCCGACCCTGTACGGACCGGGATCGCCGAACAACGCCGTTGCTCCGCTCGCGCCCGACGGCGTCACGGTCTGTCGCAGCCGCTTGACCGAGGCGATCGTGATGTCGGTAATCGGAATCTGCACCGTTTCGCCGCTGGCCTTGCCATCGTCAGTATTGCTAACCGGTAGCGTGGGCGGCTGGATCATGCGCTGGCCCGGCGCGAACGTGCAGGCCGACAGCATCGTAATGGTCATCATCATTCCCAGCACACGCGCACGGTGGGCCGTGGTGTGCGTGACGCTGGACCGGTACTTTCCCGCTGTTATTCCATACATGTGTGTCTCCCTCACCGCGTCAATACGCATTGTTATTCACCAGGCCCTTAACGATGGTGGCTGCGATGATGCGCATGTCCAACCTGAAGGACCAGTTACCGAGGTAATACAGGTCATGCTCCACACGCCGCTCCATTTTTTCGATCCGGTCGGTCTCGCCCCGAAAGCCGTTGATCTGCGCCCAACCCGTAATGCCCGGTTTGATGCGGTAGCGCTGGATATAGCCGGCTACCACCTTCTGATACAGATCGTCATGCTCGAGAGCGTGCGGGCGCGGTCCGACGACCGACATATCGCCGCGTAGCACGTTGAAGAATTGCGGCAGCTCGTCGAGACTGGTGCGGCGTAAAAACGCGCCGACCGGTGTGACGCGCGAGTCATGGCGGGTCGCCTGGGCAAGCTCACCGGGTTTCTCGGTGTGCAGGCGCATGGAGCGGAACTTGTAGATGGTGAAGACGCGGCCGTCGGCGCCCTTGCGCTTTTGCCTGAACAGCACCGGCCCGCGCGAAGACAGCTTGATGGCGATCGCGATGGCGCACAGCAGCGGCGAAAGCGAGATCAACGCGACCGCAGCGAACAGGCGGTCGAACATTTCTTTTTGCAATTGCGAAGTTTGCGAGAGCGGCGACGCCACCAGGTTGATGGCAGGCACACCGAGCAGATCGATCATCGTGCTCTCGAACATTGCGACGCTGCGCAGGTCCGGCATGAAGCGGATGTTGATGAGGTCGTCGCGCAACTCTCTCACGCACTCGTAGATGGTGTGCTCTTCGGAAAGCGGCAACGCCAGCCATAATTCGTGTACGTCCTGGGCGCGGATGTACTCGGCGAAAGCAGGCAGATTGTCGAAGGCACGCACGGAAGGAAACTGACCGCCCGCGACCCCGCCAAGGAACGGTTCGTCGTGCGATACGTCGAGCACCGCCGCCGTGCGAAACCCGGCCGCCGTGCAGCCGTCGATCTTGCGCACCAGTTCCGCGGCATGTGCGCCGCGCCCCACCACCGCCACCTGCCGCAGATTCATGCCGGCGAGCCGCACATGGGCCAGCACGCGGTGCACCACCACCCGCGAAACGATCATCAAGGCGCCGGTGATGCCGGTCCAGTAGGCAAACCAAAGGCGCGATACGAAGTCGCTACGATGCAGGGTGAACATCAACACGAGCGCGCAAATCTGCACGGTGACCCATGCGAGCGACACCTGACCGATCAGGCCCATCTTCGAGCGGCCGCGCCACGATTGATAGACGCCGAAGGCCGGAAAAAGCGCGAGCGCGAACGCCGCCGAAAACGCGACGAAAGCGTAATAGATATTGCGTTGCCCGATGTCGTCAAAGCGTATCTGCGACGCGATTGCCGCGCCCGACACGACCAGCACGGCATCCACGAGGCGTGCGGCCAATGCTGAAGGCTTGATCATTGTTCTCTCCCCACCACCTGCATTGAAACGATTGCGCCAACTACGCCAAACTCAAGTGCAGCGGCCGTACGTATCGTCGAACCGCACGATGTCGTCCTCGCCGAGATACGATCCGGATTGCACCTCGATGATTTCGAGCGGCACCTTGCCGGGGTTTTCGAGGCGATGACGCACGCCCAGCGGAATGAAGGTCGATTCGTTTTCGCTCAGAAGAAAACGCTCTTCGCCGCGCGTGACCATGGCGGTGCCGCGCACCACCACCCAGTGTTCGGCGCGATGGTGATGCAGTTGCAACGAGAGCCGTGCGCCGGGTTCGACGACGATGCGCTTCACCTGGAAGCGGTCGCCGTGATCGATCGAGTCGTAAAAGCCCCAGGGCCGGCGCACCTTGCGGTGATCGTCTGCTTCGGGCGAATGCTCGGCCTTGATACGCGCCACCAGGCCCTTGACGTCCTGCACGCGCGAGCGGTCGGCAACCAGCACCGCATCCGCCGTTTCAACCACCACGATATTGCTGGTGCCGACGCAGGCCACCAGACGTCCTTCCGAGTGCGCATACGACGCGCTCGCGCCTTCGAACAGCACCCGGCCGCGTCCGACGTTGCCGGCCTCGTCCTTGTCGAGCGCGTCCCACACGGCATCCCATGAACCGAGATCCGACCACCCCGCCACCAGCGGCACGACCACCCCTTCGAACGGTTCGCCGTCGGGTCCGGCGGTGCCGAGCCGTTCCATCACCGCGTAGTCGATCGAATCGGAAGGCGCCTTGCCGAAGGCTTCGGCTTGCGGCCGGAAGAACGGGCCATCGGCCTTGCCGGCATTCACCGCAGCGCGGCAGGCTTCGGCCATGGCCGGCTGCAGACGTTCGACGAGCGCGAGCCACACCGAGGCACGCACGACGAAGATGCCGCTATTCCACCAGTACGCGCCTGAGGCGACATACTGCGTGGCCAGTTCGAGCGCGGGCTTTTCGACGAAACGGTCGATGCGGTAGGCATCCTGCTCGATTTCGTCGCCGAGGCGGATGTAGCCGAACGCGGTGTCCGGCCGCGTAGGCGGCACACCTAGCGTGGCGATCGCGCCACGTTGCGCATGCACGGCGGCACGCGCGACGGCGTGCTGAAACGCGGCGGCGTCGAGCATGGCGTGATCCGCCGGCATGGCGACCAGAATCGCGTCTTCGCCATCCAGCACCGCGAGAGCCGCCGCCAGCGTCAAGGCGGGCGCCGTGTCGCGCCGCGCCGGTTCCACTACGACATGCGCGGTCACGCCGCTTTCGCGCAACTGCTCGGCCGTGACGAAACGATGCTCGTCACCGCACACGATGATCGGCGTGGGACGCACCGTCCAGTGCGCGGGAAAGCCGGCCATGCGCCCCACCGTGTCCTGCAGCAGCGAGTGCGAACCGATCACGTCGATCAACTGCTTGGGGTAATGCTCACGCGAAAGCGGCCAAAGCCGGGTGCCCGAACCGCCGGCAAGAATCACAGGGGCAATGCTGAGACTACTGGCCGGCAGGGCCGCCTGCATCAGTTTTGCAGCGCCATGACCGGCGCTTCCATCCTGATCGGCTTCGTCGCGGAACGCATTTACCATTTTTAGTACTCCTACACCAAAATAGGATGTTCTTCTATCCCTGTGAAGCCGAGGCGCACTCAGGTCGTGCCTGAGTCGCGCGTCCGACCCGGCGCCCGCGGTGCTGACCGCGCCGGCGCCTGTCGACCGCATGGCGAGTAGCGCTCGCCGCGCGTCAATCCATTACGTTTGCTCCTGCGAGGAAGTGCGGCTGCGCGCACGATATTCCGTGGGCGAAAGCGCCATGCGTTTGCGGAAGATCTTTGCGAGGCGGTCGCCGTTGCCGGTGCCGCTGCGCCGCGCGATCTTGTCCACCGGCAGTTCGGTTTCCGTGAGGAAGTTGCAGGCAATCCGCAAGCGGACCTGCAACAGGTAATCCGACGGCGTGACGTGCATCTCATGCTTGAAGCGGCGCAGGAAATTACGTTCGCTCATGGCCGCCACGTGAGCCGCGTCGGCCACCGAGACCGGACGATCGCAGTTCGCCTCCATCCAGCGGGCCGCCGCGCGGATTTTCTCGCCCACGCTCATGGTGCCGCCTTCGGCCAGCCGCGGCACCAGCGCCGCGCCCATGCCAGGCATCACGCGATCGGCGACGCTGCGGGCGACATCGAGACCCAGATCGCGCTTGATGAACATCAGCGCGCTCTTGCTCGAATCGTGGCGATCGTTGACTTCGCCATGCGCGTGGTCGTTCGCGACATGCGTCAGATAAGGATTGCTGTGGCGGATATCGTCGTGTTCGGCGAGGCCCGCTGCAGCCAGAACCAGACGGCCTTCGGCGATGGGTTCGATGGTTCGGGTTCGCGAGCGCACCGAGCGCAGCCAGCCGAGCATGCGCTCGTCGCGTGCCGCGGCGTTGGCGCCGTAACCGCCCGCCACGAACAGCACGTCGAAGCCCGTGCTGTAGCGTGCGTCGACACCATCCGTCCACATGCGTGCCGACGATGAACTGGCGACGCTGCCGCCTTCCATCGAGAGAAACTGCACTTCATAGGGAGGGTCGTCGCCATCGTGAGCGGTGGCGATTTCGTTGGCCGTATGGAACATCTCGGCGACGATGCCTGCGCCCAGCAAACCGAATCGATCGAACAGCAGGATGCCTACGCGGCGGGCCGCACAGCGCACATTGACGCTAGGCGTATGCAGCCAGGTGATCCTCGCAGTATCAACGGACATATGCGGCATGATCTTCCCCTACCATGTCATTCGTTGTGGGCCGAGTCTTCTGATTTTCTCGCTTTTTAATATCATTGCACCGCATCATATCCACGCCGAAAATCGCCGTTGATGACAGTGACCGAAATGCGCGCGATGTTGGCGGATTGCGTCGCTATATATAAATTCGCAAATCAGAAATTTGATGCGAACGTACAACAGCTTGGCTTATCGCGACATTTGACCCGTTTGATATGCGTGCACGGCCCGTATTACAACGGGGCGACACTTATATGACGAATCGACGATCTACTGGACGAGCGCAAACCGGTACGGCAGGCGAAATCACCGGGAGGCGGCGATGTTGCGCTGCGTGGGATAGGAGTCCACTGGGGGATTCCTCGTACAATGGCCTGATGTGAAACTTTTTTGATGCATCGCAACAAGCACGCTCCGTACCAGTCTTGATGGCATTGGGATTGCGCGGGGCGCTCCGCTTCATCACACGGCTAATCCGCACAAAACGTTTCAAACATGAAATTTACACGGGCATTCGCCATGACTTTAGATGAAACGGTGAAGCACGACGGGATTATCTGTTTTCTAAAAATCGCTGCAATAGCGCATTTATAACCCGCCGCAGAATTTGTATCAAAACTATACAGAGAAATCGGTGGTGGGAAATGTTTCAACCTTGAAACAGCGGATTGATTTAATACGTCTGATCTATTCACATCCTGCTATTTTCAGCAGGCGGCGCATATACCCCTCGTTATGTCCGCCAGGCACTAGCCGCGCGACACCGCAAGCCAGGCGGTTTCGGCCAGCGCGCGGCGAGCCGCGGATCATTCGTACTTCATACTAATTCGGCTGAACACGGCAAGCGTCGCGGGCCGCTCAGCGTCTTGCGATCGCACCCTTGCATCGTTCGTCAAAAGCACACGCCGGCTTGCACGCAGCGCGACGTCGCGTGCCTGCAAGACCTGGCCTTTGTCGTGTTACGCCAGGTGGGCATCGGCTATGCTTGACGGAGACGTCGTGGACGGGGCATTCGCCGGCGATAAAACGGGGGCACGCTGCACCACATCGACTCAACCGGAACTGAGGGTACGCGGCGCAGGTAGCAGAAACACGCGTCGAACGTGGCATAGCGCACACGTCGGGGGGACGCATGCGTGAATCATGTGAATATTGCCGCCGCCATCTTTACGGTGCCGCCCTGACGCTGTTCTCTGTCACCTTCCAGGCATCATGAGACATCCGCCAGCTTCGGAGCATGACGCGGCACGACCGGCGTTCCCACGCCGGTGCATCGGCTTGCCGCTGGCGAAGCTCATGCTGCGGCTCGCGGTGACGCTCGGCGTCGCCGCCTGCAGCCAGCACGACCATGCCGCCGACAGCGCCCAGCAAGCCGCCGCGACCGCGCCGGCCTCCCCGAATCAGGCGGCCAGCGCAGCCGCCGTCACGCTATGCGCCGCCGAGCGCGGCGTGTGCCGTTTCACCGGCACGCAGCAGGTTCGCTACGGGACGGTGAGCCGTTACGTCGTCCTCACACTCAACGGCGGCACGCCCTGCGACAACACGGTATTTGGCGACCCCGCACCCGGCGCGCTGAAAAGTTGCTGGATCGTGCATCCCGCCGCGGCGGCGCCGGTCACAGCCGCACCGCCTCCGGTTGCCGACAGACCGAGTGCGCGCGCGCCTGAAGCGCCCCCCGGCACGACGGCCGCAGCGGCACACCGCCCCGCCATCACGTGGACCGCGTGCGCCAGCGAGCGCGGCACCTGCGCGTTTTCCGGCAAGCACGACGTCAAGTACGGCAGCGATACACAATACGTGATCCTGACCTTTACCGGCGGCACGCCGTGCGACAACACCGTGTTCGGCGACCCCGCGCCCGGCACGCAAAAGCGCTGCTGGTACGACAGCGGCATCGCGCCCGCACCGAGCGCGCAGTCGATCATCGCCACGCCCGGCACCAGCACGCTCACGTGCGGCGCGCCGTCCGAACCCGCCAACGCGACACCGGACGGCGCCACGCTCGAAGCCGATACGCTCGGCGGCGACGGTACGCGCATCTTCGCCAACGGCCGGCCGTTCTCGGTCGCGCTCACGACTCGCGCGCGCGCGAGCGATACGCTCGCCTGGCAGATCCTCGACACATGGGGCAACGTGCGCGCCGCGGGGCAATTCGACATCGCGAGCGGCCCACAGGTTGTCTCGCTGAGTTGCGTTTCGACCCTCGCCGGTTACTTCGCGATCTCCGCCACCCTCAGTTCAGCGGGTACCGGACTGCCGATGCGCGGCACGCGGCCCGCAGGCATAGCGACCTTCGGCGTGCTGCCCGACCTCTCCAGCGTGCTGCCGCCGCCCGCCTATGCGCATGAGGACCTGCACCGCTTTGGCGGCCAGGGCGCGGCCTACGTCACGCCGGGTCAGAGCTGCTGCTCCGGTGACGGCTACCGGCCGCTTTATCCCGATCTGGGACTGCGCTGGACCAACGACAACCGCAACTGGTACATGCTCGAACCCAACGGGCCCAACACGTTTAACGCCGCCATGTACCCCCTCGCGCCATTCTTCAAGGCGGGCGACCTGATGCGCCTGATCCAGCTCGACGGCATTCCGGCATGGGCAAGCCCCACGCACGCCGCCACCCATAGTTATCTGCCGGTGTCGCTGCCGGCGTATCAGAGCTTCCTGAACCGGGTCGGCCAGGAATCGGGCCAGGTGCGCGCGCAACGCTTTGCGCATCAGGCGCACAACTATTATCAGGTGACCTGGGAGCCCGACTACAACAGCGGCCTGCCGTGGAAAGACACTGACGCGAATCTCGTCTCGCTGTATCAGGCCACCTGGGAGGGCATTCATGCGACCGATCCCGATGCGGTGATCATGGGCACCACCAACGCCGCGGTGTCCAGCAACACCGAATGGCTGCAACGGCTCGCGCCGCTCGGCATCGCGCGCTATCTCGACGGTGTGTCGATTCACGGCTACTACGACATCGGCACGTCGCCTTCGCATCCGCCCGAGCGGCTGGTCGGCGACAGCGATCCGGCGCAGGCGGCGCAATCGCTGCCGGCGGCAATGCGCGCGCTGCGCCAGCAGATCGCCGCGACGCTCAAGCCGGGCGCGCGCCTGTTCGTCACCGAAACCGGCATCAGCTACGACCTCGGCGCGAAATACGGCGCCAACTATCCGACGCCCAACGTGCTGTATGCGCAGGGGGCGGTGGTCGCGCGCACGCATCTGATCCTGCTCGGCGAAGGCGCCGACGTGACCTTCCTGTTCTACGCCACCGACTTCCCGCACCAGATCGGCTTCGGTCTGTTCTTCGACCTCGCGGACGCGCAAGGCGGCTATGGCCCCTCCGCGATCAGTCCCAAGCCCGCGGCCATGGTCACCGCTGCGATGACGCGCATCGTCGACGGCACCAACACGCTCGGATCGCTCAATGGCCTGCCGCCCGGCGTCTACGCATACGCATTTCAGCAACTGAATGGCGGCCCGGTGATCACGGCGCTGTGGACTCACAACAATGCGGTCTGGAATACCAGCAAAGGCTTCAGCTCGACTTACCAGGTGCCGTACAACCTGCAGGTGGATGCGCCGGGCAGTTCGGGCCAGGTGAGCGTGCTCGACGTGATGGGCAATCCGTCGAACCTGTCATATAGCAACGGCGTGGCGGCGCTCATGCTGAGCGAGACGCCGATCTACGTCATCTCGACCAATGCCGCGGTCGCCCGCGCCAATGTCACGACACCGGCGGGATACGTCGCCCAGTAGCGTTGTCCTGATGCGCAGAGAGTTCGGCGCATTTGGCAGGGATGCCGCGCGCGGCGGGGAAGAACAAAACGCTAGACTGAAAGGTACGCGGCAAAGTTGTTGGCGCCCATTGAAGCGGTGGGCGCATTGCGCGCCATGCCGGCGTGCGCAGGTTCCCGAATGGCCCGTGCGCAGTGAGATATACAGCGAGATAAATGAGACCATGCTTGCCCGACCCGAATTTCTCGACGTCGTTCGCCTGACGCCGCTTATTTCGATCGACCTGATCGTGGTCGACGATCGCGGCCGCGTGCTGCTCGGGCGCCGCGTCAATCGACCGGCGCGCGGCACGTGGTTCGTGCCTGGCGGGCGCATCCGCAAGGATGAGTCGCTCAATGGCGCGTTCAGCCGCGTCGTCAGCGAGGAACTCGGCTTGGATGGCGTCACGCAGAATACGGCCTGTTTTCGCGGCGTATTCGAGCATCACTACGACGACAATTTCGCCGGCGCAGCGGATATCTCGACCCACTACATCGTGCTCGGCTATATGCTGGTGCTACGCGATGCGGCGCCGGTGGGCCGCTTCGAGCAGCACAGCGACTATGCATGGATGGCGCCGTCGGAACTGCTGGCCTGCGCCGACGTGCATGAAAACACCAAGGCGTATTTCCGCTGACCAATCACGGCGGTTCGGGCGCTGCGAAGCGGCATTGCGCGGCACTGCGGCAAAACAGCGTGACGGGCGGCGCACACCTCGTGCGCCCCATGTCTGCGTCTATGTGCCGTCGCTTTACGCCATCATCTCGGGACTTCTCTGCGCGAGCTTTGCATTCAGATAAGCCTCGAAACCGGCTTTCACCTCGGGATGCCTGAGCGCGAATTCCACCGTGGCTTTCAGATAGCCGATCTTGCTGCCGCAATCGTAGCGCTGGCCGCGATACCGGTACGCCAGCACCTGCTCATCCGCGAGCAGCGACTGGATGGCGTCGGTCAACTGGATCTCGCCACCGGCGCCGGGCCGCGTTTTGCGTAGATGCTCGAAGATGCCGGGCGTCAGCACGTAACGCCCCACTACGCCAAGATTCGACGGCGCCTGGGCCGGTTCCGGCTTCTCGACCACGCCCGAGATGCGAAAGATGCGCTCGTCCCACGCCTTGCCTTCGATCACGCCATAAGAGCGCGTGTCCTGCGCGTCGATCTCCTCCACGCCGAGCACCGAGCAGTGGTAATGGTCATACACGCCGATCATCTGCGAGAGCACCGGCGGATGGGCGTCGATCAGATCGTCGGCGAGTATCACCGCGAACGGCTCGTCGCCGAGCAGTTTTTCCGCGCACAGCACGGCGTGGCCGAGACCGCGCGGTTCGGCTTGCCGCACATAAAAACAGTCTACGTGGCTCGGTTTGATGTTGCGCACCAGTTCGAGCAGATCGCGTTTGCCCCGTGCGATCAGTTCGGCCTCGATCTCGTAGGACTTGTCGAAATGGTCTTCAATGGCGCGCTTGCCGCGCCCGGTGACGAAGATCAACTCCGTCATGCCCGCGGCAATCGCCTCTTCCACGGCATATTGAATCAGAGGCTTGTCGACGATCGGCAACATCTCTTTCGGACTTGCCTTGGTGGCCGGCAGGAATCTCGTCCCGAGTCCGCCAACGGGGAACACTGCCTTGTGCATGTTGCGCATGGTTCTAAAGCCCCTTTGTTGTCTAAGTTGAATGTCGTTCGGTGCGAGGCCGGGCGCGGTGACGCTCTCACTATCTTCAGTATCACGCGCCTTGGGTCCGATACATCCCGCTATATGAATCGAGCGTATTCGTCGGATTTAGAAGCCGCCTGCCAACAGTTCGCCGTTTCCCGCCGGATGCCCCTATGGTGCCGCCGGACCCGGCACGCGCCGATGAATGAACAAACGCCGACCACGCGCCGCCCGCTCCTTAAAGAAAGTTTCATCAAACGATCGCCCTCTTTCAGCTTGCGCTGCGGATAGTCGCTCCATAATTTCCTCATCGAGACAGGTGTAAGGAGTCGGACATGACGATGAGCATCGAGATGATGAACGAGTATGGCACGCATGCGGTGCGGGTCGCGATCGGCGAGGCTGCGGTTCTTCTGGAGGCGCAGGAAATCGATGCCGTCATCGAACGGCTCAGTCTGATGCGCGCGGCGATGCGCCCCGAAGTGCCGAAAGAGCCGTCGCGCACGCATCAGTATGTGATCGAGATGGATCCGTGCTGGCATACCGAGAAGCATCCTCTCTACGACGGCGGCGTACTGTTCATGCGCCATTCGGGTTTGGGCTGGACAGGCTTCGCGCTGCCGACGTCGAGTCTCGCCACGCTGACCGAGGCCTTGTCGAAGCATCTGCAAGTATTGGAACGGGAAGAAGCCGACACGCACGCGTTGATGAACTAAGCCACGGCACCGCGCTGCAGGGCGATTTGTTCCAGTTTGCACAGCACTGTCTTTCAGCGTTCGTTCCCCTCGCAGGCAGGCGACGCCCTATACTGGGCTGTCCGCATCACTGCGGTCTTTTTCAAGAGATCTCCTTAGCAGCGCGGCTTCGTCCGCGCTCTTTTTTTGCCTGTCGCATTCAGCATGGGACGCATCGCCGCACGCACGGCACGCGCGCGCGCCAGTTCATGAACATTGCACAAAATTAAAAAAGACTTAATCAACCTAGCTGTTCCGTTTTACCTGACACCGGCGATGATGCACGCATCGTCCTTTCCTAGTGTCAGATCATGAACCAGCTACAAGCGATGCGTGTCTTTACACGCGTAGTCGACCTCGCCAGCTTCAATCTGGCTGCGCGGCAACTGGGCATGTCGGCGGCTGCCGTTACGCGCAGCGTCAGCATGCTCGAGGCGCATCTGAACATGCGCCTGCTCAATCGCACGACGCGCAGCCTTTCGCTGACGGAAGTCGGCAAGGAGTATCTGGACGGCTGCCGCACGATCATCGAAAAGCTCGATGAAATGGAATCGAATCTGCTGCAGACCACGCGCGATCCGCGCGGCACGCTACGCATCGCCACGCCGATGACGTTTGCCACCTCTGGGCTCGGCAATCTGCTGGCGACGTATCGCACACTGCATCCGCGCGTCGATTTCGACGTCACGACTTACGACACGCATATCGACATGGTCGAAGGCGGCTTCGACGTGTGCTTCTCCGACGACCGGCGTCTCACGAGCTCGACGCTGGTGAGCCGCACACTCACCAGCATGGCGGAAGTCACCGTGGCCTCGCCCGCGTATCTGGCGCGTCACGGCACGCCGCGCGATCCGGCCGCGTTGAACCGGCACGGCTTGCTGACGGTTTCGGACGGCAGCTCGCGCACGTGGGAATTCGCGGATGCCAACGGCGTCTACCGCGTCAACACGGGCAGCGCGCTGACGGCCACCAGCAGCGCGATGGTGCGGGTAGCCGCGCTCAATCACATGGGGATTGCCTTGCTGCCCATGCCGTCTGTCAGCGACGACCTCGCGCAAGGCGCGCTCGTCCCGGTGCTCGAAGACTACGAGGTCAACGGCGGTCCGCGTCAGGTGTCGATCCTGTATTCGGGCCGCAACTATCTGTCGATGAAGGTGCGCAGTTTCATCGACTTTGCGGTGAGCCAGTACCGCGCCCCCGACAAGCCCGTCACGCTGCGGGCGGTGGCTTGATAGACCAGAACCGGGGCGAGGGCGAATCATGCCTAAGATACTGACGATCGAAGACGATGAAATGATCGCCGACGACATCGTGCGCACGCTCACCTCAAGCGGCTTTTCTGTCGACGTGGCGCGTACCGGCCGCGAAGGCATGGCCAAGGTCATGGCAGGTCAATACGATGTGGTCACGCTCGACCGCATGCTGCCCGATCTCGACGGCCTGAGCATCGTCGCCACCATGCGCGGCGTCGGCATGGAAACGCCCGTACTGGTGATGAGCGCCATGTCCGACGTCGATCATCGCATTCAGGGACTGCGCGCCGGTGGCGACGATTACCTGATCAAGCCATTCTCCGCCGACGAAATGTTCGCGCGCATCGAAGTGCTGCTGCGGCGGCGTCCCCGCCACACGCAAGTCGAGACACTGTTACGGACGGGCGCGCTGGAACTCGACCTCGTGCGCCGCCGCGTCACGCACGGCAAACGCGAACTCGACCTGCAGCCCACCGAATTCCGCGTGCTCGAATTCATGATGCGGCATGCGGGCCAGGTGCTGACCCGCACGATGATTTTCGAAGCCGTGTGGGGCTGCCGTTTCGATCCGGGCACCAATCTCATCGACGTGCACGTGGGACGCCTGCGCAAGAAAGTGGACGCCCCCGGCGAACGGCCAATGATCCGCACCATTCGCGGCTCGGGGTATCTGTTCGGCTGACGGGCAAGCGTATTTATGACGCGCTGCCCATTTTTAAGCGCCCGCGCTGCATGCAGCGCGCGGCGCTTTCGGTCCTGAAGCCGGTCGCACACCGCGCACCTAAAACTTGTTTCATTTTTTTCGGCTCCGCGTGTTAGGGCCTGCTCTCCAGAATACCGTCATCGGGTGAATCACGATTCGTGCTTGCCCTCACTGCACATCGCGTATCTGAACGGAGCAGCTTTCGATGTTAAAAATTGTCCGGCTCGCCTTAACGCGGCCCTACACGTTCATCGTGCTGGCGTTGCTGGTCCTCGTGATCGGCCCGCTATCCGCGCTGCGCACGCCGACCGATATCTTCCCCGATATCCGCATTCCGGTGATCAGCGTCGTATGGAATTACGCCGGCCTGCAACCGGATGACATGGCCGGACGTATCGTCACTTACTACGAACGCACGCTCGGCACCACGGTCAACGATGTTCAGCACATCGAATCACAATCGTTTCGCGGCTATGGCATCGTCAAGATCTTCTTTCAGCCGAGCGTCGACATCCGCACGGCGACGGCCCAGGTCACGTCCGTTTCGCAAACCGTGCTCAAGCAGATGCCGCCCGGCACCACGCCGCCGCAGATCCTCAACTACAGTGCCTCGACGGTGCCGGTGCTGCAACTGGCGCTGACCAGCAACACGCTCGATGAGCAGAAGCTCGCCGACTACGCGACCAACTTCATTCGTCCGCAACTACTGAGCGTGCCAGGCGTGTCGACTCCCACCGCCTACGGCGGCAAGACCCGCGAAGTGCAGATCGACCTCGACCCGCAGGCGTTGCAAGAGAAAAAGCTCTCCGCCCAGGACGTCGCCAACGCGCTCGCGCAGCAGAATCAGATCATTCCGGCGGGCACGGAAAAAATCGGCCGCTTCGAATACAACATCAAGCTCAACAACAGCCCGCTCGCGCTGCAGGAACTGAATGCCCTGCCGATCAAAACCGTGGACGGCGCAACTATCTACATTCGCGACGTCGCTCATGTGCGCGACGGCTATCCGCCGCAAACCAACATCGTGCGCGTCGACGGTCATCGCGCCGTGCTGATGAGCATCCTGAAGAACGGTTCCGCGTCGACGCTCGACATCATCGCCGGCATCAAGGCCAAACTTCCGTTGATTGAAGAGACGCTGCCGCCCGGACTCAAGATCGTCACCATGGGGGACCAGTCCACCTTCGTGAAAGGCGCCGTCAGCGGCGTGGCGCGCGAAGGCGTGATTGCGGCCGCGTTGACCTCGCTGATGATCCTGCTGTTCCTCGGCAGCTGGCGCTCCACGCTGATCATCGCGGCATCGATTCCGCTCGCGGTGCTGGCCGCGATTGCCGCGCTTTCGGCAATGGGCGAAACGCTCAATGTGATGACCCTCGGCGGCCTCGCGCTGGCGGTCGGCATCCTGGTGGACGACGCCACCGTGACGATCGAAAACATCAACTGGCACCTCGAACAAGGCAAGGATGTCCGTAGCGCGATCATGGACGGCGCTGCGCAGATCGTCGGACCGGCCTTCGTTTCGCTGCTGTGTATCTGTATCGTGTTCGTGCCGATGCTGCTGCTCGACGGCATCGCCCGCTTCCTGTTCGTGCCGATGGCCGAAGCGGTGATCTTCGCGATGGTCGCCTCGTTCGTGCTGTCGCGCACCTTCGTGCCGATGCTCGCGCAATATCTGTTGCGCCCGCATGCATCGGGGGGTCATGCGTCGGGCGAACTGGCGGCCGTCATGGCGCCGCATGGGCACGACGGCCATCACGCCGCGCCGCCGTCGCGCAATCCGCTGGTACGGTTTCAGCGCGGCTTCGAACATCGCTTCGAGCGGGTACGTGGCATCTATCGCATCGTGCTCGGCCTGGCGCTCACGCATCGCAAGCGCTTCGTGGTGGGCTTTCTGATGGTGGTGGGCGCGTCGTTCATGCTCGCGCCGTGGCTGGGCCGCAACTTCTTCCCGAGTATCGACTCCGGTGAAATCACGCTCCATGTCCGCGCGCCGATCGGCACGCGCATCGAAGACACCGCCGCTGAATTCGATGCAATCGAAAATGCCGTGCGCCGCGTCGTGCCGCCCGATCAACTCGCCAGCATCATCGACAACATCGGCTTGCCCAATAGCGGTATCAATCTGACCTACAACAATAGCGGCACCACCGGCCCGCAAGACGGCGACATCATGATTTCGCTGAACGACAATCATGCGCCGACCGCCGGCTACGTGACGCAGCTGCGCGAACGGCTGCCACGCGAATTTCCGGGTACTTCGTTTTCCTTTCTGCCGGCCGATATCGTCAGCCAGATTCTGAACTTCGGTGCACCCGCGCCAATCGACCTGCAGGTGGCCGGCCCCGATCAGGACGGCAATCAACGCTATGCGACGGAAGTCATGCGCAGGATGCGCCTGATTTCCGGCATTGCCGATACGCGCATCCAGCAGGATTCCACCTACCCGCAATTCACCGTATCCGTGGATCGCTCGCGCGCCGACCAGTTGGGCATCACCGAGCAGGATGTCACCAACTCGGTGGTGGCGAGCCTCTCGGGAACGAGCCAGGTGTCGCCTACCTACTGGCTGAATCCGCATAACGGGGTGTCGTATCCGATCGTGGCGCAGACGCCGCAATACCGGATGGAGTCGCTCTCGGCGCTGAGCAATCTGCCGGTGACCGGCAAGGACGGGCAGTCGCAGATTCTCGGCGGCATCGCCACCATCGAGCGCGGCGTCGGCGATGCGGTCGTCTCGCACTACGACATCGAGCCGCTCTACGACGTGTTCGCGACGACGCAAGGCCGCGATCTCGGCGCCGTGGCCGCGGATATCCAGCACGTCCTGCAGGCGACGGCGAAAGACGTGCCGAAGGGCTCGGTGGTCACCCTACGTGGCCAGGTGGAGACCATGAACAGCGCATTCCTCGGACTTTCGCTCGGTCTTATCGGTGCGATCGCGCTGATCTACATGCTGATCGTCGTGAACTTCCACTCGTGGGCCGACGCCTTCGTGATCGTCACCGCCCTGCCCGCCGCACTCGCCGGGATCGTCTGGATGCTGTTCACCACCCATACCCCGCTCTCGGTGCCCGCGCTGACCGGCGCGATTCTCTGCATGGGCGTCGCCACCGCCAACAGCATTCTGGTGGTGAGTTTCGCCCGCGAACGTCTCGCCGTCACCGGCAATGCTCTCGTCGCGGCAATGGAAGCCGGCTTCACGCGTTTTCGTCCGGTGTTGATGACCGCGCTGGCCATGATCATCGGCATGGCGCCGATGGCGCTCGGTCTCGGCGACGGCGGCGAACAGAATGCACCGCTCGGGCGCGCCGTGATCGGCGGCCTGATCTGCGCGACCTTTGCCACGCTGCTGTTCGTGCCGGTGGTGTTCAGCCTCGTTCACCGTCGCGACGCGGCGCTGCCTCCGACCGTCAAAGATAAAGATCATCCACCTTCAGAAACCGGAGTCGTTCATGTCCACTGAGATCGAAATCAATTCGCCCAAGCGGCTGCGCCATCTGAAGCTGGTGGGCATCGTGGTATTGCTGGCGGCGGCAGGTGTCGTGACGACCGGCATCTTCTCGCGCGTGCACGCCAGACAGGAAATGACCAGCTGGTCCGCCGATCAGGCCATTCCGACGGTGACCGCGTATACGCCGAGCCACCAGGGCGCGACCCAGGCGCTGATACTGCCGGGCCATCTATCGGCCTTCGTCAACGCGCCGATTTACGCGCGCGTGCCCGGCTATCTGCATGCCTGGTATGCGGATATCGGCACGCATGTGAAAGCGGGTCAGTTGCTCGGTCTGATCGACACACCCGATCTCGACCAGCAATTGCTGCAGGCCAAGGCCGATCTGCAGAATGCGCAGGCCAACGAAAAGCTCGCGGCGTCCACGGCCAAACGCTGGACCGAGATGCTCAGGCAGGATTCGGTCTCGCAGCAGGACACCGATGAGAAGACCAGCGACTTCACCGCCAAGCAGGCCACCGTCGCCGCGGCGCAGGCCAATGTGAACCGGCTTGAGGCACTCGAATCGTTCAAGCGCATCACCGCGCCGTTCGACGGCATCGTCACCGCACGCAAGACCGATATCGGCGCGCTGATCGATGCGGGCGGCGGCGACGGTCATGAACTCTTCACAGTGTCCGACGCGCGCCAGTTGCGCGTCTATGTGAGCGTGCCGCAAAGCGACGCCGCCGCCATCGCGGCAGGCATGCGCGCGACGCTCACCGTGCCCGAGCGGCCCGGCATGAAATTCGAGGCGAAACTCGTCGACACCGACGATTCGATCACCCCGTCCTCCGGCACCCTGCTCGTGCAACTGGCGGTCGACAATCAAAACGGCCTGCTGATTCCCGGCGAATACACCGAAGTGCATTTCGCCATGCCGACCGATCCGCATGCCCTGCTGATTCCGGCCAGTTCGTTGATCTTCCGGCAGAACGGCTTGCAGGTGGCGGTAGTTGATAAGGACAACCATGCAATTCTCAAGACCGTCACGATAGCCACCGATCTCGGCACCCAGGTCGAAATCGGCTCGGGCCTCGACGCCGCCGATCGCGTCATCGACAACCCGCCGGACTCGATTGCCACCGGCGACGCGGTGCGGCTCGCCTCGAAGCAGACCGCCAACACACCGGCTACCGCGCTTGCCGACCGGCGCGACGCGGAGCGCGCTCATGGTTGAGCCCAGATTCCCGCGCCGCCTGTGCGTGACGTTCGCGCTCGCCGCGCTGTTCAGCGGCTGCTCGCTGGCGCCGACCTATCAGGTGCCGTCCACGGCGATTCCGACGGCCTTCAAGGAAAGCGGCGCGTGGCAGGCGGCGCAACCGGCCGATCAGCTCCCGCGCGACGCCTGGTGGCAGGTGTATCACGACCCGGTGCTCGACCGGCTCGAAGAGCAGGTAGCCACGGCGAATCCCGACGTGGCCGCCGCTGTCGCGCGCCATGACGAAGCGGTCGACTACCTGGCGCAGGCGCGCTCGGGCCTGTTTCCGACCATCGGCGCAAACGCCAACGTCTCGACCAACCGGCAGTCCGACAATCGTCCGTTACGCGGCTCGGGCGAGCCCTCGGTGTATGGCTCGAATACGCTCGACGTCGGCATCGATTACGACCTCGATCTATGGGGCAAGGTGCGCAATGAGGTAAGCGCGGGACGTGCGGCCGCCCAGGCCGCCGACGCCGATCTCGCCTCCGTGCGCCTCAGCCTGCAGGCGAGCCTCGCCGACGCCTATTTCAATCTGCGCGGCCTCGATCAACAGCAGCAACTGCTCGCCGACACCATCAGCACCTATGAGCGCGCATTGAAACTGACCGTGAGCCGGCATGCCGGCGGCATCGCCTCGGATCTGGACGTCTCGCGCGCGCAGACCCAGCTCGCGTCGGCGCGCGCCGCGGCCGAGGACGTCAAGGCACGCCGGGCGTTGTATGAGCATGCCATTGCATCGCTGACGGGCGTGCCGGCCTCGTCGTTCTCGCTCGCGCCGTCGACCGGGTTAGCGTATTTGCCGTCGATTCCGGCCGGCCTGCCCGCAGCCTTGCTGCAGCGGCGTCCCGACATCGCGGCCGCCGAGCGGCGCGTCGCACAGGCGAATGCGAAGATCGGCGTGGCGAGAGCGGCCTTCTTCCCCGACGTTTCGCTGGGACTCGACGGCGGCTTCCAGAGCGACACGCTGTCGCCGTGGATCATGGCGCCGAACGAAATCTGGTCGATCGGCCCGAGTCTCGTTATGACGCTGTTCGACGGCGGACGCCGCGAGGCCATCACGCAGGAAGCCCGCGCCAGGCTCGCGGAAAACGGCGCGAAATATAAATCGACCGTATTGCAGGCCTTCCAGCAGGTCGAAGACAATCTGGCGCAATTGCATCACCTGGGCGACGAAGCCACCCAGGAAAACGCCGCCCTCGCTGACGCGCAGCGCACCTTGACGCTTTCGATGTCGCGCTATCGCGATGGCGTGGTCAGCTATCTGGATGTGGTGACCGCGCAGACCACCGAACTGAATACGCAGATCCTCGCGTTGAACGTGAATACGCGGCGCCTGCTGGCTTCAGTGGGCTTGATCGAGGCGTTGGGCGGGGGCTGGTCCAGCGAGACGCGAGGATGAATTTCTTTTCATCCTCGTAGCGTCGTTCCGCTATACCCCGGTGACTATCCTACTCATTAACCAGACGGCGAATCGTTGCTGATCGTTGCCACGCTACGCGTCTGGACTCAATCTGAGCTCACCCCGCCGGATCCCGGCAAACTGAATATATTGAGGACTACCAACATGAAAACCCTGCTGATCGCTATTGCATTCGTCGGCGCCACCGCTACGGCTTCGGCGTTTGCCCAAACCACAGCCACGGAGAATCAGCAAACGGCGGCTTCGACGCAGGTCGCCGCGAACTCAGGCTCGCCGATGGGCCAGGCCGGGCAATGGGTCTCGCCGGACGCTCAGGCCAACACGGGCAAGACGCGCGCGCAGGTCTATCAGGAACTGGTGCAGGCGGAGAAAGATGGTCAGCTCGATTACCTCAATTCGACCATCTACGCGCACTAAGGCGCATCGGGCATTCAGACGTCGAGCACCAGCGGTCCGAGGGAATTGTCGATCAGCACTTTCCAGCCGCCGTCCGCCTGCTGGCGAAAGACGGTGGTTGCGACCAGTTCGCGTGAGGTGATCTCGCCGCTCGGCGCCTGGTAATCCAGCCTCCAGCGGGACAGAAACAGCGCAATGCCATCCGCTTCGATGACGTGAGTTTTCAGCTGCGTGGCCGACACGCCGGACTTCATCGCGAGTTCGAAAAAGTTGCGCAGTTCCGCGCGTCCACGAATGGTTCGTCCCGGCTCCGTGACGACAACCGCGTCATCTTCGTAGAAGCCGACCACCGCATCGAGGTCGCGGCCGTTGAACGCGCGGTCCAACAGCTCCACAGCATGCTCCGGGCTTCTGGCAATCATGTTCAATCCTCCGAGGGGTCTTACATGATAGGCGAGAGCCTGGGCGGCTGGCTAGAGCCGTCCGCGCGAGATCCTGGCGAGCCGGCCTGAACTGGCCCTAAGGAGAAGCCGTCGCGATCTGATAACCGTAGCGGCTGACGGTGTCGATACGCACGCCCGGCAATTGCTGAGCGAGCTTGCGGCGCAGCCGCGAAACCACCAGATTGACGCTCGACGGATCCACGTCGTCCTTCTCCGGCCACGCGTAGCGAATCAGTTGCTCGCGCGGCACCGGCGCGTTCAGTTGCCGCATCAGGCATTCGAGCAGCAGGTACTCGCGCCGTGTCACCACGAGGCGCTGCACGCCGTCCACCAGTTCGCGCGTCAGCGGATCGAGCGTCAAGCTCACGCTCGCGGCGGCGGCCGCGCCTGCCGGCTGGTCGTGCGCGGCGCGTGCGGCCGCGGTGCGCCGCAGCGCCTGCATCCGCTCGTGCATTTCGATGAACGAATAAGGTTGCCCGAAGCAGGCGTCCGCCCCGGCACGCAACGCGCGGGTGCGGTCCTGCGAACCTGACTGGCCCAGCACGACGACGATCGCCGCGCCCGCACCGGCCGCGACGAATTGCGGCAACGCCTCCAGCAAGCCGCGATATGACGGCGGATCGAGCGACATCACCACGATCGTATCGAAGGGTTCCTGGGCCGCGAGAAACGCACCGTCGCGCAGGTCCTCGGCGCGTTGCAGACTATGCGCGCTTTCCTGCAAAGCCTTGTAGAGCCAGGCGGATTCGGGGTGAGGTGCGGCGACGAACAGGATGCGCATTTAGCCACCGGTCAGGGCAGGAAGCAATCGAAGTGAGAGGCAAGACGGGACGCGTGCTGATAAGCCGGATGTAACGCACGCGCAAACGCGCGACGGCGGGCGCGGGCGGTCATGCCAGGGTCCTCGACCAGCACTCGATGCTGATACGCGCGCCGGGTTCGGCATTGCCGATGCGCAGCGTGAAGTCATGCACCCGGATCACCGCCGAAACGATGCTGAGTCCGAGACCCGAGCCGGCCAGATGGCGCGTGCCCTCGCCGCGATAAAAGCGCTGCAGCACCGCGTCGCGCTCGTCCAGCGGAATGCCCGGCCCATTGTCGACGATCTCCGCCAGCGGTCCGCCCGGCGTCTGCCTGAGCGCGAGGCGCACCGCCCCGCCTGCCGGCGTGAACTTGAACGCATTGTCGAGCAGGTTGCTGAAGGCTTCGAACAGCAACGCGCGGTCGCCGTGAATCGTCGCGACCTCTTCCGCTTCGACCGCGAAGCTCAGCGAACGGATCTCGGCAAGCGGCTCATACAGCTCACCCACTTCCTCCACCAGCACCTTCAGGTCCACCTCGGCAAAACCGCCACGCCGCTGCAACGTGCCGATCTCGGAGATGCGCAGCATCGCGCGAAAACGGTCGAGTAGCGCGTCGGTCTCGCTGCGGGCGCGCTGCACCAAGGTCGATAAGGCCACGTCATCGACACTGCCCGAGCGCTCGGCGATATGTCCGAGCAAGGTCCTCACGTGGGCGAGCGGCGTGCGCAGATCGTGGGCAATGCCGTCGCAGGCGCCCTTGACCTCGTTCATCAGGCGCTCCACTTCTTCCAGCATGTGATTGACCAGATGCGCCAGCATGTCGATTTCGTCGCGCCCGCCAATCGGCAGACGCTGACCGAGATCGCCCTGGGCGATGCGCTGGGTCACGCGCCGGATCGCTTTCAGGCGGCGCATCTGCCGCACGCTCAGGACGAGGCCGCCCAGCACGCCGGCCGCGAGGCAGAGAATCCCGCCGCCGACCAGCGCGTTGATGATGGTCTGGCGAATCCGCAAGATGTGGGTGAGGTCGCGCGCGAGCACGAGGACCTCGCCGTCGTGACGGCGCTCGGCCATCGCGCGCACCACCGGCGCCGCCTCGCCGCCGTCGATCTGCAGCGAGTGATCGAGCGTCACGCCGAGCCGGTTGACGGGCAGATCCGCCGGCATGCTGAGCAGGTCGCCGGCGACGTGGGTGCCGTCGGCCTTGAACAGGCCGTAGTAATTGGTGTGCATCCGCTCGTGCTCGAGCCGCCGGTGAATGGCGTCGGCCAGTTCGCCATGCGGCATCGAATCGAAGTAGATGAGCTGCCATTCCATCACCACGTCGGTCTCGCGCTCCATGTCGCCCGTCACCGCCCAGCCGATATAGCCGAGCAGCACCATCACCGAAAAGGAGAAGATCACGGCATACGCCGTGATCAGACGAAACGTCGTGGAATGCCAGCGGCGCCCCAGGGCGGACTGCGCGGGGAAAGAGGTGTCCATCAAGGTTGTGCTCACGCGAGGAGGTAGCCCGAGCCCCGCACGGTCTGGATCATCTGCCGGACGCCGGGCGGGTCGATCTTCTTGCGCAGACGGCCCATGTGGACGTCGATCAGATTGGTGCCCGGATCGAAGTGGTAACCCCACACCGCTTCGAACAGCATGGTGCGGGTGATGGTCTGGCCGGCGTGGCGCATCATGAATTCGAGCACCCGGTATTCGGTGGGCAGCAGCACGATCTCTTCGCCGTCGCGCTGAACCTTGCGCGAGATCAGATCGAGTTCGAGCGGACCGACGCGCAGCGCCGTCTCGAACGGCGCCGCCGGGGTTTGACTGCGGCGCAGCAGTACTTCGAGGCGCGCAGTCATTTCTTCGGGGTCGAAGGGTTTGGTCAGATAGTCGTCGCCGCCCGCGCGCAGGCCGCGCACGCGTTCGTCGACGTCGCCGAGCGCGCTCAGCATCAGCACCGGCGTGCGGATGCCGATGCTGCGCATGGTGGTGAGAATGGTCAGTCCGTCGACGCCCGGCAGCATGCGGTCGAGCGTGATGACGTCGTATTCGTCGCTGATGGCGCGCGCCATGCCGTCGCGGCCGTTCGCCACCCAGTCCACGGTAAAGCCGCGGCTTTTCAGCTCACCGACAATTTCGTTGGCGGTGATCTCGTCATCTTCAATGGTCAGCACTCGCGACATGATGATTTCACGCATAGCGGCGAACTCAGCCAGCTTGAGCGGCGTGCGCGATGCGTTATCAGTAAAAAGACATGATGCCATATCCGGCTTGCGGGTCGAGTTCGGGGCGGGCGGCTCGCGAGGCGCCGCAGCTTGTGTGGGACAGCGATGCACAGGCTACGCGCGCGCCCGTAAAGGGCGAGCATCGGTTTCATTAAAAAATATTTAAGTTCGACTGCCAGCCCGACGCCTGCAGAGGGCGAGCGGGCGGCGAACTCGCAAGGTCAGGACCGTCTGCATGGACGACGCGCGCACGACACCCGGATAACCCGCGCGCGGTGCGATCCTAAAAGATCTTTCACGGTTTCGAGGGCGAAACGGTATCGCCCTTCCACTAGCCTGTTTTGCATCCGGCAGATGCGCCTTTTCTGCTCTTTTTTCTGCGCTTCTGCCGACCTTTGTCTGACCTGACCCATGGAGGATGCAAACATGAAATTCGCGACCCGTTCCGCATTGATGGCCCTGCTGCTCGCCGGCAGCGCTTCGGCGATGGCCGCTCCCGGCCTCACCGCGCAGCAGTGCAATGCCTACCCATTCACGCACGTCAAGGGCGAGATCACGCACCGGCAACTGATGCGCGAACTGGGCGAACTGGAGGCGGTGGGCTACGACCCGACCGGCAACGACAACAACTACCCGAACGACATCGAAACCGCCGAGAAGAAGCTGCAGGCCGAATACCGCGCCGACTGCAAGCCGGCGGCGTCCATGACAAATGCTCAGGGAACCGGCAGCGCCGCGATGCCGGCGGCGACGGACGGCGCCAATCCGGCAAGCTGAGGGCGAACAGATCAAGCGGGCAGGCGCATGTAAGACGTGCATGCACCTGGCCCGTTGGCCGGGGTGCCTATATAAGAGGCATAGATACCGGCCCGTTCAACGGCACCTGCGCCGGGCCCGGATGTTTAGAGCCACCTGCCCAAAAGATTTCTCTCTGCGCCGTCGCGGCGCTGGCCTCTTCGCCCCACGCGCTCATCGCGCTCATTGCCGCCGCACCGCTCTCATAGTGAGCAAGCTCCGCCCTCGCTGCGCACGAACTGAGCGACGTCCCTCGGCGCTCACTTGACATCTCAGGAAGCTCGGGACGGCGGCGGGTTTTTTTCCTCGTGCAGCCAACCACTCACCTGCTTTAGAATCCATCCGCGCAGGAGCGAGGCTCGGTACCGTTTTTTAAGGCATGTCAAATCCGGATTAAAGCGAGCCTTCAATTCCTTACAACATGATTCGGCACCTCGTTGAACGCAAACGAATTTCCTGTCGGAACCATTCAATGTTGTAAGCAAACGGCCTGATCAGCCCTTTTACGATTAGAGCGTATCCTCTAAACAGAGTATGCCCCTATCAAAAAAAGTTTGACGCGCGATTTTGAACTGATATCGTTCCGTCGCAGGAATCACAGCCGTGGAGCGCTGGCCTGTGAAATACGTGTGACGTTCGAACAAGTTTTCGTCTGTCGCAGCCTGTGCCAAACCGAAGGGGATGCATCAAATACCGTCTATTAGTACTTCTACGCAGACAGATTACCGGCTGTTTCCGCTCATCCCCGCGGGCCGCCCAGAATCTGTCCGAAGCGGGCATGTGCCTTGCACATAAACGGCACGACGCCGTCGCAATCCGGAATATGAATAGCAGGCGCAAGCCTTAAAGTCCGGGTCGAGTGGTACGGCGGCACCCCATCTGGAGTCCACAAGAATGTTGCGCGCCCTCTTTGGGGCTGAAGTGAACAATGTTTCGACGTAGCACGCACGCTGCAGTCACGGAAATGGGCGGTTTACGCCGGGAGGAACGAGGTGGTTATGAAAGTTGAAGGGCAGTTTCCGGCGGGCTCGACCGCGATTCAGAGACCGGGTCGCCCGCGCGAGTTCGGGAAAAAGCAGCAGAACCCCGTGCGCCGCTTCGGCGGTATTGCCGCCGTTCTTCTCCTCCACGTAGTGCTGATTTATGCACTGCTCAATGGCCTTGCCACCAAGGTGGTGCAGGTCATTCAACATCCGATCGAAACCAAGATCATCGAGCCCGTGAAGCCGCCGCCTCCGCCGCCGTTGCCGGTCGTGCAGTTGCCGCCGCCGAAGTTCGCGCCGCCGCCGCCGCCGTTCGTGCCGCCGCCGGAAGTCAACGTGCCGACCCCGCCGCAACCGACCATCACGCACCAGGCCGCTCCGGTCGTGGCGCAGCCGGCCCCGCCGCCTGCCCCGCCCGCACCGCCGGCGCCGTCCAAGCCGGTGAGCGCGCAGGTCGACGTGGCATGCCCGAACTCCGATCAGGTCCGCTCATCCGTGGTCTATCCGAAGGAAGCGCAGGAAAACAACGTCACGGGTGACGTGCTTATCGAATTCGTAGTCGATCCGCAGGGCCATATTACGGATGAACGTGTCGCGAAGTCGTCGGAAGACTCTTCTCTCGATCGCGCGGCATTCAATGCGGTAAAGAAGTTTAGTTGCGTTTCCCAAGGCCAACCCGTTCGTGTCCAGGTTCCGTTCTCGTTCAACCTGAACTGAAACTGAACCCACGAACTGAGCGGTACCGGTAGCGATTTATTAGTCACGTTGTACAAGTTCAACGCATGAACTGGAGCAGACATGAAGAAGCGTTCTCTCGCCGCAGTGGCGGCAAGCATGGTGTTCGCCGTAACCACGGCGACGACCTTTGTCGCACCGCAAATTGCCTACGCGCAAGCCAGCGACGCAACCGCAGCAGCATCGGCAACCGACGCCGCACCGACGGCCACACCTGCCGCAGCACCGGCTGACCAGGCTGTGCCGCCGCCGGCGCCGGCTACGTCCGAAACCGTCAACAACCCGTATGGCCTCGGCGCCCTGTGGAAAAACGGTGACTTCGTTGCCCGCTTCGTGCTGATCCTGCTGGTGATCATGTCGATGGGCAGCTGGTACATCATGATCACGAAGTTCTTCGAGCAATACCGTGCCAACCGCCGCGCCAAGAGCGCCGACGAACAGCTGTGGACCGCTCCGTCGCTGGCTGAAGGCGCCAGGCTGCTCGACGAAGCCTCGCCGTTCCGCTTCATCGCCGAAACCGCGATCGAAGCCGGCGAGCACCACGACGAAGCGCTGCTCGAAGCTGTCGACCGCAATACGTGGATCGACGTGTCGGTCGAGCGCGCCATCACCAACGTGTCGAACCGCCTGCAAGACGGCCTCGCCTTCCTCGGTACGGTCGGCTCCACGGCGCCGTTCGTCGGCCTGTTCGGTACGGTCTGGGGTATCTATCACGCGCTGACGGCAATCGGTATCGCTGGCCAGGCATCGATCGACAAGGTTGCAGGTCCGGTCGGCGAAGCGCTGATCATGACGGCAATCGGTCTGGCAGTGGCAGTTCCGGCCGTGCTCGGCTACAACTTCCTGGTTCGCCGTAACAAGTCGGTGATGGAACGTGTGCGTGCCTTCGGCGCACAACTGCACACGGTTCTGCTGGCCGGCAGCCGCCGCTCGACGCGCGGCGCCGCAGCTCAAAAGGCGGCGTTGGCCGAACAGGCGGGCTAAATCATGGCTATGAGCGTTGGGCAAGATGGAGATGAAGACGAAGTCATCTCCGCCATCAACACCACGCCGCTAGTCGATGTGATGCTGGTTTTGCTGATCATCTTCCTGATCACGATTCCTGTTGTTACGCATACGGTGCCGGTGAAGTTGCCGAATGAGGCAGTCCAGCCGCTGCAGACCACGCCCAAAAGTATCGTGATCGCGGTCAACCGCGACGGCGATTTCTTCTGGAACGAGAAACACGTGGATGCAGCGACGCTGCTCACGCAGTTGAAGACCGTGTCGGTGATGCAGCCGCAACCGGAAGTCAACGTGCGCGGCGACC
Source organism: Paraburkholderia sp. BCC1885 (assembly GCF_900996235.1). Lineage (GTDB taxonomy): Bacteria > Pseudomonadota > Gammaproteobacteria > Burkholderiales > Burkholderiaceae > Paraburkholderia. Next base: position 698,534 of record NZ_CAAJGM010000111.1, read on the forward strand.
AGAACACGCGTTACGAGTTTATCGGCCGCGTGATCACTGCGTGCGAACGTGCTGGCATCGCCAAGGTGTCGTTTATCACTGAGCCGCCGCCGCGCGGAGGCTGAGCGTTCGTTGCATGGGACCCGGGTGAGCACTGAAGCGCTCGTCCGGGTCGACAGGAAGGAGCAGATTATGGGAATGAATGTATCTTCCGGCGGCGGTAGCGAACCGGATGTGATGGTCGATATCAACACCACGCCGCTGATCGACGTGATGCTGGTGTTGCTGATCATGCTGATCATCACGATTCCGATTCAAACGCACGCCATCAAGATGAACCTGCCGGTCGGCAACCCCCCTCCTCCGGCGGTGCAGCCGGAAGTGGTGCAGATCGATATCGACTTCGACGGCACGATGATGTGGAACGGCACGGTGATCCCGGACCAGGCCACGCTCAACTCCAAGCTGTCTCAGGTTGCTGCTGAGCCGGTGCAGGCCGAGATTCATCTGCTGCCGAACAAGCTGGTGCCGTACAAGGACGTCGCTGCCGTGCTGGCCGCGGCACAACGCGTCGGCGCCACCAAGATCGGGTTGATTGGCAACGAGCAGTACATGCAATAAGGAAGTGGGAGTGCTAATGATCCATCAACGGTTCAAGCGCGCTGTGATCGCGGCCGCTTTCGGGGGCTTGTCTGCCCTCGTCGTGCTGCCGAACGCATATGCCGCCGACACGCTGCGCCCCGAAGTGGCCAAGCCGCTGAACGCGGCGCAGGACTCGTACCGGGCTCACAAGTATCAGGACGCGCTGGCGAAGATCGCCCAGGCGGACGCCGTGCCGAACAAGACGCCATATGAAAGCTATATGGTCGAAGAGATGCGCGGCGCGGCTGCCGCTGCGGCCGGCGATTCCGGCACCGCGGCCAAGGCCTACGAAACGCTGCTGGCCTCGGGCAAGCTGACGGGCGCGGACGAACAGCGCACCACCGCTGCGCTCGCCGGCATCTACTTTCAGGAAAAGAGCTACCCGCAGGCTATCAAGACTGCACAGCGCTACCTGAAGGCAGGCGGCACGGATCCGGACATGCGCGTCCTGCTGATTCAGTCGTACTACCTGTCGGGCGACTGCACCAACGTGGTCAACCTGCTCAAGCCGACCGTGGACGCCCAGGCGCGCGCCGGTCATGCGCCGGACGAGTCGCAGTTGCAGTTGCTGGGTACGTGCGCGCAGAAGTCCAACGATTCGGCCACCTATCGCGGTGCGCTCGAAAAGCTGGTGGCGTACCACCCGAAGCAATCGTACTGGGACGACCTGTTCAACGCGATTCGCAGCAAGCCGGGCTACTCGTCGGCGCTGGATATCGACACCTATCGTCTGCGCCGTGCTACCGGTTCGCTGGCGACGGCTGACGATTACATGCAGATGACGCAGTTGTCGATCGTTGCGGGTACGCCGGTGGAAGGCAAGCAGGTGATCGATCAGGGCTTCACGTCCGGCGTGCTGGGTCACGACGCCGGCGCGGATCGCGAGAAGCGCCTGCAGGCGCTGGCTACCAAGCGCGCGACGAGCACGGTCGACAGCAACGGCGTGCCGATTCCGGCATTCGATCTGGCATTCGACCAGGTCTTTGCAGGTCAGGCGCAGCAAGGCCTGGCGGCAATGGAAGCGGCAATCGCCAAGGGCGGTCTGGATCACCCGGATCAGGCGCAACTGCATCTCGGCGAAGCGTATTTCATCGCTGGACAAAAGCAGAAGGCGATTCAGGCATTCAAGGCCGTCAAGGGCGACGACGGTTCGGCCGACCTGGCCCGCTTGTGGGTTCTGGTGGCGTCGAAGTAAGCACGCCTTCACGCTGCATCGTTACAACGCGCCGCAAGCTGGACTCTCAGGTCCCGGTTTGCGGCGCGAATTCTTTTGTACTCCCCTCCCCTCGCCGCCGCTGCGCTCGCTCAAACGCGCGTGAATCAATCTGGTTCTTGCTCCCATTTCTTGAGGCTTGACTCAATCCAGGGCCACGCCTGAATCATTGCCGATTCATTTTCATCAGGGATTTGACCCGCTGGATCAAGGACGGCCCGTCAGCGAATCAAGAAGCGGCGAAGGCACCGGTTCATCGTGGACAGACGAACCCACACCGGCACCGCCCTATCCTCACTGCTTTTCCATTTCCCGATCCGTCAGTGCGGGCCGTGCCGGATCAGGCTTGCGTCCGTCCGCAGCCGCATGCTCGGGCGCCGCCGGCCGCCGGCGCCGCCGCTGCGTGAGCGACACCACCGCGTGAAACGCCACCGGTGCGAATACCAGCCCGAGCAGCGTCGCCGCCAGCACGCCGCCGAACACGCCCGTGCCGATCGACTGCCGGCTCTCGGCGCCCGCCCCGCTCGACACCACCAACGGCGCCACACCCAGCAGAAAGGCCGCGGACGTCATCACGATCGGCCGGAAACGCGCGCCCGCCGCGTCGATCACGGCCCGCGTCAACGGCAAGCCGCGTGCGTGCAGGTCGCGCGCAAACTGCACGATCAGAATGGCGTTCTTCGCCGACAGGCCGATCACCGTGATCATCCCCACCTTGAAGTACACGTCGTTCGGCATGCCGCGCATCAGCACCGCCGACACCGCGCCGATTACTCCAAGCGGCACCACCATCAGCACCGCAAACGGGATGGTCCAGCTTTCGTAAAGCGCCGCGAGCGCCATGAACACGGCCAGCAGCGACAAGCCGATCAACAGCGGCGTCTGCTTCTCCGCGACGGTTTCCTCTCGCGCGGCATCGACCCAGTCGTAGGCCACGCCCACCGGCAGTGCAGCCGCGAGCCGCTCCATCTCGGCCATCGCCGCGCCCGAGCTATAACCGCGCGCCGCGCGGCCGCTCACGTCGAGCGACGGATAGCCGTTGTAGCGCGACAGCGCCACCGGCCCGACTGACCACGTGCGCGAGGCGATCGCCGACAGCGGCACCATGTTGCCCTGCGCGTTCTCTACGGACAGCGCCATCAGGTCGTCGTCGGTCATGCGCGCCGAGGCGTCGCCCTCCACCACCACGCGCCGCATGCGCCCGGAGTCCGGGAAGTCGTCCACATAGGTCGAGCCGAAGGTGCTGCCCAGCAGGTCGGAAATCTTGTCGAACGACACGCCGAGCGCGTAGGCCTTGGCGCGGTCGATGGTCAGTTCGAGACGCGGTGCATCGGGCAGATCTTCGGAGTGCACGTCGGCGAGCGCCGGATCCGACCTGGCCTTGGCAAACAGCGCTTCGCGCGCGGCTTTCAGGCCGTCGAGCCCGACCCCGCCGCGGTCCTCGAGACGGAACACGAAGCCGTCCGAGTGACCCACACCCGGCACCGAGGGCGGCAATTGCGCATCCACCCGGCCGTCCAGAATGCTGGCGAACTCCGCGTTCAGTTTGTCCTGCAATTCCATGGCGCTGATCTTGCGGTCGTCCCAGTCCTTCAGTTCGACAAACGCCATGCCGACGTTCTGCCCCGTGCCCTGGAAGCTCCAGCCGATCAGGCTCGTCACGTGCGCAATCTCAGGATGACGATGCAGGATCGCTTCGACGCGTTTGATCACATCCAGCGTGCGCGCCTGAGTCGAACCTGCCGGCAACTGGATCATCACCTGCAACTGGCCCTGATCTTCCGTGGGCAGGAAGCCGCCGGGCATCTGCCAGTAAAGCAGCCCGCAGATGCCCACCAATACCGCGTACAGGACCAGCACGCGCCCGATGCGTTGCACCGTGCGGGCAGTTAGCCAGCGATAGCCGCGCGACGCGCTGTCGAAACCCTCGGCGAAGCGCGACGCGCCACGCGCAAACAGGCCGCGCAGGCCGCGGCGGGCCTCGCGTTGATGCGGCGTGGTGCCGGTCGGCTTCAGCAGGTTGGCGCACAGCGCGGGGGTGAGCGAAAGCGCCATGAACGACGACACCAGCATCGAGGCGATCATCGCCACCGAAAACTGCCGGTAGATGCCGCCGACACTGCCGGGGAAAAACGCCATCGGCACGAACACCGCGGTCAGCACCGCCGTCACGCCGACGATCGCGCTGCCGATCTGCGACATCGCCTTGCGGGTCGCCTCGCGCGGCGGCAGCCCCTCTTCTTCCATCACACGGTGCACGCTTTCGACCACCACGATCGCGTCGTCCACCAGAATGCCGATGGCCAGCACGAGGCCGAACATCGTGAAGACGTTGATGGACAGGCCGAACGCCCACATCGCCAGAAACGCGCCCATCAGCGTGACCGGAATCACCACGGTCGGCACCAGCGTGTAGCGCAGATCGCGCAGGAACAGCCACATCACGAAGAACACCAGCACCACGGCTTCGATCAGCGTATAGACCACCTCACGAATCGCGATCTGCACGAAATGCGCGCTGTCGAACGGAATCTCGATCTGCACGCCAGGCGGCAGGCTGATGGACAATTCGGCAAGCCGCGCGCGAATCGCATTCGAGGTTTCCAGCGCGTTGCCGCGCGGCCCGAGCTGAATGCCGACGGTCGCCGACGAGCGGCCGTTCAGACGCGACCAGAATGAATAATCGTCGCGGCCGAGTTCGACGCGCGCCACGTCGCGCAGACGCACCGCGGAGCCATCCGGCTTGGCCTTCAGCACGATCTGGCCGAATTCCTCAGGCGAGACCAATTGCCCTTTGACGGTGACCGACGCCACCATCTGCTGGCCCGGTACGAACGGGGCGTCGCCGAGCGTGCCGGCCGTCACCGAGGCGTTCTGCGCCATGATCGCGGCATTCACGTCGCCGGCGGCGAGGCCGTACTCGCGCAGCTTCATGGGATCGATCCAGATTCGCAACGCCTGATCCGAGTCCCATAGCTGCGCCGAGCCCACGCCCGGTGCGCGCTTCAGCTCGCGGATCAGGTAGCGGTTCAGGTAGTTGCTGAGCTCAGTCGAATCGCGCAGGCCGTCGGTGGAGGTCAGCGCCACCAGCATCAGGAAGGTATTCGACGCCTTGAATACGCTGATGCCGTTCTGCACGACCTGTTGCGGCAGGCGCGGCTCGATCTGCTTCAGGCGGTTCTGCACGTCCACCATCGCGATGTCGGGATTGGTGGCGGGCGAGAAAGTGGCGTCGATTTCCAGATTGCCCTGACCGTCGCTGCTGGTTTCGTAGTACAGCATGCCGTCCGCGCCATCGAGACTTTCCTCGATGATGCTGCCCACGTCGCCGTCCACCACCTCCGTCGCGGCGCCCGGATAGCTCGCCACGATCACGATGCGCGGCGGCGACAGGCGCGGATATTGAGCCACGGGAAGCTGCGGAATGGCGAGCGCGCCCGCCACGACGATGGCAAGCGCGACAATCCAGGCGAAGACCGGTCGGTCGATAAAAAATGAGGGCACTCAGATTCCTGTCAGTGCTGCGCGAAGGACGGCGCGTCAGCGAGGCGCGCCATGTGCAAAACGTCGGCCAGCATGCCGTCGCGCATCGCATAGCCGCGCGAGCGCCCTTCCTCGACAAAGCCGAAGCGGCGATAGAGCGCGATGGCTGGCGCGTTGTCGGCGAACACCGTCAATTCGAGGCGGCGCAGACCGAGCGAGCGGTCGGCACACTCGATGAGCGCGCTCATCAAAATTTTGCCGACACCGCGGCCCTGCCAGGCGTCGTGCACCGAGAGGCCGAGCCCTGCGCAATGCGCGCGACGCGCCACGGCGGGTTCAAGGACCGCATGCCCGACGAGCTGGCCGTCGAGTTCCGCACACAGGTTGATGCTGCTCTTCGGCACCTTGGCAAACCAGCCGGCCATGTTTTCAGCCGTGCGGTAGCCGATCGTCAGCGTGCCGCGACGCACGCCCGGCAAACTGCGCAGCGCGGCAATCGCTTCCATGTCCGACGTTTCGCATGCGCGTACAATCACGCGCCCGGTGAGTTGTGCTGCTCTCTCAAACCTCTCGCTGCTCGTGTTCATTATTCTGGTCCGTTGCGAATGGCATCGGCTCACGCAACCGTGCCATGAAGTAGCAATCGATCAGCACGCCCTCGCGCAACGTCTCGCCGCGATGGATTGCTTCTACTTCGAAACCGTATTTCCGGTACAGCGCGATGGCGGGCGCATTGTCGGTGAACACCTTGAGTTCGACGCGCCGCAGACCCAGCCAGTTATCCGCCAGATCGAGCATCTCGGCGACCAGCGCACTGCCGATGCCGCGGCCATGCCATGCTTCATGCACGCCGAGCGAAATCGACGCCGCGTGCGCACGGCGCAGCCGGCCTGGCGACAACATTCCGAAGCCAACCAGTATATCGCCGACCATCGCGGCCATGGCGAGGTCCGGCGTAGCAATTTTTTCGATCCACTCGCGGGTTTTTTCGAGGGTCGGATACGGCGCGATGGGATTGTTATGCGCCATGGCGGCTTGCCGCTCCAGCGCGTGGAGCTGCGCCGCGTCCGCTACCCGCAAGGCGCGCAGCGTCAGGTTCTCAGGTCGGGATGTCGTTGCGATGTCCGGGCCCATTCACTCACAGCGTCAATTCGAACGAGCGCGCCAGCAGCCCCGGCAGATGCATGCCGCCGGTGCCGCGCTCGCCCCACGTGGAGTCGTTCAGCAGCAGTTCGGGCTGGGCGCCGAGGCGCTCCAGCTGATCGCCGAGCAGCCGGAACATGCTGTCGTCGAAACGCATGGCTTCCACCGGCGCGACGATCTGGCCGCGCTCGACCCAGAAGGTCGCGAAGCGCGTCATGCCGGTCAGGCGGCAATTCATCCGGTCCGAAAAATTCACATACCAGAGGTTGCCGATGTAGAGACCCGTATCGAGCTGCGCCAGCACATCGTCCTCGGCGAGGTCGTCGCCTTCCATCGACAGCGCCACCGGTGCTTCGGAGTCCAATGCACCGTTCGGCTGCAGGCCGTATTCGCGGGCGCTGCGGGCATTGGTCAGACGCTCGACGCTGCGGCCGTCCTGAATCAGCGGCACGCTGGCGCGCAGATAACCGTCGTCGTTGAAACCGGGCGTGATGCCGAGACTCAGGTCTTCCGTGAGCGTGACGCGCGGATCGAGCGCCACTTCGCCGGTATGCAGCTTGTAGAGTTCGCTGCGCGAGGTGGCCTGCGCGCGCGCGGAAAAGCCGCCCCATGCGGTCACGCCCAGCAGTTCCTCAAGGGCGGCCGGCGCCAGATACGAACGGTAGCGTCCGGGCGAAAGCGCGCGCGGCGTCTTCGCAAGAATGGGCAGGCGTGCGGCGGCCTGCTCGACCTTGCGGGCGAAGGTCGCGTCGCTCCAGTGGTCGCCGGCGTAGCTCGTCTTGATGGCGCGGCCGCTCGGATCGTAGAGCGACCAGCTGAAGTTGAAGTTGCTGACTTCGTACCAGCCGCGGCTTCCCTTGGTGGATGCAAAGCCGCGCACGATCGTGCCGCCTGCATAAAAGCCCACGAAATCGAGGCCTTTCGCGCATTCGGCGACGGTGCGCACCAGCGCTTGCGGGTCCGCTACCTTGCCGTCGCGCCGGGTCGAACGTTCCCACTGCGAGGTGTCGAACAGCAGATGCGGGTCGTCCTGGGCATCGCGCAGCCCTTCGCGCAGCGTGGCGAGGGCGCGTGTGACGTCCTGCAGATCGGCGTCGGCATCGCCGCACACCGTCAGCGTGGAATAGGCCTGGCGCGCGCCGTCGATCAGACGCAGCGTCAGCTTGCCCTGCGAGACGCTGCCGATCTGCCGCACCTTGCCCGCGTTGAAGCGGATGAAATCGGATTGCTCCGCCGAGAACGAGGCCAGCGTGATCTCGCCGCCCAGCTGGGCGCGTTCGATCGAATCGGCGAGCAGCAGGAAATGACGATGCCAGTCCACCGCGGCGCCGCTTTGCATCGACAGGGAGTCGCTCATCATGCGCCTCCGAATACGTCGATATTGCTGAACACGCAGGCCGGCGACGCATGGCCGACGCGGATCACCTGCGCCGGTTCGCCCTTGCCGCACATCGGCGTGCCGAACACCTGGCGGGTGCTCGCGTCGCCGACCGCAGAAAGGCTGCGCCAGAAATTCGCCGAAATGCCGCGATAGTTCGGCTGCTTGACGACATCCGTCAGCTTGCCGTTTTCGATCAGTTGGCCGAACTCGCAGCCGAACTGGAATTTGTTGCGATGGTCGTCGATCGACCACGACGTATTGGAGCGCATCAGAATTCCGTGTTCGATATTGGCGATCATCGCGTCGAGCGACTGGTCGCCCGGTTCGATGTTCAGATTCGCCATGCGGTCGATCGGCGGCCGGTTCCAGTTCGAGGCGCGCGAATTCGCCACGCCCGGCATGTGCGCGCGCTGCTGCGAGAGCGCGCCGCCCAGCGGCCGTTCGAGCACGCCGTCGCGGATCAGATACTGCTTCTGTGCCGGCGTGCCGTCGTCGTCGAATGCGTAGGACGCGGCTTCCTCGCGCAACTCCGGATCGAACGTGACGTTCAGCAGATTCGAGCCGTATTGGTAACTGCCGAACATCTCCGGCTTCACGAAGCTCCAGCCGGCGAAATTGCGCTCGTCGCCGAGAATGCGGTCCAACTCGAGCGGATGACCGATCGACTCGTGGATCTGCAGCATCATCTGGTCCGGCATCAGCAGCAGATCGCGCTTGCCGGAGGGACAGTTCGGCGCGGCCAGCAGTTGCAGCGCGTCATGCGCGATGCGCACGCCGGCGCCGTCGAAACCATAACGCGCCAGCACTTCGAGGCCGCCCTGCGCGAGCGTGCCGTAGTCGCCGCCCAGCGTGCGCACCTGGGTGTCGCCGTTGGCGTGCGCGGCCACGCTCAGGTGCGGCATCAGGAAACGGAAATGCTGGTCGATGCGCACGCCGTCGCTGGTGATGTAAAGCTGGTCGGTGTGCGTCACCTGCACGCCGGCCCGGCGCTCGACGATGCGCGGATCGATATTGGCCGAGGCGCATTCGCGCGCCAGCCGGTCGAGCCATTCGCGCCGGCTCGGCAAGGCATGCTCCGCGTTCGGCGATACATAGCGGCCGCTCGCCGTCGGGCGCGCCACGTCGCGGTGATCGATCAGCGAGAGCGCGCCGCTTGCGCGCGCGCGTGCAGTCGCGATATCCAGTGCCGCCTGCAAACCGGCGGCCGACAGGTTGGCGCTCGCCGCATAGCCGGCGCCCGCGCCGACGTAAGCGATCAGCATGGCGCCGCGATCCCGCACGGTGCGCAGCGGCTGCGCGACGTCGTTACGGACCTCGTGATCGTCGATCGTTTCGTCGACGATGCGCAGCGACCAGAAATCCGCGTCGCTTTGCAGCGCGCGGGCAGCGTGCGCCCACCGTTCGTCGATCATGCGATGTTCTCGTGGATATCGGATTCCGGCGTCATCATCGACGACGCCAGCAACGATTGCGTATAAGGGTGCGACGGCGCGTGCAGCACGTCGAGCGTATTGCCGGCTTCGACAATGCGGCCCGACTTCATCACGATCACGCGATGCGCCATCGCCCGCATCACCGCCAGATCGTGGGTGATGAACAGATAGCTCAGCTTGTACTTTTTCTGCAGATTTGTCAGCAGATTCAGCACCTGTTTCTGGATCGAAACGTCGAGCGCGCTGGTCGGCTCGTCGAGCACCAGCAGTTCGGGTTCGACGGCGAGCGCGCGGGCGATTGCAATACGCTGGCGCTGGCCGCCGGAGAATTCGTGCGGATAGCGCAGCATCGATTCGACCGGCATGCCCACTTCTTCGAGCAAGGCGCCGACGCGATCGCGCCGCATCCTGGCGTCGACGTCGGGACGATGCACCGCAAGCCCCTCGCCGATGATCTGCTCGACCGTCATACGCGGCGACAGCGAGCCGAACGGGTCCTGAAACACCACCTGCATGCGCGAGTACAACGCGCGCTTCGCCTTGGCGTTTTTCAGCGACGACAATGCGAGCCCGTCGATATCGATGGTCCCTTCGGCCGGGCTTTGCAAACCGAGCACCGTCGCGGCAAGCGTCGATTTGCCCGAGCCCGATTCTCCGACGATGCCAAGCGTCTCGCCGCGCCGCAAGCTCAGGTCGACACCGTGCACGGCGCGGAAGGTCGACTTGCCGAAGATCGAGCGCAGGCCTTTCGCCGCGACGTGATAGTCGACGGCGAGGCCCTTCACGTCGAGAATCTGCCGCGCGCCCTCTTCCACCTCGTCGACGTTGCGCTGCGGCTCGCTGTCGAGCAAACGCTGCGTGTAGGGGTGCTGAGGATTCGAAAACAGCGCCTGGGTGGTGTTGGTTTCGACCAGCACGCCCTTTTCCATCACCGCGACACGCTGCGCAAAACGCCGCACCAGATTCAGGTCGTGCGTGATCAGCAGCACGGCCATGCCGCGCTCGGCCGCTTCCTGTTCCTGCAGTTCGATCAGCAGATCGACGATCTGCTGGCGCACGGTGACGTCGAGTGCGGTGGTCGGTTCGTCGGCCAGCAGCAGACGCGGCCGGCACGCGAGCGCCATGGCGATCATCGCGCGCTGGCGCTGACCGCCGGACAACTGGTGCGGGAAGCTGTCGATGCGCCGCTCCGGCTCGGGAATGCCGGTACGGCGCAGCAGTTCGATGCCGCGCTCGCGCGCCGCGTTCGGGCGCATGCCCTCGTGCAGACGCAGGCTTTCGGCGATCTGCTTGCCGACCGTGTAAAGCGGATTGAGAGCCGTCATCGGCTCCTGGAACACCATCGCGACATCCGCGCCGCGAATCCCGCGCATCTGTTGCTCGGTTTTTTGCAGCAGGTCTTCGCCGTCGAGCAGCATGCGGCCACTGAGTTGCGCCTGGTCCACGAGACGCAGGATCGACAGGGCGGTGACGCTCTTGCCCGAGCCCGATTCGCCGACCAGCGCGACGCGTTCGCCGCGCGCAATCGACAGACTCAGTTCCTGCACCGCGACCTTCTCGCCGAAGCGCACCGAGAAGCGGTCGATTTCCAGCAAGGGCTTGTTCACAGACTGATTCATTACTTGCCACCCCCGAACGCCGAGGCGCGCATGCGTGTGTCGAGCGCATTGCGCAAGGCGTCGCCCATGAAGGTCAGCAACAGCAGCGTGATCACCAGCGCCGAGAACGCCGAGATCGAGATCCACCATGCATCGAGGTTGTTCTTGCCTTCGGCGAGCAGTTCGCCGAGGCTCGGCGTCGGCGGCGGGACGCCGAGGCCGAGGAAGTCGAGACTCGTCAGCGAGAGAATCGCCGCGCTCATGCGGAACGGCAGGAACGTGATGACCGGCGTCAGGCTGTTAGGCAACACGTGTTTCCACATGATCTGCCAGTTCGACAGGCCCATGGTGCGCGCGGCCTTGACGTAGTCGAGTGAACGGTTGCGCAGGAATTCCGCGCGCACGTAGTCCGACAGCACCAGCCAGCCGAACATCGACAGCAGGATGAAGAGCAGCCACAGCGTCGGCTCGAAAATCGAGGCGAAGATGATCAGCAGATACAGGTCCGGCATCGAGCTCCAGATTTCGATCAGGCGCTGGCCGATCAGGTCGGTGCGTCCGCCGTAGAAGCCCTGAATGGCGCCCGTAAGCACGCCGATCACCACGCCAGAAATCGTCAACGCAAACGCCATCAGCACCGACAGACGGAAACCGTACAGCAGCCGCGACAGCACATCGCGGCCGAACTGGTCGGTGCCGAGCCAGTTGCTCGACGACGGCGGCGCCGGATACGGATGCGCCGCGAAGTAGTCGATGGTGTCGTAGTGGTAATGATTCGGCGGATACACCGCGAAGTTGCCGTTGCCCTGGAAGCGCGAACGGATATACGGATCGAGGTAATTGGTCTTGGCCGGGAAGTCGCCGCCGAACAGCGCCTCCGGATAGTCCTTCACGATCGGAAAGTAGTAGTGGCCGTCGTAACGCACGATCAGCGGACGGTCGTTGGCCAGCACCTCGCCGAACAGGCTGATGACGAACAGCGTACTGAAAATCAGCAGGCTCCAGTAACCGAGACGCTGGCTCTTGAAACGCAGCCACGTGCGCCGCCACGGCGACACCGAAGCGACGAGCGTGACGGCCGACGGGTCAGCGGCCCAGGCGGTTGAATTGGATGCGGGGGTCGACGAGGACATAGCAGACGTCAGCAATAAGTTTGGTTACAAGACCGATCAGCGTGAACAGAAAGAGCGAACCGAGTACGACGGGGTAATCGCGGCGGATCACGGAGTCGTAGGACAGTTGGCCCATGCCGTCGAGCGAGAACAGGGTTTCGATCAGCAGGTTGCCGTTCAGGAAGGCGCCCACGAACGCGGCGGGCAGACCTGTCAGCAGCGGAATCGCAGCGTTGCGCAGCACGTGCTTCCACAGCACGTCGCGCTCCGGCGCCCCTTTGGCTCTTGCGGTCAGCACGTATTGCCGGCCAATTTCCTCAAGGAAGGTGTTCTTCGTCAGAATCGTGACGATCGCGAAGTTGCCGACCACCGATGCGGTGACAGGCAGCACGACGTGCCACAGGTAATCCAGCAGCTTGCCGAACAGGCTCAGGTCCTGGAAGTTATCCGAGGTGAGGCCGCGCATCGGAAACACCTGCCAGAAGGTACCGCCGCCGAACAGCATCAGCAGCAGCACGCCCAGCACGAAGCCTGGAATCGCGTAACCAGCCAGCACCAGCACGCTGGTCACGGTATCGAAACGGGAGCCGTTGCGCACTGCTTTCGCAATGCCCAGCGGCACGGAGACAAGGTAGGTGAGTATCACCGTCCATAAGCCAAGCGTGATGGACACCGGCAGCTTGGACTTGATGACCTCCCACACGCTTTGATGCTGATAGTAGGACTGTCCGAGATTGAAGGTCGCATAGTTCTTCATCATCAGGGCGTAGCGCGTGAGCGGCGGCTTGTCGAAGCCGAACTGCTTCTTGATCTGCTCGAGCTGCTGGGGGTCCACGCCCTGGCTGCCGTGATAGCCGCCACCGCCTGCCCCCGCCTCTCCGCCACGGCCTTTGCCGTGGCGGAGTTGCGTCATCACCTGTTCGACCGGCCCACCCGGCACGAACTGCGTGACGACAAAGGTCAGGGTCACGACGCCGATCAAGGTCGGCACCATCAACAACAGACGTCTAAGAATGTAAGCAAGCATGGTGAACCTCAGTTTGCTGCGGACGGCGCGGAAACCGGCGTGGCTGCGGAGAGCGCCGCCTGCGGCTTCTTGTACCAGTAGTCGATGATCCAGTCTTCCGCCTGGTACGTGACAGGCGTGGTCTTCGGATACGCCAGCGTCGTCTTGTAGCCGATGCGGGAATTCGCGTTGTAGTACTGCGGCACGAGGTAATACTCGTTGATCAGCACCCGGTCCAGCGCGCGCGTAGCCGCTTCGAGATCGTCGAGGTTATTGGCGGAAAGCGCCGCGTGAATCAGCGCATCGACGGCCTTCGATTGAATCCCCGGCCAGTTTTCCGAACCCACCTGGGTCGCCGCCGCGCTGCCGAAACGACGTTCCAGTTCCGCGCCCGGGATCGTCACCGGGTCGTAGATCTTGGTGGTCATGTCGTATTCGAAATTGTCGAGGCGCTTCTCGTACAGCGCACTGTCGATCTCACGCATATGCGCCTGGATCCCGAGCGTGGCGAGCGCCTGCATGTACGGCAGGATTAGACGGTCCATACCGGGCTCGTCGTCCATGATCTCGATCGTCATCGGATTGCCGTTGGCATCGCGCAACGCACCGTCACGATAGTGCCAGCCGGCTTGCGCCAGCAGATCGCGCGCTTGTACCAGATTGCCGCGCAGCGAATTCGGCGGCAGCGTGTTGGCCTGCTTCACCGCCGGGCCGAACACTTCAGGCGGCAGGCTGGCGCGGAACGGTTCGAGCAAAGCGAGTTCCTTCTGGCTCGGCATGCCTGTCGCGCCGAACGGGCTGGCGTCGAAGTAGCTGTTCAGACGCACGTACTGGCCGTAGAACATCATCCGGTTCATCCAGTCGTAGTCGAAGGCCAGCGCGAGAGCGTGACGCACCCGCACGTCCTTGAACATCGGCCGGCGCATATTGATCAGGAATCCTTGCATCTGGGCCGGACCGTCCGGCACGTTGACCTGCTTCAGCAGCCCCGACTTGAAGTTCTTGCCGACGTATTTGCGCGCCCACTGCGTGGCGCTATATTCCACCCGAACGTCCGCGTCGCCGGCCTTGAAGGCCTCGAGCATCGTGTACTGGTCAAGGTACAGCTTGAAACGGATACGCTCGAAACGGAACATGCCGCGCCGGGTCGGCAGATTGGCCGCCCAGTAATTCGGATTACGAACGTATTCGATGTCCTTGTCGTTCTTGCGCTGGGCGATCAGGTAAGCGCCACTGGCGATCGGCGGCGTTGTTGCGATCTGGTCGAACGGAGGGCGTTTGCCGTCGGCTGTCATGCCCCACTTCGGCGAGAACACCGGCAGGTCGCCGGCAATCAGGGGGGCGTCGCGCTCGGCTCGCTTGAAATCGAAGCGGATCGTCATCTTGTCGACGACCGTCGCGCTCTTGATGATCGAGAACTGCGCGTTGAACAGCGGCGAAGCCTGCGGGCTCGTCAGCGTGTCGAAGGAATATTTGACGTCGGCGGCCGTGATCGGGTCGCCATTCGAAAAGCGCGCGGCGGGATTGATGTGAAAGGTCGCGGAAGTCAGGTCCGGCGCCACCTCCACGTTATCCGCGATCAACGCGTATTCGGAGGCCAGTTCGTCCCAGCTACGCTGCATCAGCGTGTCGAACATCAGGTTCTGGATGTCCGGCGCAGGCGCGCCACGGACCAGAAACGGATTGAGCGAGTCGTAGCTCTGCAGTTCGTTGTAGTTCTCGAAACTCAGCGTGCCGTTATTCGGCGCAGCCGGGTCCGCGTAGTCGAAATGCGTGAAATTAGCGGGATATTTGGGCTGATCGTATTGGGCGATCGCGGAGGCGGCGTGGGCCGGCGTGGCCACCAGGCTGAATGCGCCCAGCAGTGCAGCCGCGAAAACCGGCACGGCGCGCAAGGCGGCCTGCCGTGTCGCCGATGTGCACGAGATCGTCCATGCAGCGCGCGGCAACCGAAACTTCACAAGTCTCATCATCAGTATGCGTAGGTCGCACGCCGGCTTATGGCCAACGCGCGGTTCGTCGGATCGACCTGGGGCGATGCCAACGGTCATCGTCCGGAGTCACTTAAGGCGTCGCATGGCGCCTAGGGTTATAGGTTAGCGCGGCAGGCGGGGTCGGCACGAAACCACCCCGTCGCCCACAACAATCCCTGCGTACTTCTCGCGCTGGCCGGGTCGGCGATACGGCAAGGCTGGCCGCGGCGACGGACGGAGAAGCTCACAGTGTGCTACTTAAAATAAAAAAGAGTCGCTCCGGCGGCACAAAGAATGCCGGAGCGACCAATCGTCAACAAGCTTACAACTTCTTAGAACTTATAGGTTGCGCCGATCTGACCGTAGCGGCCAACGTAGTTATACAGCGACGAATCGTAACCACTGTTGGTGCCTTCGAATTCCCACGTCGGGTCGAACGGAGGCGCACGGTTGAAGATGTTGTTGATACCAGCATACAGCGTCCAGTGCTTGAAGCCCGTGTACTGGGCATACAGGTTGAACTGGCTATACGACGGCACCGAAGGCGTACCCGGCACGATCACCTGGGTGTACGGCGACGTGTACTGCCACGTTGCGGTCACGGTCCACTGGTGGTATGCCCAGCTCAGGTCCGTGTTGCCGCGCCAGCGCGGCATGGAGGCACCGAACACCGTATCGATTGCGCCGTTGTTGCCCGCGTAGTTGACCCCGACGCCGTTCTGCGGCATCACGAACTTGTACACGTAAGCCCAGTCAGCGGAGAAGGTGAACGTACCCACTGCGGTCGGCAACGCCTGGCGCAACGTCGTCTCAAGACCTTCCGTATTCAGGTAGTTGAGATTTTCGAACGGCAGGTTATAGACCGACTGACCCGGATTGGCGGCGATCAGCGAAGCAATATTCGCTTCGGCGATCACGTTGGTGACGTTGATCTTGTACAGATCGAGACCAATATCCGTCGTGCGGGTCGGCGACAGTTCGAAACCAATGTTGTAGTTCTTGGTACGTTCCGGTTGCAGGTTAGGATTGCCGACCGTGTTCTCGTTGATATCCTGTCCGTTGACCGACTGATACACCAGGTCGGCCTTTTCGGACGTTTCAACCATCGTCGGCGCGCGGAAACCACGATTGTACGAAGCGTACATCGTCAGCATCGACACCGGCTGGTAGCGCAGTGCGAAGCGCGGCGAGAACGCACCGCCGAAGTCATCGTAATGGTCGTAACGGCCCGACTGGCTGAACGTCAGGTTGTGGATGATAGGTACGTCGATCTGGTAGTAAACCGCGGCGACGTTACGCTCACCATCAACCGACTGGGTAATCGGATTGATCGTCGCGGTGCTTCCCGGACCGATATATTCGCTCTGGTGCTGGAATTGCGCACCGAAGCCAATACCCACGTCGCCAGCCGGCAGCGTAAACAGGTTCGGAGTCGAAATCGTCGCATCGATGGTATCGAGCTTCGAAATCGCCAGATCCTCACTGTTCTGGAACAGGCCCGGCAGGTTCTGCATGGTGGTCGGATTGAACGTAGCCTGGGTCACGCTGCCCAGGTAGTTCGCGAGCACATTGCCGTTGAGCTGGTTGGTATAGGTGTTCGCCACTTCGCTTTGCGAATGGCCGTAGGATGCTGCCCAGTTCCAGTCACCGAACCCTGGCGTCGTGAAGTCGCCCTTCAGGCCAGTCGACAAACGATAGAAATTCGATGTCGAGTTCAGGCCGACGTTGTTGTTCGGGAAGTAATAGGTCAGACCCGTGCCGTCGCCCAGCGTCGCAGGGAACGGTGCAATCGCGCCGCCCGCGTAATAGAGCGAGGGCGGCACATTCGTCAGCGTGCCACCGTTGAAGCCTTGCGGACCCGTCGTGTAGTCGGTGGTGTTGTAGCTTTCCCATCCGTCGACGAAGGCCTGAATATGATCGTTGATCTTGAAGTCAGCGTGAACCTTCAGGTTGGTCCGGTCGGTTTGCGGGTCCAGGTCGAAGTTATTCGCACTGTTGAACGCGCAAATGGTGCCGGGTGCCAGTCCGGACGCTCCCAGGTTCGTGGTCGAGGTCGTGACGTGACCGTTCGCGCAGGGCGTCGCCTGCGGAATTCCGCTGGCGGGCAGGAAGAACGAAGGCGGCTGGACGATGAAGCCACCCTGACTCTGATCTTTCAGGAAGTTTTCGCCACTGGTCGTGTCGCGCTCACCCAGCGTGAAGCCACTCGACTGATAGTGGCTCAGAGCAGCCGTGACGTTGTAACCATCCGAGGCCAGATTGCCGAATCCGCCAAGCGCGCTAAAGGAGCTGGTACCCTGGCCACCCTGCGACGCGCCACCCAGACTACCGTCCAGTTGCAGACCCTGAAAGTCGTGCTTCGTGATGATGTTGACCACGCCGGCGATAGCGTCGGAGCCGTACTGCGACACAGCGCCCGTCTTGACGATTTCGATGCGGTCGACCATGTTGATCGGCAACGAGTTCAAGTCGAAGAACGAGTCGGTGCCGTTCACCGGCAGAGCGTAGTTTGCAACGCGCTGGCCGTCCACGAGCACCAGGGTGTACTTTTCGCTCATGCCGCGCAGCGCAATACCCGCGCCGCCCGGCGACGTGCTCGAGGCCGTGCCCTCGCCCCAGCTGCTAGCCGAATTGGCGCTGGTCGAGCGCAGGAAGTCGGTGACAGTAGCGGCGCCGCTGTTCTTGATGTCCTGCTGCGTAACCCGCTGTACCGACTGGAAACCGGTCTTGTCGGATTGACGGATCAGCGAGCCGGTCACTTCAAACGTCTTCAGCTGCTTGACGTTCTTATTGGATGTCGTGGCTGCCGCGCCCGAAGCGGCTGCCGGAGCGGCCGCAGCTGCGGTACCCGATGCAGCCGCTGCCGGCGCTGCCGGTGTGCTTTGCGCAAACGCCGGAGCGGCGATTGCAGTCGTCAGTGCCAGCTCAGCCCAGATGATTCGTCTGATGGCCAACGCCAATGCCCGTTGTTTCATTTTTCCCCTTCTCACTCGTCAGTAAGGCCACACCTGTTGTGCGAAGAGAGGTCTCTTGAACCTCTCTACTCTTTTGCGGCGACGTTGCGCCGCGTTTGCCGTCAAAGTTGCTCCGTGGCCGCCCAACTCCACGGCCCGTTTACGTCTAGCAGCGAGATAGACGGAGCACTCCGATTGTTTAATTTTGTACTGCTAAAGACCTGCTCATTTCACGCTTTTCTTTCAACTTCATTTCGGCCGCTTGATGAATGCCAGCTCGTGGCCGGACCGTTCATGAGTCGACTCGTTTTGTGTATTCATGCTCCGGGTTAACCTGTAGCACTACTAATGGATGGATTCCGATTGACCCATCTCAAACACAAGCACTTTCGCCTAAAACAATCTTGGTGTTCCAACCCAGACCAGCACCGTCTCTTCGCCAGCGGTGTTCGCCCAGGCATGCGGCACGGTCGACTCGTAATGCGCGGTGTCACCGGCCTGCAATATGAACGTCGTACCTTCAAGGGTGAGAGCGATCTGGCCGCTCATCACGTACAAAAATTCTTCGCCCGCGTGTGTCGTCACTTCCGACGGTTGCTGCCCCGCCGGCATCTTCACCAGAATCGCTTCGAGCTTCCGGTCCGATGCCAGATTGGTCAGCCTGCCAAACAGGTTTGCCGAATCGGCAAAGCCAAAAAATTTCAGATCTTCACCGCGACACACCGACCTCGCTTCAGTCGGCGTATCGACGAAATACTGCACCGTCACGCCCAGCGCCTGCGCGATCCCGACTAGCGAAGTAATCGACGGAGTGGCCTGCCCCCGTTCCACCTGCGACAGGAACGGTTTGGAGATGCCTGCTGCTTTCGCCGTTTCATCGAGCGTGCGCTTGAGCCGTTGCCGCAACGCGCGAATCTTGCTGCCTATTGCGAGTGCGGCTGATGCCTTCTTATCAAGTGGCGGAACCATAGCAAGACAGAATCCAGTAGTCAAAATTTGTTTGATATAACCAAATTAAGTTTCATCGGGTGCGCGACGTCCGGCACGAAGTCGGCTAAAAAAATTGGGTGGGCGTTCGACCATGGTGAAAACCGGATGGGGCCGGTTACCTGGGCGACGGACAAATTCATCCAGTGTCACTGGAAGGTTGAATGCACAACTACAGTGCGACTGCGCACCCTTCCAGGCTGAAATCATTGAGTTGATAAACGAAATCGGTGCACGCGGAGCCGGCGAAAAATTCGCCGGTTTGGCGCGAGCGCTTTGATGCGCCTGACGAATCGGACGATATCAAGACAAAATCGTCCGTCAAACTTTTTTTGATAGGAACAGACAGTGTTTAGAGCTTTTCCTCGAATCGAGAGGTGAACTCCAGGCGTCAAAGCGTATGTAAAACGCATTTGAGAGTAAATGACGCCGTCCGCCGCAAGCCGGGAAAACCCTCGTCGCAAATTTGCGACAAAGGTTCCCCCGAGGGCATTAGCCGTTGCTAGTTTCGCCGGCTTCGACAGAGACGGACACCTCTGCGGCCTCACGTTCCAGCACCGGGCGCAGCGCGGCGCCCGTATGGCTTGCACGGACCTTTACGAGCCCCTCCGGGTCCGTGGCCGCCACGATCGACCCGCCGCCCACGCCGCCCTCCGGACCGAGGTCGATGATCCAGTCGGCTTCGGCGATCACGTCGAGGTCGTGCTCGATGACCACCACGCTGTGACCGCCATCCGCGAGACGGTGTAGCACGCGAATCAGCCGCGCCACGTCCGCCATGTGCAGCCCGACCGTCGGCTCGTCCAGCACATACAGCGTATGCGGCGGCTTCTGGCCGCGCCGCGTGACGTCGTCACGCACCTTGCTGAGTTCGGTGACGAGCTTGATGCGCTGCGCCTCGCCGCCCGACAGCGTCGGCGAAGGCTGGCCCAGCGTCAGATAGCCAAGGCCGACGTCTTTCATGAGCTGCAGCGGATGGGCAATGTTGGTGATCGGCGCGAAAAACTCGACGGCTTCGTCGATCTCCATGGTCAGCACGTCGCCGATGTTTTTGCCGCGCCAGGTGACCGCCAGCGTTTCCGGATTGAAGCGCTGGCCGTGGCAAACGTCGCAGCCGACCTTCACGTCCGGCAGGAAGCTCATGCCGATGGTCCGCACACCCTGGCCTTCGCAAGCCGGGCAGCGGCCCTCCCCCGTATTGAACGAGAAGCGCGACGCCGTGTAGCCGCGCGCGCGCGCCTCCAGCGTGCCGGCGAACAGCTTGCGGATCGCGTCCCACACGCCGATATAGGTGGCAGGACACGAACGCGGCGTTTTGCCGATCGGCGTCTGGTCGACTTCGAGCACCCGGTCGATGCTCTCCCAACCGGTGATCGCGTCGCAGCCTTGCCACGCGTGCGTGACGTTCAGTTGCGCGCGCGGCGCGCTGCGGGCCAGCACGCTGGAGCGGCGGTTGGCAGCCGGTTCGTCCTGCGCGGCCTTACGGGCCCGGCGCGTGGCCGGCGACGACAGCACCGAGCGCCCCACCGCGTCCAGCAGGTTCGCCATCAGGACGTCACGCGCGAGCGTCGATTTACCCGAGCCGCTCACGCCCGTCACCGCGACAAGCCGCGATAGCGGCAACCCGACGGTCACGTTACGCAAGTTGTGCAGCTTGCCGCCGTGCACGGTCAGCCATTGCTCCGGCACGGCTGCGGCGGTTTTGGTCTTGAGCTTGACCGGACGGCGTGGCTGCAGCGGATGCACGATGGGGTGGGCGAGGAACTGCCCGGTGAGCGAATCCGCCTGCGCCGAAAGATCCGCCACACTGCCCTGGGCGACCAGCGTGCCGCCGCGCTTGCCCGCGCCCGGCCCGATATCGATGATGTGATCGGCGCGCCGGATGGTGTCCTCGTCGTGCTCGACCACCACCAGCGTGTTGCCCTTCTCGCCGAGCTTGCGCAGCGCGCTCAGCAAAATCTGGTTGTCGCGCGGATGCAGCCCGATAGTGGGTTCGTCGAGCACGTAACAGACGCCCTGCAGGTTGCTGCCCAGTTGCGCCGCCAGCCGGATGCGCTGCGCCTCGCCGCCCGACAGGCTGGGCGCCGCGCGGTCGAGGCTCAGATAGCCGAGCCCCACTTCTTCCAGAAACTGCAGGCGGCTGCCGATCTCGCTCACCACGTCGCGGGCGATTTCCGCGTCGCGCCCCGACAGTTCGAGTGCGTCGATCCAGCGGCGCGTGTCGCTCACCGTCCATTGCGCGACGTCGACAATCGGCTGCGCGTCGAACGTGACCGCGCGGGCGGTCGGGTTCAGGCGCGTGCCGTGGCAATCCGGGCAGGGTTCGTCCGCCACGCCTTCCGGCTCCTGCTCTTCCGAAGGCAAGCTCTGTTCACGGCCGCGGCCGTCTTCGGCGATCACGGTGTCGTCATAGGCGGCGCGCTGTTCGCGCGTCAACGCGAGACCCGTGCCGACGCAGGTCGTGCACCAGCCGTGCTTGCTGTTGTACGAGAACATGCGCGGGTCCAGTTCCGGATAGCTCGTGCCGCACACCGGACACGCCCGTTTGGTGGACAGCACCTTGACCGCGCCGAGCTTCGCCGTGGCGCGGCCGCTCGTCAGGGCATTCTGCAGACCGTCGAGCGGCGCCAGCAGATGCATCACCCCCTTGCCGAGTTCCAGCGTTTCGTCGAGCCGGCGGCGCAACTCGGCCTCGTTATCCGCCGAAACCACGAGGTCCGCCACCGGCAGTTCAATGGTGTGTTCACGGAAGCGGTCGAGCTTCGGCCACGGGTCGACCGGCAGGAATTCACCGTCCACCCGCAGATGCGAATTGCCGCGCGCCTTCGCCCATTTGGCAAGGTCGGTATAGACGCCCTTGCGGTTCACCACCAGCGGCGCGAGAAAACCGACGTGCTGGCCCTTGTGATCGCGCAGCAGTTGCGCCGCGATCGATTCGACGCTCTGCGCGGTCACCGGCGTGCCGTCGTGGATGCAATGCTGCAAACCGAGCTTGACGTACAGCAGGCGCAGGAAATGCCAGACTTCCGAGGTGGTCGCCACGGTACTCTTGCGGCCGCCGCGCGAAAGGCGCTGCTCGATTGCCACGGTTGGCGGGATGCCGTACACGGCGTCGACCTCGGGACGTCCGGCCGGCTGCACGATGGAGCGCGCATAGGCGTTCAGCGATTCGAGATAGCGGCGCTGGCCTTCGTGGAACAGGATGTCAAATGCGAGCGTCGACTTGCCCGAACCGGACACGCCCGTAATCACGTTGAATTTACCGTGCGGAATATCGACGTCGAGCGATTTCAGGTTGTGCTCGCGTGCATTGACGATCCGCACCACGTCCTCGCCTTCCACCGCGCGACGCGCCCGCGCCGCCGTCAACGCCTTTTGCAACGGCATGCCTTGCGCGGCGGGCTCGGCTGCCGCGCTCATGGCCGCGTCGTATTGCAGCAGCGCCTGGCCCGTATACGATTCCGGGCAGGCTTTGACGTCTTCCGGCGTGCCCGCGCACAGCACCCGGCCACCGCCGTCGCCGCCTTCCGGCCCGAGGTCGATCAGCCAGTCCGCCGCGCGGATCACGTCGAGGTTGTGCTCGATCACGATCAGCGAATGGCCGCCCGCCAGCAGCTTGCCGAACGCCTGCATGAGCTTGGCGATGTCGTCGAAATGCAGGCCGGTGGTCGGCTCGTCGAACATGAAAAGGCGTGCCGCCGGCGCCTGCTTCGCGGCGCGCGCCGTTTTGGCCTGGGCCGTTTCCGCGAGAAAGCCCGCGAGCTTCAGACGCTGCGCTTCGCCGCCCGACAGGGTCGGCACCGGCTGGCCGAGTTTGACGTATTCGAGACCCACGTCGACGATCGGCTGCAACACGCGCAGCACTTCTGCGTCGGCGGCGAAATACTGGATGGCTTCGCTGACTGTCAATTCGAGCACGTCGGCAATGCTCAAGGCCCGCGCCGGCGTGCCGCGCTCGATCTTCACTTCGAGCAGTTCGGCGCGGTAACGACGGCCATCGCAATCCGGACAGCGCAAATAGACGTCGCTCAGAAACTGCATCTCGATGTGTTCGAAGCCGGAGCCGCCGCAAGTCGGACAACGGCCGTCGCCCGAGTTGAAGCTGAACATGCCGGGACCATAACCGCGCTGCTGCGCGAGCGGCACCTTGGCGAACAGCTTGCGGATCTCGTCGAACGCGCCCACATAACTGGCCGGATTCGAGCGCGCCGTCTTGCCGATCGGCGACTGGTCGACGAACACCACTTCGTTGACCTGCTCCGCGCCGACCAGACGCCGGAACGCGCCGGGCGATTCGGTGGCGACGCCGAGATGGCGCGCCAGCGCCGGATAGAGCACGTCCTGCACCAGTGTCGACTTGCCCGAGCCGGACACGCCGGTCACGCAGACGAGCCGCTGCAACGGAATCTCGACGGTCACGTCCTGCAGATTGTGTTCGCTCGCGCCCTCCAGCACGATGCGCGGCGTGTCTTTCCTGACCGGCCGGCTCGACCAGTGTGAGACGTCGGCCACATGCCGGTGGCCACCGAGATATTCGCCGGTCAGCGTGCCGGACGACCGGATGTCTTCAGGCGCGCCGTCGTAAATGATCGTGCCGCCCCGCTCCCCGGGACCGGGGCCCATGTCGATCAGGCGATCCGCCGCGAGCATCACCGAGGGATCATGCTCGACCACCACCAGCGTGTTGCCGGCATCGCGCAGACGATGCATGGCTTCGACGATACGGTTCAGGTCACGCGGATGCAGGCCGATGCTCGGCTCGTCGAGCACGAACAGCGTCTTGGTGAGCGAGGTGCCGAGCGCCGTGGTGAGATTGATCCGCTGCACCTCGCCGCCCGACAGCGTGCGGCTTTGCCGGTCCAGCGTCAGATAACCGAGCCCGACGTCGCAAAGATACTTCAGGCGCGTGCGCACCTCGGCCAGCAATAGCTTGAGCGCATCGTCGAGCAGCGCGCTGGGCAGGCTCAGGTCGTCGAAGAAACGCCGGATGCGCTCGATGGGCAGCAGCATCAGGTCGTGCACCGTCAAGCCGGCCAGCGCTTCGAGTTGCGCGCGGTTCCAGTCCACGCCGCGCGGCAGGAAGCGCAGTGCGGGATCCAGCACGGCGTCCGCATTGGACCTGGTGCCGAGCCGCCACAGCAGCGATTCGGTTTTCAGGCGCGCGCCGCCACAGGTTTCGCACGGCGTATAGCTGCGGTACTTCGACAGCAGCACGCGAATGTGCATCTTGTACGCTTTCGATTCGAGGTATTCGAAGAAGCGCTTCACTCCGTACCAGTGCGTCTGCCACTTGCCGTTCCAGTCGGGCGAGCCATTGATGACCCAATCGCGCTGCGCCTGAGTCAGCCCGGACCAGGCCGTGTCGCGCGGAATGCCGGCCTTCGCCGCGTAACGCATCAGGTCGTCCTGGCACTCCTTCCAGGCGGGTGTCTGCATGGGCTTGATGGCGCCGCCGCGCAGAGTCTTGCGGCCGTCCGGAATCACGAGGCCAAGATCGACGCCGATCACCCGCCCAAAGCCGCGGCAGGTCTCGCAGGCGCCATAGGCAGAGTTGAAGGAGAACAGCGCGGGCTGCGGATCGGCGTAGCGCAGGTCGCTGTCCGGATTGTGCAGGCCGGTGGAGAAGCGCCAGATCTGCGGCTCGGCGGTGGTTTCGGCAGCGCCCTCCTGGGCTTGCGGCAGCACGTAGACATTGACGCGCCCGCCGCCACGCTTAAGCGAGGCCTCGATGGCTTCGACCGCGCGCCCTTTGTCCACCGCGCTCAGGCGGAACCGGTCCGCCACCACGTCGAGCAGTTTGCGCGGGCCGGTGGGCGACTGCACCTCGCGCTGGGCCTGCACGCGCGTGTAGCCGCTCGCGGACAACCATTGCTCGACCTCTTCTTCCGTCGCGGATTCGGGCAGTTCGACCGGAAACGTGACCACGAGGCGCGGATCGTCCTGCGCGGTGCGCGCCACCAGATCGCCGTAAATCGTCTCCGGCGAGTCGTGCCGCACGGCCTGCGCCGTCTTGCGGTCGAACAGTTCGGCCGCGCGCGCATACAGCAGCTTCAGGTGGTCGTTGAGCTCGGTCATCGTGCCGACCGTGGAGCGCGAGCTGCGCACCGGGTTGGTCTGGTCGATGGCGATGGCCGGCGGCACACCGTCGACGCGGTCCACCTGCGGGCGGTCCATGCGGTCGAGGAACTGCCGCGCGTATGCGCTGAAGGTTTCGACGTAGCGCCGCTGCCCTTCCGCGTACAGGGTGTCGAACACCAGGCTGGATTTACCGGACCCGGACGGGCCGGTGACGACCGTCATCTCGCCCGTGTGCAGGTCGAGATCGAGGTTCTTGAGGTTGTGCTGACGCGCTCCGCGAATGCGGATTTTTCCTGTAGATGACAATTTGCCCGACCGTCTGAATGAGTTGGCCACATCTTACGGCCGCTTTGCGACCGACGTGATTCACCGCGCCCGACCATGCAGATCAATCGCCGCAGGGCCGATTTGAAGTGAATACTATACTGTATATTTATACAGTTTTCTACCGACGCGAGACGCGCCGCTGCTGGCGAGGCGCAAGCGGCGCGCCCGCCCCGGCAAGGCGGCGTAAGGCGTCGATAGTTTCGGAAAGCCTAATCCAGACAGGGACTTGCTACGATGCCCGCGATACATACGGGGGAGTCAAAGCATGCGTCGCGTGATCGGAATGGTAGTGCTGGCGGGACTGCTCAACCTGCAGGGATGCGCGTCGTCGGTCGAGTCGCTGGCGGTGGGAGCGGTGGTCGGGGCGGTGGCCGGCGTGGGCGCGATCACCTGCGCGGTCGTGTGTCACTGAGGCCAGTGAGGCCACTGAGGTCAATGAATCACTGAGGCCACCGCGCGAAGCTCAAAGCGGATCGTCCGGATGCGCGCCGTCCTCCGCTTCGCCGCCCACCACCGCGCGCTTGCGCCGCACGTTGTAGGCGGTCAGAAGCCCATGCGCCACCATATCGAGCGCCGGCTTTACGAGCCCGTTCTTGTCGGTCCAGACTTTCGGCGTCAACGCCCCGCTTAAGGCCACGCTGTCGGCGTCGCTCAGGGCCAGCAAGCCGGTCTGCACCGCGTCGTCGAAAGCGATCACGTTGACGAACAGCGTGTCGCCTTCGCCGGTGGTCGCGCGCACCTTGCAGGTCACATAACGTTTGCCGTTCTGTCCCGTGCGGATCTGGGCTTCCCCATAGAGCCGCCCGCCTACCAGTCCATCGATCATCTCGTCCGCTCCGGTTTTGCTGCGCGTGATTTGCTTCGGTCCGCGAGACGTCGGCGCCTCGCGAAAGCCGTATGATCCCACGAGCGGCCGCCGAAGCCTCGTTAGAACGCGCTCTTGACCACGCCGCCATCGGCGCGCAACGCGGCGCCCGTCGTCCCCGAGGCGAGCGGGCTCGCTACATAGGCCACTAGCGAGGCAATTTCTTCGGTCGATTCGAAGCGCTTGATCAGCGAAGTCGGCCGCATATGCTCGAAGAAGTCCCGCTCGACCTGTTCCGGCGATTTACCATCGGCCTTCGCCAGACTGTCGACGAAGTCGGCCACGCCGCGCGACTTCGTCGGTCCCGGCAGCACGCTATTCACGGTGATGCCGGTGCCCGCCACCGATTCGGCAATGCCGCGCGCCACGGCAATCTGCGCGGTCTTCGTCACGCCGTAGTGGACCATTTCCGCCGGAATCTGCAAGCCGCTTTCGCTCGAAATGAAAATGATGCGCCCCCAGTTGGCGCGCTTCATCGACGGCAGAAACAGGCGTGCCAGCCGCACGCCGCTCAGCACGTTGACGTCGAAAAACCGCAGCCAGTCTTCATCCGGAATCTCTTCGAACGGCTTCGGCTCGAAAATGCCGAGGTTGTTGACGAGAATCTCCACGTCCGGATAGCGTTGCGCGAGTTCATTGGCCGCCTCGGCTTTGCTCAGATCGCCAGCGAAGCCCAGCACGTCCGTGCCGGTGGTGGATTGCAGATGCGCAACGGCTTCATCCACGGCCTTTTGCGAGCGGCCATTGACGATCACGCGCGCACCTTCCTGCGCCAGCGTCGTGGCAATGGCGAGACCGATGCCGGCAGTGCTGCCGCTTACCAGCGCCAGCTTGTCTTTCAGTTGCAGATCCATGCTCGTTCCTCTCTGTCAGTAGCGGCAGCCGCGCCGCGGATGAATGGCACTCCCAGCCAGCCGCATGGCGGCGGGCGCTCAGCGCGTGATGGGATCAAAAGGCTGCAGCCAATTTACAGCAGGCCGCCGCGCGGCGCTCGCCGGCGACTGCAAGGCCATCGCGAACGATCCGCGACCACCACGGCAATTCGCGGTTGCAGGTTGGCATCCAAGCGGTTTAGCGCTGTGACCAAAGTCTGATTGGAGGCCGCCCGTTTGATAATTGGCGTAGCATTTGAATAACTTTCAAATCCACACAGACAATGGCAACCGATCGACTCGGCGATATGGCGTTATTCGTGGAAGCGGCCGCGCTCGGCAGCCTCTCGGCGGCGGGCCGCAAACTCGGGCTGTCACCGGCCGCGGCGAGTGCGCGGCTGCTCAAACTCGAGGCGTCGCTGCATGCGCGCCTGTTCGAGCGCACCACGCGCCAGCTACGCGTGACCGACGAAGGCCGCCTCTACCTGCAGCACTGCCGCATCGCGCTGCAAGCCATTGAAGATGCCGAAGCCGCGCTGCAGGAAGGACAAAACCGCGTACGCGGCAAGGTGCGGATTTCGGCCACCTCGGACTTCGGCCGCAACCTGCTGTATGGCTGGCTGGACCAGTTCAGCGCGCTGCACCCGGAGGTGAGCTATGCGCTGACGTTGTCGGACTCGGTGTCGAACCTGCTGCAGGAAGACATCGATCTTGCGATCCGCTTCGGTCGTCCGCTCGACAGCACGCTGGTCGCCCGTCGCCTCGCGCCGAACCGGCGTGTGCTGTGCGCCTCGCCGGGCTATCTGGCGCAGCACGGCGAACCGAAGACGCCAGCCGATCTCGCGCGGCATCGGTTCGTCGTGCTGGTGACGGCAGCCGGTCCGCAGAACGAATTCCACTTCGCCCAGGACGCGGAGCGCATGACGTATACCGCGCCCGTCGACCAGGTCTGGGAGACCAACGACGGCGCGCTGGCCCGTGCGTGGGCGCTCAGTGGTCACGGCATTGCGCACAAGTCCATCTGGGATGTGGCCGCCGACGTGCGCGCCGGCACACTGAAGATTCTGCTGCCGGACTGGAGCAGCAACGAGGCCGGCGTCCATGCGCTGTTTCACGGCAACCGCTATATGGCGCCGCGCGTGCGCGCGCTGCTGGATTTCCTGCTCGAACGTTTCGCGCAGGCGAGCGACGAGTTGCTCGGCGATTACGCCTATCTGCCGGAACGCTTGCAGGAAGATCTGGCGCGGCCGCCGCGCTGACGCGAGGCGCGCCGGCAAAGAGTCGCGCGTGGAACAACCGGGCATGCCATGATGGCGCCTGAATCCGCGGCGGCACACGCCCGCCGCACAAGCCACCCGAGGCACTGGAGTTGTCCATGACCGAACGCGAGATGCTGCATCCGTTGCGCCCCATGCTGAAGAACTTCGTATGGGAGCATGGTCGAATCGGCACGCGCTATCTCGACTGCAGCAACGGCGAAATCAGGTTCGACGACGGCAAGAAGTCGCGCTTCGCCGCCGAGAAATACCTATATGTGCCGCTCGGTAAAGATGCCGTCGACGATCCCAAGGTCGAAGGCCCGGCGATCCGCGAGGCCCAACTGGACCGCTTTCTGCGCGCCGCCCAGCTGGGTAAGCCCGAGGAAGCCGGATCGCCCGCCGACGTGCAGCGCGCGGCGCAAGACTGCATGGAACTGGCGGTGTTCAGCGCCTATCAGCAGGACGCGCTGGAGGCGCAAGCCCGCTACGCGCAGGAAGCGATGTTCGACGACGAGATCCGCGCGGCGGTTGTCGCCGATATCCGGCGCATGTATGGCGGCATGCGCGAGCACCTCGCCCTGTATGACTTCACCGTCCTCTACGGTTTTCCCGCGCCGCTGCTGTTCAGCGACATGCCGTTCGTCGACTGGCGCGTGCGTGTGAAGCCGGCGCTGCCGCTCGTCTCGCTGCCGCTCGGCCCGTATGCGTTGCTGGTCGGCACGCCGTCGGGCCGCACCAGCCGGGTTGCGCCTGTGGCATGGAAAACCGCTGTGTCGATGGGTTCGCTGAAAGACCATAACCGCTTGCAGGTCGAGCGCGCACGGCTATGGATCGTGGCGACATCGGATGATCAACTGGTAGCGGTGCAGGCGCGTTTTCTGCCGCCGGAAGCCGAGACGCCGCCGGCGTAATTGCCGCTGTCACGTCTCGCGCGTACCGCAGGCCACGCCGTACTGCGGAGGCCATCTTCCTAGCCCCACGCGCCGAGCCTGAATCCGCGCCCGGGGGCCCCTCCTTATTACCTGCGACGTAATTGAACTCCTGCGTGCGATCGCTACCATGACAGTCATCTCCTCTCGACGCCGATGCAAAAAAGCACCGGCACGGAGATACGAATGCAGTCATGTTCAATCAATGCGGCAAGGAGTTAGGAATGCAAACTTTTACCCTTCACACCATCGACTCGGCACCGGAACAATCGAAGCCGACCCTGCAGGCACTGACGCAGAAATTCGGCTTCCTGCCCAACGTGATGGCCACCATGGCCGGCAACCCCGTTCTGCTGAACGGCTTCGCCGGCAGCTTCGGCAGCTTTCACGGCGGCAGTCTCGACGAATGCGAAAAACAGGCCCTGCTGCTCACCAACGCGGTGACCATCCAGTGTCCGTGGACCGTGGCCGCTCACTCGACCTTCGCGCTCGAGGACGGCATGGCGGAAAGCGACGTGCGGGCTATCCGCGAGGGGCGCTTGCCGGCTCACCCGAAGTACGCGGCGCTATCGGCACTCACGCGCGCACTGATCCAGAAACGCGGCCACGTGAGCGAGGCGGAGATCGACCGCTTTACCGCTGCGGGATATTCGCAAAGCCAGATCTTCGAGGTGATCACCAGCATCGGAATTTCGACCATGGCGGCCACCACGACTAACATGGCAGGGACGCCGGTCGAAGAGCGCTTCAAGGCTCAGGCGTGGATGCCGGGACATTAAGTGGTGCATTAAGCGGGACACCAAACGGGACACTAAGGGGCGCATAAAGCGTCGCATAGGCAGCATGCGCAGGGCTGGCTTCGCGCCATGCCCTGCTCGCCATTTTTACCTGAGGCCGTCGGATACGAAAACGCGGCACGTATGAGCCGAAAAACCTACCTCAACAGATAGCGCGCGATGAATTCACCGAATCTCAATTCAAAGCTGCCGGCCACCGAGCTGGGCGTGCTGCTGCGCCGCTGGCGCGACACGCGTGGCCGCAGCCAGATCGACCTGTCGCTCGATACGGGCGTGTCGCAGCGGCATATCAGCTTCATCGAAAGCGGACGCAGCGTGCCGAGCCGTCAGACCTTGATGGATCTGGCCCAGGCGCTCGACGTGCCGCTGCGCGAGCGCAACGGCCTGTTGCTGGCGGCGGGCTATGCGCCGCTCTACGCGGAAGGCGCGTGGAACGCGCAGGAAATGGACAGCGTCACGCGCGCCCTGGAGCGCATCCTGCGCCAGCACGAACCGTTTCCAGCCATTGTGATGGATCGCTACTGGAATGTGCTGCTGACCAATGACGCCGCGCCACGCTTCTTCAATTGCTTTATCGACATGGCGGCGCGCAAGGGTCCGCGCAACATGCTGCATCTGATGTTCGATCCGCACGGCATGCGTCCGTTCATCGCCAATTGGGAAGCCGTCGCCAAAAGCCTGATCCAGCGCGTGTATCGTGAATCGGTGGGACGTGTCATCGACGATAAAACACAAGAACTCCTAAGTACCCTGCTCGCCTATCCCGATGTGCAAAGCGAGTGGAAAAATCCCCAGGCGCTGGGCGCGATGCCAGCGGCGACGGTGTTGCCGTTCATCCCACTCAGCTTTACCAAAGGCAGTCAAACGCTGAGCTACTTTTCGATGGTCTCGACGGTCGGCACGCCGCAGACGATCGCCGCACAGGAACTGCGCATCGAATGCCTGTTCCCCGCCGACGAGCAGACGGAAAAGCAGCACAAACGGCTGCTGGACGACGTCGCACACGGCGACGACGGCCGCTAAAACGCGGGCGTCGCACGTGAAGTAACCATCCCAAGCCAGGCTGATCGGTACGGTCTTTCAGACCTTATCTGGCTCAGGCCGGATCACCAGTTCCACGAAACCGGTCCGCTCGTCATGCTCGCGCGCAAACCGATGGCCGGGCAACAGCGCGAGCAGAATCTCCGCCGTCGTGCGAACCCGGCAACCGTGCGCCACATGTCCACCGAACACTTGCCCGCGCGCGTCGGCAACGGACATGTGCAGATGCGCCCCATCCGGCGAGATCGAGCCGGCGAGCGTGAGAATCTCCAGATCGCCGCGCAATTCGGCCGGCTGATCGACACCCGCGAAGCGCAATTGCGCCACGCTCAAACTGCCGATGCCCTGCAGCACGTAAGCCGCCGCCAGATCGAGTTCGCGCAGCACGTCTTCGAGCGCGCCGCGCAGATCGTCGCCCGGTACAAGGCGGATAGGATGAATTTGCATCGCTCGCTTCCTGGTTAGCCGCGCTCAAGCACAATGAGACGGCACGCCGCGCGTCGCGTGCTTATGGTGATTGTGCCAGCGGCACGTCAGCCCAGACCATCCAGGCGCTCAACCAGATAATCGATCAGCGCCCGCACCTTGAGCGGCAAAAACCGGTTCGGCGGATACAGCAGCCATACCGAGCCGACATAAGCCTGTCCTTCGAGCGTCCAGTCTGCCAATACCTCCACCAGTTCACCGCTTGCGAGCGCGTTTGCCGCCGTGAATTCCGGCAGGTTGGCGATGCCGAAACCCTGCTGCGCCGCTTCGAGCCGCGCGCCGGCATGATTGGCGATATAGCGGCCGCGCACCTCCACGGTCTGCGTGTGCGTGCCGCGACGCATGCGCCAGCGGTTGTCGTCAGGCGTTTCGCCAAGGTAGAGGCAGTCGTGCTGGGCCAGCTCGCGCGGCGCTTGCGGCGTGCCGCGTGCGTCCAGATAAGCCGGCGACGCGCACAGCACCCAGCGCACCTTGCCGAGCCGCCGCCCCGCGAGGCCCGGCGGCGGCTGCTCGGTCATGCGAAGCACGAGATCGAGATCGTCGTCGAGCGGATCGACGGCGTGATCCGCAAACAGCAATTGCAGATCGACCTCGGGATAGGCGCGCAAAAATCCCGGCACCAGCGGATGGAGCACGGTTCTGGCGAACTGCGTCGGCGCACTCACGCTCACCTTGCCGCGCGGCCGGCCAGCCAGTTGACCGGCGGCGTCGACCGCGCCCGAGGCGGCGCTCACCATGTCGCGGCAGTAGCGCGCTACCTGCGCGCCCGATTCGGTGACCCGCACCTTGCGCGTCGAACGCTCCAGCAAACGCGTGGCCAAGGCTTCCTCCAGCCGCTTGATCTGGCGGCTGACCGTCGACGGCGTGCTGCCCAACTGGCGTGCCGCCACCGAGAAATTGCCCGTCTCGACGACGCGCGCAAACACGGCCAGGTCGGGCAACAGCGCGAAAAGTTCGTTGGGATTCATGGTGGGTCGTGATCGTGCCTGGATGTGCGCCACAAAAAGTCGCGCCCGAATTAGTGCATTTGCGACATAAAACCTGTGCGCCGCACCCCGATTATCACTCTACACGCAACACCGGACAATACCCGCTCATACTCCGAGATTCGCCATGTCCCGACCAGAACGCCTGCAATTCCTCTCCGACCTGATGCTGCTCGCCGTCGCGGTGGTGTGGGGCACCAGCTACGGCGTCGCCAAAAGCGCGCTCGCCTATTACCCGGTGCTCGGCCTGCTGGCGCTGCGCTTCGGCATCACGTTCGTACTGCTGTCGCCCGCGCTACGACCGCTACGTCATGCCAATGCCCGCGCGCTGCGCGGCGTGGTCGGCGCCGGCTTGTTGCTGTTCGGCATTTTCCTCTGTGAGACGTTTGGCCTGCTGCTGACGCGCGCCGCCAACGCGGCGTTTCTCATCAGCCTGTGCGTGGTGATGACGCCTCTGGTCGAGTGGTTGCTTCTGAAGCGACGGCCGAGCGGCATCGAATGGGCCGCCGTCGGGCTGTCGTTGCTGGGCGCGTGGTTGCTGGCGGGGCAAGGCGAATTCACGCTGAGCGCCGGCGACGCGCTGATTCTCGCTGCCGCCGCGCTGCGCGCGGTGATCGTCTGCGTGACCAAGCGGTTGATGCGCGACGCCGCGTTGCCGCCGCTGACCGTGACCGCCGTGCAATCCGGCGTGGTCGCCTTGGGCAGCGCGGCGGCGGCACTCGTGTTTGCGCGCGATCAGTGGCGTGCCGTGCCGTCGTTGGCGGAGCATCCGGCGTTCTGGGGCAGCGTGTTGTATCTGGTGCTCGCCTGCACCCTGTTCGCATTCTTCGCGCAAAACTATGGCATCAAGCGCAGCAGTCCGACGCGCGTGGCATTGCTGATGGGTAGCGAGCCGGCGTTCGGCGCCCTGTTCGCGTGTCTGTGGCTGGGCGAGCGAATCTCCGTGACGGCGTGGCTCGGCGGCGGGCTGATCGTGGCGGCGTCGCTGCTCGCGACCGTGCGTTGGCGTATGCCCGTGCTTCGATCAAAACCCGCCCCTGCTTATCCCGAGGCGACACCGCCGCGCTGATTCACTTCTCTTCCCTGCGACTTTCGCCGCCATCTAATTTTGTTAAGGTAATCTCGCGCGATTGCGATGCGCCGCCACCGTGCCCGGGAACGGCACCGGTCGACCAGCACCTCGCATGGCGATTTCCGCGTTCACCTTCAACAAGAACCTCCCTATGAGACGACGCAGTTTTTTCGCTTCACTTGGCTTGCTGGCATCCGCAGTCTCCACCCGGAATGCATCCGCCCTGCCCTCCAACCTGACACGCGCCGACGGCGCCCTGGGCGCACCTGATCCGGCCAATGCGGTGCAAACCAGCCGCCACTATCTGCAACGGATCGCCGCGCTCGACCGGCAAGGTCCAGAGTTGCGCAGCATCATCGAACTCAACCCGGAGGCACTGCAGATTGCCGCCACGCTCGACGCCGAGCGTGCCGCCGGCAAGCTGCGTGGACCGCTGCATGGCATCCCGGTAGTGGTCAAGGACAACATCGCGACCGGCGACCGCATGTCGACCAGCGCCGGATCCCTCGCGCTCGACGGCGTGCAGGCCGCGCGCGACGCGCATCTGATCGAACGCCTGCGCGCAGCGGGCGGAGTGATCCTCGGCAAGACCAATCTCAGCGAATGGGCCAACATCCGCTCCTCGCGCTCGACGAGCGGCTGGAGCGGACGCGGCGGGCTGTCACGCAATCCATACGCGCTCGATCGCTCCACCAGCGGCTCCAGCTCGGGATCGGCAGCGGCCGTGGCGGCCAATCTCACGCGCATGGCGATCGGCTCGGAGACCGATGGATCGATCGTCTCGCCATCGTCGATCATGGGGGTGGTGGGGCTGAAGCCGACGGTTGGGCGCATCAGCCGCGACGGCATCATCCCGATCTCGCACACTCAGGACACGCCCGGACCGATCACCCGCACCGTCGCCGATGCCGCCCTGCTGCTGGCCGCGCTGGCCGGTCCCGACCCGCGCGATCCGGCGACGCACGACGCCCCTGCGCCTGACGATTACGTCGCCGCGCTCGACAAGAATGCGCTGCGCGGTGCGCGCATCGGCGTGGCGCGCGAGTTCTTCACCGGCCACGACGAAATCGACCAGCGCATCGAATACGCGCTCGCCCAACTGGTTCTGCAAGGCGCCGTGCTGGTCGATCCAATCGATCTGCCGAAGGTCGGCTACGAGACCGAAGAGCAGTCGGTGCTGCTGCACGAGTTCAAGCACGACCTGCCGCTGTGGCTCGCGACGTTCGCGCCGCACGCACCGATCCGCACGCTCGCCGATCTGATTGCCTACAACAAGGCGCACAGCGACCGCGAGATGCCGTACTTCGGCCAGGAACTGCTGATCCAGGCGCAGGCGCTCGGCGATCTCGATAGCGACGTTTATCTCCAGGCGCTGGCCGCCTGCCGCAAAGGCGCGCGCGAGGAGGGCATCGACCGTGCGATTCGCGAGCATCGGCTGGACGCGATCGTCGCGCCGACCGGTGGCACCGCGTGGCTGACCGACTTCATCAATGGCGACAGCGGCGGCGACGGCTTTTCCACACCGGCGGCGGTGGCCGGCTATCCGCATCTGACGGTGCCGGCGGGTCTGGTGCGCGGCATGCCGATTGGTCTGTCGTTCGTCGGCCCGGCCTGGAGCGAAGCGCGGCTTCTGGCGCTCGGCTATGCGTTCGAGCAGGCTACGCAATGGCGCGAGGAGCCGCAGTACATCCAGCACTCGAGCATTCCGCCCTTGCGGACCTGAACCTGTAGCGGGCTAACTTTCAGGGCCGCTGATGCTCATGCTCATGCTCATGCTCATGCTCATGCTCATGCTCATGCTCATGCTCATGCTCAAACGAGCCTATGCGTGGCGGCCCTGCTTCTCAAAGCTGCCCATCGAGCAAGGCGGCAACCCGCTCGATGAGCTTCTCTTTGGTCGGGCGACGCAGCCAGTCGTCCAGCGTGATGCGCTCCGCCTTCGCGAGATCCGCGCCAAAAATCGCGGTTTGATGGCGCGCGAAATCGCGGTCGTAGATATTCAGATTCGCCTCGTCGTTGAGCTTGAACGAGCGGCTGTCGAAATTGGTGGACCCCACCGACACCAGGTATTCATCGACCACCAGCAGCTTGCAGTGAAACATGGTCGGCTGATACTCGTACATTTCGACGCCCGCCTTCAGCAGATCGCCCCAGCAGGCCCGCGACGCCTCGCGCACGGTGTGCGTGTCGATGCGTTTGCCGGGCGTCAGCACCTGTACCTTGACACCACGCCGGGCCGCTTCGACGAGGGCGTTGATGGTGAGCTTGTCGGGCACGAAATAGGCGCTCGCCAGATGAATCGAGTCGCTCGCCGCCGTAATCGCCATCAGATACATCAACTGCATGTCGTCGCTGCCGCCCGACGGCGAACTGCTGAACATATGCGCCACGCCGTCGCCACACGGCTCGATGGCGGGGAAATAATCCGGCCCGTGCAGCACGTTGCCGCTCGCCTTGACCCAGTTGTCCATGAAGACTGCCTGCATGTGCCCGACCACCGGACCTTCGACGCGAAAATGCGTATCGCGCCAGTGCTGCGGGTCCTGGGCATGACCGGTCCATTCCTCGGCGATACCCACGCCGCCGGTAAAACCGGTGTGGCCGTCGATCACCAGCAGCTTGCGGTGCGTGCGGTCGTTCATACGGCCAAGTCCGGTCCAGTGCGGCTTGTGATAGCGGAACACCTCGGCGCCGCCTTCGCCTAGCATCTGCAGATAGCGCTGGTCCATCTTCGACGAACCCATCCAGTCGAGCAGCACATGCACCGCGACGCCGGCGCGCGCCTTGTCGGCAAGCGCCTGCGCCATCTGTTCACCGATCTCGCCCGACCAGTAGATAAACGTCTCGAACGTGATGGTTTTCTGCGCCGAGCGGACCGCGGCGAGCATCGACGGAAAGATCTCGTCGCCGTTCAAGAGCACCTCGAAACGGTTGCCGCCGATCACCGGCGGCCCGAGCAACAGGCCCATCGAACGCAGAAACTGCGGGTCGTCACTGGAATAGAGCCGCTCGATGTTGTGCTCGATCTTCTTCTCGCCGCTCGACAGATTGGCGATGACCAGCACCACGACGAGCGTCGCAACAGCGGTGAGCAGAATCGTCAGCATGAGCAATCCGGTTTGACTCGCCATGGCGAGCCGCGTGGGAACCATGGCTTGGGCAGCACGGTTCGTGCCGCGCTTGGTGCCACCCTTCGTGCCACCCTTCATGCCGCGCTTCGTGATGGTGGAAAGTGCGCCGTCCATGTATTGCCGCAGCCATCCGCGCGTTTCATGTAGGGAGCACTTCATAGCAAATCCGCGCGTTACGGTGCCATAATCGCACTTCGCAGCCCTTCCGCCGACCGTTTTACCCATGACACTTGTCCAGAAAGCGCTTCTTGCCCCGCTCATCGTCGCGTGCGCGATGTTTATGGAAAGTGTCGATGCCAATGTGATCGTGACCGCCCTGCCTTCGATGGCACGCGACTTCGCCCGCGATCCCGTCACCCTGAAAATTGCCGTCACGAGCTATGTGCTCGGCCTCGGCGTATTCATTCCCGTCTGCGGCTGGCTCGCCGACCGCTTCGGCGCGCGTACCGTGTTTCGCACCGCCATCGGCATCTTCGTGGCCGGGTCGCTGCTGTGCGCGGCGTCCAATTCGCTCGCCACTTTCACGGTGGCCCGTTTCATTCAGGGGGTGGGCGGCGCGATGATGGTGCCGGTCGGGCGCATCATCATCTTCCGCGTCGTGCCCAAATCCGAGTTCATTCGCGCGATGAATTACCTGAGCGTGCCGGCCATGCTCGGACCGGCGGCTGGCCCGCTGCTAGGCGGCTTCATCACCACGTACCTGCACTGGCGGCTGATTTTCTTCATCAACGTGCCGGTGGGCGTGCTCGGCATCTATCTAACCAATCGCCATATCGTCAATACCCGCGAGCCGCATCCGGGGCCGCTCGACTGGATCGGCTTCTTTCTCTCGGCGGGTGGGGCATCGCTGTTTCTGCTCGGACTTTCGCTGATTGGCGGCGAGATGATTTCGAACAGCAACGCGGTGGGCATGTGTCTGTGCGGCGCGTTTTTACTGGCTGTATACGTGCCATATGCTTTACGCATCAAACTGCCGCTGCTCGATCTGCGGTTCCTGCGCATTCCCACTTTCCAAGCCAGCGTGGCGGGCGGCTCGTTGTTTCGCATCGGGCTCGGCGCCATTCCGTTCCTGTTGCCGCTGCTGCTGCAGGAAGGGCTCGGGCGCAGCGCGTTCGAGTCTGGGCTGATTACCTGCGCCTCGGCATTCGGCGGGATGTTCATGCGGACCATCGCGTCGACGGTGTTGCGGCGCTTCGGCTTTCGCAATGTGCTGGTCGTCAATGCCGCGCTGTCCGGTATCGCCATTGCCGTCTGCGGCGTGTTTTTCCCCGGCACGCCTACCTGGTTGATCTGGCTCGTGGTTCTGCTTGGCGGATTCTTCCCCGCGCTGCAGTTCACCTCGCTGAACTCGCTCACCTACGCGGAGATCGCAAGCCGCGATGTGGGCCGCGCGACCAGCCTCGGCAGCGTCGTGCAGCAGATGTCGCTCGGCCTCGGCGTGACGGTGGGTGGGATCGCATTGCAGATTACGCAGATGCTGCACCACCACACGCACGTGGCGTGGACCGATTTCTGGCCCGCCTTCCTCGTGGTGGGGCTGTGCTCGTTCGCTTCCATTCCGGTTACGCTGCGCCTGCCGCTACGAGCGGGTGAAGAGATTTCGCGCGGCAGCCGCGGGTAGTGCGGCTAGTTAATGGCGTGGGTAGTGGCGGATAGTGGCGGGCAACAACCCCACCACTCATAACAAGCAGCAACAATTCCCATCACCCCGACGCGGGGTTTCCCCTGGCCAGGGTCGCGCTGGCCGCTTCTGTCATCCGAACGACACCCACGCCCGGCACCATGGCCTTGGCATCGCATTTCCCTGCGAGGGCGTCGTGCCGCTCCTCAACCCGCTTATCACAGCGGCCCGCCTCGCACTCGCCAGATCCCAGCAGATTCACGCCCGATCCGGGCGCACACGACACGCAGCGAAGCACGAGTGCATGGATTGACGACAAGCCTTCTGCCCCCATCGCGAGCGCAACAGCAGCACATCCACAAGGAGATTGGTATGCAAGACGTGGCAGATCCCGACCGGTTGCAGCGCGCCCAGACGAAGTCCGTCCAGCAATATATCGACGAACGCCCGATGTGGCCCGACGGCACGCATCTCCCCTCCGTACCGATGACCGGCATGCAATGGCGCATCTGGGCGCTGGCGGCGGCCGGCAAATTCTTCGAAGGCTTCGTGGTCTTCATGACCGGCGTGGCCTTGCCGCTGATCTCGCGCGAGTTCGGCATCGGCGCGGCGCAAAACGGCCTGATCAGCGCGGCCAGCCTGATGGGGATTCTGGTGGGTGCGGTAGGTCTGGGCGGCATGTCCGATTACTTCGGACGAAAGCGCATGTTCATCGTCGAGATGGTCATCTTCGTGGCGTTTCTCGTGCTGCTGGTGATGTGCACCAATTTCGTTTCGCTGGTGATCTGCCTGTTCGGTCTGGGCGTCGCGCTCGGCTGCGATTATCCGACCGCGCACATGATCATCTCCGAAAGCATTCCCAGCACGAGCCGCGGCAAGCTGGTGCTGGCCGCCTTCGGCTTCCAGGCGCTCGGCGCGCTGGGCGGCACGGCGGTGGGCTTTCTGGTGCTTTCGACGGTGCCGAATCTCGACGCATGGCGCGTGATGTACGGCACCGCGATCATTCCGGCTCTTGCGGTAACGATCGGCCGCTTCTACATCACCGAAAGCCCGAGCTGGCTGCATATTCGCGGCGCGGTGGATCGTGCCGAAGCAGCGGCCACGCGTCTGCTGGTGCGCAAGCCGCAGTATCCGGCCAGCATCGCCCTGTCGCGCGAAATCGACAACGCCGCCACCGGCCACGGCGGCCAGGGCAGCTTTTTCGCGCTGTTCGCCAAACGCAACCTGCGGGCGACGATCCTCGCCTCAGTGCCGTGGTTCCTGCAGGATCTGGGCACTTACGGCATCGGCATTTTCACGCCGACCATCCTCGGCGCGGCTTTCGGCGCCAAACAGGATCACGTGCGCAGCATCACCGATCTGATTCTCAACGACATCCTCGCCGCCAAGGGCGCGGCGTTGATCACGATGCTGCTGATCGTGGGCATCATCTTCGCCGTGATTCTCGCGGACAAGGTGGGGCGGATCTGGTTGCAGGTGATCGGGTTCGTCGGCTGTGCGGCGGGTTTGCTGCTTGCTTCGTTCTCCGATGGATTCGAGGGCACCAGTAAAACCGCCATCATCTTCGCCGGCTTCATGCTGTTCAACTTCATGACCAACCTCGGTCCGAACGCACAGACCTATCTGCTGGCAGGCGAAGTCTTCCCGACCGCAATTCGCGGTACAGGTGCCGGTTTTGCGGCGGCAGTCGGCAAGATCGGTGCAGTGGCGACGGCGTTTCTGTTTCCGATCCTGCTGACCGGCATCGGCACCGGCCCGCTGCTTTATATCCTCGTGGCCACGTCGCTGCTCGGCGCGGTAGTGACCTGGATCTTTCGCATCGAAACGAACGGCGTGAGCCTCGACGAGATTGGACACTAGACGCATCTACATAGCATCCCGCCTGCTGCATACCAACGAAGACTTCCACGAATTGCGACGGAGAGAGGCATGACTCACCACGTTAAACAACCGGCGCGGCGCTCGCGCTGGCCGCGCCTGGCCGCCGCGCCGCTATGCGCCGCCGCGCTCGTTCTGATGACGGGCACGCTGGCCCAGGCGCAAGACCTCACGCTGACTGAAACCGGCTCGACCTTGCTGTATCCGCTCTTCACGACCTGGGTGGATGCGTACACGAAAACGCATCCGGGCATCCACATCAGTGTGGCCGGAACCGGCTCGGAGGCCGGCATCCAGCAGGTGCTGGAGGGCAAGGTGGAGGTGGGTGCTTCGGACGCCTACATGTCCGATGCGCAGATGCGACAGCATCCGCAGATCATCAACGTGCCGCTGGCGATTGCCGCGCAAACGGTCAACTACAACCTGCCGGGTCTCAACACCGGACATCTCAAGCTCGATGGCCCGGTGCTGGCGGGAATCTACACGGGGGCGATCCGTAGCTGGGACGCACCGCAGATCGCGGCGCTCAATCCGGGCGTGGCGCTGCCGCATCATGCGATCGTGCCGATCCACCGTGCCGAAGGTTCCGGCGACACCTTCGTGTTCACCCAGTTCCTCTCGTTCGCGACACCGGACTGGGAAAACGATCGCGGCTACGGCACCACCATTACGTGGCCGGAAGTAGCCGGCAGCGCGACGGCGACGGGCAATGCGGGGATGGTGCAGGCGTTGCAGTCGACGCCCTACTCGATTGGCTATGTGGGCGTCAGCTTCATCGACAAGGTCGCTACCGCTCAGCTTGGCGTGGCCGCACTCAAGAACGGCGCCGGAGAATTCGTGCTGCCCACCAGGGAGACGATCACGGCAGGCGCCGCGTCATTGGGTCCGCGCACGCCGGCGGACGAACGGCTGAGTCTGGTCTTCGCGCCGGCCTCGGGGTCGTATCCGCTCGTCAACTACGAGTACGCAGTGGTATCGACGAAGCAGGCCGATCCGACGACCGCTGCGGCGCTGCGCCGCTTCCTGCTGTGGTCGATCGTGCCGTCCGAGACCAATGAGGCGTATCTGGATACCGTGCACTTCATTCCGTTGCCGCCACATACGTGGGAATTGAGCCAGGCGCAGATTCAGACGATCAAATGATCAGGACACCCTGGTTTCCGGACGGCGCTCCCGTTTCGAGTGCGCCGCCCGGACAATCCAGGCTCAATCAGTGACCGCTGTGCAGATGCGCTGCTTTCTTGGCGGCATGCTCGGCGTGCTCGCTGGCATGCAGACCATGACCATGCGCGAGATGGGCATGGTGGCTGGCCGCCTCGTGATCGCCCGACTCGGCATGCTTCGCGGCTTCGCGATGATGCTTCGCGGCGGAATCGAGGTGCTTGGCTGCTTCGTGGTGATGCTGATGAACTTCGTGTTGATCGCTCATGGAAGTCTCCGGTTGCTGCTACGAGGCTCGCTCCACGATAGGAGTGAGCCTTTCCACGATAGTGAAATGCAGTGTCACTTGCGTGACCTTCACCGTGGAATCCGTAGACAGGACCTTCGAGCAGCCGATACGAAGCGGGGCCGATACGACCCTTACGTTACGACTTCGTCGGGCGGCCGGTCTTGACCGTTTCCACGGCCGAGATCGCGGCGAGCAGACGATTCGACGTTGCGCCTTCGAGCAGCAATAGCCCTGCGCGCAGCACTTCGCTCTTCTTCACCGACACGCCCGCGTCCAGACACTTTTGCTTCAGGGCCGCGATTTTGTCGTAATCGGATTTGGGCATCGTGAAGCTGTCGCGGACGACTTTGTCTTTCTTCGCGGCGTCTTTTTTGGTGGTCGCTTTCTTCGCGGTTTCTTTTTTCGCCGGGTCTTCTTTCTTCGTGGACACTTTCTTCACGGCGTCTTTCTTTACAACGTCCTTCTTTACAGCGTCCTTCTTTGCGCGCCCGGGTTTTCCGGCTGCGCCAACGGGTGCTTCGGACGCTTGATCTTTCGCTGCGGCTGCGGCTGCCGTTTTGGTTATGGGCGCGGGCTTCTGCTTTGCCGGCGACTTTGCCTTAGGTGCGGCCTTTTCTTTGGCGACGGCTTCTGACTTCGGTGCTGCGTCAGCCTTCGGGGCCGACTTGCGACGCGAGGCTTTCGGTTCCACGGCGAGTTTGGCCTTTACGGTCGCTTCGGCCGGCGCGGCGACTTGCTTGTTGTCCGTCACTGCGGTTTCTTCCGTTGCCGTCTTCGGAAAGTGGAAGGTCTTCCTGGTCGGCTTTTTGATGCTGGGTTCGCTCATTGTCATCTCCATGTCATAAACAATATAAACAGTATATACGGTTTATATTGTTTGATCGATGAATCGATTTATTGCGAACGGACGGAAGGCAGCCCTGAAAGTTGTCCACACATTCTGTGATCAAGGATGTGGACAACTCGCGGGCAACCCGGGCAAGTGATTGAAGCAGAGGGATATTTACGAGGCGCGCTCGGGTTGCGCACGAGCGGGCAGCCGCGCCCGGACGCTGCCCACGCCATTTCATGCGAGCATGGCGGTGAGGCGCCCCAATGAGTCACCGATAACGATGCCCGGAGGCAGGGCAAGGAGGTATGCATGACGCCAACCCCAACCACCCCAAGCAGCACGCGCCGCGCCTTCCTGCGCCTTGCAGCAGGCAGCGTGCTCGCTTCGCCGCTCGGCTCGCTGGCCACCGCGCAGCCCGCCCCCGCCACGCCCGGCATGCACACCCGCCTGATTCCCAGCACCGGCGAGCCGCTTCCGGTGATCGGCTGCGGCACGTGGCGCACCTTCGACGTGGGCGACGACCCCGCAGG
The DNA here is from genome assembly GCF_900996235.1 of Paraburkholderia sp. BCC1885. Classification (GTDB taxonomy): domain Bacteria; phylum Pseudomonadota; class Gammaproteobacteria; order Burkholderiales; family Burkholderiaceae; genus Paraburkholderia. Next base: position 741,592 of record NZ_CAAJGM010000111.1, read on the forward strand.
CCAGGCGCGCCTCGCCGACGTGTTGCGCGTGCTATTCGCCGCCGGCGGCTCGGTGATCGATTCATCGCCGATGTACGGCAGTTCCGAAGCCGTCGCCGGCACCCTGCTTACGCGGCTCGACGCCCATCAGAAGGCCTTTGTGGCCACCAAGGTATGGACGCAAGGCCGCGAGGCCGGCATCGCGCAGATGGAAGAATCCATGCGGCGGCTGCAACAGCCGCGCATCGACCTCATGCAGATCCACAACCTGCTCGACTGGCGCACGCAACTCGCAACACTACGCGAATGGAAAGCGCGTGGCCGGATCCGCTACCTCGGCATTACGCACTATACCTCCGGTGCTTTCGATGAAGTCGAAGCGATCATGCGCAGCGAGAAGCTCGATTTCGTGCAGATCGATTATTCGGCGGACGATCGAGAAGCTGAAGAGCGCATCCTGCCGCTGGCCGCCGAGCGAGGCATTGGCGTGGTGATCAATCAGCCGTTCGGCGGCGGCAGCCTGCTGCAGCGTCTGCATGACCGGCCATTGCCGGGCTGGGCTGGGGAGATTGGCTGCACCTCGTGGGCCCAGGTTCTGCTGAAGTTTGTGCTGGCACAGCCGGCCGTGACCTGCGTGATTCCCGGGACCGGACGCCCCGACTACATGATCGACAACGTGCACGCCGGTCTCGGCGAGTATCCCGATGCGGCGCTGCGGCAGCAGATCGCGGCGGCAATCAGCGCCTGAAAGCCCGGTCACACTCTTTCACGCGACTTATTCTGACTGCGCCGGCAAGGTCAACGCCGCGACCTCGCAATTGCGCAAGCTGCGCAACACCGCAGGCGCCAGCAACAGCTTGGCGGAGCGCACGCCGGCGCCCATGACCACTTGCGAGCGCTCCATCACGGCTGCGTCGACGAGCACACGCCAGTCCTGCGGCACGCCGAACGCCGTGATGCCGCCGAACTCCATGCCGCTATGCTCGACCGCGACCTCCCGCTTGGCAAACGATAGCCGTTGCGCGCCGAGGTGCGCCTTGACCGCCCCGTTGATATCGAGCCGCAGCGAACCGAGAGTGACGATCGCAGCGTATTGCTCGACGCCTTCCTTCTTGTAGCGGATCACGATGGTATTCGCGCAGTCCTCCAGGCCAAAGCCGTAGCGCTCGCTGAAGGCCGCCGTATCCGAGGCGTCGTCGGTGACGGCAAATACGGTGACTTCGCCCGGCGGCAAATGCGCGATGACGTGAGCCGGCAAATGTCCGGCGAGCTGATCGGCGGCGATGACGTCCAGTTGATGGAGCGATGCGGATTGGGCTTCGTTTGAGTGCATGGCGGTCGGTCGATTGAGCGTGACTCCATTCTAACGGCTCGCTTTTCAAGGTGCAGCACGTGAGTCACAGGCCGGTTCCGGCCACGATTGCGCGGCTTCGAGGCGCCGCCCTCCCATATTCACGAGATATGGCAACCGCCTCCCACAGGTATTTTCTATTTGGCGCGATGTCTCGTATGCTCGCTTTGTCATCCACCGGGGTGAAGCAAGTTCTGAAGACATCTGATCGAGAGGCTTTACGTGTCCGTGTTCTCGCATAAAACTGCTGCTCTACGCTCGTCCCTCGTCGCCGCCACGCTATGCGCGTTTGCAGCGACTTGTGCATCCGCATCCGAATTTGAAACGCATCATCACAAGCTCGCCAATGAAGAAGCCGTCAGCGACGCGCCGCAAGGTGGGGTGATCGTGCGCGATCTGCCGCTCGAAGGCGGCCAGTTCCAACGCGTACTGTACGACGCGCCGCCGTCGCGCGTGCGCGGCATCATCGTGATGTTTTCGGGCGGCGCCGACGATATCGGCATCGAGAAAGATGGCGTGATCAGGCACGGCGATAACTTCGTGGTCCGCTCGCGTGATCTTTGGACTGCGAAGGGTTATGGCGTCGTGCTGGTCGACGCCATCGATCATCAGTCGATGCGCGGCAAGCGCAGCACCGACGCCTACGCCGCGGTCACGCGTGAAGTGGTCGCCTTCGCCCATGAGCAGGCCGACGCGCCGGTCTGGGTGATGGGCACGAGCCAGGGGTCGATTGCGGCGATGAACGCGGCCTCGCACGCGCGAGGCGAGGAGCTCGCGGGCGTGATCCTGACCGAATCGGTGTCGATCCTGGGCGCCTCGCACGAGACGGTATTCGACGCTCACCCGGAGGACGTCCATGTCCCCGCGCTGGTCGTCGCGAACAAGGACGATCGCTGCAAGGTGGCCCCGCCGAGCATGGCCGACGCCATTGCACACTCGATGCGTAATACCCGCGCTACGGTTCTTTTCGAGCAAGGCGGCGAGGTGCGTTCGTCGAACGAATGCGCGTCGCTGTCGCCGCATGGCTACTATGGCATCGAAGACAAGGTGGTCAACGACATCGCTGAGTGGATGGCGCACGTGGGCGCGTGATCGGGCATGGCGGCCGCCACAGCCTGGGCGCTGCCGCCTGCTTCATTCAGTCTGAAGACTCAGCCATGGGTCACTCCCCCTCCGGCATCACGCCCAAAGCCTCTTCCGACTCCGCAAACTCCACGCGATTACGCCCGCCACGCTTGGCCTTATAGAGCGCCGAATCCGCGAGACCATACGCGGTATCGAACTCCGTTCTCACCGGATTGGCGCTCACGCCAAAACTCGCCGTAATGCGCCGATTCACCGGCGCGGCAAAAACGTGACTGCCGATCGCCGCGCGCATTTTCTCCGCCAACAGCAGCGCGGCGGCAAGATCGTGGCCCGGCAACAGCACCGTGAACTCTTCGCCGCCGACGCGCCCGATCACCCCCTGCTCGCCCACGATGCGCCGCAGGCAATCGACAATGCCAAGAATCACCATGTCGCCGACCGGATGGCCGAAATCGTCGTTGACCTTCTTGAACTCGTCGATGTCGAGCAGGATCATCACAGCCCGGTCGGCGCGCAATGCCTTGCTGGTCCGCTCGATCACCGCGCTACGATTCAGCACGTCGGTCAACGCATCGTGCGTCGCGCGATATTGCAACTGTTGCGTCAGCGCATGCATCTCGCGCTCGGCACGGTCGCTGCGGCCAATCAGGCGGCGCGTCTCGCGCATCAGGCGTTCGAAGTGGCCGATCAGTTCACCGAGCGCAAGGCGGCTCTGCTCCGCGTCAGCGTCGCCATTCGCATGAATCGCGCGTGCCTTCTCCAGCGCATCGCTCTCGTTTCTGAACAGATCGGGAGCATCGTTTGCAGGCACGTCCGAAGAGGATGTTGGTGCCACCTTAGCCGTCCTTACGTCGCAACCGGACAATCGGTGAATTCGATCGCCGTGAAATCGGCTTGCAATTCCTCGCCGAATTCCAGAATGGTTTCGTCCTCGGCGTCGCGATACCATCTCACCATGACGCGGTTGCCCGATGACGCCGCCTGATCCAGCGCATCGAACACGCTGAACAGCATCTTGGTGCTCGAACTGTTGAAGTACGTCAGCGTCACTTCGACCGTGATGACGGCGTCGCTGCAGTTCGCGAGGTACGTGCGCAGGCCCTCGATGACGGGAGCATAGAAAGCCGCCGCATTCTCGGGATAAGACTCTCCCCGAAACGTCAGCAGGTTCTGGTCGAACTTGAAATCGATTTCCGGCGACGTAGTCGTGGCCGCAATGTACAGATTATCCATGGCGCGTTCCCGTCCCTTGGTCAGATGATGGTCTTGAGGCAAAACAGCGTGGTTTCCGGGGCATCGGCACGCGGATAAAAAGCGAACTCGAGCGGCGCGCTCGCGTCCCGTGCCATCGTCAGGAAACCTAGTCCAGCGCCCTTGCTCTCATCCGGCGTATCGGCACGCAGCGATTGCTTGTAGGCCTGCTTGATTTCATCAAGCGACATGTTGCACAACGGTTCCAGCTTCTCGCGCAGACTGCCCACCGCGGTCGTCGCAACCGGATTGACGCACATCATGAGGTGACGCTCGCCCTCGGTGCTGATGCATACCGCACCCTCGCGCACGGCTCCGCCCTTGCCGTCTCCCTCGACAAGCGAGTCGGACGAATAGTGGACGATATTCTGCGAGATTTCGATAAAGGACGAAAATAATTTACGCCGGGTGGGCGCGCTGACCCCGGCCACTTCGAGTTGCAGCTTCACGACCTCGCTCATCGCCGAGACGATGCTGTGAGAGAAATAACCCTTGTGATAAAAAATCAGGTTGCGCCGCTGAGCCAGTTCGAAGAACGCGGCATCCTGCTCTAAAAGTTCAAACATGTTCATGGGATACCTTAAACACGGGCAAAAAACAGCGTGACGTCGTCGCGACGCGCCTGTCCGCCCTGCCAGTCGGCCAACGCGCGCCACAAGGCGTCGCATACGGTGGATGGCGATTGCTCGCGGTTCTCGGCGATGAGATCGAGCGCGCGTCGCTTGCCAAAGGAAATCTTTCGCGGGCCGCCGATCTGGTCGATCAGCCCGTCGGTCGAAACGAACAGCAGGCTGCCCGGCGGCAGCGCCACGGCGTTCAGCGCCCACGTATAGTCCGCAAGGCTGTCGACGTAGCCCACGCCCATCCGTTCGCCCGCAATGCTTTCAAAGTGGTCGGCATTTGGCCGTAATACGTGCAGCGCGATGCGTGCACCGGAGAAACGGAGTTGCTGCTGCGCCGCGTCGAACCAGAAGAAAGCCGCATCGAGCCCGTCGTTCGACTGCGGCGACTCGCCGGTGCCGTGCACCTGTCCGAGCAAGCCCTTGACGTTGCGGTTGACCGCAGCCAAAAGCGCCGACGGATCGCGCGGGCCGATCCGCTCCAGCGCCTGCGAGAGCGACGCCGAGGCAAGCAGCGTCATGAAAGCGCCTGGCACGCCATGCCCGGTGCAATCGGCGACGGCGCCGAACCAGCCATCGGCAAACGAAGCGAAGTGGTAAAAATCACCGCCCACCACGTCGCGCGGCTCCCAGACCAGCGTGGCATCCGGCAACATGGACGAGAGCGCATCGCGCGAAGCCCGCAGCATGGCCTGCTGGATCACGCTCGCATATTCGATGCTCTGCATGATCTGGCGGTTCTTTTCCGCCTGCATTTCGGCCACCGCGCCCAATAGCTGAAAGCCGCTCGCCAGTCCGGCAAAGCGGCCCTCCCGCGTGACGATGAAGCCGTCGGACAAAGCCTTGTTGCCCACTTCGACCGTCTTGAAGGTAAGCGCCTCGATGCTCATGTCCGCGTCGACGATGAGCGGTTCCTTGTCCATGAAGGCAATGCAGCTTTTCTTGTCGTAGAGTTCGCGATGAAACGGTTTGCTCATCTGCGACAGGAAAATATCGCGGTTGATCAGTCCGATGGGACGGCCGCCTTCGAGCACGGCCAAACTGACCATGTCGCGCCGCGCGTAGAAGATCTCCATTGCCAGGGAGTTCGAATCAGCTGCGTCCACGGCCGGGACGTCCTGACACAGATCGCCGGCGCAACGCGGACTTCCGGGTACGCCGGGGTGACGAAACTGCGCAAGCGCGGGGTGCATTTGACGACTGCCCGTTGAACGAGAAATCAGCACGCTAAAGGGTCTTTATGACAGTTTCGTTACACCCCCACATTAAAGAAATCCGCCCCTAAACGCAGGCTGGAAGCGGCTGAGCCGGAAGCCGCGTTGCAAACGTTTTCCTCCTGTTATTGCCGCCCTGGGCTGCCGAGCCGTGCGTTGCGTGCCTGCCACGGTTGCATTTCGCTTGACGTAATCGCCCGAAGGAAGGCGTCACGAATTTACCGATCGCCGGCTTCCCTGAAAAAAGACGGCATGGATGCACGAACGGGCATGCGCGCTGCTCGCCTTCTGGCGTGGCCGTCACATCGACGACCGTGTTCATTCCGAGGAGAGCAGCATGAAAGCATTGGTTTATGAAGGTCCACGTAAAGTCGTCGTGAAGGAAATGCCGGACGCGAAGATCGAGCGGCCGAACGACGTGCTCGTCAAGATCACTACCACTAACATCTGCGGCTCCGATCTGCATATGTATGAAGGCCGCACCGACATGGAGACGGGACGCATCCTCGGACATGAAAACCTCGGCGTGGTCGTCGAGGTGGGCAAAGGCGTCGAACGTATCAAGGTGGGCGATCGTGTATGTCTGCCGTTCAATATCGGCTGCGGATTTTGCAAAAACTGCGAACGCGGCCTGACCGGCTTCTGCCTGACCGCCAACCCCGGCATGGCCGGTGCGGCCTACGGATTTGCCGGCATGGGTCCGTACAGCGGCGGACAGGCGGAATATTTACGCGTGCCGTTCGGCGATTTCAACTGCCTCGTGCTGCCGCCGGACGCCGAAGAAAAAGAAAACGACTACGTTATGTTGTCCGATATATTTCCTACCGGCTATCACGCCACCGAGTTGGCCGGCGTCGAGCCCGGCGACAGCGTGGCGATCTATGGCGCCGGGCCGGTCGGATTGATGGCCGCGCTGTCTGCGTCGCTGAAAGGCGCAAGCAAGGTGATGGTGGTGGACAGCCATCCGGACCGGCTCAAGCTCGCGGAAAAACTCGGCGCGATTCCGATTGACGATAGCGACGGCACGTCCGCCGATCAGATACTCGAAATGACCGGCGGCGAAGGGGCGGATCGCGGCTGCGAATGCGTCGGTTATCAATGCACCTGCAAGGGTCACGAAGTGCCGAACGCGACCATGAATAACCTGATCAAAGCGGTACGCCCGACCGGTGGCATCGGCGTGGTGGGTGTGTTCGTCGCGCAGGACCCGAACGCCGAAGACGATCTTGCGAAGGAAGGCCGGCTCGCGCTCGACTTCGGGCAGCTATGGATGAAGGGCCAGCACATCGCGACGGGCCAGGCCAACGTCAAGGCGTATAACCGGAAACTGCGCGACCTGATCGCGGCGGGCAAGGCGAAGCCGTCACAGATCATCTCGCACGAATTGCCGCTCGAAAAGGCCGCGGAGGGCTATAAGCACTTCGATGAACGCGAGGAAGGCTGGACGAAGGTAGTGTTGAAACCAGCGGCTTAAGGGCTTTAGTGAAATGGCCGTCGCATGGGGAATGGGAATGCGACGGCTTTTCTCTTGAGCGGACCAGCGGCGTTTTGTTTCGACGCCGCTCGCCGCGCGCGATTGCAACACGGCTGCTGCGGCGTTCCCTTTGCTTTATTGCCCGTTTGCTTTCTTTTCGGCGTTCTGAATATTGTCTGGATAATCGTGCTGTTCGCCGGACGGGTTATAGCCGTTCTTTTCCAGTTTCTGCAGTTCCGCGTCCTTCTGCGCGCGGTTGGATTTACGCGCGGCCTTATTGGCAGCCCGCTTCTGAGCCGATGAAGTCGCAGACGCGGCTGGCGGCGTATTGCTTTGTGCGGTTTGTGTCGCGGTTTGTGTCGTGCTACCGGCGGGCGGTGCTGCTGTCGATTGGGCGAAAGCGGGTGTCAGCGGGCCCAGGCAAGCGGCGGCGGTCAGCGCGAGCAAAATACGGTCACGGCGGTTCGAATGGGGCATTTTTTTCTCCCTGGCTTGAGTGGCTCCGAACCCGCCGCAAGGGTTGTGCCTGTGCCATTCGTTTGCACGCGTGATCGAATCAAGCCGATTTATCCGACGGACGTTTGGGTTGTCATGCACCGCGACTCGCGCAGAATCGCAGAATCCGGCTGATACGTGATCGCCTGGTGGCGGAGGTGACGCGTTACGCGCAGACCCGCCACCATAGAGCGTAATGACGGCGCCGGTTACTACTGTCTGTCCGGCCCCGGTCCGACGGCGCAGTGATGTGCGTCAAGTACCTTAGCCGGGCGCCACAGCGGCGGCGCCCGGTTAGCGAATACATCATCAGAGCATCTTTGGTGTCTTAGTGAACCGGTTCGATCTTGAAAGCATCCACCGCTACGCCGAGATTCAAGCCTTCACCGCTGCCGCTTAACGCCATCGACGTCGTTCCCTTGGTCAGTACCTGGGCAGTGCCGCTATTTCCCACGCCGGCCGAAGCACCGGCCTGCGCATAACTGCCGTACACATCTCTAATGCTATAGACGTTGCTGATATCGCCGTGGCCGCTGACGTGAAACTTGCCTGCCGTCAAACCGCCTCCGTGCACGCTGATCGTGACAGCGGCCCGTTGCCCGTTATCGCAAGTGACTCTGCCGTGGCCTTCAGCGTGCTGATAAATCGCTGACCACCCGGCCATGCTGAAAGTCAGATGGCATTTCACCGGTGCGCCGGCTGCCTGGGCCGGGACGGCGGTCAAGCTCGTCAGGGCGCCCGCGCACAGCAACGTGGCGGCAGTCGATACAAGGGTACGCTTGCTCATAGAAGTCTCCTGGCACATGAAGATGGGGTATGTAGTTTAACCGTCATTCGCAGCGGGTCGGTAGACGGTTATTGGAATGTCCGTTTGGTGATTATGGCGTTCTCGGCGTCATGCTCTTTTCGGGCGGCGACACGACATCCAACCGCGCAGTCGTGCAAAGCGCGGCAGAAGCGTATCGCCTTAGCGCTCAATGCCATTAAGGAATTTGCGCGCGGCGGCTACTTGCAGCGGCTGCTTCTAAGTTGCACGCAAGCGCTTGTCACCCAGATGGCGCAGACCGCAGTTTGCAATCGCCATCATTCGATTGCACAGCAGTTTTGCCGTTGGCTGCTGCTGAGTCTGGACCGCCTCCAGACCACCGAGTTAAACATGATGCAGGATCTGATCGCGAACACGCAGAAGCGGAGCCTATATTTAGCGGAGTAGTGTCCGTGGCTTCGAAAGACGGCGCAGCCAATCAACAGCTACGCGGCAGTCGTACCTCAAATTTGGTTTCACCCTGTTCGGACCGCACTTCGATTTCGCCTCCATGCGCCCGCGCAATTTCACGCACGATATACAGACCCAGACCGAGGTGCCGGTCCTCCTCATATCCTTCGCTCTGACTCGCGCCGCGCTTCAGGGGTTCGAACATCTGTTCCAGAGCTGACGTTTCAATTGCCGGCCCTCTATTCGCAACGACGATACGCACGTCATCTTTCTGACCGCTCACCATCACCCAAACCGGCGTGTTCGGCGCCCCGTATTTGACTGCGTTCAAGACGAGGTTTCCAAGCAATTGCTGCAGACGTGGGCCGTCCCAGACTCCATCATTATTTCCCCGCACGTGCAGCTCAATCTGGCGATCGGGATGGATCGTGCGAAGCTGGTCCAGTTCGTCACCGAATACGACGGCCAGGTCGACGCGGGTCGGAGCGATGTTGATGCCCAGACCCAGCTTCGTCCGGTTGAAGTCGCATAGATCGTCCAGCAGCGACTGCATGCGGGCGCCACTTCTGATAAGCCGACCGGCGGCGCTTGTCACGCTCTCGCCGGCGTTCAATGCGGCAAGATGCGAAGCCGTTATCTGGATGGCTTGAAGTGGACTGCGCATGTCATGCCCGAGCATCCCAAGCAGCAGGTTGCGCGACTGTTCCACCTGAGCGCTGAAATGGTCGAGCGATTCCGCAAGCGCCTGATCGACCGCCTCGTTGAGTCTGATCGCGTCGTCCATGCTCAGCGCGTCATGTGGGCATTCATCCATCCATAGACGAATGACGCTGGCGCGCAGTGCCCGGTATTCGGCTACTACCTGCCGGACGTCGAAGCCGCTTCGCGCCCGCAGGATCGCGTGCGTCTGCGCAGCAGTCTCCGGCGCATCTATCGGGCTTGGGGCGCGCCCCTGCGACTTTTCAATTTGTGCGTCCCTCGTCTGCGCGGCCGAGATATCCTTTGCTATCGCCTCCAGTATCTGCTGTGCGTGGTCGCGTAAAGCCGGAGAATTCATGTTCGCTGCCGCCGGCAATAGCGAGCTGGCAAACGTCTCCCATTGCGCCACGATCGCTTCCATGTTTCGCAAGATGAAGTCAGCCAGCCGCATGTGGCCCTCTGATAATTGGCAAAAATCCGAGCGCCGGATATCTCTGCCTTCCATGGTACGCGGAAAATATCGTTATATCCGGGCGGGCCCACCGATTGCGATGAAATGAAGGACCGCCTGGAGAAACCGTGATGCTCCCCATCCACACTCACCACCTACTCGTCGCGGATGACGATCCTAATTTGCTCGCCGCATACGTTCAGTACTTCGAACTTCATGGTTACGACGTCAGGGCCGCACAAGACGGAGCCGACGCGTTGACCGAATACAGCCGATGGTTTCCGGCACTCGTTATTCTCGACATTCAGATGCCCAGGCTCGACGGTAGAGCGGTGGCCCGCGAAATCCGGCGTTTCGCGCGCCCGTCCGCACCCTTACTGTTGGCGGTATCCGGGTTGTGGTCACCGTCCGAAAGAGCTGACTCCCTGAAGGCCGGTTTTGATCATCACTTCGCAAAACCCGCCGACCTGTCTGTCATTCTTGCCATCGTCGCCTCTCGCTCGCGCATTGGTGATCCGGATATCGCCAGAACCCAGAGTCGCTATTGACCCGACCGTGTTCGATAAAGCAGAGCGAGCAGCGGCTTCTTTTCGTGGCGGCGGAGTCAATGATCGAGTTTCAGGGTCGGCCTTCCGAATTCTGTGTGCCGCCGCCCAAGCCTCTCCAATGGCACGGCACCAGCGCCTTGCGGCACCGGTGGTCTGAACGCGTGCTTATCTCATCGCCAGATTTAATAAAGCATCCCGGTCTTGTCGCCCACCGATCGGCTACCGACCGCGTCCAGTTTGCTTTGTAGCTCTGCCTTGCGCGTGGCCAGCCTGGCGCCCAACCTCTGAAGATCACATTTTGATTTGCGCAATTCTGGAAAAAGTTCCTGCTCCTCTTCTTCCACGTGATGCTCTACCATCTCGCTCATTACCTTGAAAGTCGCATCGAATCCTTTGTCGCCGGCTTTCAGCGTTTCAAATTTCGCGATCAACGTCTTGACGAGAAAGTGCTCAACATATGCTTCGTCGACGTCGACCTTATCGCTATCGGGCAATGCCTGCTGTGCGGCCGGATAGAGAATTTCCTCTTCGAGGATCGCGTGAATGGACAACTCTTCGCAGGCGCGCTGTGCAAGAGCCGCCTTCCTTTCAAGATCGGCGTCTTCAGCCTTCCTGAAAGCCGTAAACAGCTTTTCGACCGCGCGATGTTCCGCCTCGAGAAAGGCCAATGCGTCCCGCGAGGTGGAATTTTCATCCGTTGTGCCAACTTTAGCTTCCATGATGATCTGCTCCTTTGTACGGTTGGATTGCAACCGGTGATGCATTAAAAGACGTTACGCGCCAAGGTGGTTGCCACAACAACCATCCCGCCGCCGTCCGGTCGGGCGCCATGCGCGCTAGAACCTGTTACCGGCCGCGCTGCTCGTCAATGTTCTTGCTCGATGAGTTTGACCCTTCGGTGTCGGGCTTAGCAGTCTGGTCTTCCCCCGATTCAGTTGTCGACACGTCGACTTCATCAAGAACCTTATCGATCTTCTGGTTGTCACCTTGATCCAACGCTGTCCGCGCTTCTTGGTCCGACATGCCTCTGTCCTCATTTTCCCCATTCCTCGGCTGTTCCGAGGTCGCGACGTGGTTCGCCGCACTCGCTGTACCTGTTCTGTCCGACATAGAGATCTCCATAAGTGATGGATGCGCCACTCCTCATCGTCGATAGAGCGAAAGCCAGTTTTTATAAGTGAAGCGCGCGGTTCCGAATGACTCGACGCAAGCGCCGTTCCGCGACGTTCTTCGCAGGGTATTCACCTATCGTTTGCGTCGATTTTTCGTATTTATTTCGCTTTCCTTATGACTGCACGACCCGCATCTCTCTGCCGCATGTCGGCAGAGCGGCTTCGAATTGCGTCACCGACCAACCGGCAGCCGCCGTGAAACGGTTTTGGTTTTTGGACAATCAATGACTCGTGCGTTGAGTGCGGCGCATCCGGCCGACGGCTGCGTTTGATGGCACGCGCGTTGCGCAGTGCATCCGTGAGTCAACACAAATGCACTTGCGACCGTCCACTCCACACGTAATGAGGAATCAGCGATGAAACACAATCTACGGAATATCTCGATCATTGGCGCCCTTGTCTCCGGCACCTGCTTCATTCCAAGCGGGGCATTTGCACAAACCGAGGCGGCGTCGACGACCGCGGCCAACCCATTACCGACAGCCGACAGGGATTTTGTACAGGCCGCATCCATGTCCTCATCGACGGAAATCGATGCATCGAAATTGGCCATGAGCAATTCCAGCGATAAGGACGTGAAATCCTTCGCCCGTCACATGATGATCGACCATACGAAGCTGAGCGCTCAGTTGAAAATGGCAGCGCCCCACGGCGTCGAAGTGCCCAAAGACAATTCGGATACCGCAGTACTTGATTCATTGAGACCGCTTAAGGGCCCTGACTTCGACAAAGCGTATATCGCAAAGGTTGGCGTCGATGGCCACAAGCAGGCAATCGCTGCTTTCGAAAAAGAGGTATCTGACGGCCAGAACGCCAGCTTGAAGAAAGCCGCACAGAAAGCATTGCCAACGATCAAGGAGCATTACGCGATGGCACAGCAACTTGCCAGCAAGAAAGGCGTCAGCGAATAACGGGCCGGCCAAAAAATAGGAAACCTAGCGGGGAATCTCCATCGCGGTGGCATTTGACTGACTGGTTCACAGCGGCCTCCGCGATGCCCCGCAGCGGCGCTGCGCGCAACATAAAGCAGACACTGCCGCAAAGGAAAGATGATATCCGGGGCCGCTTTCGCTACGAGCGGCCCCGATCGCATCAGAATCGACAGCGGACTTACGGCTTTAGCACAACCTTGATGCAGCCGTCCTCCTTGTCGCGGAAGGTTTTGTACATTTCCGGCCCCTGTTCTAGCGGCACGGTATGCGTAATCACAAAGGACGGATCGATCTGCCCCTCGACGATACGGCGCAGCAGGTCGTCGGTCCATCGGTTGACGTGCGTTTGGCCCATTCTAAATGTGAGGCCTTTGTTCATCGCCGCGCCAAACGGAATCTTGTCGATCAGGCCGCCGTAAACACCGGGAATGGACAGCGTTCCCGCGGGCCTGCAGACATAGATCATTTCGCGCAAGACATGGGGACGGTCGGTCTCGAGCATCACAGCCTGCTTCGCCCGATCGTACATCGCGTCGATTGAGCGCGTCGCGTGAGACTCCATTCCTACCGCGTCGATACACTTTTCCGGTCCCTTTCCTTGCGTGAGCTCATTAAGCCGCTCTATCACGCTCTCATTTTCGAAGTTGATGGTGATTGCACCCGCCGCGCTTGCCATTGCAAGCCGCTCCGGCACGCGGTCTATCACCACGATCTGTTTTGCACCCAGCAATATCGCACTGCGAATAGCAAACTGGCCAACCGGGCCCGCGCCCCAGATCGCAACGGTATCCGTGGGCTGAATGTCGCATTGCACGGCCGCCTGCCATCCGGTGGGAAAGATGTCGCCGAGAAACAGCACCTGTTCATCCGTGAGTCCTTCGGGCACTTTCACCGGTGTGAAATCCGCGAACGGCACGCGTACATATTCTGCCTGCCCGCCAGGGTATCCACCGGTCAGATGCGAGTATCCGAACAGGCCCGCCGTGGAGTGGCCGAATACCTTGTCCGCCTTTTCCTTGTTGCGGTTCGAACGCTCGCACACCGAAAAGAAGCCGCGTTTGCATTGGTCGCACTCACCACACGCAATCGTAAATGGTACGACCACCCGGTCGCCCACTTTGAGTTTCTTGTTGTCCGCTCCCACTTCGACGACCTCGCCCATGAACTCGTGGCCCATTACATCGCCGGATTCCATGGTCGGCATGAAGCCGTCAAAGAGATGCAGATCGGAGCCGCAGATTGCGCAACTCGAGACTTTAATCACCGCATCACGTGGATGCTCAATCTGCGGATCGGCAACGGTGTCGTAACGGATGTCCTTTTTGCCATGCCAGCATAACGCTTTCATCTTTCGCTCCATCTTCAGGAAGGAGCGCAGCTGCTGACAGACAAACTCGCAAGCCGCCGCGCGCGGACCGGGGTATTAGCGCCGGTACTACTGACGCGCAAGCACCATGCCGCCCCGTAGCGCCATACCAGGCGAATACTGATGCCGATTGAATTCAACTCCTGTGGCCGTCGATAGCGAGGCTGGAGAGCGGGACACGAATGATCTAGGCCGCAGCGAGTGGATGCCGCCGGCAGTGTTCCAGGTAGGCGCTTTCGTGGCTTGCGACGAGCTCCACAACGCTACTCCAGAGCCATGACGGTGCATCGATCGTTTTGGAGCGGTTCCGCCGTAATTCTTTGAGCCACGCGCCTCGTTCGCCGGGGCCCATTTGCCGACCATGGACCTTCCCGGCCACTTGCGCAAGGAAGCGGACAACGTCCATCGCAATCGGCGGGCGTAGTGGCGGCTTCGGCGAGGCACCGTCGTTGTATGAAACTTTCTCAAACCTTTCCGCCGCCATCGATTCCTGCACCTTTACGCCAAACTTGTTTGCCTTCGTCTGACAGCTCGCCGCTGCTGTGCTGCTTATCGGATTCCGACCCTGGAACGGCCATATCGCCCCCAGATTGTTCATGCGCCTTCTGCTTTTTTTCCTGCCGTACCGCGACCTTGTCGTCGTGAGACTTTCCTGTATGGGTGTTCATCATTCCCTCCGTTGACATGGACTGACTTACTCTCAACCGTAGGCCCGCATGACTTGTGCCTGCGCCGAAACCGCCTGACCGCTGTGTGATTTCCCCAAGTGGCCGAGGTACGAGAGCGGCGACGTGAACCTTGTGGCTTCGTTCAAATGCGTTGAATAAAAAGCGTGGAGCCCTGAACTGGCGCCCAGCAAGTTCGCGAAGCGCCGTTCAAATCGTCGTTGCAACGCTGGCGGCCGAAGCAGGCAGTATTGCGGTCGCGTCTGGATGGTTTGGCAGGACGGCCCTGAGTGTCAGGCAGCAGGCGCCACCGTTGCTCCAACAATCCCGTGACGCGCCAAGGCGTCCGCCACGAAGCCTGACGATTTCATGGCCTCGACAAACGCGCGCAACGTGGCAGCGGCTGCGTCGCCCCGGCTTTTGGGCGTGCCCATTGCCTGCTGGATGACCATGAAGCGCTCACCGAGCAATCGCAGTCCCGGCGTGCTGCGCGCGTCGGCCTCGAGTTGTTGCCTGACACCCGCCGCGACCTCCAGCCCTTGCTCGACAAAAACCTGGATCACCGCTGGCGAAGTGGATGCCCGCACGATCTGCGCGTGCTTCAGTTCACGCGAGAGGAACAGGTCATACGCGCTTCCTTTGCCAACTGCTACACGGTTATGTGGCTGGTCAACCTCCGCGTTCTCAAGAATGGGCGAGTCATGGCGGACCATGTAGCAGCCTTCAATCAGCACATAGGCCGCCGTAAAGGAGATTCCCTCGCCGCGCAGTGGATCGATGGCAAAAAAGCCGATATCCGCTTCGTCTGCGGTGACCGCCGCCACCGACTCGCCAGCGGATTCGAACACGCGCAGATCGAACGGGACGCCGAGCATCCGCGCGAACGCCGTCGCGAGATCGATGGATACACCGTATGGTTCACGGGTGGCCGTGTCACGATTCGCAAGAATCGGATTCCCGACGTTGATTGCGACGCGCAGTGTGCCTGTCGGTGCGAGCGCGCGGACCACTGTTTCGTCCGCGCGCGTCAGGTGATCGGTCATAAGATGTGCTCGATTCAGAATGGAGATTTCGCCGCTTGATGTACTTCAAAGCGCGTTTCAAAGCGCGCTCAATTAAACCCGCGCCTGAAGCCGCACGGCAATTTCAGTACTGCGACTTATATTGCCCGGGTCTCGCCGCCGTCGACGTCGAGAATCGCGCCCTGTGCGAACGTAGCGGCGCCGGACGCGAGAAATGCCACGGCGTGACCGATTTCGTCCGGCGTGCCAAACCGCTTGATCCCGCATTCCTTCAAAAGAAGCACGGTGGCTTCTTCTGTGTCGAGCGAAGACGCCTCTGCGATGCGCTGGATGTTGCGTGTCAACCGGTCGGTCTGGATTCTGCCGGGATTGACAGCACAGACGCGCACGCCGTCGCGCTTGCCGATATCGGCCATCGCCTTGGTGAAATTCATCAGCGCGGCATTGACGACGCCGCCGATGGTAAATTCGCCGACGCCCGTCCACGCGCCGATGCCGACGATGTTGACAATCGTGCCCTGCACTTCGACGAGCCGCGGCCACACGGCGCGCGTCATCCGCACATATCCGTGCAGCTTGAGCGCGAGGCCGTCCTGCCAGTCCTCGTCGGTCAGATCGAAGAAGTCGGCCCGGCGTGTAGCACCGGCGTTGTTGACCAGAAGATCGATCCGCCCAAACGCGTTGAATGTCTGCTCGACGACCGCCGTCGCCGCTTCGGGCACTCTCAGGTCACACGGCAGCGTGATCACTTCGCGACCCGTGCTTTGCCGGATGCTGTCCGCTGTCTGGCCGAGCTTTTCTGCGTCGCGCGCCACCAGTGCGACATTCATCCCCTCAAGTGCCAGTTGCTGGGCCACGCCCGCGCCAATGCCGCGATTCGCGCCGGTGACGATTGCCACTTTATCCTTCAGGTTGAGTTCCACCTTGTCTCCTGGTTCTTTTCTTGTCGCCGCCTACTCGACCTGCACCCATACGCGGTTATCGACGATCCGCACCGGAAACGACCGCACGTCTTCGGTAAGCGGACTGCACAGCGCCTTGCCGGTACGGATGTCGAAACGCCCTTGATGGAGCGGGCACTCGATTTCCGTTCCTTCGAGGAAGCCGTCGCAAAGCCTGGCGTGTCCATGCGTGCAGATGTTGTCTGTGGCAAATACTTCGCCATCAACCGCATAGAGTGCGATCTCGCGGTTTCCCGCGCGTACGGCAATTACATCGTCCGCGGGCAAGTCCGCCTGGGCGGCAACGTCCATCCATCCTTCGCTCATTTAGCAATCCTCTTGATAGTCGTTCAGGCCGGCAGGGGTGCTGTCTCGGGCTGTGAAAAAAACGCATCCGCGTAGACGTGTTCGTAACCGAGGCCCTTCGCGATCAGCGTCTGGCGCACCGCATCCACCATGGGCGGCGAGCCGCATACGTAGGCACGAAAACCGTCGAGCGTGCCCCAGTCGGAATCGAGTGCGTCGGTCACGAGACCTGCGCGATGTCTATCACGTGCGGGACCAGTCGCGATGACCGTATGCACCGCCAGGTTCGGGAAGCGTTCGGCAAGTTCGGAAAGCGTGCCCGCGCCATACACGTCCGCTTCCGATCGCACGCCGAAGTAGAGATGGATAGCACGACGGTCACCGCCCTCAAGCAGGGCGCGCACGATGGACAGAACCGGCGCGAGGCCCGTCCCGCCCGCGACGCAGATGACGGGGCCATCGTGCTGCCGTCGCAGGTACGATGTGCCGAGCGGCCCGCTGATGCGCGCGGTGTCGCCGCACTTCAACTGCGTCGCGACGTGTCCGCTAACCGCGCCGCCTGGCACGACACGAATGTGGAATTCGATCAGCGCGTCGGTGTCGACGCCCGCCATCGAGTAAGGTCTTTCCCGGCCTGGCATGAACTGCACGTTCGCATACTGGCCGGGTGAAAACGACAGCGGACGGTTCAGACTCATCCTGACAATGCGAACGTCACTAACGGGCGCATCGATCGACACCACCGTGCCCTTGACGATGCGGGCGGGATGAACGACGACTTCGTCGGGCTCCGGAATTTCGATCGCGCAGTCGGCGGTCAGCGTCGCCTGGCATGCCAGCACGCTCATGCCGGCCGGATGCGGATTCTCCTGTGTCACTGCAGACGTTGCCTCGACGGAGCCTTCGATTACCTTGCATCGGCAAGTCCCGCAGCGCCCCGCCATGCAACTGTATGAAACCGGAACCTCCGCCTGGCGCAACGTCTCCAGCAGATTGGCACCCGGTTGGAATTCAATCGTTTTACCGAGTGGTTGCACGAGCAACTGCATGATGTCTCCCGCCTTAAGATCTGTTTTTTCGATCTTAGGCGGGACGGGTCAGCGGAGGAACCCAATGCCAGGAATGGACGTTATTCGCGAACCGAATAACGCAGGACAACGCTCGGGAGATCAGGGCGTGGGTACCGTCGCGCCGGGCGGCGCGTTCGGGTCGCCTTCCCGGAAAGTGTCGAACATCATGTTGCGCAGCCACTGGTTCGCCGGTTCGCGGTGATATTTGGCGGACCAGAACACGTTCAGCGGAATCGGCTCCAGCCGCATCGGCGCAGGCGCCCACGCGAGATTGAACGGCGTGATGCTGCGATTGACGAGCCGTCCAGGCAAGGTGGCAATCAGTTCCGTCTCACTCAGGATATGTCCGACCGCCGCAAAATGCGGGATTTTCAGCTTGACGTTGCGCTGCACACCCATGCGCTCGAGGTCGTGATCGACCATCATGTGGCCTGTGCTGGCCGCGACCACGACGAGATGGTCGGCGGCGGAAAACTCCTCCAGCGTGACGACGCCCTTATCGAGTGCATGCCCCTTGCGGAACACGCAGACATACTGGCTCGAGGTCAGGCGCCGCTGGAAAATACCCGCATTCAGGTCCGGCAGCCAGCCGACCGCCAGATCGACGGCACCGGTCTCCAGGTCGTCTTTCAGATTCGAGGCCACCTTGCGCACCGTGCTCAGCGAAACGCGCGGCGCGACGCGCTCAAGCCCGCGCATCAGGTTGGGCAGGAAGTCGATCTCGCCGATATCCGTCATGGCAATCGTAAAGCTGCGATCGCTCGTAGCCGGATCGAAATCCATCTCCATGTTCACGACGCCGTGGATCAACCGCAGGGCCTCATTCAACGGACCCGCAAGACGCTCGGCGTAAGGCGTGGGCTGCATGCCGCGACCGGTGCGCAGCAGCAGATCGTCGCCGAGCAGCGTGCGCAGCCGGTTTAGCGCGTTGCTCATGCCGGGCTGCGACATGCCGAGATTCAGCGCGGCTTTCGACACACTCTTCTCTCGGACCAGCTCAGCAAACACCAGCAACAGATTGAGGTCCAGGTCGTGAAGTTCCATCGCAGATCGTCCTGATATTGCTGCGGATTATATCGTGCATTCGCGGCCCTTTATGGATCGTCGAACCGCTCTGACGGATCATGTGTCCAGCAAGAACTACTCAGGAGACGTCGCATGAGCATGGAACCTGTTCCGATTTCGTTTGTTCCGAAATGGAAGGACGAAGGACAGAGCCGCATCCCGTTCTGGGTCTACACGGACCCATCCGTTTATCAGCGTGAACTCGAACTCATCTTCTACGGCAAGCACTGGAATTTCGTCGGCCTTGAAGCCGAACTGCCGAATTCCGGCGACTTCAAACGCACGTGGGTGGGCGAGCGGTCCGTCATTCTCGCGCGCAATGAGGACGGCACGATCAGCGCCGTCGAAAACATCTGCGCCCACCGCGGCGCCGCGTTTTGCCGGGAACGCAGCGGCAACCGCAAGGAATTTCTCTGCCCCTACCACCAGTGGACCTATGACCTCAAGGGCAACCTGACAGGCGTTCCGTTTCGCCGTGGCCTGAAAAAGGATGGCGAAGTACGCGGCGGTATGCCGGCCGACTTCAACACCGCCAATCACGGTCTGAACAAGCTGAAAGTCGGCACGCGTCATGGCGTGATCTTTGCGTCGTTCGACCACGATGTCGAACCGCTCGAAGACTACCTGGGTCCAGAGATCCTGCCTTATTTCGACCGCACCTTCGACGGCCGCAAGCTGAAGATTCACGGTCACGCGCGCCAGCGCATTCCAGGCAACTGGAAGCTGATGCAGGAAAACATCAAGGACCCCTACCACGTCGGCTTGCTGCATACGTGGTTCCTGATGTTCGGCCTGATTCGCGGCGACCAGAAGTCGCGCATCGTGATGGACGCGCACGGCCGGCACGGCGCGATGGAGTCGACCCGCGAGGCCACCGGCAAAGGCGCGGTCAGCGAGGGCCTGCATAGCTTCAAGGAGGACATGCAGCTGAACGACGACCGCATCGTCGACATCAAGCCGGAGCCGTGGTGGAACGGCCCGACCGTGGTGATGCTCACGCTGTTCCCCAACCTGATCGTGCAGCAGCAGTCGAACAGCATGTCGGTGCGCCAAATCATTCCGCGCGGTACGGGTGCCTTCGATTTCGTCTGGACCCACTTCGGTTTCGAAGAGGATGACGAAGACATGGAGACGCGCCGCTTACGTCAGGCCAACATGTTCGGCCCCGCCGGTTACGTCTCGGCGGACGACGGCGAGGTGCTGGAGTTCTGCCAGGAATCTTACGAGCAGGGCGACAGCGCGCGCACCACCATCGCCGAGCAAGGCGGCAAGGACTGGAGCGGTTCCACTCATACGATTACCGAGAACGTCCTGCGCGGCATGTATGCGTACTGGCGCAAGTTGATGGAGATCTAGGCGATGCAGAGTCAGAACGATTTCATGGACGTGGTGGCGCTGCACAGTGAGTATTCCGCCTGCCTCGACGCCGGCGAATTCGAACGCTGGCCGGATTTCTTTGTCGAGAACTGCGATTACCGGATTCAGTCGCGCGAAAACTTCGACGCGAAGCTGCCGCTCTCGATCATGTGGCTGGAGGGTCGCGGCATGCTCAACGATCGCGTGTATAGCGTGCGGGAAACGCTCTATCACGATCCGTACTATCAGCGGCACATTGTGTCCGCGCCGCGCATCGTCTCGGTGAATGGAGATGAAATCCAGGCAGAAACCAACTACCTGGTCATCCGAACGAAACGAGACACGTTTTCCGAACTGTTTAACGTGGGCCGCTATCTCGACTCGATCCGCCGCACGCCTGACGGACTGAAATTCAAATCGCGCGCATGCATATTCGACAGCGAGTGGATCCGCAACTCGATCATCTATCCGATCTGACGCATCGACGCAGCGGTAAACCGCACACGGACGCACCTGTGAGGAGACAATGAAATACACGAAACTCGGCAATAGCGGTCTGAGCGTGTCGCAAATCGCGCTGGGCATGATGTCGTTCGGCTCATCGGAATGGCGTCCGTGGGTGCTGGACGAGGCACAGTCGCGACCGCTTGTGCAGCGCGCCATAGAGTTGGGCATCAATTACTTCGATACGGCCGACATGTATTCCGCCGGACGCTCCGAGGAGCTGACGGGGAAGTTTGTCCGCGAGTTTTGCCGGCGCGAGGAAGCGGTGATCGCAACCAAGGTCTTCTACCCGGTCGAGATGGGCTTCAAGGGCGGCGCCGCGGGCGGCGCAAAACCGGCCAGACGGCCCAACGCCGACGGCCTCTCGCGCAAACATATTCTGCACGCGGTCGACGCCAGCCTCGCACGGCTTGGCACCGACTACATCGACCTTTACCAGATTCATCGGCTCGATCCCGAGACGCCGCTGGAAGAGACGATGGAGGCGCTGCACGACGTCGTGAAATCCGGCAAGGTGCGCTATCTCGGCGCAAGCAGCATGGCTGCGTGGCAATTCGCCAAAGCGCAGCAGATTGCGCGTGAGCACGGCTGGACGCGATTCATCAGCATGCAGAATCATTACAACCTGGCGTATCGCGAGGAAGAGCGCGAAATGATTCCGCTTTGCCGCGATCAGGGCGTGGCGGTGATTCCGTGGAGCCCGCTTGCGCGCGGTTTTCTGGCCGGCAACAGAGATGCGGCCGACACGTCGCGCAGCGCAACCATCCGCGCGCAAACCGATGACGTGGCGCAGAAATATTATGGCAGCGCGGGCGACCTGCGCGTGCTGGCGGAACTCAGCAGGCTTGCACGGCAGAAAGCCGTCAGCAATGCGACGCTGGCCTATGCGTGGCTGCTGCACAAGGGTGTGACGGCGCCGATCGTCGGCGCAACGAAGTTGCCACACCTCGAGCAAGCGGTAGCAGCGCTGTACGGCCAGCTCACCGATGAAGACGTGGCGCTGCTGGAAGCGCCGTATGAACCGCATCGGGTGATTGGGCATACATGACGAGGCCCATTCGTGCCGCTGGCACATGAGGCTGAAGCGGGCTCACGCCAGGCGCAGCAAGGGCGAAACCGGACACCTGCATCATTCATTCAACGAGAGAGTTTGAGATGGACACTTTGTCTGACATGAAGTCAGGCCATCTGCGCGTGCGAGACGGTACGCGGATTGCCTACAGCCTTGCCGGCGACGTAGACAGCGACGCGCGGGTGGTGCTGCTACATTCACTGGGAATGGACCGCAATTTCTGGCAGCCCGTGGTGGAGCGCCTGATGGGCAAGGCGCTCGTGCTGACCGTCGACTGTCGTGGACACGGTGCGTCCGACAAACCGGAGGGACCGTATACCGTCGAACTGTTTGCTCGGGATCTGTTCGACCTGGTCTCTGCCTTTCGCTTTGACGACGTGGTCGTGGCAGGCGCGTCGATGGGAGGCTGCGTCGCGCTGCAGTTTGCTGGCACATGGCCTCGCCTCACGCGCGCAGTCGGCCTGTTCGACACGACCGCCTGGTACGGCGAAGCGGCGCCGCAAAACTGGGAAGAGCGGGCGGCGAAAGCAGAAAGCGGCGGCCTCGCGCCCTTGGTCGAATTTCAGACCACGCGCTGGTTCAGCGACGCCTTTCGCGCGGCGCACCCGGAAATCGTGCAGCGCTGTGTCGACACGTTTCTGCGCAACGAAGTGCACGCGTTCGCCTCGACCTGCCGGATGCTCGGCGCGTTCGACGGCCGTGTGCTGCAGTCCAAGGTGCGCGCACCGTGCAGCGTGATCGTGGGCGAAGAAGACTACGCGGCGCCGGTAGCCATGGCGCGCGCGTTACATGACGGCATCAACGGTTCGTCGCTGACCGTCATTCCTGCCGCGCGTCACCTGACGCCGCTGGAAACACCGGATATCATCGCTCGCGAACTCGTTACGCTGCTGGCACCGAAACCCTAGTGCTGGATGGGGCGGTGCAAGCGGCGGCAAGCAAAAAGACCAGAACAAGCCATGGAGACAATCAATGCAACATCCTGCAGGTAACCCGGGGAGAGGAGCGGCCAAAGGCGCGTCCCTGACAGGCGAGCCGCCAGCCGCCGCCGCAACCTTGCCCGTCTGGTATCGCTCGCTGAACAGGGCGCAGTGGAGCGCGCTTTTTGCGTCCAATCTGGGCTGGCTATTCGACGGCTACGAAACCTACACGCTGATCCTGACCGTTGGCGTTGCGCTGCGTCAGTTGCTGCAACCTGCCATGTATGGGCAGATTCCGTTCTATGCCGGACTCACGATCGCGCTCACGTTGCTGGGTTGGGGTGTAGGTGGGCTCGTGGGCGGCGTGCTGACCGACTACATCGGCCGCAAGCGGATGATGATGCTCGCCATCCTCGCCTATTCATTGACGACGGGTCTGAGCGCATTTGCATGGAACTGGGAGTCCTTTGCGGTGCTGCGTTTTGTCGTCGGCCTAGCAATGGGCTCCGAGTGGGCGACGGGAACGGCCATGACCGCCGAGTTGTGGCCCGATCGCCACCGTGGCAAGGGCGCAGGCCTGATGCAGTGCGGATTGGGCATGGGCTTCTTCGTCGCCTCTCTCGTCTGGCTGTTCATGAGCCAGACCGGCGACCACGCATGGCGTTACATGTATCTGCTCGGCGTGCTGCCGGGGCTGGTCACGCTATGGATGCGCAAAGGCATTCCCGAATCGGAACAATGGGAGCGCGTGAACGAAGAGCGCAACCAGACTCGTGCACGCAAGCGCGAAGGCGGCAGCCTGTCGGCCCACGAAGAAGCACTGACCCGCTTCACATTGGTCGATCTGTTTTCGGCACCTGCACTGCGCCGCCGCACGCTGATTGCCGTCTTCATGTCGCTCACGACGACGCTCGGATGGTGGGGCATTTCCACCTGGGTGCCGCCGTACATCGGCTCCGTTGCGGCTCATGCCGGACTGTCTGCGGCGCGTTGGGCCAGTTTTGCGGGCATGGCCTACAACGTGGGGGCGATTGCCGGATATATCGGTCTCGGCTTTCTCGCCGATGCATACGGCCGCAAACGTGTCACGTTTGCATTCTTTCTGATGGCGTTCCTTCTGACGCCCGTGCTGTTCCTTTGGACACACGATATTGGGCTACTGTTGCTGGTTTCGGCCGTCACCGGATTCTTCAGCCTCGGGCAGTACACGTGGATGCCGACATGGCTTCCAGAACTGTATCCGACCCGCGTGCGCGGCACGGCAATCGCGTTCTGCTTCAACGTGCCGCGCCTGCTGGCGTGGTCCGGGCCGCTGGTTGCCGGAACGCTGATCGCCCGATTCGGCGGATATGGACACGCTGCCGTGACCGTCGGATTCATCTACGTCATTGGCATCGTGCTGACACCGTTCCTGCCCGAGACCAACGGCAAACCTCTGCCTGAAAACGTATAGCGCAACCCAGGTAGGCAGGTTCGTAGACGGCGCCGGCAATCCGGCGCCGTCTACACATCCCCCTTGCAGGACGGCGGCCTGTGTCGCCAACAGTTTCACCTAGATCAATAAAATCGGAGACAGTCGAAAATGAAAAAATTATATTTAGGTATCCTTGTCATATCGATGAGTTGTGCATCGGCATGGGCGCAAAGCAGCATGACGTTGTACGGCAGTATCGATGAGGGCGTCACGTTCAATACCAACGCGCAAGGCAGCCATACCGCCACCGTAGGCCCTGTTGCGGTTCCTGACTTCTACGGTTTTCGCGGCACCGAAGACCTCGGCAATCAGTTGAGCGCCGTCTTCGCCCTGCAAAATGGCTTTAAATCCAACACGGGACAAGGGACGATTGCCGGCGATGCTTTCAGCCAGTTTGCGTGGGTCGGCCTTTCGAGCCCTCAGTACGGAACGCTCACGCTCGGCCGCCAGTTGGATCTGGCCGCAGACGCGCTGCGGGTGAACGCAAACGGCAGCATCCAATACAACTTTTATCTGTTCCACCCTGCCAATCTCGACAATCTCGGCATTACCGGCGACTCGATCAACAACTCCGTGAAATACGCCACGCCGAACTTTGGCGGCTTCAGCGCCACGGGCCTGTACGGCTTCGACGATTCGAGCACGCAACCCGGCCGGGTCTACAGTGCGGACGTAGTCTATTCCCACGGACCGTTCCGCGCATCCGCCGTGTATACCAGCTGGCGAAACCACGTGATCAATCTCGTCACAGGTCTCGGCCAGAGCAGCTTCCTCCGCGAATCGCTTGCCGGGGGCGCGCTGTTTACCGCGCAGCATCAGGACATCGCAGGCTTGTCCGCCTTCTACAAGGCCACCGACAAGCTCCAGTTGCATGGCGTGGCCACCCAGGTCAACCTCGCAAGCGCGGCCGACTCCACACGAATGCGCACGGTCGAACTTGGCGCCGATTACAGCACCAACTTCGCGAATGCCGTGACGTTAGGAGGTTATCTGTCCTGGCTAGGGGAAACGCGGTATGACGAAGTCGGTCTGGGGGACACGTATTCGCTCTCCAAGCGCACGGTCGTTTACGCTCAGGTGACGTACCAGCACGCGGACGGCGTGGGCAATGCGGCGATGCCACTTCTGGCAGCGGCGAACGGGCCCAACCAGACCGCTTTCCGCGTGGGTGTGCACCATTTCTTTTAATGGTTGCCGGTTTGCGCCAGCCCGCACGATGCGTGGCGGCGCAACTGTCCGGGATCGACGAAAACAAATCCAGTCACCGTCCGACGGAACAGTTACGGGGGAAGTATGCTGAGTAAAGGCATCACGATAAAAGCACGGATCGGCCTGACGATGGCGTTTCTCGCTGCGCTGCTGGTGATCAGCAGTGTGCTCGGCCTGATTGGCATGGGCCGTTCGAACGCTTTATACAACGAAACGTTGACGACCCAGATGCCGAGCGCGGTCGCCATCGCCAACGCCGAAATTTTTGCCGGACAAGAGCGCTTTGCGGTCGACCGGGCGGCGGTCCTGAGTGGAACGCCAGACGCCACCGCAGCACTCGAACGCGCACGCACGATGCGTGCAACGTCCGGCCTGTGGTGGAACAAATATCTCGGTCTTCCGCGCGGCGCTGAAGAAGACCGGCTCGCGCAGGATGTCGCGGGCAAGCGCCAGGCGCTGCATCAGACGCTGGACGCGTTCGCTTCCCGCATCGCGGCAAACGACACAGCAAAACTGGGCGATGGAGTGAAACAGGTACAAGCCGCATACGAGGACATGACAGCGTCGGATGACGCCTTACGCAAATTCCAGTTCACCGAAGCCCATGAGGGCTACCGTGCCGCGCAAAGTGCTTTTGCAACATTCCGACTCTTCAGCCTGGTGGAACTCCTGCTCGGCCTCGCGGCCGCGATATTCTCTTACCTGACGCTGCGTCGCGCGATCACCCGCCCGCTCGCGGACGCGCTCGAGCACTTCAGTGCCATCGCCGCGGGCGATCTGCGCCGCACAGTGACGGTGGGCTCGCGTGATGAAATGGGTCTCCTGCTCTCCGGCATCGCCAGCATGCAACGTAGCCTGACTGAAACCGTGCGCTCGGTGCGCGGCGGCAGCGAATCGATTGCAACGGCCACGCGCCAGATCGCAGCAGGCAACCTGGATCTGTCTTCGCGCACGGAAGAGCAGGCCTCCGCGCTGCAGCAAACCGCGTCGAGCATGGACCGGCTGACTGGAACCGTAAAGCAAAACGCCGACAATGCCCGTCAGGCGAGTTCGCTAGCCGGGAGCGCGTTCGAGATCGCCAATCGCGGCAACGCGGTCGTGGGCCAGGTGGTCGGCACCATGGGCGAGATCAATCAGAGTTCCAGCAAGATTGCCGACATCATTGCGATCATCGAGGGCATTGCTTTTCAGACCAACATCCTCGCGCTCAACGCCGCGGTTGAAGCCGCCCGCGCCGGCGAAGAAGGCCGTGGCTTTGCCGTGGTGGCCGGAGAGGTACGCGGTCTCGCGCAGCGCTCGTCGGCGGCGGCGAAGGAAATCAAGGAACTGATTGATACCTCGGTGAACCGGGTGCAGTCCGGCGCAGTGCTGGTCGACGAGGCGGGCCGCACGATGAACGAGATCATCACCGCCGTGCAGCGCGTCACCAACATCATGGGCGAAATCGCCGCCGCCTCCGAGGAGCAGAGTTCGGGACTCGATCAAGTGGCGCGCGCCGTCACGCAGATGGATGAAGTGACCCAGCAGAACGCCGCGCTGGTTGAAGAAGCGGCGGCCGCTGCCCAATCGCTCGAAGACCAGGCTGGCAAGCTGCGGGCAACGGTTGGCGTATTTCAGCTCGAAGACGATGCGTTCAATGCGCCCTCTCGCGAGATCGGCGCAATTCGTGCAGCGAGGTGACAGGCCTCGCGTGCTGGCCAATGCGAAGGGTGTATGTCAGCATGAAAAACTGTCCGGCAACCACGTTCCGCGATAAGTATTAATACGGGAATTTGCGCATCCAGACCTTACGGCCGCACGATTTACGATCTGGTCTGGCGGTTCCATTCATCCCAGCGACGCCGTGCTTGCTGAAAGGCTGACCGCTTCTCGTTGGCGAAGCATTGGTCATATAGTGACGCGGTAGCGTTTCGCGCTTTGTCCGCTCGTCGGCACGCCCTCGACGAGTTTGATAGTCGTTTCGTGAGCCAGAAAAACAAAAAGCCGTTGAATCACTTTTAGATTCAACGGCTTTCTATTTGAGCAATTTCTGGCGGAGAGACGGGGACACGGTTGCCTCTTCGCCACGAAAGCCTTACAGCGTATGGGCTCCGGCGAAAAGTGTCCCCTCGCGGTGTCCAACTGGAAACGAGGTTACCACAGCATTCTTGTCGGATGCTGCGGTGACTGGGAGTAGACATATCCCCGGATCTATCCGCCTACTTCCATGAGGATAACCACGGCCTTGTCTGGATCGATGCCGCACGCCTTGCACCAATCGAGATAAAACAAAACGTCCATATAGCTTTCACCACGCTCGATTTTCGACAAATACGATTGACCTACTTTCAAGCGTTCGGCCAACTGCACTTGGGTAAGTCCCGCGTTTTTACGCAAAGTTTTCAAATGAGCTCGGAGAGCCCGATAGCGAGGATGATGGACGGATGGAAGCATGGCGGAATGCTCCCTGCACACTCAAAATAGTCCATTCCCGACTTTTTCGAGTTATTATCGCGCCCAGCATGGCCCGTGCCGTGCCCCGTCCAATCAACAAGAAAATGGGTGCGAAATGTCTGTCAAGTTTGCAGCAATAGCAGTTCTCGGGGTTTCACTGGCCGCCTGCGGCGGTGGAGGCGGCAGCGGTAATAGCGGATCATCCGGTAGCATGAGCAGCCCTACAACCAGCAGTAACGGCGCGGCGTTGCTCGCCGCATATAACCCTCCTGCGGCGATAGTCGCGGATGTGGTGCAAAACTACACCGGCCCCGCTTTCAGCGGCTACGACTCCGCTGTCCAGGCGCGCTGTGCAAGTCCCAGCATTGTCAGCAGCACCGTTGTGGTCGCCCCGGACGTGATCGTATTCAGCGCCGGTGCGAGCGTGAAAGCGCAGGAACTGGCCGCAGACCTGACGGAGCAGGCCGTCACTGAAATCCGCACAAAGCTCAATCTGCCAACCACCGGAACGGCATTCGACGGAACAAACCGGATCGAGCTTTGCGTCGATACCACTTTGGGCCAGAGCGACGGCGAAACCGGGACGTCACTTGTCGGCCAGACTGGTTCTGGTGTCGGCCCGGTAATGCAACTGATGTCAGCCGACGCCCCGGCGTTCGACATCCGGTATCCGGGTGCAAGCAGTTATAACGCACCCGTAGGGACATCCTATTACGACCTGTTCCGCCACGAAACTACACATGCGGCTTTGTTTTCGTTAAGCGAACCCTTTACCGGACTTGAAACGTGGTTTCAGGAAGGAATGGCAACGACGATTTCTCAGTTGCCAATGCCAGCAAAAGCGACCGTGCTGGGTTATGTGAGCAGCAACGATCTCATCAGTGCCAATAACGCGAACACCAATGGCAACGTTTATCCAGCTTATGAAGCCACCATCGGTTATTTGACTTCAAATGCGGCAGGCGCGCTGAACTTCGGCCTGACGAACATTCCCGCATTCGTGACTGCGTTCAAGCAAAACGCAATCGCAGTATGCGGAGCAACGTATCCCCAAGGCAACACCCCACCGGCATACCTGACAGTGGGAATGCCTGCCGGGCAGATGAACCAATGCAGCTCGCCGAACGGCGAAATCGATCCACGCCTGGAAACCGTCTTTGACCAGACGTTCAATGCAACATTTAAAGACAGCAACGGACAACCCCTGTTACTGCACACCACAGACAGCGCGAACTCCTCACTCGAAGCAACGCTTTACAGCAGGTTAAACGGTTTTTTGCAATAAACGCAGTCGGCATAGTGCCCGCTCTCCATCACACCGCCACAAACGGGGAATAAAATGGCTAAATCACTCTACGACGTTGAAAAACTAGATACGGAAACGGTGAAGTTCACGGTTCGCCCATTGTCAGCTTTGGGCGTGTTTAAAAAAATCGTAGTGGCGCTGCTGGTGATTGCCGAGTTCGCCGCCTTCGCTGCGATCAATCCCCGGTTGGGTTTTGTCGCAACCGCTCTTCTTCTCCTTTTTCTGTTCTGGATGATGAAGGGGGCTTCGTGGAACCGTGGACGGCGCTTTACGCAGTTCACGGTCGGGCCTACCGGCATCACCATGCTTGAAAACGGAGCAACAGCGACAACCTTTCCGATCGCTGAAATCGAGCGGATGTATATCACTGCACCGAAGGCCGGAGAACTCACCGTCCACACGGCGATTGGAGCGGGAGGAACATATACGGGCGTGAGCAGCAGTGGTGGTGTCAATGCAGGACTGGCGGCCAGATCATGGCAGGTGGTAGTTCAGGTTCGTGGGGTAGAGCACTGGCTTGCTGGTGGTCTGACACAATCAATGGCAAGCTCCCTCTCCATGCAGGTGCAAAAGGCACTACCTGTGTCTTGGAGATAGTCTCCCTTTAAAGAAGGGAAAGACAGAAGAGGAAGAGGAGTAGCCTGCTTCTCCTTATAGAACCTGGACTTTACGTCCCAAATCTGGGACGAAACGTCCCAGCCGGAACGCTTTGCCGTGTCTGCTCCGGGACGTTTTTCCCACACTCGCGACACCCCGCCGGGACGGCGGGCCGCATCTCCCCCGGATGCCGCCGTGCGGCATCCCGCCCCCGCTGGGGGCTCCTGCTTGCGCCTCTTACCCTGACGTTGGCCCTTTGTCAAAAAACCGCGTTATTTGACGACTTGCCCGCGAACTGCGACCGTACAAGTCCCCATCAACCGGAGACTTGCCATGCCCAACCAGCCCCAAAACCTCGCAGCAGGCAGCACAGAAGTCCCGCGCGCGCAGGTCTTCGACCTGAACGCCCACGTCAGAAGATTGCCACCGAAACCCAAGGCGAAAGGCGAAGAACAGAACCCATTCGTGGCGGGCATGACCATCAAAACGAAAAAGCGCCGGAGCACCGTCGAGGGCAAGACCTTCACCGACGAAGACGGGCGCGAACACGATGCCGAAACCAACCTCGTCGAGTTTCTTGACACCGCTCCCTTCATCAAACTTTTCACCGAAGACCTGACGCCTTTTCTTACCCTCTCGCACAACGGGTTCAAACTGCTCATCCTGATCGTATCGGAACTGGCGAAATCACCGGGCAAAGACGAAATCTACCTGCACGCCAACACCGTTACTGACGTGGAAACCGGCGCTGAAATCCTCAGCCGTAGTGCGTTCTACCGGGCCATTCCCGATTTGGCCCAACATGGCTTTATTGCGAAACAGAAAACCCGTCCGCATATGTTTTTCGTGAA
Source organism: Paraburkholderia sp. BCC1885 (assembly GCF_900996235.1). Taxonomy (GTDB): domain Bacteria; phylum Pseudomonadota; class Gammaproteobacteria; order Burkholderiales; family Burkholderiaceae; genus Paraburkholderia. The sequence continues at coordinate 772,237 of NZ_CAAJGM010000111.1, forward strand.
CCCTAATCTGGTCTTCAATGGCGACCGCGTGAAGTTCGCGAATACCTACATCCGGAAGCACGCCCATCTCTCCGATGAGGATAAACCGAAGGTGCTGAAAAACACGGCGAAGACAACTCAACAAAAAGCCGCCTGATTGCCTGCATGGGCTTGGGGTAGCGACGGCTACCCCAAGCCCATCGCAGAGCGTATCGGCACTGCACAGGCGTCAAGGCCAAGCCGCGATGCGGTCGCTGCGCGAGCCTTGACCCCTGCTCCGTTTTCTCGCCCTGTAATCTGCTGTCGAGATTGAACCCGTGCAGAAACGCCAGCACCCGCCACCAGCCGCTATTGCGACGGCGCTGGCAGGCGTGTTGTGCTCTGGCATCGTCACGCATCGTTTTGCCCTTGCGTGCCTGTCGGGCGCTTTCGCATGAGCACGTGCCCGAACTTTTCCCACCTGGCAACCCGCTCGGCATCGCCGTTCGCCAGCGCTTCGGTGATCGCACCTACCAACGCAGCAGGCGTCGGGTTCACGCCAGTTTTGCGCAGGGCGATAAGCATCAATCCGCCGAGTTCGATTTTGCGGCGCGTGTCGGCTTTGCGTGCCGCATCTTTCACGCGCTTTGCTTCCGCCTGCTCTTTGAGCATGGCGAGCGCCTGCGCTCGCGCAAGTTGTGAGGTCAGTTTTTCGATGCGCTCGTGCAGTTCGCCCGACATATGCCACTCCGTTGAAACGCCAGAACCCACCTTGCGCTTTTTGGAAAAACTGTCAAGTTAGTAACGGGCGACGCGAGCGACAGCGAGCCGCCAAACCGGAGCAGCGCGAAGGTTTTCTCTGCAAGAGCGCACTTATGCATTGCCCTTCGGGCAACGCGCGCGGTCAGGGGCAAGCCCCCGACACCCGGAAAACTGACACCACACCATGCCCCTTTACCACGCTCACGTTAAAACGTTCAGCCGGAGCAAGGGCGATAGCGCCGTGGCCGCGTGCGCGTATCGGCTCGGCGTTGCATTGAAAGACGCACGCACTGGCCTCACACACGATTACACGAAGCGCAAGGGCGTATGGGGTAGTTTTGCCTGTGTGCCCGATAACGCGCCCATGTGGGCACATGATCCCGGCGAGTGCTGGCAAAAAGCCGAAGCCGCTGAAAAACGAAAGGACGCGTGTGTCGCGCGCGAGTTCGAGTTTTCACTACCGCGCGAACTCACGCCAGAACAGAACGAAATACTTGCGCGTGACGTTGCACAGCACCTGGTAGACCGCTTTGGTTTTGCCGTGACCGTTGGGCTGCATGATTTCGACACCCAGCCCCATGCTCACGTGCTCGCCACCACGCGACAAATCGACGCACACGGGTTCGGGGCAAAGACGCGAGAACTCGATAACCGCACCAGTGGTGCAATCGAAGAAGTGCGCGCGATGATCGCAGTGCGCACGAACGAAGCGCTTGCAGCGGCGGGGCATAACACGCGCGTCGATCATCGGTCAAACGCTGCGCAGCAAATCGAAGCCATCGCGCGCGGCGACCTCGCACGCGCGGCGGAACTCGACGGCAAGACAGCGATGGTTCATGAGGGTAAAGGGCCACGAGCGCGGCAGCGCCGCGCCCGCAACAGGCAGGTGAGAGAGCAGAACGCCCACCGTATCCAGACGCTTGTAACAGCCCTAGAAACGGTCGCAAGCACCGAACCCACCCCGACCTACGAACAGGCCGCGACAAGCCCGCAGATCGCATCAGCTACGGCAGAACACGCCACCAACATTCACCTTGGAGACCAGAGCATGAAACCCCTCCCTACCGACATTCAGGACGTTGATTTCGCCGCGAACGGAAGCGCGCTATTCGTGTTCGAAGATGAACCCAAAGTCACACGCGGAAACAGTCCGAGGTATTACACCGGCTTGCTCACCGCGCAAGCCTACGCTTGGGCATTGCAGCGCTACGGCGATCTCGCGCATGTCAACTCGATCGATCCGTCACGCGCCGTTCTGGTATTCGCCGACAGTTCGATCGTCACCGATCACGGCAGGACGCTGAACGCGAGCGGCGGCACGCCGCGCGATCAAGCCCAGCGCCTCTGCGCTCTCGCTCTGGCGAAGAACTGGACGACCATCGCGTTCACCGGAAGCGAGGATTTTCTGCGCGAAGCGTTCGAATATGCTTTGCTTCACGACCTGAAAATCCAAGCCCGTGACGACAGGCAACGGGCGTTGCTAGCGCAGATCGAGGAGAAGAAAAAGACCGTGCCGAAACTGCTGACACGTTCCACGCTCGCGTCAAAACTCGATGCCAAAGAGCGGAAACAGGAACCCACCGCACCCGCTTCACGCCGTCGCCCGGGGCATTCAAGGTGACTTTGAAGTGCTCCGCGTTTGCGTTGCCGATTGCGCATTTTTACGGGCCGGCTTACGACCGGCCGGCAACTCAAATAGCGTTGCCCGGACGGCAGCGAGATCAAGAGACCACCGTAACGCGGGACCGACCACGGCCAATAGCTCTGCGGCCGTGTATTGTCGGCTATAAACCGTGTGATGTTCGTCATCCAGTTCGTGCCCTACGAACTGCGCGCGATGCTCAGAGGACACGTTTGCTGTTTGCATGGCCTGAATAACTGTCTTGCGCAGGGAGTGGAACCCGACCTTACCAACACCGCTTTCGGGTTGAACTTTGCAAGCTGCCAGATGGCGAGTAAATGCCTTGCTCAACCAGTTACCCATACCGTTCACGCCGTCCACCTTGACCCCTGGGAAAAATCGCGTTTCGCCTCGCTCTCGCAGCTCTCCCACCCGAGCCATTACGCCAAGTTCGATCAGGTCAGGATGTAGCGGAACCGTGCGCTCGCTGGCCTTGTTTTTCAGACTCTGTCCCTCGCCATCGTCGGTAAAGCGAACACAGAACACACCGTCAATGGTCAGAAAATCCGCAAGCGTTAGTTGCCCGATTTCCGCAACACGCGCTCCGGTGTAAAGACCGAGCAATGCGCCCCAGCGGGCAGCATCTGAAAGACCGATGAATGCCTTGGGTTCATACAGCGCCCGAACCTGTTCCATGGTCAACGCCTTAAATCCAAGTTTGCGCCGTAACCGTTTTTCCCGATGCGAGTAGGTGAGTTGCCCGGTGGAAGGATTGTCTGAACTGATGTAGTGACCCGCGCCCTTCGCCCATTCGAAGAAGCCTTTAAGGTAGGACAGTTTGTTAACGATAGTCGGCGTCGAAAGACCTGCATTGCGCAGCGCCTGCACCCATCCCGCCACATCCGTCCGTGTAATGCCATTGATGGGCTGGGCCCGCCCTGCGTGTTCAACGAACAATGAGACTGCGGAAGATTTGATTGACAGCGTTTTGCGGATCGTGGACGGGGCTATGAACTGGACCCATGCTCGGTGGGCCGCCGCCAACTTCATACCTGGTGGCGTTTTTGAAGGCTGCGGCGTGGCGGGTGCCACGTCGAGAGGCGGTTGTGCCACGAGCAGTTTCAATGCTTCCATCGCGCGCGCGTGATCTGCTGCATCGGTCGCTTTGATCGACACCCCATTGGGTAATGCCAGTTCATATGGGCGGGTGTCGGCTGGATCAACATGCGCGAGCAAATCGGCAACAGTTGGTTTCGTCATCTCACCAGATCTCACGGCATGAAAAACGGCATCATACCGTGCAGCCAAGACATAGGCCCAAGCCTGGGCAGTCTTCGGGCAACGCGTGCGCAACGACTTTTTGATGACTTTGCGACCAGTGACAGCTTGAAGTTCAAGCGGGATTTTCTGGCGGTAGTGAAAAATGCCCGAGGGGTGCCGGACAAGGTGATGCGGCAGGCGCATGATGGCTTGAAGTGTCCAAGCCGGTGTCCAACACGCCGATTTCTCTGACTTCCCGCAAAGCCTTATGGGATAAGGCTTTGGAGTTCGGTGGCGGAGAGACGGGGATTCGAACCCCGGATAGGTTATTAACCTATGCCACCATTCCCCGGAATGCCTTTTCAATCACTGCACTAGATTTCGGCCCATGTACCTTTGATTGAAAAGATAATCGCCCGGAGAGCCTTATTGGTATTGATTTGCTCTTTTCCTAAGGTACGGAAAATGGCGCTATCTGGCATCGCAACCCGGCGTCGCCGGTCGGATCGCGCAAACATACGCCTGCAGCGCCTTCACTTTGCTGATTTCGTTGTCGTCGTCTCCGGCGACCCTGAAAACGCGTTCTGCAACCGCTGGGTCGAGGTCTGCGCTGGCGCTGGCGCCATCGCCCACGCTGGCGGCGCCGGCGGCTCCGGACACGTTGGCGGCACTGGCGGAAGAGCAGTTGCGGACTGCGACGCGCACCCGTTGAGTGCCAGCAGCGAGAGCAGCGCGATAGTTGCGATTGTCGGTTTCATGGGCATCCTTTTCCTTTGTGGTTTGTGCATCCGCCGCAGCGATCGCGGCTTCCGCTTTGTCGTGCGCGTCGACCGCGCGCTGCTCGCCATCGAGTGCCGCACGCGAGACGGCTAACATGTCGTTCGCATGCTGCTCGTTGTCTTTCGCGTGCGCAGCCTTCTCGGTTGCCAGCTGCGCCGCGTAGTGACCGGCATCGAAAAAATGTGTGCCGCCTGCGCCGATCGCAATGCCGAGCGCGCCGGCAACAATGCCGGTGATGAAATAACCATTCATTGAGTTTTCCCCTCGCACATGGCGCGCTCGATCGCACGCCGCTTGACGAGCCCCGGCAGTTGCCGGCCGCTCGCATACGTCCAACGCGACAGCTCGGCGCAAGCGCCGGCGTAGTCGTTGGCCTTTACCTTCTTCGCCATCGTCGATCCGCAGTAAGCGCGGACGCCGGCGTTGTATGCGAAGTCGACGAACGCGACTCGCTGATACCAGGCCATCGGCGCAAGCGGCGTGCAGCGGTCGACGCCCTGCGCCGTTTCGGCGAGTCGCGCCTCGAGGCGCTGCTCACATTCCTGCGGCGTGAAGCGCTGGCCAAGCCTCACGTCTTTGGTGTCGCCCATGCACGCGGTGACGATGCCGACCGGGTCGGGCTTTGCAACCAGCACCGTTCCCTCAAACTTCGGCACGATGCTGATCAGCGCAGCGGCGGCCGCCGCGCCAGCGATCGCCGCGAGACTTCTCTGTCGTAGATCCGCCATCATTCCCCCAGCGCCGACTGATGCGTGTACGCGGCCCATAGGCCAAATGCGAAAATCGCTCCGCTCACGGCGAACGGCACCCACATCGGCAAACGGGAAACGTAGGCGTCAGGCAGCGTCGCCCATGCGCCGCCGGCAGCCTGCACGACTGCGCCGACGATCAGCGCGCGCACGCTGTTTCGCCTGTGCGCCTTACGCCAATAGGAAACTGGTTTCACGATGTCACCTTGGATTTGAAATACGCCCATAGCGCCAGAACGAGCGTGCCGGCCAGCGCCCATAGCCCCCGCTTCGCCAGCTCGACGCGCAGTTCCTGATAGAACTTCGAGCGCGCCTCGGCCTTGGCGATCAGGGTTTCGTGATAGCGGCGGTGGCCGTCCCAATCGCCACCGGGAAACGCCTTGTGCAGGTCGTCAATTCGACGGATCGCCTCGTCGACCTTGTTATTCGTCACCGCGGCCGATGTCGTGTTTTCTGAGTGGCGCTGATCCAGCTCTTCGCGCAACCCATTGATCGCAGTTACGATTTGCTCGTGGCCTTCCATTGGCACTCCGGAAATGAAAAAGCCGCCCGCGGCGGCTATAAAAAAAGCCAGCTCGAAGGCTGGCTTTGGTACGGTTGTGGCTCGCGCTACGTCCCGCTTGCTGATGCTCCGCTAGCCGGGCTTGCGGTCGATGGTTGCTGATACGCCAGCGCGATCGTGTCTGCCGTTGCATCCACTACGAGATTCTGTAGATAGGCGTCAGGCGTTCGACAGTCGGCGCCGAGGTGCGATAGGTCTTGACCGGGCAGTGCGACTGCCGTTCCGTCCGGGTCAAATCCCACCTGAAAGGCGGTCTCGGAAATAGTGCGGATGGGCGCGCCATTGCCGGCCGCGTTCGTGATCGCGGTACTCAACCCGAGCGCCGCCGAGTTAAATGTGTCGCAAGTAATAATAGGCATCACCACGAACACCGCTTTGCCTGCCACGGCCGCCCATTGCGAAAACACGAGCAGATCCTGCGAGAACTGCGCGACGGCCGCTTGCTGGCTCGGATCGTTCCACGACGTCACCATGTCGTCTAGCTGGAAATTAACGATCATCCATTCGCTAGGATCGGACTGGAACTGATCCGGGTTCGGCGGAGCGCCGTTGTACTGAGTCGTCACGATCTCATGCAACGCAGTGGCATCCATTACCTGCGGCGCGATGTCTGCGGTTACGCCGCGTGCGGCCAACGCAGCCTGAAGCGACTGCACCGTTGCCTGCGTATCAGCCGTCGACGGGTCGGAGGCCGCTTTTGCGACCACAGCGACCTGCGCATGCGATACGGGCGCAGTCGCCGACACGATCGGCTTGCCATACATGGAGATCGTGAGCGCTTTTGCCGTGGGCTGCGAATCGCCACCGCCCCCGCCGCATGCCGCCAGACAAATCGCGGCCGCAGAAACCAATATCGTTTTAATCATTTTGTTCCCCGGATGGTTATTGTTAATTCTTGAACTGCCCACAAAGTTTACATCCAAATTTCGACTTTGTAATCAACCGTAAGGCTCAATCGACGACGGCCGCGCCGGCAAACGCATAGCGACCTGGATAGCTAGACGCACTCCCGTCCGTCGGCGCGGCAGCGGCAAGCTCCGTCTCGGAAAATGCTCTCGCATCCGTGCCGCTTGCAGGGAGCGCCGCGACCTGGATCTGCTGTGAGTACATCGGAAATTTTCCAGCCGCGAGCGCATCCTTGCTGAGATACGAAGCAACCGTTGCATTGGTGATGCTCGATGCATAATCTAGGGAAACCTGCTGTACAACGTGATAACTGGCAGTTGCGCCGGTCGACGGCGTCACATAGTCGAGCTGAAGTGGCATTAGATGATTCCTTTTAGAGATTACTGAGATCGATCGCAATAAACCGCCAGTCGAACGCCGAACCGTAGCAAACGACGTCGCCCGGGTGCGACACGCTCCCTTGCTGAAAATACTGGTACGCGAAATCGATGGTGTTGCCGACCGTTTGCATGCCGCTCATGTTGTACCAGCCGTTATTGGTGCCACCGGTCGGCGCGGAAAGGAACGCATTCCCCACGCATGCGACGCCTACCTTGCTAACGCCCGCGTAGCTAAAGGAGGTTGTCCACGTGTCGACCTGGTTCCACTGCCCCCAGCCTGCGCCGGCGTTGTTGATGTTTCCAGCCTGAGAGTCCAGTACGCGGGCCAGCCGCTGACGCGCATCGGCAATCAGGTTTCCGCTTGCGTCGAACACCTGCAGTCCGTATCCGGCGCCAGCGGGCGCCGCAGCTGCAGACTGATCAAAAACATAGAGCGTCAGGCCGACCGCCGCGCTCGACCATAGGCGCACGGTCCAGCTATTTCCACCGTTATTCACACATTTGATGATCGTCGCATATGCACTCGGGCTGTAAATTGCAAACAGCGGCTGCACAGCGGACACGGTGACGTCGGCGATATTCGCGCGCAACGTGTACATCGCGCCGGAATTGGCCTTACCGGCGTTCATGTCTCCGGCAGCGGTCGTGACGCCGATGGTTTGGCGCAGCGCGTAGTTTTGCGTCGTTCCGTCGATCTGCACCAGGCCGCTATCCGTGTACGCCTGAAATCCTGCGGTCATCAGTAAGAGCCCCAAAACACAGTGCCGCCCTGATAGGTATCCATCGCGCCGTTATTGCCGGTCGCGTACGAGTAGGTCAGCGCGCCGCCGGAATAGGTGAAGCGCGGAGATACAACGCCGCGATTCAGGTACCCGTCGCCGGCCGTCTGCGCGGGTTGAAATGACACCCAACATCCTTGCGCCAGTCTGGAGTCCGTAGAGAGAGTTCCACTTAATCCACTACCGCCAGCGATGATCGCGGCGGATACGATCCGCATCACGCGGTACGTGGCGTCGAGCACAATGTTTCCGGACGCATCGAAGATCTGCAGGCCGACTGCCATTACCAAAGCCCCAATCGGACGCGCAACGTTCCGTTGCCGTCGTACACCAGCAGCGTCGAGTCGTTTAGCGTCATGTAGCCGCTGCCAGCATTCGCTCCGTTCAGCGTGATCGAACCGTTTTTGTCGATGATCCATCGCGGCTGGCCATTTGCGCCGAGCACGGTCGACTCAATGACGTTCCCGATCATTGCGTTCGTGATCCAACCGGTACCAATGAGCGCCTGGCTGATGAACACCTGACCACCCTGCACCACAAAGGGTGCTGTCACGGCCGCGCCGTTCGGATCGATCACGGCAAACCGGCTTGCCGAAACCAGCACCTGCGACTCGACCACCCCGCTGTTGTTGTCGACGCCCACACCGATACCGGCGATATAGGTGCGCCCATTGCTCGTGATCTGCGTCTTGATCTGGTATGACGCAGCAACACGGCCATTCAAATCCGCATACGAACTGGCGACCGTCTGCACCGCCGCGGTGTTTTCGTCGGCCTGCGCCTGGATCGTTGTGATCTGCGTCGCCTGCGCGCTGTCGGCGTCGATGCGAGCTTCGGTCTCGGTCTGGATGTCCGCGCTTAGCGTGGATTGAGCCGTCTGAACCTGCGCTGCGACGGTGTCGGTGCGCTGAGCCTGCGTGAGGTCGGCTTCCTGGGTTGCGGACTGCAACGACCAGACGCCGGCATACGACGTATCGTCGCCAGCGTAAATGTCCGCCTGCCCGGCCATCGGCGGCGTGATCGACTCGATCGGTGCCAGCAGGTCCGCGCCGAGCGCCGATTGCGTGATCTGGCCTGCGAAGTAGGCTTCGTATTCCGTTTCGTCGCTACTGCTCTGGCCGTTGATGCCATCGCCGTCCGGATACCACGGCCCGATGTTTCCGGACGTGTCAACGAGGCGCGCCCAGAAAAAGAATGACTGGCCAGCGGCAAGCCCCTGGTATGACGTCGACGCCTGCGGGAATGCGAAATCGGAAAACTTGATGGCATCAGCGAGCAGCGGCGTGCGGCTGTACCAGATTTCGGTGCGCTGCGTGTCGCCGGCCGAGCCGTCCGCCGGAAACGTCCATGCCAGATTGATACCGAACACAATCGGCGTGGCCGTCAGCGATGTGACCTGTGGCGGCGGACTGGTTTTGCCGGTCAGGTTCGTCAGCACGCCATAGGCCGGTATCGACGTCACGCCCATGCCGTTCACGGCGCGCACGCGCGCGAGGTATGCACCCTGGTAAATGCCGGGCACTTCCGCCTGCAGGCCGCCCACGGCGTTCATGGTCACCCACTCGCCGCTGTCCTTTTGCCACTCCGGCAGGTACGAGACAGCGTTCGCGGCCGCGTTCCACGAAATGACCATCGTGGTTTTGGAAATGCCCTGGTCGATCGCCGAGAACGTCGACAGCGTCACGTTCGTGGGCGGCACCTGCGCGGACGGCGGAATGACAGTAACCGGCCGCGTCTGGATGGCCGCGCCATTATCGATCGCGGCATACTTGCCCGGCTCATACTGCGTGGCGTTGACGGTGTAGGTGATCTGGCCGTTGTCGTCGCTTTCCTGAATGCTGACCACACGGAACAGTTGCGACAGCAGGTCCGCACTTTCGAGCATCCACACCGCGCCCGGAACCGGCGCCGAATCGAACACCTCGGTTACAGTGATCACGTCGCCATCGACCGATTGCACGGTGCGGCCCTGCGCGATGCCGGTCGGCAGCACGGCGGTTAGCGTGTCGCCGGCGGCGGCGGCCGCCGGCGCCTTGTCGAGCGTCACGGATTGGCCGGCCGCAGCGCGCACGCGGCCGCCGATGCGCTTTCCTGCTTTCGCCGGATCTGCCACTGCGATGATTTCGCCTGGCGGGCAGAGCGTTCCGTCCAAGCCCACCGAAAACGAAACGGTGGCCGTCTCGTAACGGCTCGTCAGGCACGTCCACATGCCGAGGCGATGCGCCTGACCTTGCGAGGTTGTTCCAAACGCGGTGATCTGCGCTTTCACGACGCCATAGCGAGCTACACCGTCTTCATCAATGTACGGCTCAACCGCCTGTTGATAACCGTTCGACGGATCGTTCCAGCTGACGAGTGCCGTCGTATAGCGTGTGCCGCGTGCCGACCCAACGTAGGTGAACGCGCCGCCCACCACGTTCGCCGCGGTATAGACGTAGGACACGTCGGCCGGCATGTCGGCGCGCGCCACAACCTGCCCAGGCCCCCAATAGGCGATTCCGCGAAAGACAGTGGCGAGATCCTGCAGCACCTTGTACGCGTCGGCCTGCGACTGGATGTAGGCGTTGCACGTGAAGCGCGGTTCCTGACCGCCCTTGCCGTCGGAAACCATCACGTCGCAATACTGCGCGATCGTGTAGAGCCCCCACTTGTCGATCATCGACGCGTCGACCCGCTTGCCGAGACCGTACAGGTCATTCAGCACCAGGTCATAAAAAATCCACGCCGGGTTGTCGGTCCACGCCTGCTTGAAGGTGCCGTCCCACGTGCCGGCATAGTCGCGGGTCGTCGGATCGTAGTTCGACGGCACGCTGATGATGCGCAGGTACAGGTCGTACGCACGCGTCGGCACATCGCTAAACGACTGTGCATCGAACGACAGCCCCATCAAGGCCGACATCGGGTACCGCAGCTTCCGGTCGATGATTTCGGTGATCGCCTCGATATTCACCGTGTCGGCGATTAGCGCGCTATGCGCATTGGCTGTCAGGCGCCTCACGCGCACGAGCCAGCTCGTCGTGGCCGCCGGCAACTCGATCCGAATGCTGCGTTCGTACAGCGTCGTCGTCTTGCCATCAAATGCGCCGGTAACGACCTGGGAATATGAGCCGCCATCAACAGCCAGATCGATCGCATACTCGATCCGGTAACCGGTCACGTCCCCGGTCGTCGGATTTGACTGCTCAAGCTCAGGCACGCCAAAGCGAATGCGTGCAGCCGTGAGCTGCGTATTCTCGATCTCATACACCCATGGCGTGTCGGACGTCAGCGCAATGCCGATCGCAATTTCGCTTTCGACCGCGGGAAACCCGGACATGAACGTCTGGTCTTGCGTGCCGAGCCGCCAATCGGCGGTGTAGTTCGTGAAATTGGTCGAGCCGTCCGGGTTCTGGATCGGTGTATCGTCCAGGAAGATCGACTGAAGGCCGTTCACGAGACCCTGAATCGGGCCTTCCGACACCAGGTCGAGCACCGTCGCGGTGGCCACAGAATGCAGGCTGTCGGGAGACTCGGTCGGCGTGCTGCCGGAGCTACCGCCCTTCGAACCGGATATACGCATGCTTATTGGTCCGCTGCCGAGATGCTTGCGCTGATGACCTTCGAGCCCACTCGCATGCGGCCGTAGCCGATCGGCACGCAGTCGCCCTGCGCATTGCTGTTGACCGCGCCGTTGAAGTAGTACGACGTGCCATTGTCCGGGCCGCTATTCGATGCGAGGCCGCTCTGCTGCGGACTGAGCATCTGCACGACACCACCGAGCGCCATCGATGCGCCGATCCCGACAAGGAAGCCGCCACCGTATTCGCTGGTCACAACGCCGACCACCGCCAGCGCCGTGCCGAGGATGGTCGAAAAAAGGCCGCTGTTTTTGCTGCCGACGATAATCGGCGCAATGCGGATCTCTTCACTGCCGACCGGGTACGCCAGCTCGCTGGCGTCAAGGTTCCGCTTGCCGTTGAACACAGCAAACGTGAGGCCGTTGTCTTTGGCGTTAATCAGGAATTTCTTGAATCCGGCGATCTGCGAGCACAACGCGCGCATTGCTTCCGCCGTCGACGAAACAGCAAAGCGATGCACGCGGCCAAACAGGCGTCCAGCGATCCCGTAAAGCCTCACCGTCCGAACTTTCTGGTTCAATGACTCCCTTCGCACCTTGTCGCTCACGCTGGTTCCCCTTTGTATCGAAGCACTGTGCGCAGGCAGCGCGCCCACATGCCGCCCCAGACAGTGCGGCCGGAGAGCTTCCCGCACATGTGGTGCAGCAACACGTTGTTGCCGAGATAGATGCCGGCGTGATTCGGCACGCCGTTCCTGCTCCTGACCTGCATCAGCAGCACGTCGCCGACCTCGATCTCCGCGTCTTGGCCCATGTCTGCGAAGCCGGCCGCCTCAAAGTTGTCCAGATAGAGATTCGAGACGCCGTCTTCCCACCAGTTGTCCGGACGCTCGAAATTCGGCAGTGTCACGCCACGCTCGAGCTGGTAGTAGCTGCGGATCAGGTCGTAACAATCGTGGACGCCGTGAACAAACGCGCGGCCGATCAGCGGCGCGACATAACCGGACGGCGAGAATTCGCACCATCCGTCAATGCCAATCGAGCCGTCCGCCTGCACGCCGAGCGACACGATTACCCATTTCCCGATGCCGGCCTGCTCGCACATCGCCCGATCGGCGCCCGACGGACGCGCCGAGCCACCAGGGTGCGAATGCACGAGCGCGTCGACGACGCCAAGGTCTTCTGCGTTCGCAAAGTCTTCCGGCGAAAGGCTGAAATTCTCGGTCGGTGCGGCCGCGACGTTCCGGCATGGCACGTACACCTCGGCGCCGTCGCGGATGCAAACAAGCCCCACGCACTCGCGCGGGTACTCCGCCAAGGCGTGCTGCGCGATGGCGGCCTTCGTGGTTTCATTCATGGGTTGCTACGAGAAGTTGTCGCTCAGGAAGCCGCCGAACGGCAGCGGCTCATTGACGCCGAACCGGCATTCGCAACCGGTCGTGCGCTTGCTGCACTGGTCGAGCGCCGGGTTGTCGGTGGCGACATCCGCGATAGTGAAATAGGTCGTCCCGGTCCAGCCGCAATATGGGCCGCGGTAGTCGAACTGGCACAACGGCGCGATCTGGCGCGCCGGCAATTGCTGGCCGCCGAAATCCAGCGCCGACGAGAGCGTAAATTCGACCTGGACGTTTGTTTCGCTGGTCTTCTGCTCGATGTACCAGAGCTCGACCGCCATTTCCTCAGTCGGATCTGCTGTCGGGTTGCCCGCGGCGAAGTTTTGCGCGTCGAGGTACTTTGATAGCGTGCGATGCCGCGTCACCTTCGCGCCGACCAGGTCGTCGAGGAACACGCACAACGCCGAGATCGTTCCACCGGTGTTGCCAACAGTAAGCGTGGGCGTCGGCTGCTGCGCATCTGACGTGTGCTCGAAACCGCTGCCCTGAATCGGCCACGGCTTGTATTCGTTCCCCTGCCAGAAAATCGACGTCGACTGCAAGTGACCGTGAAAGCGCAGCATGTCGCCGCCGATCGCCGTGCAGTCCATCTCGAAAAGCTCGATCAGATTGCCCGGCTCTAGCTGCTGAATGTCGGCTGTAATAGTCATTGTTTGCCCTCCAGTGCTGCTACGCGCCCGCGCAAATCTTTAACAGCCTCCACAAGAATGCCGATGACAGCCATAGGATCAACGTGGAGCATATTTGGTACTGAGCCGCTATCGTCAGACTGACTAATAGACGTGGCGCACGCCAAAGCCGCTTGCACCTCTTGGGCAATGACACCCGCGTAGGTTCTATCTGTGTCCGCAAGGTCCGTGCGATTAAATGTAACCCCGCGGATACCGTCCAGCTTTTCACCCGCCTCCGGGATTACCGCTATATTTGTCTTGATTCGGGAGTCGGACGCTTGAGACAGGGCGCCTGCGATACTTAGGTTACCTACTGTGTCCAGGGTGGCGCGCGTAAGAACGTTGCTTGTATTCCCCCCCGTGCTACAGAAAACCATATTACCGGTGTTCTGCATATAAATCATAGAGCCAGACACCCCGGCCACGATTAGCTCGTAGCCGACTACAGAACTACCCGTCCCGTACGATTGATAAACTGCCTGCAAGGTTCGAGTGTTTGCCCCGTCGCCCCGGATGAACGTGCCAACACCGCCGGTTGGGTTGGCGAGTTTGGTTGCCAGACCTCCATCTACATATGACTTATTTGCTGCGTCCGTTGCGTTGACGGCTGCGCCGACGCTGGTAATAGCCTTGCCACCACAAGATAACCCGGCTGAAAATGCCGCTGCTCCGGTAATGGCTAGCGTCCCGCCTACGGTTACATTCCCCGTGTATGCAGCGCTGACCCCTGAGTATGCGCCCGCTGCCGATATGGCAGCCTGACCATTCGCACCGAAAGACAACCCGCCCACTAGCGTTGCCAGTCCTGCTACCGTGAGCGCTCCGCTTACTACCTCATCGCCCGAGTTGGTTCGCCCGCGCATCAGCACCGTCCACCCATGGACGCCGTCCGTGTCGAGCAACGCCGTCTCGCCCGGGTTCAGTGCTGACAGTGAAACGGTATCGCCCGAACCGTCTGCGGCTGGCAGCGATACGACGGTCACTCCAAGATTGCGCAGCAAAATAACGCTATCGGCCGCGCAGGTCGACGCCGGAGGCGGACTGACAGAGCCGGCCGCCGCCAGATTGATATTCACCCGTTTGCCCAGGTGCGTCGCCGCAACAAGCGTCTGAGGTGCCGTGACGGCTTCCGGCGCGCTCCCGAGTGCCGCTTGCGTATTCAGCACATCAACGTTCGAATTTACCTTCGTGTTTGCGGTTCGCGTTGTGTCGCCGTCGTTGCCGGTCGGTGGCGTGCCAAGAGCGATTTTTTGGAGAACGGTCATAGTGGTCAGGAAGCCGAGGTTGTGTCGAACGTCTGGTCGAACATAGCGCTGATCGTGTACACGTTGCCGTCTTTTGTCGGCTCGGAATACGTTTCACAAGTGAAGAGCGATTGCTCGCGCAACAGCGGCGCCCAGTAAAACGCCGTCGCGCCAGCGTGCGCATCAAGGAAGGCGAGGATCGCGGAGATCGTCGCGGCGTCCCTCACGAACTGCAGGTTGAACGACGAAGATCGATTGTTGATTCCGTCAGGCGCCCGCTGCGTGTAGCCGTCGCCAAACTGCGATTTCCGGACGAGCAGCGTCGCAGTGCCCGACAGGTTTGCGACTGTCGGCACCCACGTGAAAATGTCAGGCATTACGCGATCCCGTTTTGCATCTTCCAGAGCGTGCCGCCCTGCTTGCGCTCGTTCTGAAGGAAGGCTTTGAGCATCTGGTCGAGTTTCTTCTGCAGTTCGGCGCCCCCACTCTGATTCGCCGCGGCGCTCGGGCCGCCCTGCACGCTCACCGGCGCATCAATGTGGATGTCGCCCGCACCGCCGCTTGTGGCGGCAGCAGCGCCCGACCCGACGTAACCGCCGAGCGCGAATCGCAACATGCCATGAGCACTCCCTCCCCTTAGCGCATCAAGCGCGGGCACGCCGACGCGTTGCACCGCCGAAGCGGGCAACACGTACTCGCCAGCCGAAAGCATGGCCGGAATGCTGTCGCTGGTTGACGAACCCGGCCCATACACGGCGCCGCCGGCAGCGAGATGGAATGCGCCGGAAAACGACGTGGCGGCGCTGCTCGTGCCAATCCCCAGCGCACTTAAGGCCGCGCCGAACAACTGCGACTCTGCCGCCCTCGCGGCCATACGAGCAATGTCGGAAATGACGCTGGTTGCGAGACTAGTGAAACTGAGCTTCCCCGTCGTGACGAAAGTCGCGAACGCGTCGGCCATGCCATTGAACGCATCGGTAAAGGCCGATGAAACTTGGCCAGCAACGTTCGCGGACTGGTCGGCGAGATTCTGGTAAGCCTGGGTCGCCCCATTTTCCCAATTGCCTTGCGCGACCTTCATCCGGTCAAAGCCGTCCTGCGTGATGCTCACGGCCTTGTCCTGTGCGGCCTGAAGCGCCGTAAGCTGGTTGTCGTACATAGCCTTGTCGTCGGGCGACGTGGCCTGACTGCGCTGGCCGAGCAGCGTCGTTCTCTGTTGGTCATACTGACGCATCACGGAATTGAGCTGCGATGCCTGCTGCGATTCGAGCGTGCCCATGCCCACACTGGACACCTGAAGGTCGGCCGAATTTTGCATGGTAGCTAGCTGCTGCTTCAACCCGTCGGTATATTTCACGACGCTTTCCATGCGCTGCACCATCGCAGCATCCTCGGCCTGCCAGCTCTTTTGCGACAAGGTCGATGAATCGGCCCTGGCGTTCGCCAACTGCGTCTCGGCATCCTGAATCTGCTTGTTGATCCGGATCTGCTCGGCGCCGCTCGCCTGATGTTGCTTGAGGGCTGCAATTTCCCCCTCCAACTGCCCCTCACGCGCACTTTCTGCTTTGGCAATATCGGCGCGCAGCTGATCGTAATAATCGGCGTCCGATACAGCGCCAGCTTTGTGCGCGGCGTCCAGAATTGCCACGCTGTTGGTATATTCGGTGTTGATCTGGCTCAGCGCCTGCTTGACGGCATCGGCTTGCTGTTGCAAACCAGCGGTATCGATGGACTTCGTTCCGATCGCGTTTTGATATTGCTTTTCGATCTGGGCGAGATCGGCTGCGTGCCGGGCTTCATCTTGATTAAAAATCGTCGAATTTTTGTCGACGCCCGCGATGGCGACGGCGTAAGCCGCATTCTCTTTCTCGATAGCCAAGTTACGCTGCTGCAGCGGCGTGGCGTAATCGGTCGAGTTAAGATATTTATTCGACGCCACCTCGCCATCGCCGGCCGCTGCAATACTCGCTTGCTGGTCTGCTGCCCTCTGACTATCGGAGATCTGCCGCATGGTGTCGGAGAGAGCGGCTTGCGCTGCCGACAAGCCCTTTTGAGCGGCCTGTGCGCCGAAGCTGCCCGGCATGGATGCTGTTTTGGCGACGTTCGCCTGCGCTTCGTCAACCCGCTGCATTGCGGCGGCAAGTTTTTCTGTGTCAGTAGCTGCTACGCCAATGCCATTGATGCGGTTGATCGTATCAACAACAATGGACTTCAAACCGAGCCATGCACTCTGAACGATCCCGATATTCTGCGTCGCAGAATCCTTGAATTTGGTGTGCGCGTCGTCCATGCCCTGCAAAATGGCTTTGTACGCATCCGCGCTGTCACCGGTCTTGATGTAATTTTCGATAACATCGACCTGCGCCGCCGTGAACGTGTGGTACTGCGTCTGCAAGTCCTGAAGCGCTTTTTGGGGATCCTGGGCAAAGCTGATCATGGCCTGCGCCGCCTGATCGGCCGATTTACCCGTATCACTCGCAAATTCCGCCGTCACCTTCGTGGCGAGCGCTAGCTGATCGGCGGCCACCTGACCGCTAGACACAAGCGCCGTCATGGCCGCCTGCACGTCGGTGATAGATTGTCCAGAACCAGCGATGTTTTTCGACATATCCTCGAGGTTGCTAGAGGTTAAGCCGATATACCCATTGGTCACTTGAGCCGACTTGCCGAGCGCATCAAACGACGACGCGCCTTTGATGGCCTCATACGCAAAGCCAACCACAGCAGCAGATGCCAAGCCGATCGCAATGCCTGCTGGCGACATCAGCTTGCCCATAATGTCGACCTTCTCACCCAGCACCTGGGCAGAGCCGGCGAAGTTCCCCCAATTGCCGGTTGACGCCTCGTGGATCAGCCGAACAATCTCCAGGCGCGCACCGGCGCTCTTTACCCCAAATCCCTCAGCCGCTTCGCCGGCCGCGCTACTCTGCTGTTCGAACGCGCGCAGCGCGGCGATCGATGACGCAGCCGCATCCGAGACGCCGAGCTGAGCCGCCTTCATCTCGAGCAATTGCGATTGGGTCTTGCCGGCAGTGTCAGCAGCACGCGTGAGCGACGAGATGAACGAATTGATAGAGCGCGCGCTGGCATTGCTGCCGTTCGCCGCGGCCTCGGCGATCGCCTGCTGTGCCACGACCACGCGCGCAGCCGCCTGGTCCTGCGTCTGCATGAATGCGGCTGCGGACTTGCGCGCCGAGTCCAACTCGGACCGATAGCCGCTCGCGTCTGCTGTGACGCGCGTGATGCTGTCATTTGACACGGATTGCCGCCCCTATCTGTGCATCAATGGAATCAACGACGGCTTGGGCCGCCGCGGTCTTCTTCGCCTCATACGCCGGGCGCTTGAACGGCTCCGCAGCCATTTTCGACGTTCCGTATTCGATAAATCGCAGGTAATACGCGCTTTTCAGCCACGTCACGATGTACGAAGCCAACTTGCCCGTCACGGACTCTTCCTGGTCATAGGCGATGATTAGCGCGCGTTCGCCGTCGCCCGTGTCCTTCGGGATGCGCAGTTTCTCTTCGGCAAGGAAGATATTCGCGCCGGCGAGCGCCGCCTTGCGCAAGGTAGACTCGTTGACGGCGAGGCTGAGCGCGTCCAGCTGCGCGGTGAGCGCCTTGGGGTTAGCCATCTCGAACGCTCTCCTAGCCATTCGCGACCTTCCCGAACAGTGCGGCGCAAATCAGATTCGATTGCGCGGTTTTGTCGGCCAGAAGAACCGGGCTCGCATCCTCTTCCGGCTCGGTGCGATTCAGCCACGGCACGACATCAACCGGGCCGAACGGTTTCCGGGCTTTTTTCGTGTCGCGGTGCACGTTGTACGTCGCCGCCGTCACGAGGCCGCAGCGAAGGTCGTCCATCTCAGCGGTCAAGCCGTCGATATGGGAAAACGCAATCCACTCGACGAACTCCGCACTATCGACCTCGCGCTGACAGCGCCGCACGGACATTTTCAGTTCGCGGGCGAGTCGGAACCAAAAGAGCCGCTCTGGGCGGCTTCGGAGTTTTTTTCTGCCGCCTCCACCGCGTCGGTCCCGAATCCGTTGAGCCGTTCGGCTACCTTCACGACACGCGTGACCGCAGCAGCGCTTTTCAGGCGCAGCGCGTCGATGTCCGCCATCGTGAAAACGCGCTGACCGCCATCGTCGATGACGGTCGACACGAGCAGGCTCGATTGGAAATAGCCAATCGACTTGTCGGACGCCTGCATCGATTCGTTGAAGGCGTCGCGGTCGACGCCGCTCATAACCGACACCTTCACCGAACCGCCCCATTCCGGGACTTCCACTTCTTCCGACTTCAGGTCGTCGGCTGCGAGAATCTGTTCACGAGTCAGCATGTTTTGTGCTCTATATAAGGTTGAAAATGCGCGCTACGATCGACGCAGGCCTGCGTGCCTGTCAGGCCGGAGGTGCCGGCGGTGTGATTGTGACGTCGCCGCTGATCGCCATCGCGACGGTGGCCGTGAGCAGCGCGTCGGTGCCGCCGGCAATCGGAAAGGAAGTGACCGAGGCGAGGAACGTGGCGACGTCGCCGCTCGGAAGCGTCAACTGGTAATTTTTCTTCGTGCTCGCGCGCTTCGATGCGAGCATTGCCGCCTGGCCGGGGTCCGAATAGTCGATGTTGATGTCGATCGAGAAGCTGCCCCAATCCTGCAGGCCCAAGAGGTTCTCTTTCGCGACCGAATCGAGGTCGGTCGTGTCGAGCGACGTGGCCGATCCGTCGAAGCCGCTGTAGCTTTTGACGTTCTTGACCTTCGTCCAGACTGTCGGGTCTGCGTCGTCGACGTTAATTGCGAGTGCGCTGCCCTGTGCGGAAATTGCGGAGCTTGTCATGGTTTCCCTCAGATGTTGAACCAGATTGATACGTCGGCGCGACTGCCATACAGCTTTGTGTCATCCTCGTACACGCTCACCGGCGCGCCGACCGGCGTGCCGAGAACAGGCGCGGCAGTCAGCGCCCCGAGAATCTGTTGCATGAGAAGCGCGACCGACAAACGGTCTTCGCCCCATACGGCGACCTGCATGCGGTTGTTTTGCCATTCGTTGAGGCCGTCGAAAGTCGTTTCGTCGACGCCGCCGACAGACTGGTAGACGACAAACGGCTTGGCCGCGCCGGCCGGCGCCACGTCCGGATAGATGCGGCCGCCGGCGAACGGTGCGAGCGCCGTATCAACGAGCGATTCAGCGCTAGCCATTGTTCGAAAAGGCCGAGCAGGCCAGATCCGTATATTCCCTGCTCGCCACATCAGGGAGCGGCGAGAGGATGTTGAAAACGACATCGTCGACGGGCGCGCCGTCAACAAACTTCAATAGAACCGCGCGCATGCCGTTGGTAATGTCCGTTCGATACCGGATTCGAATGCTCGCCGTGGTCTGCGCAACGTCGGCATCGGCCAGGAGCGTTTCTTTTCCAGTCAGCATCTTGACGTTGCACCAGACGGTCGCGAGCGGCGCCCAAGTAAGCGGATCGTTCAAGGTTCCTGTGCCTGCGCGCTGGTCGATGCGCACGCGCCGATTCAGGTCGCCGGCACGCATCAGACGCCCGGCACAATTCGGTGCGGCCGCAACAGCGTTCGCGCATTGAACGGCAATTCGACGAGTTTCGAGACAGACGAATCCTCGCGATTCGAATACAGCTCTGCGGTCGTCTTGAGAATTGCCGCCTTGATCGCGCCGTTGACCACCATCGGATAGTCGCCGGCGGTGCCGGCCGTCTGCGCAGCTTCCAGCGAGTCCTGATCCTCGAATACCTGGCGATTCAGATAGTCGATCGCCGACTGCGTCGCGCCGTCGAGCAAAGCCTGCACAACGTCATCTTCAACGCCGGCATCCTGACGCAGAAAACCAAGCGCGAGGCTAATATCGACGAGCGGCATCGCTTACTTCTTCGCCGGAACGGTTTTCTTGTCTTCCGAACCCTCGAGCGCGCCCAGCTCACGCGCGCCTGGCTCAAGCTCCGACGGACATTCGTCGCCCGCTTCGAACTGCTTCGGATAAATCTCGCCTTGCGGCACACCCTTGAATGGCTTAATGAACTTCGGCACGGCGTTCCCCTAAAAAGAAGGGGCGCCACAAGGACGCCCCCAAACCAACACCCACCCCTGAAGACTCGTGTTACGCGTCGACGGCGACCTGCAGCGCGCGCAGCGGTTCCGGATTCACGACGCCGCCGCCGACGCGCTTGGTCGTGTAGAACGAGACGAACGGCTTATTCGTGAACGGGTCGCGCAACACGCGCACGCCGATGCGGTCGATCACCAGGTAACCCTGCTTGAAGTCACCGAACATGATGGGCGTCGCATTGGCCGCCACGTCCGGCATGTCGGGCACTTCCGTGAGCGGGAAGCCGGCGAGCGTCGCCGGCTGGCCCGCGACATACGTCGGTTGCCACAGGTAATTGCCCTGGCCATCCTTCAGCTTGCGGATTGCGCCCTGCGTCGCACGGTTCATGATGAAGCGCGCGTTGCCGGTATAAGCGCTCGGCAGGTCATAGATGATGTCCATGATACCGTCCGACGTGATCGCCGCGGCTGCGCCGCTGTTCACCACTTCGATAGCACCGAACGGATGCGTCGCGGCGTTCGCACCGCCGGTGATGTACGTCAGAATGCCATTCGGCTTGTTCGCGCCGTCGCCGGCGACGAAAGCCGCGCCTTCCTGACGCGCGAACTCGGTCTGCACTTCGTTGGCCAGCCACGTTTCGAGATCGATCAATGCATCATCGAGCAGCTGCTGCGTCGCAGCCGGATTCGCATACAGCTCACCGGTCGTGAAGCCCAACGACGCGAACGTCGGGCCATTGGTCGCAGCGCGAGCAGCGGCCTCGCCGACCCAACCGCTCGCGGTGCCGCCGAGGTTAAACAGCTTCGTATAGCCGTTCGTCGAAATGGTCTGCGTGCCGCAGATGGCGCGCATCGGCGAGATGAGAACCAGCTTGTCGGTTACGGTCCGATCCCATTCGACAGGCGCCAGATAGCCGCCATCGGCGTCCGTGCCCTTGCTGAGGGTCGCCTGAATCTCGCCCTTGCGCATGTGCGCCTTGAAGGCTTCGGTGTATTCCTTGTCCTTCAGTTGCCGGCCGCCAGCCATTTGCGCGGCTGCGATCTTGATGTTGGTGTCATCGACGGCCTTCTGCAGCGCGTCGAGATCCGCGCCGATCTTTTCGACCTTCGCCGTCACATCGGCCGTCGGCAAGCCGGCCTTCACGGCGTCGAGCTGCTTCGTATGCTCGGTTTTGTACTCGGCGAACGCCTTCTGCAGGTTTTCGATCAGCGCCTTGACCTCGGGCAGGCTGCTGTCAGCGCGAACAGCAACGATACCGCGAGGCACGAAGCCAGCGGTGCCAGCCAGGGTTGCCGCGATAGCGGCGATCAACAGATTTTTGCTCATGATTAGCCTTGAATTGCGTTGAGGAGGTTTTGCAGCGATGCCGCAACATCTTCGCCAGCGCTCGGCGTGGCAGGATTCCCGGTAGCGCCCGGCGTACCGGTGAAAAGGGCTTTGAAGGCCTCGCGGCGCTGCGAACGTGAATAGCCCGCCTTCGCCATTGATGCCTCAACGAGCGCCAGCGCTTTTCTGCTGCCGCTGGCACTCGCGTTTTTGTCGATTTTCGTGCTGTCGACAAGGCCGGTTGCAAAACCGTCCGCGACGGCCTGATCGGAACCGATCCAGGTTTCACGATCCATTAGCGTCGCGGCCGCGTCCTGACTGATGCCGGCGCGCTTCGCATAAAGGTTCGCCATGGCGGCGTCGAATGGCTCGAGCGTTTGCGCGGCCTGCGCCAAATCGTGCCGGTTGCCGATAGCGACCGTCCACGCGTTGTGGATCATGAGGAACGAGCCCTCACCCATCAGAATTTCGTCGCCAGCCATCGCGATAACGGACGCGGCCGACGCCGCGAGGCCGAGCACCTGTACGGTTACCTTCGCCTGATGCTGCCGTAACAGGTTGTAGATCGCGACGCCTTCGAAAAAATCGCCACCAGGCGAATTCACGTTCACCGTGACCGCCTGATTCGCGCCAATACTGCGCAGCGCTGCCGAAATGCGCGTCGCGGTTACGCCCGTGCCTTCCCAGTTGTCGCCGATCGTGTCGTAGATGGAAATCGACGGCGAGCCGTCGTTCGCTGCACGAACCTCGGGTTCCCATCGCTCGAGCGCGTCCGGGCGCAGGTCGAACTGCGCCGAATTCAGGCGATGGTCGGCGCGGATTTCAGGAAGCTGCAGGAGGCTCATTGCTCGGTCCTTTCGGTTGCTGAGTCATTGGGTTGCGGAGCTGGTCGGTCAACGGATCGCTCGATTTCGGCAGATCCGCGAGCCCGCGCACTTCGTTTTGCGACATCCACGGCGCCTGACCGCCCGCGCCAAGCGCCTTCGAGAAAAATGACGCCTGATCGTTGAGCGTGCCGCGCAGCAGCGCGCCCTCATTGAATTTGTATTGCAGCAAGCCGAGCTGGTTGTCCGGGATGAAGCTGCGCGCCGCCGCCTGTTCCCACGACACAAACCAGTGCGCGAGGCCATACTGGATGAAGAAAATCGCCAGTTGCTCGATGCCGCTGCCCCAGCTCGTGTCATCCATCATCAAGAGCGGTCGCGGCACGCCGTACATGCGCGCAACCTCTTCGATCTGGTGATTGCGCGTTTCGATCTGCTGGGCAGATACAGCAGTGGTCGTGAATTGCTTCGCCTGGCCGCCCTCTTCGATCAACATCCAGTTACCGGCGTTCTGCGCGCCGGAATAGTTGTCAGTCAGCGACTGTTTCATGCGCGCATAGGCGATGTCAGACAGTTCCTTCGGAACCTCGATTGCGCCACCGGCCATAACGCCGTTGCGGAAAGTGCGCGACGCGGCTCTCTCAGCCTGTTCCGCAAGCTCCATCGCTTCACGTGACAGGCGGATGCGGGAAATCCCGTTAATGCCGTCAAGCGACAGGTCTCGAAGATGGAAAACCTCGTTCGCCGGCAGCGTGATCATGTTGCCGCCCGGCGCCGTATAGTCGTATGTCATCTGCCACGACGAACTAAGGTGCGGCACGGTGCATCCGCGCTCCATCGGGATCAGCCGGATCGGGCGATTTCCAGACCAGATAATTCGCGCAAACGACTGTCCGTCGAGCAAAGCGCGAAGCTGCAAAAGGCTCTTGAACTCAATCGGCGTCTGCCAGTCATTGGGCTTGTACTTCAGCAGCCGGTGTGCCGGGTTGTTGATCTGAATCTGCTTCTGGTCGTCACTGCTCTGCAGGTTGAACGGCAGCATGCCGATCGATTCGGAAATCAGCGTCACGCATCGGAGAACGGCCATATTGCGCAGCGCACGGGCGCCGCGTGGATCGCCGCCGTCGATCTCGCCGCGCCGGATGTAATCGAGCAGCCGCGGGTCATCAAGGCCCGTGAACGTCGAACCGCCTGACGGCAACTCTGCACGCGGAAGGTTCGGTTCAACGCGCCCTGTAGCGCTTTCCTTCGAACGAGTTTGTGCCTCCGGCTGGTTACCTCGCCGGAAGTAGTCGATCAAACCCATTCACACCTCAAAGGAATCGGATACCGCGCGACTCATACACCGACGGCCCTTGAGCCGGCGGATTAAGCGCCATCAGCGATACCGCATCGAAAATTGCCATGAGCGGGTCGATTTTCCCCGTCCCGCTGGCCTGTTTTGTGATGTTCACCGCGTTGCCGACCGGCACAACGCGTGCATTTCCTACGCACCACGCCATCATTCGCTGGCCGCCGTGAATAAGCGTGCCATCCGGCTTCTCGCCGCCGTCTTCGGCCTTTCTTCCGCTCGCCGCTGCGACGCGCCGTTCGGTTGTCTTGATCGCGCCCGACAATTTCCAGCCCTGCGAGATGCCGATCACCTTGTCTTCCGGCACGCCGGCAGCGCTGAGCGCATCGAGCACACCGCCGATTCCAGCCGGGTCCGCGCCGACCTTATCCAGCAATCCGGCCTTGTGGATCGCCGCGACGATCTGCGCCACGTCCTCGACGTCGTCGCCAATCTGCTCGACGACGGTCAGGTCGCCCTCTTTCTCGAAGTCGCGAAGCGTGTCCGCGATCTCTTTGCGGCGCTCGAACACGGACGGATGCGCCCATGCGTGCGTCCACGCGATCCAGTTGCGCGTGCGGCGCTCGCGCCCGACGAGAGCGAGCCCAAGCAAGTCATCCAGGCCGCCGCCGTCAACCCCTGCAACAATCACTTCGCAGCGCTCAATCAGATCTTCGGGCGATACGCCGGGCGCCAGCGCCGCCGCCTCCCAAAACTCGGCGCCTGACCAGCGATCGCTGCGCAGCGCAAGACCGATTTCGACATTGGCGTGCTTCGCGAGGAAGCCGCGGAACGACTCTTCGCCGCTCTCTTGCGCCTTGCGAAACTCGCGCTCCAGGTACGCCTGATCGACCGAATAACCGAAATTCGGATTGACCATCGCGAGGTTTTCTACCCGCAAGTGCTCTTTGCGCTTCACCATTTCAGGCGGATGCTCGAAGATCACCGGGACGAAACACGGGTCATTGATCTTCCCGTCACGCACGTCGCGTGCATAACGTAGCTTCTGCAGGAACACGCCGGCCGGCGGATCATTCGACTGCGTTGTCAGGTAGATAACAAAGCCTTCAGGACGCGACGCCAGGCCGCCGGTCGCTTCACGCAGCATGTCTTCGGCGTTCGGCTGCTTTCCGAACAGCCAAAGCTCGTCGATCAACGTCCCGACGCTTTTCTTGCCGCTGACCGTGTTCGCGTCAGCGGCGACGACCTTCAACGCCGCGCCGCTGACGCGGTGCGTGATCGTCTTGATGTGCGTTTGCACCTGGAACAGCTCGTCGAGGTCTTCCTCGTGCTTCACCATGTCCCGGCTAGGCGCGAAACTGTTGTTCGCGACCTCGATTGTCGGTGCAAGGATCGCGTATTCGGCAGACTGGCGCCAATTGAGGATCATCGCAGTCATCATGATCCCAGCCGCAAGCGTCGACTTGCTGTTCTTCTTGGGGATGCACACGAACCACTCGGTAATCAGGCGTCGCCCACTGTCCGGGTCATACGCGCCGAAGATCGAAGCGACGAGATCAAACACCCACTGCGCGCACGATTCGCCAAACGTCGGGCTACCCGGTGCGTCGACGATCTTGAGCTGCCTGAAAACGTTCAGTGCAATCTCGGCCTGCTCTGGAAAGATCGGCGGCGGGATGATCGAGCGCCCGGACCGAAGCCGCTCGGGCCAGTCCAGGCATGCGGTTGACCATTCCATCCGCTATTTCCGGTTGTTGACGACAAGTTTCGGCGTCGCAAGCGACGCAAACTTGTTAGCCGCTTTCTCGGCGGCCGCGCCTTTCGCATCCTTCTTTCCAGTCTCGCCCACCTTCGCATGCACGAATGGCATGAGCGCTTTTGCGGCGTCGACGCGCAGTTTCGGTTCGGTCCGACCGTCGTTCATCGCGGCAATCAGGAACGCCTTCGGATCGGTGAAGCTGGTCATCGCGCCGATGTCTAAATCGACTGGCTTGCGAGCGGCGCTCCCCGACTTTTCGACCGGAGCGGGTCTCGCTTCGCTCTGGATGCGTTGCGCAGCGAGATAAAGGGACACATCCTTGTCTTTAACAAGGCGTGATCCCGCTGCCGATGCTGTCGCGGCGCTGTAACCCGCCGCAATTGCCGCGTCCTTATTGGCTTTGCCGGCCAAAACAGCGTCGGCGAAAAGCCTCTTTTTCGCTGTTAAAGCCATTAACAAAAACTCCAAACGGGAAAAAATTCTGCGCGTGCGGGAACGGTCGGTCGAGGCGCAAAATAGCCTCAAACTTTCAATACCCCCGCCCGGTAGGTTTTGACTAATGTTGCTTATTTACAACATTCGTTGAGAATTGTCGTATTTTCGCAACATTTGTTATCAGCGACGCTCAAGGCGCGCTTTTTCGCCGTCGTGGTGCGGTTTGCACAGCGTCTGAACGTTGGTCGGGTCGAGACGCAGCGTGTCATTGCCGCGATGCGCAACTATGTGGTCACCGATCGTTCCAAGCGGTTCGGCAACGCCACGTTCGGCACATGCGAGCACGACATCAACCGGCGACAGATCAAGCATGCCGAGATCGCGAAGACAGAACACGCAATGCGGATGCATCGCGAGATGTTTGGCACGCAGTTGCTGCCAGTCGTAACCGTAGCCACGTGCCGCGCTGCTCGTCTTGCCTGTTCGCCACGACGGCGATTCGGCAATCGCGACTCGGCTTGGCAATGACTGCAAGCGAGTCGCCAACGTGCGCAAGCGCGGCATGTGGTTTACGCCGCGACCGGATACGCAGCAGCAAGCGCTGCATTGGTGGCCGCCTGAATGGCTTCCACCGACAACGATGCGTCGATCGTCTTAAGTGCAAGCGCGATCTGCACTGCGGTGTTGACGTTGCTGCCAGCGTTTGCTGCCGGTTGAGTTGCCGCTACGGGTGTGCTCATGATCAATCCTTTAAGATCGTTGGAAATGGGCGCATTGCCGATCAACTTCGACAACGCGTCGAGCGTCGCGGCTACATCGGTTGTCGCGTCGACCTTGATTTCGGAAGCCACGCTGTCGGCTTTCTGTTCGATGGTCGACTTTTCGCCCTTGAACCACGAGGCGATCTTCTGAATGATGGCTTTGAACATGGTTTCTCGAGGCGAAAATAGAAAAACCCGCAAGGCTTTCACCTGGCGGGTTTCGTTTTGTCTGGACGCGACTGTGCGCTCAGACGGGATAATTCCACAATTTTTCGGAGTTTACAAGTACTTTATCAAGCCTTTTTCGACAAGCGCCGGTCGCATGATCGCTTTGGCTTGGGCGTAGTCACTTTCCTGCGTCTCGGGATTGCGAGGATTCGCAAAAACGAGTGCGCCAGCGGCAAAGTTGCGCACCGCTGTTGTCACGGCAATTCGATGGCGCATGCCGAGTGCGAGCACGATTGGCTCAACCGCATTGCCAGTAACCGCCGAAAGCTGGAAATCGACCAACTCCGACAGATCCTCATAATCCATCCATTGCCGGCTGATCTGGAAGTTTGAGCACGACGAATCAGAGCCGTTGTAGCCGGCAACAGGCCGGTATGCCTGGCTCCATTCGTACCAGTCCGTCAGAACGGCGTCGATTTCGTCCATCGGCATCGCGTCATATGTCATGTGTTGTTGCCCCTTTCCGCATTGCTCTGCCCGCATGTCGCGCGCCGCTTCCGCCGTATAAATCGCTGTCACATCACCACCGAAAAGTGAATTCCCCAATGCATGAACCACTGCACGAGCTGGCTGCGCAGATCCTCGTTGCGCGGGAACGGGTATTCGACCTGCAGACGATCGCCAACAGGATCGAGCTGGCCAACTAACGGGCAACCGTCAAACGCGATCAACTTCGCTTTCGTGACATCGTCGACATGCTGGCGGCTCGACTTGGCTAGTTCGTCGGGAACGTCGGCGTATTGGATGTAGGCGTGCGCGCTCACAATGAATCACCGACTTGAGGCGCTGCGGAATGATCGACGGTGATCGTGACAATTCCCTCGTTGATGATGCCGTAGTTGCCCATCCGCGAAGAGAGATTGCACTGCACTCGGACGCACGAAGCGTCCGGATTGACGCCAGCCGCAGCCGCAACATGCTCAATGATGACGCGCTCGAGGGCGGCCGAATCGAGAACGGCGCGATGCGTCGTCGTGTTGGTGCGCCCGGTGTTGATCTTGATTTCACTCACACTGCCTCCTTTACTATCCATTCGAGCTCACCGCTGTCGACAAACGCCGCAAGCACATGCGCGTCGCGCCCCTTCCGATTCATCGAAATCGGTGCATTCACCCAGCAAAGCTCTTCATTGACCCAGCCCTTGTCCGACCGCGGAATGTGAATGCGATCGGACAACGGAATGAAGGCGAGTGCTTTTACCATGGAGACGCTCATATCGCCGCCGCTGTATGCGATGCGTTGGAGACCATGCACCATCGTTTCGAAATCGAAATCGATAGGCGCGGTGACCGACCGACTGCGATACCTCCGGCCGGTGAAAGTGACGCTGCTCGCGATGTAAATCCGCACCGTCATGACGATTGGTCGCACGTTTCCCCCTTCAAATCCAGCTTTGCGGCGCGTTCCGGCTGCCAGCGCGCGAATGCCGCATTCCACATGTCGCGCTTCTGCTCGCGCAGGAAACGCTTTCCCTGATCGTATTCGTGGTGGCATGCCGCGCAGGCCGGCACGGTAAGCACGTCAGCCGTTTTTAAGCCCATGCCCTTCCCTTCGTTGCGGTGCGCCGGCACGCTCGTTTTCGGATTGCTCTCGCAAATGCCGGCGATGCGCAGATAACAAGGCTCGTCCCGGCAAGCGTCGCGCATCACCTTGTCGTCACCAGCCTTCGGACGTCGCGCGCGCTTCTTCATCGCCGAGCGCTGCAGCGCTGTCTTGGCCGACGCGAGACTGCTAAACGGCGAATGCGGCTTTCGCTTGAATCCCGTTCGGCGCAATGGCGTGGATCTCTTCAAGCTGCCTCCGTGTCGACCAGCTCGACAACCGCGGCCTGCGAGATCACGGGCATATCGCCAGCGAGGCCGATCAGATGCGCAGCGCGGAACACGCGCAAGCCGAGGTCACGAATCAGGTTGTGCTCGATCGGCGCGCCACGCGATTGCTCCCACCCCGGCAAAAGCGCAATGCCGTCACAATCGACAGCCGCCTTGATGTCGACGCGCATGCATGCGAGCCAATCGCCATCGCTGTGCGCATTTAGCTCGGCCGGATTGACGACGTCAAAGCCGAGCGCGCGCAAACGCGCAGCCTCGGCGTGGAACGCCGGAAAATTCAATTCCGGGTAACCTGTCATCGGGCCGGCGAGATATATTTTCATGTGGCGGACCTCCCAACCGTCACCATCTCGTACATCGCATCGGCCACCGGATCAACGCAATCGGTCTGCCTTGCGCGCCGCGCCTTGAGCGCCTTTTGTGCCTCGTACCGTGCGCTTGGCCGATATGCGGCAAGCCTCGGAAACGGCGCGCCGGTCAACTGGTACGTCGCGCGATAGTTCGCCTCACTGCCCTTCACGTGGCCGCTTTCCTTGAGAATGCGAAGTTTTTTCTTGACGGCGTCGTATGAGAAACCTGTGCATGCGACGATGTCGGCGCTGGTCGCACCTGGCTTGAGCATCAGGAATTCGCAAATCTGACGCTGCTGCACGCTCATGATCCTGTTTGCCATTTACTGAATCTCCACGATGTCGATGTCGTGCACCGTCTTCATGAGGTGGCGCTTGAATTGGTACATGGCCGTCTGCATTCCCTTGACGTCCTCGACGACTTGTTCGCCGGCGGCCGTCAGATAGACGAAATCGGCGACATACGTGCGGGCGCGCCGTTTCTTTCCGGCCACGACGGCAGGCGGCGCGATGACGAATGGCACCTGCAGGCGCAGTTCGCGGATCTCGCCAGCCGCCTGCAGCTGGATCAGATGAAACCAGCGCGACCGCTCGCGCTGGCTATCGAACTTGATCCCTTCGTGCTCGCATTTCGTGTTTCGGTACTTGGGCGGCTTGGCCGGCTTCGTCATGCCGGCGATTGCGCTGCTCATTGGCGTTGGCGCGCCAATCTCAGCCGCTGCGCGCGCAGACCGCGAGATGCTGAGCGCAATCGGATCGGCGCCGACGCCAGCGGCGATCTCGTCGAACTCGCTGTTCGGCAGCGTGCCGAACTTGCGCGCCAGAGCGCGCTGCTGCGAATCGCGACCGACCGTCATGTCTTCGCGCACGCGCGCCGTGCCCACCGTCGTCGTGCCGGACGGAACAACCATCGGCCAAGGTGCTCGCTTCGTCATGCCTTTGCCTTCCAGCGAATCGGGTTGAAGTTGCACGCCATGTGGCCCGGCACAAATGCAGACGCGTCCTTGTGCGCGCAATTGCGGTATCCCCGCGCATACATCTTTTCGTGGCCTGGCGTAGTGATGGAGTATTGGCAGGTGCGGCACGTGGGTGCGGCTATCTCAGAATGGGATTTCATCTCGTGAGTCCCTGGTGAATGTGGTCCGCTGCATGTCGTCGACTCGGCGCGCCACGGTCGCCTCGAGCACGACGAACAACTGGCCCCGGTGCTCGCGCGCCAGTCGCTCGGCCTCTGTGACCGCCGAGCGCTCGGTTGCGTGCCTATACTTCGGCGGCCGCACGCCGGTCGGCGACCACACGAGCCAAAAGGCCTTTTCCGTTTGCGCGTTCAAGTCGCCTCCGGTTTCATGAAGACAAGCCAGTGCGTAAGGCCTTTCCGGCCGCTGAGATGGCCAAACAGCGGAGCTACTTCGGTGAGCGCCAACACTTCGCCGATCTTGACTTGCGTTTCGTTCCATTTGAAAACCAGCACGCCGTCAGTTGCGAGCACGCGGAAGCACTCGGCGAAGCCGCGGCGCAGGTCATCGCGCCAGTCGTCACCGAGCTTTCCGTATTTCGCCGCAAGCCAGCTCTTCGGGCCTGCGCGTACCAAATGCGGCGGATCGAATGACACGAGCTTGAAAGTGCCGTCTTGATAAGGCAGATAGCGGAAGTCGAACATCACGTCAGGTTCGATACTTATCGTCCGCGTCCCCGGCTCATTGCCATGCGAGCGGTCAGTGACGGTCAACGTCTCGCTGCGTCGGTCGCCAAAGATCACGTTCGGATGGTGGCGGTCGAGCCACATCATTCGACTGCCGCAACAGGCGTCGAGCACTTTCTTTTCGATCGCTGTTTCGTGCTCGATGCTCACGCGACCTCCGCGGGCGCTTTCTCGCGCGGAATGTCATTGAAGTAGGCGTACAGCGCCTCGTAACGCTCTTCGCTCTCGCGGCCCACCGTGCGCAAAAGCTCTTCCATCCATTCACCCGGCCCGGACGCCTTGCACACCTTCGCCTTGAACTGCTCGAAGAATTGAAACTTGGATCGATCGATGCCGAGCTGCTGACCGCGAGACAGATAGCCGCTTTCCGTGAGCCACCAGTTCGCCGGCGCGCTGGGCGACCCGACAGCAGCTTGCACGTCTTTCACCGGAAACAGTCCGGTCCAGCCGCGGAGCACAGCTTCGTCGACGCACGCAGCCGGGTCGTGGCCAAGCTCACGCAACTTCGCCAGCCGCTTGATCGACACCGACGCCGCTGGTCGCGTCCAAGGCGCCGACTTGTCGGCCGCTTTCGCTTCGCGGTGCTCGCACCAGTCGAGCCACGTGTCATCGCTCAACCAGTCGGGCAGTTCGATCGATCGCAGTTCGACATGCAACGCAACTCGCGGCGCTCGCCGCGCAGGTTGGTCGTTGCCTTTCTGTTCCTTTGATAGTTCCTTGGTAGTTCCGTGTCCCGTTTTTGGGACTGTTTCGGCGGAAATTTGGGACTGTTCAGCCGGAAAAACGGTACCGTTAGCAGGAAAATTTGGAACTGTTCCGTTTTTGGAACTGTTCCGTTTTTGGGTGTGTTTAACGGTGCCGTTTTCGGAACCGTTCCCGATTTGGGCTAGCTTTGACGGAGGCGGTCCGATCTCAACGACTTTGCCTTCGCGATTGGTCATCAGCACTTTCGGTGCGCCAGCCGGCCGCGTCATCTGATACACGATCACCTGCCCGGTTTTGCCGGTGCGATCGCCTGTGTCTTCGAGATAGCCCAGTTCCTTCAGGCGCTTTATGTTCGCGAGGATCGTCTTGCGATCCTGCTCAATGAACTGCTCGACAGCTTCCATGCTGGCCCATACACGGAAGTCCTCACCGGCGAAATCGGCCAGCGCAATAAGAACGGCCTTAGGCGATCCCTTGCCAACCCGCTGCGCCCGAACCCAGAATGTTGCTGTGACGCTCAAGCGGCCACCTCGACCGGCAGACCGACAATTTCGTTCTGGACGCCGGTGGCGACGCACTCGCGCGTGCCGCAGACCTTGAGCGCTTCGTCGTCGAGCAGCTCGCGAACGCGGCCGCACACGCTCGACAGACGCAGGTTCGTGCGGTCGGCGATCTCCTGTCGCGTGAGCGCCAATTTGGGCGCATCGAACAGATCCATGATCATCTGCTTCTGCGTGCGGCGCAGGCCGCCGGCAAGCGCGTCGTGTGCAACGGTTTGGGTGTGAGTGGCTCGCATCATTTGTCCTCTGCCATGCCTTCAATGCGGCCGACCAGGCCGAATAGCGTGCTGATGTGCGACCAGACGCGGTCTTTTACGCGACCTACCTCACGGCGCTCGACGCGGCCATCCTCGAAAGTGCGATTTACTTCCTTGCCGATCTCGCCGTTTGTTTCCCACGTCTTCGCCATCAGCTCGAGCACGGCACCATCGGAGCAATGCGCTGCATCCGGCAGCTTGACGAGCACATAGCCGCGCTCGCGCGCCCATGCCTCAAGGATTCGATCGTCGTTCGTCATGTCCGTCACGGCAACGGCGTTCATGAGCGTGAACTGATGGGTATCGGTATTGGGATTGACCTTGCTGCGGAGCACCGCCGCCGACATCCCAACGCGCGGTGCCAGCGACTCGCACCCGCCAGGGTAGTCATGCGCAACTGCGTGCGCCGTATCGAGAATGTTCAATTGCCGCTCCAGACAAACGTGTTTCGATAGGGTTAGTACTACTAAAGTGCAACCCAACAACTGCAAACGGGGAATAACAAAAAATGAAAACGTCGCGGCCGGTTACCGCCGGAACTGCTTCGGGTCGTGCCAATACGACCTTTTCGGATCGAGGCGCGGGGACTCGCCTCGCATTCGGTTCGCCGGCTCCGTTCTATGGAGCCGTGCGAACTCTTTCAGCGTCAACAGCCAGTGAATCAGCCGCATCGATTACCTCGCTCCTGCTGCTCGCGGCGCTTCAGCCGCTCGCGATTTAAGGCGGGATCTCCACCCATGTCAGAATCAGGTTTGCACACCACGAAACCAACTGAACGGAGATCCCATGAACCACGAAAACGAAAAACTTTTGCTCGAGCTCGACAGCTTCCGATTTGGAATGCTCGCCGCTCTGCACTCGCTGAAGGCCTCACTTCAGGAATCGCCTCACTTCAATCAAACGGTGCTCGAAGACGCGATAACTTTTTTCCTCGCACAACCGGCAAGCAGGGGCGACCGGGGGTCATTCGAGAGCCCTCTCAGGGCTCTTTTGACCGACGAGACAGAATTTCTGAAGGCGATTCTTCAGAAGCCCCAAAGCTGAAGCCCCCGTCTTTCGAGATCGACCACAGCACACGGCCGGTCGTCGGATCGGTCATCGTGATGCGATTCGCAATGAAGACGAAGCCCGAACTCGGCCGCCTGCAAAACACCCGGCGGACCGCCCTGCGGATGCGCGCATACAGTCGTTTCATATCAAGCCGCCTCTCGTTGTTTGGCGACGAGCTCGGGCCAAATGTCGCGCCAATCGTCCGGTCGGAGATCGAGCCGCGTCACCGCACCGCCGCTCTCCCTCTCAATGAGAACGCTGAGTTTCTCCCCGGCGACGCGCTGACCATAGGCGATGTTCCGCAAAAAGGCCTTCGTCGTTCGACAGCGGCGGGCGAACTGATCGCGCTCTTCGGGAGGAAGGCTGGCAATGAATGACTTAAGCTTGTCCATGCGCGCAATATTACACCGTTCGGTGAAATCTTCAACACCAACCGGTGAATTTCACCAAACGGGTACAGATGCTCTAATCGGGCGCATGGCAAACGATCTAACTGACATCCGCGACGTTATCGAGCAGCGGCGCCGCGCCTTGGCAAATTTGGTCGAGGCGCACACGCAAGCCGTGGTGGCGCGTCGCACATTGAAAGCAGACCGCCAGATAAGTGATATGGTCGCTGGCCGCAAAACGTTCGGTGAGAAGGTGGCGCTTGAGATGGAGTTGGCTTGGAATAAGTCCGGACCGCCCGACGATCGGATCGATCTACTCGCCCCTAGGCCGTTGCCGGTCGCAGCTGCACCGCAGGGCTGGGAAAGGTTAAGCGAGATTCAGCGTATCAAGGCCGAAGCGTTTATTAGCGGCTTGCTGGCTCAGGGTGAACCACGGTTCGACGCGCCCGGCTTTCGCCCGGAGCTACCCAATCTTCCGCACAAAGGCTAGGACGATTGTCGCTGACCGGCCTAATAGGCTCTAGTGATGAGTCATAGAAAATGACTTGGCTTGTGATTGGGCACCACGTGCCACGGAGTGTCCATCCGGCCGTGGGGTCGCCCAAGAGCAAAACTACCCATTCCCTCTCAGAACAGGCGTAAAGAACGAGAACGCGACGACCGACCATGGATTGATCACTGGACCGAATGACCTGCGCCAAATCACCGGACCTGCATCGCAATCCAGTTCGTTCGCCACTCTCACGCCGCATTATTAAACCCCGGAAGCCAGACGTTTTTCTAACTGATTACTGTATGTAAACACAGTATCAGGTCTTAAGTTTGCACGCCAGAGCGCGACAGGCGCGATCTCTCGCAAACCCAGCAAAGTCGGGAAGGCGTCCGGGTATACCATGACTCACCGCGATTTCACCTTACTGTCTAATGGCGTGCTGCTTACCTTGAAAGGTTCGCGTAGGCACTATTACGACAAAAAGACAGCGGGGGTTTAATGAAAAAATGCAGAAGAGCGGCTCACGGCTTCATCCGCACGAGCGTTATCGCAACCATTATTGTGTGTGCGCCCTTTGCCAGTGCGCAGCCTAAAGCGAAGGCTAAGGCCGCCCAGCAAGCATCCGCAGTTACTCAGCCCGCGGTGGCCCAGCCTACGGGACCTACGGGGATTGGCGCACTAAAACTCGGTATCGACCAAGATACTCTGGAGGCGCTGAAGTCCGCTGACGGGATTTATCTTCTCGAGCCGCTCACAATTGACGTGCAACGAACCGAAGCCGAACAAAACGCGTTGCTCTATAAGGCACGGATCATGACACCACTTTCCACAGACTCGGCGCCGGCACGCTTTACATTTACTTCCGGGAGGCTTGCGGGCTTCACCGTGGACCTGGATGAAAATCAGTTTCAACAGGCCATGTCGCAACTGCAGGAGAAATACGGGCACGGCTCTGTGACTGACGACCGAAAAGATGAGCAGTGCATTTACCATAACGGCGCTAGCTTCAAGGTCAATTCCGGCGCGGTTTCTAGGCGTTGGATTCAACGAATCACAGACACCGAACACATCAGCGCAACTATCGTAGAGTTCACAGTCGATATTTGCCCTCCTAGCTTGCTGGGGCCGCGCATCGGACCGCAGACGTCGAGATTCATTTCTTTTTATGATGTGCATTCTGACGCCAACCCAAAGCCCAACCCCTTCTAGTCGGCCCTAGCACAAACCCAAACCCCGAGCGTTTAGCCGGGGTTTTATTTTGCCCGGCGAGCGTTGGCGGTAGCCGGGCATCTGGGGCGCGGCAGCGGTTGAACGCAGGGCTGTTACAAATTTTCTCCCCTCATTCACCAAATGGTGTTGACTCAAAAGACACCATTTGGTGTAATCCATCTCACGCACTCACCGACCTACCGGGAGACCTTGAGATGGAAACGACGAAAGTGCCCGCGCTGCGCTTCACCGAAGCAACGCGACCGGTCGACGAGATCAAGTACTTCGAAAACGGCGGCATGACTGACGCGGAACTCGCGCAATACGCACGCCGTACCGCGAAGCGCCCGCTGCTCTGTTTCGCTGCTATCGCCGCTTCACCGTTCGTTGCCGAACTGATCTGCCGCATCGCGGGTGCATGGTAATGCGCCAGTATGCAAAAGCATGGGGAATCGCCCTTCTCGTTCTCGTCGTCTACTGCGCAGTCACAACCGCGATAGACGCTCACGAGACCCGTGGTGACCGCTGCAGCGCAATTCGCTGCACTTAATCCCGTAAAGGCTCACCGATGAATTCCTTTCCGATGATTTTAGTACTCCTTCTGATTGTCCTGTTTGCAGGCGCCTTCATGGGATTCATTGCGGCGAGCCTGTGCATTGCGGCAAAAGACGCTGATGAAGCCTGGAAGAAGTTCGAAAACGAGTCCGACGCGCCCTATCCGCGCATTGGCGACTAACCGAAAGTCGCCGGAGACGCTGACATGGCCGACGCTATCGCCGTCACTGACGACATGGTTGCGCGCGAGTTCCGACTGCAGCGCGCCCGCGGCTCGGCCGTCGATGCAATCACGAACCCGCTCGTTCGCCGCGTGCTGGAAATGGGCGCACGTGCGCGTGCCGCCCGCGAGGCAAACGGGCATCCCATCAGCCACCGCGACGGCAAGCTGCGCGCCGCTAACGATCTCGATTGATATGCCACGTTGCCACGTCCGATGCCGCCATTGCGCGACGCGCCGATGCTTGCGGCGCCATCCGAACCGCTACGAACGCCTGCCCGCTTGCTCCGTTTGCGGCAAGCGAAATTACCGAATCGACCGCTGGATGAACCGGCGCGACACCGGCAAAACCCGCTGCGATTGCCCCGCTTACTCGTTTCCGCACCGCCGCGGCTCGCTTTTCTGCTGGATGCGCGTCGATGGCACTGGCCGATACCCTGGCGATCCCGACTTCGCCGACCGCAATTACGACGGCCTCGCGGCCTGACACAACCCGCTTCAACCCTGGAGGTAACCATGTCACTGTTTGCATCGCTTTTCCCGCTTGCGCAGAAAACGACGCTCACGCTGCTCATCACTGTTGAAGGTGACGAGCTGCGCGTGAATGTCACTCCGCGTCCCAACGACGACGCCAAAGGCGAAAAGACGCTTTACCCGCTTTCGCTGCTCGGCACGCCCGACGAACTCGACCGCGATTTCGCCGAAGCCGTCTCGATCTATGAGCCGAGCACGCTGTCTGTGCTCGACCAGGCGCGTGCCGCCAGCGCGGCGAATGGAAAGGCCAGTGATGCGCCCAAGGCACTCCCTGCGCCGACCGCAAAGGCCAAGCGCGGCCGCAAGCCAGCTGCCGACGCTGCTACAGCGACCAGCACCGGCGAAGACGGCGCACAGGAAGGCGAAGATACACCGCCCGTGGACTCGCGTCAGACTTCGATTCCCGGCATTGATCCGGACGCGGAGCCGGCCGCCACGGAAGCGCCTGCAGAAGCCGTCGAGCAGGATTCGAGCACCGCACAGCCCGCCGCCGAGGATGACGGCGTCGACCTTCTCTAAGGGGAGTGCGAATGAAAACCGAAACGCTCACCCGCGAATTCCGCTACAACGGCGCCAAGCTCACGGATCCGTCACCGGCCTTTTCGCTCGCGCAGGTCCGCGACTTCTATGGCAACACCTATCCGGAGATCGTCAACGCCGAGATCGAAGGCCCGGAAGTCGTTGGCAATAAGAACGTCTTCACGTTCCGGCGCGCTGTCGGAACCAAAGGCGCCAGCATGACGCTCGACGAGCTGCGCGACGAACTCGCGTCCGGCCCGCTGCATTCGTCCGGCGAGCACCACATCGACGAGCAGAGCGCCCAAAGCGCGCTTGCGCACCGGATGCATGCCGTTGCGTCACGCCGCGCCACTGGTGTGCGCGTGAGCCTGCCTGTTTCCAGCATGCCGGTGCTGCCATGAGTTTCGCGCCGCTCGCCGTTCCATCGCTGGATGACGTTCCGGGTTCGTACACGATCAACTCGGGCGAATCGTTTTCGTATCCGCTCGCAGTGTCGCTTCTCGAATCAGGCGTCATCGGCGCGGAAGACCTCACGCGCCGCCCGCGCTCCGAACTGGCGCTGGCCACGACGGCACTGTCGAGGCACTGGAACCGAATTACCGAAGGCATGCAACTGTTCGACTGGAATCTTCGGCTCGAACAGGGCCTCGGCGGATTCTTCGCCGAGATGCCAAAATTTACAGACCAGGTGTATGCCTTGATCCAGACTGATCGCGGTCCGGTGTCTTGTCAGCACGTCTGTATCGGCGGCGCTATCGCAGCGCTAGAGGGCGTCGGCGAAGGTCTTGGGCAGACGGTCCTGGCCGCGCTCTACGACGCCTGCAGCATGCTGCCCACCGTGTGCACGCCGGAGCGCACGTTCTGGCTTGCGTCCTATACCTACTGGTGCGGCGAAATCGATGAAGACTTGGCGATCGAAGAAGCCATGGCGCTGCACGACTGCAAGTCGCGTGAAGAGCTGATCGACACATTCGATTTCTTCACGCCCACCAAGTTCTTCGCTGAGATGCCCAGATGGGCTGCGACGCCGAAGCGCGTTCTTTCGCGCGCGCAGGTTCGGCGTGCCGCCGGTCGCGACGAGTTCGCGAGCGAAGTGGTTGATGCAATGGACACGGTTTGGGGCATTGCCTGCCACTATGGGCCGTTCGCTGAAGTGGGCACCGCCGGCGCAGGACTCGATGCGATCGATTTCGCGCTCATCATCCGATGGAAAGAAGATGACGTCACGGACCGCGTGGTCGACGACTTTCTGCAATACGTGTCAGATGGGGACTGTTTGATTGCGTCGTCGGCGACGCCGCTGAAGATCGAAGGCGGCGATATTGCCAAGTGGCTCAAGGAAATGGGAGCGACCGCGCTGCTGGCAAAGGCCGTTGAGCGCCTCCTCTCGATTCTTGGCCGCGAAGAGTTTCAGACGAGAACGCTGGTACGGGTGTTCGCATGAAAAGCGTCGTGATCGCCCAGGAAAATGACGTTGAGCTTGCGCTCGACTGCGCGCTGCTGTTCTACCGCTCGCAGGGCACGAACCATATTTACGCGACGCAGCATACCGCCCGGCTCGTCGATGGACGGCCGACGCTGCTGGCCGGCGTGCCGATCACGCTCGACCAGTTGGCCGACATCGCTGACATAGCTGCGAAGAAAACCAGCTATCGCGGCTTCGTACACGATCGCGTCGTCTACTTCGCACCGAACCAGCTCGCATGGTGGGTTCCCGCATGCACGCGCCGCGTGTGGTTCAAGTCGAAAGACCTGATCGGCGAGCGTGCCGGCGACGCCAAACACCCGCCGCTGGTGTTCATCGTCAACCGCAGCAGCTGGTCGGTTTTCGCCCTTCGCGAAAACGCGCGGCCGGGTCCGACAACCAAGCTCTACACGGCGCCCTACTACAACGTTTGGGAAAACGGCGAGATCTGCGAGGGCAACGTGCAAACGCCTGAAGCGATCAACACGGCCAGCATCAAGCCATTTGAAGATGCCTTTTTCCGCAGTCGCTTCACTCATCCGAACAACGAACGACTTATCCACAGGCGCGGTGGCGCGGAACGCTTGTGGCTGGATTTGCTCGACGGCGCCGAATTCCCCCTAGACCGTCTGATCGACGCAAAACAGACTCTCGCCGAAGCGATCGGCGCCAACACCACTGAGGATTGATTCCATGGAAAAGCTACTCGCCCTGTTTCAAGACGCTACCCAATCGGGCCTGCGCGACATCGCCACTGCGCTCGACCGGTTTTCGCAAGGCGTCGCTGACGAACTCGCCAACGCGAAGCCGCGGGCGATCGCCGCGGCCGACGACGACGCGCAGCTGCCGCTCGACGTCGCGCTGTTCGATAGTGCGCCGACGGTCGCGGTACCGAAGCATGCCGAATTCGCGCCGCTGCTCGAGGTTGGCCACCGGTTCCTGATGACGGCCGAGGGCGTCTTCGTCGAGGTACGGCGTCCGTGGCTCCACGTGATTCAGCAGATGGCGAAGCACAACGAGACAGGCCCGCGGCCACCGTACGGTTTAATCATGCCGAAGATCGAACTTGCATTCGGTCGACTCGGCGTCGCGCTCCCGTTCGTGCAGGCGTTCGCGGAAGAAGCGCAAAGCGCACTGCCGAACGAGCACGCGGCATGGATCGTGTGGGATAACGACAAACAGGAACTCGCTTACAAGGCGATCCATGTCTCGTCTGCTTCGCCGGGCGCGATCACGTTCGAGCGCCCGGAGCTGCAGCCCCACGAGTCGCTCGCGATCGACCTGCATAGCCACGGCGCTGCGCCGGCGTTCTTCAGCGCACAAGACGATTCCGACGACGCCGGCGAAGTGAAGATCTCCGCGGTGCTCGGTGGCTTGGGCGACGGCGGCACGCCGAGTGTTGCATTCCGCCTATGCGTGCTCGGTATTGTCATCCCGCTTAAGGTGCCGGCGTCGGCCGTGTTCAAGGTCGCGGAGCCGGCATGACGCACATCACGCCCGCGCACTTTCTCGATCGGCGCGTAAATATCGCGCTGATCGGCTGCGGCGGCAATGGCTCGCAGATGCTGACGGGCCTCGCGCGACTCAACCATGCGCTGACCGCGCTCGGCCATCCCGGCTTGCACGTCACCGCGTTCGATGGCGATACCGTCAGCGAGGCGAACATCGGCCGCCAGATGTTCAGCCCGGCCGACGTCGGCCAGCACAAGAGCGTCGTGCTGGTTCACCGCCTGAATGCATTTTTCGGGCTCGATTGGACTGCGCGACCCATTCACGCGGGACCGAGCGAACTGGTCAACGTGGGACCGGGCGTCGCTGTGGTGTGCGTCGATAGCGCAGCTGCTCGAGCAAAGATCGCTCCGCTCCTCGCGCGGACCGCAGCGTACGTGATGGATCTCGGAAACCGCGCCAGCGACGGGCAAGTGATCTTCGGACACTTCCGCCAGGCTGATCCGGTTGGCGGAAGTGTCGCGCTGCGCTGGCCATACGACGTGCTGCCGGAGCTTGTCGACGAGTGGGCGATCGAAGACGACACACCGAGCTGCGGCCTCGCCGAAGCGCTCGAGCGCCAGGAGCTTTTCATCAATCAGGCGATCGTCACGCCGGCGCTCGGGATTCTGTGGGAGTTTTTCCGGCACGGCCGGCTCAGCTGGTGCGGCGCGTTCGTCAATCTGAAAACCGGGCACGTGCGCCCGCTGCCTGTGGATAGCCCGGCATGACTCTCGACCTTGTCGGCGGCCACCACGCCGGCCCATTGTTCGTGCCGGTGAAGCGCCGCTCGCCGATCCTGCGCACGAGCCGCCAGCACGGCATGCGCCGCCGGGCACGTGAGCGGCGCGCCACGCCACCATGGGCCGACAAGGCGAAGATCCGCGCGATCTACGCAGAGGCCGAGCGGCTAACGCGCGAAACGGGCGAACAGCACGTCGTCGACCACATCGTGCCGCTGGCCGGCAAGCTGGTTTGCGGGCTCCACGTCGACTACAACCTGCAGATCATTCACTGGCTGCCGAACGCCCGCAAAAGCTGGATGACGTGGCCCGACATGCCTTTCGAACAATTGGAGCTTTTGTGATGAATCTAGGCTATGACGACGTTGTTTCCATCTGCGACGCGCACGGCATCTGCTTGCCTGTTGAGTGCGTGGAAATGGTCGTGTCGATTTTCGACCACGCGGTAGCGCAGCAATCGGTGTGCGACTGCGAGAATCCTGAGCCTGAATCCGGCGCCGCGCTCGTCAGTAACGAATGTCCGGTCCACAACTTGAACCCGCAGCCAGCACCGCAAGATGGCGCGGATGAGCGGGCACGATTTGAGGCGCACATGTCCGTTGACAGCGGCCTCGACGGGGTATCGCTTTTCCGGAACGGCGACGGCAAATACGTCCAGCGCGAAATGCAGGCAGCTTGGGTCGGATGGCAAGCCGCTCTCGCTTCCAAGGCCGCACCAATAGCTGCGGCAGAGCCGAACGTGCTGCCTCAAGCCGTTTTGGATGCGCTGCGCTTCTATGCGCACAGTCACCACTTCAACATCGATGCCGATCACCAGCAGTTCGATACCGTCAGCGGCGAGCCACAGAACTGGTTGATGAGCGAGAAGGATGACGACTGCACGATGATCGAAGACGGCAGCGTCGCCAAGGCCGTTCTGCTTGGCGGATTGCCGGGATTCGAGGAGCCCACCGAACCTATCGAGGGCGAAGCGTTCGCCGCCAGCCCTCCCGCCCCAGTAGCGTCAACCGAGGAGGCGGTGCTGGTTGCCTGGGTCCGCATCCGTAGTGACGGTTCATTCGAAGGCCCGATCATGGATAGCGATTCCCGCATGGATGGGGTGCGCCGGACATGCGGCGCATGGACGCCCCTCTACACCCATCCCGAAACAGCGCAATCGAGGGAGCCAGTGAGCAACGATCAGGTCGCGAAGTGGGCACGGCGCATAACTCTGCCTTTGGACGATTCCGAGTGTGTCGCGCTTGTGCAGGAAATTCTCGCCACCCAGCAGCCCTCTCCGACTGCCGTGGTGCTGGACTATGAGCGGGCAGCGCCATCCTGTGAATATTTCGTTTATGACCAGAACGGCGGACATGTCGAATTCTATGAAACGGACGCGCAACGCGCAGAGGGACACGCAGAAGGCATCGCTGAATATCGGAAGGAATCGATTAGTGACGGCGAATGGCCTCTGGACGTTGAATGCATCGTATCTGGCGTCGTCACACACAAGACTGTTTCGGTGAACGACGATGGCGAAACTTGCGATTACGAAGCCCGCGCCACATCTCCGCAACCAGCAGCGCAACCATCAAGGGCGGAAGTGCTGGAGACGTGGCAGCCGATAGAGACAGCCCCCAAGACCGGACGCACGCTGTTGCTCGGCTATCCCAACGTTCCAGGCAAATGGCGCACCGTCCGTGGGCAGTGGATGTCCGAGGCATACATCGCGGAAAATTGGGAAGAATCTGACGACGCGGAGGCCGGATGGTACGAGACATCAGCAGAGGCTGACGACGTCCCCAACTGCTGGCCGGTCACGCCCACACATTGGATGGCTCTGCCCATCGCACCAGGGGAAGCGCAATGATGACTCTCTCGCAGTATTACCTCATCAAGGTAGCCGAAGAAGCCGCGGAAGTAGCGCAGATCGCACTCAAGGCAGCGCACTTCGGGCTGAGCGAGATCCAGCCGACACGCGCCGAAACGAACGCTGAGCGCATCTATGCCGAGCTGAATGATCTGCTCGCCATGGTCCATCGCCTCGGCGAAGTGTCGAACGGAGAGTTCTGGTTCGACATCGGCTCGCCCGATCACGTGGCAATCGCTACGAAGCTGGCAAAAGTCAGTCACTACCTGGCTTACTCGCAATCGCTCGGACTCGTCGAGGAGGTCGGCAATGCTGATTCGACGCATTGAAGGCGCTACGCGCAACCTCGGCGCACCGCCGAATTGGGATGGCGACATCTCGAAATGCGACGTGCTGCCTATTCTGGACGTCACGACCGACCAAGGGCCGTTCATGGTTTCTTCGTGGGAGCCGACGCCGGCCGAGTTGGCGGCGCTCAACGCCGGCGCATCGCTCAAGCTCTGGATCGCCGGGACCGCCCATCCAGTTGTTGCGCTTACCGTCGCCACCATCGAGCCGGGCCGGCCGTGACACTCCCCGAACTCTTCATGTGGCACCGCGAACAGGTCGAGCGCTTCGCATGGCTCGCGGACAACCACAAAACGACTGGCGGCGGCACGAGGCATCGAGCAGCCGTCACGCGGCGCAATCAGAAGCTCGCCGCATTCCATGCCGACGCGGCGTCGCTGCTGAAGCTGATGATGCAAACGACTGGCGTGCTCGAGCAGGCGGATGCCGTTATCGACTCATTGCAGGATCGGAAAACGGGTTACCGAGAACTCGCTCCGAGACGCAGTAACGATTAGAGCCGTCGGCGCGTTTGGTGATGGTGCAGGTGTCGTGAGTCCATCGATCCCAAACCACGTAAGGAAGAACCGGCTCGAATCGAGTCATCCAAGCAGCGACGAAAACGGCCACCGCCATAACGAAGACTGCGGCCCAAGCGGGCGTGATTCGGCGCATGCCAACTCCGTTTAAGAATTTTTGTGAATCCTAGCATGGCCGAAGCAGCACAACGAGTAATCGAAACAACGCGCAAACAGTGGGGTATCCAATGATCGGAGCTATGTTTTTGACGGCGGATGAACTCGTCGAGCTGACCGGCCGGCGCCAGCGCGAATCGCAGGCACAAGCGCTGCGCACGATGGGCATTGAGCACAAGGTGCGCGCCGACGGGCGTCTTGTCGTGTCTCGCCGGCATGTCGAGCAGAAGCTGGGTGTCGCGGCAGCCGGGCCGGTCGACGTCGACGCGCTGATTGACTGGAGCGCGGCGTAATGCCAAAGCCCCGAAAAAAAGAGAACAAGGGGCTTCCTGCGCGCTGGCGCATTGCGCACGGCGCGTACTA
Organism: Paraburkholderia sp. BCC1885; assembly: GCF_900996235.1. Classification (GTDB taxonomy): domain Bacteria; phylum Pseudomonadota; class Gammaproteobacteria; order Burkholderiales; family Burkholderiaceae; genus Paraburkholderia. Next base: position 816,854 of record NZ_CAAJGM010000111.1, read on the forward strand.
CTTCCAGGTTCCCAAAGGATTTGAATCGAAGTGGGACGGCAAGCAGTTATTCCGGCTCGGCAAAACGCTGCCTGAGGCATATCGCACCTGGGCGGACCGCGTCGCATCGATCGACGACGCGAAGACAATCGCCGAGCTTCTGGATCGGTATGCACTCGAGGTCGTGCCGAAAAAGAGTGTCACCACGCAGGCACAAAACGCAGTCGCCATAAAACGCGTGCGCGCGATGCTCGGCAACGTTCCGTTGCTCGGACTGAAACCGCGGCACGTGTACCAGTACATCGACAAGCGCACAGCCAAGACCGCGGCGCGCCGCGAAATGGAGATCCTTTCCCACGCGTACACAAAAGCCGTCGAGTGGGGTTATCTCGACCGGCACCCGTTCAAGGGAGAGGTTCGCCTCGATGGCGAGCGGCCACGCACGCGATACGTCGAAGACTGGGAGATTGTCGAGTGCCTGGCGGTTGAATCGCGCCGCAAGGCGGGCAGTGTGCTGGCGATTCAGGCCTACATGCGCGTCAAGCTGCTCACGGGCCTGCGCCGCGGCGACCTGCTGCGCCTGACGATGTCAAACCTGCAGGATGACGGCATTCACGTCACGCCCGGAAAAACCGAACACTCCACCGGCAAGCGCCTGATTATCGAGTGGTCGGACGAGCTGCGCGAGGCCGTCGCGATGGCGAAGGCAGCGCGCCCGGTGAAACTGGCGCCGTGGCTTTTCTGCAACATGCGTGGCGAAGGTTACTTCGATGAAGAGTCGGGGCGCGCCGGCGGATGGGACACGATGTGGCGCAACTTCATGGCCAAGGTTCTGGAGACAACCAAGGTCAAAGAGCGATTCACCGAGCACGACATGCGGGCTAAGTGCGCGAGCGACGCGGAGACTTTGGAGCATGCCAGAGCCCTACTCGCGCATGCCGACGGGAAGGTCACTGAGAAGATTTACAGGCGAAAACCGGAGCGCGTGAAGCCGTTGCGATAGCGCGGCCAAAGGTACAAGGCCGATTCTTAGGTACAGCGCGGGAAATCGATCGGCCGCAAAGCGTTGTTGGTGTTCTGGCGGAGAGACGGGGATTCGAACCCCGGATAGGTTATTAACCTATACACGCTTTCCAGGCGTGCGACTTAAACCGCTCATCCATCTCTCCGGCGGGAGCCGAATTATAGCAAACTCTGGGGCGCACGCCAGCCCTGCCGGAAAACGCCTCTCAAACGCCCTGAAAACTCCCGCCACACGCTCACCTGGCCGACTCAAGGATGCCGGATGTAGTCCACCAGCGCCCGCGTATAAGCATCCGGTTTGCGATCGACGAGGCTCACCAGGATCGCCACCAGAAAGCCCGCCGGCACGCCGAACACCCCCGAGCTGATGGGCTCGATGCCAAACCACCTCGGCCCCGCGAACCCGGTCATCTGCGTAAAGAACGGATACGTCGAGACGATGTAGTAGACGCACACCCCGAGCCCCGCCACCATCCCCGCCACCGCGCCGCGCCGGGTCGTGCGTTTCCAGAACACGCCCAGCACCAGCACCGGAAACAGGCTGGACGCCGCCAGCGAAAACGCCGCTCCCACCAGAAACAGGATATTCCCCGTGTTTAACGACGCCACATACGAAGCGAACAACGCCACCCCCAGCAGCAGAATCTTGGAGATCGTCACGCGCCGTTGGCTCGATGCGGCCGGGTCGACCATGTGATAGTAGACGTCGTGCGAAAGCGCATTCGCAATGGTCAGCAACAGGCCGTCCGCGGTCGAAAGCGCTGCGGCGAGCGCCCCCGCAGCAATCAGCCCCGACATCACATATGGCAGCCCCGCAATCTCCGGCGCCGCCAGCACGATCATGTCCGGCTGCATCTGGATCTCGCTCCACTGCACGATGCCGTCGCGATTCGTGTCGGCGACGCTGATCAGGTTCGGCTCGATCCTGAGCCACTGCGTCAACCATTGCGGCAGTTCGGCAAACGGATGTCCGACGAGGTTCGTCAATATCTCGTACTTCATCAGCACCGACAGCACCGGCACCGTCAGATAAAACAGCGCGACGAAGAATAGCGTCCAGCCGACCGAGCGCCGCGCCGACGCCACCGAAGTCGTCGTGTTGTAGCGCGTCAGGATATGCGGCAAGCTCGCCGTCCCCAGCGACAAACACAGCAGCAGCGACAGAAAATTGCGCTCGTGGGTCTGCCGGTCTGCACCGCTGAGCGCGGGAAACGGCTCGGACATCGGCACCGGCGCCGAGGCGCGCATCAGCAACGCCTCGCGCTGCTGCGTCCAGACAATCTTCGCGGCCGTCGCGTCGTGCGGAAACTGTTCGAGCGCGCGTTCGCCCGTATTGATGTCGCGCAACGGCCCGTTATGGCGTCGCAGATCCGCCACCTTCGCGCTCAGTGCCTGCTTCGCGTCAATGAACGATTGCGGCAGGCGGTCGATCTGCGTTTGCAGCTTCGCCGCCTGCAGCCGGTAGTCGGCGCGCACGCTCTGATCCTGCGGCGCATCGCGCACCTGGCGCTCGAGGATTTCGACGCGCGTCAGCAGGCGCCCATAGCTGAACTGCGGCACCCAGCCGAGACCGTCCTTGTGCGCGATCATCGACACCGGAATCAGGATCGCAAAGATCAGGATGATGTATTGCGCGACCTGGGTCCACGTCACCGCGCGCATGCCGCCCAGAAACGAACATACGAGAATGCCGGCCAAGCCGCAGAAGATGCCCACCGCGAAGTCGACGCCGATAAAGCGCGACGCGATCAGCCCCACCCCCTGGATCTGCGCCACCAGATAGACGAACGAGCACAGGATCGCGGCGAGGGCGGCAAGTCCGCGCACTGCGTTGCTCGAGAAACGCGTGCCGAGAAAGTCCGGAATCGTGTAGCGCGCGAGCTTGCGCACGTATGGCGCGAGCAGGAATGCCGTCAGGCAATAGCCGCCGGTCCAGCCCATCAGATACGCGAGACCATCGTAACCCGTCGCGTAGATCGAACCCGCCAGCCCGATAAAGGACGCCGCCGACAACCAGTCCGCCGCGGTCGCCATGCCGTTGAAGGCGGACGGCACGCGCCGTCCCGCAACGTAATACTCCACCAGGTCCGACGTGCGTGACAGCAGGCCGATGACCGCGTACACGGCGATCGGCACGAACAGGAACACGTAGCCGATCCACACGCCCGGTCCGGTCACCGCTTCGATGCGCCACATCACATAGATGAAGACGAGAAAGCCGAGCGTATAGAGCGCGTAAGAGCGGATCAGCCGATGCGTAAGCGTCATCGGTTCAATTTCCGCGTGCGGCTGTCAGGCCGGCGACCGCCGCGTCCGCGTCGAAGGCGCGTTGCAGCGTGCGATCCGCCCGCCGCATCAGCACGATATAGACGACGATCAAGCCGACGTAGACAAGGATCGCCCCTTGCGCGCCGAGATAGAACGGCAGGCTGAAACCGGCGAAGCGGACCTGCGTGAGCGCGGGCGCCGCGAGCGGCACGACGAACGACACCACGAAGCCGAGCGTCATCAGCACGGCAATCAGTATGAGGTTGAAGCGCCAGTAGCGCTGGTGCGCGCGCGCCATCGCGTCCGAGACCGGCGGCGGTTCGGGCGGAGAATGCAACTCGGCTGGGGAGGGGGTATGCGGCGCGGCCATGCGCCTATGTATCAAAAAGGCACCGGGCAGGCAATCGGGATTGTCCGCGCGGTGGCCGCAGTGGCTGCACTGGCTTTCAGGCCTGTGGCTCTTGCCCAGTGGTTTTAACAGGCTCTACGAGGTGAGCCGAAGCTCACCCGCACAACTAATCCACCGCAATAGGGCTGCAATCTCAGAGCGACTCGCCGAGCTGATCGAGAATCGCCGGGTTCTCCAGCGTCGACACATCCTGCGTAATCTCTTCGCCCTTTGCGAGCGAACGCAGCAGACGGCGCATGATCTTGCCGGAACGCGTCTTCGGCAGGTTGTCGCCGAAGCGGATGTCCTTCGGCTTGGCGATCGGACCGATCTCCTTGCCGACCCAGGCGCGCAGTTCGTTGGCGATCTTCACCGCTTCCTCGCCTTCCGGACGCGAGCGCTTGAGCACCACGAAGGCGCATACAGCCTCGCCGGTTGTGTCGTCGGGGCGCCCCACCACCGCCGCTTCGGCGACGATCGGGTTGGACACCAGCGCCGATTCGATCTCCATGGTGCCGAGCCGATGGCCCGACACGTTGAGCACATCGTCGATGCGGCCCATGATCGTGAAGTAGCCGGTTTCCTTGTCGCGCACCGCGCCGTCGCCGGCGAGATACAGCCTGCCGCCGAGCTCTTCGGGGAAATAGCTCTTTTTATAGCGGTCCGGATCGCCCCACACGTTGCGCAGCATGGAAGGCCACGGCCGCTTGACCACCAGGATCCCGCCCTGCCCGTTCGGCACGTCCTGGCCGGTCTCGTCCACCACCGCGGCCATGATGCCCGGCAGCGGCAGCGTGCATGAACCCGGCACCAGCGGCGTGGCGCCCGGCAGCGGCGTGATCATGTGACCGCCGGTTTCGGTCTGCCACCACGTATCGACGATGGGGCAACGGCCGCCGCCGACGTTCTCGTGATACCACATCCACGCTTCCGGATTGATCGGCTCGCCGACCGTGCCGATCACACGCAGCGACCCCAGGTCGTAGCTCTTCGGATGAATCTTCGGGTCGGCTTCCGCGGCCTTGATCAAGGAGCGGATCGCGGTCGGCGCCGTATAGAACAGCGACACCTTGTGCTTGGCGATCATGTCCCAGAAGCGGCCCGCGTTCGGATAGGTCGGCACGCCTTCGAACACCACCTGGGTGCCGCCGAGCGCCAGCGGGCCATACGTGATGTAGCTGTGTCCGGTGATCCAGCCGATGTCGGCGGTGCACCAGAACACGTCGGTCGGCTTCCAGTCGAAGGTCCACTTCAGGGTCTGCGCGGCCCACAGCAGATAGCCGCCGGTGCTGTGCTGCACGCCCTTCGGCTTGCCGGTCGAACCCGAGGTGTAGAGGATGAAGAGCGGATGCTCGGCGCCCACCCATTCCGGCGCGCATTGGTCCGACTCGCCCTGGGTAATCTCATGCAGCCACAGGTCGCGGCCTTCGTGCCATGCGACCTTGCCGCCGGTGCGCTTGTACACGATCACACTCTTGACGGCGTCGCAGCCGCCCATCGCCAGAGCTTCGTCGGCGATGTTCTTCAGCGGCAATGCCTTGCCGCCGCGCATCTGTTCGTCGGACGTAATCAGCGCCACCGCGCCCACGTCGACCAGACGCTCGTTGAGCGACTTCGACGAAAAGCCGCCGAACACCACTGAATGCGTCGCGCCGATCCGCGCGCAGGCCTGCATGGCGACGATGCCTTCGACCGACATCGGCATATAGATCACCACGCGGTCGCCCTTCTTCACGCCGCGCTTTTTCAGCGCGTTAGCGAAGCGGCTCACGCGCTGCAACAGATCCTGATAGGTGACGTTGGTGACGGTGCCGTCGTCCGCTTCGAAGACGATCGCGACGCGCTCGCCATGGCCGGCTTCGACGTGACGGTCGAGGCTGTTATAGGAGGCGTTCAATTCGCCGTCCTCGAACCACGTATAGAACGGCGCCTTCGACTCGTCGAGCACCTTCGTGAAGGGCTTGTGCCAGCTCAGCGTCTCTTTCGCAAGACGCCCCCAGAAGCCTTCGTAATCGCGTTCCGCTTCGGCGACGAGCGCCCGGTACGCGTCCATGCCGGAGACCGTCGCGCCTGCCACTGCGTCGGCAGAGGGAGGGAAAACGCGGCGTTCCTGAAGAACCGATTCAATCGCAGACATCGACTACCCCTTGGTGAAGATAAACGTAAATCCTGTGCCGGCGCGCCGGTCGCGCGCCATGTCATGGCGACGCCGCAAGGCAACTACGCGGCGCCTGTCTCCAACCCTCGCGGAGCCTTCACTCTCCGCGCAGCCGGGCGGCGCATCCGCGTGCGGCACTGCAATATGCCCGCGAGGCGACGCCCGACCCGTTCATCGCTCACGATAAACGTTGCAACTTACCGGCCACTTACGCAAGCCTCGACAGGCCCCATAGAGCGCGATGCTACTCGCTTAAGCCTTGCTGCGGGGCCGGTACGGGCCCGTTGCCTGAACCGGCGCGCACTCCGGCGGCGAACGCCTGACGGTGGCGTGCCATATCCGCTGCCATACCCGCCGCCATGTACGAGCCCTTTTACAATGTTAACTGAACTCGCCGCCCAGCTTCAGCCAACGGCACCGGCTGCCGGTTTGCCCGTCTCCACGAGGTATACCCGGGTGTCGCTGTACAATAGCGCGCCTGCACAAGCTCCGCGAGTTCTACGCCGCTTGTCTGCGGGTGGTCCGCCGTTTGTCCGAAGCGCCCGGCCGTCCCGTGCCGTCCGCCTCCATCGCCCTGACGCCCTGACTCTTGCCCATGTCCGCTCCGCGCCCCGACTCTGCTGGTAGAACGCGCCGCCCGATGCGCCCGCTGCCCGCCATCATCTTCATGAGCCGCTGGCTGCAGGTGCCGCTTTACCTCGGCCTGATCATCGCGCAAGGCGTCTACGTCGTTCTGTTCATCAAGGAAGTCTGGCATCTGGTCACGGCTTCCATGACGCTCGACGAAACCAACGTCATGCTGGTCGTGCTCAGCCTGATCGACGTGGTGATGATTTCGAACCTGCTGATCATGGTGATCATCGGCGGCTATGAAACCTTCGTGTCGCGTCTGGGCGTCGAAGGTCATCCGGACGAGCCCGAGTGGCTCGATCACGTGAATGCCGGCGTGCTGAAGGTGAAGCTCTCCATGGCGCTCATCAGCATTTCGTCGATCCATCTGCTGAAAACCTTCATCAGCCCCGACCAGAATACGACGCATACCATCATGTGGCAGGTGATCATCCACCTGGCGTTCCTGGTGTCGGCGGTGGTGATGGCCCTCGTCGACCGTCTGACCACGCATACGCATCCGGCGCATTTTCATGAGCCGGCGCGCGAGCAAACTGTTTCCACTCCCCTGAAGGCGCATGACTGAACCCGCAGCCGTTGCGATCAGCACCATAAGCGCCCATTGTCCCCACTGAGCTACTCATGACCGTCATCAAACAGGAAGATCTGATTCAGAGCATTGCTGATTCGCTTCAGTACATCAGCTACTACCACCCGCTCGATTACATCCAGGCCCTCGGCCGCGCCTACGAACTCGAACAGAGCCCGGCCGCGAAGGATGCGATCGCGCAGATCCTCACCAACAGCCGCATGTGCGCCGAAGGCAAGCGCCCGATCTGTCAGGACACCGGCATCGTCACGGTGTTCGTGAAGGTGGGCATGGACGTGCGTTGGGACGGCGCGACGATGAGCGTCACCGACATGATCAACGAAGGCGTGCGCCGTGGTTATCTGAACCCGGACAACGTGCTGCGCGCCTCGATCGTGAGCCCGCCGGAAGGTGCGCGCAAGAACACCAAAGACAACACGCCGGCCGTGATCCACTACGAGATCGTACCGGGCGACAAGGTCGACGTGCAGGTTGCGGCCAAGGGCGGCGGCTCGGAGAACAAGTCGAAGTTTGCGATGCTGAACCCCTCGGACTCGATCGTCGACTGGATCCTCAAGACCGTGCCGACGATGGGCGCCGGCTGGTGTCCGCCGGGCATGCTTGGCATCGGCATCGGCGGCACCGCTGAAAAGGCGATGCTGATGGCGAAGGAATCGCTGATGGATCCGATCGACATTCAGGACGTCATCGCGCGCGGCCCGCAAGACTGGATCGAAGAACTGCGCGTCGAGCTGCATGAGAAGGTCAATGCTTTGGGCATCGGCGCGCAAGGTCTCGGCGGACTGGCCACCGTGCTTGACGTCAAGATCATGGCGGCGCCCACGCACGCGGCTTCGAAGCCTATCGCGATCATCCCGAACTGTGCGGCTACCCGTCACGCTCACTTCACGCTGGATGGCTCGGGCGTCGCGAAGCTCGAAGCGCCGTCGCTCGACGCATGGCCGAAAGTGCAGTGGGAACCGGACACGGAAAAGAGCCAGCGCGTCGATCTGAACACGCTCACGCCGGAACAGGTTGCCGGCTGGAAGCCGGGCCAGACGCTGCTGCTGTCGGGCAAGATGCTGACGGGCCGCGACGCGGCCCACAAGCGCATCGCCGACATGCTCGCCAAGGGCGAAAAGCTGCCGGTCGACTTCACCAACCGCGTGATCTATTACGTCGGCCCGGTCGATCCGGTGCGTGATGAAGCCGTAGGTCCGGCAGGTCCGACCACCGCGACGCGCATGGACAAATTCACCGAGACGATGCTATCGCAAACAGGTCTCATTTCGATGATCGGTAAAGCCGAGCGCGGCCCGGTCGCCATCGAAGCGATCAAGAAGCACAAGGCCGCGTATCTGATGGCCGTCGGCGGCGCCGCGTACCTCGTCTCGAAGGCGATCCGCAGCGCCAGGGTGCTGGCGTTCGAAGACCTCGGCATGGAAGCCATCTACGAATTCGACGTGCAGGACATGCCGGTGACGGTGGCTGTCGATTCGCACGGCACCTCGGTCCATCAGACCGGCCCGAAGGAATGGCAGGCAAAGATCGGCAAGATTCCGGTCGCGACGGTTTGAAACCAGCCATGAAGCCTGGTTCAAGGCCAGCTTCAGCGCCCGCGGCCTCTTGATCAAGGCAGACGGCAAAGCCGGGACCGCGAGTCCCGGCTTTTTCATTGCGCTTTTTCATTGATACGCGACGGACGGCAGTTCCTGGCCGTCGCGTCAGTCAAAAAATGCTTCGATCCTTGGCTTTTTTGGACCGGACGTTTATTGTTGTTGAAATTCGTATTTCAGAGCCCCACAAGGAAAAAATCATGCAAGGCGACAAGAAGGTCATCGAATATCTGAACTCGCAGTTGAAGAACGAATTGACCGCGATCAACCAGTACTTCCTGCACGCCCGGATGTACAAGCATTGGGGTCTGGAAAAACTCGGCAAGCACGAATACGACGAATCGATCGGCGAGATGAAACACGCTGACTGGCTTATCGAACGTATTTTCATGCTCGACGGCCTGCCGAATCTGCAAGACCTGCACAAGTTGCTCATCGGCGAGGAAACCAAAGAAATCCTCGAATGCGATCTGAAGCTCGAACAGATTTCGCAGAGCACCTGCAAGGAAGCCATTGTGTATTGCGAATCAGTACGCGATTTCATCTCGCGTGAAATCTTCGTGAAGATTCTCGACGACACTGAAGAACATATCGACTGGCTGGAAACGCAACTGGATCTGATCGACAAGGTCGGCATCCAGAATTACCAGCAAAGCGGCATGGGCTCGATCGAATCCTAAGCCGTGCAGCCCGCGCATCGCTTCATGCATTGCGCGGGCGTTATAGTTCTGTTTTGTCCTCGCTGCCCTCGTCCGCTTCCGTGACCGCATCCATGCCTACCGCCTCGTCAGACGCAGCTTTTACCGCGCCCGTCTCGCGCGCTGCCAGTGAGCTTCACCCGAAGCACGCGCCGGTCGGCGTGTTCGATTCGGGACTGGGCGGCTTGTCGGTGCTGCGTGCGGTACGCGCGCAAGTACCCGACGAATCGATCATCTACGTCGCCGACTCGCTCTACGCCCCCTACGGCGAACGCGACGACGACTTTATCGCCGACCGCACGCTGGCCATCGGCCAATGGCTCGTCACGCAAGGCGCCAAGGTGCTGGTGGTGGCCTGCAATACGGCGACGGCGCAGTCCATCGCGCTGGTGCGTGAGCGCCTGAGCATTCCATTGATCGGCGTCGAACCGGGTATCAAACCCGCCGCCTTGCAATCGAAGACCCGCGTGGCCGGCGTGCTCGCCACTCAGGTGACGCTGCGCAGCGCCCGCTTTCAGACACTGCTGGAACGTTACGCCGCCGACTGCCGCTTCCTTTGCCAGCCGGGCCACGGTCTCGTGCAGGCCATCGAGCGCTGCGACGTCGGCTCGGCCGAATTGCGCGCGCTGCTCGGCAGCTATCTGCAGCCCATGCTCGATGCCGGCGCCGACACACTCGTGCTCGGCTGCACGCATTACCCGTTTCTCGACGCGGCGATCCGCGATATTGTCGGCGAGCGCATGACGCTGATCGACACCAGCGTGGCCATCGCCCGCCAACTGGAACGCGTGCTCGACCAAAACGGCCTGCGCGCCGAGCCCGGTCGCCCGGCCGATCTGCCCCGTTTTTGCTCGACCAGCGACGGCGCGCATCTGCAACAGCTCGCCGCGACGCTGCTGAATCTCGATGCTCCGGTGGAAACCGTGCTTATCCCGTCGCGGCGCACCGTTGCGCCGGATTCACAGGCCGCCTGAGCCTCTTTGTAGCGGCTGGCTCTGCGGTTTTGCCCCGGCCCGGCCCTTGCCCTGCTGCCTGAGGAGCGGCGCTGACGTGGCCCCAAGGTGGCCCCAAGCGGACCAATACCCGCAAATTACCCGCAATCCCCCGCGACCATCCGTCCCATCCAGGTGCCTCGCCGCCCATCCGGCCCCATCCCCGCCCCAGGTTACCCCTCCTAACAGGCTGGTTTTGTTACAAAAATTCCCGCCGGACGCTTGCCAAATGCAGCAAACATAATGATAATAATTCGCATTAACGTTAGCTATTGCGCCCAACCATGATTGTCTGCGTGTGCAAGTCTGTATCCGACCGGAAGATCCGTGCCTCGATCGCGGAGGGCGTCGATTCCTTCGACGAACTCCAGTTCGAGCTGGGCGTCGCCACCTGCTGCGGCAAGTGCGAAGAGTCCGTGCGCGATGTGATGGCGCAAAGCGGCGTCTGCGCGAGCCATTGCGGGGTCGAGCATCACGCGCATCCGGTTCCGCTCACGTTTTACGAGCGCAAGGCCGCCTGATCCTGCCGGCCCGGCGTTCGCCGTGCCCTGAGTCCGTCGCGGCCTCACGTTTTAGTCCACTGCCGTCAGCAAGCCAGTACACGTTACCAGCCAGCTACCCGCTCACCCCGTAACAGGAGTTCGAGATGGAATTGCTGATTGGTTTCGTGACCACCCTGTGCATTTCGCTGCTGATATTCCGAAAATGACGTTGTTTTGTCGTAGACCCGGTGTCGACGGCGCACGGTCGCGCTGACATGCGCACCTCGCCTTCCGTCCCAGCCGGCTTCGAGCCGGCGCCTTCAACCCGCAGGAATTCCCGCACCCTCACGGCAACCGCCGCAGTCGCCGCGATTCATCTCGCGCTGCTCGCGGTGATTCTAAGCATGCGTCACGAGCCGCCGGTTCGTCCGCTCGAATCGCGCACCATGACCGCCGAATTGCTGAGCCCGGCGCCCGTGGCCGCGCCGGTCGCGCTGCAGTCGATCGCCCCGCCGCCGCCCAAACCGACGCCGCCGGTCCCGCACGTCAAGCCCAAAGTGCAGCCGCGCCCGACGCCCAAGCCGACGCCGGAGCCCCTGCCGATGGCGGCGAGCCCGTCACCGACGGCGCCCGCTCCGGCCGAAGCCGCGCCACCGACATCGGCAGCCCCCGCCGCGCCGGCCGCCGCCGCAGCACCGGCGATCGGCCGTCCGACCATGGAAATCAGCGCGCCGAAGAACGTCTCGCATCTCGACTGCAATATCGCCAAACCCGATTACCCGGCCATGTCGCGGCGGCGTGGCGAAAGCGGCACGGCTTACGTCCGCTTCGTCGTGGGCCTGACCGGTAACCTCGAGAACATCGAGCTGAAAAAGAGCAGCGGCTACGACCGCCTCGACCAGGCCGCGCTGGACGCCGTCAGGGAAAGCTCATGCAAGCCCTATCTCGAGAACGGCGTGCCGATCCGGGCCGCCTACACGCAGCCTTATCAGTTCGGCCTGAGCGACTGAGCGCGGCGAACGCGAACACTGACCACAGCGAGCCGCCAGCGCCTCCAGGCGGCTCCAGCAAAAGACTTTAAAAAGGAATAGCCATGCAGAACTACGGTTTGGCCCACGTCTGGGCACAAGGGGATTTCGTGACGCGCGGCATCGCGCTCGCGTTGCTGATCATGTCGGTGCTGTCGTGGACGGTGATCGTCGTCAAAGGCTGGAACGTGATGCGTCTGAAGCGCCTGACGCGCAACGCCGAGCAGTCGTTCTGGCATTCGGACGATCTCTCGGATGGCGTGCAGAAACTCGGCGCCGGCGCTTCGTCACCGCAGGACAACCCGTTCCTCGCGCTCGCGCTGTCGGGCCAGGAAGCCGCTGACCACCATCACCAGACGCAACCGCATCTGCACGACCGCATGGACGTGTCCGACTGGATCACGCGCTGCCTGAAAGACACCATGGACGACAGCGTCGCCAGCATGCAAAGCGGCCTCGCCATCCTCGCATCGATCGGCAGCACGGCGCCGTTCGTCGGCCTGTTCGGCACGGTGTGGGGCATCTATCACGCGCTGGTGGCGATCGGTGCGAGCGGCCAGAGTTCGATCGATCAGGTGGCTGGCCCGGTCGGCGAGGCGCTGATCATGACCGCGTTCGGTCTGTTCGTGGCGATTCCCGCCGTGCTCGGCTATAACGCGCTGACGCGCGCCAACAAGGCAATCGTCACCAAGCTGAACCGCTTCGCGCACGGCCTGCATGCCTTCTTCGTGACGGGTGCCCGCCTGTCGTCGTCCAGACGCGGCGACGGCCTGCGTCTTGCCACCCGCACTCACTGATAGCGAGGTCCTCAGATGGGAATGAGCCCCTTCGCCAGCGACGACGACGATGGCCTGATGAACGAAATCAACATGACCCCGCTCGTCGACGTCATGTTGGTTCTCCTGATTGTTTTCATGGTGACGATTCCGGTGATCCGCCACGCGGTGAAAATCGATCTGCCGCATGCGAGCAGCCAGAAGGAAGAGACCAAGCCGGCGCAGGTCAGCGTATCGATTCAGGCTGACGGCACTGTGTTGTGGGACGACAAGCCGGTCAGCAGCGACGACCTGCGCGCAAAGATTGCGCAAGCCGCGCAGGCCGATCCGCAACCGGAACTGCATCTGAACGCCGACCGCAAGGTAGCCTATGAAAAGGTGGCCGAAGTGATGTCCGCCGCCCAATCCGGCGGGCTCACGAAAATCGGCTTCGTGACGCAGCCGCTGAGCCACTAGCAACGGCTGATGTGCGACTCGCTAAAGGCGTGAAACACCCTTGTTTTAGGGGTTAAATGCAAAAGGCTGCGCGCGAACTCAGGCGCCCAAAGTAAAAGGCCTTCATCGTCGGATGAAGGCCTTTTTTTGTGCGCACTCGGCGCCTTCGGGCGGCGAGATCACCAGCCATCGGATGAGTGGCCAGCGACTCCACATGCGACAGCCGTGGTCGACACGGACAGCGCGGTCAGCCCTATCAGGCTCGCTATGATAGCGGCCATGAGTTTTCGCTCAGGAGACTCCTTGGCGAAGGGATTTCACTATAGGCCCGCCGGCTCGTGCATTCAAGCAAACGCCGATTGAAAGTACTCATTGCAGACGGCGCTTAAATGCCAAAACGATATGACGCCGTCATACAGCCGTTTGTGCAATCGTGTGTTCTGCCACTTCATGTGCCGCTTTAACTGCCGCTTCATCTGCCACTCCAACTGCCACTTCATCCGCCACCTTGGCCGGTGCCGGCTGCCCCGCCTTGCGCTTTTCTGCAGTCGTAGGACACTCGTCGATCTTATGCTTGCCGGTATCCGGGTCCAGCATCTCAACCAGATAATCGACAAACGCGCGCACCGCGGGCACCATCCCCTGGCGCGACACGAACACCGCGTAGAGCTGCGGCGTGGGCAAGGTCCAACCCGGCATCACCGGCGACAACCGGCCGGCGCGTAACGCGGCGCCATACATCATCTCCGGCAACGCGGCGATGCCGACACCCGCCAGCACGGCTTCGCGAATCGTCATCAGATCCGCGCTCACCAGCCGTGGCTCGTGCTCGAGCGCGTGACGAGTGCCTTCCGGCGAGATCAGTTGGAACACGTGACGGCCGTCGGTGGTGGGCGTATCGAGTGTCTCGAAGCGGTTCAGGTCGGCGGGCAGCAGCGGCGGCGCGTTCTGCTGCAACAGGCTCGGCGCGCCGACCAGCATCTGCTGGGTGCGCCACAACGGCCGCACGACGATGTTGGCGTTTTCAGGCGGCTCCGAGCGGACCCGCAGCGCAACATCGATGGCGTCCTCGAACAGGTCGACCACGCGATTGGTGACGTGCATCACCACCCGCACTTCCGGATAACGATGCATGAATTCCGGCAGGATCTGCGACAGCAGCGTCTGCGAGACGGTGACCGGCACACTGACGCGCACCGAGCCGCGCGGCGACGAACGAAGCTGCTGCACCACGTTGACGGCCGCCTGTGCTTCCGAAAGCATGGCCTGACAATGCTGGTAGAACAGTTGACCGGCCTCAGTGAGCGCCAGCTTGCGGGTGGAGCGCTGCAACAGACGCACGCCGAGCGACGCCTCCAGCTCGGTCAAACGACGCGACAGACGCGACTTCGAGATGCCCAGCACGCGTTCGGCGGCGGAAAACCCGCCGTGCTCGACGACCTGCGAAAAGTACATCAGGTCGTTCAGATTATGCGAATCGATCTTCATCTCGTCGTTCCATGAATAGAACAATCCATTGCGTCACGGTGGCTGGCACCTCGAAAAACGGTCCCTATAATAGCCCTATGTTTCAGAAATAACGCTATTCCCCATTTTTCAAGGTGACTTTTGATGAGCTCGACACGCACGATCGAACGCACGTATCCGGCGGTTCGCACCACCGAAGGCGGCGGCTTTATCGTCCATCGGCCATTCCCGACCCGCATGCTGATGGATTTCGACCCGTTTCTGCTGCTCGACGAAATGGGCCCGGTCGATTACGCCCCCGGCGAAGCCAAAGGCGCGCCGGATCATCCGCACCGTGGCTTCGAGACCGTCACCTATGTGCTCGAGGGCCAGTTCGGCCATAAGGATTCGGCCGGCCACTCGGGCACGCTGCGCGCCGGCGACGTCCAGTGGATGACCGCGGGCGCCGGGGTCGTCCATAGCGAAATGCCGGACCCGGAATTCGTGCGCACCGGCGGCCGCGTCCACGGCCTGCAACTGTGGATCAACCTGCCGCGCAGCGACAAGATGATCGCGCCGCGCTACCAGGAAATGCCGTCCGCGCAGATTCCGGTCGCGACCTCCACGGACGGCCAGGTCAGCGTGAAAGTGATCGCCGGTGAAGCGCTGGGCGTGACGGCGGCCATCGAAACGCGCACGCCGATCCTGTATCAGCATTTCACGCTGCAGCCGGGCGCGCAGATCGTGCATGCCGTGCCGGCCAATTACCGCGTGTTTGCTTACGGGCTGTCGGGCAAAGGCTTCTACGGCGAAGGGCGTCATGAAATCGAGGCGCGCCAGATGATCGTGTTCGGCAACGACGGCGAAACGGTGACGATCGCAGCCGGCGAGGAACCGCTCGACGTGCTGCTGCTCGGCGGCGTGCCGCTGAAGGAACCGGTGGTGCGCTACGGCCCGTTCGTCATGAATACTGAAGACGAAATCCGCCAGGCCGTAACCGACTACCAGGCAGGCCGCATGGGGCAAATCAGCCACTGACCTCTACGGCACGAAGCCGGACAATTTCGTTCACAATAGCGACTCATGCCGCGCGCCGCAGACTCTGCACCGCGCGGCGCATCCCGTCCCTGTTCAGGAGCGCGCATGGCCGAGTCCAACGTCACCGCCCATATCGGCTCGACGAATTTCCAGGTTCTCCTCGACGACGGCAGTCACACGTGGCTCGCCGACGAACCCGAAGCGCAGGGCGGCGGCGACCGCGGCCCCGCGCCGGTGTCGATACTGCTGTCGAGCCTCGGCGCCTGCACGTCGATCACGCTGAAGATGTATGCGCAGCGCAAGGGCTGGCCGCTTGCGGACGTCCACGTGACGCTCTCCATCGAAACCGGCGACGAAGGCTCGACCATCGACCGGCGCATCGTGCTCGAAGGCGATCTGTCGGACGAGCAGCGGGAACGTCTGTTGCAGATTGCCAATGCGTGCCCGGTGCACAAGATCCTGACGCGCCCGATCTCGATCCGCTCGGGCCTTGCAGCGGCCTGATTTCGCCCGCCTCGCCGGCACCTTGTCCAGCCGGCTCATTGCTTTAAAAGGAAGGCATCGTTTTGAATTTCGAACATCTCGTCCAGATCAACGATCCGTTGAATCCGTTCGTCGACACCATGACGCGCGATCAATTGTGGGAAGGACTGGTGCTGCGCGCCGAACAGCCGCAACTGTTCGTGCTGGGACTCGATACCTGCACGATCCTGTCGCGCACCGACAGCACGCTCGAACGCGAGCTGCATTACGGCCAGGTGTCCGTGCGCGACCGCGTGACGCTCACGCCCAACGACAGCGTGCGCTACGACATCCTCGCCACCGAAACGCACGTCGGAGGGTCGCTGACCATGACCATCGAGCAGCCCGACGAACTGCAACTGTTCCTGCGCTTCGAATACAGCACCACCCTGCCCGTCTCCGACGACCAGGATGCGCGTCAGACCCAGGAAATCGTCAAGTCGGCGTACCGCGAATCGGACATCGACACGGTGCGCCTGATTCGCCAGTACGTGCAAGGCCGCAAAGCGCCCGACGCGCTGCATTGAGGACCGGGGGCGTTCTGCCCCTTCCCTCGCGGTCCCTGACAATCCCCTGACTATCGAAACTTCATTCCGATGAATTTATCGTCTTGTAAATGGGAACGATTATCATTTAGAATCACTCCATCGAATCGACAAACCGACGGAACGAATGAACGACCTCACGCGCTCTTCTACGCTTAGCCTGCGCCGCCCGGCGGCCGCTGCGCTGACCAGCCGTCCGAAAGCCACGGCCGCCGCCGCGCCGAGACCGTCAGGCGAGCGCAGCAACGCCGCCGCGCCGAAAGCCACCACGGCCGCGCCGTCGGTACGCAGCGAAACGCTGTTGCAAGGACACAGCCACGTGAGCATCGTGCATAACGGCGAGACCTACCAGTTGCGCGCCACACGGCTCGGCAAGCTGATTTTGACGAAGTAATGCAGGACGTACCGGGTATTGTGGGGACCACCTCTTCGCGAGGTGTTGGGGCATTAGCCAGCAAGACGGCTTGCACGTGAGAACTAGACCCCTTCGTGCAGATTACCAAGCCAGCCGTCGCAGCAAGCCGTGCCACTTTTTTGGTTCTCACTTGATGCGGGCAGGCGCCATGAGGCGTGCCGCAATTGCTGAACGAACGAAGCCGTGCGGATGGCGACATCCCACGGCTTTCGTGTTTCTGCTTTTAGGGCCACGCTTTTAAGGCCACGCCACCGCGCCCGTCACTTCGAGCCGTCAGCGCGCCCAGCCCCAGAACATCAGCCACCACGCGCTATCGACCACGGCTAATGCGGCGATGAACCACACCATTGCAAAGCCGCGCTGGAAAAGCCGCGCGCTGTAGCGTCGCGTGATGAGCCACGCGAGCCAGGCGCTCCACAGGTTCGCCACCGTGAGAATCGCGATCCGCAGATCCGTTGCCCACCATAGCGAAAGATGCTCCGCGCGCAACAGCGACAGCGTGGTGGCCGAGAGTCCGAGAAACACGCCCGTGCCGGCAATCGGAATCAGGCCTTGCACGAGATGATGCAGCCGCACCGTGCTGAAGCGGCCCAGCGTGCGCGTGGCGCCCATCAGCAACGCGAGCAGGATAGTGCCGTAGACGAGCCCGGTGGCAAGGATATAGCCGATCACCAGCGAGCCGTCGAGCCACGAAAACACATCGTTTTGCTCGGGATAATGCGTGAAGAGGAACCACGGCGCGTTGGTCGCGAGCGGCCATGTAACGTCCTGATCGATTAGCCACGTCGCAAGGAACATCTTCAGCTGGACAAACCATGGCGAAGCCGTCCAGTGAAACGCGCCGATCGCGATACCGAGCAGGCCGTAGAGAATCAGCGCGGTGTCCCAGCCGCTCGCCTGGCGGTCGCCGAGTTCCACCACTTCTGAAGACGGCGCTCGCCACGTTAGCGCAATCGCATCGCGATGGCCGCTACAGCGCCCGCACATGTGGCACGCCGCGGCGCCCTTCATGTTGCGCAGGGGTAAAAGCGGCGCACAGTTGATCGGAATCACGCGATGGCCGTGTTCGCCCTCTTTATACGAGCGTCGCCAGGCGTCTTCGTCGACCTTGTAGTGAAATGGCGCGAGCCGCGCCAGAAGCGCAAAAACCCCGTTGACGGGGCACAGGTATTTGCACCAGACGCGCTTCTCGCGCCCATACAGCAAGCCGATGATCATGGCTGCGAAGGTCGAGCCGCCCAGCACCAGCAACACCGCTTTGGGATACTGATAGACGCTCACCATCTGCCCGTAGAGGGTAGTCAGGCCGAAGGCGACGAATGGCCAGCCCCCCCAGCGCATCCAGCGCGGAATCGCCTTGCCGCGCCCATAGCGGCTGGCGAACTCGGCGAGCGCGCCCTCCGGACACAACACGCCGCACCACACGCGGCCCAGCATCACCATCGAGAGCAGCACGAAAGGCCACCAGATGCCCCAGAACACGAACTGCGCGGCCAGCGTGAGGTTGTTCCACAGATGCGCCGTGTCGTCGGGCAAGGGCGTAAAGGCCGGCACCAGAATCAGAAACGCGTAGACCGCCACCACGCCCCACTGGAGGCCGCGAATCAGCGCGCCATGCCGCTGCATCCATTGACCCGCCGCGGCGAGCCGGCCAGGGCCTGGCTGTCCGCCATGCTCGAGGCGGCGCGACGCCTGGCTCATGCTACGCGTCCTGCGGCCGGCTGGACCGGCCGCCGGTTGGCCCGGCGCACCAGCAGGCCGACGACGCCCCAGTAGACCGCATACGCCAGCAGATTCATCAACGCCGGATGGGCGCGATACCCCGTGAGCGTGGCGACCAGCGAGCCGAAGGTGCTCGAGTCGTCGAGCAGCGCCGACGTGTTCCACAGCTGGTCGACGAGCGTGGGCAGAATCTCCTTGTCGATCAGCTTGTCGACGCCGGTCTCGAACAGGCCCGCGCCGAGAAACAGCAGCACGATTTCGGTGACGCGGAAAAAGAGCCGCCACGAGAAGAACTTGCCGCCAAGCTGCAACACGTAGAACGTCAGGAATGCCAGGCCCAGACCGAGCAGCACGGCCAGCATCTGGCTGCCGTCCACGTGGCCCGACTGGCCGAAGCCAAGGCCGTAGAGAAAGATGACCGTCTCGCTGCCTTCGCGCGCAATCGCCAGCGCGACCAGCACGGCAATGCCCCACCAGTTCGAATCGCGCGTGCTCCGTTGCAGCGACTGTTCCATATCGCGCTTGAGCGTGCGGCCGTGCTGCTTCATCCACAGCACCATCTGCACGATCAGCACGCAGGCGACCAGCACCATCGCGGTCTGGAAATAGTCCTGCGCGTCGCCGGACAGCACCTCGGTAAAGCCGATCAACGCCGCACCGAGCGCGAGCGCCGCGAGGATGCCCACGCCGACACCCGCCCACAGATACGGCAAGCCGCGCCGCGCATTGTCGTCGCCGTTCTTCAGCCACGCGTACAGAATGCCGACGACCAAAAGCGCCTCGACGCTCTCCCGCCACACGATGAACAACACCTGACCCATCGAACTTCTCCTGCTGCTTGAGCGGACGCCGCACCTGCGCGTCCGGACCCGTTACCGCCACGGCGCAGCACAGCGCCGCGCTGCGACTACTTCGCGACGATCACGCCCTGCGCCTGCTGGTGGAAATCGTCGAAGAACTTGTACTCGCCCGGCGACAGCGGCGCGATCACCACGAACGAATCCGCGCCCGGCGCCAGCACTTTTTCCTTGCGCAACTGCACGCTTTCGAACTCGGCCGCGCCCTTGCCTGTGTTGCGCACTTCGATCTTGATGCGCTGCCCGGCCGGCACCTCGATGCGCGCCGGATTGAGCTTGCCGTCCGCCATTTCGAGCTTGAAAGTCGGCAGGTCCGCGGCATGCGCGGCGCCGACGAGCGAGGTCGTCATGGCGAGAATGGCGATTTTTCGGTTGATTCTCATGAGTCTTTCCAGAAAAGCCGGTGCGTGAATCCGCAGCGTGAATCAGTACCCGCCCTTCTTGCCGATGCCTGCATACGTGAAGTCGTATTCGAGCGTGAACGGCTTGAACCACGGACCCACGCCGGTTTCCTTGTCGACGTGACGGCCGAAGGCCATGTGGCCGGTTTGCATCGGCGGTGCAATGAACAACTTGAGATGGTATTTGCCGGGGCCTTGCAGCTTGACGTTGTCGCCGTAGTGCGGGCCGTCGTTGGCGACCATCGCCATCATGTCGCCTTTCTGCGGCTGGGCGGAACCGGCCTTGGTCAGCTCATAGCTCACCTGCAGATAGGGCATCCAGTCGCCTTCGGCAAAACCGGTGGGATTGTTCTTGACGGCGTGAATGTCGGCTTCCAGATGGACGTCCGAATCCGACGCCTTGCGCATCATGCCTTCCGGTTCCATCGTGATCGGCTGCAGATAGACCGCGCCGATTTCCATGCCGCCCTGAATCTGCTGCTTGCCGATGGGATACTCCGCGGCCATTGCCGACACCGCGACCGCCGCCGCGGCGATCACACCGCCGCGCAGAAATGAAGAGACTCGCATTGAAACTCCTTGTTTTTTTGGACCAAGACGACAAAAACCCACCGCAGAACAGCGCGCCGCGTTCCATTCAGAATCATTTCTTGAATTTACTAACGTTAATGCGAACCATTCTCAATATTGAACGAAGTTTATCATCGTTCAGCAACGAGAACAAATGATGGCGGGCGAAAACCCTTTTGTACAAAGGATTCAGCGCATTGGATGACGCGCGCGGGGGTTCCGACAGAACCCTCGTCACGGTCTTACAGAAGAGTGAGACTCGGGGTCAGAAACAAGCGGAACGAATGAAAGTCACTTCCTACGAAATGACGTGACGCGCGGAAAGAGGAGGTCCACAACGGTAGCCAGCCGCGCGGCTAAGCCTCCGGCGCGGCAAACCGGCCGGCGCGATGCGCCGGCCGTCAATCTCAATGAGTGCCGGTCAGATGGTCGCCGACATTCGCGCCGAACACGCGCTGCCGCAACAGCGCGAGCTGGTCGCGCGTCTGGGCCGCCTTTTCGAATTCGAGGTTCCTGGCGTGCTCCATCATCTGCTTCTCGAGGCGCTTCAGTTCCCTCGACAGCTGCTTCTCGGACATGTCCTCGAACTTGGCGCGCTGTTGCTGCTCCTTCAGCTCGGCGCGCGCCTCGTCGACGTTGTAGACACCGTCGATGATGTCCTTGATGCGCTTGACCACCCCGCGCGGCGTAATGCCCATCTTCAGGTTGAAGGCAACCTGTTTGGTGCGGCGCCGCTCGGTTTCGTCGATGGCGCGGCGCATGGAATCGGTGATGCGGTCCGCGTACAGGATCGCCCGGCCGTTCACGTTACGCGCCGCCCGGCCGATGGTCTGGATCAGCGAACGTTCGGCGCGCAGGAAACCTTCCTTGTCCGCGTCGAGAATCGCCACCAGCGACACTTCCGGAATGTCGAGCCCTTCGCGCAACAGGTTGATCCCCACCAGCACGTCGAAGGTGCCCAGACGCAGATCGCGGATGATTTCGACGCGCTCCACCGTATCGATGTCGCTGTGCAGGTAACGCACCTTGACGCCGTGATCGGCGAGGAACTCGGTCAACTGCTCGGCCATGCGCTTGGTCAGCACGGTGACCAGCACACGGTCGCCCGCCTTGACGCGCTCGTTGATCTCGGAGAGCACGTCGTCCACCTGGGTGCGCGCCGGACGCACCTCGATCTCCGGGTCGACGAGGCCGGTTGGCCGCACCAGCTGCTCGGCCACCTGCCCGGCCGTCTTCTGCTCGTAATCGGCGGGCGTGGCCGAAACGAACACCACCTGGCGCATCTTGCGCTCGAACTCGTTGAACTTGAGCGGGCGGTTGTCCAGCGCCGAAGGCAGACGGAAGCCGTAATTGACGAGATTTTCCTTACGCGCCCGGTCGCCGTTGTACATGCCGTTCAACTGGCCGATCAGCACGTGCGATTCGTCGAGCAGCATCAATGCGTCGCTCGGCAGGTAGTCGACCAGCGTCGGCGGCGGTTCGCCCGGCGCCGCGCCCGAAAAGTGCCGCGAATAGTTTTCGATACCTTTGCAAAAGCCCAGTTCCTGCAGCATCTCCAGATCGAAACGGGTGCGCTGCTCCAGACGTTGCGCCTCGACCAGCTTGCCTTCGCTGTAGAAAAATTCGAGCCGCTCGCGCAGTTCCGCCTTGATCGTTTCCACCGCGCGCATCACGGTCTCGCGCGGCGTCACATAGTGCGACGACGGATACACGGTGAAGCGCGGAATCTTCTGACGCACCCGGCCCGTGAGCGGATCGAATAGCTGCAGGGTTTCGATTTCGTCGTCGAACAGTTCGACGCGCACCGCCATTTCCGCGTGCTCGGCCGGGAAAATGTCGATCGTGTCGCCGCGCACGCGGAACGCACCGCGCTGGAACTCGGTCTCGTTGCGGTTGTACTGCATGGCGATCAGCCGCGCGATGATGTCGCGCTGGCCGATCTTGTCGCCAGTCCGCAGCGTCAGAATCATCTGATGATATTCGGACGGATTGCCGATACCGTAGATCGCCGATACGGTCGCCACGATTACCACATCGCGCCGCTCCATCAGGCTTTTCGTGGCCGAGAGCCGCATCTGCTCGATGTGCTCATTGATCGACGAGTCTTTCTCGATGAACAGGTCGCGCTGCGGCACATACGCTTCCGGCTGGTAGTAGTCGTAGTACGAGACGAAATACTCGACCGCATTGCGCGGAAAGAACTCGCGGAACTCCGAGTAAAGCTGGGCCGCCAGCGTCTTGTTGGGCGCGAAGACAATCGCCGGGCGGCCGAGCCGCGCGATCGTATTGGCCATCGTGAAGGTCTTGCCGGAGCCGGTCACGCCGAGCAGCGTCTGGAACGACAAACCGTCCTCGACCCCTTCGACGAGCGTGTCGATGGCGGTGGGCTGGTCGCCGGCGGGTGGGTACGGCTGGTAGAGCTGGAACGGCGAGCCTTCGAACGTCACGAATTTCGACTCGTCGAGAGCGTCGTTGACTTCAGTCAGATGATGTTCGGACATGTGTGCGGCACCGGGGCCTGGGCAAAGGACTATTCTAGCGGTTTGCGGGAGCGCGGGCCGGGCGGCGAGGCTCCGTCCGCTTGTGGAAACTGGTGCCAAAGCGCTGTTTTTCAAGCAAATAATCGGTTGCGGACGGCCTCGCGGTCCGAAAAACGCCCCAGGATTCGCTACAATGGCATGCTGCGCCCGTTGCCGCTGTGTCCGTGCTGCTCCGTGTAACCATTGCGGTCTGCGTCGATCTGCCGGATTTTTAGCCAGGCCTATGCCAGGCTCTCCGCGCAGACACGCTCCGCCTGCACCGCCAGTACCACAGCCGTGTCGGAAGCCGTCCCTCTTTTCACTACTGCCGAACCATCATGTCTCTGTTCTCCGCCGTCGAACTTGCTCCCCGCGACCCGATTCTGGGCCTGAACGAAGCCTTCAACGCAGATACGCGCACCACCAAGGTCAACCTGGGCGTGGGCGTGTACTTCAATGAAGAAGGCAAGATTCCGCTGCTGCGCGCCGTGCGCGACGCGGAGAAGGCTCGTGTCGAAGCGGCGCTGCCGCGCGGCTACCTGCCGATCGAAGGCATTGCGGCCTACGACGCGGCCGTGCAGAAACTGCTGCTTGGCAACGATTCGCCGCTGATCGCCGCCGGCCGCGTGGTCACGGCGCAGGCGCTGGGCGGCACGGGCGCGCTGAAGATCGGCGCGGACTTCCTGAAGCGCGTCAATCCGGCCGCCAAGGTCGCGATCAGCGACCCGAGCTGGGAAAACCACCGTGCGCTATTCGAAAGCGCCGGCTTCGAAGTCGTCTCGTATCCGTATTACGACGCGAAAACCCATGGCGTGAACTTCGAAGGCATGCTGGCCGCGCTGAACAGCTACGCAGCCGGCACGGTCGTCGTGCTGCACGCGTGCTGCCACAACCCGACCGGCGTCGACCTGAGCGCGGCCCAGTGGCAACAGATCGTCGAAGTCGTCAAGGCACGCGCACTCGTGCCGTTCCTCGACATCGCCTACCAGGGCTTCGGCGACAACATCGAGTCCGATGCGGCCGCCGTGCGTCTGTTCGCGCTTGCTGAACTGAACGTGTTTGTCTCGTCGTCGTTCTCGAAGTCGTTCTCGCTGTATGGCGAACGTATCGGCGCGCTGTCGATCATCACCGGCAGCAAGGAAGAAGCGTCGCGCGTGCTGTCGCAGCTCAAGCGCGTGATCCGCACCAACTACTCGAACCCGCCGACTCATGGCGGCTCGGTGGTCGCCGCCGTGCTCGGTTCGCCGGAACTGCGCGCCACGTGGGAAACGGAACTCGGCGAAATGCGCGACCGCATCCGCGCGATGCGTAATGGCCTGGTGGAACGCCTCAAGGCAAGCGGCGTGGACCGCGATTTCAGCTTCGTGAATGCGCAGCGCGGCATGTTTTCGTACTCGGGTCTGACGGCCGCGCAAGTGGATCGTCTGCGTGAAGAATTCGGCATCTATGCCGTGAGCACGGGCCGTATCTGCGTGGCCGCGCTGAATACGCGCAACCTCGACGCGGTGGCCAGCGCGGTTGCTCAGGTATTGAAGTAAATCGCTTTGCAGGGACGTGGCGCCGTTGGGCGCACGTTCTTTTCGTGAGGTCAGGTTTGAGTTTTGGCTCTGGTTTTGCGATAGCCATACAGAAACGGCGCCCTGTTGATGACAGGGCGCCGTTTTTCCTGGGCGCTAAAACCTCGACGCTTTCAGTCAGTGCCGTAATTCAGCGCTTGTCGCGATGGATGTCGTGCGTGACGAAACCGGCATCGTTATCGGGCATGGCCAGCCAGTCAGGCTGCGCCAGCGAATTGCGGATGTCCTGCAAGCCGCTTTCCCAATGTTCGCGCATAGTGGACAGGCCGAACTGGAAGTCCTTGAAATGCCCTTCGTACTCCTTCTGCCGATAGATCAGATGGATGACGTTGTAGCGCTTCGAACAGGACAGGTCTTCAGCCAGCTTGCACCATGGGTCGTCGCGATGCTCGGGCGCGACGCGGTCCAGAACTTCGCGCAATACGTGCCGGAACCGTTGCGAACGCTGCAGCATGTCGGTGACAAGACGCGTGCGGCTCGAATACTGAATGTCCTTCATGCGGCCCTGCACGTCGGTGATGTTGTCCGGCACCGGCCCGATGGCGCTCCATAGATCCACCTGAAACGCGAGCGTGTCGTGACGCGGCGTAGTCTGGATGACTTCGTAGAGCGGCGTATTCGACATCAGACCGCCGTCCCAGTAATACTCGCCGTCGATTTCCATGGCGCCGAAGCCTGGCGGCAACGCACCCGAAGCGATGAAATGCTCTGGACGCAATTTCATGCGTGTGTTGTCGAAATACGCGAAGTTGCCGGTACCGACATTCACCGCGCCCACCGAGACGCGCGTTTCGCCCGAATTGATGCGGTCGAAATCGCACAGGGCTTCCAGCGTCGACTTCATGGGCGAAGTGTCGTAGTAGCTGGCGTTTTGCGGCGGCCCCGACACGGCCGGCATGGGCGGCGGAAAGCGCGGCACGAAGAAGCCTTTCTGCCCCTGCACGATCGCCCCGGTGGCCTGCAAGGCGGTAAAAGCCTTACGGACCGTGTCGTTGGAATTGAACAGGGTTTGCTCGAGGAACGCTGGCAAGGGCGGCGCGAAAGCCGGTTGGCAAATGGTTTCCCAGAATTCGAGCAGGCGGGTGACGCGGTGCTCCGGCGCATTGCCGGCAATGATGGCCGTATTGAGCGCGCCGATGGAAATGCCGGCGATCCAGTTCGGGTGAATGCCGACCTCGTGCAGGCCCTGATACACGCCGGCCTGATAGGCGCCGAGCGCGCCGCCGCCTTGCAGCATCAGCGCGATGGTTTGATATTGCGGCAACTGGAGATGCCGGCCGGCGCGAACGCCAGCCGCCGCTCCGGCGTGCTCGCCGTCCCCGTCGTTGAGGGTGCCGGCACGCGCCCGCTTGACATTGCGTTGCGCCATCACGGCCCCCTTATTGCATGAACCAGCCGTGGCTCACAATGAAGGATTGGCCGGTCAAGGCCGCGCTCGGGAAAGTGGAGAGAAACAGCACGGTTTGCGCGACGTCTTCCACCGTGGTGAAGATGCCGTCCACCGTACCGCCCAGCATGACGTTGCGAATCACGTCTTCTTCGCTGATGCCGAGCTCTTTGGCCTGCTCGGGAATCTGCTTGTCGACGAGCGGCGTGCGCACGAAACCCGGACAGACCACGTGCGAGCGCACGTTGTGCTTCGCGCCTTCCTTGGCGAGCACGCGCGCGAGACCCAACAGCGCATGCTTCGCCGCCACATAAGCCGATTTGAGCGGCGAGGCTTCATGCGAATGCACGGAACCCATGTAGATCACAATGCCGCCGCGATCGTCCTTGTACATGTGCTTGAGGGCCGCCTTGGTGGTGAGGAACGCACCGTCGACGTGGATGGCCTGCATCTTTTTCCAGTCGGAAAAAGCATAGTTTTCGATGGGATTGACGATCTGAATGCCGGCGTTCGAAATCAGGATGTCGACCGAGCCGAATTCCGCGGCCACCTTGTCGATACCCTGATTGACGGCGTCTTCGTTGGTGACGTCCATGGCGACGCCAATGGCCTTGCCGCCGGCCTGTTTGATCTCTTCAGCCACGGCGTTCGCGCCGTCCTGGTTCAGATCGGCAATCGCGACTGCGGCACCCGCTGCCGACAAGGTCAGCGCGATCTGCTTGCCGATTCCGCTTGCCGCGCCCGTAACGACCGCGACCTTGCCATTCAGATTCGTGTTCAGTGACGACATCCAGAACCTCCATACAGTTGATGAGCAATGACACCACGGCACGCAAGCGGCGTAAAGCTGACCAAACGGCATAGGCCATTCAGACGAATGCTGCACTGCGGCCAACTTTGCTATTGTGCATGAACCCTGCGAAAGTCATGGGGAAATCGCGCACAACTTCGTATCTCTTTAAACTGTCGGGATTGCGCCCGATTTGGCGCTGCTTTCGCTGCCAGCATGGGATGCCGGTTGCATCAAACACGCAAGGAGAAATGCATGAACTATCGACGACTCGGCCGCTCCGGTCTGCAAGTCAGTGAACTGTCCATCGGTTCCTGGGTGACTTATGGCAATCAGGTGGACACGCATGCGGCACGCGAATCGCTGGCGGCGGCACGCGACGCCGGAGTCAACTTCTTCGACAACGCCGAGGTCTACGCCGGCGGCAAATCCGAGGAAATCATGGGCCAGGCCTTGAAGGAACTGGCATGGCCGCGCATCAGCTACGTGGTGTCGACGAAGTTTTTCTGGGGCCTCCAGGAAGCGCCGAACCAGTACCACACGCTAAACCGCAAGTACCTGCTGAACGCCGTCGACGCGTCGCTCAAACGCCTGCAACTCGACTACGTGGATCTGGTGTTCTGCCACCGTCCCGATCCGAATACGCCGGTCGAGGAAACCGTCTGGGCGATGAGCGACATGATCACGCGCGGCAAGGCGCTCTACTGGGGTACGTCCGAATGGAGCGCGGACGAAATTCGCGCGGCCTACGACGTCGCCGAGCGGCATCACCTTCACAAACCTGTCATGGAACAGCCGCAGTACAACCTGTTCCATCGCAAGCGCGTCGAGCAGGAATACAAGCGGCTTTATGAAGACATCGGTCTTGGACTGACCACGTGGAGCCCGCTCGCCTCGGGGCTTCTGACCGGCAAGTACCGCGACGGCGTGCCGGCTGACAGCCGCGCTCAATTGCAGGGTTACGACTGGCTGAAAAAGCAGGTCACGGATTCGGGCAAGAACGGCGTAGTCGGCAAGCTCGGCAACCTCGCGGACGAACTCGGCTGCACGGTCGGCCAGCTTGCAATTGCATGGATTCTGAAGAACCCGCATGTCAGTACGGTGATCACCGGCGCGTCGCGCGTCGAGCAGATTGCGGAGAACATGAAGGCTCAGGACGTGGCCGCGAAGATCACGCCGGAGATCAAGCAGAAAATCGAAGAGATCGTCGGCGA
This sequence comes from Paraburkholderia sp. BCC1885, assembly GCF_900996235.1. GTDB lineage: Bacteria > Pseudomonadota > Gammaproteobacteria > Burkholderiales > Burkholderiaceae > Paraburkholderia. The sequence goes on from NZ_CAAJGM010000111.1 coordinate 844,898, forward strand.
TTCCTACGAGTAAGCTGCACGGCAAGCTGCACTTATAACCGCGCTGCGAATTGCACCGCGGACCCCGGCGGCGGTGCGGCAACCGGCCGCCGCCAGGGTAGCAAGGCCGGCTCGCGTACAATACGCGACCGCATTGCACGCGCCGCTCCGGTCGCAACGCGGCGCCTCCCGCGCGAACGGACTCCCCCGGGTCCGCCGCGGAGCCCAATCGACCGGTACGCCCTCTTTCGAGTCTCATCTCATCATGCTCAGTTACCGCCACGCCTTCCACGCAGGCAATCATGCCGACGTCCTGAAACACGCCGTCGTCGTGCAGTTGTTGCGCTACCTCGCCCAGAAAGACAAGGCGTACTGGTATATCGACACGCACGCGGGCGCCGGCGTCTATTCGTTGAAGGAAGGCTACGCCACCAAGACGGGCGAGTTCGAAACCGGCATCGCGAAACTATGGGGCCGCAAGGACCTGCCGCCGATGTTGTCCGATTATGTGGACGAAGTGGCGGCCCTCAATCCGGACGGCAATCTGCGCTTTTATCCCGGCTCGCCGTATCTCGCATGGCGGCTGATGCGCGAGCAGGATCGCATGCGTCTGTTCGAACTGCACAGCACCGAAATCGACGTGCTGCAGCACAATTTCCGCGATGCCGGCCGGCGCGCCATGCTCTACGCGGGCGACGGTTTCGACGGTGTCAAAGCCCTGCTGCCGCCGCCGCCGCGCCGCGCACTGGTGCTGATCGATCCGTCATTCGAGGACAAGCGCGACTACTCGCGCACGCTCAATTGCGTCGAGGAAAGCCTCAAGCGCTTTGCGACCGGCACCTATGCGGTCTGGTATCCGCAAGTGACGCGTCTTGAATCGCAGCGCTTTCCGGATCAGTTGAAACGTCTGCAGGAGCGCAACTGGCTGCATGTGTCGCTTACTGTGAGCAATCCGCCGACGGACGGTTTTGGCCTGTTCGGAAGCGGCATGTTCATTCTGAACCCGCCTTACACGCTGGCGAAAACGCTCAAAGACACCTTGCCGTGGCTGGTGCAGGCACTTGGGCAAGATAAGGCCGCGCAATTCAAGGTGGAATACCGCGGCGATTGATGCGGTGCATCTCGGGCAGGTGAACTGCCATACCGCATCCGCCCCGAGCCGGCTGTCGTTCGTTACAGCCGCCTCAGCGCCGCCTACTGCGTCGACGGCGCGAGACGCGGCTGCGGCTTCGTGTGCGAGCCCGACGTACCGCTTCCGCCCCCGCCTCCATTCCCGCTCCCGCTCCCGGCAGGTAACTGCACATACGGGGCAACCACAATCGGTACAGACGAATTCGGCGTCAATTCCGTCGGCGTCGCCATTTGCTTCGCCTGAACGATGCGCTCGTGCGAAAGCGGCGCTGTCTGCAGCACCGTGCCGCTATGGCCGTCGCTAATGCCCGATTGCGTATCGAGTACCAACGGGGCGGCAAACGCCCCTGGTGCGGCGAGCGTCAGCAAGGAAACCATGGTGAACAGCGGGGCAACTAAGGGGGCAACTAAGGCGCCTTGCAAGGCGCGGATCAATCTGACTGGAGCCATGAGCGGACCGGGTGAGTTGTGAGAATGCCGGATTGCGCAAAAAACGCTTTACCTTACCGCGGTGGGAACGTTCAAGCTAGTCGATATTGAAAGGCAACGGCGTGGCAGGACGAAGTCGCGCGGGTGAATCTTTGGGAAAGCGCCCGCCAGATGTGACAAAGCCCCGTCTATACGGGGCCTTACGCTCTACCGCTGCGACCGCGCTTGCGCTGCTGCCGCTCGTGCAATGTACTTCTGACTCGACTTACAGCGAATAGCCGTCGGTTTCGAGCGAGCGAATACGTTGTTCGAGTTGGACGATATCCGACGACGAGGCAAGGTAAGCCTCACGACGGCTACGTTCGGCGGTTTCAAACCAGGTGCTTAGCTTTTCAACGACATATGCAAACATGATGTTCTCCAAGGATCAGAATGAACCCCTGGTGAATTGGCATCAGGGATTTCCCTTATAAAGGGTTAACCCCGATTATAGACTTCCGGTGCAACCTGGCTAGTGAAATGCCCGAATGACGTGCATTCCGTTTTGGAATGGTGCATTGAAAACACAACCACAAGCGACTGATTTTTATAGATTAAATCGTTATTCAAGCGGGTTTTACGGCAACTCGGCCATTTTTTCGCACCATTTAAGTGCAAAATGAGGACTCATTGCGCCGATCCCATCGGGTCATTCCGGGTTGCACCTTTTGCCGTCAATGAGCGTGGCAACTGTGATTGATAGCCATATCGGGATCGGCGAGACCTTCGATGATCGGGCAGTCGGGCCGGGCGTCGCCGTGACAGTGGTCTGCGAGGTGGGACAGCGTATCGCGCATTTCCGTCAGTTCCGCGATGCGGCGGTCGAGATCCGCGACGTGTACGAGCGCGATGGCTTTCACCTCCGCGCTGGCGCGCGAACGGTCCTGCCACAACGCCAGCAGACGGCGAATGTCCTCGACCAGGAAGCCCAGCCGCCGAGCCTGGCGGATAAAGCGCAGCGAATGCACTTCCTGCGGGCCGTAGACGCGATAGCCCGCCGTCGTGCGAGCTTTCGCCGCCAACAGGCCAACGCTTTCGTAGTAGCGAATCATTTTCGCCGTAACGCCCGATGCGCGGGCCGCTTCACCGATGTTCATAGCTGTTTCCCCTGTCGACCATGCAAGCCGCTTGCCGTGTCTGGCGATCGTACACCTTCCCATGATGGGAAGGTCAGTCACTCAGATGCGCGCCGGCAGGCATAATTCAACCATCGCAACATTCACATTTTCTCGAGGCAAAGCAGATGACGATCGAATTTCAGGTAGAAGGCATGAGCTGCCAGCATTGCGTGGCGGCGGTCACCAACGCGATCCGCGAACAGGACGCCGCGGCGCAGGTCAAGGTGGATCTCGCAACCGGCCGCGTGGCGGTCGACTCGGCACAATCGGCCGATACCCTCAAGGCGGCCATTGACGAGGCCGGCTACACCGTCGTCGACACTCACTAAGGCGGCGACGCGCATGTTCAAGGTTGCAGTGATCGGCGCGTCGGGCCTGCTCGGCCGTGCCCTCGTCGACGAGTTGGCGCAGCAGGCCGGCTGGCAGGTCGTGGCCACGGCGTTCCGGCGGGCCGCCCCGCGCACAGTCGCGCTCGACATCCGCGATGAGCAGGCGGTCAGGCAGTTTATCGGGCGTGAAAAGCCCGACGCGATTGTGATTGCAGCGGCCGAACGCCGTCCGGATGTCTGCGAACACAATCCGGCGTTCGCGCGGGCGTTGAATGTCGATGCAGTGCGCACCATCGCGACGGCAGCGCGGTCACTCGGCGCCTGGGTGCTGTCGATCTCCACCGACTACGTCTTCGACGGCACGCAACCGCCCTACCACGACGAGGCGGCGCCGTCGCCGCTCAATGCTTATGGCCATAGCAAGCTCGAAGGTGAGCGAGCGCTCACTGCAGCGACCGAACTCGGCTGCGTGCTGCGTTTGCCGCTGCTGTATGGGCCTATCGTCGATTGGACGGAATCGGCGGTGACGAGCCTCGTGCCGGCCATTGCGGCGTCGGCGAAGAAGCCGTCGCCCGATGCAGCGGCGGCCAGCATGGATGCGTGGGCAATCCGCTACCCGACTTTCACGCCCGACGTCGCGTTCGTCATCCGTCAGATGCTCGAGCGGCATGCGCGTGGCGAAGCGATTCGCGGCATCGCGCAATGGTCCGGCGCCGAGCCGATGACGAAGTACCAAATTGCGCTGCGCCTCGCCGAGGCGCTGCAACTCGAGCCCCGGCTCACGCCGCAGTACACGCCCACGGATGCAACGCCGCGCCCGCACAACTGCCATCTGGATTCGGGCCGTCTGGAGGCGCTTGGGATCGGCCGCCGTACACCGTTCGATACGGCGATCCGCCAGGTGCTGGCGAAGTTTCCGTGGCAAGACGGTGGTCGCGAGGGCGGCGGCGTCGGCCCGGCATAGTCCAGTCCGTCAGCAGAAATCCCTGCTGGTGGACTGCAATCCATTCAGCAGATGCGACATATCAACCAGATATTGCGCAACGAGGTGCCGCACTTCCCCTTCGCATTGCCACACGCCGTACACCGCGAGCAGCGACGCGCTTAACACCTCTTTGCGCTGCCTCTCCAGCAAAGCCGGCCACACGATCACATTGACGTTGCCGGTCTCGTCCTCGATGGTCACGAAGATCACACCTTTCGCCGTGCCCGGCCGCTGCCGGACCGTGACGATCCCGCAAGCACGTGCCAGCCGTCCGTTAGGATAACTATAAAGTGTCGCCGCCGGCATCAGCCGATTGGCCAATAGTTGCGGCCGCAGCAGTTCGAGCGGATGGCGGCCGAGCGTCAGCCCTACGGCCCGGTAATCCGCGACGATTTCATTCGCCTCGGAGGGGGCGCCGAGTTCGGGCGTTTCGTCCGGTACAGCGGCGCCGGCTAACATATCCTTATCGGGCACAGCGGTCACCGAATGCCACAGCGCTTCTCTGCGATTGCCCGCGAGCACTACCAGCGCATTCGCGTCGGCCAGCACCTGCAGATCGTGCCGGTCGAGTTGGGCGCGATGGGCAAGATCGTGCACGTTCCTGAACGGACGCACGGCACGTGCATTCTCGATGCGTTCCGCCGCGCCGTCCTTCATGCCGCGCAGCAGCGACAGGCCAAGACGCACGGCCGGACGCGCTGCGCCTTCGATCGATTCGAGCGTCGAATCCCAGCCGCTGACGGTCACATCGACCGGCAACACCTTGACGCCATGCCGCTGCGCATCCTGCACGAGCTGCGAGGGCGAGTAGAAGCCCAGTGGCTGGCTGTTGAGCAGACCGGCGAGAAATGCCTCCGGCTCGTGGCACTTCAACCAGCTACTCGTGTAGACAAGCAAGGCGAAACCTGCCGCGTGGCTTTCCGGAAAGCCATATTCGCCGAAGCCCTTGATCTGTTCGAAGATTGCTTCGGCAAAGCTGCGCTCGTAGTTATTTTTCAGCATCCCGTTGATGATGCGGTCGTAGTACTTCTCCAGACCACCTTTGCGCTTCCATGCTGCCATTGCACGGCGCAGTTCATCGGCTTCGCCTGCCGTGAAATCGGCCGCGATCATTGCGACCTGCATGACCTGCTCCTGGAAGATCGGCACGCCAAGCGTGCGGCCCAGGGCAACCTCCAGTTCTTTACTAGGATACGTGACGAGTTCCGACTTCTGTCGCCTGTTCAGATACGGATGCACCGCGCCGCCCTGAATCGGTCCTGGTCGCACGATGGCCACCTCGATGACGAGGTCGTAGTATTTGCGCGGCCGCAAACGCGGCAGCATGCTCATCTGCGCTCGCGATTCGATCTGGAACACCCCGATGGTGTCAGCGCGACAAATCATGTCGTATGTCTTTTCATCACCCTCCGGTATGTCTTGCATCCTGATGCGCTCCCCGCGTCGCTCCGATACGAGATCAAGCGTGCGCCGGATCGCCGACAGCATGCCGAGCGCCAGGACATCGATCTTTAGCAATCCAAGCGATTCAAGATCGTCTTTGTCCCATTGGATCACCAAGCGATCCACCATCGCTGCATTCTCGACCGGCACGAGACGTGTGAGCTTGCCGCGACTGATCACGAAGCCGCCGGAATGCTGCGATAGATGCCGCGGAAAGTTGAGCAATTGCGCCGCGAGTTTCGCCCAGCTCTGAATCAACGGCTTCCCCGGATCGAGGCCTGTCTCTTCGAAATGCTTCAGCAGGTCCTGGCTGTTGTCGAACCAGTGGTGGGATTTCGCGACCGCGTCGACGATCTGCGGATCGATGCCCAGCGCCTTGCCCGTCTCACGCAATGCTCCACGCGGCCGGTAGGTGGACACAGCCGCGGCAATCGCCGCGCGATCATGCCCATACTTTTTATAGATGTATTGGATCACCTCTTCGCGACGCTGATGCTCGAAGTCGACGTCAATATCCGGTGGCTCGCCACGCTCTTTGGAAATGAAACGCCCAAATAGCATGTTGCTGCGTTTCGGATCTACCTCGGTAATGCCCAGGCAAAAACATACGACAGAATTTGCCGCCGACCCTCGCCCTTGACACAGAATGTGCTGGCTGCGTGCGTAACGAACGATGTCATAGACCGTCAGAAAATATGGCTCGTACTTCAGGTCCGCGATGAGCGCCAGTTCGTCCTCAATCTGTTGCCGGATGTTGGCCGGAATGCCGGAAGGAAAGCGCCACTGTGCGCCGGTATACGTTTCCTGGCGAAGGTACTCCGTAGGCGTGCAACCTTTGGGCACGAGTTCATCAGGGTATTCGTAACTTAAATCGCTCAGCAGGAATGCGCAGCGGCCCAGTATGTTGATCGTTTCACGCACCGTCTGCTCGGGATACAGATTCGCGATACGCACCCGCGATCGCAGATGCTGCTCAGCATTCGGCGCGAGTTCATAACCGCATTCATGAACCGGCCTGCCGACGCGAATCGCCGTCATCGTGTCCTGCAAAGGCTTGCGCGAACGCACATGCATGACGACCTTGCCGAGTGCGACGACCGGCACATTCTGACGATCGGCGACATATTCGACCGCGCCGCGATGGATATCGTCCATCGCACGCTGATGTAGCACGAGACCCACCCATGCGCGGTCCGGGAAGGTCTCGTCGAGCCATTCGATTTGCGCTTCGAGTGCCTCTTCCCTGGCGGGAAATGCGGGCACCAGGATCGCCAGGCAATCAGGCATGCCGCGCAGATGGGCATTTTCGCGATCCGGCCGTGACAGGTCTTGCGGCGTCAGCCGGTATTCGCCCTTCGGCGCGCGGAGTCGCGCAAGCGTGATCAATTCCGACAGATTGCCGTAACCCTCGCGGTTCTGTGCAAGCAGAATCAGTCCAAACGCGGGCGAGCCATCGGCATTGCGCAACTGAAAATAGGAGCCGATAACAAGCGGCAGCCCCACTTTCTGAGCCGCGACATGTGCGCGAACCACGCCCGCGAGCGAGCACTCATCCGTGACGGCAATTCCCGAATAACCGAGTTGCTTGGCGCGCTCGACGAGTTCCTCCGCATGCGACGCGCCGTGCAGGAACGTGAAGTTGGAGAAGCAGAATAGCTCGGCATATGCCGGCAATGTCGTGAAGGTCGAGTCCATTGCGCGTCATCCGAACAGGCCATGAAGAAACCAGCGCGGCGCTTCTTCGGCATCGCGGCTGCTGATGCGTTCGAGATAAATCCAGTAGCAACTGCGGTCCTCGGCTTGCGCGACGAAATAGTCGCGCGTCACGAGCTGGCCGTCGAACCAGCCGGCTTCGATACGCTCAGCCGGCGACATCAGCCGCAGCGACGAGCCATAAAACGGCCGGTGCTGACGCATCAAAAGACGCAGGGGCGTGGCCAGCATCCATGTCGGACGCGGCAGGCTATCGGGTAATGCGATCTTCGGCGCTCCCTGGCTGACCGGCACCCAGCGGTTCGCAACCTCCGGCCGATAATCCGCGGTCGGTGCGGGACGCAGCACGTTCTCATCACCGAGGCGCGCGATCAGCAATTCGATCAGACGCGCGTGCTCTTCCGGCGAGCCGCCGGGTTCGGGAAACAGGCTATCTGTATCAGGTGCGGCCGCTTCCACTTTCGATGCGTCAAGCCGCAACACAATGGCAGGCGCCGCAAGTTCCACGCGATGCAGCCGCTCCTTCACGAGACGCAGCAGATGCTCTTCGCGCCATGCGGGTTCGCCCAGCGCGATTTCGATCAGCGTGGGCGGGATTGCCTGCCTGCCGCGTTCATGTTCGAAGCATAGTGTGATCGCGGAGACCGCCAGTTGCTTCGCACATAGCCAACCGCACAACTGCACGATTAGCCGATGGGCGGCGAATACTGCGCCGTCGGCATGTTCGAGACGATCGGGTAGTTCGAGGCGCGCGGAAAACGTGGGCGGCAACTCCAGCCAGTCGAACAACTCAGGCGCTGAGCCGAAAGCGCGATCCAGCGAATCCAGCAGATGTTCACCGCAGCGACGCTGCAGGCCCGCGCGCGGCAGGCGCCGCACGTCGGCGATCGTCTCGCAACCGAGACCCGCGAACCAGTCGGCGAATGGACGGACCTCGGGTACTGCGAGCATGGGCAAAGGCAGCAGGACGCGCTCGAGCGAAGCCAGCTGGAATACGCGCCGCGCGTTTGGCCCCCTTGCGTGCTTCGCCAGCAGCCACGCACCCTGCCCGGTCGGCGCTGCACTCACGCTGGCGGTCAAGCCGACTGTGGCGAGTAGCGCCTTCGCCTGCCGGCAAAGCGACAGCAAACCGCCGAAGAGCCGCAGACTCGCGCCGACTTCGACGATTATCGTGGCCTCATCGAGCAGCGCGACGTCAGGGGAAAACTTCATCAACGACATACCGACTTCGCGTTGCGCAGCGGCTTCGCGTGCGGCATCGCGCTCGTACAGCGCGGTCTGTGGAGACAGCGTCAGCACACCGCCGCGCTTCATGCCGGGCAGCACACCCGCCTCACGTGCCGCGCGGTCCGCGATGACGACCTTGTCTTTCTCGAGCACGGCACTGCCATGAGCCGGCTCAGACATCCACCTCGGCCGGAAGACTTCGAGGGACAACTTCGGTAAGTGGACGGCGAGAAAGACGCGCATGACGGGAAAACAAAACTGGAGTGGGTTGGAGAGAAATCGACAGAGGTTCCGCGCGTGTTGGACCTCGTCGTTTCACGATATCGACCAGGAGGCCTTCTGCAGCAGGCCTCAAAGCCAGCCGCAGCAAGGCCGGCGATGAATCCTGAGCCGTTGTGAGAGGCCTGACCATGATGAACAGCGTCTCCGACATCTGCGCGGCCAGATGCAAACGCCGCAACGACGATGACTTCGCGTGATCTGCCCACAAGATCAGCGCCCCACAACTGCCGGCACGCAGAATCTGCTCGGCCGACCAGAAGGCGTCGGCGGCATTCGGTGTCTTGATGTGCAGCAGTCGATCGAGCGACAGTCCGATATATCCCAGCCCTAGCCCGTCCGGGATGTGCGGTGGCTGGACCAGCGCGACCGGGCGGTCGGCTAACGTGCCGAGCGCGGGCCGCAAAAGCCGCATTTCACCGACACCGGGCTGCTGGACCAGCAGATCCACCAGCACACCGACCGGCCAGCCGCCCCCCGGCAGTTCCGCCGACAGCACGGGGTAGCCCGTATCCACGATGTGTCCGCGCCCTTTGGCGAGCTGAGAAGCTCGCCAGAGCGACGGATGGATCTCTTCGGCGCTGGTAGCGGAGATTGACATTGAGCGTGTAGGATACTGTATGTATATACAGTATCCTACACGCAAATGGTTTGATACGAATTGGCACTTTACGCGGATTACTGTCAGACGAACGTGCTGAATAGCGTCGAAGATCTCTTTTAAAAAAGAGAAAATTACTGTGCGTTTATACAGTGGTTTGTAGGGGAAGCGGGCTTGAGGATGTAGCCGGCGCTATGAATGCGGAGGGAGTGTGTTGCTGGTAGATCTTCTATGCGGATCTGAGGGCAGTAGAGTTGCGGTCGTTTTTTATGCCGCGTAAACGCAGAAACCCCACCTTGTTGGGGTGGGGTTTCTGTTTTCTGCGAGGGAGCCTGACGATTACCTACTTTCACACGGGTAATCCGCACTATCATCGGCGTGGAGTCGTTTCACGGTCCTGTTCGGGATGGGAAGGGGTGGTACCGACACGCTATGGTCATCAGGCATGACT
>NZ_CAAJGM010000112.1 GCF_900996235.1 Paraburkholderia sp. BCC1885
CATCCAGACGATCCAGCGCGTCATGCGTCACAAAGACCCCATGACAACGATGCGCTACCTCGAAGCGAATCTGTCGTCAGCGGTCCATGCTCAAGCGTCAATTGCTCGACTCGCCGGCCTGCAATGCGAATCGAAACATGGTGGCGAAGAAGTGGCGAACGACCTTGAGCAAACCCCCGTGGAATATGGCCCGCACAAATAGCCTGAGTTGTCCGTACGCAATGGCGAGATCGAGGGCCTCAGAAGGGCTGTTCGACCATCCGGCCCCCCGGTTTGACGCCTTACAAATCGTCAGGGTCCCTCTGTGGCCCTTCGTGCACTGCGCGGACGATAACCCCCGAGTTCTCTGCAGCTGTGAAGTTTTGAAATTTGCTTAACAGAATGGCTCATAGCGAAACTCTATCGCTTAACAGAAACGGCTCGCGCCCTTTCCCGGCAAGCCCTTTCGGTTGTTAAGCGAGGACAAGATCCACTTAACAGAAGTGTTAAGCAAAT
>NZ_CAAJGM010000113.1 GCF_900996235.1 Paraburkholderia sp. BCC1885
TGCGCTGTACGCGACCACCGCGGTCGGCGCGCTGTGCTTCCTGTCCTCGCTGTACGGCGACAAGACCGTCTATCTCTGGCTGCTCAACACCTCGGGGATGACGGGCTTCATCGCCTGGCTCGGCATCGCGGTCAGCCACTACCGCTTCCGCAAGGGTTTCGAGAAGCAGGGCTTCGCCCTCTCGCAACTGCCGTATCGCTCGCGGCTGTTCCCTTATGGACCGATCTTCGCCTTCGTGCTGTGCCTGGTGATCGCGCTCGGTCAGGATTACCAGGCCTTCCTGTCGAACCGGATCGACTGGGTCGGCGTGCTGGCCACCTATGTCGGCATCCCGCTGTTCCTGCTGGTTTGGCTCGGCTACCGGCTGCTGAAGAAGAGCCGCTTCGTGCGCTACGAGGACATGGAGATCGCGCCCTGGCTCGAAGGCGGCGCGCATCGCGCGGCGCGCAGGCAGGGCAGCCCGGCCGAGACGGCCTGAGGCTTGCTTTACGAC
>NZ_CAAJGM010000114.1 GCF_900996235.1 Paraburkholderia sp. BCC1885
AATGTCATGGAGCCCGAAGCGATGGCGCCGCTGTTCCATGAGCGGATCGGCTGGCTGACGCTGGCCGTGATCGCGGTGATGGAATTCCTGGGCTACAAGGCGATTTCGAAGATCACCAATATCGACGTCTGAGTCGCGGGCAAGGGAATTCGGGAGGGTATCGATGATTTTCATGGTCTCCACGCTGGTCGGCTTCGGCACCGTGTTGGTGCTGAGCCTGCTGCTGCGCTCGGTCGTGCAGTTGCGGCGGGCGGTACCGAAGGAGGATCGCGCCTATTCCGATCCCCTGCCGCGCTGGCTGCGGTTGGTGTGGCCGTTGGTCAACCTCGTCGAGCACGGGATCGGCGAACACCTCTCCGCCGCCTATGTCGCCCGGATCGAGCTTCAATTGCGGCTCACGCACCTGATCTTTCTGATGACGGCGCGACAGTTCATTGCCCTGAGCTTCCTGTCCGCCGCGATCGCGAGCTTGATCGCGGTGTTCGCTATGCTA
>NZ_CAAJGM010000115.1 GCF_900996235.1 Paraburkholderia sp. BCC1885
GCGTGCCGACATCGAGACTCGTGAACAGGTCGAGTCACAACTCAGGCAGACCATCGTGCAGGCAATGGGCGAGGCCGACCGGGCGGAATTCGAGACCGGATCGGTGTCATTCAAACGTAGCAAGGACAGCAATGGCGTCGATCTCAAGCGCCTGCTTGCTGACCATCCGCAATTCGCCACGAAGTATGCGATCACGAAGCCTGGCTCACGCAGGTTTCTCGTCAATACCTGATTCCCTGCCGCTCCAGCTGTTCCCTTCCTTTGCTTCATGCCCCGCTGTTTATCTACAGGAGAAACCCCATGTTGAAAGGTCTCGCCATCACACCGCCCGTCATCGGGCGAATTTCCATCGGTCGCGTTGTTGAGAAGAACGGCAAGCGGCTACCCCAGAAGGATGACCAGTTTACGGTCACGTCCCAGTTGCAGAATCGCGATGGCTGGATGCTTCATCCCCAGGATTCGGAGCTACGGAAGCTTCAACCCGGCAAGCTG
>NZ_CAAJGM010000116.1 GCF_900996235.1 Paraburkholderia sp. BCC1885
TGTACCCGTATCACCACGACGCGGCCACCGCGCACCTGTCCAATGTCGAACCGGACCGGCCCGACCTGGCGGCCTACCCGGACTACGCGCGCGCCGAGGCGATGCGCTTCACGATCCACGCCGGCGAGCTGCTGTTCATGCCGGTGTTCTGGTGGCATCACGTGCGCGCGCCCGGCGTGTCGGTGTCGGTGAATTTCTGGTGGTATCCGACGCTCGGGCAGATCCTCGGCGCCTCGAACGCCACGCGCGCGCTGCCCGGGTTTTATGCCGGCGACCGGCTCGAGGAGTTCCGCCAGGGCTTCCTCGCCCCGGCCGGGCTGGACTTCGTCGCGGCCGGCGCGCGCGGCCTTGCTGGCCGATGCCGCCTTGTCGGCGGCGCATCGCTCGGCGATCGAGGACAGCGCGGCGCTGGCGGCGCTGATCGCGCTCTCGCACGACGATGCGCAGGTCGAGCGGGCACGCGTGGAGGCGCTGCTCGACGC
>NZ_CAAJGM010000117.1 GCF_900996235.1 Paraburkholderia sp. BCC1885
ATTTCCATCCGCGCGCTGGTCCTGTATTCCGAACCGTCGTTTTATGCGATGACGGTCGTGCCGGGCGCGGTGCTGCTCCTGCTGTCGCAGCGACGCATCACGCTCGCGCCCATCGTCGGCTTCGCCACCGCCTTGCTCAGTTTCTCCGTGGCATCGATGGCGGTCTGCGCGGCGCTCTGTGGACTGCACATGCTCGCCGGGCGCGGGCGGCTGCGGACCCGGCTCGCCGTCCTGGCCGTCGCACTGGCGTGCGTGCCCTGGCTCTACAGCGTCTATGACCAACGGGTCAACCAATCCGTCGACTACGATTCGGTCGGCAGTCGTACGCTGGTGTTGACCGAGCTGACCGAGCGCGACGCCGTCGCGAACGTGTTCGGTGGTGGCCTGTTCTGGGACGAGCGCAACAACGTCGGGAAGACTCACCTGCGCGGCTACCAGGTGCGGGACAGTTCGTTCTACATCTACCTGGTGTTCGCCA
>NZ_CAAJGM010000118.1 GCF_900996235.1 Paraburkholderia sp. BCC1885
AGGACTCAGCTTCGCTATCGATCAAGCCAGCCTTGAACCGAAGCGCGGCGATGCGCGTGGTCGACTATATCGACGCGCATCTCGACCGGAGCCTGACGCTCGCCGAGCTGGCCGAGGTTGCCGGGCTCAGCGTGCCGCATTTCAAGCTCTTGTTCCGGCGGACGTTCGGGACGCCCGTGCATCGATTCGTGGTGGAGAAGCGCGTCGAACGCGCGAAGCGGCTGCTTCTACAAGGCAAGCTTCCGGTCAGCCAGGTCGCGCTCGATTGCGGCTTCGCGCATGCGAGCCATATGGCGCACTGGATGAAGCGCATGCTGGGGGTGACGCCGAGGGAGGTAGAACAAAGCGAGCGGAGGACATAACACTGCGGCACCGGTACCGTGGCTTCGCTGCAACTCGCGCACTCCGTCCCGCATCCCGGTAGTTACCCCATGACATGCAAGAATCATAATGCCGTTATGATTCTTGCATGAACAC
>NZ_CAAJGM010000119.1 GCF_900996235.1 Paraburkholderia sp. BCC1885
AGTCGTACCGCTTCCAGCTTGAACTCGAGCGTGTACTGTGCCCGCTTTGCCTTGCTTGTCATCGTTCTTCTCCTTGCTTGAGTTTACCTGCTCAGCAAGGGATTCGTTTTTCGGGGGCAAGCTCAGCACAGTATCGCACGTGTTCAGAACAAATTCCCACGCGTGGTGGATGGCGGAAACACCAAGCACGGGAGTCGCGGTTCTCATCCGGCGCGGTTCTCGACTTCGTTATGGAGCGATCATACCGTTCTACGATAACTGAGCTTGAAACTTGAGAGACCGACCGGCCGCTTTCGAGTGCACCACTAGACATCGGATTGTCTACCCGATGTTTCTGCTGGACGACTCATGATGGCCGTTATCGTGCGACCGCACGAAGCCAAGTCTCAGGCTGCGATGTGTTTCTGCATGAACACGCTCAGTGGGTCGTTCGTGTAGTCGCCAAATGGTCCCCGACGCTCATAGCCGGCTGATGCG
>NZ_CAAJGM010000120.1 GCF_900996235.1 Paraburkholderia sp. BCC1885
AACGGCATCTATCACGACCTGCAGCACGTGATGGATTTCTACAACGAGCGCAATACCAACCCGGGCAAGTTCTACCCGCGCGGCGCCGACGGCAAGATCCACCAATACGACGACATCCCGGCCAGGTACCTGGCCAACGTCGACGTGACCGACGCGCCGTTCGACCGCAAGTTCGGCGACCAGCCGGCCATGACGCAGGACGACATCAAGGACATCATCGCCTTCCTGCAGACGCTCGACGACGACCCGGTGCCGAGCCACTGAGGCCCGCCCCTGCCTGCACCGGCCGGCGCTCCAGCCCGGCCGCCACGCCCCGGATTTTCCGGGGCGTTTTTTTTGATCCCGGCGATAGCGGTTGCCATGAAGATCCTGTATTGCAAAATATCCACGCCTTTCAATTTCATTTCAAATTCGCCACACATTTTAACAATTCCGCAGTGTGTAATTCCCCGCGCAATCGATCAAAAAAATTTAGAT
>NZ_CAAJGM010000121.1 GCF_900996235.1 Paraburkholderia sp. BCC1885
GGCCGTCGTAGTCGATCTCGCCCAGCTCGGTCTGCTCGAACACCTGCGCGCCCTCGCGCCGGGCGGCCGCCGCGAAGGCCGGCGAGACCAGCCGCGGATTGGCATGGCCGTCGCTCTCGCACAGCGCGCCGCCGATCGCCGCCGCGCCGAGCCAGGGATAACGACGGCGGAACGCCTCGCCCCAGATCAGCGTCGAGCTGGCGCCGTGGCCGCGCGCCATCGCCGCCCAGGCGTCGAGCACCTCCATGTCGCTGTCGCGCCGCGCGAGCCGCAGGTGCCCCGACACGACGAACTCGCCGTCGCAGCCGATCAGCTGGGGCAGCCGGTTCCAGATCCGCCGCGCGCGCATCGCCAGCGGCAGTTGCACCTCGGGCCGGCCGTGGGTGCGCACGCCGCCGTAGTTCACGCCGCTGGCCTGGGCGCCGCACCAGCGCCGCTCGAACAGGGCGACGTCCACGCCCTGCCGCGCCAGCGCC
>NZ_CAAJGM010000122.1 GCF_900996235.1 Paraburkholderia sp. BCC1885
GATCGGGGCGTCGTGGGTGATTGCGAACAACGTGCCGGCGGGCAACCCGGGGGCGGACTATCCGCACAGCCTACAGGCCACGGTAGACGAGGTGCGCGCGAGCCACGCGGGCGATCCCGCATTCAGGGTGAGTCACGCGGACGGTTCGGAAGGCTTCTACCGGGTGGAGATCGAGGCACAGCGCACGGGCGTGCCGTATCGCAGCCCGTTCGAGCATCAGAAGCCGGAGACCCATCTGGAGTCGGCGATCGTGGTGGGTCCGCAGGGCGAGGAGGTCTACACGGACGAGCTGAACCGCATCAAGGTGCAGTTCGTGTGGGACCGCCTCAGCGGCGGTGACGAGAAGGCCTCGTGCTGGGTGCGGGTGGCGCAGTCGGATACGGGCAGCGGATACGGCGGCGTGCACATGCCGCGGGTGGGGGAGGAGGTGCTGATTGATCACATCGGCGGTGACTGCGACCGGCCGGTGGTGATGTCGCGGCTGTATAACGGATCGGCGAAGCCGCAGTGGCATTCGAACGGGCTGCTGTCGGGATACCGGTCGAAGGAATACGGCGGCAGCGGGTACAACCAGATGGTGATGGACGACTCGAGCGGGCAGAACCGGGTGCAGCTCCTGAGCAGCACGGCGAACTCGCAGTTGCATCTGGGGTATCTGGTGCAGCACACGGATAACACGCGGGGGGCGTATCTGGGGACGGGGTTTGATCTGAAGTCGGAGTCGTATGGGGCGATCCGGGCGGGGCAGGGACTCTTCGTGTCGAGCCATCCGGCGACGGCGACCCAGCCGCTGAGCGCGGGTCCAGCAAGCGAGCAGCTGATCAATTCGGAAGCGGTGATCGAGAACCTGTCGCAGGCGAGTGTCGCGGCCAATGCGGAGACGCTGCAGCCCGGTCAGGACGCGCTGAAGGCGTTCACGGATGCGACCCAGCACAGCGTACCTGGCGCCAGCGCATCGGGCGGCAACACGGCCGGGGGCGGCACGGGCAACGCGAATGGTTTCGCGAAACCGATCCTGCTGGCGGCGAGCCCGTCCGGCATCGCCCTGTCCACCCAGCAGTCGACGCAGATTGCCGCCGACCAGCACATCAATATCGTCAGCGGCCAGAGCGTGCATGTGGCGACGGGCAAGTCCCTGATCGCGAGCGTGTCGGAAAAAATCAGTCTGTTCGTGCAGAACGCGGGGATGAAGCTGTTTGCGGCCAAGGGCAAGGTGGAAGTTCAGGCGCAGAGCGACGAGGTGACGCTCGCGGCGCTCAAGGACCTGACCATCACCAGTGCGAACGGCAGGCTGGTGCTGTCGGCGGCGAAGGAAGTGTGGATTGGCGCGGGCGGCTCGTACATCAAGATCAATGCAAACCAAATCGAAAACGGTACGCTTGGACAAATTCTTGAAAAATGCGCTTCGTGGGACAAGCCCGGTGCTGTCTCCATGCACATGCCTATGCCTTCGCTTCCGCTTAGCAATATTGCGCAGAATCCCACGCATGAATATACGCAGATTTTTGACATCACCCCGCTCCTCGATTACGAGCGGTTCTCTTCCGCGTTGAATGGCCAACCGTATCGCATCTTCTCCGCAAATGGGATGCTGCAGCAGCAGGGCATGTTGAGCAATGGTGCGACGGCGACAGTCAAAACCCCGAGTTCCGAGAAAGTGAAATGCGAGATCGGCGCAGGTGATTGGGACATCCACGAAGATGCTTACGACCAGGAGGACTTGGAAGTCCAAGAGGCAGAGTTCGACCAACAGGACCACATGCCGAATACGCAACCTACCGGAGCAGGCGTTTGATGAACTCCAACAACCACAGGCGGCGCAAGGGTCCGCACATTCCTCCCAGCCCATTAGTCGAGGCAAGTTTTGTGTTTCAAGACAGCTTGAAGCATCCGATTCAAGGATTGGTAGTTCGCCTAAAAACGGGCGCAGGTGCACCGCCTGCTCCGCGCTGGCAGAGCGGCGGCCAGGATTCCTCTGCGCCGGCGGCCGCTTCCGCGCCATCTACGCCAACCAGTACTCCCGGGTCCGGCGGCAGTGGTCAGACCGTGATCGCCTCAAATAGCCTGGATGTCACGACCGACAAGGACGGTTATGCGGTGACCATCTCGAATGTCGCTCGTAATCAGCCGATTGAGATATTCGTCAAGAAGAAGAGCGGCGAGTTTGGGCTTAAGGGCTCCGTGATGCCGTCAAAGGACATGAACGCCTACGCTATTACTAGCCCCGAATATCACTTCGATGCGGTTACTCAGTTGTCTCCGAAAGACGAGATGGAACTGGATATCCACATGCCTGTGGTTAAGGAAGGCGAAACCATGACGATAGATCGCCTGCTAAACGAATTCGGCCCATACATTGGCGACGCGGAGAAGATCACTGAACAGGGCAAGATTAAAAAGGACTTCCCGGTCAAAAAGACGAGCATGCATACGGACGCTTCCACAGGAAAGTCCGTAACAGATATCGTCATTGAACATCACTACAAAGCTATCAACACCGGTAAGCCGCGGACCGTTACAGTGAGTCTTCTGCCTTCACGGCTAAACTATCCTGCGGCCTTGATGCTTACTGACGATCACTTTTCTTACCTCGCCAAATCATTCGGATGTGAAGCGGCCGCGGTCAAGGCGGTGACGATGACGGAGACTGGCGGACGGGGATACGACAAGAATGGTTTGCCGCGAATCCTGCTAGAACGGCACTATTTCTACCGTCTGTCTTTGCCGAAAGCGAAGCAGGCGAATTGGAAGCACGAGAAAAATCCATACTCCAAATTTTCTGACGTGTGCAATCCTATATATGGTGGCTATGGACCTGCGGAGCTCCATCAATATGAGCGGCTCGTAAAGGCTGCTCGCCTTGACCAGGACGCTGCCCTTATGTCGTGTTCGTGGGGAGCCTTTCAGGTCATGGGTGAATCCTTCAAAGATTGTGGCTGTACCTCTGTAGTCGAGATGGTTAACAGTTATCTTAAAAGCATAGATGGCCACGTGCAGATGTTCGAACAGTTCATGAAGAACGCGAAACCGGTAGCGATAAAGGCATTGAAGGAAAAAAACTGGGTAGATTTTGCTACTGCATACAATGGCGGGAACTGGAGAACTCAGAATCCGGACTACGCAAACAATATGAAATCACATTATGACGAATACAAGTAAATATTTAGGGTGGGCGCTCGCGATTTTTGTTTCTTTTTTTTCGATCATTAGCTTCGCGGGGGATTTGCTTGTTTTCAATGACCCGAATTTAATTGCTATACACGCGAGTGGAAAAATATTTGGCTACTACGGAGTAGAGGATGATCGCACTTCGTGCGCCTTTTTCTTCTCTCAAAAGGGCGGAATTGATGCTTTCCCTCAAAAAAGTACCGATGCCGTGATCGATATCTCCACATTTGTTCTGCCGGGAAAAAATTACGATTACGATCACCGTGACAAAAATTTCGACATTTCCGGGAAGATTTTTGTTAAGAACGGAAAATGGGTTATACAGACTGCCGAGAATCAGGCCGGATGCGACAACGCTACGGGTGTATTCAAGTTTGGACCAGACGAGCAAGATGCTGTGCGCTACACGGTGGCGCAAAGCTCACCCGCATTAGGGATCCGCGTAGTAGAAAAAAAAACATTCTTTAATAACCGGGACCAAAGGTCGTTCGTACCCCGAAGCGGCTTTCTTGTCGGTGGCAATGTTGTTGCGGTAACCGAAACAGATCGCGACTTCTCCTACGTATGGTTCACCAATCCTTCTACCGGGAAGACGACGAAAGGTTGGGTGAAAACGGGCGATCTTGGGAATCCGTTTCCCGTGTCTCCGCAGTAAATGGCGAGTCAAGACTGTGGTCGAGTAGACCGTGCAGCAAGCCGCCAGTCGATAATTGCAGGAGAGAAAATGATCGACCTCGTTCGATTGAGTGACAATATTAATTGCGATGTCCGCCAACGAAGGCAAGATTGATAGTGTGTTCCGGTTAATTACTCGTATCCAGTGAGCAGCTATTTTAATTCGGATCTAGGTCGGGCTACCGCTCTGGATCAGAGCGTTAATCGTCCTGCAAATGTGGGCCGGGATATAGGTGCGGCGCTTGATCGATTCTTTGCCAGGCACCCGGCTGTGTCTCGAAACCCAGGCGATTGGGGCGATAACCAAGGTACTTACGAACGCGAAATACTGGAAATATACGGGCCATCTCGTGACATGGCAGTAATACAGGGAGTCTCTGCTGCGCCAGCTCGATATTCCGCCTTAAAAGCGAAATTGACTTAACGAGGTATGTTTTGAAGACAGGCAACTCGATGGTATATCTGTGTGCCCTACTGTCCCTGGCAGTCGCGGCTGGGAATGTTGTGGCAGTCCAAAATCGCGTAGATTTTTCGGAACAATCGGCACTCGTTTTTTCGGCTCCGCTCTCGAAGAAAGAGCAGGCCAATGCTGGAAGTGGGTGGAAAAGGGCCGTCTACCTGAGCCCGACCGGTGAGCAATTTGATCTCCTTCCGATGGAAACGTTTACATCTAAAGGAGGTGTTGTGTTTCAAGACTCCTATCCACCTCAGGTTTCTCCAACTGGAAAATACGCTGTCCTCGATATCCTGCGCTCCGGATCAGTCGATCCTGGTCAAAACGGTGAGCCACATGCAGAATCAAAGCAGTACTGCCCGGTATTGGAAACACATACGGGATGCATCGTCAGTGCTCAATCTGGCGAATTGTGTGGCGGAAGTTGGGATAAAAAAAGTGATGCATGGATTGTGCCGGGTTATGACGGCGACTCGACAAAAGACATGTTGAGCTATCAGTTTCAGAGCGTGAATGCGCTGTGGCGAGAATACCTTGCTGCGAGCACCAAGCCATTCCGTTATTCGATCAAGAGTGCTTTGACTTCAAATCTAGGCCCGACGAATTTGATGGCGTGCGAACCTCCGGCTGCTGAAAATTGGGAGGCTTACGAGGCTATCTCTCGCCAGCTTAAAAAGGAAGGCGATTTAACCGATGCAACATATATTGACGGCAAACTTGGACTCGCCGGTAAGGGCGATACGGAATCACCAAGCTCGACAATCTCTGTGGACAAGGCACGTCTCTATGATCGGCCAGATATGACAGCTCAGACGCGCATGTATCTGGTGAAGGGGGATCGGGTAAAAATACTAGATAAATCAGTATTGAATTGGGTTCGCATTAAATACGTTGAACAGAATGGCTCGATTATCGACAAGTGGATGCAAGCGACTTCGCTAAAGTGATCTTCGCGTATAGAGCTTAGTTCGATGATTAATTTGATTCGCCTCGACGATGACACTGACCACGGCGGCAAGGTGATCAGTACGCCGGCCACCATGAGCTCCAATGGTATATTCGTCACTGGCAAAGGGCGATGAAATTTCATGTCCGAAGCACGAAGATGTTAGGCTCAATGTAATTGTCGACAGCGACGAATCGATGGCAGATGGCGGTATCCCGATCGCGCGACATGGCTACAAAGCTACCGAAAAAGCATCGGCAAAGAGCTAAAGATAGCGAAATACAGCACAGGGAGATGGTTAAAAATACCGTGGTCGCTGATACGTGCACATGCATATCACTGTCAAAAGATAATTCCCGTGAATCTTCACGCTCAAAATATGCGGAATATGCTTCGTAAAGCAGGCTCATTTTTGGCCGTTGCCATCGTAGTTCTGGCTTTTTCGTGGCGATGCATGGCCGCGGACAAGGTAGAAATCCATAACAGTCAGAAGCTCTATTATGACCAGGCTTTGAATCCGCAATGCGATCTGTTCCTCAAGCATCAGATCGGAGATAAGCTTGCTGGCTACAACATCGGAGACTCATTGATTTCCTCCGGAAAAGCAGTGGTGATGGGTGACTACAAGTTCCCACCTCCTGAGCTTTGCCAGAAATACAGGGTGTCGAAAGATGACGATGTTATCTATGTCGATCCAGAGTCGAAAGCTGAGATCCGCAAGAAAGATCTTATCTCGCTTGACGAGATGCCTCTGTGGACTAGGACGGCCCCTTTTCGGGCGAGATTCAGCATCAGCAATGACCATGGCGATGCCGACGATGATGCTGCACCATCCTGGCTACCGTTTAAGCCGGGAAACGAGGTAATGAACTACATCGCCGTCGATTCGGATAACTACGAGGTTGATGTCGCGACGGGGAGTAGAACGGGGTATCGGTTTTATTCCTTTTTGGATAGATGCTATCTCGCCACCGAGAAGACGCCGCGTCTGTATAAGTACGTGACGTTGTGTGCTCAGCCCGGAAAGCCAAAGTACAGCTACTTTTCAGAAAGTATCGACACCACTAGCCAGCCGTGGATTGATATTACAACCGGCAACACTATCGACCGCGGTGAGCGCATGCCGAGTGAGTCTGTTGAAGTATACGGGGCGCTGCCAGTTAAACCGCTGATTTACTCTGATTATCCGATCGATGGGGAAGGACGCGTAACCCAGGGGCGTGCAATGTGTATGGCGGACTGTGCACCGGGCATGCTTTTGAAGATTTTGCGAAAAGGTCAAAGCATCTGGGGAGCCTCCGGAAAGCCGCCGGCGCCGGGAGAGCAGACATCAGCGTTCTAAGCGGATCTTGGCCGTCGACAGTGTGAGAACTGGACTCTACGTGCGGCGGCCACCGCGGCAATGTCGAGCTCAAGACGCTGATCGCCCAGCCCGTGACGCTGTGGATCCAGCAGACCGACAAATCCTACCTGCCGCACAACGGCTACGTGCACACCGCCCGGCGCCTGGGTTCCAACAACTCTCGTGAACGAGGCGCAGAGCCTACTTTGTAAAAGTTCGATCCTGAAGACGTGACTTGACGCGAAGGATGCGTCACCGCTTGGGAATAGGTACAAATGGGAGGTCCGCATGGCGTTGCAAATTATCGTGATGGGTGAGCCGACCTCGCACAACGGGAAAGTCATTAGCGGCTCGGAAATTCACACGATTGGTGGCAAGCAGATCACCCGCTTGCACGATTTGGTTGATTGCCCGCAGAGGTATCCAGATGGGCGTCTACACGGCGTAAACGAAATCATTTAGACGCGTCCGACTTTCACAATCGACGGATAGCGCGTCGCGTTACACGGACACCATACTGAATGCGGTTGCACGCTGATTGGTAGCACTGTCGCAAGCGTTGGAGATTAGCCGTATTCCGCAGGGCCCTCTAAACGGTCGTCCCAACAACACCAACTTATCCACCCCCACCTCTGCACAACTCCGGGATAAGCCCCCTAACTTCCTGTGTGCCGAACCTTGATAAACTGCGACGCTAATCAGCCACATCAAAAGTTGTCCCGGGCTCAAACCCGCTCTCCAAAAACAGCACCAAGGGTTGTGAAATCCATAGCCCTTTGATCCATCAAAGAATATCCGACTTATCCACAGCAGCAAGCCGCCCTTGTTAACTATTACTACGTATACATATGTCTACAGTAAAAGACAAAAAAGCGAACCCAGCGCGGCCTCACACTCATCCGCACAAAAACACAGCAACCATGCGCCAAAGCGCCCCTCAGACCAGCGGCAAATAAATCTCCGTCACCAGTTCAGACGGCGCCGTATCTTGCGGCGTGTTCAGATATTCCTCGAAAGCGGGAGCATCGGCCGCTTCACGCCCTGATTGCGCAAGCCATTCGCCATACAGCCACTGATAAGCCGCGGCGATATCCTCATACGGACCTTTATGCCGCGGCACCGCGTAAGTCCCACCACGCACAGCCGTGATCGCAACCGGCGCGGCCACCTCGACCTCCGCCTCCACCAATCGCGGCAGGATGACCCCCGCCTTCGACCTCAACTCCGCCTCTGCGACAACGCCCGGGTCGTCGTAAAAAATGCCCACCATCCGTATGTCTGGCGACAACAGGTCTCTTGCGGCAAGCCACTTCATCAGCGCATCGAATGCTTTGCCGATCTGCATGTACGAACCCTTGTGATCGATCGTCAAAACCTGCGTTGCGGGCACTTCCCGAATTTCCACTTCACGCGTCGTCATTTCACTGTCTCCTGATAGCGCATTAAGGCATCCGGACAAAAAGCCTTCCATCCACATTGCGGCGCAACAAAACTCGCACCATCGCTGCAAAGTCCAGAATAGATTGCCGCGCCGCCCTTCCGCAAAGATTCGATAACCGCTCCGATTATTGGATCATTACCATCCACAGACATGGAGATCGCTCGCAACAAGCGGAATCGAGACCGCGAAGCGTGCATATGCGAGCACCCGCATCGGCCACCGTCACCGCCATAAAGCCACCACCGCACGACATCGAATCACGAGCAGGTCCGGCGCTTTGGGGCTATCGTGACAGCTATCCCAGCACGCTGACGCCGTCCACCCGCCACGGAGCCGTAGAGATGAGCTACACCGAGATCATCGGCAGCCGCACTTACCGCTTTGCCGACCTGAAAACGCTGCTGGCGAAAGCGAGCCCGCTGCGCTCAGGCGACCAGCTCGCGGGCATCGCGGCCGCCAGCGAGGAAGAGCGCGTCGCCGCCAAAATGGCGCTCGCGCAGGTGCCGCTGCGCGCCTTCCTCAGCGAGGCACTGATCCCATACGAAAGCGACGAGGTCACGCGCCTCACAATCGACGATCACTCGTCCGAGGCCTTTGCCGACATCGCTCATCTGACAGTTGGCGACTTCCGCAACTGGCTGCTCAGCAGCGCGACGGACAGCGCGGCGCTCACCCGCATCGCCGCGGGGCTGACGCCGGAGATGGTGGCCGCCGTGTCGAAACTGATGCGCAACCAGGACCTGATCGCGGCGGCGCGCAAGCGTCCGGTAATCACACGTTTTCGCAATACGGTGGGCTTGCCCGGACACATGTCGGTGCGCCTGCAACCCAATCATCCTACCGACGACGTCAAAGGCATCGCCGCTTCGATGCTCGACGGCCTGATGTACGGCTGCGGCGACGCGATGATCGGCATCAATCCTGCCACCGACAGCCTCGCCGCGATCACCACGCTGCTGCGGATGACCGACGACTTCCGCCAGCGCTACCAGGTGCCGACGCAATCGTGCGTGCTCACCCACGTGACCAACACGATTGCCGCCATCGAGAAGGACGCGCCGGTGGATCTCGTGTTCCAGTCGATTGCCGGCACGCAACAGGCGAACGCCGGCTTCGGCATTTCGTTGGCGCTGCTGCAGGAAGCCTACGAAGCGGCGCTGTCGCTTGATCGCGGCACGGTCGGCAACAATGTCATGTATTTCGAAACCGGCCAGGGCAGCGCGCTCTCGGCAAACGCGCATCACGGCGTCGACCAGCAGACCTGCGAGGTGCGCGCCTACGCGGTGGCGCGCAAGTTCAATCCGTTCCTCGTCAACACGGTGGTCGGCTTCATCGGCCCCGAATATCTGTACGACGGCAAGCAGATCACGCGTGCTGGTCTCGAAGATCACTTCTGCGGCAAACTGCTCGGCGTGCCGATGGGCTGCGACATCTGCTACACGAATCACGCCGAGGCGGATCAGGACGACATGGACAACCTGCTGACGCTGCTCGGCGTCGCGGGCATCAACTTCATCATGGGCGTGCCTGGGGCGGACGACGTGATGCTGAACTATCAAAGCACCTCCTTCCACGACGCGCTGTATGTGCGCGACGTGTTGGGCTTGCGTCGAGCGCCCGAATTCGAGGCGTGGCTGGAGTCGATGCAGATCACCGATACACGTGGCATCCTGCTCAGCGGTGCGACACGGCAGCCCTTGCTGGAAGGCGCGCGCGAATGGATGGGCATGGCATGAGCCAGGATTTCCTCGAAAAGAATCCGTGGAGCGCGTTGCGGCAATTCACTAACGCGCGCATTGCGCTTGGCCGTGCCGGCAACAGCTTGCCGACCGAGCCGCTGCTCGCGTTCAACCTCTCGCATGCCCAGGCGCGGGACGCAGTGCATCATCCACTTGAGGTCGAGCCGCTGCACGAGCAGTTGCGCGCCAACGGCTTCACCACGCTCGATGTGCATAGCGCCGCGCCGGATCGCCAGCATTATTTGCGGCGTCCCGATCTGGGAAGGCGTCTCGCGGACGAAAGCCGCGCGGCACTCGTTGAGACGCTGCGGGCTCAGGCCGCTACGGAAGCGCCGGAAGTGGTATTCGTCATCGCCGACGGCTTATCGGCTTTCGCGGCCTCGAAGCAATCCATCCCGCTCCTGCAGGCCGTGTGCGCAAAACTCACCGATTGGAATATCGGACCCGTGGTGGTCGCACGGCAAGCGCGAGTGGCGCTCGGCGATGAAATCGGCGAGCTGTTGCGCACGCAACTCGTCGTGATGTTGATTGGCGAACGTCCGGGCTTGAGTTCGCCGGATAGCCTCGGCATCTATCTGACCTATGCGCCCAAAGTGGGCTGCAGCGACGCGCAGCGCAATTGCATTTCGAATGTGCGGCCCGAGGGTTTGAGCTACGCCGGCGCGGCGCACAAACTGCACTATCTGCTGACGCGCGCACGCCGTCTGGGGCTTACTGGCGTGGGACTGAAAGACGATAGCGACGCCTTGCTGGAAGCCGCAACGCAGACACCCGCGATCATCGCTACATCGGCGACAAAGTAAAACGTAAGTACATCGAAACATACTCGCGCCTGCGCGTCCACCTTCACGACGTCACAGGCGCGATCCCTTCACGCATCTGCCCGTTCAACCGGATGCGCGCCCAGCCATGCGTTCTCCTCAGCTTCGAAGAGCCGCGAGCGCGTCAAAAACCTGAGCCCAGTTGGCCGTTCCAGTGAAAACATTCCGCCATTGCCCGGCACGACGTCGATGATCAGTTGCGTGTTCTGCCAATACTCGAATTGCGATTCGCTCATATAAAACGGCACCTCGGCAATCGTGCCCAGCTTCACATCGGACGAACCGACCATAAACTCGCCCGCCGGAAAACACATCGGCGCGCTGCCATCGCAGCATCCTCCCGATTGATGAAACAGCAGCGGCCCATGTTCGGCGCGCAACTTGCCGATCAGGTCCGCTGCGGCGGGCGTCACGATCACGCGTTCCACTTCCTTGTCAGCCATAACGATTCCTCGCTCAGAAAAGGCAGCGAGCCGCACGACGCGGCTCGCTCAAAGGAACGTCTGGATCAGAAGAAGCCGAGCGGCTTCTGGCTGTAGCTGACGAGGAGGTTCTTGGTTTGCTGGTAGTGATCGAGCATCATCTTGTGGTTCTCACGGCCAATGCCCGATTGCTTGTAGCCGCCGAACGCCGCATGCGCCGGATACGCGTGATAGCAGTTGGTCCACACGCGGCCGGCCTGAATGCCACGTCCCATGCGGTATGCCAGCGTACCGTCGCGCGTCCACACGCCGGCGCCGAGACCGTAGAGGGTATCGTTGGCGATTTCCAGAGCATCCTCTTCATTCTTGAAGGTCGTGACCGACACCACCGGTCCGAAGATTTCTTCCTGGAAGATGCGCATCTTGTTGTGGCCGCGAAATACGGTCGGCTTGATGTAGTAGCCCTTGCTCAGCTCACCGTCGAGCGTGTTGCGCTCGCCGCCGATCAGACATTCGGCGCCTTCCTGCTTGCCGAGGTCGATATACGAGAGGATTTTCTCGAGTTGTTCCTGGGAAGCCTGGGCGCCGATCATCGTCTTGCTGTCGAGCGGATGGCCTTGCGTGATAGCGGAGACGCGTTTGATCGCGCGTTCCATGAAACGGTCGTAGATCTTCTCTTCGACCAGCACGCGCGACGGGCAGGTACACACTTCGCCCTGATTCAGCGCGAACATCGCGAAGCCTTCGAGCGCCTTGTCGAAGTAGCTGTCGTCGTGATCCATCACATCGGCGAAGAAAATGTTCGGGCTCTTGCCGCCGAGTTCGAGCGTCACCGGAATGATGTTCTGGCTCGCGTACTGCATGATCAGACGGCCGGTGGTCGTTTCACCGGTGAAGGCGATCTTGGCGATGCGCTTGTTCGACGCGAGCGGCTTGCCCGCTTCCAGACCAAAGCCGTTCACGACGTTGACCACGCCGGCCGGCAGCAGATCATGGATCAGTTCCAGCAGCACGAGGATCGACGCCGGGGTTTGCTCCGCCGGTTTCAGGACGACGCAGTTGCCGGCGGCGAGGGCCGGCGCCAGCTTCCAGATCGCCATCAGGATCGGGAAGTTCCACGGGATGATCTGTCCCACCACCCCTAGCGGCTCGTGAAAGTGATAGGCGACGGTGTCGGCGTCGATCTCGGAGATCGAGCCTTCCTGGGCGCGGATGCAGCCCGCGAAGTAGCGGATGTGATCGATGGCGAGCGGGATGTCGGCCGCCATGGTTTCGCGCAGCGGCTTGCCGTTGTCGATGGTCTCGGCAACCGCCAGCTTCTGCAGATTCGCTTCCATCCGGTCCGCGATGCGGTTGAGGATGTTGGCGCGATCGGTGGTGGAGGTTTTGCCCCACGCCGTTTTGGCGCGATGCGCGGCGTCGAGCGCGAGTTCGATATCGGCTTCGCGCGAACGCGGAATCGACGTGAACGGTTCACCGGTGATGGGCGAGATGTTGTCGAAATACTCGCCGCCAACCGGCTTGACCCACTCGCCGCCGATAAAATTGCCGTATTGCTTTTTGTACGGGAATTCAGTGGTCAGAAACTGCATTTCAGCGTGATTCATCTGTCTGCTCCTCACATGTTCGTATGGTGAATACCCGGCGCGGATTTCCCGCTTGCCGCCCGTCGCAGATGCCAGAAGCGTGCCAGTGCGAAGGGGAGGGAGGCGGGTAAGTGGGGCGGCCTTAATGGGGAGGCAGGGCGGCGCGGACTGTTCAATGTGATCAGGCGGACGCGCGCTTTTTCTGAACACCACGCGCAGAGTGTTCAGAATTTGAGCAACGACGAATTGGAGATCTGACGAGCGGTTCTCAGCTCACCTGCGCAACAACCTCAACCCATTCCCCACCACCAGCAGGCTCGCCCCGGCATCGGCGAACACCGCCATCCACATCGTGCCGTAGCCCATCAAGGTGAGCGTCAGGAACACCGCTTTCACGCCGAGCGCCAGCGCGATGTTTTGCACCAGCACGGAATGCGTCGCTCGCGAGAGCCGGATGAACAGGGGGATTTTGCGCAGGTCGTCGTCCATGAGCGCGACGTCGGCGGTTTCGATGGCGGTGTCGGTGCCCATGGCGCCCATCGCAAAGCCGATGTCGGCGCGAGCGAGCGCGGGTGCGTCGTTGATGCCGTCGCCTACCATTCCCACCGTCGCGCCCTGGGCCGCGAGTGCTTCCACCGCCTTGAGCTTGTCCTCCGGCAACTGATCGCCATGCGCGCGGTCGATGCCGACCTGGCGCGCAATCGCCGCGGCGGTATGCGGGTTGTCGCCGCTCAGCATGGCCGTCTGGACGCCCAGCGTCCGCAGATCGGCGATGGCTGCGTGGCTGCTGTCCTTCACCGTGTCGGCGACGGCGAAGAGGCTCAGCACACGTTCGTCGTCCATCAGCATGACGACGGTTTTGCCCTCGCGTTCGAGCGTCTCGAGCCGCGCTTCGAGGGCAGGCGAACAGTGCCCGAGTTCGTGCACCAGACGGTGATTGCCGAGCCGATACGGCACGCCGTCGATGGCGCCGCTCACGCCGCGTCCCAAGATGGCTTCGAACGCTTCGACCGGTGATACGGGGATGCCGTCCGCCGTAGCGGCACTCGCAATCGCCCGCGACACAGGATGATCCGAGCGGCTCGCGAGGCTTGCGGCAAGCCTGCGGCAATGGCTGGCTTCGAGATCCGCGCGCAGTTCGAAGTCCGTCTGAACCGGCTTGCCGTGCGTGAGGGTGCCGGTCTTGTCGAGCGCGAGCCACGTCAGCTTGCGTCCCTGTTCGAGGTAGGCGCCGCCCTTGATCAGGATGCCGTGACGGGCCGCCGCCGCCAGCCCGCTGACGATCGTCACCGGCGTGGAAATCACCAGCGCGCACGGGCAGGCGATCACCAGCATCACCAGCGCCTTGTAGATCCAGTCGTGCCAAATGCCGCCGAATAGCAGCGGCGGAATCACCGCGACGGCCAGCGCGATGGCGAATACGATCGGCGTGTAGACGCGCGCGAACCGGTCGACGAAGCGCTGCGTCGGTGCTTTGGAGCCCTGAGCTTCTTCGACGGCGTGGATGATGCGCGCCAGCGTCGTGTTGCCGGCGGCAGCCGTGACGCGATAGTCGAACGAGCCGGCCAGGTTGATCGTGCCGGCGAAGACCGCGTCGCCCGCAGTCTTGTCGACCGGCAGGCTCTCGCCGGTGATCGGCGCCTGATTCACGCTCGAGCGGCCCGCGACGATCTCACCGTCCAGGCCGATCCGTTCGCCTGGCTTCACGCGCACGGTCTGGCCGGCGCTCACCGACTGGATGTCGGCCTCGCGCCAATCGCCATCCGGCTGCTGCACCGTGGCGGTCTCGGGCGTCAGTTGCATCAGGCCTTTGATGGCGTTGCGGGCGCGGTCGAGCGATCTGGCCTCGATCAGTTCGGCGATCGTGAACAGCACCATCACCATGGCCGCTTCTGACCATTGGCGCAGGATTAGCGCGCCGGTGACCGCAATGCTCATCAGCGCGTTGATGTTGAGGTTGCCGTTGCGGATCGCGAGCCAGCCTTTCCGGTACGTGCTGAGGCCGCAAGAGACGACCGCGACGATCGCGAGTGCCGCAGCAAGCCACGCCGGCGCGCCGAGCCAACTGGCGGCCTCGGAGCCGACGGCCGCCACGCCAGCCATGGCGAGCGGCCACCAGGGCCTGGACGGCGTGGCGGGCGTGCTGGCAAGCGGCGTGGCGGCATCGGCGTCGGCCAGCTCGGGTTCGAAGTCGAGCGAGCGCAGGCTCGCCAGGATCGAACCCAGCGCCTCCGGCGTATGCACGACGGTGAGCACACGCTGCATCAGGTTGAAGTCGAGCCCCACCACGTAAGGCATCCGGCCGAGCTTCTTGCGGATCAGCGCCTCTTCGGTCGGGCAGTCCATCTGCATGATGCGGATCGAGGTGCGCACGTGAGCGCCCAGGGTTTCCGGTCCGGCGAGCGTGGCCAGGTCGACGGGAGCAGTGCTGCAGCAGGCGTCGGCGTGGTCGTGGCTGTGGCCGTGATGGTGGTCGTGACCGCACTCATGGTCGTGGGAATCTTGATGCCTGTCTTCCAGAAGCCCCGCCGGCTGGGCATGAGCGCACGATTCTCCATGTTCGTGAGGATGCGTTTCGGCGGTGCTGGCGTGAGGCATGGTGGCTTCCTGGCTGGATTTGTGGTCTAGTAAACACCTTGAAGCCACTACAAGGTCAAGGACGCAATCCGGAGGCTCCATGAAAATCGGCGAACTCGCGAAGATTGCCCACTGCACCACCGAGACCATCCGCTTCTACGAAAAAGAGGGCCTGTTGCCCGAAGCGGACCGCACCGAAGCCAATTACCGCAGCTACACGGCGCGGCACGTCGAACGCCTGCGTTTCATCCGCAATTGCCGGGCGCTCGACATGACTCACGACGAAATCCGTGCCCTGTTGCGTCTGACCGACGCCCCGGCCGACGGCTGCGGCGCGATCAACACATTGATCGACGAGCACATTGCGCACGTCGACACGCGCATCGAGGAGCTCAAGCAACTCAAGGCGCAATTGACGACGCTGCGCGAGCAGTGTCAGACCGAGCAGGCGGTCGAAGATTGCGGCATCGTCCATGGCCTCACCGACATGGAAGTGAGCGCGCCGCGTTCGCGTCACACCCACCTGGGTTGAACGGGCGCTGCCCGTCGAAAATATCGCCTCGCGCGCGTGCTAAGCGTGCTGCGGGGTGAATCAACAAAATGAATCGAAGTTGGAGAAGCAACGTGTTCAAGTGTAGAAATCAGTCCTGCGAAGCGCGGTGGGAGCAATCGGACGTCGTGATCAAGAACGAGGGCCAGGGGCTCCTGTTCCGCTGCCCGATGTGCGGCGCGCGCAATTACGTCGAACGTTTCGACGCGGACGACGGCTCGGTGGTGTACGAGCAGATCGAAGGCCGTCCGTCTCCCGGCCCGATGGCCGAATAGTCCGTAGCCTTCAGCCGATAGCGAGCCATCCTAATGAATAGTCCCACCCAAGCCGGCGCGCCGTTCAGCCAGTTGCCGTTGCCGCCAGCCGTGCTCGCCAACCTGACGCAGCTCGGCTATGTCGACATGACGCCGATTCAGGCTGCGAGCTTGCCGCTCGCGCTGGCCGGCCACGATCTGATTGCCCAGGCGAAAACCGGTAGCGGCAAGACCGCGGCGTTTTCGCTGGCGCTGCTGTCACGCCTCGACGCCCGCAATTTCGACGTGCAGGCCATGGTGCTGTGCCCGACGCGCGAACTCGCCGACCAGGTCACCCAGGAAATCCGCCGCCTCGCGCGCGCCGAGCAGAACATCAAGGTGCTGACGCTGTGCGGCGGCACGCCGATGCGTCCGCAGACGACGAGTCTGGAACAAGGCGCGCATATTGTCGTCGGCACGCCGGGCCGCATCATGGATCACCTCGAGCGCGGCACCCTGGCGCTTGGCGCGTTGAATACGCTGGTGCTCGATGAAGCCGACCGCATGCTCGACATGGGCTTCTTCGAAGATATCGCCACCGTCGTGCGTCAATGTCCTAAAGAGCGGCAGACGCTGCTGTTCTCGGCGACCTATCCGGACGGCATCGGCAAGCTGAGCCAGCAGTTCCTGCGTAGTCCGAAGGAAATCAAGCTCGAAGAGCGGCACGACAACAGCAAGATCCGGCAGCGTTTTTACGAAGTGACGGAAGACGGCCGGCTGCATGCCGTCGGGCTGCTGCTGAACCACTATCGTCCGGTAAGCACGCTGGCGTTCTGCAATACCAAGCAGCAATGCCGCGATCTGCTCGACGTGTTGCGTGCGCAAGGTTTTCACGCGCTCGCGCTACACGGCGAGCTCGATCAGCGTGAGCGCGATCAGGTGCTGATCCAGTTTGCCAACCGAAGCTGTTCGGTGCTGGTGGCCACGGACGTCGCCGCGCGTGGTCTGGATATCGCGCAACTGGAAGCGGTGATCAACGTCGATGTGACGCCGGACCCGGAAGTGCACGTGCACCGCATCGGCCGCACGGGCCGCGCCGACCAGGAAGGCTGGGCGCTGAGTCTGGCGAGCATGAACGAGATGGGCCGCGTCGGCAGTCTCGAACAGGCACAAGGGCGCGAGGTGGAATGGCACCCGTTGTCGGAACTGACCTCCACCAGCAACGAACGCCTGCTGCCGCCGATGGAAACGCTGCAGATTCTCGGTGGCCGCAAAGAAAAGATTCGCCCAGGCGACGTGCTCGGCGCGCTGACCGGCGAAGCGGGTTTCGCCGGCGCGCAGATCGGCAAGATCAACGTGACGGAGTTTTCGACTTACGTCGCGGTCGAACGCAGCATCGCACGCGATGCGTTGCGCAAGCTCAGCGCCGGCAAGGTGAAGGGCAAGAAGGTCAAAGTCCGGATGATGGACGAGTAAGCCCGGTGTAAGCAGTAGCAGCGGCTGCGTTCGCATGGGCGCAGCCGTCCCGATTTATCCCATCCCGCCGCATTTCCCGCATGGTCCGGTTCGCGCCTGGCCACCAGGCCACCAGGCTACCTGGCTACCTGGCCATCGCGCTTCATTGCCCCTCGTCTTCCCTGCCTTCCCGAGTCCCGTCGGGCCAGCCGCTTGCCATGACGTAAACGCATGCCGCGCATGACAAAGTATCGATTGTGGACGCATCAGGGCTCGGGCCTAATCGTCAGACTGGCCGGAGCGCGTGGAATGGCGCGCGTGTAAGCCTCGCCGTCAGATGGAGAAGCCGTTATGCAGAGCGCCTTGCACGCCCGCTCGAAATTGCCCGATGTGGGGACCACAATCTTTACCGTCATCGGCCAGCTGGCCGCGCAGCACGATGCGTTGAATCTGTCGCAAGGCGCTCCGAATTTCGCGCCGGACCCGAAGCTGGTGGACGACGTCGCCGCGGCCATGCGCGCCGGACATAACCAGTACGCGCCGATGGCCGGTATCGGCGCGCTGCGCGAAGCGCTCGCCGACAAGGTCGAGACGCTGTATGGCGTGCGATACGACCCGGCCGCCGAGATCACCGTGATCGCCAGCGCGAGCGAGGGGCTGTATGCGACGATCAGCGCGCTCGTGCATCCGGGTGACGAGGTGATCTACTTCGAACCGTCCTTCGACAGCTACGCGCCCATCGTGCGCCTGCAAGGAGCAACGCCGGTTCCGATCAAACTGTCGCTGGCCGATTTTAGGGTGAACTGGGACGAGGTCGCCGCCGCGATCACGCCGAAGACGCGCATGATCATCGTCAACACGCCGCATAACCCGACGGCAACCGTGTTCGGCGAGGCCGACATCGAGCGCCTCAAAGCCGTCACCCGCCACACCGATATCGTGGTGCTGGCCGACGAGGTCTACGAACACGTCGTGTTCGACGGCGCGCAGCATCAGAGCATGGCGTGCCATGCCGAGCTGGCGGCGCGCAGCGTGATCGTGTCGTCGTTCGGCAAGACGCATCACGTGACGGGTTGGCGGGTCGGTTATTGCCTTGCACCCGCCGAGCTGATGGACGAGATTCGCAAGGTCCATCAATTCATGGTGTTTTCCGCCGACACGCCCATGCAATACGCGTTCGTCGAAGCGCTCGCCAGGCCGGACAGCTATCTCGGGCTGGCGGCGTTCTATCAGCGCAAGCGCGATCTGTTGGCACGTGAATTACGCGAGTCGCGTTTCGAACTGTTGCACAGCGAGGGGTCTTTTTTCATGCTCGCGCGCTTTCGTGGCTTCTCGGACGAAAGCGACAGCGACTTCGTATTGCGCCTGATTCGCGATGCACGCGTGGCGACGATTCCGCTCTCGGCGTTTTACACGGACGGCACGGATTCCGGTCTGATCCGCCTGAGTTTTTCGAAGGACGACGCGACGCTGATCGAAGGGGCGCGGCGACTCTGTTCAGTCGCGCCGAAGTAAGCCTGCCGCTGTTTCTGTCGCTATCGTTATGGAGGGAGCCTTGAGGGGCTCTCCCTATTGCTCCGCGCTCGACTCGCCGTGATAGAAGACCATCCAGTCGCCGAAGAAACGGCCGTCGAAGGGAATGGTGCTGTTCACGATATCGATCACGACTTCGTCCTGCAGACCGATCAGGGCGTCTTCGGCTTCCATGGCGGACGGCGCCGGGAAGAACAGGCGCGAAGTGGCGGGATCCGCGAAGCGCAGATAAAGATGCGCCGCATACGCGGTCCGCACGTGACATAACGGACCAATCGCGGGGCCGGGATAGCCGAGGCCGTCGAGCGGCGTGTCGAGCTGGTTGCGGCCGTGCAGCAGCCCCAGATAAAGTCCGTTGGGCGCATCCTTCATTTTGCCGTACAGCGGCAACGCGCGGTCGTCGCGGCAAAGAAAGTGCCCGTGCTCGAGCGGGGGATTGATACCTCGCAATGCGGAAATACGAGGCGCTCTGGCATCAAGGTCACCTTGCAACGCAGCGTGTGCGCCGCGCGGCGAGCTTGCGTCGGATAGCCGTAGAAAAAAAGAAGCCATGGGATTCTCGCGTAAAAAGCGGTCCGCCGCTTGATGCCTCGCTGGCGGCGAGGGGTGTCAGGCGCGATGGTCCAAACGTGTCGCGGTTGAAAACTTGCCCACTGCCGGGATGTCGTCCCTGGCGCCGACGTAGCCGTCCCGACCCAGTTGCGGCTGGTCCAGACCGGAGATTCGCATTGCGACGACGGTCGCCACCGTGCTGCCGTACACATTCAGAGCGGTGCGGCCCATGTCGAAAAATGCGTCGAGGCCGAGAATCAGCACCACGGCTTCGACGGGCAGGCCGATTGCCGACAGGATGACCGTAATGGCCACGATCGCGCCCGACGGAACGCTTGCCGCGCCATCGATGGTGATGATCGCCAGCACGACGATGGTGAACATCACCGGCAAGCTCCAGGCCAGGTGATAGGCGTCCGCCATGTAGCCCACGGCCAGCGCGGTATAAAGCACGGCGCCGTCGCGGTTGAAGATGTAAGCCAGCGGCAGGATGGTCGAGGCGACGGAGCTCGGCACGCCGATGTCGGTCAATTTCTTGAGGTGAACCGGAAACGTGATCTCCGACGAGCGCGTGCTGAAGGCGAGAATCAGCGGCTCGCTCACGTGCCGGATGAGTGCGACAGGCGACTGGCCGCACAAGCGGACAATCACGCTCAGCAGCACGGTGAGAACGGCCATGCCGAGATAGGCGATGCCGAGCAGCTTGATCAGCGGCAGAACGCCGGCGATTCCCTTCGACGCCAGCAAGGTCGCCATGCCGGCGAGAATCGCGAGCGGCGAAAAGGCGATGATCCATTGCGTCATTTTGAACAACGCGGCGAGCAGCGATTCGAATACCGCGATGAGCGGCCTGGCCTGCTCCTCGATCACGGAAAGCGCGGATCCGAGGATGACGCCAAACACCAGCACCGGCAGCGAATTTCCCGCGACCAACGCACCGACGATATTGGCCGGTATGAGGTCGATGATGAATTGCATCCAGTCGAGACCGCTGGCCAGATTCGCCGGCATGGCGGCGGTATGGGCGAGACTCGCGCCAAGGCCCGGGCGGAACAGCATGTTCAGGCCAAGACCGAGGACACTGGAGACCACCGTCATCGCCACGAAGAACGCGATGCTCAGGGCCGCGGTCTTGCCGAGGCGCCCGCGTTCGACACCCATCTTGAACACGCCGACGGTCACGGACAACAGGATCAGCGGCATGATCACCATCTTGATCGCGTGTCCGAAAATGGTGACGAGAAACGTCAGCTTGCTGCCTACGCCGGGAGCAAGCAGTCCGGTCAGCACGCCGAGCACGAGTGCAACCAACATTTGCACCGGCACCGGGATTTTATTGATTCGACGATTCATGTTGGCCTCGGATGATCTGGATGCGCGCGTCGGTTCCGTCAACGATGTGATTCCACATATGACGTCGAGCTTCTTCCGGCTCTTTCGCGGCGATGGCCTCGTAAATGTTCAGGTGTTCGATGGTTCCGCGCCGCACGGTGGCCGCATCGCTGCGCGGCAACTCGTTGAGCGCGAGGCCGGTTTGCGCGCGCAGACCGGCGTAGGTTGTGAACAGTCGGTCGTTGCGCGAAGCCGCGAACATCTCGTGATGAAATACCCAACCGGTGCGCTGCTCGTGCATCAGGTCGATCGATTCGGTTTCGACGATTTGCCGCAGTTCGTCGATTGCCTGGACCATGCCCTCGGTCGCGCCGTTGATCGCAGCGAGATAGGCCGCCGTGCTTTCGAGAGCCAGACGCACCTCGAAGATTTCGCGCAGATCGTTCGTGTCCGGCGCGGCGACGTAGGTGCCTTTTCTCGGCACCACCTTTACTAATCCTTCGACCACCAGGCGTTGTATGGCAGAACGCACAGGCGTATGCCCGAGCATGAGTTCATCCGCCATGCTTCGCGGCGACACGGGTTGATCGGGCGCGAGCCTTCCATCCAGAATGCGTGAACGAATCTGGGCGTAGGCAACTTGCGTATCGGACGGGGCAGTATCCAGCATCTGAGATCTCACTTGGCTCGCTTTAACGTCAAAATTTGAGACGAGCCAAGCGTAACGTATGGCGTGTTCGAGCGAACCTGTCAGCCCTGACAGGATGGGATTGCGCGCTGATGTTTGATGGATGGTATTGCGCTGTTTGACCGGACCCGGTAAGTTCGCTCCGGTTAATTCGTTCGATGCCGGCAGGTGAACTTTCACTCAGATCCCGAAGGCTATCGGTCACACAATCGCTTCATTTTGCAGCGTGGCTATTCTCGAATATGTCTCAGCATCGCACGCTTTTTTCGGTTTGCTCCGTTCAGGCTGAATCGGTTTATCCCTTGCGTACCGCCGTTTTGTTAGAAGGGCGTTCCGACACCTGCCGTTTTCGTGGCGACGACGACGCCTCGACCTTGCACGTTGCTGTGTATCAGGATGAACGAATCGTCGCGGTGGCGACTGTTTGCCGCGAATCGCTAAGCGGCTCGGTGAGTGATGCCGAATGGCGGCTGCGCGGCATCGCCGTTGAAGAAGGCTTGCGCGGCTATGGCCTTGGCCGGTTGATGGTGAAACTGTGTCTCGATCATGTCGAAAAGGAAGGCGGACGACTGGCCTGGTGTACGGCTAGGGAGTCCGCTTTAAAGTTCTATGAACTGCTGGGCTTCGTGTCCTTCACGCCGCCGTTCACGCTGCCTTCCCGAGGCGACGTTCGCTTTTACGAAATGCACTATGTGCTGCCCGGCGGACACGGGCTGGATGTCGATTGATTTGGCATCCTGATTTTTTGTGCAGTCTGCATCTGGCGCGCGAGTGATGCGTCAGTCTGACGATACTCCGGTGGCGCTCGGATCCGACTGCACCAGATCACGCACGATCAGATAAACCGCCGGTAGATTGTCGTCATCGCGTCGCCAGTCGACGGGTTCGTCGAGATCGGCGCCGGAAAGACGGCTATCGCCAAAGCGGGCGAACATCTCGCGCACCGTTTCCTTGTGCCGCGCCCGGAAGCCTTGATTCTCAAATACCTGCTCGTCGATGGTCTGCAGCGTGCGCCAGGTGGGCGCTTGCGCACCGCCCGCATAAGCGCGCCGGCCGCTGCCGATATGACGCTTCGCAACCGTGACGATGACCTGCTGAAGGTCGAGCGAGGCGCTGCGCAATTCGCGTTCGAGCGCGACCTGATTGACATTACCGGCTTCTGATTCAAAAGCTGTGGCATTGATCATGATGTTGTTGTTTATCTAAAGGCTGGGCGACAAAGCGTGTCAGAGATGGCGCTTTAAAGGCGGCTCGCCCCGCTGCGCGAGCAACTGACGGATCTGGGCGAGATGGTTGTCTCCGACTGTGCAGTCTTCAACGGGACGGCTGTGCTGATGCGGCGCCGGCGGCCGCACGCCGAGATAGCGGCAGACCGCGGATAGATAGGGCTTGCCATGGCCCCCCAGATGCCGCGCGGCATTGGCCACGCGAACGTCCCCAACGTGCTTGCACAACCAGGCAAGCGTTTCGCTGTCGTCGTCGTTCAAGATGCGTATGAGATGGTTCATGGCTGACTCTGTATATGCATACAACTGTGAATTTATACAGTATTTGGTCGGGATGCAAGGGGGTGGTTGTTAGAATTCTTGCGCTGTTGCTGATCGAGAGGGTTTGGGCGTCACGACGGAGCCTGATGGGACGTGCGGCAGTTTCCAGTACGCGCGGTCGACCCCAGCACTTGTGTGCTGGGGTCGACCGCGCAGGGGCGCGCCATTCAGTGATGCGCGAACAGATCGCCACGTGGCGTGACATGGGCAGGAGCGCCCGCCTGGGAGAATCCGGCGGTCACGCCGCCATATTGGGTGGTCAGTTGGTCGATGACCAACTGCATAACAGCGCTGCGCAAGCTTCGTCATCCATTGAGCGCCAGCGCGAAATGGCGCTGAATGAGTGCGCCGCCATCTGAAATCTCGCAAATCTGGACCTGATATCCCTTGCTCGGCGAGCTTGTGCCTGGCGTGTAGAGCGGTGCGCTATCATCGCTTGGTCAAACCACCTTGCGGAGTCTCCATGGCAGACCTTGAGGAAATGAAAATCCAGATGCTTCGCCTGCAAGCGATGGTATTGGCACAGCAGAGTTTGTTGCTGGCTTTGTTTGAAACTCATTCCGATCAGCTGGCGGCTTTGCGCGTGTTTTTGGAAGAAAGCGAGACGGTGCAAGGCATGTCGCTAATCGACGCTGAGTCGACGGACGATGAACTTCAGGCGGAAGATACTGCTCATAATTTCTTGGCTGAGATGTTGAAGGAGCGTCTGAAGAAAGTTAGTAAGAGTGATGATGCCCCGCGCAGGCGATCAAGCAAATAACAGACTTGCTGGCTGGCAACACGTATGCGCATCGCTCAGCCGCAGCCGGTCCCGGAGAATGGCATTTACGCTACGAACCCTGCCGATCCATGCTCAACGCTATTGAGACACGCACCCCTCCCACTATCGATGATCTGGCCACGCTACCAGAGGAGGTGAGTCGTGTAGCTGCAGGCATTGCTGCCGAGGTTGCAGAGATCGACAAGGCGCTCACGGCGCTCGATGAGCTGTTGAACCTCCTACAGCCGCCACGCACTGGCAAGATCCGTATCGAATGGTGGGAGCGCAAAGGGCGCCGCGTCCCAACGCCGGTCATCTGGTCGCATTCGAAAGCTGGATGGCGGGCGGTGCGTGTCCCCGGTACCGGCCTATCGCGGCGAGTGAGGTCCGCGCGGGATTTCAACGACACTTGCAAGCAAGTGAAGGCTATCTGCCAGAATGTGACCACGCTGCTGAAGATGCGGGAGCAGGCGCTGGCGCCGATCGCTATGTTTCAGCGAACGACGGCTGGCACACTGAACACCAACGTGCACCGGCTCACCTTGGCTTGCATCGGCATCGATCTGGCGATGGGATTTGCTCGGCAGGCTTTCGGGGTCAAGGATGACGTCGGCGAGGACGATGAAGAGGTCCTGTGCAATGAGTGATCTGCGAGGCCGAACCGCCATCGATCCGACCGCCGAAGACGGAGACTCGGAAGAACCGTGACGAACGCGAAAACGAACTTACCATCGCCCGATGACCTCAAATTGCTGCACATGCGTGTCGCTCTCATCCCCTATTACGTGCAAGGTGTGCACGCCGGCCTGAAAGCTTTAGATCTCAGCGGCAAGTACCACGCGCTTGAGCGTATCGAAATTCGGGTAGACGGCGTGGAGGAACCTGTTCACAGTACGGTCCTGATCGCGTATACGCAGACAGCCTCTTCCATGGCGGCGATCTACTCGAGATTGCTGCTGGAATTCCTGGGTCTACGGGTAAGTGGTGCGCCTTCTCAACTTCAGGCAATCTCGAAACGCACCCGACGTGGCGACATTGGGATCGAGAACTTTCGGAGTTCGGACGGCTCGCCGCTGGAAAAGCTATTGCCGTCCATCGTCGACGACTTCCCCGATCCGGAGGAGGTTGGGCGTGCATGGATCACGACGTGTGATTTCGCGGGTCAGCGCCTCGCTCATATTACCGACGACTTCAAACTGAACGGTAGTGATGTCACGCCGATGCTGGTGAGAACATTCGAAACGATTCCTCAGGTCGTCGATCACGCTTTTTCTAACAAATTCGACTAGCGCCGATCACGCTGCTGAGGAGCTAACTAGCCGAACTTATTCGGACCACGTCACGTGACGCGTGAACGGACCCGTGCGCCTCGGCAATTACGCATAGGAGCCGAACCCTATACCTGCTTGAACAACGTCCTTGGAAGGGAAGTCATGGTGATCACCACTACAGTAGCGGCGGCTGCCGCGGATTTTGCGCTGGACAAGATAAAGGACAATCTCTTTGATATGGTCAAGGACAATGTGATCGGTCGGTGGAGCCAGCACCGCGCACAGAAGTTCTTCGATGCTTTCCTCGACGAGGTTCGCAAAGAGCAGGACGTTATGACCACTTCGGCGGATCTGAACGATATGCTCCAGACCGTCGCAGACAACGATGACCAGACCAGCGCTATCTTCGACGCGTACCGTAGGGTGGCGCTTTCAGCAAGCAAGGACATCGGCCCAATGGTGATAGGGCTTCTCACCGCCCGTATCGTGCTTGAAGATCGAAGCGCTAGCGAGATTGAGGAAATGGTCTTTGAGGGGGCCGAGGTACTGAACGATCGCGACTTCACGCCTTTCATCGCGTGGATGCATGGCTTTGTCCACGACGACAGCAGCTATAAAAGCGAACTGGCTCAGCAACGAGCAGCGGGAAAGCAACGTGCGTCGATATCAGTGCTGGTCAAAGGAGGCTATCAGCCGCCGGTTACGGTCACCACAACGGGACGAACGCCAACGGTCACCTATCAGCCGCGGATGCCCATGATCAATGATGAGAGCCCGCTGAATCTTTTCAACGACATTGGCCCATTTGCACTGAAGCTCAGGAATATCGGCCTGCTCGAAGAGTCGACATCGCCTCGCGGACACCCACGAAACCCTGATGGCACCAATTACTATGTGCGTGTGAGCCCGGCTTGTGAACAGTTATACGACCTTGCGGTGCGTGCCAGCGAGGCCGCGGCCAGTACTCAAGCCGCCGAGCAGACCAATAACCTAGGCTAGTCTGCGACGCACACAAACAATAAGAGGAATTGAATATGGGTTCTTGGCATCGTGGCGACTGGTTTAGTTTCTTCCAAGCTGTTGGATCGGTCCTCGCAATTCTGGCTGCTGGCGCCATTGCGAGTTATCAAGGGGGAGCGGCCCGCAAACTTGCGCGTGAGCAGAGAGCAGAACGGGATGGTGTCGCTGCAGCGAGCCTTTTTGCGATTTACGATTATGCGCTGAGCATCAGCACCCACGTCCAAGAGCGCCTTCGAGCAAAGAATTTTCCCATTGCCGAGTGCGCGAACGCGAAGAAAATCCTGGCGCGCTCACGCGACCATCTAGCGAATTTTCCGCTGCACGAGTTACCGTCAGAGTCTCATGTAAAGCTGGCGGTTATGCTGGAAGCACAGCTTAGTATGCACATCCCTGGAATTGAGGAGGCTGCGAAGCAATTGGCGTCGCGCGGTGACGTTGATTCGAACCTGATGGATTCTCTTCAGTCATTCGTTGACTTGAATGATCAGATCGAGATTTTGAAGCGTACTGCGCGGCCGTGAGGTCGACGCACGTCTCATTCTTCATGGACCGGTATGTGTCGCGGTGTCGTGGAAGCGCTTGACGCGACAACGACGTCTTCGACGTCGCGTGGTCGGAGTAGACAGAACGCTGAATTCGGCAGCCACACGATGGCGCGCGCTGGCGATCGCACCGGCGTACAAATGCCATCCGGCGCCGACCGGTGCGGCCAAGCCGGCCATGCTACCCCGATGTAGGGGCGAAAATAGTGTGGGCAAGCGTCACTGATAGAATGCACTTATGGATCTGACCGGAATTGGCCTCTACACGCTTCAGGAAGCGGAAAGGCTCACTGGCGCTGACGCGCGAGAAGTGAGCCGGTGGCTGTTCGGCTATTCGTTCAAGGACGGCACCAGCGCACCTCTTTGGACCACTCAGCTTGCCGAACTCGATGAGAAGGTAATTGGCTTCAGGGATTTGCTGGAACTGCGTATCGTGAAGGCTTTCCGGAATCACGATGTTTCGCTGCGAGTGATTCGTACAGCCATTGATAACGCGAAGGCGATATTTGGGACAGAGTACCCCTTCACAGCAAACCGCTTCCTCACGGATGGAAAAACGGTCTTCTACGAAGCTTTGAAGGAACAGGGCGAGATCGAACTAACAGATCTTGTGAGGCGACAGCTTGTGTTCGAACATATCGTTCGGCCGGAGCTTTACGCCGGCATCGAATTCACGGCTGACGGTCAGGCCAGGCGTTGGTTTCCTGTGAAGCGAAGTAACGCTGTGGTCCTCGACCCAGAGATTGCTTTCGGAAAACCCGTGTTGGCCGAGTACGGGGTAAGAACCGATCTGGTTGTCGAGACATACAGGGTGGAGAAGAGCAAAAAGATGGCCGCCTCACTGTACGGCATCCCCATCTCTGCTGTTGACGCCGCCATCCGC
Source organism: Paraburkholderia sp. BCC1885 (assembly GCF_900996235.1). Lineage (GTDB taxonomy): Bacteria > Pseudomonadota > Gammaproteobacteria > Burkholderiales > Burkholderiaceae > Paraburkholderia. The sequence goes on from NZ_CAAJGM010000122.1 coordinate 27,538, forward strand.
TACGAGCGGCTGGCTGCATGAGGTACTTCTTCGACAACAACCTCTCGCTTCATCTCGCTCACGCCGTAAGTGAGCTTTGCAAGGTCGAGGAAGCTGTCGAAGCAGTAATTCACCTACGCGACAAATTCGCCGCAAACGCCAAGGACCACGACTGGATCACCGCTCTGGCTGCTGAGGGACACTGGGTGATAATGTCCCAAGATGGTCTGCGCAAAAATGACCTTGAGCGGAAGGCACTTCGAGAGTCAGGCTTAATCGTCTTCGTGCTCCAGCGTCAGTGGGCAGAGCGGCGGCACTGGGACAAGGCGCAAAACCTAGTCAAGTGGTGGCCAGCGATCATGGACCAGAGTCGGCGCATCAAAGGCGGAGCGGCGTTCCGAGTTCCATGGCGGTTCGGCGCAGGTCAGTTCGAACAGATCAAGCTCTAAAAGCAGTCGCGGTCGAATCGGCCAGATCCGACGATGATCGTGCGACTCCCCTCAATCCAGATTTCGGAAGTAATTGTCGCTGATCGCGCGGTAGATCGCCTGATCCTGAGCTGATGCCTGAGCTGGGGTTTTGGCGGGAGGAGAAGGGGGGCGCGTGCCTGCCTTCTTCCCGGAATCGGCTGGCGGTGTTTGGCCGCCCGCTAAGGTAACGAGTACTGGCAACTCAAGCTGACGGTTGCGAGTTGGGGTTTTGCGCATGCACATTCTCCTGTTGAATTAGTTCTGGAAATCTCAGTTGCTTGCTCGTGATTTCCGCAACAACAACTTCCTCAAGTCGGGGAATCGCCCTCAGACTGACGCGCGTCGAAGGCGCAGCTTCCAAACGCTTCGTCAAGTTTAGCACGCCGTCCTTCTTCCTTGACCCGCCCTCAAATAGCTCGATGAACCGACGCGGAGCGATTCCGTCGAATTGAAGAAGTCGAACTTTTTCGCCGGCTTCGCTCGATTCAGTGAGGGCGTCTGTGTGCAGGCGTGTTGCCAGGCTTTTCCGATATGGCTCGATGTAATGCACCTCTGAAATGCCGGCCGCCACGACATGTCTCGCGCACGAATGGCAAGGGTAGGTCGTCACGTATAGTTTCCCACCGATGATGCGGTCCCCGGCGACTCTGCTGGCGCCCAAGATAGCGTGCATCTCGGCGTGGACAGCGCGGGAAAACTCGATGAGATCCTTCACACGCGAGTCGTCGAGTATCGTTTGAGTTGCCTTTTGCTGATGCTCCTCGGGGAGCATGCCCGCCGCTACAAGTGACTCGACGATCTTCGCTGCGATGGCTTTCTTTTCACGATCATTGTGGCAGGCCGCTCCGGTCTGGGCAAAGCAGCGTTCCTCGGCGCTTGCGATCGGCAGTCCACGAAATTTCGTATCGAGTGGTGGTTTTCCGTAAAGTCCGCCGCCGCTACGCGGTACGTCGTTCCAACCTACCGCCAGCAACTCTCCGGATGTCGTTGTGACTGCCGCACCCACTTGGCGAGAAATACACGCAGAGTTTCTCGCGGCCGACGCTGCTGAGTACATCGCAGTTTCCTCGGGCGATGGTGTCTCGATTGAAGTCCTGAAAATCAGATTGAAAAACCTGCGAAGCTTTTCGACTAGTTGAGCAACGGCCTTGGATTCGGAGGGCGCCACCTCCGAATGGTCGACCCGCAGGAAGAAATCGCAACGAGGAAAGGTATCGCGAACGGATTGCCCGTGAGAGAACTCTTCGCCAGAGTCCATATCGATGAGCTGCTCGATTTCGTCGGGTAACAGGGCGCCCGGGCGCTCAAGGTTGCGCTGCCTCACCTCGAGTGGTGAAAAGACGCCGATAGCAAATAACGCGTCCCCGTACACAAGCCGCAGGAGGTCGAGCTCCGAACTATTTTTGATCGAATCGATAACGTGGCAAATGCGATGACGTCGGATTTGTGTTTCTTCTGGTGCGCTCGCGTCGTTTGCGGTGTCTTTGAATTCACCAAAGGCCTTCTGCCGATCGGCCCCAATCTTCGCGATTGCGAGTTTGGCGAGAATGTCGTTCTTGTGGGTCCGGCGGAGCTCGTCGCCGACTCGAATCAAAGACTCGATTCTGGTGAACTCGCTTGTGAGATCAATCGCCCCGTCCTCGGCGTTAAGGCGAATGAATTCGCTCAGTCGGACCTTTTCAGTCCGATAGCCAAAATCGCTGAGCGCATGCGCAATTTGTTCAGCAGCAGTGTGAAGCGGAGATCCGATCGGCCCGCACAGGGCAATAACCAGTTCCGGCGTTAAACTCGCAGTAGCCTCTCCGGTAGAGTCAATGTCTCGCTCTATATTGGTTCGCGTCGCAGCGTCCGCTTCCGCGCTCTGCAAGTTGGCTGCCGCCATGAAGGGCCCCTCGGTTGTTCTATTTTTTAAATAGCTTCACTGGTCGGGAGTTTGCGCTAACCAATTCAGCTGAGCAATCAGAGCTGATGCGACTGTTGCGGAATACCGACCCGGGTTGCGCTAGCGGGCCGAAGCCGACGGCGTTGCAGCGCTCCACGTGGATGAAATCCGGTTACATGGGGCTGAAAAAGCAAAAAGGGCTTGCCAGAGAAAACCGGCAAACCCTTGTGTAGCTTGGTGGGGCGTGAGTGACTCGAACACTCGACCTACGGATTAAGAGTCCGCTGCTCTACCAACTGAGCTAACGCCCCCGACAGACTGCGAATTATGCAGAAGTTTTTTTGACTTGCCTAGCCCCTTTAGCAGATTTCTTAAAAAAATTCGTGAATCTACGAAGACAAAGACCGGCCGGCATCCCCGCCCAGCCGCCCAGCGTCCCGCAAAACGCGCAATTTCTACCGTGCCGGTATCATGTCGCACACCACGCCGCGAAACGCCTCGCGCGGCATATCGGGGACGAACGATGGATGACAAAGCGATCGCTGAACTGCTCGACCGCGTGCTGGCGCCGTGGGTGCGCACGCTCGCGCTGACCCCGGTGAAAGTCGATGAGGAGAGCGCCACCATGCGCCTGCCGTTTTCCGGCGAATTGCGCCACTCGGGCGGCGTGATCTGCGGCCAGGTCTTCACGGCCGCGGCCGATACGACGATGGTCGTCGCCATTTCCGCGGCGCTCGGCGGCTTCCGGCCCATGAGCACGGTGTCGCTGAACATCAACTTCATGCGAGCGGTGCGCAAGGGCGACGTCCTCGTCACCGCCCGCGTGCTGCGCATGGGCCGCAATCTGGTCTTCGGCGAAGTCGAACTGTTCGACGAAGACGGCAAGATGGCCGCACACGCCACCACTACTTACGCGCTGCTCTCGTAGGCCCGGCGCTCCGGCAAACCAACAGACGCACGCCGATTCGCGCGAGCCGCCGCTCAACGGGGCGCGCGTCGCATTCCAAGGAAAAAGGAAGAATGTTCGATCAGGTCGTATTCGCGGGTGGCGGCAATCGCTGCTGGTGGCAGGCGGGATTCTGGGACATCGTGCAGCCGGAGCTTAAAATCCGCCCGCGCGTGATCACCGGCATTTCGGCGGGAGCCGCCACTGCGTGCATGCTTTACACGAGCGATTCCGACTGGGTCATGCGCTATTACGCAGACGCGCTGCGCCACAACACCAAAAACGCCTACTGGGGCAATCTGCTGCGCGGCGAATCGGTATTTCCGCATTATCGGATCTATCGCCAGGCATTGTTGGACATCTACGGCGAGCGCTTCGCAAGCCTCGCGCGGGCGCCCGAAATCCGCATCGGCGTGTCGCATTTGCCGCGTTGGCTCGGCGCGCGCAGCGCGGTGGCGGCGGGGCTGATCGCGTACAACATCGAAAAATACGTGCGCAAGACGCTGCATCCGACCTTGGGCCAGACGCTCGGTTTCCATCCGGAATTCGTGCGGGCGCAGGACTGTGCGACGGTCGAGGATCTCGCCGACTTGATCCTGCAATCGTCCTCGACGCCGCCGTTCACCCCCGTTCTGCGACGCAACGGCCGGCCGGTGCTGGATGGTGGGATGGTCGACAACGTGCCGGTCGGCGCGCTCGACGAAGCGCCCGGCAATGTCCTCGTGATGGTCACGCGTCTTTATCCGCGTCCGCAGATGTTCGTCGTGCCGCATGGCGCGCAGCAACGGCTGTATGTGCAGCCGTCGCGCAAGGTGCCGATTTCGAGTTGGGATTACACGAGCCCGTCGCAGATGCAGCACGCCTACAACCTCGGCCGCGGCGACGGCGAGCAGTTCCTGCAGCGGATGCCGCAGTTGCTCGAACTAACGGCACAGGATTAGTACGTCAGGAAGGCGTAATTCCGACAGCGCTTTCCTTTCCGCCTCGGCTCGCGTCGACGTTGACGTCGAACTAAAGCGAAGCTGCATCTCGCCCGGCCGCTCTTCGCTGCGGAATTACCGTCGGCGTCCACCCTGCAGTGCTTCCGGATTTGCCACGCTCGACGTGTCCCCGCTGTCGAACGCCAGAATATTCTTGAATGCCGCGCTGAAATACAGTTCGTAGCTTTCGCGCTCCACATAACCGATGTGCGGCGTGCAAATCACGTTTTCCATGCGCAACAGGCTGTAGCCTTGCAGGATCGGCTCGCTTTCGTAGACATCGATGGCGACCATCCCCGGCCGGTTGCGCGCCAGCGCATTCACCAGCGCGTTTTCTTCCAGCAGTTCGGCCCGGCTCGTGTTGACCAGCAGCGCCGTCGGCTTCATCCGCAGCAGGTCTTCCTGCTTGACGATGCCGCGCGTGTCGTCGTGCAGGCGCAAATGCAGGGACAGCACGTCGCTCTGCTCGAACAGCGCCTCGCGGCTTTCGGCCACGCCGTAGCCGTCGCCGCGCGCCGCGTCGAGCGTGCTGCCGCGTCCCCACACCAGCACGTCCATGCCGAACGCCTTGCCGTAGCCCGCCACGAGGCGGCCAATCTTGCCGTAGCCCCAGATGCCGAGCGTCTGGCCGCGCAATACCTGTCCCAGACCAAAATTCGGCGGCAGCGCCGAGGTCTTCAGGCCGGACTGTTGCCAGGCGCCTTGCTTCAGGTTCGCCACGTACTGAGGGATGCGCCGCTGGGCCGCCATGATGAGCGCCCAGGTCAGCTCGGCCGGTGCGATCGGTGAACCGCTGCCTTCCAGCACGGCAATGCCGCGCTCGGTACAGGCCGCCAGATCGATGTGGCTCGACACCTTGCCCGTCTGGCTGATCATGCGCAGATGCGGGAGTTTATCGAGCAGTTGCGAGCTGATGCGCGTGCGTTCGCGGATCAACACCAGCGCGTCGACTTCCGACAGACGGCTCGCCAGCTGGCCAAGTCCACGCACGGTGTTGTTGAACACCTTGACGTCCTGGTCGGCGAGCAGCTGAAAACAGTCGAGCTTGCGGACGGCGTCCTGGTAATCGTCGAGGATGGCAATCTTCATAGTATTGGTGTTTTGCGACGCACCATGACGGTGCGGAACGGAGTGTTAAGCTGGCTGTCCCAGCATGTGAGGTAGATCACACGCTGGTTTGGATGGATGCCCTATCGTAGAAAGTGCCGCGCAGACGGCAAAACTATGCAAACGGCAAGAGTTGAGAACGTTTTTAACAGTTTGTTGCCGCTCGATGCAAGCCGCTTTACAGACGGTTGCAGAAGGAGCCACGCGACAGGCTGTGTGGCCCATCACGACCTGCACAATCGGGCGCGAGCGTCTCTCGCGCGACTGGATTGGCGCCTCTCGCGGCAGCGTCGCAGGGCTTGTACCGTTTTTCTTTTTGCTTACAAACGAAACGGAGACAGCTCGATGAATCATCCCGTCTTTGCAGGACTTCCCGCCATCGAGGCGCCCGCCTGGGTAAAAAATCGCAAATTGATCGACTGGGTTGCGCGCATCGCCGCGCTGACCAAACCTGAGCGGATCGTCTGGTGCGATGGTTCGAAGGAAGAATACGACCGGCTGTGCGCGCAGATGGTCGCAGCCGGCACGATGAAGAAGCTCAATCCGGCCAGGCGGCCGAATTCCTACCTCGCATGCTCCGATCCGTCAGATGTCGCGCGGGTCGAAGACCGGACCTTTATCTGCTCGCAGCGCCGCGAGGATGCCGGTCCCACCAATAACTGGATCGCGCCGGCGGAGATGCGCACGACGCTCGACGGTCTGTTCGACGGCGCCATGCGTGGCCGCACCCTGTACGTCGTGCCGTTTTCGATGGGTCCGCTTGGCTCGCCGATCGCGCATATCGGCGTCGAATTGAGCGACAGCCCCTACGTGGTCGCCAACATGCGGATCATGACGCGCATGGGCCGCCAGGTGTACGACGTGCTCGGCACCGACGGCGATTTCGTGCCGTGCGTGCATTCGGTGGGCGCCCCACTCGCCGCGGGCGCGCAGGACGTCGCCTGGCCGTGCAACGACACCAAGTACATCGTCCATTTCCCCGAACAGCGCGAAATCTGGAGCTACGGTTCGGGCTACGGCGGCAACGCGTTGCTCGGCAAGAAGTGTTTCGCACTGCGCATCGCTTCGACGATGGGCCGCGCCGAAGGCTGGCTGGCCGAGCACATGCTGATCCTCGGCGTCACGTCTCCCGAGGGGCGCAAGCATCACGTGGCGGCGGCGTTTCCGTCGGCGTGCGGCAAGACGAATTTCGCCATGCTGATTCCGCCGGAAGGCCTGAACGGCTGGAAAATTTCGACAATCGGTGACGACATCGCGTGGATCAAACCGGGCAAGGATGGCCGTCTGTATGCGATCAATCCTGAAGCCGGCTACTTCGGCGTCGCGCCCGGCACGAGCGAAAAGACCAACTTCAACGCCATGGCGACACTGAAGGAAAACGTCATTTTCACCAATGTCGCCTTGACCGACGATGGCGACGTCTGGTGGGAAGGCATGACCGACGAGGCGCCCGCCCATCTGACCGACTGGCAGGGCAAGGACTGGACGCCGGCCATTGCCAGGGAAACCGGTCGCAAGGCGGCGCATCCGAATGCGCGCTTCACGGCGCCGGCCGCGCAATGTCCGTCGATTGACGCGGATTGGGAGAATCCGGCCGGCGTGCCGATTGACGCATTCATCTTCGGCGGGCGCCGTTCGACCACCGTGCCGCTCGTCACCGAGGCGCGCAACTGGGTCGAGGGCGTCTACATGGCGGCGACCATGGGCTCGGAGACTACGGCCGCGGCGGCCGGCCAGCAGGGCGTGGTGCGGCGCGATCCGTTCGCCATGCTGCCGTTCTGCGGCTACAACATGAGCGACTACTTCGCGCATTGGCTGAAAACGGGCGAGCGGCTCGCCCAACTGAATGCCACGCTGCCGAAGATCTTCTGCGTGAACTGGTTCCGCAAGGGCGCGGACGGCAAGTTCGTGTGGCCGGGTTTCGGCGAAAACATGCGCGTTCTGAGCTGGATGGTAAGGCGCATCGAAGGCACGGCCCGAGGTGCGGAGCACGCGTTCGGCGTCTCGCCGCATTACGAGGATATCGATTGGCGCGGCCTCGATTTCAGCAAATCCCAGTTCGAAACGGTGATCTCGGTCGACGATGCGGCGTGGCGCGCCGAACTCGCCTTGCATGCAGAGCTCTTCGACACACTGCAGCAGAACCTGCCGCCGGCATTGCGTGAGGCTAAAACGGCGTTCGAGGAGCGGCTCACCGCCTGATTATGTGAATGCTCACTCCGAGGTACAAGGCCGCCTTCGGGCGGTTTTTTGATTTCTGAGGCGCTGCCGGGTTTAGCGAATGGACTTTCAGCGCGGTTACGCCGTGGCAACAGTCGAGCCGTCTGTTCTAGTAATAACCCTGATGCCCGCTGCAATGCCGCAGATTGTTTCCGTGACTGGAACAATCGATGCCGATGTATGTCAGTTAAGAGTAAGGTGATACGAAAATCCATGAAAATTAACCCTTCTTGAGCAACTTCTGCACGATTTTGAGAGTCGTAGGAGAATTCCCAGTTCGCTTCACTGGCCAAACCGGTGTGTCAGGAAGCTGTAACACGGCAGGAGTTGTCTTATGGATCATTTGCAGTCGATGCGAGTTTTCGTCAGAGTGGCGGATCTCGGCAGTTTTGCCCGCGCGGCCAGCGCAATGGATATTTCAAACGCCGTGGCGACCCGCCACGTCGCCGATCTCGAAGGCCGTCTCGGTACCCGCCTGCTCAACCGCACAACCCGCAGCCTCTCGCTGACTGAGTCGGGCCAGGTGTATCTGGAACGCGCGCGCCAGATTCTCGACGAGCTGGAAGACGTCGAGCAGATGGTGGTGGCGCGCAATCACGAGCCTGTCGGCACCTTGCGCATCGTCGCGCCGGTGGTGTTCGGGCTACACAATCTTGCGCCAGTGCTGCAAACCTACGCCGAGCGCTATCCGAAGGTGATCCCCGACGTCACGCTGGTGGACCGTCAGGTGGATCTGGTGGAGGAAGGGTTCGACGTGGGCGTGGTGATTGCGCGGCAGATGCGCAGCGCCAGCATCGTGACGCGCCGCCTGACCACGGGCTGCATGACGGTCTGTGCGACGCCGGCGTATCTGGAAAAACACGGCACGCCGACGCGTCCCGAGCATCTGCTGGAGCATCCGTGCCTGTCGCTGCCGTCCGAGTATTGGGGCGACGAGCGCGTCTTTACCGGCCCTGATGGCGAAGTCCGCGTGCGTCCGACCAACGTGATCGTCGCCAACAACACCGAAATGCTGCGTCAGTTCTCGTTGCTGGGCATGGGTATCGCGATCCTGCCGAGCTACCTGATTGGCCGCGACATGACGCGTGGCCGGCTGGTGCGTCTGCTCGGCGAATATCGTCTGCCGCAGGTCGAGATCAACATTGCCTACCCGAGCCGCCGTCACTTGCCGGCCAAGGTACGCACGTTCATCGATCATCTGGTCGAGCATTTCAGCCAGACTCCGAACAGTCTTCTCGGCGAGCAGTGGATCAAGGACGGCGAAGGGTATCCCGTATCCGCGTCCGGCCTGGATTCGTCGGAGATTACGCCGCCTGAGGCCTTCGATGGCGCGGAGCCGGTGTCGCGATTATTGGATAGCGAGTTGGCGCCGCCGACGCTACCGGTGAAGTCGCAGTCGTCGCGAGGCCGTCCGGCTGCGCTGTCGCCGCTTTGAAGAAGCGATGAGTGTTGAATATGCCCGGCAATGCGCCGGGTAATAAAAAGGCGTAGTCCGCGTTAGCGGCTACGCCTTTTTTCGTTCGGACTTACAAGACCGATCTCACGACCCGGTCTTGCGCGCCGCCGCCTTCTTTGCGGGCGCTTTCTTGGCCGCCGTTTTCGCTGCGGTTTTCGCGGCCGGCGCCTTCTTTGCGGCAACCTTCTTGGCCGCCACCGTCTTTATGGCTACGCCGCCTTCGCCGTTCTCGCCATCCTCGCCGTCGCCCTCCGGCGCGGCCTTGGCCGCAGCTTTTGCCGCCGCGGTCTTGGCGGCTGTTTTCGCAGACGGCTCTTTCTTCTCGAACTCGAAGCCGATCTTGCCGTCGCTCTGCTTGACGAGGAACGCCTTGAAGTTGCGACCGGTGCGGGATGACTTGAAGTTCGTCAGCAGATCCGTGCGGCCTTCTTCCAGCAGCTTGCCCATCTGCTCGCGAGTAATTTCCTGCTGCAGAATCACCTTGCCCGAACGGAAGTCGCAGGTCTTCGGATTGGCGACCGAGTTCTCGCAGACATAGCTCATGCCGTGTTCGTACACGCGCGCCTGGCACTTCGGACACGCGCCCACCGGCTGCTGGTCCGAGAAGTCCGGCACCTCGCCGTCTTCGCCGCCCGAGTCCTGGCCGAAGTCGAATTCGAGCTTGTAGTTCTTGATCTCGTCATCGAACGACAGTTTCAGGATCGCCGAGAACGGCCGGCCCATCTTGCTGCGAAAGCCCGATAGCGGCCCGATGGTCTTGTTCTGCAGCAGTTCTTCGACTTCCGGAATTTCGAACTGACGACCACCCGGAATCTTCGAAATGGAGAATTCGCACTTCGAACAGGCGAAACGGCGATAGTTTTCCTTCACCTGACCGCCGCAATTCGGACATGGCGTTTCCAGCGTCGCGTAGTCGCCGGGGATGGTGTCCGAGTCGTACTCTTTCGCGCGCTTGACGATGGTCTGCGTCATGCGGGCGATTTCCTGCATAAACGCGTCGCGGGGCAGGTTGCCGCGCTCCATCTGCGATAGCTTGTATTCCCACTCGCCGGTGAGCTCGGGCGCGGTCAATTCCTTGACACCCAGGCCGCGCAGCAGCGTCATCAACTGGAAAGCCTTGGCGGTCGGAATGAGGTCGCGGCCTTCGCGGATCAGATACTTTTCACCGAGCAGACCTTCGATGATCGCCGCACGCGTCGCCGGCGTGCCGAGACCCTTGGCGGCCATGGCCTCGCGCAATTCGTCGTCTTCGACCAGCTTGCCCGCGCCTTCCATAGCCGACAGCAGGGTAGCTTCGTTGTAGCGTGCCGGCGGCTTGGTGACGAGTTGCTGGGCCGCGATCTTGTCCGTCTTGACCTTCTCGTCCTTCTGCACCGGTACGAGGTTGGCGTCTTCACCGCTGATCTCGCGGCCGTAGACCTGCAGCCAGCCCGGTTCGACCAGCACCTTGCCTTCGGTCTTGAAGTGATGGCCGACCACTTCCGTGATCCGCGTTGTCACCCGGTACTCGGCGGCCGGGAAGAACACCGACAGGAAGCGCTTCACGACAAGGTCGTACAGCTTCTGTTCCGGCTCCGACAGATTCTTCGGCGCCTGCAGGGTTGGGATGATGGCGAAGTGATCGCTGATCTTCGAGTTGTCGAAGATGCGTTTGTTCGGCTTTACCCAGCCCTTGTCGAGTACCTGCTTGGCGAATGGCAGGTAGTTGTTGCTTTCCTTGAGCATGCCAAGCGTCTGCTTGACCGTGTCCATATAGTCTTCAGGCAGCGCGCGCGCGTCGGTACGCGGGTAGGTCAGCACCTTGTGCCGCTCGTACAGTGCCTGGGCCAGACCGAGCGTGTTCTTCGCGGAAAAGCCGAACCGGCCATTGGCCTCGCGCTGCAAGCTGGTCAGGTCGAACAGGGCCGGCGAGAGTTGCGTCGTCGGCTTCGATTCTTCCGTCACCGTGCCGATCTGGCCACGGCAGGCCGCGACGATCGTTTCGGCGGCGGGGAGCGCCCACAGGCGCGAATCGCGCTTTTCCGGATCGAACTCGTCGCGCTTGAATTTCGGGTCGAACCAGCGGCCCTCGTAGAAGCCCGCCGCGCAGACGAATTCCGCCTTCACTTCCCAATAATCACGCGGCACGAAGCGGCGAATCTTTTCCTCGCGCTCCACGACGATGGAGAGCGTCGGCGTCTGCACCCGGCCAACCGTGGTCAGGAAGAAGCCGCCGCCCTTGCTGTTGAACGCCGTCATGGCGCGCGTGCCGTTGATGCCGACCAGCCAGTCGGCTTCCGAGCGGCAGCGTGCGGCGTCGGCAAGCGGCTGCATTTCCTCGTCGCTACGCAGACGGGCAAAGCCGTCGCGGATGGCGGCGGGCGTCATCGATTGCAGCCACAGGCGCTGGACCGGCTGTTTGGCTTTGGCGTGTTGCGCGATCAGGCGGAAAATCAGCTCGCCCTCACGCCCCGCGTCGCATGCGTTGATCAGGCGTTCGATGTCCTTGCGCTTGAGCAGCCTGGTCAGCACTTTCAGGCGCGACTCGCTCTTTGCGATCGGATTCAGGTCGAAATGCGGGGGGATGACGGGCAGATTGGCGAAGCTCCATTTGCCGCGCTTGACTTCGTATTCTTCGGGCGCGGCAATTTCCAGCAGGTGGCCGACTGCCGAGGAAAGGACGTATTCGTCGCTTTCATAGTATTCGTCATGCTTGGTAAAACCGCCTAAAGCCCGCGCGATGTCGTTCGCGACGGAAGGCTTTTCGGCGATGATCAGTGCTTTGGACATGACTGGATATGAGTTGGTGGATCCGAGTTTAGGCCCCGGGTTTGCGACCCCGAGGTTTGTGACCCATTAACGACCGCTTTATAGCACACGGCGCCACCGGGGCGTGTCAAGTGCCGTGTAAAAGCGGGCCATCATAATTGCGTGTTTATATACTGAGCAAGCGGCGGCGCGCGCCGCAGACCGCCTGCAATGCCCGTGCCGCAGGCAGCCAACCCAAACTCGCGAGCGCAAAAATATGCCGCTCGACACCCTGTTTCAGGCGACTGCCAGCGCCGGCCGCAATTTCGGCGCGCCGGTCACACCCGGCAGCGCGGTCAGGTCGGCCAGCATCCGGCCTACGATAGCCGCCTGCGGCAATACGGTGCCAAAAAAGCGGGTGGTCACACTGTCTTCGATCAGAATCGTAGGAAAATTTTCTACGTCCAGGTCGTCGAAGCGATCCGCGTGGGTTTCGATATCGATCCATGCGAAACAGATTTCCGGGTGTTTATCCGCCAGCCGGTCAAACGCATCCCGATATTCCCGGCAGGTTCCACACCACTCCGCGCACAGGCACGCCACGAACAGCGTTTCGGGGTCGTTGACGCGCTCGGCGATCCGGTCGTGGTCGGTGTCGAGGTTAAGCGCGGGCATGTGGGTTCCTTGCGTACTTTGTTCAGGTGCTTTGGCGCGAATGTAGCATGGCGCGTAGTCCGCGGCGATTGACCATGCTCACGTTGGGCGCACGTTTAGCCATGACTGGCCCTCGCGAAGCGGCCGCCCGGCAGGACTGTCAGGCAGCCGGCCAGCTCGAGCTGGAGCAAGGTGCTTTGCAAGGCGGCGTCCTGCATGTCGGTGCGGGCGGCGAGAATTTCAAGCGTTGCCGGAGCGTGGCCGAGGGCGGCGAGGAGCTTTTCGGCGTCGGGGCTGAGATCCGCTGCTTCGCGCGCGGACAGAGCGGCCGGGGCGGATTCACCCGTGTCTTTCGTGTCTTCGACGGGAATTCCGCCGGCCGATTCACGCGTAGCTCCGGAGGCACGTTTCCTCGGCCGCTGGATGCCGCCCCATGGCGCGGTTCCTGTGGCGGGAGCCGGCGGTGGTGCAAAGCCAAGCTCCTCAAGAATCTCCTGCGGCGTTTCCACGAGCTTCGCCCCTTGCTTGAGCATTCTGTGGCATCCGCGCGACAGTGGCGCGTGAATCGAGCCGGGCAGCGCGAAGACGTCCAGTCCCATTTCGTTGGCGAGCCGTGCCGTGATCAGCGATCCGGAACGCATCGCCGCCTCGACCACCAGCACGCCGCCCGCGAGTCCGGCGATCAGGCGATTGCGCTGCGGGAAGTTGGCGGCGCGGGCGGGGGTGCCGAGCGGCCATTCCGAGATGATCGTGCCGGCGGCCGCGATTTGCCGCGCCAAAGCCTGATGGGCAGCGGGATAGACAAGGTCGGCGCCGGTGCCGATCACCGCGATCGTGCTGCCACGGCCCGTCAGCGCCCCACGATGCGCCGCGCCGTCGATCCCGAGCGCGAGCCCCGACACGACCGCCAGCCCCGCCGCCGATAAGGCCCGGCTGAACCGCTCCGCATCCTCGACGCCCTGCGGCGTGGCGCTGCGGCTGCCGACCACGGCGACGCCTTTCGCATGCAGCAGATCGAGCCGGCCTTTTATATATAGCAGCGAAGGCGGGTCGGGCATGGTCAGCAGCGCGGGCGGATAAACCGGATCGTCGAGGGTCACGACCGCATTGCCCTCCAGCTCCCGCCACGCGAGCACGGCGTCCAGATAGCGGCTGAAATCGGCGCCCGGCGGAGCGAGCGCGGCGCGCGCGGAGGCTTCGTCCGTGGCGGTGGCGAGTAGTTCGAACGGCTGCGCGAGTATCGTTTCCGGCAGGCCAAAGGCGGTGAGCATGGCGCGCAGTGCGCCGGGCCGCAGTCCGGGCGCCATTGAGAGCCGCAACCAGGCGGCGAGTTCGTTATCCGTTGTAGGCAAGGTGTGCATTGCGTATCCATCCTCGAGCACGGCCAGCGGGCAGGCGGGCGCCATGCTAAAATTTTCATCATCCGAAATAACTGCAGCGCCGCGCCCACCCGCGCGGGCTCGTCGTTGGCGCAAGATTTCGCGCGTTGAATCGAACCGGTTCGACACCACCTATCCTCTGCGTATCGCGACGACCCCACAAGCTAGCCAAATGGCCAGCGTCGCGACTTTCCACCGTGAGCGGCGACTTAAAACCAATCTCAAGATCATGGCTTTACTGAACATCATCAATTACCCGGACAAGCGGTTGCACAAGATTGCCAAGCCCGTCGAAGTGGTCAACGACCGTATCCGCAAGCTCGTCGCGGACATGGCCGAGACGATGTACGCGGCACCGGGCGTCGGCCTCGCGGCCACCCAGGTGGACGTGCATGAGCGCGTCGTCGTGATCGACGTATCGGACGCGCACGACGAACTGCACGCCTTCATCAACCCCGAGATCATCTGGTCGAGCGAAGAGAAGGCGGTCAACGAAGAGGGTTGCCTGTCGGTGCCGGGCATCTACGACAACGTCGAGCGCGCCGAGAAAGTGCGGGTGCGCGCGCTCAACGAAAAAGGCGAAACCTTCGAGCTCGATTGCGAGGGGCTACTCGCCGTGTGCATCCAGCACGAGATGGATCACCTGATGGGGCGCGTGTTCGTCGAGTATCTGTCGTCGCTCAAGCAAACCCGCATCAAGAGCAAGATGAAAAAGCTCGCCCACGCGATGTAATGCGCGTTCACGTCGCCTAAAGCCCCACCCATGAGCCATTCGTTGCGCGTCATCTTTGCCGGTACGCCGGAGTTCGCCGCCGCGGCGCTGGCCGCCGTTCACGAGGCGGGTTTCCCTGTGCCGCTCGTGCTCACGCAGCCTGATCGACCCGCCGGACGCGGCATGAAGCTGCAGGCAAGTCCGGTGAAGCGTTATGCCGAAGAGCATGGTCTTGCCGTCGCCCAGCCGCCGTCGCTGCGCCGCAACGGCAAGTACCCGGCTGAAGCGGGCGCCGCTCTCGACCTGCTGCGCGCCACGCCGCACGACGTGATGGTGGTGGCCGCCTACGGCCTGTTGCTGCCGCAGGAAGTGCTCGATATCCCGCCGCGCGGCTGTATCAATATTCACGCTTCGCTGCTGCCACGCTGGCGCGGCGCCGCGCCGATCCACCGCGCCATTGAAGCCGGCGACGTCGAAACCGGCATCACGCTAATGCAGATGGACGTGGGGCTCGATACGGGCGCGATGATCTCCGAAGCGCGCACGCCGATTCACGACGACGACACCACCGCGACGCTGCACGACCGCCTCGCGGAATTGGGCGCGCGCCTGATCGTCGAAGCGCTGATCGAACTGGAGCGCAGCGGCAAACTCGCGGCCAGGCCGCAGCCGGCCGAAGGCTTCACCTATGCCGAGAAAATCGGCAAGCACGAAGCCGCGCTCGACTGGCGGCGCCCCGCCGCAGTGCTGGCGCGCCAGGTGCGCGCGTTCGACCCGTTCCCCGGCAGTGTGGCTACGCTCGATGGCACCGCGTTGAAAATCTGGTCCGCGGCGCCTGTCGAAGCCGCGGGCAAGGCGGAGCCGGGCACCATCCTCGATGTGTCGCCGGACGGCGTGGTGGTGGCGTGCGGCGAGGGCGCGCTGCGTCTCACGCAATTGCAGAAACCTGGCGGCAAGCGCCTGCCGGTGCGGGAATTCCTGGCCGGTTCGACACTAGCTGCCGGGCAGCGTTTTCAACTGACGCAAGCACAGTAACAGGCATCCGGGCGCGTTTGCCATATGCCGTTTGGCCGACTGCCGCCGCATGCGTGCGGCGCGTTAGAATCGTCCGTGCAATTTGCTCGTTTCGTGGCGCTTCCTGAAGCCTGATGCTTCGCGTAGCCGTTCGAAGGTAGGACGCCCCGCAAACGACGAGACGTCAGGTGTTTTCCAACGAGGTTTTGATGTTCGGCATCACCCATTTCGGATTTTTCGTTGTCGCCGTTTTTTTGCTCAACGTCACGCCTGGGCCGGATACGGCTTACATCGTCGGGCGCAGTGTTGCGCAGGGCCGTGGTGCGGGGCTGATGTCGTCGCTGGGAATTTCCGCCGGTTGTTGTGTGCATTCGCTCGCCTGCGCGTTCGGTTTAACTGCACTGCTCGCCGCATCGGCCACGGCGTTTACCGTGATCAAATTCGTCGGCGCTTTGTATCTGATCTATCTCGGCGTGCGTCTGATTTTCGCGCAACCGGCCGCAGCGGGAGCGGCCGCAGACGCGCGTAACGCCGGCGCGCCGAAGTCGCTGCGCCAACTGTTTCTGCAGGGCTTCTGGACCAATGTGCTGAACCCGAAAGTGGTGCTGTTCTTCGTGTCGTTTTTCCCGCAGTTCGTCACCACAGGCCATGATCACAAGGCGCTGGCCTTCCTCGCGCTGGGCGTCGTATTCGTCCTGATGACCACGGTGTGGAACAGTTTCGTCGCGTGGATCGCGGGCAGCGTTACGCAACGGTTTTCCGGCAAGCCGGCCGTGAAGCGCTGGCTGGATCGTGGCGTCGGCAGCGCGTTCGTCGGGCTCGGCATCAAGCTCGCTACGGCGTCGCGCTGATTGAATTTTCCTTGTCTGCCCATATCTAACAATACGCTTTCAGTTGGATTCGCCGCCAGCAGGCGGTACTGGATATGAACCCGCATGTCGGGGCAAGGAGCAGTGGATATGTTTAACTGGGTCAAAACCGCGATGTTGATGGCCGCGATCACGGCCCTGTTCATCGTGATCGGCGGCATGATCGGCGGCTCGCGCGGCGTGATGATCGCGTTTGTGATCGCGCTCGGGATGAATTTTTTCTCCTACTGGTTCTCGGACAAGATGGTGCTGCGCATGTACAACGCGCAGGAAGTGGACGAAACCAGCGCGCCGCAGTTCTACCGGATGGTGCGTGAGCTGGCGACCCGCGCCGGCCTGCCGATGCCGCGCGTCTACCTGATCAACGAAGACGCGCCGAACGCATTCGCCACCGGCCGTAATCCGGAGCATGCGGCCGTTGCCGCAACCACCGGCATTCTGCGCGTGCTGTCCGAGCGCGAGATGCGTGGCGTGATGGCGCACGAGCTGGCGCACGTGAAGCACCGCGACATTCTGATTTCCACCGTTTCGGCCACCATGGCGGGCGCCATCTCCGCGCTGGCGAACTTCGCGATGTTCTTCGGCGGACGGGACGAAAACGGCCGGCCAGCGAATCCCATTGCGAGCATCGCGGTGGCGCTGCTTGCGCCAATTGCCGGCGCGCTGATCCAGATGGCGATTTCGCGTGCTCGCGAGTTCGAAGCGGATCGCGGCGGCGCCCAGATTTCCGGCGACCCGCAGGCGCTTGCGGCGGCGTTGGACAAGATCCATCGTTACGCGAGCGGCATTCCGTTCCCCACGGCCGAGGCGCATCCGTCGACGGCGCAAATGATGATCATGAATCCGCTCGCGGGCGGCGGCATGGCGAGCCTGTTTTCGACGCACCCGGCCACCGAAGAACGCATCGCCCGCCTGATGGAAATGGCGCGCACGGGGCGCTTCGAGTAAGCGGGTCGGTGCATGCAGCGGGCCTTATAGTGAAAGGTCGGGGCGAGTTCTAACGGACTCGCCCTTTTTGTTGGCGGGCGCGGCCAGCATTGACGCAGCGCCCGCCGCCGGCTCTCTCACCCGCCCAAGCTACAATGTGCCTGTTTGTGCCGCGCGCACCGTGCAGCCCGCTTTTGCCTTCTTCATGACTTCAAAGCCTTCCACGCGTTCCGCTTCGCTTTCGCCGCGTCCGCGCGAATCACGCCTGTCGACGCTGCATCTCGCACCCGAGTCGCTGGGCTTTGCGCTCGATTGCGCGGCGCAGGCCGTCGGTGCCGTGCGGCTTGGTTCGGCGCTGCCTGCGGCGCTCCAGGCGGTATTCGTGTCCGCCCCTGAAGGCAGCGCGGCGGCCGCGCGCGGCGCGGTGCAGGACCTCTCGTACCGGACCATGCGCCGTCTGGCCACCGCCGACTGGCTGATCGCGAAGCTGGTCAAAAAGGCTCCGCCGCCGTATGTCGCCAATCTGCTCGCCTGCGCACTGACCTTGCTGGCGGACGCCGAAGAAGACGCCGCCTACGCGCCCTTCACCGTGGTCGACCAGGCCGTCAACGCAATTGCCGCGCGCCGTGAATTCGCCTTCGCGAAGGGTCTTGTCAATGCCGTGCTGCGCAGCTTCCTGCGCGAGCGTGAGGCGCTGCTCAAAGAAGCCCAGGCGGACGAAGTCGCCCGCTGGAACTATCCGGCCTGGTGGATCGACGCGGTACGCAACGCATGGCCCGACAACTGGCAGGACGTGCTCGCCGCCGGCAATACGCAGGGTCCGCTGACGCTGCGTGTCAACGCCCGTCGCTCGACGGTCGACGCCTATCTGCAAGTCCTGCACGATCACCAGATCGACGCCACCCGCGTCGGTGACGACGCTGTGCGCCTCGCCACGCCGATGCCGGTCGACCGCATCCCCGGCTTCGAGGACGGCGTGGTCTCGGTGCAGGACGCCGGCGCGCAACTCGCCGCGCAGTGGCTCGGCGCGCGCGACGGCATGCGCGTGCTGGACGCCTGCGCAGCGCCCGGCGGCAAGACCGGTCATCTGCTCGAACGGGCCAATCTCGAACTCGTCGCGCTGGAAAGCGACGCCACGCGCGCCCGCCGCATCGGCGAAAATCTGCAGCGGCTCGGTCTGACCGCCGAGGTGCGCATCGGCGACGCCGGCGCGCCGGCGAAATGGCACGATGACACGGACCGTCCGTTCGACCGGATCCTCGCCGACGTGCCGTGCTCGGCGTCGGGCATCGTCCGGCGTCATCCGGATATCCGCTGGTTGCGGCGTGCCTCCGACATCCCGGCGCTCGTCGCCGAACAGCGGCGGATTCTGGCGGCCCTTTGGCCGCTCGTGAAGCCAGGCGGCGAGTTGCTTTACGTTACGTGCTCGATCTTTCCCGATGAGGGCGAATTGCAGGCGCAGTGGTTTGGAGACAAGTACCAGGATGCGGTACGATTGGACGCGCCGGGGCAACTGTTGCCCGCAGCGGCCCGCGCGCCTGCCGACGCCTCAGAGGGTTCCCATGCCGGAGCCGACACCGGCACCGGCTCGAACCCAGACCACGACGGATTTTTCTACGCGCGCTTTCAGAAACGGTGACAATCAAACGCTTCTTTCCGCTTCGGCTCGTGGCCGTGCTCTGGATTGTGCTGGCCTTTTGGCTAGGCGCGCCGGGCGCGGCGCATGCCGATTCGATCGCGGTACAGCGCGCGTCGCTGCAGTCGGACGGCGGCGGCTGGAGTCTCGATGCGCGGTTTGATTTCGAGCTGAACAGCAATCTCGAAGACGCCGTCAACAAAGGGATTCCGCTCTACTTCACCACCGATTTCGAGTTGAGCCGGCCGCGCTGGTATTGGTTCGACGAGCAACCGGTGAGCGTGTCGCAGAGCATCCGCCTATCGTTTCAGCCTCTGACGCGCGAATATCGCGTATCGACGGGCGGCTTGCAACTCGGCTTCAGCACCCTGAAAGAGGCGCTCGCGGTGATCCAGCACGTCACGTCGTGGCATGTGATCGACCGCAATCAGGTGCAGAACGGCGAAACCTATACCGCCTCCGTGCGCATGCAGCTCGACATCGCACTGATGCCCAAGCCATTCCAGATCGACGCGGTGAACAACCGCGACTGGAATCTCTCTTCCGACTGGAAGCGTTTCACTTTCACGGTGACCGAACGTGCTAAATAAAGTACGCGGCACCACCAGCGTCAGCAGCATCGTCGTGCGCGTGCTGGTGTCGACGGTGGCGGTCACGGCCGTCCTGCTGCTGGTGTTGCTCGCTGCGGCGAGCGCGAACACCGAGTTCTTCGACCGTTACTATCAATGGTTATACGCGGCCAATGTCGTAGTCGCGCTGATCTTCCTGATGGTCGTGACGGCGCTCGTCCTGATCATCATCTACCGGTTGCGCAAGGGTAAATTCGGCACGCGTCTGCTCGCGAAGCTGGCGTTTTTCATGGCGCTGGTGGGCGTGGTGCCGGGCGGCATCATCTATATCGTGTCGTACCAGTTCGTCTCGCGCAGCATCGAGTCGTGGTTCGACGTGAATGTCGAGACCGCGCTGACGTCGGGGCTGAACCTCGGGCGCGGCATGCTCGATGCATCGCTGTCGGATCTGCAAACCAAAGGCCGCCTGATGGCCGAGCAACTGGCAAGCGCCGACGCCGCCGGAACGACGCTGACGCTGCTGCGTCTGCGCGACCAGTTCGGCGTGCAGGATGCGACCATCATCGAGCCGGTGCGCAGCATGTCGGGCGCAGCGCCGGACATGCACGTGGTGGCGGAGGCCTCGGGCAACTACGTGACGCTCGTCCCCAACGACTTGCCGACGCCGTTGATGATCGACCAGGCGCGCGGCCGCGGCTTTGCCGCCATCGAAGGCGAGGTGGACGGCGATCCGAACGCCAACGGCGGCAAGGGCGTGTTGCGGCTGCGCATCGTGCAGCGCATTCCGGATTCGAACGCGTCCTTGCTGCAACCTGCGGAGCGCTTCCTGCAATTGACGCAACCGGTCTCGCCCACGCTCGCCCGCAATGCCGACGCGGTGCAGCGCGCGTATCGCGAGTACCAGGAAAAGGCGCTCGGCCGTACCGGCCTGCGCAAGATGTACATCGGCACGCTGACGCTGGCTCTGTTCCTCGCCACCTTCATTGCAATGATGCTGGCGCTCGCGCTCGGCAACCAGTTGGCGCGGCCGCTGTTCCTGCTCGCGCAGGGCACGAAGGAAGTGACCGAGGGCGACTACACGCCAAAACGCGAAATCAAGTCGCGTGACGAACTGGGCTTCCTGACGCAATCGTTCAATGCGATGACGCGGCAGCTTTCCGAGGCGCGCGCGGCGGTGGAGAACAACCGCATTGCGCTGGAACATTCGAAGGCCTATCTGGAAAGCATTCTCGCCAACCTGACCGCCGGCGTGTTCGTGTTCGACCGGCAGTTCCGGCTCACCACGGCCAATCGCGGCGCGGAGCGGATTTTCCGCCAGCCGTTCCAGTCGGCGCTGGGTGCCGCGCTCGACCGCATCACCGTGCTGAGCGATTTCGGCGCGATGGTGCGCAAGGCCTTCGCCGACCGCGAGGCCGCGAGCGGCGACGGTCACGACGACCGCGGTCACTGGCAGCAGCAGTTCTCCGTGCAGGTGCCCGGCGAAACCGAACCGCTGACGCTGCTGGTGCGCGGCGCGCGCCTCGTCTCGGCCACGGATCGCGACGCCGAAGACATGCAGACCTCCGGCTACGTGGTGGTGTTCGACGATATCTCCGACGTGATCTCGGCGCAGCGCTCGATCGCCTGGGGTGAAGTGGCGCGGCGTCTCGCGCATGAGATCAAGAATCCGCTCACGCCAATCCAGCTATCGGCCGAGCGTCTGCAGATGAAACTGGCCGACAAGCTCACACCGTCCGACGCCGACGTGCTCAAGCGCGGCGCCACCACCATCGTCAATCAGGTGGCGGCGATGAAGCAGATGGTGGACAGCTTCCGCGACTACGCGCGCACGCCGCCGGCGGTGCTCGCCAATCTGCAGTTAAACGAACTGGTGAGCGAAGTGCTCACGCTATACGGCATCGAAGAGGGCAAGAGTGCGATTCGCGTGGAGCTCGCCACGCTGCCGGTGATCCGCGGCGACGCGACGCAATTGCGCCAGGTGATCCACAACCTGCTGCAGAATGCACAGGATGCCGTGGCCGAAGTGGCCCAGCCGCGTGTGCTGCTGGAGACGAGGACAGTAGAATATGGCGATCCCGACGCGGAAGGCAAAGTGCGCGTCGCGGTGCGTCTGACCGTATCGGATAACGGACCGGGCTTCCCCGCACGCATTCTGACGCGTGCATTCGAACCTTACGTGACGACCAAGGCCAAAGGGACAGGGCTCGGTCTGGCGATGGTCAAGAAGATCGTCGACGAACATGGCGCGCGTATCGACATTCGCAACCGTCTCAAAGCGGGCGATGTGATCGAGGGCGCGCAGATTTCGATCCTCTTTCTTCAATTGGCAGACGACGATGCAGCGGCACCTGGAGCAGGGCCGCGAGCGGCGCATGGCAGCGCGTCGCAGGGAACGACAAAAGCAACAGTGCAGACAAGGGCAGCGTAAATGGCAACCATCCTGGTGGTAGATGATGAAATGGGCATCCGGGAATTGCTCTCGGAGATCCTGAGCGACGAAGGGCATGTCGTGGAGGCCGCGGAGAACGCGCAGGAAGCGCGCGAGTTCCGGCAGCGCCAGGCGCCTGACCTGGTGCTGCTCGACATCTGGATGCCGGACACCGATGGCGTCACGCTGCTCAAGGAGTGGGCCGCGCAGGGTCAACTGACGATGCCGGTGATCATGATGTCCGGCCACGCCACCATCGATACGGCAGTCGAAGCGACCAAGATCGGCGCACTCAATTTCCTCGAGAAACCGATCGCGTTGCAGAAGCTGCTGAAGGCGGTCGAACAAGGGCTCGCGCGCGGTAATCCGGCCGCGCCGGCAGCGCCGGGCGCCGCGCCGAAACCGGCGGCGCCGGTGAGCTCGTCGGTGGTGGCATCGGCCGCTTCGTTGCCGATGCTGAATAACGAAGGCATCGGCAGTGGCGCGCTGGCCGCGCAGACGGCGTCGATTTCGTTCGACATTCCGTTGCGCGACGCGCGCGACGCCTTCGAGCGCGCGTACTTCGAGTATCACCTCGCGCGCGAGAACGGCAGCATGACGCGCGTGGCCGAAAAGACGGGACTCGAACGCACGCATCTGTATCGCAAGCTGAAGCAGCTCGGCGTCGATCTCGGCAAGAACAAAGGGGAGTAACGCGGCAGTGAAATGAGGCGCACGGCCTGCCCATCAGGCTCGCGCTTCTGGCCCGCAAAAAATTTTGGGAAGAGGGCTTGAGCAGTCTAAAACCCTTTGTTATACTCTCGCTTCTTCGTTGGCCCGGTAGCTCAGTTGGTAGAGCAGCGGATTGAAAATCCGCGTGTCGATGGTTCGATTCCGTCCCAGGCCACCAGGATTCAGCCCCAGGAACTCGCAAGATTCCTGGGGCTTTTCCTTTTCTGACGAGTGTCGGACAACGCGATTGGGTCGGCGCTGGCAGTCTCGTGCACGCGGGCCGCGTCGCGGCGGCAATCGGCGTCACATGATAAAATCGCGCCAGTTCAAGGACTTGCCGCGTTCGCCTGACAAGTCCTTTGTCGTTTTTCAGGGTGAGCGCCGGGTGTTGTTCCGGCGTCGTTGCATCGCACACGAACCCCTGCGCCCGACGATCAGCGGTATAACCGCCAGCGACTCTGCACGCAGATGGCGCGGCCTATACTGCTTGAGCCGGCTGTCACGCCGGTACGCGTCGCGCCGCGTTACTGCATGGCGCACAGCGCGCCGCGCGACGTGGCATTCATCATTCACGGAGTTTCACGGTGATCCGCAAAGACGCTAAGAGTAGCGCTCTGGTGCTGTTTTCCGGCGGTCAGGACTCGGCCACGTGCCTCGCCTGGGCGCTCGAACGATACGAAACGGTCGAGACACTCGGCTTCGACTACGGGCAGCGGCACCGGGTCGAACTGGAGTGCCGTGAGGGCTTTCGCGACGCTGTCGTTCAGGCCGTGCCGGCATGGGCCGGGCGCCTTGGCGACGACCACATGATCGACCTGTCGGTGCTCGGCTCGATCAGCGATACCGCCATGACGCGTGAGATCCAGATCGAAGCCGCGGCCAACGGCTTGCCGAACACCTTCGTGCCGGGCCGCAACCTGATGTTCATGACCATCGCCGCGGCGATTGCTTATCGGCGCGGTTTGCAGGTGCTGGTGGGCGGCATGTGCGAGACGGACTTTTCGGGCTACCCCGACTGCCGCGACGACACCATGAAGGCGCTGCAGGTGGCGCTCAATCTCGGCATGGACCAGCGCTTTCTGCTGGAAACGCCGCTGATGTGGCTCGACAAGGCCGATACGTGGCGCCTCGCGCACGAGCTGGGCGGCGAAGCGCTGGTCGAGCTGATTCGCGTCGAAACGCATACCTGCTATCTCGGCGAGCGCGCCGAGTTGCACGCGTGGGGTTTCGGCTGCGGCGAATGTCCGGCGTGCCGCTTGCGCAAGCGCGGCTACGAGGCGTATCTGGCGGGCGAGCAGGTTACGGAAGCACCGGTTTGATCAACGTTGCGTTTGCCCCGGTGCTCAATGAGTCGCGCGGCAACGGCAACCCTCTTAATCAGGCGCCTCGCGGCGCCAGGCAGAAAGCAGCATGACTTACGCGGTCAAGGAAATCTTCTACACATTGCAGGGCGAAGGCGCGAATGCCGGTCGCCCGGCGGTGTTTTGCCGGTTCGCCGGCTGCAATCTGTGGTCGGGCCGCGAGGAAGACCGCGCCGAGGCGGTGTGCCGCTTCTGCGATACGGATTTTGTCGGCACGGACGGCGAGAACGGCGGCAAGTACCGCACGGCCGCAGAACTGGTGGCGATAATCGCTTCGCAGTGGCCGGCAGGCGAAGGCGAGCGGTTTGTCGTCTGCACCGGCGGCGAGCCGATGTTGCAGATGGATCAGCCTTTCGTCGACGCGTTGCATGCGGCCGGTTTTGAGATCGCCATCGAGACCAACGGCTCGCTGCCGGTGCTCGAGACCATCGACTGGATCTGCGTGAGCCCGAAAGCCGACGCGCCGCTGGTGGTCACCAAAGGCAACGAACTGAAAGTCGTGATCCCGCAGGAAAACCAGCGCTTGTCCGAATACGCGGCGCTCGACTTCGAATATTTCCTCGTCCAGCCTATGGACGGCCCGTCACGCGACATCAACACCAAACTCGCGATCGACTGGTGCAAACGCCATCCGCAATGGCGCCTGTCGATGCAGACCCACAAGTATCTGAACATTCCCTGATTCGCCGTGCTGACGATTACCCGAAAACTCGAATTCGACGCGGGCCACCGCATCCCCGATCACCGTAGCCAGTGCCGCAATCTGCACGGGCATCGCTATGTGCTCGAAATCACGCTGCAAGGCGACCTGGTCGAAACGGAAGGCGCCCCGGATCGCGGCATGGTGATGGACTTCGCGGACGTGAAGTCGCTCGCCGTCGACCATCTGATCGACAAGTGGGATCACGCGTTTCTCGTCTTCGAAGGCGACACGCAGGTGCGCGGCTTTCTGGATTCGATGCCCGGCCACAAGACGGTCGTGCTCGATCGCATCCCTACCGTGGAAAATCTCGCGGCGGTCGCCTTCGACCTGCTCGCGAATGTCTACGACGCCCACTACGGCGTGAATCTGCGGCTTCACAAGGTGCGTCTTTACGAGACGCCGAATTGCTGGGCCGACGTGGTCCGCGACTGAGCTCAGCGGCCGCGTTATTGTCACGGTATGATCGTTTCGATAACCACTCGGAGCGAGACATGCCGGTCACCGCACTGCAAGGCGGGCTAGACGCCCGCGACGTCGGCCTTCTCTCCCGTGCTTCAGGCGACGTTGTGCGTTGCCGCGGAGTGCGGCGATGAGCACTTTCACGAATCCCCTCAAACAACGTCTCCGGGAAGCTGAGCCGCTTCTCGGACTATGGCTCTCGCTTGGCTGCGATACCGCGGCCGAGGCGCTCGCGCACGCCGGTTTCGACTGGCTGCTGATCGACATGGAGCATGCGCCGATCGACAGCGCCGACGTCACCAGCCAGCTGCGCGCGATTGCTGCGGCGCACCTGCCGAGCGAGCCGGTGGTGCGCGTGCCGGCGAGCGAAGGCTGGCTCGTCAAGCGCGTGCTCGACGCGGGCGCGCGCACGGTGATGTTCCCGGGCATCGAATCCGCCGAAGAAGCGGCGCATGCCGTGCGCCTCACGCAATATCCGACGCCCGAGGCGCTCGACGGCCTGCGCGGCGTGGCGGGCGCGGTGCGCGCCGGTTCCTACGGCATGCGGCGCGACTACGTGCAGACGGCCAACGCGCAGATTGCGACGATCGTGCAGATCGAATCCGCGGCGGCCGCGCATGATGTCGAAAGGATCGCGGCGACGCCCGGCGTCGATTGCCTGTTCATCGGCCCGGCGGACCTTGCCGCGAGCCTTGGCCATCTGGGCGACTCGAAGCACCCGGAGGTACAGGCGGCGATGAGCCACGTCGTCGCAGCGGCCAGCAATGCGGGCATTGCGGCCGGCATTTTTGCCATGGATGCCGCCGGCGCGCGACAGCATCGCGAGGCCGGTTTTCGTTTTATCGCGCTGGCAACCGACGTCATGTGGCTGCTTCGCGCCACGCGTCAGGCGCTGCAGGAGGTCAGGTCATGAAGAGTGTGTCACAGTTCGTCGTCCGGGTTGCGGTGGGCGTCACTGCGTGCGCGGCGTTCGCGGTTTCCGCAGCGGCGTTGAATGCGCAGGACAAACCGTCTCAGTCGGACCCGGAGACGCAGACGGCGGTCGCCGACTACAACGCGGGCAATTTCGGCCCCGCGCTCAGCGAATTCCGTAAGGCGGCCCAGCATGGCAGCCGTCTCGCCGAGTTCAATTACGCGATGATGCTGCTCAACGGCGAAGGCACGCCGGCCAATGTCGATGAAGGCAAGAAGTGGCTGCGCAAGGCCGCCGACGCCAACATGTCGCACGCGCAATACGTGTACGGCAAGATGTACGACGATGGCGAGTTCGTGGGCCGCGATCCGGCCGAGGCGCATCGCTGGTTCCTGAAGGCGGCGCAGCAGGGTCACGTTCAGGCCGAACTGGCGCTGGCGAACCAGTTTCTGGATGGACGCGGCACGGCGCGCGATAATCGTCAGGCGTTCGTCTGGTACAAAAAGGCTGCGCAAGGCGGCGACATGACCGCGCAATACGTGGCCGGCTCGTTCTACGAGCGCGGCGGCGACGGCGTCGACAAGAACCTGAACGTGGCGCGCGCTTACTATGCGGCCGCGGCGGCCCAGGGTGATCCGGCGGCCAAGCTGAAGTATCTGCAACTGAGCGCGCAGTTGCGTGACGAGCACGAGGTGAAGCCGCAGTAACGGAGGGGATTCGGCCTTTGAAAGGCCGCCAGACGAAAGGGGCGCAGTTCAACGTGCGCCCCTTTTCCTTTAGCTCTGCATTAACTCTGCATCAACTCTGCATGAGCCGCTTCTGCCGCCCGACGCTCATGATCAGGCCCGTCGCGACGCCGAGCGTAATCAGCGCCGTGCCTCCATAACTCATGAATGGCAACGGCACGCCGACCACCGGCAAGATCCCGCTCACCATGCCGATATTGACGAACGCGTAGGTGAAAAAGGCCATGGTCAGCGAGCCGGCCAATAATCGGCCAAAGAGGGTCGCCCCGTTCGCGGCGATATAGAGCCCGCGTGCTATCAGGCACATATACAGGAACAGCAGCACCACCCCGCCGGCGAGCCCGAACTCCTCGGAAAACACCGCGAAAATAAAGTCGGTGTGCTTCTCGGGGATGAATTCCAGGTGAGCCTGGGTGCCCTTCAGCCAGCCCTTGCCGAGCGGACCGCCGGAGCCGATCGCAATCACCGCCTGGATGGTGTGGAAGCCCTTGCCGAGCGGATCGGACGTGGGGTCGAGCAAGGTGCAGATACGGTGCTTCTGGTAATCGTGCATCAGAGGCCACTGCACTTCGGGCTGACAGATCTTGTCCTGAAACACCGCAATCGAAGTGACCGCAATCGCCGCCGCCGCCAGCACCGGCACGATCAGTTTGAAACTCAGGCCCGCGAAATAGATGACGAACAGACCTGCTGCGAATACCAGCACCGCCGTGCCGAGGTCCGGCTGCTTCGCGATCAGTCCGACCGGCACGGCGAGAATGACGAGGCCCACCAGAAAGTCGTACCAGCGCATCACGCCTTCGCGGCGCTGGTAGTACCACGCCAGCATCAGCGGCGTGGCGATCTTCATGATCTCCGACGGCTGGATCACCACGCCGACGTTGATCCAGCGCTTGGCCCCTTTGCGCGTGAGGCCGAATAGCGCCACCGCCACCAGCAGCGCGACGCCGAAGGTATAGAGCGGCACCGCGAAGCGCATCAGCGTGGTGGGCGGGACATTGGCGAGCGCCCACATCAGCACGAAGGTCAGCATGATGTTGCGCAACTGGTCTTCTACCTTGCCCGGCATGTCGAGCGTGGCGCTGTAGAGCGTGACGATGCCGACGCACATCAGCAGAAACACCGCCAGCGCGAGCGGGCGGTCGAAGCCGATGAACATCTTCTTGATGCGATCGAGCCAGGCGCGCTTGTCGATTTGCATGCCTTTCTCCTTACTCGTCGATGCCGCCGGAAACCGGCTGGCGGGGTGACGCGGGCTGAATGCTGTCGTCGCGCGACGGCGCAGCGGCGGTGGGCGCCGCGTCGCTGGCCGGACGCGGATGGCGTGGAGCGGATTTGCGCGGCGCGGGGGTTTTCTCCGGCGCCGAGGCAGGGTCGGCCTGCACGGTGGTGGCGACGACGGGAGCCGAAGCGTCGCCGGTCGTAGCCGCCTTGTTGGTGTGCGGCGTGGTTGCCCTGGCCGCCGCCGCTGGTTTCGCGTCCGGCGCTGCCACGACAGGACCGGTGGGCGCCGCAGGCACAGGCGCCGCGTCCGAAGCAGCCGACGCCGGAGCCGGAGCCGATGCGCCGGCCGCATTCGACGCCGCGCCCGGCATCGGCAACGCGGTAAAACCCGCCGCGACCGATGCCGGCTGCGTGATCTCGACCGCGGACGCCGCCGGCGTCGTCGGCGCTACGCCGATCACCGGCGCCGATGATTCGGTAGTGGCCGATGCCGCCGCCGCAACCGCCGCCGCTTCCGCGCCCGGCTTCTGCCGGTCGACGAGGTAGTAGTCGAGCACATGGCGCGCGATCGGGCCGGCCGCTTCCGCGCCCCAGCCGCCGTTTTCGACGATCAGCGCGAGCGCGATCTTCGGATTCTCCGCCGGCGCAAACGCGATGAAGAGCGCGTGGTCGCGCAGGTTTTCGGCCACCGCGTGACCCTTGTAGTTGGCGCCCTGCAGCGAATACACCTGAGCCGTACCGGTCTTGCCGGCCGCCTGATACGGCGCGCCAATGAAGAGCTTCGACGCCGTGCCGTTGGTGACCACGCCGACCATCGCCCGCTTGATGATGTCGATATCCGACTGCGCGACGTTGATGCGGCCGTCGTCCTTCGGCACGGTCAGGCGTGTGTCCTTGGTGATCGGATTTTCGATTTCCTTCACCAGGTGAGGCTTCATCACGACGCCGTTGTTGGCGAGCGTGGCGACCGCGTGCGCAAGCTGCAGGATGGTGAACGAGTTGTAGCCCTGGCCGATGCCGAGGCTGATGGTCTCGCCCTCGTACCAGCGCTGCTGTTCGGGCTTGCGGTAGGCCTTGCGCTTCCATTCGGTGGACGGCAGGATGCCCCTCGCCTCGCCGGCAATGTCGATGCCGGTGATCTGGCCGAAGCCCCACGGCTTCATGAAGTTGGCGATATTGTTGACGCCGAGGTCATGGGCAAGCATGTAGAAGTACGTGTCGTTCGACACCACGATGGCGCGGTTCATGTCCACCCAGCCCTGACCCGAGCGCACGTCGTTGCGGAACGTGTGGCCGCCGAACGTATAGAAGCCTGGATCCTGGAAGCCCCAGCCGGGCGTGCGCTTATGCAGCGTCAGCGCGGCGAGCGCCATGAACGGCTTGTACGTCGAGCCGGGCGGATAGGTGCCGTGCAGCGGGCGGTTCAGCAACGGGTGGTCGGGCGAGTTGTTCAGATCGTCCCAGGTCTGCTGGTCGATGCCGTCAACGAACGAATTCGGATCGAAGCTCGGCGCCGACACGAACGCGAGCACGTCGCCGCTCGACGGTTCGATTGCCACCAGCGCGCCGCGCTTGCCCGCGAAGGCCTGTTCGGCGACCTGCTGCAAACCGATGTCGAGCGACAGCACGAGGTTGTTGCCCGGCGTCGCCTGAGTACGCGACAAGGTCCGCACGGGCCGGCCGCCGGCCGTCACTTCGACTTCCTCGAAGCCGGTCTGGCCGTGCAGTTCCGTCTCGTAGCTTTGCTCCACGCCGATCTTGCCGATGTAGTCGGTGCCCTTGTAGTTGTTGGCGTCGAGGCGCGGATCGTAGTGATCGGGATCGCTGTCGTTCTGGTCGCTGGCTTCGTCGATGCGGTCCTGATCGCGCTGCGAAATCCGCCCGATATAGCCGATCACGTGCGCCGCCGTCGGCCCCAGCGGATACTGACGGAACAGCCGCGCGCGCACTTCGACGCCGGGAAAGCGGAAGCGCTGCGCCGTGAAGCGCGCGACTTCGTCGTCGGTGAGGCGAGTGCGGATCGGCAGGCTCTCGAAGTTCTTCGAGTCCTCCTGCAGCTTCTTGAAGTTGCGCCGGTCGCGCGCGTCGATGGTGATGACGGTCGCGAGGTTGTCGATCACGTTGTCGAGCGTGTCGTTGAGCTTCGAAGGCGTGATTTCCAGCGTGTAGGCGGAGTAGTTCTTTGCCAGCACGACGCCGTTACGGTCCGTGATGATGCCGCGGTTGGGCACGATGGGCGCCACCGAGATGCGGTTCTCGTCGGCCTGCAGCGAATACTTGCTGTAGTGCCAAACCTGCAGGAACAGGAAACGGAACACGATCAGCCCGAAGCAGACGAACACGAACAGGCCCGCCGCCGCGACCCGCAGACGGAACTTCGAGAGCTGTTGTTGAGTGTCCTTGAATTCGGCTGCCATGCTTTGCTTAAAAGGCCGCGAGGCGGCCGTCATCGTTGAGTGGCCTGCCGGCCGTGGCCGGGAGGCGAGGGCGGTGCGGACCGGGCCATCCGGGAGAGCGCGTGTTTTGCGGCTTCAAGGCGGGGCTCGGTGCGTGCACTGCGCTAAATGGGACGGGTATCGTCCGGGTCCGCCGGACGGCGCTGCGGCATCAGCAGCAGCACGCTTGCAACGGGCCACAGGGCCGCTTCGACGAACCCGTCGATCAGGTAACCCCAGCCGGGAAACGCGGCGCCCATCAGCAGCCGGATCACAAATGGCACCAGTTGCGCGATCACGAACAGCGGCATGACGGCGAAGGTTTGCACGCCCATCGGCATCCACAGGACGCGCCGGTGAATCGTGATCGCGCCGTAGGACAGCAGCGTATACGCCAACGCATGCTCGCCGAGCAGACTGGCATTGTGCACGTCCATCAAAATGCCGAGCAGAAACGCGATGCCCATGCCGACCTTGCGCGGCTGGTGCACGTTCCAGAACAGCAGCACGAGCGCCACGAAGTCAGGCACGCCGATCAGGCGTCCCCACGGCATCAGGTTCAGCAGGAAGCCGGCCGCGAGGCTAAAGGCGATGAAGTACGGATTGACCGGCTGCAGGATGTATTGCGGGCGGTTCATTGATCGCCTCCCTGCGCGGCCGGCGAGCCGGAGGCGGGGCGGCCGGTGGCGGCCCGAATGGCGTTCAGCCGTTCGGCCGCCGCTTTCTTCTCACGGGCCTGCTTCTTCTCGGTGCTCCTGGTTTCCGCGCCCGCGGAAGCCGGCTTTGCTGCGGAGGCCGCGGCGGCCTTGGCGGCTGAGGCCGGAGCTGGTTTAGCCGCCGCGCCTGCGGCTGCCGTGGACGCCGGGGCAGCAGCCTTGGCGTTTTTATCCGTGGACTTCTCGGCGGGTTTCGCGCCCTTCCTCGCCTTCGCTTCTTTCGCCGAACTGGCGGCGTCCGGTTCGTCGGCTGGGCGCGGCGGCACGACGTTCTGATAGTGCAGCACCAGCAATTGCCGCGCGCCGCGCACCGGCGCCACCGGCAGGCACACCACGCGCGCGAAGGCGGTGTCCGCCTGCTTGTCGACACGCACCACCCTGGCCACCGGCAAGCCTGGCGGATAGGTGCCGTCGAGGCCGCTCGTCACGAGTTCGTCGCCGGTCTGCAGGTCTGCGCTGATCGGCACGAAACGCAGGTCGAGCGTGTCGCCCTTCGGTGTGCCGTAAATCACGCTGCGCAGGCCCGTGCGCACCACCTGCACCGGCACGGCCTGGTCCTTGTCGGTCAGCAGCGTGACTTCCGCCTGCATCGGAAACACGCGCGTGACCTGGCCGATCACACCGTCTTCGTTGACGACCGGCGAGCCGTTCTGGATGCCTTGCTGCGTGCCGCGGCCAATGATGACCTTCTGCGTGAACGGGTCGCGCGTGTCGTATTGAATTTCGGCAGGGGTCGATTGTGTGGTCATGCGTTGCGAGAGTTGCAACAGCGAACGCAGATGTTCGTTCTCGGCGGTGACTTCGGAGGCCGTATTGGCTTGCAGCGAGAGTTGCAGGTTTTTCTTGCGCAGCACGTCGTTCTCACCGCGCAGCGTGGCGCCGGTGACAGCCAGATCCGCCGCGCCCACGATGATGTCGCGCGGCACGAGCGCGGCGCGCTGCAGCGGATACAGGCCCGCGCCGAGCACGCCACGGACGATCTCGAGCGTCTTGAAGCGCGCATCCGAAATGAGCAGGGCGAGCGCCAGCAGCACGAAGAAAATCAGCCGTGCGAGTGCGGAAGGGCCTTGCTTGAACAGAGGCGGCGGACTGTATTCCATGGTCGGCGCCGGGGGCGTGAGCGGTTGGTCTGACTTCGGCGCGAAAACGCGCGCTCAGCGCGCGGGGGCTGGCTGAACCAGCCCAGGACAGGCCGCCCCGAACAAGGCTGGCCGTCCGATCCGCGCTGCTGACATGGAGATGGGCTCTCGCTTACTCGTACGAGAAGATGCTGCCGAGCTTGTCCATGCGCTCGAGCGCCATGCCCGAGCCACGCACGACGCACGTCAGCGGATCTTCGGCAACGAGCACCGGCAGGCCGGTTTCTTCGGCGAGCAGACGATCCAGGTCGCGCAGCAGTGCGCCGCCGCCCGTCAACATCATGCCGCGCTCGGCGATGTCGGCGCCGAGTTCCGGCGGCGTTTGTTCAAGCGCGATCTTCACCGACGAGACGATCTGGTTCAGCGGGTCGGTGAGGGCTTCGAGGATTTCGTTGCTGGAGATCGTGAAGCTGCGCGGAATGCCTTCCGACAGGTTGCGGCCCTTCACTTCCATTTCCTTGACTTCCGAGCCCGGGAACGCGGAGCCGATTTCCTTCTTGATGGCTTCAGCGGTTTGCTCGCCGATCAGCATGCCGTAGTTGCGGCGGATGTAGTTGACGATGGCTTCGTCGAACTTGTCGCCGCCGACGCGCACCGAACCCTTGTAGACGATGCCGCCGAGCGAGATCACGCCGACTTCCGTCGTGCCGCCGCCGATGTCCACCACCATCGAGCCGGTGGCTTCCGAAACCGGCAGGCCGGCGCCGATGGCCGCGGCCATCGGTTCTTCGATGAGATAAACCTGCGAGGCGCCGGCGCCGTGAGCCGCTTCCTTGATGGCGCGGCGTTCGACCTGGGTCGAACCGCACGGCACGCAGATGATGATGCGCGGCGACGGCGAGAACATGCGCGATTCGTGAGCTGTCTTGATGAACTGCTTGATCATCTGCTCGGTGACGGTGAAGTCGGCGATCACGCCGTCCTTCATTGGCCGGATGGCCTCGATGTTGCCCGGCACCTTGCCAAGCATCTGCTTGGCTTCCTTGCCGACTGCCTGGATAGTCTTCTTGCCGTTGGGACCGCCTTCCTGGCGGATGGACACCACTGACGGTTCGTCGAGAACGATGCCTTTGCCGCGCATGTAGATGAGCGTGTTGGCGGTTCCGAGGTCAATCGCCAGGTCGTTGGAGAAGTAGCTGCGCAGAAAACCGAACATTCAAAATCCTGTCTCGCTTGGGGCCGTGCCTCGCAAAGAATGCGCAGGGCGGCAGCGGAAAAAATAACAGCTTCAACCGGGCGGATGCTGCGCCACAGAGGCCTGAAGCTGCGAGGGAATCTACCGGAGGCCGGAACAAGGTCGGGCACTTATCTCTGAATCATTTACGGCAAATGATCAGAAAGCCCTTGGTAAGTCGGTCCGGGTTTGGGTCGAACGCGTAATGATACCTTATAATTTTGGATGATTTGAAGGAAACGGATGGCACTTTTTGCCACCGCTGGCCCCTTTTTCGAGGGCCTCCTCCTGTGTCGTAACCCTCTGTTACAGCTTTGTTTTCCGCCCTGTGACAGTTCGCTACATTTTCCGGTGACCGCATGGCTCTGAACCTGACCGATGTTAAGCGCATCGCGCATCTTGCGCGGCTCGAACTGGCCGACGCCGAAGCCGAGCATACGCTTGTCCAGCTCAACGATTTCTTCGGCCTCGTCGAGCAGATGCAGGCTGTCGATACCCGCGGCATTGAACCGCTCGCCCACCCGATCGAGCAGATCGAGGACGTTGCACTGCGTTTGCGCGACGACGCCGTGACCGAAATCGTCCGCCGCGACGATTTCCAGCGTCCCGCGCCAGCAGTGCAGGAGGGTTTGTACCTGGTGCCGAAGGTCATTGAATAAAACACGGGGCCGGTGCGCGAGCCGCTCGCCGCGCTGCCGCCTCCTTCAGGAAAAACGCAATGCATGAAAAAAGCTTGACCGAACTGCGGGCCGCCCTCGCTGCGAAGGAATGCTCGGCAGTCGAACTGGCGCAGCTCTATCTGAAGCGGATCGAAGCGGGCAAGAGCCTGAACGCCTTCATCCAGGTCGACGCCGATCTCACGCTCGAGCAGGCCAAAGCCGCCGACGCGCTGCTGCACACCGGCCACGCCGGCCCGCTGGTCGGCCTGCCGATCGCCCACAAAGACGTGTTCGTGACGCGCGGCTGGCGCTCCACCGCCGGCTCGAAAATGCTCGCCAATTACACGAGCCCGTTCGATGCGACGGTGGTCGAGCGCCTGAATCGCGCCGGCATGGTGTGCGTCGGCAAGACCAACATGGACGAGTTCGCGATGGGCTCGTCCAATGAAAATTCGTACTTCGGCCCGGTGCAGAATCCGTGGGACACGAAGGCGGTGCCGGGCGGCTCGTCCGGCGGCTCCGCAGCGGCCGTGGCCGCGCGTCTTGCGCCCGCTGCGACCGGCACGGACACCGGCGGCTCGATCCGTCAGCCGGCTTCGTTTTCGGGCATTACGGGCATCAAGCCCACCTATGGCCGCGTATCGCGCTACGGCATGA
Source organism: Paraburkholderia sp. BCC1885 (assembly GCF_900996235.1). GTDB lineage: Bacteria > Pseudomonadota > Gammaproteobacteria > Burkholderiales > Burkholderiaceae > Paraburkholderia. The sequence goes on from NZ_CAAJGM010000122.1 coordinate 62,390, forward strand.
TCGCGTTCGCCTCGTCGCTGGATCAGGGCGGCCCGCTCGCGCAAAGCGCCGCGGACTGCGCGCTGCTGCTCAACGCCATGCATGGTTTCGACGAGCGCGATTCGACCAGCCTCGTGCGCGACGATGAAGACTACACGCGCCATCTCGGCCAGAACTGGTCGGCCGACAGCACCGCCAGCGCGGCAGGCAAGCCGCTCGCCGGCCTGCGCATCGGCCTGCCGAAGGAGTACTTCGGCGCCGGCCTCGCGGACGACGTGCGCGCCGCCATCGATGCTGCACTGAAGCAATACGAAGCCCTCGGCGCCACGCTGGTCGAGGTGTCGCTGCCGAAGACCGAGCTGTCGATTCCGGTGTACTACGTGATCGCACCGGCGGAAGCCTCGTCGAACCTGTCGCGTTTTGACGGCGTGCGCTACGGCCACCGTGCCGCCGAGTACCGCGATCTGCTCGACATGTACAAGAAGTCGCGCGCCGAAGGCTTCGGCCCGGAGGTGAAGCGGCGCATTCTGGTGGGCGCTTACGTGCTGTCGCACGGCTATTACGACGCGTATTACCTGCAGGCGCAGAAGATTCGCCGCATCATCGCGCAAGACTTCCAGGAAGCATTCAAGCAGTGCGACGTCATCATGGGGCCGGTGGCGCCGTCGGTGGCGTGGGATCTGGGTGCCAAGGGCGACGATCCGGTGCAGATGTATCTGGCCGACATCTACACGCTGTCGGTGAGCCTCGCCGGTTTGCCGGGCATGAGCGTGCCGTGCGGCTTCGGCGCGGGCACGAATGCGCAGCGTCCGGTCGGACTGCAGATCATCGGCAACTATTTCAACGAAGCCCGCATGCTGCAGGTTGCGGATGCGTTCCAGCGCGCAACCGACTGGCATCGCCAGGCACCGGCAGGAGTGTGAACACATGACCCAACAATGGGAAGTCGTAATAGGTCTCGAGACGCACACGCAACTGTCGACCGTCTCGAAGATTTTCTCGGGGGCCGCCACGCAGTTCGGCGCTGAGCCCAACACGCAGGCGTGCCCCGTGGATCTGGCCTTGCCGGGATCGCTGCCGGTGATGAACCGCGGCGCCGTGCAGCGCGCCATCGAATTCGGTCTTGCGATTGGCGCGACCATCGCGCCGCGCAGCATTTTCGCGCGCAAGAATTATTTCTACCCCGATCTGCCGAAGGGCTATCAGATCAGCCAGTACGAAATTCCGGTGGTGCAGGGCGGCACGGTCACGATCCAGGTGCCGGCCAACGAGAAAACCGGTAAGGAAGCCTACGTCAAGACCATCAATCTGACGCGCGCCCATCTGGAAGAAGACGCGGGCAAGTCGCTGCACGAAGACTTCGCGGGCATGACCGGCATCGACCTGAACCGCGCCGGTACGCCGCTGCTCGAAATCGTCACCGAGCCGGAAATGCGTAGCGCCGCCGAAGCCGTGGCGTATGCGAAGACGCTGCACACGCTCGTCACGTGGCTCGGCATCTGCGATGGCAACATGCAGGAAGGCTCGTTCCGCTGCGACGCGAACGTGTCGGTGCGGCCGGTCGGGCAGGTGGAGTTTGGTACGCGCGCCGAGATCAAGAACCTGAACTCGTTCCGCTTTCTCGAAGAGGCCATTCAGTACGAAGTGCGCCGTCAGATCGAGCTGATCGAAGACGGCGGCACGGTGGTGCAGGAAACGCGTCTCTACGATCCGGACAAGCGCGAAACGCGTTCGATGCGCAGCAAGGAAGACGCACACGATTACCGCTATTTCCCCGACCCAGACCTGATGCCGCTGGTGATCGATCCGGCGTGGGTCGAGGGCGTGAAGGCCGAGATGCCCGAGCTGCCCGTCGCGATCCAGCAGCGTCTCGTGGACCAGTACGGCCTCTCGCCCTACGACGCGGTCGTGCTGACCTCGAGCAAGGCCATGGCCGCGTACTACGAAGCGGTGGTGGCGAAAGCCGGCGCCGCGCAGGCCAAGGTGGCGGCAAACTGGATGATGGGCGAGGTGTCGTCGCTGCTGAACCGCGAAGGTCTCGACATCGCCGACAGCCCGGTCTCCGCGAGCCAGCTTGCGCTGCTGCTGCAACGCATCGCCGACGGTACGATTTCGAACAAGATCGCGAAGGAAATTTTCGTCGCCATCTGGGACGAAAAAGCCACGGACGAAGCCGCCGCCGATCGCATCATCGAAGCGAAGGGCCTCAAGCAGATTTCGGACACCGGCGAACTGGAAGCGATCATCGACGCGGTGCTCGCGGCCAACCAGAAGTCGGTCGAGGAATTCCGCGCCGGCAAGGAAAAGGCGTTCAATGCGCTGATCGGCCAGGCAATGAAGGCCACCAAGGGCAAGGCCAATCCGCAGCAGGTCAATGAACTGCTGAAGAAGAAGCTGTCCTGAACAAACGATGTAACGCGATTGTCGCGGCGCGCGCCTGAGTGAGGCTCGCGCCACGGTTCCGACGGGCTGTTGCCGCACGCAAGTAGGGCAGCGGCCCGTTTCGTTTTGCCGACGCCGAAACCGGGCGGACACTGGAGACACTGCATGGCGAAAAAGCCCGAACTCGACGATTTCCGCGTGCCGTATTTCGACGACGAAAAGAAGATTGCCAAATTCTCGCTCGCCGATTTCGACCCTGCCGCGAAGCCATTTTCGGCGGGTTCGAAAGACGGCGATCGCGAGCGGCTTGCCGAGGTCGGCGCGCGGCTCGACGCGTTGCAGGAATGCCTGCACGCCCAGCGTGTGCAGCGCGTTCTGCTGGTGCTGCAAGGCATGGACACCAGCGGCAAGGACGGCACGGTGCGCGCGGTGTTTCACGAAGTCGATCCGCTCGGCCTGCGCATCGTGCCGTTCAAGGCGCCCACGCCCACCGAGCTCGCGCACGACTTTCTGTGGCGCGTGCATTCGCAGGCCCCGGCCGCCGGCGAGCTGACGGTCTTCAACCGCAGCCACTATGAAGACGTGCTGGTGCCGGTCGTGCTCGGTCAACTGGACAAGAGCGCCTGCGCGCAGCGTTACCGGCAGATCCGCGAATTCGAGGCGCTGCTGGCGGAGAACGGCGCGACCATCATCAAATGCATGCTGCACATTTCGAAGGACGAGCAGCGTGCGCGGCTGCAGGCTCGTATCGACGACCCCACCAAGCACTGGAAATTCGACGTCTCCGACCTGGAGGCGCGCAAGCAATGGGATCAGTATCAAGACGCGTATCACGACGCCCTGGCGGCGACTTCGACGCCTTACGCGCCGTGGTACATCATTCCGGCCGATTCGAAAACCCATCGCAACGTGATGGTGGCCGAGCTGCTGCTGCGAGTTTTCGAAGGTCTGAAGCTCGAATATCCGCCCGCGAAGGAGTCGCTCAAGGGCGTGAAAGTCGAATGACGTGAGCGGCGTTTGTGCTCCGCGCGGAGCCCGAACGCCGGCCATCAATCAACAACCGGTCAATCAAAGGAACGACATGTTGCGTGTGATTACCGCCAACCTGAACGGCATCCGCTCGGCGGCAAAAAAGGGCTTTTTCGAATGGTTTGGTGAACAGAAGGCCGACATTCTGTGCGTGCAGGAAATCAAATGCTCGCAGGACGACATGACCCCCGAGTTTCTCGCGCCGCACAACTTCACCGGCTATTTTCAGCACGCGGTGAAGAAGGGTTATAGCGGCGCGGGGGTCTATACGCGTCACGAGCCGGACGAAGTGGTGATCGGCTTCGGCAGCGAGGAGTTCGATCCGGAAGGACGCTATGTCGAATTGCGCTTTGGCAAGCTGTCGGTGGTGTCGGTGTATGTGCCGTCGGGCTCCAGCGGCGAGGAACGTCAGCAGGCCAAATTCCGCTTCATGGACGAGTTCATGCCGCACCTCGCCGAACTCGGCAAGGAGCGCGAAGTGATCGTGTGCGGCGACGTCAACATCGTCCACAAGGAAATCGACATCAAGAACTGGAAGAGCAACCAGAAGAACTCAGGTTGCCTGCCGGAAGAACGCGCGTGGCTCGACACGCTGTTCGACGAAGTGGGTTATGTGGACGTGTTCCGTACTCTGGATCAACGTCCCGAGCAGTACACGTGGTGGAGCAATCGTGGGCAGGCGTATGCGAAGAACGTCGGGTGGCGGATCGATTATCAGATCGCGACGCCGGGCATTGCCGCCAAGGCGAAGCGCACCGACGTGTTCCGCGACATCAAGTTCAGCGATCACGCGCCGCTGACGGTCGATTACGACCATAAGGTCAAGAAGTAAGCCGCTATCGGGAACGGCCGAGGTGGTTTGCTGCGGCCAAAGGTGCTTCAGGCGGTGCTTCAGTCGCCGCGCACTGGCGCACGCCGGGGGCGGCCGATGCCCGCATAGTCGGGCAACTGGTCCACGGTCTTGCCGATTGCTTTCGCGTACAACTGCAGCATGTCCGGCAGCCGTTTCACGATGTCCTGACGGCGCGCCGGCGTGTACGGATGGACGTAGACATAGCCGTCGCTGCGGTTGCTGTGCGTGGCCGCCGCCAGCTTGTCCCATAGCGTGATCGCGGCGCGTGGATCGTAGCCGGCGCGCGAAGCGATATCGCTGCCGATCACGTCGGCTTCGGTTTCGTCCGTGGGCGTGTATTTCATCTCCAGCAGTTGCGAGCCGATGCCGAGCACCGTGGCGCCCAGATCGGCCAGACCGAATAGCTGCGGAATCGTGCCGGACGAATCGAGTTGCGCCGCCTGCTGCTGGCCGAGCCGCTCGCGGGCGTGCTCGCGCAGCGCGTGTGCGATCTCGTGGCCGAGCAGCATCGCCAGCTCGCTATCGTTCAGATGCACGCGGTCGAGAATGCCGCTGTAGATCACGATCTTGCCGCCCGGCAGACAATACATGCGGATGTCCGGCGAGCGGATCACCGCGATTGCCCACTTCCAGTTCTTCGCCCGCTCGTTCCACTTCAGCGAATACGGAATCAGTTTGTCGACGATCGATTGCACGCGAATCACGCGGGCGTCGGTATCGGGATAAAGGCGGTCGGCGTGTTGCGCGCCGTAGACGATCTGTTCGAATTCCTCGGCGGCCTGGGCTTCCAGTGCCGGCGAAGGAATCAGATTGCGGAACACCGCGTAGCTGCCGAACCGCAGTTGCTGAGGGGGCGGGGTATAGGGCGGCGGACCTTGCGATGCGGCAGGGCTGGAGGTGGCCGTGGGTGCCGCGGCGTTGGGCGCGCTGGTCCCGGCTGTGGGCGCTGCGGGGTTCTTGCCGGAGTTGGCGCCGCTCGTCGCATTCGACGTCGCCCCGGATGGGGTGTCCGCAGGCGCGGCGGCCGGCGCTGATCTGGCTGTCGCCGTACTCGTCGGCGCGGGCGGGGTGGTGGGCGCGCCGGCATTGGTGCTCGCGCTTGCGCCGGTCGGCGCCGTGGGCGCTGCGGCCGCGTAGGCGTCGTTCAAGAGGGGGGGGAGCATACCGCCGGCGAGAGCCAGAACCACTGCAAGCACGCGCACGAACGCCGTATGCAGTGCCGTATGCAGCGCCGCGCGCGTCGCCCGCCGTATCACGTGCCTTGCCAGGCCCGCAACCCGCCGCGGCGCCTCCCAGGCCCCCGCAAGCCGTGCCGCCGAGAGCCCGCTCACGACCGCAACCTCCACGGCGCGATCCGCAGCAACAGCAGCATGCCGGGCAGCGCCAGCGCGGTACAGGCGAGGAAGTAATCGAACCAGCCGATCTGCGCGACCACGAACCCGCTCGCCGCCGATGCCAGGGTGCGCGGCACCGACGCCAGACTCGTAAATAGCGCGAACTGCGTGGCGGTATAACGTGGATCGGTGGTGCTGGCGATGTAAGCGGTGAAGGCCGCCATCGTCAGGCCGGTCGCGAAGGTTTCGAGACCGTAGACGAGCGCGAGCGCCACCGAGCGCGGATCGAGCTGCACGGTCCAGTCGACGCCGAAGACGGCGAGCAGCCTGGTCACCGCCTCGCTCACGAATACGGCGAAATCGTAAATGGCCGTGAGCCCCGGCGACGCCGGCCCCAGGTGCGCGAGCCACGCAAAACCGAGCGTCGACACCATCTGCAGCACGCCGAACACCCACAGCCCGCGGCCGATGCCGATGCGCATCATCCACAATCCGCCGACGATCCCGCCCGCGAGGCTCGCGCCGAACGCGGTGGTCTTGGCGATCACGCCGATCTGCGTGCGCGAATAGCCGATGTCGAGAAAGAACGAGGTCGACAGATTGGTCGCCATCGTGTCGCCGAGCTTGTACAGAAAGATGAAGCCGAGCACGAACAGCGCGCCGCGCCAGCCGTCGCGCAGGATGAACTCGCGGAACGGCTCGACGATCGCTTCACGCAGGTTCTTCGGCGGCGTGCCGTGCACTTCCGGTTCGCGCACCACCAGCGTCATGATCATGCCCGGCACCATGAACGCCGCCGTGACGATGAACACCGTCGTCCACGGCAGATGGTCGGACAAGATCAGCGCCAGTGACCCAGGCACCAGCGCCGCAATTTTGTAAGCGTTGACATGCACCGCGTTGCCCAGACCCTGCTCGGTATCGGTGAGCAGTTCGCGCCGGTAGGCATCGATGGAAATGTCCTGGCTCGCGCCGAAAAACGCCACCAGCGCCGTGAGCGCCGCCACCGTCCAGATTGAATCGCGTGGCGAAACAAAGCCGAGCGTGGCGATCGCGCCCGCCACCAGAATCTGCGTGACCAGCATCCAGCCGCGCCGTCTGCCGGGCCGCCAGCCGGGCAGGCGCGGCACGTAGCGGTCCATCAGCGGGGCCCAGACGAACTTCCACGTGTAGGGAAACTGGATCAGCGCAAACAGGCCGATTTCCTTCAGATTGACGCCCTCGGAGCGCAGCCACGCCTGCACCAGATAGACGAGCGTGAAGAGCGGCAATCCCGACGTGAAGCCGAGAAAGACGCAGATCAGCATGTGCGTGTTGAGAAACGCGCGCCAGCCGGTGTGTTCGACGTGAGCGGTGAGTGCGGGCGCCTCGTGCGGCGGGTTCGACATTTGGGCGAGTGACGTTAGCTTTTTTTGACGCGATAGACCGCAAGACTACCACGCCAGTTCTCGCCCCAGCGCACCGTCTGGCCGCCGTGCAGGACGACGCGGTCGAGAATCTTGATGCCTACCTCGGGCGCCAGCGCCTCGAAATCCTTGATGGTCAGCACACGCACGTTCGGCGTGTTGTGCCACTGATACGGCAGCGATTTCGACACCGGCATGCGCCCGCGCAGCACCGAAATGCGGTGCGCCCAGTAGCCGAAATTCGGAAAGGAGACGATGCATTCCTTGCCGACCCGCACCGTTTCGCGCAGGATCGCAGCGGTCTGATGAATCGTCTGCAGCGTCTGCGAGAGAATGGCGAAGTCGAAACTGCCATCTTCGAACAGGCGCAGGCCGTCTTCCAGATTCTGCTGGATCACGTTGACGCCGTTTTTGGTGGCGGCGAGCACGCCGGCATCGTTGATCTCGATGCCGTAGCCGCAGACTTCGAGTTCCTCGGTCAGCGTCGAGAGCAGCGAGCCGTCGCCGCAGCCCAGATCGAGCACCGTCGCGCGCGGTTCGACCCAGCGGGCGATGGCGCGGAAGTCGGGCCGCAGCGCAAGATAATCGAGAGCGCGCTGGTTCATGCGTTCACCTCGGTGGCAATGCGTTCGTAGTAGGCGCGCATCAGGTTGTGATAGCGCGCGTCGTCGAGCAGGAAGGCGTCGTGGCCGTGCGGCGCGTCGATTTCCGCGTAGGTCACCGTGCGTTTGTGGTCGAGCAGCGCCTTTACCAGTTCGCGCGAGCGGGCCGGCGCGAAACGCCAGTCGGTCGTGAAGCTGGCGATCAGGTATTTTGCCGTCGTATGCGCGACCGCCTTCGTCAGGTCGCCTTCGAAGGCCTTGGCCGGATCGAAGTAGTCGAGCGCGCGGGTGATCAGCAGATAGGTGTTGGCGTCGAAATAATCGGCGAATTTGTCGCCCTGATAGCGCAGGTACGATTCCACTTCGAACTCGACGTCGAAATTGAAGTTGTAGGCATCGAGGGCGCCTTCCGCGCGGCGCAGCGAGCGGCCGAATTTCTCGGCCATGTCGTCGTCCGAGAGATACGTGATGTGGCCGATCATGCGCGCCACGCGCAAGCCGCGTTTCGGTTTCACGCCGTGCGCGTAGTAGTTGCCGCCGTGGAAATCGGGATCGGAGAGGATCGCCGAGCGCGCCACTTCGTTAAAGGCAATGTTCTGCGCGGAGAGCTTCGGCGTGGACGCCACCACGATGCAATGTGCGACACGCTCTGGATACATCATGCTCCACGCGAGCGCCTGCATGCCGCCGAGGCTGCCGCCCATCACCGCGGCGAAACGCTGGATGCCGAATGCGTCGGCGACGCGCGTCTGCGCGTTCACCCAGTCTTCGACGGTCACCACCGGAAAACTCGCGCCATACGGAACGCCCGTGGCCGGGTTGAGGCTCATCGGGCCGGTGGAACCGAAACACGAACCGAGATTGTTCACGCCGATCACGAAGAACTTATTGGTGTCGAGCGGCTTGCCGGGCCCCACCATGTTGTCCCACCAGCCGACGTTCTTCGGGTCGTCCGCGTAGACGCCCGCCACGTGATGCGAGGCGTTGAGCGCGTGACAGACCAGCACGGCATTGCTGCGCGCGGCGTTGAGCGTGCCGTAGGTCTCGACCATCAGGTCGAAACCGGCCAACGAGCTGCCGTTCTGCATGAGCAGCGGCTCGGAGAAATGCATTTTCTGGGGAGCGACGATACCGATCGATTCCATTCATTCCGCCTTCTACAGGGTCGGCTAAATGGGTGTCGGCAAAGCGCGGAGAACGACAATGTGCGCGGCTGACGACCTCTTTAGCCGCATTTATAGTGAACCGCCGGAATAGCTTCCGGCAGGTTCGCGCGCCCGCAATCGAGTCAGCAAATCGGCGCGTCTGTGACCGTTGGTGGCAACAGTCAGGCGCAAAGTATAGCGGAAAATCCGCTGCGGCAACGCCGCGCGGGACGGCGGGGCGGCCGCAATCGGGCTGCGCGGTGGTTGAGATGTGGCTGCAATGTTGCCGCGATGTTGCCGAATTTCGGCTGGAATCTGCGAGGGATCTCGGCCGGGCCAGACGGCTGACTGCCGTGGACTACTGAAGAATCAGCCGCAACTGGGCGTCAGCGTGTTCACCCGGATTGCGCGCGAAGCCGCTGCGCACGTAGCGGTGCCAGCGGCCGACGATATAGCTGAGCAGCAGACTGGCGCGCACGGTGGGATCGTAGTCGGCGGGCAGCGGCACGGCCGGATTCTGCGATGCGGCCTCATTCTGCACATTGGCGTCCATCAGGCCAATGCGCAGACATTGCTTGAGCGAGGCTTCCACCCGTTCGAGCATCTGGTTGACGCGCTCGGTCAGCCGTTCGTGCTCGCCCACCAGCGCCTCGCAGGTCAGCACGCGCGTCATGCCGGGATTTTTCGCGGAAAAGTTGAGCAGCATCAAGGCGATGGTGCGCGCCTGCAACACGCCATTGGGTTCTTTCGCGGCGATCTGGTTGATCAGCCCGAAGATGGATTGCTCGATGAATTCAATCAGGGCTTCGAACATTTGCGCCTTGCTGGCGAAATGCCGGTACAGCGCGGCTTCGGAAACGCCGAGTCGCGCGGCGAGCGCCGCCGTGGTGATCTTTTCGTTTTTCGGCGCCTCCAGCATGCCCGCCAGCGTCTGGAGGATGAGCACGCGGCGCTCGCCCGGTTTCAGGCGGGTCGCGCGAGGACTGCCCGCGGCCGGCGGATCTTCGGCTACAGCGTCGTCATGCCGGTGGATCGGTTGCATGTCTGTCGTCCCTTCAGTCGCACTGAGCGGGTGCCCAATCGGAGTGATTTTAACGAACGGATGCGCTGGTCGACATAGTGCGGCCGGCCAGTGCCCGGCAAGCGGCCCGGAACGCCATCCGGGTGCTTCTGACTCGGCAGATGACCGACGATCCACACGGTGCGGATGCCGAGGCGCCGGTAATTCTTCAGATGCGAGCGCGTATCTTCGACGAGGATGGCGTCGGCGAGCGGCACATGGGCATCGCGCATCGCTCGACGCAGCATGCCGGCGTCAGGCTTGGCGCGCCAGCCGCGCCGATCGCGCATGTGTTCGATGGCGATCACGCGCTCGAACAGCCGCTCGATGCGCAACTCGGCCAGCACCGCGCGCGCGTAGTTTTCCGGCGCGTTGGTCAGCACGATCTTGCGGCCCGGCAGCGCGGCGACGAGGCGCGCGAGGCCGCGCTCGCCGCGCACCATCGACGGCAGATCGGCGAATGTGTGCACGACCCTCAGGAAGTCGTGCGGGTCGATTGGCGTATGGCGCGCGAGACCGAGCAGCGTCGCGCCGTAGCGCTCGGTGTAGCCGACACGCAGGCGGTTGGCTTCGTCGCGGTCCACCTGCAGCGTATCGATGATGTACTGCGTCATCGCCCGGTTGATCTGGGGAAAGATGGAATGCGATGCGTGATGTAGCGTGTTGTCGAGATCGAACAGCCATACCGAGCTGCCGCCCGCGATGTGGGGCCGGCGGCGTTTAGCGTGTCGGGACGGGAAAGTTCGCATGGTGATCGGAAGCCGGCCGGAGCGGGTGCCGCCGCCACGGCATGGAACGGACGAGCGGATGCCCGCAGTTCATCATGCGTGCAGCAGGGAGAAAAGGGAAGCGAGCGGAAGCAGGCATGCGCGGCACATCCACAGGACATGCCGCGCGGGAAGCCATGCTCAATGGGAGCGGATCATCGTGCCGAACGGCTGTTCGGTCAGGATTTCCAGCAGCACCGAGTGTTCGATACGGCCGTCGATGATGTGCACCGAGCGCACACCGCTCTTCGCCGCGTCGAGCGCGGAGGAGATTTTCGGCAGCATGCCGCCGGAGATGGTGCCGTCGGCGAACAGCGCGTCGATCTCGCGCGCGGACAGGTCGGTGAGCAGATTGCCTTCCTTGTCCATCACGCCAGGGATGTTGGTCATCATGACGAGCTTTTCGGCATTCAGCACGACCGCCAGCTTGCCCGCGACCAGATCCGCGTTGATGTTGTACGACAGGCCGTCTTCGCCGAAACCGATGGGCGAGATCACCGGAATGAACGCGTCGTCCTGAAGTGCCTTCACGACCGCCGGATTGATCGCCTCGACTTCGCCGACCTGGCCGATGTCGACATACTGGCCGGGATTCTCGCGGTCCGGCATCAGCAGTTTGCGGGCGTGGATCAGGCCGCCGTCCTTGCCGGTGAGACCCACCGCGTGACCGCCGAAGTGATTGATGAGCGTGACGATGTCCTGCTGGACTTCGCCGCCGAGCACCCATTCGACGACTTCCATCGTCTCTTCGTCCGTGACGCGCATGCCCTGGATGAAGGTGCCCTGCTTGCCGATCTTCTTGAGCGCCTGGTCGATCTGCGGACCGCCGCCGTGCACGATGACCGGGTTGATGCCGACCAGCTTCAGCAGGATGACGTCGCGCGCGAAGCCTTGCTTCAGACGCTCCTCGGTCATTGCGTTGCCGCCGTATTTGATCACCACGGTCTTGCCGTGATACTGCTTGATGTAGGGCAGCGCCTCGGCCAGAATTTCGGCCTTCAGGGTGGGGGCGATCTGCGAGAGGTCGGGAATGTCGGACATGGCGGCAGGGCTCGGCACGGAACAGTTGAAACACGGCGAATTGTACAGGACTGGCGCGCTGCAACAGGGTTTTCCATAGGCGTTACGGCGCCGGGCGCCGCAGCGGTTTCGCAGTGCGCAATGGGCGTTGCGCGCACGCCACTCATGAGGCGATCTGGGCGCGTTCGCGGGGCGTATTTGTGACGAATTTGTGCTGGCCGCACGGACTATTGCAACGCGGGCTTTCAGCCGGCTTGCCGGGCGTGGCATTATTTCCTGACCGGATGTCCGGTGACTCGCCCAGGATTTGCCATGAATCCGCCCGTTGACTCCATGCCTATGAAGAGCGCGCGCTGCCCGCGTTGCGGCAGCGCGTTCGACTGCACGGCGCGCGAGCAACCATTCGACTGCTGGTGCAAGTCGATGCCGGCGTTGCCCGCGGACCGGCTGGAGCCGGACGGGCGCTGTCTGTGTCCGGAATGCCTGGTGGTTGAGATTGCGCGCGCGCAGGCGGGAGGCTAACGCGGCTGATTCGCAAGTGCGATCAGGTCTCGCGTCACCTCTTCGAGCACCGGCGTCCAGTCGTCGAACTGCCTTTGCCGGTACAGCGTCGCGCTCGGATACCACGGGCTGTCGCGCCGTTCCAGCAGCCACGTCCAGTGCGGATTGACGTCGAGCAAAACCCAGCTGCGCTGGCCGATCGCCCCGCTCAGATGAGCGACCGACGTACACACCGTTATCACCAGATCGAGCGCGCTGACGAAGGCCGCGGTGTCGTCGAAGCTCTGCAGCTCGGCGGTGTAATCGGTCATTGGCAGACCCGCTGCCTGTGCGGCCGCGACATCCGCCGAAGCACCCGGCTGCAGCGTGTAAAACGCAACGCCGCCGATGCCGGCAAACGCGCTTGCCAGACGTTGCCAACCCACCGCCCGGAACGGATTGCGCTGATGACCGCGACTACCGGTCCACGCCAGCCCCACCTTGAGGCGCTTTTCTCCCGCAAGCCGCGCCCGCCAGGCCGCGCTGGCGGCGGCATCCGCATGCAGGTAGGGAACCGAGCCGGCCAGCGTGTCGTCGAGCGTGCCGAGCACGAGCGGCAGGCTCATCAAAGGAATTTCGTAGTCGAACGGCGGCAGTGTCGCGACGCCGCCGCCCGCCGAATAGTGGTCCACGTGGCTACCGAGGCTGCGCACCAGCAGCGCGCCCATCTGCGGAAACGAATTCCACAGAAGGCGGCCGCCTTGCGCATGCACATGCTGCGCCAGCAGGGGAATGTAGCGGCAGCACTGCAGCAGGTCGCCCATGCCCTGTTCGCCCCACACCAGCAGCGTCTTGCCGCCGAGCGGCTCGCCGCGCCATTGCGGCGCCGGCATCGCGGGCCGGTTGCCGCCCAGTTCCCGGGAGCCATCCCAGCGCGCTTCGTGCGCGGGCCAGCCATGTTCATAGTCGCCACGCACGAGGTACAGCAATGCCAGGTTCGAGCGCATTCCTGGATCTTGCGGCGCGCGATCGCAGGCGGCCTGGGCGAACTTTAGCGCTTCGTCCCAGCGTTGCGCTTCCTTGAGCGCCAGCGCATAGTTATTCAGCGCGAGCGCGCTTTGCGGCGCCAGTTCGACCGCACGAACGCCCGCTTCCAGCGCCCGCGGCAGGTCCTTGGCGGCGCGGCTCGACTGGGCAAGATTGGTCCAGCCGTTACTGTCGAGCGGATCGCTCTTGACCGCGCTTTCCAGCAACGCGATCTGCTCCGCGATATCGCCGCCAGTGAGCGCGAGCGCTCCCGCGAGATTGGTGCGCAACTGCGGAAATTGCGCATCGAGCGCGAGCGCACGACGATATGGCACAAGCGCCTCACGGTGCCGGTGCGCGAGTTGCAGCGCGTAGCCGTGATGGAAGCTGGCCGCGGCGTCGCCAGGATTGAGTTGCGCAATAATGGCGGCGAACTCGATGGCATCGTCGTGACGGCCTTGCTCCAGCAGTGCGTGCGTGATGTTCACCGGCGTGTCGGGGGCGGCCGGCTGTAACAGGGCGGCGGCTTCGAGCCAGATAGCCTGCGCTTGAGCCGCGCCGTTCTGCTGCGCCAGCGCCGCGCGCTGCAGGAAGGTGAGGAACGCGGACCAGGCTGGGTGGTCAGGGGCGGAAATCATAAGTGTCCAAACGGTGACGTGATTTTTGTCAAGCGGACGATGGTACCGTCGAACTCCAACCCATTGGGTCGGATAACTCCGAACAGGTAAACTGGCGTCATGCATCGTATAACCATCACCGGCCGGGTCAACCTGGGGCATCTGTTCTGGCTGCGCTGTCTTGCCATCATCGGCCAGCTCGTGACCATCGCGGTCGTGCAGATTTTTGTCGGCGTGCACTTGCCGCTGCCGGCCATGTTGCTCGTCATCGGACTCGAAACGGCCTTCAATGCGCTGACGTGGCTGCGTGTTTCCCAGCAGCGGCCTGAGTCGAATCTTGAACTGTTCGGCCAGCTATGGGTAGATCTCGGCACGCTCTCGGCGCTATTGTTTCTTTCCGGCGGCACCACCAATCCATTTGTTTCGCTTTATCTGCCGTCGCTGGCGATTGCGGCGGCCGTGCTGCCGTGGCATCTGATGCTCTGGCTCGCCGCCTTTGCCGTGGCCTGCTATGCCGTGCTCGGTTTCGATTCCGTGCCGCTGAATCTCGACAATCCCGCCAACCTGTTCGACTACTACCGCGCCGGCATGTGGGTGAACTTCACGGTGAGCGTCGGGCTGATTGCGTGGTTCGTCGCGCGCATGTCGCGCGCCCTGCGTCAACGTGACACGGCGCTCGGCGAAGCCCAGCAGCGCTTGCTGCGCGACGAACGCGCGGTGGCGCTCGGGGTGCAGGCGGCGACGGTCGCGCATGAAATCGGCACGCCGCTCTCGACCATTGCTATGCTGTCCGAAGAGTTGCGCGACGCCGCGCGTACCGACCGGGGCCTCGCGCCCTACAGTGCCGATCTCGAATTGCTCGAACAGCAGATGTCGCTGTGCACGTCCGCTCTCGCGCGTCTGCGTTCGCGCGCCTCGACGGGCGGCAGCCGGCAGCCGGTCGGCGAATGGCTGGAGTCGTTCGCGCAACAATGGCGCCTGCGCCATCCGCATGTGAAATTCGAGCGGCTCGGCACGCCGCCGGACGGCGTCGATCTTGACGATACGGTCGCGGTCAGCCAGATTCTCACGATCCTGCTCGACAATGCCGCACGCGCGAGCCGCGACCACGTCACGCTCGCGGCCACGCTGTCGCCGCACGGCGAGCAGATCGAATTTGAAATTTGCGACGCCGGATCGGGTATTCCGCCGTCGTTGCGCGGCTCGCTCGGCGCGATGCCGGTGGACAGCACCCAGGGTGGTCATGGCGTCGGGTTGTATCTGGCGTTTTCGGCGGCGGCGCGGCTTGGCGGATCGATCGAGCTCGCCGACGTCAAGGAGACCATGCCGCGCGGCACGCGCGCCGTGCTGCGGCTGCCTCTCGCGGATCAACAATCATCCGGCGCGCGCCACACAGGCGCCGCGCCATCCAATATGGAGAAACAGGCATGAACGACATGAATTTTCTGGTGATCGACGACGACGAGGTGTTCTCCGGCATCCTCGCACGCGGTCTGACGCGACGCGGCTATACGGTGGCTGAAGCACACAACGCCGACGAAGCGATAAAGCTCGCAAATCAGCAGAAGTTCGGCCAGATCACGGTGGACCTGCACCTCGGCAACGATTCCGGGCTTACGCTGGTGGCGCCGCTGCGCGAGCTGCAACCCGACGCGCGGATGCTGGTGCTGACCGGTTACGCGAGTATCGCGACCGCCGTTCAGGCGGTGAAGGACGGCGCGGATAACTATCTGGCCAAGCCGGCAAATGTCGAAACGATTTTGTCGGCACTGCAAAGCGAAGCGAGCGCGTTGCAGGCGGAAGAGGCACTCGAGCATCCCACGCCGCTTTCGGTGGCACGGCTTGAATGGGAGCATATCCAGCGAGTGCTGGCCGAGCATGGCGGTAACATTTCCGCCACGGCGCGCGCGCTGAACATGCATCGCCGCACGTTGCAGCGCAAGCTGGCGAAGCGACCGGTGAAGCAGTAAGCACTACGGCACGGCAGCGAGGCACGGCGTCGCGCTTCAAAGCCTTCAATTGAAAACGGGCGGTCTCGCGAGGGGCCGCCCGTTTTTCTTACAGCACGTAGCGAGACAGATCCTCGTCATCCGCTACTTCGTTCAGCGCGCGGTCGACGTAAGCCGCGTCGATCCTGACGTTGGTGCCCGCATGATTGCCGGCCGCGAACGACACCTCTTCGAGCAGCTTTTCGATCACCGTGTACAAGCGGCGTGCGCCGATGTTTTCGGTCTTTTCGTTCACCGAAAAAGCGATTTCGGCGAGACGGCGAATCCCGTCGTCGGCGAAGTCGAGCTGCACGTCTTCCGTCGCGAGCAAGGCCTGATACTGCTTGACGAGGCTCGCGTCGGTGGAGACCAGAATGGATTCGAAGTCGTTCACCGACAACGAATCCAGTTCGACGCGAATCGGAAAGCGGCCCTGCAACTCGGGGATCAGGTCGCTCGGCTTGGCAAGGTGAAACGCCCCGCTGGCGATGAACAGGATGTGATCGGTCTTCACCATGCCGTACTTGGTGTTGATCGTCGTGCCTTCGACGAGCGGCAGCAAATCGCGCTGCACGCCCTGGCGCGACACCTCGCCGCCGCCGGCTTCGCTGCGCGAGGCGATCTTGTCGATTTCATCAAGGAACACGATGCCGTTCTGCTCGACGTTCTGCACTGCCTTGGTCTTCACTTCCTCGTCGTTGAGCATCTTCGACGCTTCTTCGTCCGTCAGCAGCTTTAGCGCTTCCTTCACCTTCAGCTTGCGGCGCGTTTTCTTGCCGCCGCCCAGATTGGCGAACATCGAACGAATCTGCTCGGTCATGTCTTCCATGCCCGGCGGCCCCATGATGTCCATGCCCGCTTGCGGCAGCTCAACGTCGAGTTCAATTTCCTTGTCGTCGAGCAGGCCTTCGCGCAGACGCTTGCGGAACGTTTGACGCGTCGTGCTGCCTTCGTCAGGCGTGTCGGCGGCGCCGAATCCAACCGGGCGCGCGCTCGGCAGCAGAATGTCGAGAATCCGGTCTTCGGCCTGATCTTCAGCCTTGGTGCGCACCTTGCGCATTTCCGTTTCGCGGGTCTGCTTGACCGAGATTTCGATCAGATCGCGCACGATGCTGTCCACATCGCGGCCCACGTAACCCACTTCGGTGAACTTGGTGGCTTCGATCTTGATAAACGGCGCGTCGGCCAGCTTGGCCAGACGGCGGGCGATTTCCGTCTTGCCGACGCCGGTCGGTCCGATCATCAGAATGTTCTTCGGCGTGATTTCCTGGCGCAGCGGCTCGCCTACCTGCTGGCGGCGCCAGCGGTTGCGCAGCGCCACCGCCACCGCTTTCTTGGCGCGGCCTTGGCCGATGATGTGCTTGTCGAGTTCCGAGACGATCTCGGCAGGGGTCATGGTGCTCATCGTGTGTCCTTACTCGATCGTCTCGATAACGCGGTTGTGATTCGTGTAGATGCACATGTCGCCGGCAATCTGCAGAGACTTTTCGACGATCTCACGCGGCGACAGATCCGTGTTATTCGCGAGGGCCGTGGCCGCCGCCTGGGCGTAAGAGCCGCCCGAACCGATCGCGCAGATGCCGCCTTCCGGGTCCAGCACGTCGCCGTTGCCGGTGATGACGAGGGTGGTGTGCGCGTCAGCCGCGATCAGCATGGCTTCGAGCCGGCGCAGCATGCGGTCGGTGCGCCAGTCTTTGGCAAGCTCGACCGCCGAGCGGGTCAGATTGCCCTGATGTTTTTCGAGTTTGGCTTCGAAGCGGTCGAGCAGCGAAAAGGCGTCGGCCGTGCCGCCGGCGAAACCGACCAGCACCTGGCCGTTATAGATGCGCCGGACCTTTTTGGCGCCGCCCTTCATGACGATATTGCCGAGTGTGACCTGGCCGTCGCCGCCGAGCGCGACCTTGTCGCCGCGGCGCACGGAGACGATCGTCGTGCCGTGAAATTGCTCCATATGCATTCCTTTTGCAAAACGGTAGGACGCGGCAGCGCTAACGCGCCATCGCGCCGATGCGTCGAGCGGCGAGCGGCGAGCCGCGCTCGTGCGACGCATGTCCGATTTATTTTAGGGCGTGCGCGGTCATATCAAGAGCTGGCCGGATGGCATAGGGCGGAAAAACGCCGGAAAAAAGCGGCAGACGCGGGATCAGACGGCAGGGGATGAGAGGCCAGGCAAACAAATGACCTGCTGCCCAGCGCAGATGCTGCGCGAAGCGGTAAAAGATGCTACGGGCGTGTAGGGACGGCGACAGCATTCTGACAGCCCGCGCAAAGAAAAAGGCGCACAGTTCACCGTGCGCCTCTCAACGAAGCCGCGTAGGGGTGGCGGGCCAAAGGCCGCGCCGCAGCCAATCAGTCGCCGAACAGCTTCTGGCGCAGTTCGCGGCGTTCCTGTGCTTCGAGCGACAGGGTGGCCGTGGGCCGGGCCAGCATGCGCGGAATGCCGATCGGTTCGCCGGTTTCTTCGCACCAGCCGTATTCACCCGATTCGATGCGCGCGATCGATTGCTGCACTTTCTTCAGCAGCTTGCGTTCGCGGTCGCGCGTGCGCAGTTCCAGCGCATGCTCTTCCTCGATCGTCGCGCGATCGGCCGGGTCCGGCACGATCACGGTTTCGCGCAGGTTTTCGGTCGTCTGGCCGGCATTGCGGAGAATGTCCGCCTGCAGCTGTTCAAGCTTGTTCTTGAAGAAAGCGAGCTGATCCTCATTCATGTAATCCTTGTCGCTCATCTTCAGGATTTCGGCTTCGGTCAAGAGTCGTTTCGTCGTCATCTGGCTTGCTTCTTCAATGTGAGGCAAAACTCGTACATGTTGCCCGCACTTTCGTGTTGCCCGCAAAGGCGTGTCAAACGCTCAATGAGTGCCGGCGAACACGGACGGTGGGCTGTCGTGACGCCGGAGCGCCGGATGCCTAAGCGCCGGGCGCCCAAGCATCGATGCGGGGCCGAACTCCTCTGGAAACGATCTTCAAATGCTCCTGAGGCATTGCTTGCCGGCGGCGCGCCTTTCGAGGCGGTGGACCAGCCGGCTTGTCGGCGTGCTGCTTTCCGGACAAGATTTTCCGGCGCCGTGTCAGGCCCGGCGCGGGTTACGCGCTGATCGGGCGATCGTTCTCATTCTCCAGTGGGCTCGTATTGTAACTGAATCACAATACGCCACCGCAACCGGGATTGTTCCGGGTCGCGGCACGCCAATATCCCGAAAATATAACGCGCGAACGGCTAAAAAGCGATGCCCGTGCACGATTCCTGCAACAGGGGTTTTCACGCGTTTTTCACACGTTGCATGCCGCCCGGCGGCTTTTCGGCGAAGCCGGGGCCTTTGGAAAGCCCCAGCATTCTTCGTTCCTGGCCTGCGCGCCCAGGCGCTGCAAGGTTTTTCGTCAGACGAGACAGGCGCTCAGGCCATCCGTAATCAGGTCTTGCGGCAGCTCGATGCCGATGAACACCATCTTGCTGTTCTTCTTCTCGACGGGTTGCCATTTGGCGGCCAGATCGCTGCCCATCATCTGATGGACGCCCTGAAACACCACCTTGCGGTCGACGCCCTTCATATACAGCACGCCCTTGTAGCGCAGCAGCCGCTCGCCGTAGATCTGCAGGATGCCGCCGAGGAAATCTTCGAGCTTGTTCGGATCGAACGGGCGGTCGCTGCGGAACACGAACGATTTGATCTTGTCGTCGTGATGCGCGTGGTGGTGATGGCCGTGGTCGTGGCCTTCGTGGTCACAGTGGCCATGATCGTGGTCGCAGTTCGCGTGATCGTGGTCGTCGTGGGTATGGCCATGGTCGTCGTGCGCGTGGGCGTGGCCGTGCGCATGCTCGTCTTCGACGAGGAAGTCCGGGTCGATTTCGAGCTTGGCGTTCAGGTTGAAGCCGCGCAGATCGAAGATTTCCTTGATGTCCGCTTCGCCGAAATTCACCACCCGGATCGCCGCACGCGGGTTCATGTGCAGCAGACGGTGGCGCAGCGCCTCGATGGCCGCTTCGTCGACCAGATCGGCCTTGGTGATGAACAGCCGGTCGGCGAAACCGACCTGGCGCTGCACCACTTCGTGCTCGTCGAGCTGATGGTTGGCGTGCTTCGCGTCGACCAGCGTGATGATGGCGTCGAGCAGGAATTCGTCAGCGATCTCGTTATCCATGAAGAACGTCTGCGCCACCGGCCCCGGATTGGCGAGACCGGTGGTTTCGATCACCACACGGTCGAAATCCAGTTCGCCGGCCTGCTTTTTCGCCGCCAGATCGCCCAGCACGCGCGCCAGGTCGCCGCGAATCGTGCAGCAGATGCAGCCGTTGCTCATCTGGATGATCTGCTCGTTCGCGTCCTGCACGAGGATCTCGTTGTCGATGTTCTCTTCGCCGAATTCGTTTTCGATCACGGCGATCTTCATGCCGTGCTTTTCGTTCAGGATGCGCTTGAGCAGGGTGGTTTTGCCGCTGCCGAGAAAGCCGGTCAGGATAGTGACGGGAATCATGGTGGTCGCCTGTTTGTGCGTGAATCTTTACGTGAATCGGAGTGCCTGGATCGAAGGCGGCGGACCTGGACCGCGCCATTCGAGCGGGTCGGTTATTGAAACATATCTGCCCGGCCCCTGCAGCCGGCGGGCCGCGAGGCCGCGCGCCGCGCCGCAAATATCCTCAAACTATGGGCGATCAGGCGATTTGCAACAATAGGCCTTTCAGATACTCGCCTTCCGGGAAGGCGGTGAGTAGCGGATGATCGACGCCGGCGCCGAGGCGCTTGAGGATGCGGGCATCGACGCGCGCATCGGCGGCCGCGCCGGCGACGATTTTCTGGAACAGCTCGGCGTCGATCGCGCCCGAGCACGAATAGGTGAACAGCAGGCCGCCCGGTCGCAGCAGCTTGAGGCCGGTCAGGTTGATGTCCTTATAGGCCCGTGCGGCGCGCTCGACGTGTTCGCGCGAGGGCGCGAATTTGGGCGGATCGAGCACGACCAGGTCAAAGCGCTCGCCTTCCTCGTGGAGCCGGCGCAACGTCTTGAAGGCGTCGGCGTCGAGCCAGGTGGCGCGCTCGGCGTCGAAGCCGTTGGCGGTGACGTTCTGCTGCGCGAGCGCCAGCGCCTCGCCGGACGAATCGATCGAGACCACCCGTTTTGCCCCGCCCTTGAGCGCCGCCAGCGAGAAGCCGCCGGTGTAGCAGAAGCAGTTCAGCACCTCGCGGTCCTGCGCGAGCTGCTGCACAAGCGCGCGGTTGTCGCGCTGATCGACGTAAAAGCCGGTCTTGTGGCCGTTGCGCACGTCCACGTGATACCGCACGCCGTTTTCGCTGGCGATCAGCGGATCGGACGGCGGCTCGCCCGCCAGCACGCCGGTGATCTGTTCCAGACCTTCCTTCTCGCGGATCGACACATCCGAGCGCTCGTAGACGTTCGGGCAGCCGGTGGCGGCGGTCAATGCCGCGACGATCGCCTCTTTCCACGCCTCGACGCCGGCAGCCATGAACTGGCAGACGAGCTGGCTGCGCTGGCCGGCTGCGTCGGCGGTGTAGTGATCGACGATCAGACCCGGCAGGCCATCCGCCTCGCCGAAGATCAGCCGCACGGCGCCGGTGTCATGCACCATCGCCCGTCGATGTTCGATGGCGCGCTGCACGCGGCGCTTGAAGAAGGCGTGGTCGATCGGCTCGGCTTCGTCGAAACTCCACACCCGCGCGCGGATCTGCGAATGCGGACTATAGGCGGCGCGCGCCAGAAAACGGCCGTCGTGCGCGCGCACCAGCACGGTCGCCCCGGCGGCCGGCTTACCGTCCACGCGGTCGATGGCGGTCGCGTAGACCCACGGATGGCGGCGCAGCAGCGACTTTTCTTTCGACGGTTTGAGCGTAACGGTATTCATGACTTCGTGAGGTATCAGCGGAACGGGGAGCCGCGCAAGGCGGCGAAACAGGGCGAGGGCGGGCGGCGGGCGCCCGCAAAAAGCGCTCGCCTCAGTCGCGTTTTTTGGCGCGCGGATGCGCCTTATCGTAGACGTGCGCGAGATGCTGGAAATCGAGCGCGGTATAGACCTGGGTCGCGGTGATGCTGGCGTGCCCGAGCAATTCCTGCACCGCGCGCAGGTCGCCGCTCGATTGCAGCACGTGGGTGGCGAACGAATGGCGCAGCACGTGCGGATGGACGTTGGCCGGAATGCCGGCGGCCAGCGCCATGCGTTTGACACGCTCGCGCACCACGTTCGGCGACATCCGGTTGCCACGCGCCGACAGAAACAGCGGATGCGGGTCGTGCCTGACGAACTCGCCGCGCACCGCGAGCCAGGCGTTAAGCGCGGCGAGCGCCTTGCTGCCGACCGGCACGATGCGGCGCCGGTTGCCCTTGCCGAGGACTTCGACTTCGGTCGAATCGAGCTTGAGCCAGCCGGCGGAGCGGTAGCCGTCGACGTCGGCATAGCGCGCGTCGAGCCCGACCAGTTCGGCCAGTCGCAAGCCGGACGAGTAGAACAGTTCGAGGATCGCGTGATCGCGCAGCCCTTCGGCCGTGGCGGCGGCGGGCGCTTCCATGAGGCGGTTGGCGTCGTCCACGGAAAGCGCCTTGGGCAGCGTTTTCGCCTGCCTGGGCGCGCGCACGGTGGCGACTGGGTTGGCCGGCAAGTCGACGCGGCCGGCCAGCCAGCGGTAAAACGCCCGCCATGCCGATAGCCGATGGCTGATCGAGCGCGCGCTCAGGCCGCCCGCGTGGGCTCGCGAAACCGCGCCGCGGATGTCGATGGCGGTCAGGCTTTCGAGCGGCCGCCCTTTGGCCAGCAGCCTGAGTTCGTCCAGTTCGTGCGTGTAACCGCGCAGCGTGTGCGCCGAGAGCCGCCGCTCGTGTTCGAGGTTCGACAGATAGTCGGCGATCGGATCGGCGCTGGTCACGATGGCGCTCGGCGGCTCAGCGCGGCAGCAGACGGCTGAGCGCCGCGCTGGCGAGGGCGCCGATCTGCGTCAGGAAGTCGGTGGCCATGCCGTCGTGGAAGCGGCGCGGGTCGGGTGAGCCCATCACCAGCAAGCCGAAGGTCGGCGCGTCGTCGTTGGCTTCGTTGGCTTCGGGGTCGCGCAGCGCGAGCAGCGCGATCGATTCCGTGGCGTGGCCGCCTTCCTGCGGCGCGGCGCCTTCGACAGGCACCGACGCCACCGCCGGCGCGAGCCACTGCGCCGCTTCGAAGCCCGAATTGGCGCCGCAATACGGCGAGGTGAGGCTGTTGGCGAAGATGCGCACTTCCTCGCCGACGTGACGCGCGAAGTCGGCCTGGGTGTACGGCTCGGCCACGTCCCACACGCGCAGTGCGGCTTGCGGCACGTCGAACACGTCGCGCAGGCCGTTGGCGATGGTGCGCGGCAGGGCGTATGGGTCGCGCTCGGCCATCACGCGGATGGTCCAGCGATTGAACTTCGAGGCAATGCTGTCGTTCTCGTGCCCGTAACGCAGCAGTTCGGCGAGGCGCCGTTCGAGATGCTTGTTCTTCTCACGCAGCATTTCCATCTGCCGTTCCTGCAGCGAGACCGCGGCTTTGCCGTGCGGGTTCGCGAGCTTGATGGTCGCGAGCATTTCCGCGTGGTCGGCGAAAAATTCGGGGTTGGCGAGCAGGTATTCGGAGACTTCGCGATCGTTCATGGTTTCGGCTAAAGGACGACGCCCTTACGCGGGCGCATCGGTCTATGGGGTCAGTCGGTTGGCCATTTGTCGGCTGCGCATGGCCGGCGTCGGCCGTGCGCCGGGCCACGCATCAGGCCGTTCAGTCGGCCAGTTCGATTTCACCTTCGAAGACGGTTGCGGCGGGGCCGGCCATCAGGAGCGGCGTGTTGCCGTGCTCGCCATGCCAGGAAATCGTCAGCACGCCGCCATGGGTATGTACCTTCACCGGCGTATCGAGCAGGCCGCGGCGAATCCCCGCGGCCACGGCCGCACAGGCGCCGGTGCCGCACGCCAAGGTTTCGCCGGCGCCGCGCTCGTAGACGCGCAGTTTGATCTCGCTACGCCCGACGATCTGCATGAAGCCGGCGTTGACGCGTTGCGGAAAGCGCGCATGCCGCTCGATTACGGGACCCTCGACGGGCACCGGCCAGGCCTCGACATCGTCGACGATCTGCACGGCGTGCGGATTGCCCATCGAAACCACCGAGATCCAGCGCGTGGCGCCGTTCACTTCGAGCGGCCAGAGCGTGTCGTCACCCTCGCGGCGGCCTTCGAGGCCGCTGGCGTCGAACGGCACGCGCGCCGGCTCGAACACCGGCACGCCCATATCCACGCTGACGTCGCCGTTCTCCTGCATGGTCAGCGTGATGACGCCGTTTTGCACCTGGACACGCACGCTGCGCGCGTCGGTCAGGCCCGTGTCGCGCACGAACTTGACGAAGCAGCGCGCGCCGTTGCCGCAGTGCTCGACCTCGCCGCCGTCGCAATTGAAAATGCGGTACCTGAAATCCACGCCTTCGATGGTGGGCTTTTCGACCAGCAGAAGCTGATCGGCGCCGACGCCGAAGTGCCGGTCCGCGAGCGCGCGCACCTGCGCGGCGCTCAGTTCGAGCGGCCGCGTGTAGCCATCGAGCACGACAAAGTCGTTACCCGCGCCGTGCATTTTGGTGAATTTCAGTCTCATGTCGCTATTGTAAGGGACACGCGCCGACGCGCGCCGAACGCCGCCTTTTATTGCGTGGCGCCCGCGCGTTTCATCAATAAACACTCGGCTGGCCGGGCGGGCGCGTCTTGAAGCGCTTGTGCACCCAATAATACTGTTCGGGCATCAGGGGAATCTGCTCTTCCAGGAAGGCATTCATGCGGCGCGCGTCGGCCTCGTCGTCGCCGGTGGGGTAGTTTTCCCACGGCTTGAATACCTTCAGACGATAGCCCTTGTAGTTCGGCAGCACCTCGCCGATGAACGGCACCACCTGCGCGTTGCCCACCTTGGCGAGCCGTCCGACGGCGGTCAGCGTACAGGTCGGCACGCCGAAGAACGGCACGAAGGTCGAGTTGCGCATGCCGTAATCCATGTCGGCGCCGAGCATCACCGGCTTCCTGTCGCGCAGCCAGCGCAGCACGATGCGGGCGCTGTCGGCGCGGCTTGCCATGTCCGCACCGAAGCGGGCGCGCGCCGCCTTGGCGACCTCCTCGAGCTCCGGGTTCGACATCGGCTGATACAGCGAGCCGCATTGCCGCCTGAGCGAGTAGTTGAGAAAGATCGAACCCGCCTCGATCCCCACGAAGTGGAAGCCGAGAAACAGCGTGGGCGGCAGATCGGGATCGGTGAGGTCGATCGCGCTGTCGAGCTGGATCAGTTTTTCGAGCTTTTTGGCCGAGCCGAACCACTGCACGCTACGCTCCAGATAACTGCGGATGGCGTGGCGAAAATGCTTCTGCGCGACCTCTTCACGATGCTCGTCGCTCCATTCGGGGAAGCACAGCTTGAGGTTGATATGAACAATGCGCTTGCGCCGGCTGGGGATCTGATAGAGCAGCCAGCCGAGGCCGTCGCCGAGGCGGGCGATGAGGCCATAGGGCAATAGCGCAAACAGTTTCAGCAATCCGATGGCGAGTCTGGCTCCGAGACGGCTCAGCATGTGGCCGCTCCGTGGCGGGCACCTGGGAACGCTGCGCGCAAAGAAGCCTTGGACGAGTCGAAATACAACACGCGTGGGTACTCTGTGACAAATGTAGGAAGTCGCTATAATAAGGGCTTCGCCGAGTTAATAGACAACTTGCGGGGCGAAGCTGCCAGGCGCGATCCACACGATACGCGCCGCGCAGTCAGGAAATCCGCTAAAGCGTCGCCGCTTCAGGCTTCCGAAGCTGGCTACGTGAAACTCAACCGTAACCACACAACAGGAGTCTGCAACGTGGCAAACGACTATCTCTTCACCTCCGAATCGGTTTCGGAAGGCCATCCGGACAAGGTCGCGGACCAAATCTCCGACGCGATTCTCGACGCTATCCTGGCTCAGGACAAATACTCCCGCGTGGCCGCAGAAACGCTCTGCAATACGGGTCTCGTCGTGCTGGCCGGTGAAATCACCACCACTGCAAACGTCGACTACATCCAGGTTGCGCGTAACACCATCAAGCGCATCGGCTACGACAACACCGATTACGGCATCGACTACCGCGGTTGCGCGGTGCTCGTCGCATATGACAAGCAGTCGCCGGACATCGCCCAGGGCGTGGACCGCGCCCACGACAACAATCTCGATCAGGGCGCGGGCGACCAGGGCCTGATGTTCGGCTACGCATGCGAAGAAACGCCGGAACTGATGCCGCTGCCGATCCACCTGTCGCACCGTCTGGTCGAGCGCCAGGCCAACCTGCGCCGCGACGGCCGTCTGCCCTGGCTGCGTCCGGATGCGAAGTCGCAGGTCACCGTGCGTTACGTCGACGGCAAGCCGCATGCAATCGACACGGTCGTGCTGTCCACGCAGCACTCGCCGGACATCGACCTGACCACGCTGCGCGAAGCCGTGATCGAAGAAGTCATCAAGCCGACGCTGCCGGCTGAGCTGATCAAGGGCGACATCAAGTTCCTGGTCAACCCCACCGGCCGCTTCGTGATTGGCGGCCCGCAAGGCGACTGCGGCCTGACGGGCCGCAAGATCATCGTCGACACCTACGGCGGCGCGGCGCCGCACGGCGGCGGCGCGTTCTCGGGCAAGGATCCGTCGAAGGTCGACCGTTCGGCGGCTTATGCCGGCCGTTATGTCGCGAAGAACATCGTGGCTGCCGGGCTCGCGTCGCGTTGCCTGATCCAGGTGTCGTATGCGATTGGCGTGGCCCAGCCGACTTCGGTGATGGTCAACACGTTCGGCACGGGCCGCGTGTCGGATGCGACGATCACGCGCCTCGTGCAGGAACATTTCGACCTGCGTCCGAAGGGCATCATCCAGATGCTGGACCTGCTGCGCCCGATCTACGAGAAGAGCGCGGCTTACGGCCACTTCGGCCGCGAAGAGCCGGAATTCACGTGGGAAGCCACGGATAAGGCGTTGGCGCTGGCGGAAGCGGCTGGCACGGAGCCGGTGGCTGCGCTGGCTTAAGCCGTTTTATCTGGTGGTTTGAATGGAGGACAGGGATTCAGATTCCTGTCCTTTTTTCTTTAGGGCGCGTGTTTCGCCGCAGAAACGCGGGCTTGAGCCGAGAGCCGCCTGCTGGCTGTGGGCAGTGGCTCCCCTTACGTCGCGCGCGAACCGTCGACATTCAAGAGACGGAATTCCGCAGGCGATTCTTCCAGGGCGTGCGCGCCCCTGATTTGCAGGACCAGATTGCCAAGGTCCGAGTAGTCGAATTGAGCGCACCAGCTGGCCATTCTGGAAATTGCCTTAATTAGCGGCTCCGTTTGCTGCCCATGCGTGAGTACCCGAAGGCAGTCGACAAACTGAGGGTGAAACAGTGTCGGAATGATGATGCGGCAGCGCTCGATTCTCGATAGCTCGGCGTTCATGATCAGTCTCATCGGATCCGGCTTCGACATAGACACCGGCGGCAATTCGCGTCAGGTGGCCGTTTTTCGCGCGCCGCTGGAGATCGCGGTCGAACGTAGCTTCGCCCGAGGCAAATGGCACCTCGTCGAATTGTCGTTTATTAGCTAAATTGGGGATTGCATCGACACCACTGACATGTCGTTTTTTTCAGCTATAGAAGTGCGATTACTTGAAAAGAGATGTCGCGGCGGAGCTACGCACGAGGCAATTTTGTCGTAAACGAGCTTACTCGCATGCGCAGCAAACTTGCCGATGTCGCGACGGAATCACTCAGGCCGGTCTTCGTTCGCGGCAGTACCTACGCATTAAGGCCGCGCAAACCCAAACCACCCTTCACTACCAAACGACATCCGGCGCGGACGACGGCTCGTGCTGCGCGCCACGACGCGCGGCGCGGGCAGCGCGCGTAACGGCGTCGGCTTGCGCAGCAGCGTGCGCAGCGAGAACCGCCGCGAACCGGCTTTGCTGCGCAGCGCGACGAAAAAAGTCTGGAACCAGGTGCGGATGCCGTCCACCGGTTTGGCGTCGCGCCATTGACCGGCGAGCGCGCGGGTACGGGTCGCATGGTGACGCAGCGCGCGCACGACGTGCCGGCGCGCGGGACGCGCTGCCTTGAGGGCGGCGCGGGTAAGACGGGTGCTCAGGAGAGTGTGCATGGCTTCAACGCTAGGCAGCGAGTCGTGCGGCAAGAGGTGCTGAAAAAAAGAGCACCAACTATGCCAGCGAGAACGACGCGCAAGCCCGAAAATGGACCGGATGTCGCGGCAGTGGGCTGGAAAGCCCGTGCGCAAAGGAAAGCAGAGGGAATTGCAATCAACATGCGTGCAGGCTACACGCGATTCGTGACGTCAGAAAGTCCGTTTTAACCCTCGGCTTTACGGGTTTTTACGGGGCAGAACGCGCGCTGGCGCGGGGCCCAGGCGGTCCTGTTACGGTCGATAAGCGTGCATGTCTGCCCTCGCGATGTGCCCCGGCCCTTTGTCGCACCTCGAAGGCCGCACGCTGATCGCGCACGTTTTACAATCGAGCATCGGTCAGTAAAAAGTAACGGAATACCCATGTCAGTCCATTCGAAGAAAGAACAGGTTCAGGTGCTGCGGGAGCGGGGCTTCGTCGTCGTGCCGGGGCTGGTTTCGCCCGAGCGCTGCAGCGAACTCCGGCAGATCGCCGCGCAGCAACTGCAGGAAGCGGCCACGCCCATCGAATTCGAAGCGGACTTGCGCTATCCGGGCGCGCCGGATTCGCGGCATGCGCCGGGCGGCCATACCGTGCGCCGTCTGCTCGACGCGTATGCGCGCCATCCGCGCTTCGCCGAGTGGGCGACGGCGCCGGAAATCCGCGGCTGGATGGAAACCTATTTCGGTGAAGAGCCGCGCCTGTCGCGCGCCCACCACAACTGCATGATGACCAAGCACCCCGCCTATGGCAGCCTGACCGGCTGGCATCGCGACGTTCGTTACTGGTCGTTCGAGCGCGACGATCTGGTCTCAGTGTGGCTCGCGCTGGGCTCGGAGACCGTCGACAACGGCGCCTTATGGCTCGTGCCGCAATCGCACAATGCAACCTTCACCTCCGAGCGTTTCGACGACGCCAAATTCTTCCGCTCCGATCTGCCGGAGAACCAGGCGCTGATCCAGACCGCCGTGTCACCGGAACTCAAGGCCGGCGACGTGGTGTTCTTCCACTGCAATACGCTGCATTCGGCCGGCAAAAACATCAGCGACGCGGTGAAGTTTTCCTTGGTCTACACCTATCACGGCGCGAGCAATGTGCCGTTGCCGGGCTCGCGCTCGGCGTCGAAGCCCGAAGTCGCGTTCTGAGCTCGGGGAAGCATCCGGAACAGAATCCGGAAATGGCGGGGCGCCCTTTGAGGGCGCCCGCCGCTGTACGGCTTTAGCGCATGCCCTAGCGTCTGCCGCCCGAAGTCGCCAGCCCGATCAGGCCGGCGAGCGCCGCCACCACGCCGCCGGCCATCAAATAAATCGCCTTGTTGCTGGGCGAGCCGGTGAACACGCGTGAGACATCACTGCTCAACGAGTGATACGCCTGGACGCCGAAATACAGCAGCAGGACGCCGCCGACAATCAATGCGAGCGAAATCGCTTTGGTCATGAATATCTCCATTAAACAGGGTCGTCGAAGTGTAGGGGAGGGCCGCTGCGGCGTCCATCCCGCATAATGGGCGTCAGCAGCCTGTGCGACGATTCGCTAAGATAGCGGGCTCGTCTCACCCCGCACGAAACCGCACGCGGTCGCGCCACGCCCATCACCGGCGACGCGGTTGCCTCGCGATTCTTCCTTCCGTTTTTATCAAGGGATTCAAGCAATGGCTTACGAAGCAGCTTCAGCACGCTATTCGGACATGCAATACCGCGTTTGCGGCAAGTCGGGTCTCAAACTGCCGGCGCTTTCGCTGGGCCTGTGGCATAACTTCGGCGACACCACGCCTTTGTCCACGCAACGCGAAATCCTGCGCACCGCCTTCGATCTTGGCATCACGCACTTCGATCTGGCCAACAACTACGGTCCTCCCTACGGCAGCGCCGAAACGAATTTCGGCCGTCTTTTCAAGGACGACTTCAAGCCGTACCGCGACGAACTGCTGATCTCGTCGAAGGCAGGCTGGGACATGTGGCCCGGCCCTTACGGCCAGGGCGGCGGCTCGCGTAAATACATACTCGCGAGTCTCGATCAGAGCTTGCAGCGCATGGGCCTCGACTACGTGGATATCTTCTATTCGCACCGTTTCGACGCCGACACGCCGCTCGAAGAAACCGCCGGCGCGCTGGCGAGCGCGGTGCAGCAGGGCAAGGCGCTGTACATCGGCATTTCGTCGTACTCGGCAGCCAAGACGCGCGAGATGGCGAAGCTGCTCGCCGAAAACAAGGTGCCGTTGCTGATCCATCAGCCGGCTTACAACATGCTCAACCGCTGGGTGGAGCATGAACTGCTCGACACGCTGGACGATCTCGGCACGGGCAGCATCGCTTTCACGCCGTTGGCGCAGGGCCTGTTGACGGGCAAGTACCTGAACGGCGTGCCGCAGGATGCACGCGTGAACAAGCCGGGCGGCGGCTCGCTGAAACAGGATCACCTGAGCGCGCAGAACATCGAGCAGGTGCGCAAGCTCAATGACATCGCCCAGCGGCGCGGTCAGAGCCTCGCGCAAATGGCGCTGGCATGGACGCTGCGTGGCGGTCGCGTCACGTCGGCGCTGATCGGCGCGAGCAAGGCCGAGCAGGTGCGTGAAAACGTCGGCGCGTTGAAGAACCTTGAGTTCTCCACCGAGGAACTGGCGGAGATCGACCGCTATGCAACCGAAGGTGGCGTCAACCTGTGGGAAAAGCCGTCCACGGATCAGGCTATCTAAGGTTGCTGCTCGGTCTGGCGAGGCATGCGTTCGCCGGATCGACGGGTCGTCACGTTGTCAGGAAAGAAAGCCGCCGAAAAGGCGGCTTTTTTTATGCGCAGCCGCCTCGCCTGACACGTTACGTGTCAGGCGTACCGTTCTTCCCGCTGTCATACAGCACTGCTAAGGTCGCGGCGATCTCGTCTCGACGGAGGGAAGATGGACTCACGTGCGGCCGCCCAGGCCGGACCGGCAGTGTCAGCGGCAGGAAAGGTGCGACGCACGCCGCGACGCGCGGCGATGGACGTGCGCGCCAATCTCACGCTGCTCGCCATCGTCACGCTGGCGACGGCGTTGCAGCTTTTCGGCTTGCCTGTCCTGCTGCGCGAATGGGGCCTGCCCGCGTTGCTGCTGATTGTGCCGCTCGTGGTGTTGACGCCCACGCACTGGGGCTTGATTCACGAGGCGATTCACGGACAGCTATTTGCCGAACGTCATCTGAACGAAGGCGTGGCGCGTGCGCTGGCGATTTCCTTCGCGCTGCCGTTCGACGCCGTTCGTTTCGGACACCTGATGCATCATCGTTTCACCCGCGAGCCGTTTGACCGGCCCGATGTGGTCGACGCCAGCCGGCCGCTCTGGCAAGCGTGGTTCGCCCATTACGGACGTCTGCTCGGCGGTCTCTATGCGGGCGAACTGGTGTTGCCGCTGCTCGCGTTTATGCCGGCCCGGGTCGCGCGTTCTTTGGTCGCTCGCGCCATCGCAGTGGAAGGGCCGGCCGGTGCCGACGTGCAGCGTCTCTTTGCCAATTTCGCGGCCGATCCGGCGCGGCGCACGCGGATTCGCCGTGACTGGCTGTTCACCCTCGCGCTGTTCGCGCTGGCCTTCTACCTGTATAGGACATGGTGGCCGGTGCTGGCGGTGACGATGTATTTACGGGGCGTGTGGCTGTCGACGGCGGACAACCTGCCGCACCATGGCGTGTCGCTCGACGAGCCGGGCCGCTCGCGCAATTTTCGCGTCGCGAGAATTTGGCAAGGTGTGCTGATGAATCATCATCTGCATCGATTGCATCATCAGCATCCCACTTTGCCGTGGACCGCGCTGAGCGCGCTTGAGTCTGAAACGTGCAGCGACCCGGGCGGATCGATCGAACCCGCCTATTTTCGCAGCGCGCTGCGCCAGTTCAGAGGTCCAGGGGCAATCGACGCAGCTACGGAGCATTGACTCGCGCCGTGCCGGCGAGCGCCGCCGAGCGGCTAAACCAGCGCGGGCAATCCCTCGACCAGCAGGAACGCGACGCCCACACCCATCAGCGCGCCGACGAGGCGAAACAGGTTGTGTCTGAACTCGGTCTTGCAGGGTAGAGCGCCGACGAATAGCGCGCCGGCAAGCGCCATCGGAATGATCAGGATGAAATCCGCGATCGTGAAGTAGGTCGTCATGCTCGTCTCCTTATGATGTCCTCGCGGGCCGGCACGGTATTTTTTAGCGTGATGCGGCTGACTCGCTTGATTTGAGTATAGGCGACGCGTGAGACGGCGTTAGACCCGTTTGCGGCATCGCAGCGACGCTTCGCCGCGCGTGAAAGCCTTGCGGGACGTGGCCGGGCGGGTTCATGTGAGGCGCCAATGCTGCGCCCGGTTATGTAGTAGATGTTTACATTGGCCTTTCTTTGCACGGATGGTTCGACGTTTTCCGCGCGGCCCATCCGCCACGCGACGCCCCTGTATGTTTTCGAACATCCGCGCCGCAGGGTTTATGATGACCCCATCGGCATGCGGTACAGTAGGGCCATCGGCTCATTTTTGCCGGTCCACCACCGCGAGCCACGCGGAGACAATCAGGTGCGTACGCAACGTCTGGCGAAGCGGCGCTTTTATCATCACATCGACCGGCACGATCGTCATATAGCCGGCAATGGGAGAACGGGGAAATATCATGCAAGTCGGTTCTATCGTCCGATCCGTGCATATCGCCGTGCCTCAGGGCGCGCGCGGAATTGTCATGCGCATTCTTGGCGACATGGCGATGGTAGCGTGGTATGCCGGCGAACCCGGCACGTCGCTGCAACTCAACACGGAACCTTTCTTCCTGGAAGACCTGATCGACACAGGCGAACTCGTCCGCCCGGCCAGCGCACAGATGCACTGAACGCGGCGCGTGTGCGTGCGTCGTGCTGCAACGCTCGTCTTTGACGGCGGCGCGGCGCACAATGCGGGCATGAACAACGAAACCCATGATTCGCAGGACGGCGTCCCCGGCGCCGTGCCTTTTACCCGGCTCACGCCGGAGTGTGTGCTCGACGCCATCGATAGCGTGCTGAGCACAGTCGGCGTGCGCACCGATGGGCGCATGCTGCCGCTCAACAGCTACGAAAACCGCGTCTATCAGATCGGCGTGGAGGACGGTCCGCCCGTCGTCGCGAAGTTCTATCGTCCCGAGCGCTGGACGGACGAGGCGATTCTCGAAGAGCATGCGTTTGTCGCCGAACTCGCCGCACGCGAGATTCCGGCGGTGCCGGCGCGCGTCTTTGAAGGCCGCACGCTGCATACGTTCGACGGCTTCCGCTTCTCGATCTTCGAGCGGCGCGGTGGCCGCGCTCCCGATCTCGACCGGCCCGATACGCTCGAGTGGCTCGGCCGTTTCATCGGTCGCATCCATGCTGTGGGCCAGACGCAGAGCTACACGGCGCGTCCCACGCTCGACATCCAGACCTTTGGCTATGAGCCGCGCGATTTCCTGCTGTCGCACAACTTCGTGCCGGACAACGCGCGCACCGCTTGGGAAACCGTGGTGAACCTCGCATTGCAAGGCGTCGAACAGGCTTTCGAGCGAGCCGGCGATATCCGCGCCTTGCGAATGCACGGCGACTGTCATCCGAGCAACGTGCTGTGGACCGATGCCGGCCCGCATTTTGTCGATTTCGACGACAGCCGCATGGGACCGGCGGTCCAGGACCTGTGGCTGCTGCTGCCGGGAGAACGCGCCGAGGCGTCGCGCGCGCTCACCGATCTGCTGGCGGGCTACGAGGACTTTTGCGAGTTCGAGCCGCGTGAACTGCATCTGGTCGAAGCCTTGCGCACGCTGCGTCTTATCCATTACCAGGCATGGCTCGCGCGACGCTGGGACGATCCGGCTTTCCCCGCCGCGTTTCCGTGGTTCAACACGCAGCGTTATTGGGAAGACCGCATCCTCGAAATGCGCGAGCAGCTCGGCGCCATGCAGGAAGGGCCGCTCTGGCCGGTTTAGTTTGACGCAGCCTTACTGCCGTGGTGCTTTCGCGCCCGGATCCGCGCTCAGATCAAGGCGCGAACGGCGAGAGCGAGGCGGACGGCGTAGACGGTGAAAACGCCGCCATGTGCGACGACTCGACCAGCGTCGATTTGACGATCACCTCGGCTCGCACGTCGCGCCCGACCCTCTCGATGGTGGGGCGCATGCGCGCAAATTCATCGGGCGTGCAGACTTCGCTATCGAAATGCGTGGTGCCGTCGCGCGTCATCGTCACGACGTTGGTGAGTGGATCGAAGCTGTACTGCGAGTGAAAATCGATAAAGCGATCCTGCGCCTGCGTGGCCTCAGGCATATCGAGCACGCGGAAATTGGCCGGCAGCGAGATGCGCGCGTGCTCGTGCAACTCGAGGTTGCGGCACACGAACGGCTGGGTGCGCTGACGCTCGCCTAGCCAGTACTGCGTATCCGCGCTGAAGCCGCCGGCGAAACTCGTCAGCGCGGGGATGGATGCCGCGGTACCTGGCACCACCAGGCTTTCGAGGGTGCCTTTCATGGTGATGGTCAAGGGACCGTCGGTGGCGTTGAGGTCGCTGGTGGCGAGCGTGGCCGTGCCGTTCAGATTGGCGCTACGCAATTCGGCCTGAATCGAATCTTCGCGCTGCGCCGGGGTCTGCATGCGCAGCATTTCGCGGCCCTGTTCGGCGGCCCAGCCGGATGCCTGCACCTGGTAGACGAAGCTCGCGGAACCGTCGGGCGCGACCGTAATCGAGAGGTCCGAACGATGCGCCATCGCGGCGGTGGCCGGCGTTTGCGCCAGCTTGCCGTCGGCCACGAGGACCACGGGCCGGTCCATGTCGGTGGAGGGTAGAAAGCCGAATTCGACGTTCGACGCGGTGGAGTCGGCGTACATCTGCAGATCGGGCAGCCAGGTGATGACGTGGTTGATGACGCCGTAGCCGGGCACGCTCGGCAGCGTATAGACCGTGCCGTTGCTGATCAGGGCCGGCTCGTTGCGGATGCCCACGGCGTCGAGCAGCGCGCCGTACAGCGCGACGTGATCCTTGCAGTCGCCGTAGCGGTCGGCGAGAACCGCGCTCGCCGGATGCGGCACCACCGCGCCGCGCCCCACGTTGATGGCCACGTAACGCACATTGCGCCGGACCCAGTCGTAGAGCGCCTTGGCTTTCGCGCGCGGCGTGACTTCGCGCGCCGTGACCGACTGCGCGAGACGGACCAGCGCGGCGTCACGCGCGCTCGGGTCGACGGACGACGCGCGATAGGTCGCCGCGAATGCGCCATAGTCGGCGAAAGTGGACACCATCAGCCGGTCGCCGTAGGACACATACGCCACCGAGCCATGTTCGAGGCGGCCGAAATGCGCGCGGTCGTAGCGGAATTCGTAACGCGTGCGGCCGTCGTGCGTGACCGGCGGCTCGGCCGTGAAGCCGCGAGCGTCGGCGTAGAGCGGCTTGTCGGCGGGAAGGTCGTAGATCAGGTGGAAATTGTGCGTAGGGGCGAGATCAGGCGGCGTGAAATCGCTGAATTCGCCCGTCACGATGGGTGTCTTCTGCGTCTTGCGATACGTCAGATGGACGCGTGAACCCGGCTCGACCGCTGGGAAAACGATCACTTTTTCCTGAATGTCCTGGAACATCGGGGCGTTGAAAGAACGGGCCTCCTGGACGTCGCGGATGCCATCGGGCTGGACATCATGGCGCACACCGTCCGTGCTGGTCGTATAGGCTTCGATGATCTGCACCTCCGCCATGTTGCGGTTGAACCAGATGTACTGCTGGGCCGCGCGCGCCACGCCCGCCTCGTTGTTCACATGGAGCGTCATGCTGTCGAGCTTGCTGAACGAACCGTCCTCGTTGACCGTGTAGGTCTGGGTTTCACCCTCGTTCGTGTAGGGATCTTCGGGGCTGCCCGCGACGCTTGCACTGGCGACGCAGGCACTCAGGAGCCAGCTGACAATCGCAAGAAAGGCCAACAGGAACAGGCGCATGAGGGGCTCAGGTGTCCGAACGGATACATTGGAGGGTGGCACCGCTCAGGGTCGGTTCACAGAAGCCGCTTGTCAAGCGGGCGGCGCTCATATCGCATGTACGGGTTTATACGCGGGCGCCGCCTGGCGAAGTGATTCGGGCGACCTCTGCGCGCGCAATTCCGGGTATTTCTTGACGGGCGCGCCACGCAAAAGGCCGTGCCATGGATAGGCGGGAGATTGATCAGTCAGCCGAAGGGCCAAAGTTAGAGAGGATGACGAACTATGAGAAGTTGACGGAACAAGCGGAAAAGCGGCGCAAGCCGCGGTTCGTCGCTACCAGAGAACCGCAGCTCGCCGTGTTTGAACCGCGCAATTACACGCTACAGACGGCGCCGCCGCTCGCGGCAATTTCCCGCGCCGCCTTCGCGCCTTCGACCTTCAGCAAGGTGGGCAGCGAAACGCCATTCTTCGCCGCCGTCACTTCCGCGAGAATCGACACGGCGATCTCCGGCGGCGTCCTGCTGCCGATGTAGATGCCCACCGGTCCGTGCAGCCGCGCCAGTTCGGTATCGTTGAGGTCGAACTCCTTGAGCCGTTCGCGGCGCGCGGCATTGTTGCGCCGCGAGCCCAGCGCGCCGACGTAGAAGGCGGGCGTTTTCAGCGCCTCCATCAAGGCGAGGTCGTCGAGCTTCGGATCGTGCGTCAGGGCAATCACGGCGCAGCGCTCGTCGAGCTTCATGTCGAGCACGGTGTCGTCGGGCATCGTGCGGACGATTTTCGTACCGGGGATGTCCCACTCGTCGGTGTACTCCTCGCGCGGATCGCAAACGGTCACCTGGTAGTCGAGTCCCACGGCGATATGGCAGAGATAGCGCGACAGCTGCCCCGCGCCGATCACCAGCATCCGGTAGCGCGGTCCGTGGATGGTCAGCAGGCGTTCTTCATCGAAGTCGACGCCGTCGGTGGCGAGTGCCGGGCCGAGTTGCACCGCGCCCGTCGCCATATCGACCCGGCGCGCAATCAGCCGGCCGTCTTCTACTGCCTCGCACAGTTCTGCGATGCCGCTCGCCTTGTTCAGCGGTTCGAGCACGAGCTGGATCGTGCCGCCGCAAGGCAGCCCAAAACGATGCGCCTCTTCCGCCGTGATGCCGTACTTGACCGCCTCGGGCACGCTTTGCTCGATACCGCGTTGCCGCACCCGTTCGATCAGGTCGTCTTCGATGCAGCCGCCCGAGACCGATCCCACCACCAGGCCGTCGTCGCGCACCGCCAGCATGGCGCCTTCCGGACGCGGCGACGAACCCCACGTCTTGACCACCGTGACGAGTAGCGCGCGATGTCCCAGTTCGAGCCAGCGTGCGCTGGACTTCAGGACTTCGAGATCCACGCTGTCCATGACTTCTTCCTTTTCGTTTGAGCGTCGCCGGATGCGGGAGCTGCCGGCGCCTGAGCGCCGTCCTCGCCACTCACCTGGGCGATGAAGCGCCTGAAAAATTCGCCGGTCAACCGGCTTGCCGCGCCGTCGACAAATCGCGAGCCGATTTGCGCCAGCCTGCCGCCCATCTGGACGCTCGCCGTATAGGTCAGCTTCGTGGTCCCGGCGCCGCCGGGTTCCAGCGTGACGTGGGCATTGCCCGAACCGAAGCCGGCCACGCCGCCCTGGCCTTCGAAGACGATGGTGTAGGTGCGTGGCGCGTCGATATCGGTGAGCAGCATACGTCCTTTGAAGCGCGCCTTGACCGGACCGACCGACGCCGCCATCGACAGCGCAAAGGCGTTCGCGCCCTCCGCCTCGATGCGTTCGCAGCCGGGGATCGACGCGCCGAGGATGGCGGTGTCGTTCAGCGCCTCCCATGCGCGCTGCTGCGAGACGGGTAGCGTATAGCTTTCGGTCAATTCCATCGCGCGGCTTCTCCGGTTGAGCCTGCCGCATGGACGGCGGCGCAGCGGACAGGCGCCCGCTGCGCCGGATCGCGTCCAGATGCGGCCCGGCTTCTGAGATTATGAACCGGGCAGCGCGTATCGATATAGGGAAGGATCGCCCGCGCGCGGCGAGCCTTCACGACCTCAATGATCCTGCGTCCCAAGTCCCAGCTTCGAATGGCGGCGCGAGTATGCAAAATAGATCGCCATGCCGATCACCAGCCAGATCACGAACGCGATCCACGTGACCCGCTGCAGGTTGATCATCAGGAACAGGCACGAGGCCACCGCCAGCACCGGCACCACCGGCACGCCGGGGCAGCGGAACGCGCGCGGCAGTTCCGGATGCGTCTTGCGCAGGATCAGCACGGCAATCGACACCATCGAAAACGCCGCCAGCGTGCCGATATTGATCAGCTCGGCGAGCACGTTGAGCGGCACCAGTGCACCGATCAGGCCGAAGAAAATACCGACCAGCCACGTGGTCAGGAACGGCGTCGCAAAGCGCGGATGCACCCGCGAGAGTGCGGCGGGCAGCAGACCGTCGCGCGACATGGCGAAGATCACGCGGGTCTGGCCGTAGGCCATCACCAGGATCACGGTCAGCATGCCGAGCACGGCGCCCAGATCGATAAAGCCGGCCACCCATTTCTCGCCCACCACCTGCAGCGCGTAAGACACCGGGTGCGAGATGCTGGCGAACTGCGCCGACGGGACGATGCCGGTCACCACCGCCGCCACCGCCACATACAGCACGGCGCACACGCCCAGCGAAGCGATGATGCCGATGGGCAGATCGCGCTTCGGATTCTTCACCTCTTCGGCCGCCGACGACACCGAATCGAAGCCGATAAACGCAAAGAACATCACCGCGGCCGCACCGAACACGCCGTGCCACCCGTTTGGCATGAACGGATGCCAGTTGGCCGGCGTAACGTGGAACACGCCGACGCCGATCACCAGCAGCACCACGGTCACCTTGATCGCCACCATGACGTTGTTGATGCGCGCGGACTCGCGGATGCCGACCGAAAGCAGCGCGGTGATCGCCATCATCACGAGAAAGGCGGGCAGGTTGAACAAGGTCGCGTGACCGGGCAGCGCGCCGGGCGCGGCCGACAAGGCCACCGGCAGCGCGATGCCGAAGCCCGACAGCAGCGACTGCAGATAGCCCGACCAGCCCACCGACACGGCGGACGTGGCGAGCCCGTATTCGAGCATCAGGTCCCAGCCGATGACCCACGCGGCCAGTTCGCCGAGCGTGGCGTAGGAGTACGTATAGATCGATCCGGCGACCGGAATGGTGGAGGCGAACTCGGCATAGGCGAGCGCCGCGAAACCGCAGGCAATCGCCGCGATGATGAACGACAGCATCAGCGCCGGGCCGGCCTGCACGGCGCCGGTGCCGGTCAGCACAAAAATGCCGGTACCGATGATGGCGCCGACACCGAGGAAAGTGAGGTCGAGCGCGCCGAGGGTTTTCTTCAGGCCGCCGCTTTGGCTGCTGGCGGCGAGCATGTGTTCGACGCTTTTGGTGCGAAACAGGGACATTGGCGTGGATCTCCAGTAGTGCACGCATCTTGCGCGCCGAATGTCGGGGAAACCCACTATTTTAGCGGATGCGGCAAGCCTTACCTGTCCCGTATAGCCAGCGTGGGCGCGGGTCGGCAGGCAAATGCTGCGGAGAATCGAATGTTTTTGACAGCGGCTTTGCTGAGCGCCGCCTCGCACGGCAAGCCTTTTTCGCGACAAGGTCGTAAGCGGGCGGGAATCGCTTAGATGCTGCTGAGACCTCAAATTCGCCGTGCCGCCACGCCGTCTGCCGGACCTATCCCGCCATCGCCGGATTCAGGTCCACGAGCCGGTTGCTCATCACGTAGAAGGTGAGTTCG
Organism: Paraburkholderia sp. BCC1885; assembly: GCF_900996235.1. Classification (GTDB taxonomy): domain Bacteria; phylum Pseudomonadota; class Gammaproteobacteria; order Burkholderiales; family Burkholderiaceae; genus Paraburkholderia. Next base: position 101,926 of record NZ_CAAJGM010000122.1, read on the forward strand.
GCGTTGTTGTGCAGCTTCATCTTTTCGAGCAGGCGCGTGCGGTACACGCTCACGGTCTTGACCGACAGCGACAGCGCATTGGCAATGTCTGTCAGCCGCTTGCCCGAGGCGATCATGCAGAGGGTTTGATACTCGCGGTCCGACAGCTTTTCGTGCGGCAACTGTTCGCCGTCGAACGACACGTAGTCGGCGAGCGCCTCGGCCATTGCCGGGCTGACGTACTTGCGGCCCGCGGCGACCTGCTGGATTGCGCCGATCATCTGCGCGGTATCGACCGTCTTCGACAGATAACCGGCCGCGCCGGCCTTCAGCGCCCGCACCGCGTACTGGTCCTCGCGATACATCGAGAACATCAGCACCGCCGCGCGCGGCGCCTTGCGCTTCAGACGCTTGAGCACTTCGACGCCGTTCATGTCGGGCAGCGCGATGTCGAGCAGAACCACGTCATAGGCATGTTTGGCGACGGCGGCGAGCGCGTTGGCGCCGGTTTCCGCCTCGGCCACTTCGATGGCGACGCCACGGTCGATCAACAGTTGCCGGACGCCCTGGCGCACCACGGCGTGGTCGTCGACGAGCAGGATGCGCAGAGTCATGACGGCGCGCTCACGAAGAGAAAGGCGCGGCGCCGGCCGCGCGGCGTTCGGCTGGCAGCGCGCCGGCCAGCATCGCGTCCCACGCGAAACGCGCCCGCACCGTGGTGCCGCGCGCGTCGGTGCGGCGCGCGCTGATGCGCAGGGTGCCGTCGAAGGCCGCGCAACGGGCGCGCATGCCGGCAAGGCCAAAATGGCCGCGTCGGTGACGGGCGCGGGGCGCGAGGCCGACGCCGTCGTCGCTGACGACGAGCGTCAGGTGGCGGCGGCTCGCTTCGATGCGCACATCGACGGCACCGGCGCGGGCGTGCTTGGCGGCATTGTTCAGGGCTTCCTGGGCGACCCGGAAGATCGCCAGGGCGGCGTCGGCCGGCAGACGCGTGAGCCGGACATCGGCGGCGCATACGAAGCTGGTGCGCAACTGCGTGCGGGCGGCGAAGTCGCCGGTCCACTGCGACAGCGCCTTGACGATGCCGGCTTCCAGAGCCGGCGCGTGCAACTCTGCGACCGCCTGATGCGTCGCCTTGCCGACGGCGCTCAGCGAGCGGCTCGCCACCTTGAGCGCGGCGGCGCATTGCGGCGGCGCGTCGGCGGGCAGCCAGGTTTCGACGCCGGCGAGCGCGAAGTGCGTCGCGGTCAGTTCGGCGCCGACGCTGTCGTGCAGTTCACGCGCCACCCGATGACACGCGGCTTCCTGCGCATGCACGAGTTCGGCGGACAGTTCGCGCACGCGGGCACGCAGACGCGCGATTTCGCGCCCGGCGGGACTGTCTTCGCGCGGGGGCTGAGTCTGCGGATGACGCGACGTGACGCCCTGCGCAGTGATCGGTACGACAATCGACGTATCCATGACTCTCCCGCTCAGAATGCTGCTGAAACAGCAAGCCGGGTGCGCATCGACAGCGCGAAGACAAGGGAACGCATGCGAATCTCTGACCTCATGAAGTGTCCGCGGTGCACGACGGCGCGACGGACAAATCGCTACGTTGTAGCGTAACGAAATTTACATTCAGTAACAAATGGGATGTAACCCTAGTGGGGCTTTTCAACAGCGGGCGACGCGTCGCGATGATATCTCAAAAAAAAGAAAGCCAGCAGCCGGCATAAGGCTGAGCGTGGTTTTTCGTCGCTGGAATTTGGTGCGCTTGACTTGTCATATGCATTTTGCATGTAGGAAAAATGCTGACAATCGAGGTGATGTCTCACGCCGCAATTGTAACCGCGCGACATGGTCAGAATTGCGACGGCGGTGCAGGGCGGCAATGCGCCCGGATGACCTGCGACGCGCGGCGTGAAGGGACTTCCCCACGCCATCGCTCGTCGGCCCAAGCCGCCCCGAAGCCCCCGCCGCAAAGCCGCCGCCGCAAAGCCGCCGCTCCAAAAAACAAAACCGGAGCACGAAGGCTCCGGTTCCGGGCAATGCTGCAACCGCAGGCGGCGAGGCAAGGTGCTGCTTTGATTTCGCTACAACTACAACATCAGCGCCACACCAGCGCCTTTTCCGGGCTTAGCCCACGAACGCCTTCTCGACCACGTAGTGACCCGGCGCATTGTTGCTGCCTTCCTGGAAGCCCGCGTCGTCCAGCAGCTTGCGCGTGTCGCGCAGCATGTGCGGGCTGCCGCACAGCATGACGCGGTCGTTTTCCAGCGAGAAGCCCGGCACGCCGAGGTCGGCGAACAGCTTTTCGGTTTCGATCAGTTCGGTGATCCGGCCGCGATTCTGGAACGGCTCGCGCGTGACGGTGGGGTAATACAGCAGCTTTTCCTGCACCAGTTCGCCGAGGTGTTCGTGCGCCGGCAGGTGGTCGGTGATGTATTCCTTGTACGCCAGTTCGTCGACGAAACGGCAGGTGTGCGTGAGCACCACGCGCTCGTAGCGGTCGTAGATGTCCGGATCTTTGATGATGGACATGAACGGCGCGAGGCCCGTGCCGGTGGACAGCAGCCACAGCGTCTTGCCCGGCAGCAGGTTGTCCGCCATCAGCGTGCCGACCGGCTTCTTGCCGATCAGAACTTCGTCGCCGACCTTCAGATGCTGCAGGCGCGACGTGAGCGGGCCGTCCTGCACCTTGATGCTGAGGAATTCGAGATGCTCTTCGTAGTTGGCGCTCGCGAGGCTATAGGCGCGGATCAGCGGCTTGCCGTCGACTTCGAGGCCCACCATGGTGAACTGGCCGTTTTCGAAGCGAAACGACGGGTCGCGCGTGCAGGTGAAGCTGAACAGCGTATCGGTCCAGTGATGGACGCTCAGGACGGTTTGTGTATTCAGGTTGCTCATGGCTTCTTGGATGGTGCAAAAACAAAGACGGCCAGACGAATAGCCGGCCGGCACGGCCAGGGCGACGCTGCGCTAACCCGCTGCTAACCCCATTGTTGACCGACTGCTAAAGGAAAATGATGCGCAATCCGCTATTTTACCGCGCTCGCCGTCCGCGGGTGGCGGCACGGTTTTGAGGCGGCTCAAGCGGTTGCCGGACTTGCGGCTTCGGCGTCGTAACTGCACGCAGCGGAGCACGTCGGCGAGGTACGGCCGGGGTTCGGCAGCGGTACGGCGAGGGGCGAAATTCGCGTGGTGCGGTTCGCCGTCCGGTGACCGGATCGCGTGCCGGTAGGCGCGCGTCCTGACGACAAGTTTTCGGGATGATACAGAAAGCCGTCGCGCAGTGCAGCATTGACCCTGCTGACGGGACTGGAAAACCGGCCAAAATGAGGCAAAAACACGACGAAAACGGGCCGAAGCCGGGCAAAACGGGCGAAAGACCGCCGAACAACCTGTTCGCCCCTGCAGCCCGCTTTTGCCGACGATCGGGACCGTCAGGCCGCCACGGCCGTGCTCTTCTTGCGGCCACGCTGCTTCAGCACGCGCGCCTGCATGACGATCACCAGCAACAGGAACACGCCGCGAATCACCGATTGCCAGTAGGCCGACAGGCTGATGAAGCCGAGGCCGTTTTCGAAGTTAAGCAGATTGAAGACGAGACCGAGCAGCAGCACGCCGGCAATCGTCATGGCAATCGAGCCCTCGCCGCCGGTCAGCAGCGTGCCGCCCAGCACCACGGCGGAGATCGCGAACAGTTCCCAGCCGACGCCTTCGTTGGGCTGGCCCGCGCCGAATTGCGCCGCGAGGATCACGCCCGCCATGCCGGCCAGCAGCCCGCTTACCGCGTAAGCCATGACCAGGGTGCGATCCACGTTCAGACCCATCAGGCGCGCCGCTTCCTCGCTGCCGCCAATCGCCAGCGAATGCCGTCCGAAGCGCGTGCTGCGCAGCGCGAGCCAGCCGGCCACGGCCGCCACCACCGCGACAATGCCCGGAATCGGCAGGCCGAACAGGTCGCCCTGGCCGAAGGCGCCGAAGTTCGAATCCGCCGCAATCGAGACCGCGTCGTTTTTGCCGAGCAGCAGACCGATGCCGTGGGCGCCGAGACTCGTGGCGAGCGTCGTGATGAACGGCAGGATCTTCAGGCGGGTGATGATGATGCCGTTCAGCACGCCCACGACCAGCCCCGCCGCGCAGCCGGCCAGCACGGCGACCCAGCCGCCATAGGTGCTGGTGAGCGCGGCCACGACGCTGGACATGGCCGCCACCGTGCCCACCGAAAGGTCGATGCCGCCCGTGATGATCACGAACGCCATGCCGACCGAAATCAGCGCGAACATCGAGTTGTAGCGCCAGAACGAATTGATGTTGTAGGCCGAGCCGAAGTGGTCGTAGCGCACGAGTCCGAGCACCACGAGCGCGACGAGCGCGAGCAGGATGGGGAGATTCTTTTTCATCGCATCGGGTCCGAAGTCTTGGGAAACGCGCTCGGCGGGATCATGGCGCCGTTAGCGCGAGCGCCGTTGCACATACACAGCCGCGATGATGATGCCGGCCTTGACGACCAGCGCGGCCGCGTCGGGAATGCCGTGCGCAAGCAGCGTGAAGCGCAGCAACTGGATGATCAGCGCGCCGATCAGCGTGCCGCCGATATACGCCTTGCCGCCCGTCAGCGCGGTGCCGCCGACCGCCACGGCGGCGATCGCATCGAGTTCGATGCCAAGCCCGACCACGTTCGCATCCGAAGACGAATTCACCGAGATCGAGATCAGTCCGGCGAGACCCGCGAGCGCCGCGCAGATCGTGTATGCGATCAGCTTGACGCGCGTCGTCGGCACGCCGCACAGGTAGGCGGCTTTTTCGTTGCCGCCGGTGATCAGCAGGTATTGGCCGAACAGCGTCTTGCGCACCACCCACACGAACAGTGCCACCAGCGCGAACATCAGCAGCACCTGGAACGGCACGCCGCCCACCTTGCCGAGCGCGATCCATTGGAAGGCGGGGTTGTCGAAGGCTTGCAGGCTGCCGTCGGTGACCACCTGGGCAATGCCACGGCCGGCAATGAACAGCACCAGGGTGGCGACAATCGGCTGCACCGAGAGCTTCGTCACCAGCAAGCCGTTGAAGACGCCGCAGGCCGCCGCCGCGATCACGGGCAGCACGAACGCCAGCGCAATGCCGCCGGGACCGGGAATGTTCATGAACAGCATCGGCGCCAGCGCGCCGGAAATCGCCATCGACGCGCCCACCGACAGATCGATGCCGCCCGTCGCGACCACCAGCGTCATGCCGATGCCGACGATCACGATCGTCACCACCTGGGTCAGGTTGACGTTGAAGGTTTGCAGCGACCAGAAGTGCTGGGTGAACAGCAGATTGAATACCAGCATCGCCAGCAGCACGATGACTTCGCGCTGGATCGTGAGGCGATGGCGCTTTTTCGCGCGCTGCTCCGCTGCGGGATCCGGGGCGGCCAGTTGCGCCGCCTCGTTGCCTAATGATTTGAGCGACTTAAGCGCCATGACGGTCGCCCTCCAGCGCGTCTTCGATGTGGGCCGTGTGAGCGGCTTCGGCGATTGGCGAAGCGCCATCGCTGCCGTAGGCGATGGCGTCCATGATGCTGCTTTCGCTCATTTGCGCGCCATTCAGTTCGGCGACGGTGCGCCCGTCGCGGATTACCACGGCGCGATCCGCCACGGCGGTGAGTTCTTCCAGTTCCGACGCCGACAGCAGCACCGCCAGTCCGGCGTCGCGCAGTTCGCGCACGATCTTCGCGACGTCCGCCTTGGCGCCGACGTCGATGCCGCGGGTGGGCTCGTCGAGCAGCAGCAAAGACGGTTCGGCCGCGAGCCAGCGGGCGAGCAGCACCTTCTGCTGATTGCCGCCCGACAGTTCGCGGATCGGTTGATCCGCCGAGCGCAGCTTGATGCCGAGCGAGGCGATGAAGCGGTCGACGATGACCTGCTGCTTTTTCACGTCCACGATGCCGTGTTTGGCAAGCGTGCGCAGACACACCAGCGTGAGGTTGTCGCGCACCGACAGTTCGGGGACGATGCCGTCGCCCTTGCGGTCTTCGGTGAGATAGGCGAGGCCGCGCGCGATCGCATCCTGCGGCGACTTCAGCGCGATGCTTGCGCCGCCGATGGACAGCGTGCCGTGCTCGAGCGGATCGGCGCCGAACATCAGCCGCATCGTCTCCGTGCGGCCCGAACCGAGCAGACCGGCGAGGCCCACGGCTTCGCCCGCATGAACTTCGAGCGAGACGTCGCTTACCTTCGGATGGGCGCTCAGGTTGTGCGCCGCCATCACCTGTGCGCCGCGGCGGGCCAGATTGGCTTCGCGTGCAGTGGCGTCGTCCTGCACGACGGCGGCGAGCGAACGGCCGAGCATGGTCGTGACGAGTTGCAGTTTGTCCATTTCGGCCATGGTGCTTTGGGCGACGGTCTGGCCGTCGCGCATCACCGTGACGCGATCGCACAGCGCGTAAAGTTCGTCGAGCCGGTGCGAGACGAAGATCACCGCGCGGCCGTCGTCACGCAGTTTGCGCACCACGGTGAACAGCAATTCCACTTCGCGTTCGTCGAGCGACGAAGTGGACTCGTCCATGATGACCATCTTCGCATCCGACGACACCGCGCGCGCCAGCGCCACCATCTGCTGGATGGCGGTCGAATAGCTGCGCACGGGTTTCTTCACGTCGATCTGCAGGCCGAACGATTCCAGCAGCGCGGCCGCGCGTTGCTGCACCGCGCGCCAGTCGATCAGACCGTAGCGGCGCGGTTCGCGGCCAAGAAAAATGTTCTCCGCCACCGAGCGGAACGGCACCAGATTGATCTCCTGATAGATCGTGCTGATGCCCGCTTCGCGTGCTTCCTTCGGCGTGCGGAAATCGATCTCGCGGCCTTCGAAACGCACCGTCCCGCCGCCGCGCCGATACGCGCCGGTGAGAATCTTGATCATGGTGGATTTGCCGGCGCCGTTCTGGCCGATCAGCGCATGCACTTCGCCCGCGGCGACGCTCAGATTGGCGTTGCGCAAGGCGGGCACGCCGCCGAAACTGATCTGGATGTCCTGCATCTCCAAGAGCGGCGAACGCCCGGCGCTGGGAGACGGCGGCGTGGGGCTGCCGGATTGCGTCACGTCAATTCTCCTGCTGCAGAGGCTTGGCATCGGGGCGGCGGCGCGGCCCGCGCCATCTACCCATAGTAGTCCGTAAGACAAAGCGAAGCGACGGCCCGTCGTGGCACGGACGCGTCGCTCCGAACCCTTCCCGTCCCCCTCGGAGACTGAAAGGGGACGTCGTACTGCAAGGCGCCTCCCGCGTGCAGCAGTCGACCTGCCTGCCACACGCGGGATGTCATTCAGGCATCCTGTGAGCCCCAAAAGGGGACCACCTCTGGGGCGCAACGCCTGAGCGGGCGCTTCAGTCCTGGAACCCGCGGGGAGAGTTCCTGCGGGGGGCGATTGACTCCAGGGGGACTGGCTGCGGCCAGCCGCCGGTGTCGCTGCGCCGGGTGCTGCTGCATTCCCGCGAGCGTGCCGGCGGCCGGCCCGGCATCAATAGCCGTACTGCATGTTCTGCTGCACGTTGCTCTTGTCGTAGAAGCGGTCGGACACCTTGACCCACGTCGGGATCTTTTCACCCTTCGCGTACTTTTGGGCGACGTCGCAGGCGAGCGGGCCGAAGAACGGGCTCGACTGCACGCTCGCGCCGAGTTCGCCGGCGGCGATGGCGTCCATGCCGCCCTTGGTGCCGTCGATCGTCACGACCTGGATGTCCTTGCCCGGCTGCTTGCCGGCGGCCTTGATGGCGGCAATCGCGCCCAGCGCCATTTCGTCGTTATGCGCGTAGACCGCGGTCACGTCCGGATGCGCCTGCAGCAGGGTTTCCATTACCTTGCGGCCGGTGTCGCGGGCGAAATCGCCGCTTTGCGAGGCGATGATCTGCATGTCCGGATGCTTGGCGATCACGTCGTCGAAGCCCTTCTTGCGATCGTTGGCCGCCGAAGCGCCAGTGGTGCCTTCAAGTTCGATGATTTTGGCCTTGCCGTTGGTGGTTTTCACCAGCCAGTCGGCGGCGCGCTGGCCCTGGTTGATGAAGTCCGAGCCGATGAAGGTGATGTAGTCCTGGCCCGGCTTGGCGACCGAGTGATCGACGTCACGGTCCACCAGAATCACCGGAATGCCGGCCTTCTTGGCTTGCAGGACGATCGGCGAGAGCGGCTTTTCCTCGCGCGGGGGGAACACCAGCAGATCGACGTGCTGCGCGATCATGTTCTGGATGTCCGAAACCTGTTTCGAGTTCGAGCCGTTGGCGTCGGTGACGACCAGTTGCCAGCCGCATTTGGCGGCGGTGTCCTTCATGCTCTTGGTTTCCGCGAGACGCCACGGATTGTTGCTTTCGGTCTGCGCGAAGCCGACCTTCAGCGGAGTCTTGTTGGGCAGCTTGGGCAGCGCGTCGTCGTCGGCGTGGGCCGTTGCGACGCCAAAACCGAGTGCCAGTGCCACAAGTGATGCAGCCAGCGGGAATGCGGTCGGCCGGGCCGTCCGTTGTCCGCGCAATTGCCGTTTGAGCGATGCCATGTCTTCCTCCAGTGCCTGGGATGTGTATTTGCTTTTTGGTACTTCTGCTGCCGGTCGGCACCTTCCGCACCAATGACCGGACGTGCCGATTATTCCACCTGGAATTATTATCGGTCAATCACTAATATTATTAATTACGGGCTGTTTTGCCTCGGTAATTACCCTCACTGAGGCGCGTTCGACGAGTGGTCCGTCGAGCTTCACCATGCGGTGCCGCACCGGCGCGCCGGCGGCGCGGTTCTGTTCTTCCTGCAGCAGGGTTTCCACTGCCCAGCGGCCCAGCTCGTAGTTCGGCAGCACCACGGTGGACAGCGCCGGATGCGTGTGCCGGGCGATTTCCTGGTCGTCGTAACCGAGCACGGAAACGTCTTCGGGAACCCGCAGGCCAAGCTGTTTGATGGCCTCGATGGCGCCGAGCGCGGTCAGGTCGTTAGCGCAGAAGATCGCGGTGGGCGGGTGCGCCTCGCGCATCAGCGAAAGCGTGTGTTCGAAGCCGACGCCCGAACTCCAGTCGCCGTCGCGCACGAGTTCCGGGGCGAACGGCAGGTCGGCCGTGGCGAGCGCGGTGCGGTAGCCCTTCAGACGGTCTTTCGACGCATCCTGCCAGGGCTCGCCGTTGATGTAGCCGATCCGCCGATGACCCGCATTGAGCAGATATTCGGTGGCGATATGGCCGCCCGCCACTTCCGCCGGCACCACCGACGACTGGCCGCCCTCGCTCGTGTAGCAGTTGAGCAGCACGGTGGGCACGCGCGACAGCGCGGCCGGCAGGCTCACCTTGCGGGTATAGACCGTGGCGTAGATCACGCCGAACAGATGCGGGTTCGACAGCGTGGTTTCGAGCACCTGCTGTTCGATGTCCGCGTTGCCGTGGGTCGAGTAGACCGCGAGCATCTTGCCGCTCGCGTAGGCCGCGTCGCGCGCGCCGTCGACGTTGACGACCGGATGCGGGCTTGTCGAGATTTCGTCGGCCAGGTAGACGATCAGATTGCGCTCGTCCTTGGAGGCGAGCACCGGTTCGCGCGGCGAGAGCCGGTAGCCCAGGTCATGCGCCGCCTTGAGCACCTTGTTGCGGGTGGTCTCGGAGAATTTCGCGCCGGTCGCGTTGTTCAGAACCAGCGAAACCGTCGATTGCGACACGCCCGTTATCTTGGCGATGTCGGTCATCGTGGGACGGCGTTGAGTCGATTTTTTCATTGTGCGGGCCGCGCTCGCGCGGCGGCAAAAACAGGGAATGCCGAAGCATGGTCGTGCTGACGGTACCACTAATATTATGCGGTCGGCAACGCGCAGAAACCCGTCATTTGGGACGTGCGGCGGGGGTTTTCGGTAATGGTCTTTTGAATAGAATATTACTAATAATATTGACCTGAGGGTTGCGACGTGCGATTCTCGGTCGCGCGGGGCCATCCTGGCCGCGTTCCGCCTACGGCCTTTTCTATCTCACCATGCGCGAAGTTTCCTTGAATCCGATCCGGCCCACCGCGATAGAGGCGTTTCAGCTCCACGACCCCGCCTTGATCGCGCTCGCGAGCGGCACGATGCGTGCGCTGGTGGCGCCGCACGTGGGCGGCGCGATCGCGGCGTACTACGAGGCTGCGGCGGCCGGGCCGGTGCATTGGCTGCGGCCCGCTACGGACGAGGCGCTTGCCGCGCGCAATCCGCTGCGCATGGCGAGCTTTCCGCTGCTGCCGTATTGCAACCGCATCCGCGATGCGCGCTTCGAATTCGCTGGCCAGACCGTCGATCTCGCTGGCGACGGCAATCTGTTCGCGCACGCGCTGCACGGTCACGCGTGGCGTCGTCCGTGGGGGGTGGGCGCGCGCACGGCGAGTTCGGTGGAACTGCACTTCGAACATGAGCCCGACCCGCAGGCAACCGGCGACTGGCCGTTTCGTTATCGTGCAATGCAGCGCATCGAACTGGTGGGCGATACGTTGCGCGTGACCCTGTCCGCGCACAACCTGGCCGGCCGGCCGATGCCGTTCGGCATGGGGCATCATCCGTATTACCCGCGCACCGGCAATACCCGCGTGCACGCCCAGGTGCAAGGCATGTGGCATGCCGATCCGGAAGTCCTGCCGACCCACCTCGGCCCGCATCCGGCCGTCGATGCGATGCGCGAAGGGATGTCCGCCGACGCCTACGATCTCGACAATAACTTCGCCGGCTGGTCGCGCAGCGCGACGATCGCGTGGCCGGACGAAGGCCGTCAGCTGACCTTGACAGCCCAGGCGCCGTTCGATCATCTGGTGGTGTTTGCGCCGTCGAGCGAGGCGCTGTTGTGTGTCGAACCGGTGACCAACACCACCGATTGCTTCAACGCCGACGACACGCCCGACCATGTGGGCGGCTGTGTGCTGATGCCCGACGAGCAGATCACGGCGAGCGTGCACTGGATGCCGCAGCGCGTGTAGAACGAGAACGAGGCGTAGGACGCCGCGCGAGGCGCGCTATTCGACCCGCAAACGCGCCATGTACGGCAAATGGTCCGACAGCCACGCGGTCTCCTGCGCCGGCTGGATCCATTCGACCGGCTTCATGCCGCGCACGAACATCTTGTCGAGCGCGAGCGCCGGTGAAAACGCCGGGAAGGTTCGTCCCGATTCGCCGAGCAGGGTCGCCACTTCATACATGCCGTGTTCGCCGAAGAGCGGCACCGAGTCATTGCGCCAGTCGTTGAAATCGCCGGCGAGCACAAGTGGCCCTTCCGGCGCTTCCTTGGCGATCCAGTGAGCAATCCAGTTCATTTGCCGCAGGCGCGCCGCGCGCGTGAGCGCCAGATGCGCGCAGAGCAGCGTCACCGAATGGCCGGCGAAAGTGGCGCGCGCCATCAGCAGGCCGCGCTTTTCGAAGCGGTGCGCGGAGATGTCCCAGCGGCCGCCGAGATCGAGCGGATGCGGCGAGAGAATCGCATTGCCGTGCCGCCACGACGGCTTGAAGACGTTCTGCCCCAGCGCGATCTGCAACTCCAGCGAGCGGGCAATTTCAGTGGCCTGGCAATGCCAGACGTCGTCGACGGGATCGCGCAGCTGCGCGCCGAAGCCGCCGGAGAGCACCGGTGTCGGCATGCGGCGCGCCATCGCTTCCTGCAGAAAGTAGGCGTCCGCATGGGTCGACTGCACCCAGCGTTGCATCGCCTGCCACGCCTGAAAGCCGAGCGGCGTGCGCCCCTTGTGCAGGTTCCAGCTGACGGCGATGAAGTCTTTCGGCTGCTTCGGCTGCGCGTTCTCGCGGATGAGTTCTTCGGGGTTTCGCATGCCGCGTGGTCCACCGTGTTCGTTGAGATCAGGAATGGTCGGCGAGGCTCGCACGGACCCGGTACACGAGGCTCGGATTCTTGTCGACGATCTGCCACGTCGACCATTGTCCCGCCTGCACCTGCAGTCCTGGATGATTGGCGCTCACCTGGCGCGGCTGTGGCGGCAGCTTGCAACCGGTATCGGTTTGCTGGGCGCTGTCGTCCTCGAAGGTTTCCTGCGCGTCGATGGCGAGCGTGACCTGATTTGCGTCGGCCTGCAGCGGCGAGATCGTCAGCGTGCGCGACAGATCGATGCTGCCGCCGGGCGCGTCCTTGCAACCGACATTGTGCTGCACGACCTGGTGATGCGTATCGGTGCGCGCCTGGCCGACTGTCGTCGAGCCTTCGAAGGCATCGATCTGCTGACCGTCGCGCACCACTTGCAACTGCCATTGCACGACCTGCTGCGTGGCGGGCTGCTGGGCCTGGGCAAGCAGCGAGGTGCTGCACAGGACGGCGACGAGACTGGATTTCCACATAATTGACGACTCTCCGGGAGCACTGGGTCCGCCAGGATGACAGGCGCCCATCTTACGCCTGATGGGCATACGTCCTGTCTGACACCAATGTTGGGGCCAGGTTCAGCAACAATCCATTTCACATGGGGACGGCGCCGGTTTGTTCAACAGGATTGTGATTTCAGCAAGGATCGCGCCGCGCACAGGGTCGCGCGTGTTAGCAGCAGACCCGCATGGCTGCTGGCTTGCACGCGAATATTGCCTCGTTACACTGAAGCTGAGACGACGCCCGAGCGGCGTCGTAGCCGCAAGACCATCACAACGGGGGTGAGCGATGACAACAGCAATGGTCAAACAGGAAATCGCGGTGGCGTCCTTCAGCAAGGTCTACGACCTCGAGCGGGTGGAAACCGCGCTGAACGATCTCGGCGAAGGCGCGAACGACGCGCTGCGCGCCACTTATGAAAAGATGCTGAAAATCGGCAATCTGCGCTTTTGCGTCAAGCCGAACCGCATGCCTTCCATCGACGACCTCGTCGAGGCGCTGCCCAACTTCAGCGAGCCGCTCGACGACGTGCGCAAGCAGGTCGCACTATGTCTCGAAACCGAGGACCGGCTCGAATTGATGCCAATTCTGTTGCTTGGCGACCCCGGCATCGGCAAGACGCATTTCGCGAAGCAACTCGCGCGGCTGCTTGGCACTTCGTATCACTACGTGGCGATGAGTTCGCTGACGGCGGGCTGGATTCTCTCGGGCGCGTCGTCGCAGTGGAAAAATGCCAAGCCCGGCAAGGTCTTCGACGCGCTGGTGCACGGCAGCTACGCAAACCCGGTGATTGCGGTCGACGAAATCGACAAGGCGACCGGCGACTCGCAATACGACCCGCTCGGCGCGCTGTACGCGCTGCTGGAGCACGACACGGCGCAGACCTTCATCGACGAATTCGCCGAGGTTCCGATCAACGCGGGCCATGTCATCTGGATCGCGACGGCGAATGACGCGCGCTCGATTCCCGAGCCGATTCTCAACCGCATGAATGTCTACGAAATCCCGCCGCCGGATCATGCCGGTGCGCGTCGCATCGCGCAATCCATCTACGATGAAATCCGCTCGGCGCATGGTTGGGGCCTGCGCTTCCCGGTCGAGCTGGGCGAGGCCGCGCTCGATGCCTTGAAGCTGGCGTCGCCGCGCGAAATGCGTCGCGCGATCCTGAACGGTTTCGGCGCGGCGCGCATCGATGAGCGCGACTGGATCGGCGCGGACGATATCCGGCTCGATTACGGCAACCGGCGCAAACCGATCGGCTTTTGAGCGGCTGGCGCAGGTCGTTCGTTTTGTCTCCACATAGGCCGCCTGCAAAGGCGGCTTTTTCATGGGTGAGTCATTGGTGAAAGCGAAGCGTGCGATATGAATGCACCGAGTCCAGCCGAATGCAGCCGAATGCAGCCCCGCCAAATGTGACGCTCAGCCGTTTTGATTGTTCTTCCCACCGCAACTGTAAATTGGTCCAATCAGAATAATTTTTCGATAGTCCTGGCCTACACTGGGTTACCAAAGATGCGACGCGTTAAACGCCACGACGCCGCATCTCAGACGCGCTTGACCGCTACTGACGAATCTGGAAACCCATCATGAAACTCGCCTCTTTTGCCGCTTTCGCCGCCGTGCTGATTTCCACCGCTGTCACAGTGCCCGCCTTCGCGAGCAGCGACACCGCCGCCACGGTGACGAACGGCCCGAAGACCCGCGCCGACGTCAAAGCCGAACTGGCGCAAGCCCGCGCCGACGGTGAATTGAGCATGAACCCGAATAACCCGGCCTATCCGGCGCGGTTCGCGACCGGCGGCTACACGGTGCCGCGCGTGCAGATCAATACGATCCATACCGGGCTCGAGCGTGACGCCTCGCTCAATCGCCCTGCCGTGCAGAACTGAGCGGACCGGGCCGCGCGTTTGACGACGCGATCTGCCGCATTGCGCGCATCCCACCAGAACACCACGCCTCACCTCGGCTCGTGAGAAACGAGCGGTACGGCCTGCTACGGCGTACACTGAAGCGTCCGGCACATAGATTGAACACAGAATCAGGACTGGCTCCCGATCCGATGCCCGCAGTCGTTGCGACTGCGGGCATTCGTTTCTGTGCCACGTCGTACAATTTTGCCGGTACGTTCGACAGCGAGCAGCGAGCCGCAGCAGCGGCCGCACCCTGTCTTCATCTTCATCAGGTGGACGAGGCAGCGCGCGGTGTGAAACGCCGCGTCAAGAGACATGGATCAAATCGAATGCGTGGTGATTGGCGCCGGTGTCGTGGGCCTGGCGGTGGCGCGTGCCCTGGCGGCGCGCGGTCACGAAGTGATCGTGCTGGAAGCGGCCGAAGCCATTGGCGTGGGCACCAGTTCGCGCAATAGCGAGGTGATTCACGCGGGCCTGTACTATCCGCGCGGCTCGGCGAAGGCGGCGCTGTGCGTGCGCGGCCGCGAGATGCTTTACGACTACTGCGAGGCACACGGCGTGCCGTATTCGCGTTGCGGCAAGCTGCTGGTCGCGACCTCGCGCAATCAGATTCCGCAGCTCGAAAGCATCATGGCGCGCGGCAAGGAAAACGGCGTGCTCGACCTGATGCGCATCAGCGGTTCCGAGGCGCAGGCGCTGGAACCGGCGCTCGAATGCGTGGAGGCGGTGTTCTCGCCGCGCACGGGAATCGTCGACAGTCATCAATTGATGCTGGCGCTTCAGGGCGACGCCGAACGCGACAGCGCGGTATGCGCGTTCCATGCGCCGATCGAAGCCATCGAGTCGAATAACGGCCGCTTTATCGTGAAGGTCGGCGGCGCGGCGCCCACCACGATCAGCGCGGCGTGCGTGATCAATAGCGCGGGGTTGCAGGCCAATGCCCTGGCGCGCAAGATTCGCGGGCTCGACGCGCGGCACGTGCCGCCGTTGTATCTGGCGCGCGGCAACTACTTCAGCATCTCAGGGCGCGCGCCGTTTAGCCGCCTGATTTATCCGATGCCGAACGAGGCGGGTCTGGGCGTGCATCTGACCATCGATCTCGGCGGCCAGGCGCGCTTCGGTCCGGACGTCGAATGGGTCGACGCGATCAACTATGACGTCGATCCGCGGCGAGCCGATTCCTTCTACGCGGCGATTCGCGCCTATTGGCCTGCTTTGCCCGACGGCGCACTGCAACCGGCCTATGCCGGCATTCGTCCGAAACTCTCCGGGCCGGGCGAACCCGCCGCCGATTTCGTGATTCAGGGACCCGCCGCACACGGCGTGCGTGGTCTCGTCAACCTGTTCGGCATCGAGTCGCCAGGGTTGACCGCGTGCCTCGCGATCGCGCAGCGCGTCTGCGAACTGGCCGGGCGCGCCTAGCCAGAAAGCGCGCTGACAGGCCTGAAGTAGCGATTCGCTTATCTCTATCATTTGAGCCATCACGCATGGGGGCTTCGTTGCTATGCTTGGGGACCGCTGTCGATAGAACGGCGTCGAGTCCAATACAAATGGAGTGAGTCCCCATGAAGTCATCCCGTCGTACTTTTCTGATTACGAGCATCGGCGTTGCGTCGACGTTCGCATTGTCGCGCCAGGCCTTCGCCGACGCACCCAAACTCACCGAAGCCGATCCGACCGCGCAGGCGCTCGGCTACAAGCAGGACGCCACCCAGGTCGACAAAGCCAAGTATGCGAAATACGCTGCCGGCCAGGATTGCGGCAATTGCAGCTTTTACCAGGGCAAGGCGTCCGATCCGTGGGGCGGCTGCCCGATGTTCGGCGGCAAGCAGGTATCGGCTAAAGGCTGGTGCAGCGCTTATAACAAGAAGGCGTGAGATACGGCGAGGCGACGCGACGTATGCCGCTTATGGCGTGCGTCGCAAGCAGACCACGCCTGAGCGCAGCGCCTCGTCAGCGAACCGCCATTGCGTTTGTGTTCAGGCGCGTGCCGGCATCAGCGGCGGTCGTTTGGAAAACCAGGGCCGTGCCGTTTCCAGTTGCGCGGCGAGCCGCAATAGCGTGGCTTCGCCACCCTCGCGCGCCGCGAACTGCACGCCTACCGGCAAGCCGCGCGCATTCCAGTAAAGCGGCACCGACATCGCCGGTTGCCCGCTCAGATTGAACACCTCCGTGCAGCCAGCCCAGGCGAACGCTTTGTCGGCGGCTTCTGCGAGCATCTTTCGTAGGAGCGGTTCGAGCGGCATCGCACTGACGGCGCGCATCTGCATGCGCTCGCCCGGCGTGGGCTGCATCTCGCCGATCTTGATGGGCGCGGCGGCCAGCGTCGCGCAAAGAATGACGTCGTAGCGCGACAGCAGATCCGTGAGCTTGACGGTGATGCGGCGTTGCTCTTCCAGCGCGGCGGGCAAGGCGCGCTCACCGAGCTTGCGGCCGATTTGCGCCATCGCCCAGGAGGCAATTTCGAATTCGTCGCGAGACGGTTTGCGGCCCGTAATGCGTTCGGCGTTCAGCACCATGTCGCGCGTCGTTACGGACGCGAGCATAAGGAAGGCGTGACGCACCGCTGCGAAATCAATGCCCAGTGTGACCGGTTCGACATGATGACCGAGCGACGCCGCGAGCTTCGCCGCGTCGTCGAGCGCCGCGCGCACATCGACGGATAGCGTCGGGGCAAGCATCGGGTCCGTCACGTAGGCGATGCTCAGCGGCCGGCATGGTTCGCTGACCGCGCCGAGAAACGTGCCGGGTGCGCCGATCGGTTGCTGCTGCGTGTGTCCGCTCATGAAGTCGAGCAGCAGGGCGCTGTCGCGCACGCTGCGCGAGACCGCGTGATCGACGCCCAGCTCGCCGGGTACGGGCGCGTACAAACCCGGCACACGTCCACGCGACGGTTTGAGGCCGAACAGGCCGCAGCACGAAGCCGGAATGCGGATCGAGCCGCCACCATCGGAGGCATGCGCGAGCGGCACGATGCCCGCGGCGACGGCCGCTGCCGCGCCGCCGCTCGAGCCGCCCGGCGTGTGGTCGAGACTCCACGGATTACGGCACGGTCCGAACAGTTCGGGCTCGGTGTAGGGCATCTGACCCAGCTCCGAGGTGCTCGTCTTGGCGAAGATATTCAGGCCGGCGGCCCGCGCCAGGGTGACGACGGGCGCGTCGGCGGTGGGTACATAGTGGCGGTAATGGCGGCTGCCCATCGACATCCGCAAACCGGCGACCGGCGCGCCCAGATCCTTGATCAGATACGGTACGCCCGCGAACGGCGCGTCGCCTGGCGGCTGGGCGTCGGCGCGCGAGGCTCGCTGGCGCGCCGCGTCGTAGTCCTTGAGGACGAGGGCGTTGATGGCGGGATTGGCGGCTTCGGCGCGCGCGATGGCGACATCGAGCAATTCCCGCGCACTGGCTTCGCGCGTGCGAACCAGTTTGGCGAGGCCGATTGCGTCATGGGCCAGGTAGTCGGATAGCACGCGGGATGCGCCTCGTGAGTTCGCTACGGTCAATAGAAAGCGGCACGCCGCCGGGTGGCGTGCGTGCCGTATCGCCGGCGTAGCCGGATTACAGGCGTTCGCCGAGGAACGTCAAGGTGCGGCCGTGGGCCAGCGCGGCGGCGTGCTGGTTATAGGACGCGCGGTCCGTGCAGTTGAAGCCGTGGTCGGCGTTCGGGTAGATGTGGAATTCCGCGTCGCCGCGTCCGGCGAAACGTTCCTGCACCTGGCCCACCGCTTCCAGCGGAATGCCGTGGTCGAGTTCGCCGTAGTGGAATTGCATCGGCACCTTGATCTTGGCCGCTTCGTCGAGCAGGTTCTGGATGCCGCCGCCGTAGTAGCTCACGCCGAGGTCGATCGAGTTCTGCGCCGCGGCCAGATACGCGAGGCGTCCGCCGAAGCAGTAGCCGATGGCCGCCACCTTGCCCGTCACTTCCGGCATGGCGCGCAGCGCGGCCGCGGTGGCGCCGATATCGGCCACGGCGAGACCCACGTCGGTCTTCTGCAGGATTTCGATGCCCCTGTCGCGATCGGCGCCGGCATAGGTCAGCTCGACGCGCGGCTGGGTGCGCCAGAAGATGTCCGGCGCGAGCGCCACGTAGCCGTCCTGCGCGTATTGGTCGGCGACCGCGCGGATATGGCTGTTCACGCCGAAGATTTCCTGAATGATGATGACGGCCGGCCCCTTGCCGCCTTTGGGCAGCGCCAGATAGCCCTGGAAACTCTCATTGCCGGCCGGGATGTCGATCCATCGGGAAGTCACGCTCACGTCGCTCTCCTTCAAATTACGGTGGGTACGGGCGCTCAGAGCCCGCAGCGGGCGGTCAGTTTGCCACTAAAAGAAACGCCGTGCAGTGAGTCCCGGAGCGCCGCCAGGCGAGATGATTGGCGCGGCAAGCTCGCGGCATACGCAATCCGCTGACCGGGCGGGGCAAATGCACAGGCCAATGGAAGGGTCAATGCGGCTGCGAATTGAGCAAGTTGAATCGAGCAAGCTGAATCGAGCATAGCCGCGCCTTGTGGCAGGTTCGTTTCGGCGGCTCTATCTTTAATCAGCCATTTAACCGTTTGCGCGTCAAAAAGCCTTTTAGCGGAACCGCCCCAAAACCGGCCTGCCTGGCGCAAACCCGCACGGGCTGGCGCTTTCCGGCAAACCGGTCGGTTCTCCATTCGACCTTGTGGGATAAACGCTATTGGTGTTGATCCCACTTCCTCAAAAAAATCCCACAAATTAATTTGATGGCCTACACTTGCGCGCAAGTACGCATAGCCGCCCTGCCATAAACAGATTGGTGTGCGTGCTGGCCAAGTGCATAACGATGCAACCGGCGTGGTCGTCCACGGGATTGAGCGACACGAGAAGGAAGCGGGGGCACAGGGCGATTACGTTGTTTTTGGGACCGAAACTGGAGACTTACATGAACATCAAGATTCAAAAGCTGTTGCCGATTAGCGCTGCGGCCATGTTGTTTGCGTCGTTGGCAACGGGCGCGGTGGCGGACGAGGTCGTCAAGATCGGCCACGTCGCACCGCTTACCGGCGGTATTGCTCACCTGGGTAAAGACAACGAAAACGGCGCTCGTCTGGCGGTTGAAGAAATCAACGCCAAGGGTCTGACGATTGGCGGCCAGAAGGTCACGCTGCAACTCGACGCACAAGACGACGCAGCCGACCCGCGTACGGCAACGCAAGTTGCACAGAAGCTGGTCGACGACAAGGTTGTCGCCGTGGTCGGTCACCTGAACTCGGGCACCTCGATTCCGGCTTCGAAGATCTATAGCGATGCAGGCATCGTGCAGATCTCGCCGTCGGCAACGAACCCGGCGTACACGCAGCAGGGCTTCAAGACGACGTATCGCGTCGTGGCGACCGATGCGCAACAAGGCCCGGCACTGGCTAACTATGCAGCCAAGGAACTGAAGGTGAAGAGCGTCGCGATCGTCGACGACTCGACCGCTTACGGTCAAGGCCTTGCAAACGAATTCGAGAAGACCGCCAAGTCGCTCGGCCTGAACGTGGTGTCGCATGACGCGACCAACGACAAGGCGGTCGATTTCCGCGCCATTCTGACGAAGATCAAGGGTGAAAATCCTGACGCCATCATGTACGGCGGCATGGACGCAACCGGCGGCCCGTTCGCCAAGCAAGCCAAGCAGCTCGGCCTGCGCGCCAAGGTTCTGGCGGGTGACGGCGTGTGTACCGACGGCCTGTCCGATCTGGCCGGCGACGCAACCGACAACATCGTCTGCTCGGAAGCCGGTATGGCGCTCGAGAAGATGGCTGGCGGCAAGGCGTTCGAAGCCAAGTACCAAAAGCGTTATGGCCAGCCGATCCAGATTTACGCTCCGTTCACGTATGACGCGGTGTACATCATCGTCGACGCTATGAAGCGTGCTAACTCGACGGATCCGGCAAAGATCCTGGCAGCCATGCCGACGACCGACTACAAGGGCGTGATTGGCGAAACGACGTTCGATTCGCACGGCGACCTGCAGCACGGCGTGATCTCGCTGTATGACTACAAGGGCGGCAAGAAGACGCTGCTCGACGTGGTCAAGATGTAATTATCACGACGCATGACGGCGGGTATTTTGCCTGCCGTCGTTCGGACGATTTAAGGCACGCGTTTTTTTAAAACGCGTGCCTTTTCTTTTGGGCGGCTGCATGAGAGTCTAACGACAGGACGACATCAAAACAGGGGGAGAAAACCATGAGCCGATCAATCGACGACTGGCGTCGCTGGATAGCCGAAAATCTCTTGCTAGGCGCGCCGGGGCCCGCGCTACAGGCGGCGCTCGTGCAACATGGATTCGATGCCGACGAGGCAACCCGCGAAGTCGACGCCGCGCTCGCCAGTCCTTATCTCCAGGGCGGCACGCGTCTGCGCAACCGTCTGCGCAAGCGCGACTGGACCCTTTCCGTATATGGTGAGCTGAGCCGCATGCGGGCAAGCGGCAACACGGTCGAACGGCGCGAGCGGCTCTCGCGCGACGAATTCTTTGAGCAGTACTACTTTCAGAACCGGCCGGTGATTATCACCGGCGCATTCGATTCGTGGCCGGCGCGCACGCAGTGGAATTTCGATTATTTTCGCGAGCGTTGCGGCGATTGCGAAGTGGAAGTGCAGTTTGGCCGCAATTCCGATCCGAACTATGAAATCAACCAGCCGAAGCTGAAGCGGATCATGCGGTTTCGCGATTATGTCGATCTGGTCGCGGGCAGCGGCGCGACCAACGATTTCTATATGACGGCGAACAACACCTCGCGCAATCGCGAGTCGCTGGCGGCTTTGTGGCCGGACGTGCCGACCATTTGCGAATATCTCGATCCAGCATCGGGCGACAGCGGCTTTTTCTGGTTCGGTCCGGCCGGCACGAAGACGCCGTTTCACCATGACCTGACCAACAACTTCATGGCGCAGGTGATGGGACGCAAGCTGATCAGGCTGGTGCCGATGTCGGACACGCCGCGAATGTATAACGATCTGCACTGCTATTCACAGGTAGATGGCAGTGCTATCGATATAGCGCGATTTCCGGCGCTGCAGCAGGCGAATCTGATCGAATGCACGATCGGTCCGGGCGACCTGCTGTTCCTGCCGATCGGCTGGTGGCACTACGTGGAAGGGCTCGAACCGTCCGTCACGATGACGTACACAAACTTCGTCGCACGCAACGATTTCTGCGATACCTACGACACCTATCACGAACTCTAGGCGTGCAATGCGCCGGGACGCGGACACGCGAGTGCTCGCGCCGGGTCCATAAAAAACGGCGAACCGGTTGCCCGGTCCGCCGTCCCCCCTGGTACTGCTGTTTTTATTTGCTGCCGTTTTTGTTGCCGGTTACTTCTTTGCTGCGAGCCCGCCGAGCAGGCCGCCTGAGTTGCTACCTGAGTTGCTGCTGCCTGTGCTGCTGCCTGTGCTGCTGCTGGAGGTTGCGCCCGTCAGTCCGCTGGTGAGTGAGGACACGAGGCCCGTGACCGGCGCCAGCAAGTTGGCCGTGCTGGCAGTCGCCGACCCGCTGGCGCTAGCCGAACCCGACACAGTCACGCTTCCGGTCACCGAACCCAGCGCGCTGGTCAATGACGAGATGGCCGAGGTGACTGGCGCCAGCGGATTACCCGAGCCGCCCGAGGCGCCGCTCAGGGCGCCCGTCAGCGACGACGTCACCGAGGTCAGCACGCCGGTGATCGGCGCGAGCGGATTGCCTGAACCGCCGCCGGTGAGACCACCGCTCAGCGTGCCGGGCAAAGCGGTGAGGATGCTGGTGAGCGGCGCGAGCGGCGTCCCGCTTAACGGGTTGGTGGCGCCAGTGAGGATGCCGGTGATCGGCGCCAGCGGATTGCCGCCCGAGCCGCCGGTCAGCAGGCCGCCGGCGGACGTGACGGTGTTGCCGAGCCGGGTGACGACATTGCCCAGGTTCTCGCCGATCGGGTTGCCGGTCGCGCTGCTGAGCTTGCCGCCGGCGCTGTCCAGTCCGTGACCGATGGTCGACAGCAGGCCGTCGAGCGGCGCGCCCAGACCGGTGGTGTTGCCGATGGTCTGGGTGGTCTGGGCGAGCGTGGTCGTGATGGGCGTGATGGCGGTGCTCACCGTTTGCGTCACCTGTTCGATCGGTCCTGTCGAGAGCGTGGTGCCGAGCTTGGTGCCGAGGCCGCTGACAGCGTTGCCGAGCGTGGAGACGGTGGCGCCGAGCGGTGCCGTCAACGGGCTGAGCGGCGCGGTCGGGCCGGAGCCGAGGCTGGTGACGAGCTGGCCGGTGCTGTTGACGGCCTGGCCCGCGTCGTAGACGAGGTTACCGCTGCTCGACAGTGTGACGCCGAGCGGATTGGCCGAAGCGCCTAGCTGGCCGAGGCCGTTGGTCGCACCCATGCCGACCGCGGTAACGCCATTGCCGAGGTTCGACAGGACATTGCCGAGCGCGGTGGAGGTCGCCGGGTTGCCGCCGGGGATCGGCGTGAGGCCGATCTGGCTGCCGATGGACGAGACCGTCTTGCCGGTCGCGGTGACGACGTTGCCCGTGTTTTGAACGACTACGCCGATGGGGTTGGCGCTGGTTGGCGTGGGTGTGGGTGTTGGCGTAGGCGTAGGCGTAGGCGTCGGTGTTGGCGTCGGTGTTGGCGTCGGTGTTGGCGTAGGCGTCGGCGTAGGCGTCGGAGTTGGCGTGGGTGTCGGCGTCGGTGTTGGCGTGGGTGTCGGCGTAGGCGTGGGTGTTGGTGTTGGTGTTGGCGTGGGCGTGGGCGTGGGCGTGGGCGTCGGCGTCGGCGTCGGCGTCGGCGTCGGCGTCGGCGTCGGCGTAGGCGTAGGCGTGCCGCCGCCCGCGCCAGCACCTCCGCCACCACCGCCGCCCGTCACGGTCCCGCCGCCCGCGCCGCTGCCAACCGTCGGCGGTTTATTGACCGTGCTTCCACAACCTTGAAGGATCATCACCGACGACACGCACATGGCGATAGCCGTCATCTGGAAATTGCGTTTCATGTTTTAGCTCCCCTGTCTTTAAACTGAATAGGGGAGCTAACTGCAAGGCCTATGCCATTTGTGCAAAGTGCTCAGGCATGCAGAACAAACCTAGAAGAATCAAGGGCCAGCGGGCTGCTGCGTCGATCCGCGCCGCCGCAACGGACGCCCATGTGTCGCGGAACAGAACCCTTGTAGCCAGCGTGCGTAACGTAACGCGAAACGCCGCCGGTCTCGCGCTACGCCACCTGCATGCCGCCTCACGTCACGCCGTCGAAGCCCACCGCCGAAGGCCACCGCCGAAGCTCAGCGCCGAAGCCCACCGCCGAAGCTCACCGCCGAATCCCACCGTCGAACCCTCCACCGCATCGTCCGGACTCAGATCTTCAGCCGCCGCAAAACCTTCGGCCCGGCGAACGCGATTAGCGCCGCGCACATCGCCACCACCGACAGCCCGATCGGCAGACTCGTCATTTGCGTGACCGCGCCGATAATCACCGGCCCGAGCAGCAGTCCGAAATACGCGAGCCCCGCCACATGTGCGAGCCCTTCGGCCGCATGAATGCCTTCGACTCGCGCCGCCGCCGCGAACAGCACCGGCATCATGTTCGCGAGGCCGAGACCCATCAGCGTGAAGCCGGTCAGCGCGGCGAACGGATAGGGCAGCAGCAGCGCGCCGATCATCCCCGCGCATGCGAGCGAGGCGCTGGCCATTACCAGTTGTGGCGCGCCGAAACGGGCGCGCACGGCATCGCCGCCGAAGCGGGCCGCCGCCATGCCGCCCGAAAACGCCGCGTAGGCCGCGCTCGCGAGCGCCGGCGTGGCGAGCACGACGTCGCGCATATAGACCGTGGCCCAGTCGTACATCGCCCCTTCGGCGATCAGCGCGACCAGCGCCGTCGCCCCCAGAGCCCACAGCGCGGTAGAGCGCCAGCGGTTGGCGCGCGGCGTCGCAGAATCGGGATGGTCGGCCTGCGGCACGTGCGGCAGGACAGCCGGGCAGGCAATCAGCAGGACAACGGCGCAGAGCGTCGCGGCCAGCAGAAGATGCACGGCAGGCGCCATCCCGCGCGACAGCAACGCGCCGCCGACAGCCGCCCCCGCCATCCCGCCGACACTGAACATGCCGTGCAGCGACGACATGATCGGCCGTCCTAAGGTCTGCTCGACAGCGCTGGCTTCCGCGTTCATCGCCACGTCGAGCGTCGCCATTCCCGCGCCAAAGATGGCGAGCACGATCAGCAGCAGCCAATAGGCGGGCACGACGAGAATCAAGGCCGCGCAGACCGCCATCGCCAGGCCGCCGGCGAGACACGCGCGGCGCGTGCCTACCCTGGCGATCCATGACGCATTGGTCACCATGGCGGTGATCGAGCCCACCGCCACCGCCAGCAACGCCACGGACAGCAGCGCCGGATTCAGATGGAAGCGATCGCGCACGGTCGGCACGTGCACCCCCCACGACGCATATATCATCCCGGCGATGAAGAAGAGCGCCATGGTCGCGTAATGGGCGCGACGCAGCGCGGCGGCCGGCAGATCGCGGTGGGCGGCGGGCAGCGAGGAGACGTCGGAAGGGCGGTCGGACACGGAAATCTCGTGGGGAGGAGTCGGGAAACGGGCGCTGTCAAGAAAGCCGCCCGAAAGCGAAGTTCCGATTCTAACGAAGCAACCGGGGCCCTGCAGGCTTGTGCTGCACTAATATTCACCTCATTTATGTAGCCGGTTTCGAATGACGGGCACGCGTCGCGGCACGACGTCTGCCGACGGTTCGCCATCCACCGAGGACGCGCCTTGAATATCCCCGCTCACGCTCCGCTTCATCTGCTGCATCAGGTCGCCACCGGCACGCTCGCGACGCATTCGCGCCAGCCCGAGGGTTTTCCGTATCCGTCGATCCTGCCGTTCGCGCCTGATTCCCGGCATCGTCCGACTATCCTGATTAGCCGTCTCGCCGAACACACACGTAATCTGCAGGCCGATCCGCGAGCGGGATTTCTCGTTTCCCACGCACCCGATGACGACGTGCTCAACGGGCAACGGCTCACGCTGCTCGGCGCGTTCGAGCCGATTGATGCGTCGCCGGCCCTCGCGCGCCGTTACCTGCGTTATCACCCGGACGCCGCGCGCTACCTCGCGCTCGGCGACTTCAGCTTCTGGACGATGTCGCTGGAGCGGATGCGTTTTATCGGCGGCTTTGGCGCAATGGGCTGGCTCGATGGCGCTGAACTCGACACCCTCGAACCTCTCTCTTGCGACGAAGAAGAAACCTTACTGGCTTTTTTCGAGACGTATCCACAGCGGCCAGAACATCTCGAATTATTAGGCGTGGACCGTTACGGCGCGGATCTGAAGATCCGCACGGTGCGAAACCGTTTCATATTCGAGACGGCCGCTAAAGATATCGAATTCTTGCATGCGGCACTCGAAGATTGCATCGCTAGAAATAAGCGTGCTTCGTGACGGCCAGTATCGCGGGAAAACACCGAGCTTTCGACGCACCGGCACCTGGTTATCTCTTTTTTACGTGAACGTTACATGGGAAGCTGTCATCTCATGAAATGTTCTCGCCCAAATTTCATATCAATTTTCATAATTTGGGAATGAAATTGAGATATTCACCCAAGTTGACGCTGACTTTTCCATAAGCTGCGAAAAAGAGGTAAATGAAAGACTTGGTTCAGCGCAGGTTAATGAAATTTTTTGAAACGAAACATAATTAATTTAAGAATGGGACTTTTCGAGGCTTTCCATTTTGTGTTAATCTCGCCTGCAAATTCCGAGGCATGAACACCTTCAAAGGGCAAGCCGGCTTAGACCGGTAGTCATTTATCGAAACCATAAGGGAACCTATGTCATCCTACAAGGAACTACTCGCTCAGCGAGAGAAGTTGGAACAGCAGATCGAAGAAGCAAAGTCGCGCGAATACGCGGAAGTGTTGAACGAGATCAAACAGAAGATGGCCGACTATGGCATTACGCTGGCCGAATTGGGCGGCGGTCGTGGTAAGGCTGCGAAAGTCGGTCGTCCGCGTGCGGGCGTCGCGCCGAAATATCGCGACCCGGACAGCGGCAGCACCTGGTCCGGCCGTGGCAAGCCGCCGCGTTGGATCGCCGGTCAGGATCGTGAGAAATTTCTGATCACGCGTTAACTGCAGTATCCCGGCGCGCGCGTTAGCGTGCTGCGGGCCAAAGAACCGCGCAACCCTCAAGGTGCGCGGTTTTTTTGTTTTTGAAAGCAGGCGTTGGCTTGCAGTATGGGACTTCTTATTACTGTGAACCCCGCCTCTCGTCGAATCGGAACACGAATGCTTCTCGTTCGGATAAGCATCTGATTTCAAAGAGAATTTTTTAGATAATCCGCGATTTGTCATGAGGCGACGGTTAGAATTCAGGCATTGAAAAACTCCATACGCTTGCATGCTTTCTACTCTCGCCGCCCAATCCGCGGAAAAACATCACGTTGCGCGTAAAAGCACCTTTGTGAGTATTGCGCTCAATACGGTGTTGATGACGCTGCAAATTGTCATCGGCGTGATTGCCCATTCGCAGGCACTCGTCGCGGACGGCGTGCACTCGCTTGCCGATCTGATCTCCGATTTTGTCGTACTAATTGCCAATCGTCACAGCGGCGCGGAACCGGACGCCGATCACAATTATGGTCACAGCCGTTATGAAACAGTTGCTTCTCTGTTTCTTGGAGCATTGTTAATCGCGGTGGGCGTCGGCATGCTGTGGCGGGCCGGAACGCGGCTTGCCGATTTGCAGGATATTCCCGCGGTTCACTTGAGCGCGCTCGCCGTGGCGGTATTGGTACTCGTTTCCAAAGAGGCGCTGTTCCGCTACATGCTGCGCGAAGCACAACGCGTGCGCTCAGCCATGTTGATCGCCAATGCGTGGCACGCGCGCTCGGATGCAGCGTCGTCGCTCGTGGTGGCGCTCGGCATTCTCGGCAGTCTGGCCGGCGTGCGACTGCTCGATCCGATCGCGGCGGCGATCGTGGGCTTCATGGTCGCGCGGATGGGCTGGACCTTCGGCTGGGACGCGCTGCAGGACCTGTCCGACCGCGCGCTCGACGACGCCGCAGCGGCCGACGTGCGCAAGCTCCTGCTATCGACGCCCGGTGTGCGCGACGTGCACGAGCTGCGCACGCGCAAGATGGGTGACTTCGCGCTGGTCGATGCGCACATCCTGGTCAATCCGCTGATCTCGGTGTCGGAAGGTCACTACATTGCGGAGTCGGCGCGCTCGCGTGTACTGACAGACAGCCGCGTGCTGGATGCGCTGATTCACGTCGATCCGGAAAACGATGCACTGGCGCGGCCACCGGTCGATCTGCCGCCGCGCGAGCAGGTGGTCGCAGCAGTCGATGCCGCGCTGGCCCGGCAGGGCGAGCGTGCGGCCGCGGTCAACATCCACTACCTGAGCACGGGCCTCGACGTCGACGTCACCTTGCCCGCCAGCGCGCCCGATGCTCACGAAAGCGACGCCGAGCGGCTGGCTCAGTTAGACCTCGCGGAGTTGAAGCGCCGTCTGGGCGCACGGCATGTGGGTGTGTTGAGGGCTTTGGCGTCGGATACGGCTATCGACGCGCCACGAGGTCAGACTAACGAAGCCGCCGAAGCGCCCATTTCGCCCGTCCTGCCCGTTTCCGAGCGTCACGACGTCGCCTGAAACAGGCCGGGTTGCAGCGACCCATGCCGGCAAAGCAGCACGGCCGCCGTCATCAGACTCTCAAAGTGGCAGTTGCGTGTCGAACTTGATTTCGCGCAGCACGACGCTTGTTCGAACCTGCGCGACCGCCGGAATCTTGAAGATCCGTTCGTGCAGAAACGCGTCGTATGCCTTGATGTCGGGCGCGACGATCTTAAGAATGTAGTCGGATTCGCCGGTGGTGCTGTAGCACTCCGTGACTTCGGGACAGGTGGCGATTTCCCGCTCGAACTGTTCGACCCCGCCTTCCGTGTGCCGCGTCAGATGGATATGAGCGAGCGCGCAGACATGCAGTCCGAGCTTTTCGCGATCCAGCAACGCCGTGTAGCGCTGGATCACCCCCGATTGCTCCATATCCTTGATGCGCCGCCAGCACGGCGTGCTGGAGAGGCCGACCTGGTCGGATATCTCCTGCACCGACCGGCGAGCGTCGAGCTGCAGCAGGCGCAGGATCTTTTGCGAGAACGTATCGAGTGTCAACTGCGCCTCCGTTGGCATGCCATGGTCCTAATAGTAGAGGCCGCGAAAACGAAACGCAATGTAAAACGGCTTTGGCGAGGCAGATTAACTAATTTGCCGGTTTGATGGCGGCGTTTTGCCCTGAGCCGTCCCCATCTTTGGCCGCTGTGGCGGCCTGGGTGGCGCGCAGTTCGGCGAGCATGTTGCAGAAAAGTGCGCCTTGTTCGATCGCGTCGTCGAGCGCGACGTGGGTGTGCGGATGATCGTCGAACCAGCGCTGCGGCAGACGCGGCTTGATGCACTTGCGGTAAGGCAGGCCGGTCATGGCGAAGGCGAGCGTCTTGATGTCGAGTGCGGACCACGAGAACGGGCAGCGGCCGGTGAAGCGCATCATGTACCAGAACATGAAGGTGAAATCGAAACCGGCTGGCATGGCGACGAAAACCGGCTTGCCCGGCAGCGCCTCGACCCAGGTCACATAGTCTGTCAATGCCTTGGCCGGCTGTTGCAGATCGAGGCGGCACGCGGCCCATGCCTCGGGCTGGGTCTTCCACCAGGCTTCCTGGACCGGATGAGGGCTCGAGCCTTCCAGCACTTCGAGGTTCGCCGAGAAGGTGCCGATGAGCTGCTTGTCCTCCGTGTACGCGGCCGAGGCGAAACTGAGCATGGAATGCGGACCCGGAATCGGACCGTCCGCTTCGACGTCGGTGCTCACATAGATTTCAGCGCTCATGCACTCACTCCATCGGCGACATACGGGTTCGTGCGACGCTCGGCGCCGAACGTCGAGGTCGGGCCATGACCGGGGACGAAGGTGACGTCGTCGCCGAGCGGCCAGAGCTTGTCGCGGATCGAGCGGATCAGGTCGGCGTGATTGCCGCGCGGAAAATCCGTGCGGCCGATCGAACCGGCGAACAGCACGTCGCCCACCAGCGCGAGCCGATGCGCGCGGCTAAAGAAAATCACGTGGCCCGGCGTATGCCCCGGACAGTGATAAACCTCCAGCGTCTCGTTGCCGAACTGGACCGTGTCGCCGTCCTGCAGCCAGCGGTCCGGCTCGAAGGCCTGCGCCGCCGGAAAGCCGAAGCGCGTGCTCTGATCGGGCAGTTTGTCGAGCCAGAAACTTTCGTCCGGATGCGGGCCGTCGATCGGCACGCCGTAGTGGGTGGCAAGGGTCTTCGCGCCGGCGCAATGGTCGATGTGGCCGTGCGTGAGGAAAACCTTTTCGACCGACACGTTCTGCCGCTCGACCTCACCCTGGATGATCTCGAGATCGCCGCCCGGATCGACGACGGCGGCGCGTCCCGTCGCCTCGCAAACAAGCAGCGAACAATTCTGCTGGAACGGGGTGACAGGGATCAGAGTGACTTTCATGAGGACGGTAGGCCGCTGCAAAAACGTTGATTGTACCGGTGCTACCAAGCCGTCGCCGATCGGCCGAATGGCCAGTGCGCGCGGCCTATTTTTGCAGCAATAGTGAAAATTCATCAAAGCTATCAGGCGCTTGCCATCCCAAAATTGTGTTTTGGGTATAATGCGCTCATGTGTACGGGAGACCGTACCGCCACAGGACGATGCGTCCCCACATAAAGGGGGCGTTGATCGTCGTCAAGTAAGTGCCGTCTTGAGTTGTTGTTGACGGCAAATCCAGCATCGGATGCGTCCGATGCGCACGTCTTGTCCAGCCAGGTGCCACGCGCCTGCAACGGCCTTCTGCCGTGACGCTGGATGGGGCCTACGCCGCCGTTCCTGCGCGCTGTTGTCTGGCGAGCAAGAACGTGTTTGCCACGTTCGATGGCGGCTTGTGGGGTCTGGTCAGGCTGCCGGGGACAGGTTGCGCCAGACGTGAAAATTAACCGTGCGGGAGCGGCAGAGTGTGCCGCGTGCGTACTTCAGCGTACTGCGCTTTTTTAGCGCGGCGCGTGGTCGTTCGTTTTTCGCCGGAGTCGCAGCAACACGCAGCTATCGCGTGATGCGGCTCGACATTGTGATTTTACGTCTTATGAAAACTCGGTCATCCCGCAGTCTGGGGAGTCTTTTTGCCTTTTTTGTGCTCGCAGGGTGCGCCATCCCTCCGAACGCCGACAACCAGGCAAGCAACAGCCCGCCGCTCAGCACGAAGAGCGTGCAGGCGGGCGACGCCGGCACCTTCGCGCCGCAGGCCTTTGGCACACCCGCTGCACCGGTTGCGGGCGCAAACGGCACGTCACTTGCCGACGCCCAGCCGCTCACCGAAACCGGTCCCAATGTGGCCGGTTTCCACGAAACCGGCCGCGCCTCCTGGTACGGCAGGTTCTTCCACGGCCGCCGCACGGCGAACGGCGAGCGCTACGACATGCACGCGCTCACTGCCGCGCACCGCACGCTGCCGCTGGGTTCTTACGTGCGCGTCACGAATCCGGCTAACGACAGCTCGGTAATCGTGCGCATCAACGACCGCGGCCCGTTCGCGCGCGGCCGGGTGATCGATCTGTCGCTGGCGGCCGCTACCGCGCTGCATATGCAGCACGCCGGCACGGCACGCGTCCAGATCGAAGGCCTGACGCAACAGCAGGCCAAGGCGGAACGCGCCGAGATGCTGGCGTCGAACGGCAGCAGTGAGGTCAACAAATGATGTAACCAGGGCGGCAGGTGCGTGCTAGGTGCGCCCTGCCGCCGGCTTTTAGTCTTCTTCGTCTTTCTTCAGCGCCAGCGCCCGCGTGTACAACGCGTTGCGCGACGCGCCCGTGATAGCCGCCGCGACCTTCGCTGCGCTACTCACCGTCAATTCTTCCAGCAGGATGCCCAGCAGCGCGTCGTGATCGTGTTCGCCGGCGGCTTCCTGCTGCGCGCCTTCCACCACCAGCACGAATTCGCCGCGCTGGCGGTTGGCATCCGCTGCCAGCCACGTTGGCCCTTCGGCCAGGGTGCATTGATGCAGCGCCTCATGTAACTTCGTCAGTTCACGTGCGATGAGCAGCTTGCGCGCGCCGCCGAATGCTTCGGCCAGCGCTTCGACCGTCTCCACGATGCGATGCGGCGCTTCGTAGAAGACCATTGCGTGAGGATGCGTCACGAGCGCCTGCAGGGTTGCCGCGCGCTGCTTCGGCTTGGGCGGCAAAAAACCGAGGAACGAGAACGTAGCGACCCAATCGCCCGCGGCGGATAGCGCCGTGGCGAGCGCGCTCGCGCCGGGCAGCGGAATCACCGGAAAGCCGGCTTCGCGCACGGCGTCCACGAGCTTGGCGCCGGGGTCCGAGATGCCGGGCGTGCCGGCGTCGGACACGTAGGCGACCCGTTCGCCCGCCTGCAGATGCTCGACGATGCGCAGCGCTGCCGCGCGTTCGTTGTGCTGATGCACGGCGAGGAGCGGTTTCGAGATGCCGTAGCGGGCGAGCAGTTGACCGGTGTTGCGGGTGTCCTCGGCGGCGATGCGGTCCACGAGTCCGAGTACGTGCAGCGCGCGCAGCGTGATGTCCGCGACGTTGCCGATCGGCGTCGCCACCACATAGAGCGCGGCAGCGGGATATTGCTGCCCTTGCGCAAGTTCGGAGAGAGGGGTCATGAGGCAGAAGACGCAGACAGACGAAGCAAGGCCGACATTGTGCCACGCAGCGGCAGAGCGGCCGGGCGAAGGGCGTGAGCCTGAGCGGGTGCCTGGCAAACGTAACGTGCCCGCGGAACACGACACTCGACGCCCGCCGCTGCGACCCGGTGCTCACAACTTTTCAGGACGCGCTGTGTCAAAAGACGTCGGAGCGGCGTTCGAAGCACACGCGCTGGTGTTTTTGCAGCGTCAGCGGTTGCGTCTGGTGGCGCGCAATGTGGCCTGCCGCGGTGGCGAGATCGATCTGGTGATGCGTGAACGCGACGGCTCGCTGGTGTTCGTCGAAGTGCGGGCGCGGGCGCAACGGCACTATGGCGGCGCGGCCGCGAGCATCGGCTGGCAGAAGCGGCAACGGATCGTGCGCGCCGCGCGGCATTATCTGGCTACGCGTGTGAGCGACGCGCCGGCCTGCCGTTTCGATGTGGTCGCCTTCGAAGCCGGCCGCCTCGTCTGGTTGCGAGACGCGTTTCGCGCCGACGAAGTCTGAACGGCCGCGCGGATATGACGCCTGAGTGCGATAAACTTGCGCTCGCGTGCGGTGACACGGCGTCGCGCGATTTGCGAAGCGGGGACGTATGGGCGCTGCCCGCACGGTTATGTTCGCGGTTAAGCGCGCCGTTACACCCGCTGTTAAACCCGCCGTTAAACCGTTAGTCAGTACAACATGTCGTCACAACAGGGCGCGCGAGAGCGGTCCATACGCGGTAAAAGATAGAGACTCGATGTCAGTCGAACGCATTCAACAGCACTTCCGCGACAGCGCGGCGGTCAAGCTCGAAGCCCTGGAAACCCTGTCGATGCCGATTGCCGCAGCGATCGACACGATGTTCATGGCGCTTGCCAACGGCAACCGCATTCTTGCGTGTGGCAACGGTGGATCCGCTGCCGACGCACAACATTTCGCAGCGGAACTGATGGGCCGCTTCGAACGCGAACGACCCGGCTTGCCCGCGATTGCGCTGAGCACCGACAGCTCCGTCCTCACCGCCATCGCCAACGACTACGCGTTCGAGCAGATCTTCTCGAAGCAGGTCTGGGCGCTCGGTCAACCCGGCGACGTGTTGCTGGCCATCACGACCTCGGGCAACTCGGCGAACGTACTGGCCGCAGTCGAGGCCGCGCACGAGCGCGAGATGATCGTCGTGGCGTTGACGGGCAAGGGCGGCGGCAAGGCGCATGACGTGTTAGCCGATACCGACATCCATATTTGCGTGCCGTCCGATCGCACGGCGCGTATTCAGGAAGTGCATTTGCTGACCATCCATTGTCTGTGCGACGGCATCGATGCCATGTTGCTGGGCGAAGACTGATTCCGAAGGAGAGCTAGTTGATGAGCGTATTTCGCATCAAGACGACGTTGGTGAGGACCACCCTGGTGGTGGGGCTGGCGGCGGGTCTGTCCGCGACACTGCAAGGCTGCTTTTTGCTGGTGGCCGGCGCGGCCGGCGGCGGGGCGCTGGTGGCGACCGACCGGCGCACGGTCGGCGCGCAAACCGAGGATCGCGAGATTCAGGTGAAGTCGATCGCGCAGATCAACCAGAATCTGCCGGATGCGGCGCATGTCAACGTGACGGTATTCAATCGCCGCGTGCTGCTAACCGGCGAAGTGCCGAACGACGCGTCGAAGCAGAAGGCGGAGCAGATCGTTCGCAATCTGAATAACGTCACTTCGATTGTGAACGAATTGACGATTCAGCCTGGCGCCGACCTGTCCTCGCGGACCAACGATTCGTACCTTGAAACACGCGTCAAGACAGCGCTGATTGCCGAGAAGAATATTTCGGCAAACAACTTCAAGGTGGTGTGCGAAAACGGCTCGGTCTACCTGATGGGGCTGGTTACCCGCGATGAAGGCGCGCGCGGCGCCGACGTGGCGAGCCGCGTGCCTGGCGTGACGCAGGTGGTGAAGGTGTTCCAGTACATCCTGCCGCAAGATGCCGCGACAGCGGGTACTTCGGCCGCGTCCAGCGAGCCGGTCGCGCCGCCGCCACCGCCTACCACCGACGCGACGGTTGGCGCGGTGCCGGATACGTCGGTGAGTTCGCGTCCGCTCGATCAGCAGCAGCCGGCGCCGGTGACGAATTCGAATCAGGTGCATCCGGGCAATCCGCAGGTTAGCCAATGAAGCAGGGCGTCGTGAGCGGTTTTGTGCGGCGGGTTTTTGCGCGGAGTTTGCTGGGTGCGAGTGTCACGCTTGCGCTGGGCGTTGCTTTGACCATTCCGGCGTATGCCGACGGCACGCCGCGCGGTCAGATTATCGCGAGTTCGAATGCGTGCATGGGATGTCACGCAGTGGATCGCAAGCTCGTGGGGCCGTCGTTTCAGCAGATCGCGGCGAAGTATAAGGGCGATGCGCAGGCGGCGACGAAGCTGGCGCTCAAGGTGAAGAACGGCGGCTCGGGTGTATGGGGCGCGATTCCGATGCCCGCGCATCCGGCGATGAGCGATGCGGATATCCGGGCCGTGGTGGACTGGGTGCTCGCGGGGGCGCCTTCGAAGTGACGTATTGACGGCGCTCAAGGGCGTCGGCGTGGCTTGGCAAAAGCGAAAAACCTTGTGCTAGAATCGTTTGTCGATGGGGGGGTAGCTCAGCTGGGAGAGCGTCGCGTTCGCAATGCGAAGGTCGGGAGTTCGATCCTCCTCTCCTCCACCAGCAAAATCAAAGGGTTACGGCTGATTTGCCTGTAACCATTTTTTACTGGCGTGGCTCATGTAAGCGCTGTGTAACTGGATTTGGTCAACTTTGATCCATGTCGTTTCATGCGACGAGTAGGGCACGTAGCCCCTCCTTTGCTCGTTTAGCCAAATTTCCTGCCGCAGTAGTTTAGCGATGCATCAAGCGAGTCAGCTGGTCGGCAGCACCACGTGGTGGATGATTGGGGTGCGGTCGAACCCGCAGCGATAGCGTTCACGATCTGTAGCACGGTAGGCGCCGCCGCGGCTAGTTGGAGGCCAGTCAGTAGGTTCGCCAGGCTCTGGCATATCTCGCCTCGCAAGCGCACTAGGACGCGCCGTTTCAGGCATGGCGGAGTTTCCCAAAAAGCGGCGGCGGAACTATGGCGAACAACTGATTGCCAGACGAACAATCAGCCGCAAAGCGGCTTTATGCCGTAGACGGACTACCTTGACCGTCCGGACTGGACGCCCATGGAAAGGACGTTGATCGTCTCGGCGAACAATAATATCCTCCGCCGACTGCGCCGAGACTTCTTGCAGGGGCGTAGGTCTTGATCGTCAAGTCTTCTCAACGTATGCAATGAACGATTCTCCGACGCCCGTCGAGTCTGGTGCAATTGGGGTTGCGCAGCGAACTAGCAGGAAGCGCGGTCTCGATGGCTCTGACTAAATCGCTGCAGGTAGCTATCCCGCCAGACGATAGATTGTCGGCAGCGATCGCTTCGATCGTCAAGACCACGCTGGAGCTTGGTCTCGTCAGCCAGGACATCTGCTCGCGCAGGTACGAGAATCATTCCCGCACAGGTTTTTGTAAACTTGTTCGCGGCGATCATTATCCCGGCCGCTTCGATTTGACAAAACGGTTTCATTTTTGCAGCACGTTAAGGGCACCCAACTTGTCTTTGACCGCGAGGCGACAGCAGCGATGAAGAAGAAAGACGAAGGCTTTTACACCGACGCTGGCATAGACGCAGATCAATTCATGACGTCTCCCGCGACGGCCGCACATACGAATAGCACTCTTCGTGAGCACATAACGCAGTGCAACTTGAGAGTCGAAGCTAATCAGCAGGAGTTTACGCGCCGCTTAGAGGAGACGCTCCAAGGCGAACTCATCAAGCTCGTTGATGAGCTTGCTATCGACCCCGATGTTCGGCGGGAACTAGGGCTCCCGCAGCGTAGAAGAGTGAAACAAATCACTCCCCCGAAGGGAAAGCAGTTCGCCGCTAAGCGAGCAGTTCAGAAAGCTCAAGACTTCGCGGAGAGTCAGGGCTTTTCACGTACCGACATCGATGCGGTCTGGCCGATTCTATACAACATGGCAAAGATTGCCGCGGCAATGAACGCCGCAGCAATGAACGCCGCAGGAATGAACGCCGCAGGAATGAACGCCGCAGCAATGAGCGGCCAGCATTTTCAGAAAACCTATCCCATGCTAGTCGATGTGAAGGGGAATGACATCGTCTATCGCACTAATGGTACGCATGTGTTGACCCGCCGTGCCGTAAAGAAATTTATCGAACCCAAAAAAATATAGTTGCTGGTGTTGCTGTCGCGCCAGCGGCAAAAATGCCGGCGTGTGTCTCCCGTCACCGTAGTCCGGCGGCAGATTCCGCCGGGGTGTCCCTGAGCGCAGGATCACGAACACCGCGTTGATGAGGCGCCCGTCGTCATGAGCGATGCTCCCGCCCCACCCACTGGCAGGAGCGACTCCAGCAAGCGCAGTCTTTGTCGCAAATGTCGTGGCGGCGGTGGGCGGCTGTCAACTGACCGTCTAACGACGTTATAGGACGGTTTAGTCCCAGTTAGGGCGACAGCTATCGCCTTCTTCTATCGTTCGAAATAACTTTCCCCTCAAGCGAATCGCATTGAACAAAGGCCATCAGCTTCGATTGATGGCCATTCCGATGCGTGAAGCGAAACCAATGTTGCAACGGTTCTTGATGAGGAAAGTAATGACAACGATGCAGAAGCACCAAAAGCTGGCGGGAGCACCGCCCCGCATGACGGGGGTGAGCGGCCTGCGGGCCACGCTGCTGGCGCAATACCAGCCCGACAACGAAACCCCGTCTGGCATGCCCCTTCCCGGCACCTACGTCTGCGACGAAACCGCAGCGGCGCCGTCCGGGGCGGTCAACCGCCCGACGGCTCCACACCAGAAGTATATTGAGCCGCCGGCATTCCTAGCGCTTCCGTACTGGACAACCGAAGAGACTGCCGAATATCTCCGCTGCGAAGCGCAGAGCATCCGCAAGGCGATTTCCCAAAAGGGCAATTTTCATGATTTGAAACCCCGCCGCTTCGGCCGCCGCTGGTACTTCAGCGCTTCCGATGTGCGCTCGAAGCTGGAGGCAGCATGATCACTTCCCAAGCCGGCGTCTATTCCACCCCCGAACGTAAGTTCCCGGTGTATGTGGCTATGCCGATTATGTCACGCAAATACGCCGAGGCAGTGCAGGTCAAAGATTGGCTGCAAGCGCACGTGGAGATCACCGGTCACCTGAAGATCAAGCGTACCGAGCTGCGGCACGCAGTGTGGCGGGATCTGGCCATCACGAAGCAAGGTGTCGACCGTGGTTTACGCGTGCTCTGCGAGAGCGGACTGACACGCATCGTGGACGAAGGAAACGGGACCTTCGTGGTGGAGCTCGATCCGCGTTTCTTTGGTCCGTAATCTTTCGCGGCCCACCCCGACATCACAGATAACGACTGTCCGCTTGAGCCGCGTGGCGCAAGCGGACGATAAGCAAGGAAAAAACATGGCAAAACACAATTCATCTGACGACTCGAAGGTCGACATCGAGGTGCTCAAGAAGGCGATCCGTATTCTCGAATCGCCCAAGGCAAAGCGTGAGCGCGAGCGTGCCGCACTGTTCTCGGGGCTTTACGATGTCATCCGCGACAAGGTCTTCGCGGACGTGTCGAAGAGTTCGATCATCAAGGCGCTTGCTAATCAGGGTAGCCATGCTGAGCCCGCGAGCCTTGATAACCTGATTCGGGAAATCATCACCGATGTGGTGCGCGATGCGACGTGCGAGCTCGATGACCAGATTTACCATTTGCAAGGTACGATTCGCGAGGATTTCAACGAGCAAACTGCAGCGCTGGCCTACATCATGCGTGAGATCTCCGACTGCAAAGCTCTGTTGATGGAGAACCGCACCAATCAGTCTTCGGGTCGCCGCCGCTGCAAGGTCAATATGCGTAAGCGCCGTTTCGTCTCGACTGTGCGAGGAGGCGAGCGTGGCTAAGACTACGAAGACGAACCTCGAAACCGTGAAGCTTGACGTAGCTGGTGCGTTACACGCGGTTAATTCAAAAAAGTCGCGCAAGCAGGTCAAGACCGAACGTCTGTTGTCGTTCGTTCAGGTGATCGATGCAGCTCTGGCGGTAGATTGGTCTTGGTCGGCGATCGTCAAACTCATCCGTGAGCACGGCGGCCCATCGTTAACGAAAAAGGACGCCGAAGCGCTGTACGCGCAAATTAAGGGTAACGCGGAGACCGGCGAGGGTGTGACGGCACCCGTTAATACCCATCCGAATGCGCAGCAGGCTGGCGCGAAGGGCGAGGTGACCGCGTGATGATTCCCCCCGCCTATCCAATGGGCGGGGGCTTTATGCCCTCGCCAAATTTCGGTCCGTTGTCGCAGCCAGTGGGCCACCTGCCTGCAGGCTATTGCCCGCCTTCGTTACCACAGGCTGTCAGCGCCCTGACGCCGGGTCTGTACCGTGCGGCATGCGAATGCCGTGCCATTCGCGGGTCGAGCTATGGGGCCGTTCTCGCCAATGTACTCGGCAAGGTGTCATTCGCGGTTTCGGGCAACTTCCGCATCCGTGATCGCAATGGCCGGTCGATGCCGCTCAGCCTGCATATCCGGTTCGCTGGTGCGCGGCTGAGCGGCAAGTCGGAGGCACACATCCGGCTCAATCAGCCCGTCATCGAAGCGATGAAAGGCTGGAAAAAAAGCCGGCTGTTCGACAACGTGCTGCCCCCGACACTGCTGCGCAAGATTCGTTCGGGTTCGGTTCTGTCGATGCTCAGCATGGGGGAAGGGCGCGGCCATCTTGCCGGTCCGCTCAGTCGCTCATTTCAGGATCTGAGTGACCTGTACGACAGCAATATGCCACCGTTTGACCGCGCTGATGATGACGATGAAGCTCTTGCAGAGCATGCACCGGATAGCGCAATTTTAGTCACCTGCGTCAATGTGCAGGACGACAAAAAT
Organism: Paraburkholderia sp. BCC1885; assembly: GCF_900996235.1. Taxonomy (GTDB): domain Bacteria; phylum Pseudomonadota; class Gammaproteobacteria; order Burkholderiales; family Burkholderiaceae; genus Paraburkholderia. The sequence goes on from NZ_CAAJGM010000122.1 coordinate 140,740, forward strand.
CGCGAATGGCTGGACAAGTATGGCAAGGAGGCCATTGAATCGGGTTACCTGTTTCGCTTGCTGATGATGGAGAGCGACGAGCTTGCGATCGAGGGAGCCGGAGATCAGCAGCCAGAATTCGCGCTGCTGGATTACGACCATCGGATTGTCGAACTGATTATGAGCGCACGGCATAAGCTCCAGTCGACGTCGGTAAGCAAACTGCCGGAGATCAAGGTGGAGCCGGATGCCGAGCAGTTCCTACGGCAAGCCCAGGAGCGTTTTCAGTTCATGGCGAGCGCTGCGCTGTCGCCGCGAGACGCGATTGTGTTTGCTGTTCGTCTGGCCGCAAACGCTCGTCGGATTGCCGGTTGCATGCACGTGTTCGAGAACTACGAGGGTTCGGTGTCCCCCGACACCATGATACGGGCGGTGACGATCGCGGAATACTTCGGAGCGTGCTGGCTTGCAACGGTGTTTCCGCCGAAGCCGGTGCCTGAGGTCGTGCAACGTGGGCTGCGACTGCTGGACTCCCTGTGTGGTAGCGCACGCCAGGCCGGACTGCATACGCTGAGCTGTCTGAAGGCCGATGTTGAAGCGGGGGCGCAGAACTTCGGATGGTCGAAGGCCGAGATGGTCGAGGCGATTACGTGGATCTGCGGCCAGGGTTTCGCCCAGGTCGGACCTCGCAGGGAAAACGGTCATCGCGTCATCAAGTTCGAACTGATCGTGAACCCTTGGGCATTCACTTCGGGTTCTCACGGCTATCCACCGCGCCTCGTCTGATCACCTCCGCATGCCCCCTTCGCCGT
>NZ_CAAJGM010000123.1 GCF_900996235.1 Paraburkholderia sp. BCC1885
ACACCGCGCGCAGCGGCCCGCCGCCCGAGTTGCTCGACTACTTCCGGGAAATCTGGTCGCGACTGAGCGCCGACCAGCAGGTCCAGCAATCGCTCGACATCGTGCCGAAGAACGCCGGCCCGCTCAATTCGAGCAGCCTGGTGCATCGCGCGCTGCTGCTGATGCGCGAGCTCTCGCCCGAGTATCTGCGGCAGTTCCTGTCCTATGCCGACGCGCTGTCCTGGCCCGAGGACATGCAGGCCGATCCGGCCGCGGCGACGGCGAAGGAAGCGCCGCGCAGCGCGCCGGCGAAGAAGGCCCGGCGCACGCGCGCACGCTGAACCCATCCACGCGGCGCTGCCGCCGCTACGCCTCGATGGCGGCGCGCTCGCGAGAGCGCCCGCCCCGCGCGCCGCGCCTGAGCAGATCGAAGGCCATCAGGTGGCTCGCCCCCGAAATGCCCACGCCGTACAGCGGAATCAGCGCCATCGGCAGC
>NZ_CAAJGM010000124.1 GCF_900996235.1 Paraburkholderia sp. BCC1885
ACGCGCAGCGCATCGAGCCGCCCCGGAAGCTGGAGGCCGATCTCTGCTGGTTCGACGACACCCCGCTGTCCCCGCAACGCAAGTATCTGCTCAAGCAGACCACCAACACGGTGTTCACCAAGATCGGCGCGGTCAAGCAGGTGCTGGACGTGCATACGCTGTCGCACGCCAGCGACCGCCAGGACCTGAAGATGAACGACATCGGCCGGGTGGCGCTGACGCTGCAGAAGCCGATCGTCTGCGATACCTACGATGCGCATCCGGGCACGGGCGCGTTCGTGCTGATCGACGAGGCGACCCATCACACGGTCGCCGCCGGGATGATTCGCGCCTACTCGGCGTGAGTCCGGCGCCGTCGGCCTCGCGTGTCGCGGCCGACGGCGCTCTACCAATGAAAGGCTTATGGGCAAGGTGTATCTGATTGGCGCCGGACCCGGCGCGGCCGACCTGATCACGGTGCGCGGCGCGCGCCT
>NZ_CAAJGM010000125.1 GCF_900996235.1 Paraburkholderia sp. BCC1885
GCGCTATTGACCACCGCCTCGCAGAGCCGGCCCTTCGAGACGTTGTTGCAGGAGCAGATCTGCGCCGTGTCCGGCAGCGCGTCGACGCCCAGGCCCGGCTTGGCGGCGCCGTCCGATTGCGGCAGGATCAGCGCCTCGGGCTCGGCCGGCAGCTCGATGCGGTTCAGCATCATCTGCAACAGCGTGCCGTATTCGGCCGCGTCGCCCACCAGCACCGCGCCGAGCAGTTGCTTGCCGTCGGCCGAGGTGACCAGCTTCTTGTAGACCTCGCGGCGCCCGTCCGCGTACTGCACCACGCGGCAGCCCGCGGTCTTCGCGTGCGCGTCGCCGATGCTGGCCACGTCCACGCCCATCAGCTTGAGCTTGGTGCTCAGGTCGGCGCCGGCGAACACGGCGTCGCCGCCCGCCAACTGCTGCGCGACCACCCGCGCCATGTCGTAGCCCGGCGCCACCAGGCCGAAGGTCTGGCCGTT
>NZ_CAAJGM010000126.1 GCF_900996235.1 Paraburkholderia sp. BCC1885
GTCGCCGCCGACGACCTGCCCATCGACGTCGCCCCGCAGCCCGCCGATGCGCCCAACGCCGCGCCCCCTCTGCCCGTGTCCCCCGTCGCCGACGCTGAAGCCGATGCGAAGGCGCGTCGAGCTGCGGCGGCACCGGTCGGCACGGCCGCCGCGGCGTCCGCGAAAGGCCGCGCGATCGAGGCCAGCGGCAAACAGAAAGCGACGCATCACTGGACGCTCCTGCGGCGCCTGCCCCGCGCGCTGTTGACCCTGGTCCTGCATTTCCTGCCGCTGGCGGTGTTCGTCGGCGCGGCGAGCGCGCTCATGTCGATCTTCACCGACGACGGCACGCCGCAAGACCGCGCGCTCGACTCGCTGGTCGACATCTACGTGCTGTGCCGCGTGATCGTGATAATGAGCGGCTTCTTTTTGCAACCCGCCGCGCCGCGTCTGCGGCTGTTGCGCATGAGCGATGCATGGGCCGTGTTCGTGC
>NZ_CAAJGM010000127.1 GCF_900996235.1 Paraburkholderia sp. BCC1885
ACGGTTTGCTCAACAATGTGCCGACGCTCAACGCCGCGCGTGTCTCGCTCGACCGGATCGAGAAAGTGATGGCCGAATTCGGCGCGCTGCTCACCGTGCCGCCGCCGGACGAACATGCGTCGCACGAGCCGTATCGAACGCTCACGCTGCGCGATGTCACACATTCGTACTTCCACGAACGCGATGAGCGGATGTTCCGCGTCGGGCCGGTCAACCTGACCTTCAGGACGGGCGAGCTGGTGTTCATCGTCGGGGGCAACGGCAGCGGCAAGACGACGCTCGCGAAGGTCATCACGGGCCTGTACGAACCCGAGGACGGCACGATCGAACTGGATGGCAAGCCGATTGGCCTGGTGGAGCGAGCCGCGTACCGGCAGCGCTTCACCGCCGTGTTCAACGACTTCCACCTGTTCGATGCCTTGCTCGGCATCGTCGATCCAAACGATGCCTCGCGTGCGCAAGCCGACGCTCG
>NZ_CAAJGM010000128.1 GCF_900996235.1 Paraburkholderia sp. BCC1885
GCACGAATGCAGTACGATAGGCGGTCATGACAAGCAATCTTAGTTGTGGGTCTGGGGGTCGTTCTAGGTGGTCTGCCGCTTCGAATGGTATGAACTGTCCCTGCCGGCCAATGGCGCGCTGGTGTCGAATGCCCACGAACCCGGCACGCGCGAGCACCTGACCGTGCTGGCCGGTTCGATCGAGATCGAGGCCGGCAGCAGTTCGCGGCGCTTGAAGACGGGCGAGACCGCGCGCTACGCGGCCGATGCGCCGCACGCGATCCGCAATCTCGGCCGCGGCGAGGCCAAGGCGCTGCTGATCGTGATCCATCGCTGAAATCCCGCGTCCGGCCTGTCGTATCCGGCAGTTGCGCAATTCACTGTATATTTGTACAGTGTTGGCTCACGAGGAGCCCGCTATGACCGAACAGGACCTGGCCGCGCTCAGCTTCAAGGCTGCGGCGCAAGACATGGAGATGATCGTCCGCCACAT
>NZ_CAAJGM010000129.1 GCF_900996235.1 Paraburkholderia sp. BCC1885
CGAGCACGCCGTCGATTACCGGCACGCCGAAATAGGTCATCGGCTTCTGCCGCGCGAAATCGTAGTCGAGCGTGAACGACAGCGAGGGATTCACGTCGAGCTTCAGCGCGCCGCCCACGGAGCTCAGATGCGATTCGCCGCGCGGCACCCAGCCGTTTTGCCGGTCGTCGTTCAAATAGAAGCGATACGAAAGCATCGGCCCGAGCGCGCCGGTGGTGTCGAGCGCGACGCGCTTCTGGCCGTAGCTGCCGGCGCCCACCAGCAAGCTGGTCTCGCGCTCGCGCCGAGGCGCCTTGGGCACCACGTTGATCACGCCGCCCAGCCCGCCCTCACCGTACAGCACCGAAGCCGGCCCGCGCAGCACCTCGATGCGCTCGACCGACCAGGTGTCGACCGGGAAGGTCACCGTGCCCGCGCCCACCAGCATGCGCGTGCCGTCATACAGCGTGGTGATCGATTCGGGACCGCTG
>NZ_CAAJGM010000130.1 GCF_900996235.1 Paraburkholderia sp. BCC1885
ATCGACCAAGGCATCGCGGCGGCACCTGCCGGCGCCGGGTCCTGCCGATCTTCCCCTGCCCGCTTCCACCGATCGTGCCGCACGGCTACGGCCGACCTCGCGACAGGTCTCGACGCCGTCGTGGCCGGTCCATTGCGCCGGACATCGATGCGCCCACCACCACGCCCCACTCTCACGAGGCGCTTCGGGACCCGCCGGCCGCATCTGAACGGCGCCCGATCCGGGTTCCCTCCGGCGATTCCTCTCAAAACCGCCGGATGAAAAAAGGGTAGCCAGCATCCGCATGCCGCAACAAGCCGGACACACGAACCCCGACCCCGTTCGCGAAGCCAGCCTCGCGAACCGTGCCGGCCTTGCACCCAGACCAGCCGCTCCGGCCATGCAGCCAGGCAATCGCCGCTATCCGGCTCGCGCTTGATCAGCGCGATCTCGATCTCGTCGGCGGCCAGCTTGCGGCGCAGCTCCGTGCT
>NZ_CAAJGM010000131.1 GCF_900996235.1 Paraburkholderia sp. BCC1885
CGGCGGCGCACCGCGCCGCGCCGTTCGCATCGATGTCGTCGCGGCGTGCTTCGCGCCGCGATGGCCCGTCGTGCGCCCGCTTCCCGTTTTCCTTTCCCGCCAAGAGGTTCCCGATGCCGTCTCCGTTTCGCGCCGCGTTCGCGCGCCCCCGTTTTTCCGCGCGCCGCGCCGGCGCCTCGCTGCTGGCCGCGACGCTGGCCGTCGCCGGCTTCGGCGCCGCCGCGCCGGCCCATGCCGAGGGCAAGATCCGCATCGCCGAGCAGTTCGGCATCGTCTACCTGATGCTGAATGTGGCGCGCGACCAGCACCTGATCGAGCAGGAAGGCAAGAAGGCAGGGCTCGACATCCAGGTCGACTGGGTCAAGCTGTCGGGCGGCGCGGCCGTCAACGATGCGGTGCTGTCGGGCGCGGGGGACATCGCCGGGGCCGGCGTGGGGCCGCTGCTGACCGTATGGGATCGCACCCACGGC
>NZ_CAAJGM010000132.1 GCF_900996235.1 Paraburkholderia sp. BCC1885
GAGCGTGTCGAGGATGTCCTCGGCGATGGTGCGCCGCTCGCCCGTCTGCGGGTTCACGCAGGTGCCGTCCAGGCCGAAGCGGCAGGCCTCGAAGCGATTGAAGGTATAGACTAGGTAATCGTCCTCGGACAGCGTGAGCGGCTTGTCGAGCAGCAGGTAGCGCGCCAGCGTCTGGATGTAGCAGGCGATCGCCGCCGCACGGTCGACCGACAGCGGCGTATCCATCACGCGCACCTCGATCGTGCCGAAGCCGGGCTTGGGACGGATGTCCCAGTAGAAGTCCTTCATGCTGTTGACCACGCCCGTGTTGACCATCTTCGAGAAGTACTCCTCGAAGCCGTCCCAGGTCAGCGTATAGGGCGCGCGGCCCGACATCGGGAAGGCGAACACCGAATTGAGGCGGGCCGAATGAAAGCCGGTGTCCACATTCTGGACATAGGGCGAGGACGCCGACAGCGCGATGAAGTGCG
>NZ_CAAJGM010000133.1 GCF_900996235.1 Paraburkholderia sp. BCC1885
ATTGGGGGCGACGCAGGCGACTGAACAGTCAGTACGCTTCACCCTTGCTGATCGAGGCTGGGCTGCTCCTTTGCTTCGGGCTGATCGGCAGTCATCTGGCGCTGTGGGAAGCCCTGTTCGTCCCAGCGACGGTCGTGCTTCTCTACTTCATCATGGGGCTGCAAAACGCGATGATCACGAAGCTCTCGGGCGCGGAAATCCGTACCACCCACATGACCGGTATCGTGACGGATATCGGCATCGAGCTCGGCAAACTCTGCTACTGGAATTCCTCCAGGGGTGGGCCTGCAGAGCCGGTGGTGCTGGCCAACCGGACGAAACTGAAACTGCACGGCACGATGCTGGTAATGTTCTTCGTCGGCGGCATCACCGGAGCGCTGGGATTCAAACACATCGGATACGCGGCCACCATTCCTCTCGCGGGACTGTTGATCGTGCCGCTGATTGACGACCTGCGCGACCAGATATACCGGCTTGACCGCTAGTGCTACCGCTGAAGATCGCCGGATGGAGGAACCTGCATTGCGTCAACCCGGGCGGTCCCGCCCCATGTTGAGAATCTTCTCGTTGAGCACTCGATCTCCGTCAGAAGAGGCGTTGCCGCGCTCCTTGAAACCATCGAAGGGGTCGAGCTTGTCGGCGCAGCGGACGAGCCCGGCGTGGCATTGGCTGACTTCGCGGCAATGCATGCAGATTTCGCCATTGTGGATCTGAGATTGACCGGTGGTAGACCAGAAATCATCGGTGGCCTTGAGCGAAACAGGCCGCTTGTCATCACGATAGTGCTGACCAGTTATTCGGGCAAGGGATACCGGAAGGCCTGCATGCTGGCCGGAGCGAGCTATTACTTCGACAAGACGACGGAGTTCGATCTTGCCCTGAGCGTGATCAAGCGGATCGCCGTCGAACATTCAGCGGGCGCCGCCGGGCAAACACGCACTGATCTCCTCTCACCTGAAGGGTGGTGGTCCGCTCGCGAAATCGCTACCAACTCCAGGAATTGTACGCACATTGTATGATAATGAAATCATCATTTGTTTACGCTACAATTAAACCTGAATGGCATCCATGGCCCGGTCCATCGATGCAAGGGGTGATCAGATCAGGCAAGGTGGATCGTTCACTGGCGCTTGGCAAGGAGGTTGATGTGATCGACGCGAGTGTTGCCCTGCTGTCGCATGACTACACGCACCGGTTTTTGCGGGATGTGATGGGGATTCGTGGATTGATCGTGATCGGTGTTGGCAAGGCGGGCGAGCGCGGATTTCAGATGCTTTACCGCTTTTCGGACATTTGCGATCGCCTGGAAGAGTGCGGGATCAATGTGATCTTCGTCTATCAGAAGGAATCGGCACGACACGTTCAGGATGCAACGTCGCGGTTCGGGGCCCGGTACAGGCAAAAGCCCTGTCTGTTTCTGGACGATGATGGCCAGTTCTTTCGCGGTCCACCCCATCCAAAGTCACTTCGCGTCGAGTATCTGGATCGGGTAATGCGGCGGCTCGCGACGGTCGAAATTCCGTTGCGGGATGAAACATGGGATCCGCTGCTGCGAAACTTCCTTGTCGAGGTCGTCGCGGGTTCCATGCACTGAGCGGGACCGGGAGGGGATGTGTGACCCCGGGTCGCGATTACGCACAAGGGGAGCAGGGTGGTTGAGGCATTGATTAAGGTAGGCGGGCGGTGGGGCCTGCACGGGCAAGGGTCGGCAAGACTCGCGGTGAGTGCAGCCGGGTTTGCCAGCGACATCGTCTGCATGGCGAACGGTCGGTCCGTCAACGCAAAGGACGTCATGTCGGTCATGTCGCTGCGGGCAAGACCGGACACGCTCGTGCGCATCCTCGCAACTGGGCCCGACGAAATTGCGGCGCTTGAAGCGCTTTCGGCCCTCCTGCGCACACAGGAATCCTTCTGATCTGACGGATGCAAGACCTCACGCACCCGAAAACCGGCCGCGCAACGACCCACGTTCGATCATGCCCAGGAAAAGAAAGAGAAATCTGAACAGGCCGCTGGTCATCCAGAACGAGCAGGTTGTCTCACTGTACTTTGACGCGCGCGGAGTCCAGAGCACGATGTTGCGGCGCGATCCCTGCGCCCTTGCGCTGGGCTATACGCGGACCATGATGGGTTTCCTGCTGTTCAGACCGTCCCCGCGCCGCATTTCGATGATCGGTCTGGGTGGCGGCTCACTGGCGAAATACTGCTATCGCCACTTGCCCGACACCACCATTACTGCGGTCGAAATCAATCCGGAGGTGATCGCGCTGCGCGACCAGTTTCACGTGCCGCGCGATGATGAACGTTTCAGGGTGGTTTGCGCAGATGGTGCGCAGTACGTCACCGTTCCGGACCACCGACCCGATGTGCTGCTGGTCGATGGCTTTAACGCCGAGGGCCTGCCTCCCGAGCTAGGCAGCCAGACGTTCTACGAGGCTTGCCGCCGCCGGTTGAGCGATGACGGGGTGCTGGTGGTCAACCTTGTGACGGACGAGCCGGATTTCCATCGTTACCTACGCTGCTCAGGGACGTTTTCGCGGGTGCAGTGACCCTGGCGCCGTCCGAAGGTAGCGATCACAACATCACTGTTTTCGCATGGAAAGGAACGGACGGACTGCCGTCCTTTGCGGCCATGCTTGACCGGGCGGGCGCGCTCGCCCCGAGACACACGGTGAATCTTCATGCGACGGCCACGCGCATCGAGTACGGCAAGAAATTTAACTGGAACCGATATGGCTAGGCCTGATTGGTAGAAACCGTCTGCCGCGGGGCACGGGGCGCGATCCCTACACCTGCGCAGACTATCTGGGTGAGCGCACTCTTGAGGTAGGAAGATGACAACCGAACGCGACAATCCCGGCCGCACCTTGACACTTGCGGCCGTTTGGGCACTTGAACGTCTGGCGCAACAGCGATATGGCCGCGACGCCCCCGCTCTGAACTGGTCGGTCGCGCAGGAATTGCGTAATGCAGGGTTTGTTTCCTCACCGGCAAACTGGAGGGGCGCCGTGTCAATTACCCGGGCTGGCCAGAACTACCTGCGTGCCAGAGTGGAGCTTTAGGACGCCGGCCGCGCGTTGCGTTTTGTCGGCTCTGCGACGGCCCAGCGGCTGACCACAGGCAAACGCACGAGAATCGCCCCCGAACGAATGCTTCTGGCACCGCGAAAATGACTGCGGTCGCGTGGTGTATTATAATTACATTAACATACTTGGACATCGCACCCCGTCATGGAAACGAAAAGCGCTCGACTCACGATTTTAATCGATCCTGTGAAGAAGGAAGCGTTCGAAAAACTGTGCGCAGCGCAGGACCTGACGCCTTCACAGGTGGTGCGGCAACTGATTCGCGAATACCTTGAGCATCACGGCGTCACCTACAAGACAAAGAGCACCGTCGGTGCGCGCCCACGTCGAAACACTGCTTGAGCTACGCCTGCGCCAGGCCAGCGATGTGATCTCGCGCAGGCACCGCGCTGGCTCCTGGTTCCGGGGCACCGCAGGTCTCTCCGGGCAGCGCGCATCGGTAAGATAGCGCGATGTGAGAACGTGGCGATGTCCGGCGGTCGCGGACGCAACGATATGACAGGCCGCAGGATGCACCGACTTGAGACGAATGCAGAACTGCTGTGCTTTCTCACGTTCTCCGAGATATTTGCATTTCGCACCACCGGAGCGTGGCTGCAGCCCGATCATCTTGTTGAAAGCACGAGGATCTGGCTGAGTTGTCACGATCATCATGCCGACTGGCGCCTGCGGGTTCACTTGAGCCGAATGGCCGCAGATCTCGCGCAGCAACTCGTGAAGGCCGGCGACATCGTGCGCGGCCAGCCGGACGCCTCCTGGTTCTTTACCCGCGACATGCAGATCAACTTCGCATCACCGCGGGTGATCGTCGTCTACGCCCGATGCGTGGCTACCCTGAGCCGGGACATTAGCGGCGGTGCGGTATAGCCCCGGCATTCAGCGCGCCACCTATGCTGCCTGGACCATCCCGGTTTCCGGCACCTCGAATGTCATGTCTTCCGCGGCCCCCTTCATGAGGGGCTGTATCGACCGTCGCGCGAGCCTGCCGTTTCGTCAGCCGGTCAGTTTCTGCCTGAATGTCCAGTCCGAAGCGAACCCCACGCCTTGCTTCAAACGGCGCGCGGTCCTGCGCAGGTTGAGGGGATGTGTTCTGGCTAGGACGCGTGCACGCGCGAGGAGCTTATCCCGGGAGGGAAGTCCCGGTGCGCCCTTCCAGACAAACAATGTGTAGTTGCAACTGTCCTCGGCCATGAAAATGGAAAGCGACTCGCCGAACACCGAACGCGCCTCTTCCAGGTAGTATGGAGTATGAGGATCATCGTCGACGAAATTGGCGACCAGCACGCCACCGTCGGCAAGCCGCGCATGGCAAGCCGAGTAAAAGGCGGCGTTGCCCAGCTGTCCGGGCATACCCCGCGCCAGAAAGCCATCGACCAGAATCACGTCCGGGCGCGCATCGTGGCTTTTGACGTATTCCGCCCCGTCCGCACAGATTACTTCGAGTCGCTCATCATCGGGCGGAATGTGAAATGTATCGCGCAACGCGATCACCCCGGGATCGATCTCGATGGCCACTATCCTTGTGTCCGGAAGATGCCTGTAGCAGTACTTGACCAGCGATCCGCCGCCTAAACCGATCATGGAAATTCTGATGGGCGCTGGCTGCAGCAGCAGGAATCCCATCATGGTCCGGGTGTAGCCGAGCGCCAGTCTGTCAGGGTCGCGTCGGGACATGAAACTCTGTGTGGCCAGCAGATCGAAGTGCAGCGAAAGCGCGTGTTCGGTTTCCAGCACCACGGGCGCACCATCTGCGGATGGCGCGGCAAGAAACTTCATATAGGCGTCGAACGACGCGTGAGAGTGATCCATGCTGCGTTCTGAATGACGTTCCTGTCAGGGTCTTCCGCCCACCGGCCACACTGCAATCGCGACCGCCCCTTCGGGCCGAGCGGCGGCCCGCATCCGCCCTCCGGCGCCAGTCAGGGAGGGCAGCCGCGTCTTGCCGCCAGGGCCATCGACCTGCGACAGCGCGGCTAGCGCTCTGGGGCATGCACCTACCCTTGCTGATAAACAGCATGGGATGATAATGATATTATCATAGAGTGCGCTCATCGTCCGTCTGGCATCCAGGTTCGGCCGGGTCACGGTGTTGATCCATCCAGCACCCCGCGCAACCGTTGTAAACGCATCCTCATCAATGTCCGCATGCTGCTGGCGGGTTCGTCAGCAGCCGGGCAGGGTATGCGGGAGATGGTACCTGGGTGGTACGGTAACGAATCCAGAAGCCTGTGACCGATCGTGCTGCAGCCGGCGGGAAAAGCATTAGCGATATGCCGACGGCGCACGTGGCGGCTGGAGTTGCCGTTCATCGCAGGTTGCAAAGCTGATATGAGACTCGCTCACTCCGGGACGTCCATCCCGCTGGCGGCGAGATTCCTTCCACATTCTGACCGGTGTTATTCATGTCATTTGCACGGATTGTCGGAACAGGCAGTTTTCTGCCTTCGAACGTCATTTCCAACGCGGACATGGTGTCGCAGCTTGCCAGCAGGGGCATCGAAACGAGCGACGACTGGATCTATTCACGCAGCGGCATCCAGTCCCGACGGTTCGCTGACCGTCAATCGCAAACGAGCGATCTTGCCGTAGCGGCCGCGTCGCGGGCCCTGTCTGCGGCAGAAATCAAAGCGGATGCCATCGATCTGATCATAGTAGCCACCACCACACCCGATGCAATCTTTCCGAGCACAGCTTGCCTCGTCCAGCGGAAACTCGGAATGCGAAACCGCTGCGCAGCCTTCGACATTCAGGCGGTGTGCGGTGGGTTCATCTATGCACTGACGGTTGCCGACGCGCTGATACGGGGCACATCGGTCAGGACGGCACTCGTCATCGGAGCGGAGACGTTCTCGAGACTTCTTGATTTCGAGGATCGCAGTACCTGTGTCCTGTTTGGCGATGGCGCAGGCGCCGTGGTTTTGAGATCATCAGGTGAGCCGGGGATACTTGGCGCGGCCTTGCATGCCGACGGACACTACTCGGAAATCCTCAAGGTGTCGGGCAGCATTGCAGGTGGAACTGTTTTGGGTGATCCGTTTGTGCGGATGGACGGGCCGGCCGTGTTCAAGCTGGCGGTCAGTGCGCTCCAGGAGGTGAGCGAGGAAGTCGCGGCGCAGTGTGGATTGGCGATGTCAGACTTCACCTGGGTCGTGCCTCATCAGGCAAACATCCGCATCATGGAAGCCACCGCACGCAAACTGGGTATCCCGCTCGATCGTCTGGTCGCTACTGTCCGTGAGCACGGCAACACGTCTGCCGCGTCGATCCCCCTCGCGATCGATCAGGCGTACCGGGACGGTCGGATCTGTCGCGGTGACAAGGTGTTAATGCATGCCGTGGGTGCTGGCGTGACATGGGGTGCTTTGGCAATGCAAGCGTAGGGGGATCGCATGGGGAAGCCTGCTTCCATAGTTGTTCCATGTTATGGGAGCAGGGCACCGCACCCTGTGTCTGCGGAGCTCCTGATTGCTACAGGCAGTAGGCGACACTTAGGTGCTTCAGTTCTGCGTTAAAGATCAGCGGCCGAGAGCGTTATCCGTTCGCCAGTGCCCGGAAGCGCTTTCTGCTCTATGGCATGCAGCAACTGGCGCTTGCCAAGTTCGAAGGCGAGCAGCAACTGTTTCGTGGTCCTGTTCGCAGCACCGAGTTTTTCGCAGACCGTTTCGGACGGTAGCGCAAAGGCGCAGTATCCCCAGCCGACGCCGTATGCCGAAAACCAGACGGTCGAGTCGGCGGAGAAAATTGGTGCCGTGAGGTTCGTACTGGGCTGATCCATGGTTGATACCTTCCTGTCCGATTGGCGTGGTTTGAAGAGTTCTTGCACAGCGACTTTCCGAAACCGGTGTGGCGGCGATCGTGACGTGCCTCACACGGTGGGCTGCACCATTTCATTGCGTACCAGGCAAGATTAACGCCGAAACGTGCTGGCCGTCAGTGCTTGCCTGGGATAGTGAAAAACATCATGTGGTCCGGAACGAAGGGATTGCGGCACCCGCATCGGCGACGACCAGCGCCGTCATGTTGACGATGGCACGCACCGTCGCCGAAGCGGTCAGCACGTGCACCGGCTTGGCTGCGCCCAGCAGCATCGGGCCGATCGCTATGTTGTTGCCGGCCGCCGTCTTCAGCAGGTTGTACGAAATGTTGGCCGCGTCGATGTTCGGCATCACCAGCAGGTTAGCGTCACCTTCCAGCGTCGACTCCGGCAGCACTTCGCGACGCAGGTTGGCGTCGAGTGCGACGTCGCCGTGCATTTCGCCATCCACTTGCAGATCCTGCGCGCGCTCGCGCAGGATCGCGAGCACGTCGCGCATCTTCTGCGCGGTCGGCGCATTGCTCGTGCCGAAGTTCGAGTGCGACACCAGTGCAATCTTCGGCTCAATACCGAAGCGGCGCACTTCTTCTGCCGCCATGATCGTGATCTCGGCCAGTTCTTCCGGCGTCGGATCGACGTTCACGTGTGTATCCACCAGGAAAATCTGGCGGCCCGGCAGCACGAGGCCGTTCATTGCCGCGTAGACGTTGCGGCCTTCCTTCTTGCCGATCACCTGATCGATGAAGTGCAGGTGCCGGTGCGTCGTGCTGACCGTTCCGCAGGTCATGCCGTCCGCTTCGCCCTTCTTCACCAGCATGGCGCCGATCAGCGTGGTGCGGCGGCGCATTTCCAGCTTGGCCATCTGCTCGCTGATGCCCTTGCGCGCCATCAGCTTGTGATACGACTGCCAGAAGTCACGATAACGCTCGTCGTGGTCCGTATTGACGATCGTATAGTCCTGGCCGTTGACCAGACGCAGGCCGTAGCGCGCGATGCGCTGCTCGATCACAGCCGGACGGCCAATCAGGATCGGCTTGGCGAGCTTTTCGTCCACGATGATCTGCAGTGCACGCAGCACGCGCTCTTCTTCACCTTCCGCGAACACAATGCGCTTCTTCTCCGGCTCGACGCCGCGCGCCAGCTGGAAGATCGGCTTCATGGTCGTGCCGCTGTGGTAGACGAACTGCTGCAGATGCTGCTCGTACGCGTCCATGTCCTCAATTGGACGCTCCGCCACGCCGCTATCCATCGCAGCCTTCGCCACGGCCGGCGCGACCTTGACGATCAGGCGCGGGTCGAACGGCTTCGGAATCAGGTATTCCGGGCCAAACGACAAGTCCTGAATGCCATAAGCGGTCGCGACGATATCGCGTTGCTCCTGGCGAGCCAGTTCCGCGATTGCGTTGACGGCCGCGATTTCCATTTCCCGCGTCACCGTGGTCGCACCGGTGTCCAGCGCGCCGCGGAACAGGAACGGGAACACCAGAACGTTGTTCACCTGATTCGGATAGTCGGTGCGGCCCGTGCACAGCACCGCGTCCGGACGCACTTCCAGCGCCAGTTCCGGCAGAATTTCCGGGGTCCGGTTGGCCAGCGCCAGAATCAGCGGCTTGTCCGCCATCTGCTTGACCATGTCTTGCTTCAGCACGCCGCCCGCCGAGAGACCGAGGAAGATGTCCGCGCCGCCAATCGCCTCAGCCAGCGTACGGGCGCCGGTTTCGCGCGCAAAGCGCTCCTTGTCCGGATCCATCAGTTCGGTGCGGCCCTTGTACACCACGCCGGCGAGGTCGGTCACCGTGATGTTCTCGAGCGGCAGGCCAATGTCGACCAGCAGGTCCAGACATGCCAGCGCCGCTGCGCCCGCGCCGGAGGAAACCAGCTTGACGTGCTTGATGTCCTTGCCGACCACCTTCAAACCGTTGGTGACAGCGGCCGCCACGACGATAGCCGTGCCGTGCTGGTCGTCGTGGAACACCGGAATCTTCATGCGCTTGCGGCATTCGCGTTCGACGATGAAGCAGTCCGGCGCCTTGATGTCTTCCAGGTTGATGCCGCCGAAGGTCGGTTCGAGCGCGGCGATCACGTCCACCAGCTTGTGCGGGTCGGACTCGTTCAGCTCGATGTCGAACACGTCGATACCGGCGAACTTCTTGAACAGCACCGCCTTGCCTTCCATGACCGGCTTCGAGGCGAGCGGGCCGATGTTGCCGAGGCCCAGCACCGCGGTGCCGTTCGTCACGACGCCGACTAGGTTGCTGCGCGCGGTGAAACGGGCAGCATTCAGCGGGTTCTCGACGATTTCCTCGCACGCGAACGCGACGCCCGGCGAGTACGCCAGTGCGAGGTCGCGCTGGTTGATCATCTGCTTGGTCGGCGCGATAGCGATCTTCCCGGGGGTCGGGAATTCGTGATAATCGAGAGCGGCTTCGCGGAGTTTGCCCTGATCTGGGGTTGGCATGGCGTCTCCACGTTAACAAAATTTGCAGACAATGATAATGATATTATCACGTCAGCGACATGCGAAGTGAGGGGAGAGCGCCAAAGCTGGCGGCACCGCATGAACCTGCCGCAGCCCGGCAGGGCGGCACAACCTACAGCAACGGATCAGGGAAAACCTAGATGGATTCAAGTTCATGTGACGCTAACCACGGACAACTGCGCCTGCAACGGAATTCCGTCAGCACAATCGGTGACGAAGCGCGGGCACGTCGTGACGTCGTACTGCAGGCGTCGTTCGATGGCAGAACCGTCGTGCTGGTCGAATTCGATGAACGTTTCAGCGACCACCACGCGACCGGCCCGGAACAGGAGGTTCGGCACGAAATTCCAGTATCTGAACTGATTCAGCTGATCCGCGTGCACGGCGCACGCCTCTGAAGTGGATAACCACCTCGGTACGGCTGTTGCGCGTGTTGCGTGCTGACCCCGATGTCATATGTAAAGGAGCGACGGCGTGACGAATAAAACTGCGGAGAAGCAGACACCGGACATGGTGCCTGAGAACACAAACGTTGCGGACGGTTCACGCACGGCTGCCGTGGCTGCATCCAGAACGCAATCTGCGAGCTCCACGGCCTCGGATAGCGCGCCCGACACCGATACGGCGGTCGGCGTAGTTCCCTCGGCTGCACGCTCACGCCGGACCAAAGCAAATGCGCGTGCGCGCGACGCTAGTGCCACGCGAGCCGACGGGTCCTCCGGAGAGGTCGACGACGACCGCGTGGGCCTGCGCGCGTTGATCAAGCTGGGTGGTGACCGTGGGTTTGTCACCCGTGGAGAGATCAGCGATTGCCTGCCCGACCACCTTGCGCAACCGGACGCGATCGAGAACGTGATCCGGGCCTTCAGCGACATGGGTATTGCTGTGTTCGAGCAGGCCCCGGACGCCGAGTCCATGGTGATGCACGATGCGGTCGCAGTTTCATCCGACGAGCAGGCTGAAGAAGAGGCTGTTGCGACAATCTCGAGCGTCGATGCGGAGTTCGGCCGTACCACCGATCCGGTGCGTATGTACATGCGCGAGATGGGCGCAACTGAACTCCTGACCCGCCAGGGCGAAATTGACCTGGCGCGACGCATCGAAGAGGGCCGCAACGAAATGATCCGCGCCATATCGTCGTGCCCGACAACGATTGCCGGCATACTGGCGATCGCCGACGCCGTCGCCAGCGGTGAAACGGCCATTGGCGAATTTGTCGATGGCATGATCGACATGGCTGCGGTGGAGACAGACGACATTGCTGCGGTCGCGGAGGAAAGCATCGACGGCGATCCCGTCTTGTGTGAGGATCAGGGCGACGAAGATGACGAAGATGACGAAGGCGCGGAAAGCGAGTCGGCTCGTCTGCACAACGAGACCCTGAAGCGCGACGCGCTTGCGAAGTTTGCGGTCGTGGCCGACTGGTTCGAGCAATTGCGGGACGCATACGAAACGGAGGGCTACGGTTCGGGGCGCTATCGCACCGCACAGGCGGCGATCGAGACCGAACTAATGACAATCCGCTTCACGGCGCGCACGATCGAACGTTTGTGCGCTGCATTGAGGCTGTCGGCCGACGAGGTCCGAACGATCGAGCGCGAAATCGTACGGATCACGGTTGACCGGTGTGGCGTGCCTCGTGACACATTTGTGGCGCATTTCCGCGGCAATGAGACCAACCCGGCGTGGCCGCAGAAACTTCTCGCAGTTGGGCAACCGTTCAATAGCATCCTGGAACGAAATCTGCCGGCGATCTGGTTAGAGCAGGAAAAACTGCTTGCCCTTCAACAGCGTGTCGTGCTGCCGCTTGTGGACTTCAGGAATGTCTGTCGCGCGATGACCGCGAGCGAAGCAAAAATGCTGTGCGCGAAAGGCGAGATGGTCAAGGCGAATCTGCGGCTGGTGATCTCACTCGCCAAGCGATATACCAACCGCGGCCTGCTGTTTCTCGACCTGATCCAGGAAGGCAATATTGGCCTGATGCGAGCCGTCGACAAGTTTGAATACCGTCGTGGGTACAAGTTCTCCACTTACGCAACCTGGTGGATCCGGCAGGCCCTCACCCGGTCGATTGCGGATCAGGCGAGGACAATCCGGGTCCCGGTCCACATGATCGACTCGCTTAACAAGCTGAAACGGGTCTCGCACCAGATTCTGCAGGAAACTGGGCGTGAGCCCGACGCCGCAGTGCTGGCGGAGCGGATGGAGATGCAGGAAAAAAAGGTTCGCGCAATGCTGCGGATCGTCAGGGAGCCGGTTTCCCTGGATGCGTCTGTCGGGGAAAACGACGACACATCCATAGGCGACCTGATCGAGGACACTACGGCGATTTTACCGCACGAGGCTGCGCTTCACGCAAGCATGCGCAATGCTGTCAACGAGGCGCTCACGACGTTGACGCCACGTGAAGCGAAGATCCTGCGCCTGCGTTTTGGTATCGAAAGCGGGAGGGATCATACGCTGGAAGAGCTCGGAGAGCAGTTTGACCTGACGCGCGAACGGATCCGCCAGATTGAAGCGAAGGCACTGCGCAAGCTACGACATCCGGGTCGGTCTGAACAACTGAAGTCGTTCATGGACTGGGAGTGAAACCAGGGGAAATATGCGTCCCTACAGTGAGCTTCGTATGCGGGTGCAGACATCACGTGCACAACGAGGGCAGTCGACGGCCCGCGGCGAAGCAACCGCTGCGTCGCAGGAGCAGGGCAAGCGGAGGCACGCCGATGGATGGTACTGGGCCAGTCCATCCACGCGAGCTGGTATCGGCGGGCATCATCACGCAGTGAACGACCGAAGACGAAATACCATGAGCACCGATAAGATCAATCTCGACATTCACAGGATTCTGACGCTGCTGCCCCATCGCTATCCGTTCCTGCTCGTCGATCGGGTCCTCGAACTCGAACCGCACAGGCACATCAAGGCGCTGAAGAACGTATCCATCAACGAGCCGTACTTCACGGGTCACTTCCCGAAGCGCCCCGTGATGCCGGGTGTGCTGGTTCTAGAAGCGCTGGCGCAGGCAGCGGCGTTGCTAACTTTCTCGGAGGAGGCGCATGATCCAGCCAGCACGCAGTACCTCTTCGTTGGCATCGACGATGCGCGCTTCAAGCGGGTGGTCGAGCCAGGTGACCAGCTCATTCTGACGGTCTCGTTCCAGCGCCAGATGCGCAGCATCTGGAAGTTCATGGCGCGAGCTGAGGTGGAGGGCACGGTGGCAGCGGAAGCCACTCTTATGTGCACGGTCAGACATGTGGACTGACCTCGCCTGATTCGTTCACGTCAGGATAGTGAAATAGCGCTTCTGGCCGATGCCCGGCACGCACTCCGTCGCACCAGTTGCGACCACAATCATCACCCATCCTGGCGGGTCACCGCCATCTAGATCTGGAAGAAAAGTCATGGAAAGTTCGACAAGGCAACAAATTCCCGCAACGCTGATACCCGGCGACGGAATCGGGCCGGAAGTGGTTGACGCTACGGTTCACATTCTTGACGCTTTAGCGTCACCATTCGTTTGGGACGTGCAGCATGCCGGAGTCGCAGGGGTCACCCACAGTGGCGACCCGCTGCCAGCCGCGACGCTCGATAGCGTTCGCAGGAACAGGCTTGCCCTCAAAGGTCCGTTGACGACCCCGATCGGAGAGGGGTTCCGTTCTTCCAACGTCCGGCTTCGGGAAGAATTCCAGCTTTTTGCTAACGTCAGGCCCGTACGTACCATCGTGCCCGGTCGCTACGACAAGATCGATCTCGTGCTCGTACGCGAGAACCTGGGCGGGTTTTATGTTGCGCATGAGTACTATGTGCCTGTCGGCAATGACCCGAAAGCGGTCGCGGTCGCGACAGGGGTTAACACACGTGACGCCTGCACGCGAATCACAAGATTCGCTTTTGAATACGCCTTGAAGCACGGACGAAAGAAGATCACCGTTGTCCATAAGGCCAACATTCTGAAGGCACTCACCGGATTGTTCCTAGAAGCCGCGAGAGACGTGGCCCGGGAGTACGCAGGCCGTGTGGAAATGAATGACATGATTGTCGACGCGTGTGCCATGCAACTGGTGATGAACCCGTGGCAGTTCGATATGCTGCTTTGTACCAATCTGTTCGGAGATATTCTCTCGGACCAGTTAGCGGGTCTTGTCGGCGGACTTGGTATGGCTCCAGGTGCGAACTACGGCAATGACACTGCGATATTTGAAGCCGTGCACGGATCGGCGCCGGACATCGCCGGCAAGGGCGTGGCCAATCCCATATCCTTGCTCCTTGCCTCAAGCTTGATGCTTGACCATGTCGGCAGAGGTGATCTCGCACAACGATTGCGGGCTGCAATCACTGAAACACTGAACACGGACCAGATCTGTACGCGCGACCTGAAAGGCGCTGCGTCAACGCGCGAGTTCGCTGACGCAGTCGTTCGGCGGATCGAGAACGCCTAGTTGTTGAATTGCATGGAATCCTGACCCGCGGGGGGCAGGATTCCATGCATGTATGGACCCGACGCATCTTGCAAGATTTTTTACGGACGAGGAAATGGTCTGCATGCATGTATCCGGCCTGCTATTGGGCATGCGCCGAAGCATGCACGCAGCCTCGATGAGATCCGCGCACACGGTTCTGAGCAAATCATCGGCTTGACACTCGTCAGCGGGCACTGAAAGCAGGTTTTCGGGATGCTGGTTCCACCAGTTTCGTCATCACGTTAAAAAGCTTCGCAAACCTGTGCTGGGCAAAACAAAGACTTGAGATGCCTGTTCAGACGAAGGATTCAGGCATTTTTGTTAGCTAGGGCGACTGCCGTGCAGTTATAGCCGTGCCTGGCACCAAGTTGCTGAAGCCATCGGCTTCGCGCATCCGTTTTGGACGCTGCATACTGGAGGACGGTTCTGGCGCCGTGAACTAGGAGTGTCCGCAGGTAGGTTTATCTGCCCATGGATTTTTCGGGATGAGTATTTTAAGGTCACTGCGTCGGGCCAACGGGTGAAAACATCGTCCCTCTCCAGGGTAGATGTCGCCCGTGCACTCGTGGATCGGAAGTTCGATTACCGCTCCTGCTTTGATCATGGCGATGGCCTTGGCCGCAGCGTCGAACAGCTCATTGACACGATCGTGTGCTGGACATGTTTTAATAGCCAAGGCGTGGAGGCTGCCTCCAAAGGACCTATCCTCTCGGAAGGAGCACGCGCAAGCCAAGCAAACATTCGTCGTTAACTCCGGAAACTTAGCGTCGATGTGAATCGGAATATCTCGTCAAGTTACTTCGAGAATACGCAAACTTGATTCTCGACTACTCTGGCCTTGTGTCCAACTGAAGTTGCGGCCATTCTGGCTGTGCATACACGATGCGCGACCAGGGAGCGATTGTGCGTCGCATGGGGGCGAGCCGACGGGCTGATGACAGCGCATTCGCAATGCAGTTGCGATCGTGACTGCTTTGGAGCCGAAATGTGTCCTGGACTTGCTCTGTAAAGGTTCAACTTTTACTGCTGATTCGCTCCAGACACGACTGAAGAAGCACATCGAAAAAACAATTGCCTGAGGGGCGTACGTTGTGAAGCCATGTAGAGGGCGGCGGGTGTATTTCTGTTCGCCGGGTTTGCCTTCAGCACCCTGATCGAGGTCACCCTCGCAGCCTTACGAGCCGTAACGGAAATTGAAGCCTATACGATAGCCTTTTCGTCCCTGTTATGGGTCACTCTGGTAATTCCGAACCACCGTATGGCATAGTGCGGCCATTATTCATCCAAAGGGAAAGCAATGGCTACGCTCGAGAACATACAGGCGAGAATCGCGAAACTGCAAACACAAGCGGAAGCGCTGATCCGGCAGCAGTCTTCAGGCGTTCTCGAAAAAATTCGCGAACTGGTGGAGAAACATGGCATCACCACCGCCGACATCGAGGCGCACATTGGTGGCAAGAAGCGTGGCCGCAGGCCCGGAGAAAGCGCTGTTGCGAAACCGGGCGTGAGCTCGGCGAAGTACCGTGACCCGAAGACCGGCGCGACGTGGACCGGCCATGGGCGTGCGCCGGTGTGGATTGCGAGCGTGAAGGACCGGAGCAAGTTCCTTGTTGATGGCGTTTCGTCGAACTCGGCACCAGCGGCGAAGAGGGCGGCAGAAGGCAATTACGTGCGCGGCCCGCAGCCTCCAAAATACCGGGACCCGAAGACCGGTGCCACGTGGAGCGGCCGCGGTCCAGCGCCTGCGTGGCTCGCTGGCGCGGGAGAAGACCGCGCAAGGTACCTGATTACAGAGACACGAGGGCGCGCTACGAAAGCAACGTCCCAGGCTCCGGGGACGCAGGCGACCGCAAAGAAGTCGGCCGCTAAAACGGGACCGGGGCGGAAGCTTCCAGCGAAAAAGAGTGCGCGCGCAGCGGTGACAGCGGCCGAGAAACCCGTCGCGGCAAACGAGGCCGCAAAATAAGTACCTCCAGGCGCGCTCTCGAAAGTAGATTACAGGCCTCACGCGGACGTTGATCGGGGCGCCGACCCTGAGTTGCCGTGCAGGAAGGCCAACTCAGCCGAGCCGTCCTTCGCTTAAGCGACCTTCTGTGCCCGTGCTGCGGCAGCTCGCGGCTGGCGAATTGAAAGTATCATGGGTAAGCTGCCGTGGAAAACTGTCAACTGCACGGGCGAATGGACGATGGTGATCGTAATTCATTCATGTTCAAGACTCACGGCTTCCTGTTGTGCGGTCGTCCGTGGCTGCACGTCTGTCATATCGCATCTGCCTGGTACAGAACGCCAGGTCGCAAGGTGAATTCTCGCGCCATCCTGTGTCCTCCCCGATCGTGCCAGGTAACATCAGGTTTCGTGACGTGACCGTCGGGTTGCACGTGCCGGCGTGGCTTCGCCACGGACCTTGAGCTGCCCCTGCAGTAACGCGGCCTGTTGCGCGAGTGCATCACGTTCACGGCGCAGATCGCGAACCTCACCCATCACACTGGCGAGCTGCTTTTCGTGCCGTTCGGCAAGCCGACGATGTTCGGCGGCATCGGCCGAGATTCGCTGGACATCGGCAACGAGCTGTTCATTACGCTGCCGGGTTTTCGAAAGCGCCGCCTCGGCGCGCCGTTGTGCGTCACGGGCCTCCTCGGTCTGCAGCATGACGCGCTTCTGGACGCCCTCAAGCCGGACCGTCGCCTGTTCGACCTCTGCCCGCAAGGCCGCTTCATGTTCGGCGTGGGTCGCTCGCAACGCTTCGAGTTCACGGAGATGGGTAGAACGCACGTCGCACAGCGCCTGTTCCGATTGCGCGCGGACGGCGTCCCTTTCGGCCGCGGCAGCTTCGGCCAGCCGGAGGGCGGCGTCACGTCCGGCCTGGGCCTGCGCGTGCTCAGCAAGCACTGCAGCAAGGCGTGCCTGCTGGTCGTCAAGCTGGCTGCGAACGGTGCGCACTTCGCCCTGAAGTTCCGCCCTGGCGGTCTCGAGTCCCCCGGCGCGTGTGATGGCTGCCGCCGCTTCCGCTTCCAGTTCGTCGCCGCGTTGCGCAAAGACCCGTTCGCCTTGCTCGACCGCAAGCGCCCACACCGACAGCATCGCATTGGCAACCGCCGGCGGCAGTGCCGCGGCGAGTGCGTCGTTGCGCGCCTGCTCGTCCTTCCACAGCTTCAGTTCGTCATTGATCGTGGTGCGGCTGCCCTGGCGGATTTCCGCGTAGATCAGGTCGACGGTGAGTTCATGCGCGAGCCGGCCTGAGGTGACAAGTTGCGCGGCGGCTTCCCGGGTGCGGATTCGGGTATCGCTGATTCGGCTCATAGACGGATTTTCACCGGAAAAAGTCATGGAGGAGGGCGCTTCGTCAAAAAATTATAATCGTATATCTCTCTATAACGTTATATCTGTAACGATATCGGATGAAAATTTGTGATAACGCCCATAATCACAAGTTTCTATCGTGTACGCTGCGAAAAGTCCATCCGAAAACGCGTCTCACCATGAATCTGCCAGCCACCACCGTGGAACCACCAGAACCAGTCCTGCCGATCGCGCTGCCTGCGGCCCTCGACGGCCACGACGGCACCAACCGCGCCCGCGGCGGGCATCGGCAGATTGCCGCGGACAGCGACGTCGAGGCCGTGCGCCTATGGCTCGCGGAATATGCGGGTTCGCCGCACACCTTGCGCAGTTACCGCAAGGAAGCGGTGCGCCTGCTGCTGTGGGCCACGCGGACCTTGGGCAAGCCTCTGTCCAGCCTCACGCGCGAGGACTTCCTGCTGTATGAACGGTTTCTCGCGGCACCCACCGGAGATTGGGCGGACCCGGCCCGGCCGCGTCGGGGTGGCACGCGCCGGCTGTTCGACGGCCCGCTGTCGGAGCGCAGCCAGCATCAGGCGCTCGGCATCCTGTCGGGCCTCCTGTCATATCTGGTTAGTGCCGGTTATCTGGCTGGCAATCCGCTTGCGCTGCGTCGCAGGACCGGCGCGGCGGCGAAGCTCAAGCGGCGGGCCGAAAGGTATCTGGATCACGCGCTGTGGGACTATGTGCTCGCCAGCGTCGAGCAGTGGCCTCGGCTAACCGCGCGGGATCACCAGCACTACGAGCGCAGCCGCTGGCTGATCCGCCTGCTGTACCACACAGGGCTGCGGGTCTCGGAAGCGGCGCATGCAGAGGCGGCCGACTTTTATCAGCGGCGGGGTAACTGGTGGCTGCACGTCGTGGGGAAGGGTGGCGCCGAGGGAGAGGTGCCGGTGAGCGCCGCGCTGATGGCGGACTTCGCGCGGTACCGGGTTTTTCATGGGCTCGCGCCAACGCCATTGGGAAACGAGACGGCGGCCGCGGTGATGAGCGTCGCGGGCGACCCGTGCAGACATCTGACGTCGGCGGCGGTCTACCTGATCGTCAAGGAAGTGTTCCGACGGGCCGCCGACACGCTTGCGATGAGCGATCCCGCGGGTGCCGCGACGCTTCGACGCGCATCCACTCACTGGCTACGGCATACCGCGGCGACACATCAGGCCGATGCGGGCACTGACCTGCGCTTCATCCAGAAAAACATGCGCCACGCGTCGATCCAGACGACCGGCATCTATCTTCATGCTGAAGATGATCGGCGGCATTCCGAGACCGTACAAGAGTGACGACAACATTGCACCGGAAGTACACCCCAGCGCTACGGGCATCTGAAGCGATGCGAAACCGATCGCGCGAACGTGTTCGAGTTGAGTCGGCGGTGACGGGATGGCGTTCGAATCGCGTCACGCAGGCTATTGAAACGGCTGAGCAGAGGCCACTTCAAAAGTGGACGAACGTACACTAATATAGAGTCATGGGGCGGCCGAACAAAGACCACATCTATCTGGAGAAAATCCGCGAGTATTTCGGGATGTACCGGTCGTTGCCGTCCTACGCGGAGCTAGGCAGGATGCTGGGCTTCAAGACGAAGAACGCGGCGTTCAAGGCGGCTGAACGGCTCACCGCCGCCGGGTTTCTAGAAGCGGGGCCAGGCGGGCGACTGGTTCCAGGCCCCGGATTCTTCCAGATCCCCTGGGTGAGTGATCGGCTTCCCGCTGGCCCTGTCGAAAGCGGCAGTGTTTCAGATGCGCTGGAATTTCAAGACATTCAGGAGTTGCTGATAGAGCGGCCAGCAGAGACGCTCCTTGTTACAATCCGCGGCGACTCGATGATCGATGCAGGCATTCTCGACGGCGACATCGCGATAGTGCGTAAAAGCAGCAACGCAACAGCTGGTGATTTTGTGGTTGCGCTGGTCGACGGGGGCTTTACGTTAAAGGAACTGGGATATCGCCGGGGGCAGCCCGTTCTCGTGCCTCATAACAAACGGTACAAGACCATCGTTCCTCAAGCTGAATTGAGCCTGCTGGGCATAGTGACAGGCATCATCCGTCGCTATCAGATGAAAGCCAGCGGCATTCGAGCGAGTTCGAAAAGGAAAAGACCATGACAACCGTTAGCAGCATTGAGTGGACTGAGCAGACCTGGAACCCTACCGTTGGATGCACCAAAATATCTCCGGGATGCAAGCATTGCTACGCGGAAGGAATGGCTCGCCGTCTAAAGGCAATGGGCACGCCGGGCTATGAGAATGGCTTTTCACTTACACTACTACCGACGCGGCTTGAAGATCCACTCAAGAGAAAGCGGCCGACAACATACTTCGTGAATTCGATGTCGGATCTGTTTCACGACAGAGTGCCTGATGCCTATATCGAACAGGTATTTGATGTTATCGCGCGCACCCCACATCACACCTACCAGATCCTGACGAAGCGCGCTCCGCGGATGGCCCGTTACTTCAGGAAGCGCGTCGTGCCGACCAACGCATGGCTTGGTGTATCAGTCGAAGACCGAAAGTACGGCGTTCCGCGGATCGACCATCTCCGCACGATCGATGCGACGATCAGGTTTCTGTCCGTCGAACCCCTTCTGCAGGACGTCGGCGACCTTGACCTGTCCGATATTCACTGGGTCATCGTCGGTGGCGAGTCGGGCCCAAAAGCTCGGCCCATGAAAACCGAATGGGCATTGTCAATCCAAAGGCAATGCGAAGAGCAGAAGGTGGCGTTTTTCTTCAAACAATGGGGCGGCTGGGGGGCGGATGGCAAGAAACGCGCGAAGGCAGCCAATGGCAGACTACTCGATGGACGAACCTGGGATGAAATGCCCGCCGTCGTTTCCGAGCGCCTCGCGTAGCGTGCCCCGTTGTTTTAACGGTAGGGCTTGATTTTCCTGCTTGATTTCACTGAGGCTTTTAGGGCAAATTGTTTGCCTGATAAAAAATACGCCGCGATACGAGGCCGGTCGCGGATGACCTCACATGATTTCAAATCACTATGACTGGGTTTCCGGGGGGGCGCCGCCGTTAATCAAACGGCATAGCGAGGTCAAACACTCGCTGTTGCGGTCTTATCTGGTCGACTATTTCCTGACGCTCGTTTCCTCGCCGGCACAAGATCGGATCAAACTGACAATCGTCGACGGATTCTGCGGGGGCGGGTGTTACGTCAATAGTGCCGGGCCCGTAGTACGGGCGAAGCCGGTTAATGCTGGCGGAGGGGAGGGGCCTCAGTTCAAGACCAACGCAACACGTAGTGAGGGTTGTTATCCTCACAACCGCATTACATGCAAAACAAGAATTGATCCGCATTTGATCCCCGAGTTGATTGTTGGTTGGCGACGTCCGAACGCAAACCGAGATACAGTCAGAATACCGTCGGCATGCGCCGGCCAATTGTATTCGTGATGTGACAGTGACGTACTTGAGGAGCACCGCCATCAGGATGAGAACAATCCGAAACCAGATAAAGGCACTCAAAGAGAAAGCGCATGCCGACGTCTACGTTCGTGAGAGGCATATTAATTCGAGCCCCATGGATGGCGCGGAAGAAGACGTAGCGTGCTGACGAATACCGCTGAATTAACGGACGTCCAGGGGAGGAGCTCAAGATCGTTCGGCAGACGAGTTGGCCCTCTGCTTTGAGGGACCCCGAAGTCCGCCTGGACACGGGTGTCCTCAATAATTGCTTGAGTAGAAAACGCCCGCTATCTAGCCGGGCGTTAGTGGGGGCGACTTATTATATGGAGCTTGCGTGAGATGCAATATTTCAACTTATACGGTCGGGTATTTCATCTTATGCGGTCCATATTTCACTTTATGGTGTAACCCACAGCAATTCCTTGCGCGCTTCGAACTACCTCACCCGCAGGCCCCCACTTCACCGCATGCCGTACAAAAGTCGCAACCGTCCTTGCGGATCACCGCATTGGCTCCGCAGGTTCCACACTTGCGGCCCAGCATCGTGCGCAACTGATTGATGCCTTCGGTTTCCGAAGAGGCATCATCGTCACTGTCATGGCTCGCCGCGCTCGCCACGGCGAAAGGCGTAGGCGTGGCTGAAGGAGCGGCTGTTTCTGCGGCACGTGGTTCGGGTCCCCGCCGAGCCAATACGCGTGACGGAACCTGATTGCCTTCGGCGTCGAGAAAACCCCGCCGATGCAGGATCTGCTGGATCGCGTAAGCCAGCGCCGCGACTTCGGAGTCGTGCCACAGCGGCGCACGATGGCCGTCGAGCCGTTGGACGTCGCCGAGCCGCACCTGGCCTCGATCCCACGACACCTTGCGCAGGTCCTGCAGATTGCGCGCGACGAAGCCGCCGCGGGCGGCGAGCGACAGCGAGCGCATCTGCGCGGTGATCCACTGCTGCGATTCGTCGCGCTGACCGACCGGAATGAAGAAGTCGATGGGCCGCTCGATCGTCACGTCTTCGCCGGCGAGGCGCCCGGTGACTTCCATGAACGACACCGCGACATACAGCGATTTCTTGCCGGCCTGCGTGAGGTATTCGACCTTTTCGATAATGGCCGGCAGTTCGCCCTTGGGGCGATGGTCGATGGCGATACGCAGCGGGTCGAGATCTGTTTCGGAGAGCGAATCATCTGCAGATTGCGGCGTTACGCTCAGCACCGCGCCCAGCGTTTCGTTGGGACGATAGGTGGCGAGACCTTTGAGGCCGCTTTTCCATGCATCGAAATAGAGGCTTTCGAAGGCTTCGAACGGATAATCCGCGGGTACGTTGACGGTCTTCGAGATTGACGTATCGACGTAAGGCTGCACGGCGGCCATCATGTCCAGATGATCGCGCGCCGACATTTCCAGCGCGCTGACGAAGTAGTCGGGCAGCGCCGCGACATCGCCGCCCAGCTCGCGATAGAGACGATACGCATAGTCTTCCACCGCGAACGACTCGCGGCTGTCGTCCGCCATCACCTTCATGCGCGTGTAGGTCCACGAGAAAGCGGGTTCGATACCGTTCGAGGCGTTGTCGGCGAATGCGAGGCTGACCGTGCCGGTCGGCGCAATGGATAGCAGATGGCTGTTGCGGATGCCGTCGCGGCGGATCGCGTCCTTGATGTCCTCGGGCAGGCGCGAAGCAAAGGTGCCGTCCTCCAGATAGTGCTGTGCGTTAAATAAAGGAAACGCACCGCGCTCGCGGGCCAGCTCGACGGAAGCGCGATACGCCTCGTCGCGCATCAGCCGCGCGATGCGCACCGCGAAATCGCGGCCCTCGGCCGAGTTGTAGCGCAGGCCGAGCATCACGAGTGCATCGCCGAGGCCGGTAAAGCCCACGCCGATACGGCGTTTGGCGCGCGATTCGTCGTACTGCTCGGGCAACGGCCAGAGCGTGACGTCGAGCACGTCGTCGAGAAAACGCACCTGGGTGCGCGTGCTTTGTGCGAGCGCGGCCCAATCGAACGACGGGCTGCCGCCTTTGCTCTGCGCAAACGGATCGCGCACGAAACGCGTCAGATTCAGCGGGCCGAGATTGCAGCAGCCATAGGGCGGCAACGGCTGTTCGCCGCACGGATTGGTGGCGCGAATCGTTTCGATGGCGCGCAGGTTGTTGTCGTCGTTCATGCGCGAAATGAACACCACGCCCGGCTCGGCCACATCGTAAGTGGAGCGCATGATGCGGTCCCAGATCGCGCGGGCCGGCGTTTCGCTGTAGATCCACACGCCGTCGTCGCGCTGCCGCATGTCATTGGCGGCGCGCAAGGCCGGCGAGGGTTCGGCGCGATGCACGAGCTGCCACGTCTGGTTCTGTTCGACCGCGCGCATGAATTCGTCCGTGACGGCGACCGACACGTTGAAGTTGTTCCAGCGGCCCTTCGAATGCTTGGCTTCGATGAATTCGAGCAGGTCGGGATGATCGCAATCGAGCACGGCCATCTGCGCACCGCGCCGGGCACCCGCGCTTTCTACCGTGCGGCACGAGGCGTCGAACACGTCCATGTAGCTGCACGGACCGGAGGCCGACGAACTGGTGGTGTGAACGCGCGCGCCTTTCGGGCGGATCGCCGAGAAGTTATAACCGACGCCGCCACCACGGCGCATCGTTTCGGCGGCTTGCAGCAGGGCCACGTAAATGCCCGGCAGGCCTTGCTCGTCGACGCCCTGGATGGCGTCGCCAATGGGTTGTACGAAACAGTTGATGAGGGTCGCGGCAATACCGGTGCCCGCGGCGCTCATGATACGGCCCGCGCCCAGCGCGCCGTGGCGCAGGTTCTCCACAAAGCGGGCTTCGACCGCTTCGCGCAGCGCCGCGGGTTCCGCCAGCGCGACGCCACGGGCGACGCGCCGGTAGACGTCGTCGGCGCTTTGCTCGGCGCCTTTGGCGTACTTTTCCAGCAGGACGTCGAGCGAAAACTGTTGCGGCGCAACCGGCGGCTGCGTAGCGGAGCGAGTGGGGCGGGTTTCGATGCTGTCGTCTGCCATGGTGCAGCCCTTGATGGTGCCGCAGGTCATGCAGCACGAATGGTGGAAAGCCGTCACCTTAACGGGCCTTTGACGCCCGCCGGGTGACCTGCCGCAACGAACTCACCATAGCTTACGCGGCGTCCGGCCGCAATCCAAGGCACGGTCGTGGACGTGGTTAAAGGCCGTGCGGACGCAACGCGCCTCGTCTCAGCACCTTGAAAATACCGCACAATGCAGCGGTTGGATGACGCGCGGAGCCCGGTGCATGCGCGTCGCGAACGCACGTGGCCACGAACGAAGGAGACGACATGAAGATGCCCGATGACGTGGAGCTACCCTCGTATCGCGATACCGTGCGCATGGAATGGGTGGACTACAACGGCCACTTGCGCGATGCATCCTACATGCTGATTTTCAGTCTGGCGACCGATGCGCTGATCGAGCGGATCGGCCTGCCCGCAGCGGTTCGCGAGGCGCGCAGCCGTTCGATTTACACGCTCGAAGCACATATCAACTACCTGCGTGAGACCAGGGAGGGTGCCGAGGTGCGCGTCGACATGCGGGTGCTCGGACATGACGCGAAGCGCCTGCATCTGTATCTGGAGATGTTCGCCGATGGCCGCCCGGAGCCGGCCGCGGCCTGCGAACAGATGCTCGCGCACGTCGATACCCGCGTGCCGCATTCGGTGCCGTTCGACGACGATGTTGCGGGGCAGGTGCATGCACTTGCGGCGGCTCACCGCGCCTTGCCGCCGCCCCGCTATGCAGGGCGCCTGATCGGTTTGCCGGCGCAAGCGCCTGGAAAGTCCGCGCGGACCTGAATGAAGGACGGTAAAAATGGGACCGAAAGGACGGCTTTACGCCGCTTCTTTCAATTCCCCGACGAGACTGCACAGCGTCTCCACGGAAATCATCGCGGCGGCATTCGACGGGGCGGGGCGTTCGGCCGGCTTGAATACGGCGTCGCCACGGCGAATCTTGCGGCGCGACACGGCGCAGGTACCCGACGTATGCGCCGAGCGGCGTCGCCAGCGCTGCTCGCCGTAGTGGCAGCGACCAGGCTCGACCCAGCGGATCACCAGCGTGGTGTCGGAGCGCTCCAGAATCTCGATACGTACACCATTGGCACCGTCAAGGGGCAAGGACTCTATGGTCTTCATCGTCGGCTCCGTATATGTGGTTTGCCGAATGTAGTCCTGCGGGAGCCGGAGAGCCATTGTGTACCCGTTGAAACACTGTTCTCCAAATAGCAACAATCCTACTTGACTTTTACGGAGATACGCAAAGACGCGGGTTTGCGGATGGTTGGCGTGCGTTTTTGAGATAGAGCGGATTTTTGCAACGCAGTGTTGTTTGCAGCGCGACATGCCGTCGCGTGCAATAACTGCAGCAGGCGCGTAGCCGGGGGTGCAGGGCGCCGACTCCTTTAAGATGTGAACATTACGAGTCGAGCCGGGGCTAGTGTAGCCGGTTTAAGATTTTCCGGTCGTCTCGTGCACATATTTCACAGAGGTCACATGGTTACACCCCCGGTTACACCCCCGGATACACCGTCGGCAACCCCTCCGGCTAACCCGCCACCCGCCATTCCGCCCGAACCCGATGCACCGAACCGCCTGAAAATGCAGCAGACGGCGTCCGCGCTGCTGTATCTCGGCTTGGTACTGCTGGCCTTGTGGGTCATCCGCGACTTTCTGCCGGCGGTGGGTTGGGCCTGTGTAATTGCCATTGCGCTGTGGCCGGTGCTGCGCAAAATCGAAGATCACAACTGGCTGACCGGGCGCACGACGGTCATTGCCGCCTTTCTGACGCTCGCTATTGCCTTGCTGGTGGTGCTGCCGGTTGGTATGGGCATCGGCCAGGCGAGCCATGAGGCGCACGATCTGCTGGTGTGGTTCAAGGACGTCCAGGAGAAGGGTATCGCCATGCCCGACATCGTCCAGCGCCTGCCGTTTGGCTCGCAGCAGGTCAGCGAATGGTGGCAGGCGAATCTGGCCCAGCCGCTGCGCGAGTCGCCCGCCATGAAGGGGCTGCACGGCGCCGCCGTCGTTACGTTCGGACGGCACTTCGGCGCGCGTGCCGTTCGTGTTCTGGTGGTGTTCGCTTTTATGCTGGTCACGCTGTTTGTGATCTTTCAGGCGGGGCCGCGCCTCTCCGGCGCCTTGTTCAAGGGCGCGCAGCGCGCTTTCGGCGATCGCGGCGCGCAATTGCTGGAGCGGATGGCCGCCGCCGTGCGCGGCACCGTGGCCGGGCTCGTGGTGGTGGGAATCGGCGAAGGGGCGCTGCTGGCGCTCGCTTATGGGCTAGCCGGGGTGCCGCACGTCGCGCTGCTCGGCTTTGTGACTGCCGTCGCGGCCATGTTGCCGTTCTGCGCGCCGCTCGTGTTCTGCGGCGCGGCGTTGTGGCTTTTCGTCAAGGGCATGGTGGGGTGGGCCATCGGCATCGCCGTGTTCGGCTTCGTGGTCGTGTTTATCGCGGAACACTTCGTGCGGCCGGTGATCATCGGCAACTCCACGCGCCTGCCGTTCCTGCTGGTGCTGTTCGGGATTCTGGGCGGCGCCGAGACCTTCGGGCTGCTGGGCCTGTTCATCGGCCCTGCGTTGATGACGGTGCTGATGGTGCTGTGGAAAGACTGGGTGCAATAGCATGCAGCGGAGGCGCGGCGTATTCAACCGGATACGCCGCCCGTCGAGCCCGGTCGCCATGTCAACAGCATGCCCTTGAGCGCTTCGGACGCCCACGCCACCCCAAACAGCGCGCCGAGCGCAACCGCGTCCGCGACGAGCCCGAGCGGAATGTCGAGGTAGCCGTCAGTGGCGCTGTAGAGCAGCGAATCCACCACTAGCGAAATCACCGCGCCCGCCACGAAACACAGCAGCCCCTTGCGGCCGATCATGCCGAGCCACGGAAGCCGTTCGGCCGCCTGCTTCGCCCATCCAAGCCGGACGAGATTGGCGACGAGCCACGCAAGCGCCAGAAAATTCCCTGCCCGCAGCCACGAAAGATTCTGTTTGAGGCTGCCGTCGAGCGGCGTGCGTTCGATCCCCAGCTTGTAGTACGCCGCCGCCGCGACGATGCCGAACGCCAGTAGATTGACGAGCCACTTTGTTCGTGGCGCGCTGAGCCTCTGATAAACCGGCTGGCAGCGCGCCAGTACACCGAGCACGAACAGCAATTGCCAGGCGAGCGGATTGAAGTCCCATTGCGTATCTTCGACGGCGGGCAGATATCCGCTCAAGCGCGGCGCTACCACCCACAGCGCGAGACTGCCGGCCAGCAGCCACCAGGGCCGGCGACGCGCCAGCGGCAGCACGAGCGGCACGCTCAGCGCAAAAAGCGCATACATGGGCAGCACCGAGGCCAGATACGGCTGACGCCTGAACAGCGCGATATCGCGCAGCGCGGCGAGGGGCGCGTCCAGCAGGTCGTCGAGATCGGTGACGGTCAGATTCGGCGCATCGACGCTAAAGGCGATCAGGACCGCGCTGACCAGCAGCATCAAACCCGCGGTGACGAGGAACGCACGATAGATCTGCAGCGAACGCCGCAGGAAGCGTTGCTGCGCGGCCGCTTCGGTGCGCCGTTCGGCAAGCGTCAGATAAGCGGTGGCGGTGGCAAAGCCGCCGAGGAACACGAACACCTCGGCCGCATCGCATAGCGCGTAAGCATGCAGCGTGACGCGCGACAGGATGCTGCCGCCGATGTGATCGACCACGATAAACAACAAGACGAGTCCGCGAAAGAAGTCGAGTTCGGGCAGACGGCTGGGTGATTTTTGCATTGCGTGAATGACCTGTTACAGATTC
Organism: Paraburkholderia sp. BCC1885; assembly: GCF_900996235.1. Classification (GTDB taxonomy): domain Bacteria; phylum Pseudomonadota; class Gammaproteobacteria; order Burkholderiales; family Burkholderiaceae; genus Paraburkholderia. The sequence goes on from NZ_CAAJGM010000133.1 coordinate 27,403, forward strand.
CTTTCATGATTATTTCATATGCGCTCGCCCGTCCCCATTCCTAACGGCTGAATTGCGCAATCCCGATTTCGCGCGCGTGGGCATTTCGCAACGAAATTCGGGCCTCCAACTTGTCCCAATGGACGGCCCACTATCGGTGTGCAAGCATCATTTTCGGCACTCGTGAAAACAAAAAAGCCTCAAATATCGTTGCGGCTGAAGAACAGGAAGAGCTTTTCAAAGTTGGCGAGCAGTTGGCTAATGATTAGCGATTCGGGAGATCTTCAATGAAAAAGAACATGATCGCGCTGGCTGCGGCTACAGCCGTCGCTTTGCCAGCGCATGCGCAGAGCAGCATCACGCTGTACGGGGTGATCGACGAGGGCATCAACTACACGAACAACGCCGGCGACAAGTCGGCCTATCAACTGGAGAGCGGCTACGCCCAAGGCAGCCGCTGGGGCCTGAAGGGCTCCGAAGACCTGGGCAGTGGCCTGAAGGCCATTTTCGACCTTGAAAACGGTTTCGACGTAAATAGCGGCGCGCTCGGCGAGGGGGGCCGCATGTTCGGCCGTCAAGCCTTCGTGGGTCTCACGGCGGCCAATTACGGCACGATCACGCTGGGGCGGCAGTACGACTCGGTGGTGGATTATCTGGCGCAGGCCACGGCGAACGGCAGTTGGGGCGGCTATCTGCTCTCGCACCCCTACGACAACGACAACACCGACAATTCGTTTCGCGTCAACAACACGATCAAATACACCAGCGAAGATTTTTCCGGCCTGCAATTTGGCGGCACGTACAGCTTCAGCAACGACACCCACTTCGCCAACAATCGCCAGTACAGCCTGGGCGGGCAGTACACCAACGGCGGCTTGCTGCTGACGGGCGCCTACCTCGAAGCGACCAGTCCGGGGCTGACCGCGAACGGGGCCATTGCCACCGACGACGCGAATTTCATCTCCCAGCGGCTGCGCATTTTCGGCGGCGGCATCAACTACACGTTCGGCGCGGCGACGCTGGGTTTCGTCTATACGAACACCAACGTGGGCGAGCCGTCCGCCACCGACACCTCGGTTTACGTGGGCACGATCACGCCACCCAATGGCGGCACGATGACCGCGCTCAAGTTCCAGAACTTCGAAATCAACGGCAAGTATCAGTTCACGCCGGCTTTCTTCGTCGGGCTCCAATACGTTTATACGGCTGCCACGATGGACGCGACTTCGGGCAACGAGAATCCGAAATATCACACGTTCGGCCTGATGGCCGACTACAACCTGTCGAAGCGCACCGACTTTTATTTCCAGGCGGCTTACGAGAAAGTGGCCGGCGACAAGACCGACACCGTGCTGGACGACGCGTATATTCCCGGTTCGGCGGGGGTGTCGTCGAACTCGAACCAGTTCGCGGTGCGCGCGGCGATCCGGCATAAGTTTTGAAATTTTGAAACTGCATTGAACCGTCGATTGCCGCGAAGCGTTAGCCAAACAGATTCAACGCCGCATACTGCAACAACATGATCGTCTTGCCGTCGACGATCTCGCCGCGCTGCACCATCGCCAGCGCCTCGTCGACTGGCAACTCCAATACTTCGATGTCCTCACCTTCGCTGGCGACGCCGCCGCCTTCGCTCACCCTGGCGGCGGCAGCGTATTCGGCGACGAAGAAAAACAGCTTTTCCGTCACCGAGCCCGGGCTCATGAAGGCCTCGAACACCTTGCGTACTGACTGCACCCGGTAGCCGGTTTCCTCCTCGACCTCGGCGCGGATGCGCGCTTCCGGCGACGCTGCTTCCAGCAAACCTGCCGGCGCCTCGATCAGCATGCCGTCGTGGCCGTTGACGAAGGCGGGCAGCCGGAACTGGCGCGTGAGCACCACCGTGCGGCGCTGCGGTTCGTAGAGCAGCAGGGTCGCGCCGTTACCGCGGTCATACGTCTCGCGGCTTTGGCGCTGCCACGTGCCGTCGGCGCGCTGGTAATCGAAGGTGGTTTTCTTCAGCACGTACCAGTCGTCGGACAGCAGCTTGACGTCGACAATGCGTACCCGCTCGGCAGTTTCGTTCATATCCCATTCCTGAAAACACGGTTTCAGCTGCGAGATTTTATGTTATCGTGCAATCTCGTGCAAAAACAAGATATTTCGTGTAAACATCCAGTGCCGCTCGCGCCATGCTCACTTCGCAAAGAAAGCAGTTGATTCTCGACGCGCTCAGACGCGACGGCCAGGTCATCGCCAAAAACCTGAGCAGTGAATTTGCCGTTTCTGAAGACACGATCCGCCGCGATCTGCGCGAACTCGCCGCTGACGGTTTTTTGCAGCGCGTCCATGGCGGCGCGTTGCCGGCGTCGCCCGCTGCGGCGGATCTGGCAGGCCGGCAGGGTATTCAGTCGGCGTCGAAGGCGGCTATCGGCAGGGCCGCGGCGCAAATGGTTGCGGCCGGACAGATCGTGATCGTCGATGGCGGCACGACGGCGGTGCAACTGGTGCGGCATCTGCCGCTGGATCTGCGCGCGACGATCGTCACGCATAGCCCGAACGTGGCCGTCGAACTCGCCGGTCACGCCGGTATCGAGGTCATCATGATCGGCGGACGTCTGTACCGGCATTCGATGGTCAATGTCGGCGCCGCCGCCATCGAAGCGCTCAGCCACATTCGCGCGGACCTGTATTTCATGGGCGTCACCGGCGTCCATCCTGAAGCCGGGCTGAGCACGGGCGATCTCGAAGAGGCCTATGTCAAACGTGCGCTGGCGGCGCGCGCGGCGGAAACCGTGGTGCTGGCGTCCGCGGAGAAGCTGAACGCCGCATCTGCTTTCATGATCGCGGAGGCGACGGCTGCTCATGCGATTGTTGTCGAGAGGCAAACTGCCGCGGCGCTCACGGCTCCGTTCGAGGCGTTGGGCATCGGGATCGTGCGCGCCTGAGTCGTGCGAGCCTGCGACTTGTTCTACATCAATAAGGATGCCGAAATAACGATATTTATATCGAATCCCTTATCTGAAAAATAGGACAAAAAATTACGAATTCTGCTGCGGATGACGCCATAATCGCGCGCTTTGCCCGGCTATTGGGCAGGGAAGTTGGCAACACCAGCAGGTTTAAGAGCAGTTCAAGTCCCATCAGATCGACTGGGGCGGCGCCGAGATTCTGGCCGCCTCGCGTCGCCGGTATGCCCGCACGCATGCGTGCGGGATTCGCTTGAGTCTCCAATGCGGTGTGTCGTCACGGGCGGGTTCAGCCGGTGAAGTGGCACGCGCATGTGTTCTGCTGCTGGCGTTGCCGCCGTCGTTCACTCAAGGAGGCGTCAATGGGGAAACTCGACCTTTCGCGTCGCAGTTTTCTGAAGGCCAGCGTGCTTGCCGGCGTGTCGGTGTATATCGCGCCGATGGGCAGCCGTGCGTTCGCTGCGTTGTTCGAAGAAAAAATTCTCACGCCCATCCAATGGGATGCGGTCAATGGTGAGGCGAAGTTCCGCATCGACGGTATCGCCAAGGTGACAGGGGCGAAAGTGTTTGCACGCGACGTCCGTGCCGCCGACATGCCGCATTGGCCGAAGCAGCAGGCCCACGCGTTCATTCTGCGCACCACCCAGGCCGACCGTCTTTACGAAGGCTTCGATCTGTCGCTGCTCGGCGCCGAACTGCAGCCGGACCGCATCGTCACCGCCGACGATCTGGCGCGCGACCGGTTGGTCTTCCCGGCCTTCTATGGCGACGACATGCTGCTGCCGCGCGGCAAGACGCCGGCGTATCTCGGCCAGGCGGTGGCCATCCTGATCTATCACGACTTTGCACGGTTTCGCTTCGCCAAAGACCGGCTCAAGTTCCATGACGAGATCATCCGCTACGGCGCGCAGACGGGGCCGCTCGAACGCGATCCGTGGGGCACGTTCCGCTTCGTGCGCGTGGGCGGCAAGACGCCTTATGACGACGATACCTTCTCGAGCCTGAAGAATGCACCGGTTTTTCCGAGCATGATGCGCAAGCACCAGCCGGTCTGGCCGGACGGCAAGGAGCACGGCAAGCTCGACGAGCAGGGCATGTTCTTCGCCGGCCAGATCCAGCAGGAACTCGATCATCCGTCGGCGGACTGGCTGGTGATGGAGCGCGAATACAACACGCAGTCCATCGACACGGCCGCGCTCGAACCCGACAACGCAAACTGCTGGTACGACGCCGCGACGCAATCGCTGCACATGGTTGTACCGACCCAGGCGCCGCAGGAAGTCGCGCAAAGCGCCGCGGGCATGGTGGCCAAGTGTGCGTTCCCGGTGAAGAACCTGTTCGTGCATCCGTGCTACACGGTGGGCTACGGGTCGAAGGACCATTTCAACGTGCCGTTCTACGGCCTCGTCACCGCCATGTATGCGGACGGCCGGCCGGTGCGTCTCGCCAATGACCGCTATGAGCAGTTCCAGACCTCGCTCAAGCGCCATGCGTTCAGGATGAACTACCGGATTGCGGTGGACCGGAAGACCGGTTTGCTGCAATCGTTCAAGGCACAGATGGAGGCGAACGGCGGCGGGCGCTGCAATTTCTCGCCGTCGGTGGCAATGGTGGGGGCCACCGCGGCGCAGTCGATCTACTACTTTCCGAAGAACGATCTGGCGGCCGTGGCGATTGCGTCGCGCGCCATCGACGCCGGTTCCGCGCGCGGCTACGGCACGCTGCAAAGCATGGCCGCCACCGAAATGATGATCGACGAAATGGCCGCGCAACTCGGCATCGATCCGATCCAGTTCCGTCTGAAGAACGCGTTGCGCTCGGGCATGAAGAATACGCAAGGCGCAGTGCCGGCCGGCGCGATTCGCGTCGACGAGGTTCTGCAGAAGGCGCAGGTGCATCCGCTGTGGGTGAATCGCGCGAAGAAGAAGCTCGAATTCGAACTGGCGAATCCGGGCCGGCGCTATGGCGTTGGCTTCGCCTGCGTGCAAAAGGACTTCGGCACGGGCGCGGAGGCGTCGTTGGCGCGGGTCGAGTTTAGCGCCGACGGCAAGATCAGCCTGCATCATAGCGCCGCCGAAATCGGCACCGGCATGTCCACGTCGCAGGCGATTGCGGTGGCGAAGTGGCTCGGCAAACCGGCCACCGAGGTGCGGGTGGCCGTGAACGACTGGTCCGACTTGCCGGTCGTGACTAGCGGCGATCCTTACATGATGTCGCAAGCCGAGCAGGACAGGCTGTCGGCGAATCCGCGCTGGTCGCCGAACTATGCGTCGCCGGCGAGCGCGACCAACTCCGCGTTTTACTTCACGCACAGCACGCGCGAGGCGGCGCGGGTGGTTTTCATGCATGGGCTGTGGCCGGCCGCTATGGCGATCTGGAGTCAGGGCCCCGGTGGCGGCCAGGCCGCGCCGTTGACGGTGCGTATCGAAGATGCCCGTTGGGTCGACGGCAAGCTGTCGGCGGCAGGGCTCGAAGCGTTGCCGTTCGAGCAGCTCGCGAAGCAAGCCCACGAACTCGGACTCGTGACGGGCGCGGCAGTGCATGTGTTCAATCGCTGGCAGTGGACCGAGGCGGAATTTTCGATTGACGGCAATGTCGATCGTCTGTCGATCGACGGCCTTTCGCTGCGCTATGGCGATAACGCCAGCGCCGGGAAGAAGCGCCAGCAGACCACGCCGAATCACTACCACGTGCTTGATCGCCAACGCGTGTTCATTCCGCCCGTGCAGCGTAACAACGCCGCGGTCACGTATTACAGCGCGGTGGGCACGCTGGTCGAACTGGCTGTGCACGAGGCCACCGGCAAGGTGGAACTGCTCGCGCATCACTCGATCATGGAGTGCGGCAACCAGATCGCGCCACAACTCGTTTCGGGTCAGTTGCAGGGCGGTCTGGCAATGGGCATCGGCCACGCGCTGCACGAATTTCTGCCGCTCTACGAAGACGGTCCCGGCAATGGGACGTGGAATTTCAACCGCTATCAGCTGCCGCGCGCCAAAGACGTCGCCGTCTGGACCCAGACCGGCGAAGTGCTGCCGCCGCTGACCGAAACCGATCCGCCCAAGGGCATTGCCGAAGTGGTGATGATCCCCGTAGTCGGCGCGATCGTGAACGGCATTGCCCATGCCATTGGACATCGTTTTACCGACCTGCCGGTGACCCCGCAAAAAATTCAGGAGGTGCTCGCATGACGGCCCCTAATCAAACTTCCGCCCTCGCTGCAGGTGCAGCGCCGGCATCCGATACGAAGACATCGCAGCCGGCGAATGCGGCTGTCGTGGAACGTCCGCTGACGCAATACCGTGCAGAGCCGCTCTCGCTGAAATTGAACGGCCGTGACGTGACGGTGCAGGCGCCGGCCGGTCTGATGATGATCGACCTGCTGCACGAATACCTCGACCTCACCGGTTCGCGGCTGGGTTGCGGGCAGGGCATCTGTCACGCCTGCGTGGTGATTCTCGACAAGCCGGATGGCACGAGCGAGGAAGTGCGCACCTGTATCACCGGGGCGAATTTCTTTGCGGGCAAGTCGATTCGCACGATCGAAGCCCATGCGCAGCGCAATGAGCAGGGCGAGGTGGTGGCCTTGTCGCCGATCCAGCAGAAGTTTCTCGAGCACTTCAGTTTTCAGTGCGGCTACTGTACGCCCGGCTTCGTCAATGCGGCCACGGTGTTGATCGAACGACTCGCGCGTCAGCCGGTGTCGCGCGACAAGGTGGAAGAGACCATTACCGAAGCGCTCAACGAGCATATCTGCCGTTGTACGGGGTATGTACGTTATTACGAGGCAGTGAAGGATGTCGTCATGACGATGCCCGGACTTGTTAAGGATACCGTATGAAAATGCGATTTCTGGATCTGGGTCGGATTGCGGTGATGACGGGCGTGGCGTTGCTGGCCGCCTGCGGCCAGCAGCACGATGACACGAGTGCGGCGACCAGCGCGACGCTGGCCGCCTCGTCCTCGGGTACATCGCCCGATGCGCAACTGGCGCGCGGCCGCTACCTGGTAAAGGCCGCCGACTGCGCCGCCTGCCACACCGCAGCGGACGGCGCGCCGTTCGCCGGCGGCGTGAAGCTGGCGTCGCCGTTCGGCACTTTCTACGGCACCAACATCACGCCGGACCAACAGCATGGCATCGGCAAGTGGAGCGCCGACGATTTCTACAAGGCGTTGCACGACGGCGTCGCACCGGAAGGCCAGTTGTATCCGGCGATGCCTTATACGTCGTACCGGCAGCTCTCGCGCGCCGACACCGACGCCATGTACGCCTGGCTGATGGCGCAAAAACCGGCCGCCGTGGCGAACCATGCGCCGGAATTGACGTTCCCGTTCAGCCTGCGTTTTGCAGTGCGTTTCTGGGACCTGATGTTCCTGAAGGACACGTTGCCCGATGCATCGAAGGGTGATTCGGCCGACTGGAACCGTGGCCGTTATCTGGTTAGCGCGCTCGGCCATTGCGCCGAATGCCATACGCCGCGCGGCAAGTTCGGCCAGATGGATCACTCGTTGGCGCTTGGCGGCGGGGCGCTGGGCCGCACCGTGGCGCCGGATATCACGCCGCAAGGGCTCGCTGCGCGTGGCTGGACCGCGGCAGATCTGCAGAGCTTTTTCGCAACCGGCATCGCGCCGCAAGGCTCGGCTTTTAGCGAAATGTATCCAGTCGTGCATCTGAGCAGTCAGTATCTGAGCCACGACGACCTGCGGGCGATGTCCACTTATCTGTTGGGCGATCAGCCGCCGGCGGTGCAGCCGCTGCAATCGGTTTCAGCGGATGCCGCGCAACTGGCCGCGGGCCGCAATGTCTATCTCGCTGTGTGTGCCGGTTGTCATGGCCGCGACGGCGAGGGCAAACCGCACGTGGCGGTGCCGATGCGCGGCAATTCCACGGTGCGGCAACGCGATCCGCATAACCTGATCGTGGCGATGCTCGACGGTATCGAGGCGCAGGATTTCGCCGGGACCGAACGCATGCAGGAAATGCCGGGCTTCGCTCGTCAGCTCGACGACGCGGAACTCGCGCAACTGGCGGGATATCTGCGCGCGACGTGGGGTGGTCAGCCGGCGGATGTGACGGCCAACGCGGTGAAGGCGCTGCGCTAGTCCGCGCCCTCTACCGAAGTCTTGCGGGGCGTATGAGATGATGCCGTTTCGTTCGTCCTTACGTCCCTCGCCATGTCATCGTCGAGCGCCACGCGCACGGCCGCGCTTCCGTGGCACAGCATCGCAAGCATCCTGGCGTCGATGCTGTGCTTTGCCGTGGTGGATGCGCTGGCGAAGACGGTTGCGCTGCACTATCCGGCCAATGAGGTCACGTTTTTCCGCATGCTGTTCGGCCTGGTTCCGGCTGTCGCCTTGTGCTGCCGGGGTCGTCTATCGGTGATGGAAAGGCTGCGCGGCATCGACATCAAAGGACAGACAATCCGCGCGCTGACGCTGCTCGGCGCTTCGGGACTGTTCTTCGCCGGTTTGCCGTATGTCCCCCTGGGTGAAGCGGTCGCGCTGGCTTATTCGGAAACGCTGATCGTCATTCTGCTGGCGCCGCTGCTCCTGAAAGAACGCTTGACGGCCACGGGCATGGCCGCGGCCCTGGTCGGCTTCTGTGGTGTGCTGCTGGTGGTGCGCCCAGGCGGCAGCGAGGCGAACTGGCCTGGTCCTGGTTTGCTGTTGCTAAGCGCGCTGTGCGGTGCGCTATCCATCATCCAGATCAAACGTATCCGCTCGACCGACGACTCGGCGACGACGGTTCTGTTTTTCACCGTGATCGGCACGATCGTGATGGGCCTGACACTTGCATTCAATTGGCGGGCGCCGTCTTTGTCGGCGCTGCTGATCATGGCGCTTCTCGGCGTGTTCGCAACTGCAGGACAGCTTCTGATGACCGTCGCGTTTCGCCAGGGCGACGCCGGCAAGCTCGCGCCCTACAACTATACGAGCATCGTGTGGGCGGCATTGTTCGGCTATGTCATATGGGGCGAGACGATCCAGCCGTGGTCACTGGTGGGGATCGCACTTATCGTGGGCAGTGCCATTGCGGTTGCGATTCGGCGCAAAGACAAAGAAGGGCCGCTGGCGTGATGCTGTTTGAATGAAAGACCCCTGTTTTGGCCGTTGAGACGCTCCGCGTCAGTGTGCGATCATAAGGCGTTGTCCGCGCAGATGAGCAGAGCGCAGCATTGACCGGCTGGTACCCAGCCGAACGTAGAACAAATCAAATCGATTAAGGCGGGGGACGGCAATGCAATCCGATCAGCAGGAAACAGCGCGCGCGGTTCCTGGCCGGGATCTTCTCGCGCCCCGGTTAATCGCCGGTATTTTTCAGGGCGTCGCGCTGTATCTGCTTCTGGACGCGGCGCACAATCGCAGCGGCATCGCGACCGTCCCCATCGTATTCTTTCCGCTGCTCCTGGTTATCCTGTTCATTCCGCCGACGCTGATGGTCGGCTTCTGCCGCATGAGCGGGGCGCGGCTCGCGATGTGGGCCGCTATTCTCGCCGCGGTTGTCGCCGTTCCTGGTTACCACGATTCCCGCTAGCCTAAGGCAACGCACAGGACTGTTTATGACTAACACCCATTCTCCAACGTCTCAACCCGGCGCGGTCCCGCAACCAAGCACCGACGCGCTCATTACCGGCTTGCTGGCGGCGATCAACTCGAACAGTCGACAGTCCTTGCTGGAGTTTCTGCGTAATCACGCGGTTCTGCCGTCCTCCAGCCCGATGACTCTCGACGACTGCGCCGATTGGCTCGCGTCGTTCGCCCGTTTAACGCAAGGGCTGGTTTTGCGGGAGATTAAACCCGTGGACGTCACCCATCTTACCCAGACAGCGCTGGTGGACGACCGCCTGTACTGCGCCGCACATCGGATGCATTTGCGCTTTGACGCGCTGGCCGGCAGCAAAATTATCGAAATCGACTTCGGCCCCGGCGAGATGCGCAGCGTCGCCATGTCCAAGGCCGATGGTCTTGCACAAATCCGGTCTTACTGCGATCAGGGCGCGCTAACCGATGTGTTCTCCGGGACCGTGCTCGTTGCGCGCGGATCGGACGTGCTGTTTGAATATGCGTGCGGCGCGGCGAATAAGCGCTATGACGTGCCTAACAATCTGGACACCCGATTCAATCTTGGTTCTGCTAACAAAATGTTCACTGCCGTGGCGATCGCCCAGCTGGTGGAACGCGGACGCCTGAGCTTCACGGATAGCATCGATCGATACATCGACGATAGCTGGCTGCCTGCGTCGGTGACGAGCGGCATCACCGTTCATCATCTGCTTTCTCATACCTCGGGACTGGGGAGTTATTTCAACGAGACCTTCTTCAACGGCTCGCGCGCCCGGTTTCGTGCCATTGACGACTTCAAGCCGCTCGTGCGTGACGATCGACCTGCATTTACGCCGGGCGAACGATTCGAATACAGCAATACCGGCATGCTGCTGGCAGGGGTGATTATCGAGCGTGTGTCCGGCAAGAGCTACTACGACTATATCCGCGAGGCGATCTACGCGCCGTGCCTTATGCAGGACACGGATTGCTACGACATCGACGCGCCCGTTCCGAATCTCGCGATGGGCTACATTCCTCTGATGGATGCAATGACGGGCCAGACGAAGCCCCGAACCGCAACCGGCTGGCGCGAGAATATTTTCGAGCATGTCGCCAAAGGTGGGCCGGCGGGCGGCGGCTATTCGACCGTGCGCGATCTGCACCGCTTTGCCACTGCGCTCGTGGCGGGCGAGCTCGTCGGCCCGGCAATGCGCGAGGCGCTCTGGACCGATTACACCGGCAGTGGCTATGGCTACGGGTTCGAGGTCGGCCGGACTGCAACGAAGACAACGATTGGCCATGGCGGCGGTTTCGCCGGCATCAGCGCGAGCTTCGAGGTCACGTTGGAGACGGGACGCATCGCGATTGTTCTGTCCAACTACGAGGCGGGTACCTTCGGGCTGGCTCGTTGTATCGGTCATACGCTCGACCAGATGGAGCCGTGAATCGAAGGGGGCTTTTGCCCAGCAAGGGCCATTGCTGACTGAACGCTTACGAATCGCCACCGCGCTTGTTAGCCGAAAGAAAGGGCGAAAGAAAGGGCGAAAGAAACAGATCCGACGCAATGGCGCGCGCGCCGGCGAATGCAATATAGCTCGTGTAGATTGGCGGCTCCATCAACCAGAACGAGTTCGCTGCCATGACGCCCTTCGATCAAGCCAAAGACGACAAATCGCCGCCCAATCACGCGCGTTGGCCTCATCTGCGGTTTCATCTTCCCTACAATCAGGTGACTTCGACTTTCGGTGACGACTGGTTTTCGCTCAAGGCCGAGGCCTTCGCGCGCTTCTTTGGTACGCCGAAGTTTCTCGTCGGCCAAACCCTGGTGGTCGCACTTTGGGTGATTGCCAACGTGACGGGTCTGACGAAGTTCGACGTCTATCCTTTCATTCTGCTAAACCTCGCCTTCAGTTTGCAGTCCGCGTATGCGGCGCCGCTGATCCTGCTCGCGCAGACGCGCCAGGCCGATCGCGACAAGGCGCTCGCCGACGCGGACGCACGTCATCGCGAGGACATCGCCAAATCAGCCGAAGAGCGCCAGCTGCAAATGGCTGAGCACACCGCGCAGATGGCCACGTTATTGAAACAAAACACCGAACTCACGGAGATCACGCGGCAACTGAGCGCGAGGATCGAGGCGCTGACCATCGAAATGCACGCGAAGGTGCTGGCAGGGAATTGAGTTGGTGGCAGCTTGCGCGCGGTAGTCGTGCTACCGCGCGATAAAGTCAGACGGACGCCGCTTCATCTCATGGGAATATCGCCAATGTACGCGGCCACGCGCCGGGAATTTCTCAAACGAAGCGCGATGGTGCTGTCCATGAGCGCATTGTCACCGCTGCTCAGTCAACCGTTGTCCTCCGCACGCGTCAGCCGCTCAGGAAAACATCCAGCGCCGAAGCGCGTCTCGAACCGGATGCGCAACCGCTTCGGACTGCTGAGCATGACTTGCGACCCGGATCAAATAAATCTCGCGAAGATGTTTGAGCGCCGCTCGCGCGACTCTCGCCGCATCGCATAACCGGTCGACGGACCCGGCCACGAAGATCAGAAACAGCGCGCCCACGATCAACGCATACGCCGTCACCGACATAACCGCATAACGTGAATTCTCGTCGTTACTATGCATCGCCCACACGTCGGGTAAGTGCAGCAGGACAAACCCCGCGCCCACCGCGAGCGACCCCCACAGCAGAAATACGGCGATCGAAAAGAGAAAAAAAAAGGTGGCATCCGACTTCACCCGCCGCGCGTAGATAGCTCATGATCGACTCCGGAAAGAACCGGACTGGCGTCGTGATTGACCGAACCCAGCCCCGATACCTTGCTTACGGCATCCAGAACGCATAGCTTGATATCGAACAGGCGCTTGAAATGCGTCGGGCGGGCCGAATGCGCCGCTGCTCGTGTCAGGCGCATTTTTGATCAAACATATCGTCAGCACAGCAAAATATTCGGCGCCGAAATGTTCAGACGTTTGCCGCTCGACCAGCAGGCGGCCGTGGTGAAAGCGTGGGCTGAGGCCTGTCCCCGCAAAGGTGGAGCACAGCGAAGCATTTGAGACGATGCCCAGGGACGGACATTTTCTCCGCGCCGTGGTTCGGCCAGACTCGATTGCACTGCCGCGGCGATTAGCCCATTCAAGTTTTAACGATTACTGCCGTTAAACAGGGCGGTATCGTGGGCGCGGTTCCGCGATACCGATCGTAAGGATTTGTATCAGTATGTTCAGACGGCTCGTATTTTGTCTGAAGCATTTTACAATTCCGCTTGAATTTTAATCGCCTATCTGGCCCCGTTTGCAGCAGATCGCGTCATTTTCGAGCGGTTTAGCGCACCAGCGCCAGATGGCGGGCAGGGCACGAGTGATGGTCGCACGAGGCGGCTTTCGGTGTCGTGTGGTCGCAGCGCTTCGCCGACGAACGCGCGCATCGCACGCAACGCGAAACGCTCGGGCCTGCCCAGTAACGAGGCAGGAGTCGAATTTGTTGAGAAGTCGTTTCGACAAAACCATGCTGGCGAGTGTCGCCGGCGTGTGGGTCGCAGTAGCAATGAGTGGCTGTGTGAACGTGGCGCAGCAGGACACGCAGACGGGCGTGGCCGCCTCCGGGGTTCCGGCGGCATCGGCCGCTTCGGCGGGGGCGGCGCCCGATGCGGCGTCGTCAACGGCAGCCACGGCGTCCGTGGCGTCGCTGCAGGCGACGGCGGACGCAGCGGCCGCCAAGGCGAAGAAGAGCCCGCCGCTCGTCTATCGCGTGCGGCGCGGCGATACGCTGGGCCATATCGCCCAGAGTCATCACTGCAGCGTCAAGGAATTGCTGGCGTGGAACCAGCTCAAACCGTCCACGCGTCTCAAGCTCGGACAGGTTTTGCATGTGGCTTCGCCGGAAACGGTGAAGCAGGCGAATGCGGCGGCAGCGGCTGCCGTCGCGGCCGAGGCTGCGGCAGCACAAGCTGCGGCGGCGGCAAAGACGGCTGCTACGGTAGCGCCGGTTTCGGGTGCAGCGACAAGCGCGTCCGCCAATGCGCCAGCCGCGGCCTCGGCCACCATGGCGGCTGCGGTTGCGACCACTGCAACGACCACCCTCTCGGCGTCAAATCCAGACAATGCTGCCGGCTCGCCCGCACCGGGCGCCGCCGAAACCCGTCAAGTAGATGCGGAGATGGCGCGCCACGCCAAACGCGTCACGCTGGCATGGCCGGCTCAAGGCGACGTCGTTCAGGGGTTCCAGCCCGGCGAGACGCGCGGCATCGAAATTGGCGGCAAGCCGGGCGATCCGGTGCGCGCCGCCGCGGACGGCAAGGTCATGTACGCCGGGACGGGCTTGAACGAATACGGCAGCCTGATCATCGTCCAGCACAACAAGGACTTTCTGACCGCCTATTCGCATAACCGCAAGCTGCTGGTGAAAACCGGCGACATCGTGCGCCAGGGGCAGGAAATCGCGGAGATGGGCGACGAAAACAATTCGCGCGTTTCCGTGCTGTTCGAGTTGCGCCGCGACGGCAAGCCGGTCGATCCGATGCCGTATCTGCCCGGCAAACAAAGCTGAGTTTGCGTGCCGGGCAGCGTGTTTCAGAACGTGTCGCCTGGCACGCGAATCCAGCCTTCCATCAGCACGCGGGCGCTGCGGCTCATGATGGCTTTTTTCACGGCCCATTCGCCGTCGATCTGACTCGCCTGCGCACCGACGCGCAGCGTGCCCGACGGATGCCCGAAGCGCACCGCCTCGCGTTCGCCGCCACCCGCCGCCAGATTCACCAGGGTGCCGGGAATCGCGGCGGCGGTGCCGATCGCCACGGCAGCGGTGCCCATCATCGCGTGATGCAGCTTGCCCATCGACATCGCCCGCACCAGCAGGTCGACATCGCCCGCCGCGACCTGCTTGCCGCTGGAGGCGACATAGCCGCGCGGTTTGGCAACGAAAGCGACCTTCGGCGTGTGCTGCCGGGTGGCGATTTCATCGAGGTGCTTGATGAGGCCCATGCGTAGCGCGCCGTGCGCACGAATGGTCTCGAACTTCGCCAGCGCCTTGTCGTCGCCGTTGATCGCGTCCTGCAGTTCGGTGCCTTGATAGCCGATTGCTTCGGCGTCGACGAAGATGGTGGGAATGCCCGCGTTGATCATCGTGGCCTTCAGCACGCCAATGCCCGGCACCTCGAGGTCGTCGACCAGATTGCCGGTCGGAAACATCGCGCCGCCCGCGCCGTCTTCCTCGGCAGCCGGATCCATGAATTCGAGTTGCACTTCGGCGGCCGGGAAGGTCACGCCGTCGAGTTCGAAATCGCCGGTTTCCTGCACCGCGCCATTCGTGATGGGTACGTGGCTGATGATGGTCTTGCCGATATTCGCTTGCCAGATGCGCACGACGGCCACGCCGTCATGCGGAATGCGGCTCGCGTCGACGAGGCCCGCGCTGATGGCGAACGGCCCCACCGCGGCCGAGAGATTGCCGCAATTGCCGCTCCAGTCCACCAACGCCTTGTCGATCGATACCTGGCCGAACAGATAGTCGACGTCGTGATCCGGCCTGCTGCTCTTCGCGATGATGACGGTCTTGCTGGTGCTCGACGTCGCGCCGCCCATGCCGTCGATCTGCTTGCCGTAAGGGTCCGGGCTGCCAATCACGCGCAGCAGCAGGCGGTCGCGCGCAATGCCCGGCGACTGCGCGGCCGCGGGCAAATCCTGCAGTCTGAAGAACACCCCTTTGCTGGTGCCGCCACGCATGTAGGTGGCGGCAATCCTGATCTGCGGTACGTGGGCCATTGTGTAGTTGTCCTCGTAATTTTTTAAGCGGCTGCCTGCGACGATTCGAGGAAGTCCTGCGCGAAACGCTGCAACACGCCGCCGGCTTCGTAGATCGACACTTCTTCCGCCGTGTCGAGACGGCAGGTGACCGGCACGTCCACACGCTCGCCGTTCTTGCGATGAATCACCAGCGTGAGGTCGGCGCGCGGCTTGCGCTCGCCGATCACATCGAAGGTTTCCGTGCCGTCGATGCCGAGCGTCAGGCGATTCACGCCCGGCTTGAATTCCAGCGGCAGCACGCCCATGCCCACCAGGTTGGTGCGGTGAATCCGTTCGAACCCTTCGGCGACGATAGCCTCGGCGCCGGCCAGCCGTACCCCCTTGGCGGCCCAGTCGCGCGACGAGCCCTGGCCGTAATCGGCACCGGCAATCACGATCAGCGGCTGCTTGCGTTCCATGTAGGTTTCGATGGCTTCCCACATGCGCGTGATCTTGCCCTCAGGTTCAATGCGAGCCAGCGAACCGGCTTTAACCTTGCCGTCTTCCAGCACCATCTCGTTCTTGAGCGTGGGATTGGCGAAGGTGGCGCGCTGCGCGGTGAGGTGATCGCCGCGATGGGTTGCATACGAGTTGAAGTCTTCTTCCGGCAAGCCCATTTTCGCAAGGTATTCGCCCGAGGCGCTATCCGGCAGGATCGCGTTGGAAGGCGAAAGATGGTCGGTGGTGATGTTGTCGCCGAGCACCGCGAGCGGGCGCATGCCCTTGAGCGTGCGTTCGCCTGCAAGCGCGCCTTCCCAATAGGGCGGGCGGCGGATGTAAGTGCTCATCGGGCGCCAGTCGTACAGGGGATGGGCGCGCTCGCCGGTATCGGCGGTGACTGCGAACATTGGTTCGTACACCTTGCGAAATTGCTCCGGCTTCACACTCGACGCGACGACGGCATCGATCTCTTCGTCGGACGGCCAGATGTCCTTGAGCAGCACCGGCTTGCCGTTCGCATCGATACCCAGCACGTCCTTCTCGATGTCGAAGCGGATCGTCCCGGCAATCGCATACGCCACCACGAGCGGCGGCGAAGCAAGAAATGCCTGTTTGGCAAACGGATGGATCCGGCCGTCGAAATTGCGGTTGCCGGACAGCACCGCCGTGGCGTACAGGTCGCGCTCGACGATTTCCTTCTGGATCACCGGATCGAGCGCGCCCGACATGCCGTTGCACGACGTGCAGGCATACGCGACCACGCCGAAGCCGAGCTGTTCCAGTTCCGGCAACAGTTGCGCTTCTTCCAGATAGAGGGTCACCGCCTTCGACCCCGGCGCGAGCGAACTCTTCACCCAGGGCTTGCGGGTCAGGCCGAGCCGGTTTGCATTGCGAGCCAGCAGCGCCGCGGCGATCATGTTGCGCGGATTGTTGGTGTTGGTGCAGCTTGTAATGGCCGCGATGATCACTGCGCCGTCGGGCATCAGCCCCGGCTCGTTCTCGACCTTGCCGCTGATGCCGCGTGCAGCCAGCTCCGACACCGGCAGGCGCCGATGCGGATTCGACGGCCCCGCGAGCGTGCGCACGACCGTCGACAGGTCGAATTTCAGCACGCGTTCGTACTGTGCGGTTTTCAGGCTATCGGCCCACAGGCCGGTGTGCCTTGCATACGTCTCCACCAGTTTGACGAGTTCGTCGTCGCGGCCGGTGAGCTTCAGGTACCTGATGGTCTGCTCGTCGATATAAAACATCGCGGCGGTCGCGCCGAATTCCGGCGCCATGTTGGCGATGGTGGCGCGGTCGCCCAACGTGAGATTGGCTGTGCCCGCGCCGTAAAACTCCAGATACGCGCCGACCACTTTTTCCTTGCGCAGAAATTCGGTCAACGACAACACCACGTCCGTCGCCGTGATGCCCTCGCCAGGTTTGCCCGTCAGCTCGACACCGACGATATCCGGCAGGCGCATATACGACGCACGCCCGAGCATCACGCTTTCCGCTTCGAGACCGCCCACGCCAATTGCGATCACGCCGAGCGCATCCACCATCGGTGTGTGCGAATCGGTGCCCACGAGGGTGTCGGGGAATGCCACGCCGTCTTTCACCTGCACGACCGGGCTCATCCGTTCGAGGTTGATCTGATGCAGGATGCCGTTGCCCGGTGGGATCACGTCGACGTTCCTGAACGCCTTCCGGGTCCAGTTGATGAAGTCGAAGCGGTCTTCGTTACGGCGGTCTTCGATGGCGCGGTTCTTGTCGAACGCGTCGGGATCGAAGCCGCCGCACTCGACGGCGAGCGAATGATCCACCACTAGCTGTGTCGGCACGACCGGGTTCACCAGCGCGGGGTCGCCGCCTTGCGCGGCAATCGCGTCGCGCAGACCGGCGAGGTCGACGAGCGCCGTTTGTCCGAGGATGTCGTGGCAGACCACGCGCGCCGGGAACCACGGAAAATCGAGGTCGCGCTTGCGCTCGATGATCTGCCTGAGCGACGCATTCAAGGACACCGGATCGCAACGGCGCAC
This sequence comes from Paraburkholderia sp. BCC1885, assembly GCF_900996235.1. Classification (GTDB taxonomy): domain Bacteria; phylum Pseudomonadota; class Gammaproteobacteria; order Burkholderiales; family Burkholderiaceae; genus Paraburkholderia. Next base: position 45,129 of record NZ_CAAJGM010000133.1, read on the forward strand.
GAGATTTTCGGCCAGTACGCGCGAGGTGTAGGGCAGCGTGTCGTAGGCGCCGGGCTGGAGGGCCTCGACCGCGGCGCGCGTATCGAAGAAATCCAGCCGGGTGCCGGGCAGGGGTTTGCGGTTTGCTGTGTTCATACCGTGGGAAATGATAATGAGGTGCTCAGGGAGACGCTTGCGGCCATCAGCGGCAATTATCCCCCTTTCCTGAACAGCGCTTTCAGACGGCCGGCGCCTTCAGCCAAGGTCAGCCAAGGTCAGCCAGCGGCTGCGCTCAACGTTTTGCCAGCGGCACGAACTTGAGGTTGTCTGGACCGGTGTAATTCGCGCTCGGCCGGATGATCTTGTTGTCGATGCGCTGCTCGATGATGTGCGCGCTCCAGCCCGCCGTGCGGGCGATCACGAACACCGGCGTGAACATGGCCGTCGGCACGCCCATCATGTGGTACGACACCGCGCTGAACCAGTCCAGGTTCGGGAACATCTTCTTGGCGTCCCACATGACCGTTTCGAGCCGCTCGGCGATGTCGAACAGCTTCGTGCTGCCGGCTTCCTTCGAGAGCTGCTTCGCGACTTCCTTGATGACCTTGTTACGCGGGTCGGAGATTGTGTACACCGGATGGCCGAAGCCGATCACGACTTCCTTGTTCTCCACGCGGCGGCGGATGTCTGCTTCCGCCTCGTCCGGCGTCTGATAGCGCGACTGGATTTCGAACGCGACTTCATTGGCGCCGCCGTGCTTCGGCCCGCGCAGCGCGCCGATCGCGCCGGTCAGGGCCGAATACATGTCCGAGCCCGTGCCGGCGATCACCCGGCCGGTGAAGGTCGAGGCGTTGAATTCGTGCTCGGCGTACAGGTTCAGCGAGACGTGCATCGCGTCGACCCACGACTTCGACGGCTCCACGCCGTGCAGCAGATGCAGGAAATGGCCGCCGATCGAATCGTCGTCGGTTTCCACCTCGATGCGCTTGCCGTTGTGCGAGTAGTGGTACCAGTACAGCAGCATCGAGCCGAGCGAGGCCATCAGCTTGTCGGCGATATCGCGCGCGCCCGGCAGGTTGTGGTCGTCCTTTTCCGGCAGCACGGTGCCGAGCACCGAGACGCCGGTGCGCATCACGTCCATCGGGTGAGCGGCGGCCGGAATCCACTCCAGCGCGGCCTTCACGTTGGCGGGCAGGCCGCGCAACGCCTTTAGCTTGGCCTTGTACGCGGTCAGTTCCGCCTGCGTCGGCAGCTTTTCGTGCACCAGCAAATAGGCGATTTCCTCGAATTCGCAGGTGCTGGCGATGTCGAGAATGTCATAGCCGCGGTAGTGCAGGTCATTGCCGGTCTTGCCGACCGTGCACAGGGCCGTGTTGCCGGCCGTCACGCCCGACAGCGCGACGGATTTTTTCGGTTTGAATGCGCCGGTTGCCGGCGCGCTGTTATCTGCTTCGCTCATGGTGTCGTCCTCTCGCTCCTTGATTCGGGTGCCCTGTCGGTGCAAGGAGTGGGCCAGCTTTGAGGCGTGCGCTTAAGTAATTGATTGCCCGAGGAATTGACGCCCGCCCGACTTCCAGCCGCAATACAATGTGGTTTCACAAGTGAAAGTACGCATTTCACAAATGAAATCCGGCGTTCATAATGGCCACGACCTTTAGAGAATTGCCAGCGCCCACGCCATTCACCATGAATCGACCCTCCGAACCCGGCTCCCGTCCCCGCATCTGGGCCATCGGCATCAGCAAGCTACGCGACCTGTTCCGCGACATCGCCGACGAATACGACATCCGCGCCGACCTGCGGCTGGTGACGCGCGGGTATGAAGACGCCGTCAACGAAATCGCGGCGGCCGGTGCGAACCGTCCGGACATCGTGATCGCCGCCGGTTCCAACGGCACTTACCTGAAGGCGCGCGTTGACCTGCCGGTGGTGCTGATCGCGCCCACCGGCTTCGACGTCATGCATGCGTTAGCGCGTGCGCGGCGCGACGCCTCGTCGGTGGCGCTGGTAACGTATGGCGAGACGCCTGCTGAAGTACGCCGCTTCGTTGCGGCCTACGGTCTCGACGTGGTGTTCGCCGCGTATCAGTCGGCGCAGGATGCCGAAGCCTGCGTGCTCGATTTGCGCGACCGTGGCGTGAAGACCATCGTGGGACCGGGCCTCGTCACGGATCTGGCGGCGCGGGCCGGCATGGAATCCGTGTTTCTCTATTCGCGCGCCTCGGTGCGTGCCGCGTTCGATACCGCGCTTGAAGTCGCCCAGGCCACCTGGGGTGAAGCGGTGCGGCGGCATCGATTGGACAACGTCTTGCAGCATCTGCGCGACGGCGTGGTGGCGCTCGATGCGCAAGGCCGCGTCGAAGCCATCAATCAGCGGCTGGCACTCGTGCTCGGCATCGAGCCGGCGGCGGCCGTCGGACGTCCCTTGCTCGAACTCGCGCCGGATCTCGTCGACGCCGTCCCGGACGCGGAAGGCGAGTCGCTCGAAACCGTGCGCGGCGTGAGCTATGTCGTGCATCGCGGACCGTTGGTCGACAACGGCGTGACGACGGGTACCGTGCTGACGTTTCAGGAGTCGCGCGCGGTGGAACGGCTCGATCGCACGCTGCGCTCGCGCCAGCGCGCGCAACAGTTCGTGGCTCGCTACCGGCTCGACGATCTGGTGGGCCAGTGCGCACCCATCGAACGGGTGCGGCAACTCGTGCGGCGCTATGCGAAGTCGGACGCCACGGTCCTGATTCGTGGCGAGAGCGGTACGGGTAAGGAGATGGTCGCGCAGAGCCTGCATCACTTAAGCGCGCGGCGCGACTTTCCTTTTGTCGCGCTCAATTGCGGCGCGTTTCCGGAGGCCCTGCTGGAAAGCGAGCTATTCGGCTACGAGGAGGGCGCGTTCACCGGCGCGCGGCGCGGCGGCAAGGCGGGCCTGATCGAGGCGGCGCACCGCGGCACGCTGTTTCTCGATGAAATCGGCGAGATGCCGTTGCCTTTGCAAAGCCGCCTGCTGCGCGTGCTGCAGGAACGCGAAGTCGTGCGGCTGGGTTCGACGGAGCCCACGCGCATCGACGTGCGGATCGTCGCTGCGACCCACCGGGCATTGACGGCGGCCATCGAAGCCGGCGAATTCCGCACCGATCTGTATTACCGGCTCAACATTCTGAACATCGGTTTGCCGCCATTGCGCGAACGGCTGTGGGACATTGTGCCGCTTGCATCCGAGTTGCTGTATCAGGCGGCGCGCCGTGAGCCGCGCCTCGCGACGCGGATTCGCAGCACGGGCGATGCCGCGGCTTTGCTCGAGGCGGTGAGCGAATCACTTGGCCGTCATACGTGGCCTGGCAACGTGCGGGAATTGCAGAACGTGATCGAACGCATCACAGTGGAACTGGCCGACGCGGACGACGCGGTCCTGACCGACGCGGTGCTGCAGTCGATCGCGCCCGAACTGTTCGAGCGGCCCGAAGGCGCGGCGAACGACGCGGCGTTGACTTTGCGGCAGCGCAGCCGTCAGGTCGAAGCCGACGAGATTCGCGCCGCGCTCGAAGCGTTCAACGGCGACCGCGATCAGGTGTGCGAGGCGTTGGGGATCAGCAAGACCACGCTGTGGCGCAAGTTGAATGCGGCGAGGTGAGGGGGCAGGCTGGCCTCCAGCGCACGCAACGGCCAGCGATGCCAGCGAGGCCGACGAGGCCAGCGGAGTAAGCGGAGTAAGCGGAAGCGGCGCAATTGACACCGTCCCGCCACCGGCTTCGCATTAGTCCTACTTCCCCTCAACCGTCCGCAGCACCTGCGCGACTTTCCCATGCTCGTGCAGGATGGCCGGGCTCGCCTGCAGCAACGGCAAATAGCGCGGCAAGAAAATATTCTCCGGCCGCTCGGACGAAAACAGCATGGTCACCGCTTCCGCCGCGCCGATCCGCTCGACGTCGGTGGCCTTCTTGTCGTCGAGCGTCTCGTCGACATTGGCGATTACCGTCGAAAGCGGCGTCAGCCAGCGAAACCCCGAACCGTTAATTAGCACCTGCAGGAACGCGGCGGGCGTCGCCGGGCCGAATTCCTTCTCATAGGCCGCGCGTTCGTGATCGAGAATCGCCTTGTGCAGCGACAGCAAGGGCCGGCGAACCTCGGACAGGAACTGGGTGGCTTGCTCGTCGGTCATGGCGCAACTCCTGATCAATAGATAGAAGGCCCATGCTAACAAAATTGCCCCGCGCGGACAGGGTGACAGGTTATCAACACAATTTTTAAGGCGAGACTACAATCGATTCGCCCTCCATAGGCCGCAGGCTCACCACCTTCAAAACAATAACCCGCAACTGGAGTCCCCATGACAACGCTCAACATCAATGGTCAGACGCATACCGTCGACGCCCCGCCTGACATGCCCCTGCTCTGGGTTTTGCGCGACATCGTCGGTCTGACCGGTACGAAGTTCGGCTGTGGCATTGCCCAGTGCGGCGCATGCACCGTGCATCTGGACGGCGCCGCGGTCCGTTCGTGTGTGCTGCCGGTGGCGGCGGTCGGCGACAGAAAAGTCACCACCATCGAAGCGGTCGGCGAGACCCCCGCCGGCAAGAAAGTGCAGCAGGCATGGCGGCAGATCGACGTGGTGCAGTGCGGCTACTGCCAGTCCGGACAGGTGATGTCCGCGTCCTCCTTGCTTGCGCAGAATCCCAATCCCACCGATGCGGATATCGACGCCGCCATGGCCGGCAACATCTGCCGCTGCGGCACCTATAACCGCATTCGCGCGGCGATCAAGCAAGCGGCAAAGGAGGCCTGATATGTCGCAAGGATTGATCGATGCGCAGATCGGCGCCAAAGCGGATGCGGCTCACACAGCCGGTCGAGAGTCGGGCGGTGGACGCTTTTCGCGCCGCACGTTTCTGAAGTTCAGCGCGACGGTAGGCGCGGCAGCGGGCGGCGGCCTGCTGCTCGGTTTCAGCCTGCCGGTGCTAAGCCAGGGGCAAAACCAGGAACTGGAGCAGGGGCCGTCCGGCAAATCGGTGGTCGGCGGCGACGCGAGCGAGCCCGCGCCGGCTGGCGTATTCGCGCCGAACGCCTTCATTCAGATCGACACCACCGGCAAGGTCGCGCTGGTGATTCCGAAGGTCGAGATGGGACAGGGCGTCTACACGTCGATCCCCATGCTGATCGCGGAAGAACTCGAAGTGCCGCTCGACAGCGTCACCGTGGACCACGCCCCGCCCAACGAAAAGCTGTTCACGGACCCGCTGCTCGGCGGTCAGTTGACCGGCGGCTCGACCTCGATCCGTTACGCATGGGACCCGATGCGCAAGGCCGGTGCGACCGCGCGCGTGCTGCTGATCAACGCTGCGGCGCAGCAATGGCAGGTCGATCCGGCCACCTGTCACGCACAGGCTGGCCAGGTGCTTCACGCGGCCAGCAATCGCAGCATCGGCTACGGTCAACTTGTGGGTATCGCGGCGAAGCTGCCGGCGCCGCAGAATGTGCCGCTCAAGGACCCGAAGGACTTCAAGCTCATCGGCACCTCGGCTAAACGCCTCGATTCGCCGGAAAAGGTGGACGGCAGCGCCGTGTTCGGCCTCGACGTGCGGCTGCCGGACATGGTCTATGCGGCAATCTCGACGTGTCCGGTGTTCGGCGGCACGCTCGGCAGCGTCGACGACAGCGCCGCGAAGAAAATCCCCGGCGTGCGCCAGGTGATCAAGGCAGACAACGCGGTGGCCGTGATCGGCGACCACACGTGGGCCGCCAAGCGCGGCCTCGCGGCGCTCGTCATCACCTGGAACGAAGGCGCGGGCGCCAATCTGTCGATGAAGCAGATCGTCGACGATCTCGCCGCCGCCGCCGACCACGGCACGGGCGCCGTCGCGCGCAAGGACGGCGACGTGGGCAAAGGCTTCTCGGACGCCAAAACGCGTATCGACGCGGTCTATCAGCAGCCGTTCCTCGCTCACGCGACCATGGAGCCGGTCAACTGCACGGTGCACGTGCGTCCCGACGGCTGCGACATCTGGCTGGGTACCCAGGTGCCGACCCGCATCGTCGACACGGCTGTCAAGATCACCGGTCTGCCCGCCGACAAAATCACGGTGCATAACCACCTGCTGGGCGGCGGTTTCGGGCGCCGGCTGGAATTCGACATGGCGACCCAGGCGCTCAAGATCGGCAAGCAACTGTCGGTGCCGGTCAAGGTGGTCTGGACGCGCGAGGAAGACATCCAGCACGACATGTACCGGCCGTACTACTACGACAAGATTTCCGCCGGGCTCGACGCCAACGGCAAGCCGATTGCCTGGCAGCACCGCATCGTCGGCTCGTCGATTCTGGCGCGTTTTGCGCCGCCGGCCGTCCAGCACGGCGTCGATCCCGACGCGGTGGAAGTGGCGTCGGATCTGCCCTACGACCTGCCCAACCAGTTGATCGACTACGTGCGTCAGGAGCCACGCACGGTGCCCACCGCGTTCTGGCGCGGCGTCGGCCCGACGCGCAGCACTTTCGTGGTGGAGAGTTTTATCGACGAACTGGCCGCGCAAGCCAAGGTGGATCCGGTGAAATACCGGCGCGATCTGCTCGGCAAAACGCCGCGTGCGCTGAACGTGCTCGACACCGCCACCCGCGCGGCCGGCTGGGGCAGCACGAGCCTGCCGCAGGGACAAGGCCGCGGCGTCTCGGTGATGCATGCATTCGGCAGCTTCTTCGCGATGGTCGCGGACGTCACCGTCGACGAGGGCGAGGTGACGGTGAACCGCGTGGTCTGCGCAGTCGATTGCGGCATGACGGTCAATCCGAACACCATCGAGGCACAGGTGCAGGGCGGCATCATCTTCGGCATTACGGGGGCGCTGTACAGCGAGATCACGATCAAGGACGGACGCGTCGAGCAGAGCAACTTCACCGATTACCGCATGCTGCGTATCGACCAGACGCCCAACATCGACGTGCATATCGTCAAAAGCACGGAGGCGCCGGGCGGGATCGGCGAGCCCGGTACAGCGGCCCTTGCCGCCGCCGTGGCGAACGCGATCTATGCCGCGACCGGCAAACGCCTGCGCCAGTTGCCGGTGGGCAGCCAGTTGAAAACCGCCTGACCGGAGACCGACCATGATCAAGACACTGAAGGTTTTCGGGGCGGCGCTGGGTTTGGCCTTGCCGTTTGCCGTTGCATCGACGGCGCATGCCGCGGACGATGCGATGGTGCAGCGCGGCGCCTATCTGGCGAAGCTCGGCGATTGCGTGGCGTGCCACTCGGCGCCCAAAGGCAAGCCGTTCGCAGGCGGCCTGCCGATGTCGACGCCAATGGGCCAGATCTACACCACCAACATCACGCCCGACCCCGACACCGGGATCGGCCGTTATACGGAGGAAGATTTCGCCCGGGCCTTGCGCGAGGGCGTGGCGAAGGACGGCCACAACCTCTATCCGGCAATGCCGTATCCGTCCTACGCCAAGGTCAAGGACGACGACGTGCAGGCCCTCTATGCGTTCTTCATGAAGGGCGTGGCGCCGGTGCAGCAGGCCAATCGCGAATCCGCCATTCCGTGGCCGCTCAACATGCGCTGGCCATTGAAGCTATGGAACGTGGTGTTCCTCGATAAGGCCGTCTATCAGGACAAATCGGGCAAGGACGTGGCGTGGAATCGCGGCGCCTATCTGATCCAGGGGCTGGGACACTGCGGCTCTTGCCACACGCCGCGCGGCATCGCGTTCCAGGAGAAGGCGCTCGATGAAAGCGGCAGCGCGTATCTGACGGGCGCGGCGCTGGACGGCTGGTTCGCGGCGAATCTGACCCAGGAGCACAACGTCGGCCTCGGGCGCTGGTCGGATCAGGACCTCACGGCGTTTCTGAAGACTGGCGCGAATGCGCATGCCTCGGCGTTCGGCTCGATGACCAGCGTGATCAACAACAGCACGCAGGCCACCAACGACACCGATATCGCGGCGATGACGAGCTATCTGAAGTCGCTGCCGGCTGCGGGCGGCACGGGCGCGGCGCCGTATTCGTATGATGCGCAGGCGACCAAGGTGTCGTTGACGCGTCCGGCGAACGATGCCGGCGCGCGCGTCTACACGGCCTATTGCATGCACTGTCACGGAGTGGATGGCCGGGGGTTCGCGCCGATGCTGGCGCCGCTCGCGGGCAATCCGAATGTGCTGGAGCACGACGCGTCGTCGCTGATCAACGTGACGTTGAACGGCACCGGCGATCTGGTGATCCAGGGCATTCCGGCGCCTTATCCGATGCCGAAGTACGCGCCGGTGCTGACCGACAGGCAGATCGCCGATGTGCTGACCTTCGTGCGCGCGGGATGGAACAACGGTGCGCCGGCGGTGAGTGCCGAGGAAGTGGCGAAGCTGCGCAAGTCGACGCAGGCGGCGAGGTAGATACCGGCGTGGGCTGATTGACGGTGTCTGGTCGCGGGCAGTAACCGCAGTCAGTCCAGCGACAAGAAAAAAGCGGCAACCGAAGTATTACCGGTTGCCGCTTTTCATTTTTAGTCGCGCCGTTTCAGCGATGCTGCCCGATCTTCTGCCGCTTCTCCAGCGCCCGCGCATACCAGGTGAGCGGAAAGCACATCGCGAAGTAAATCAGCGCCACCATCCCGTAGATGGGAAATGGCCGGAATGCCGCGTTGGTGATCATGGTGCCGGTCTTGGTCAGTTCGGTGAAGCCGATGATGGACGTCAACGCCGTGCTTTTCACCACCTGCACCAGGAACCCGACGGTCGGCGCCACCGCAATCTTGCGCGCCTGCGGCCAGACGATATAACGCAACTGCTGGCCGAACGTCATGCCGAGACTCGCGCCCGCGGCCCATTGACCGCGCGCCACGGCTTCGACGCAGCCGCGCCAGATATCGACGAGGTAGGCGCTGGTGTAGAGCGTCAACGTGACGGTGGCCGCGGTCCACGGCGAGACGTCCACGCCGAGCAGCGGCAGGCCGAAGAAGGCCAGAAACAGTTGCATCAGCAAGGGCGTGCCCTGGAACAGCTCCACGTAGACCGACACCGCGCGCCGCAGCCAGGGCAGCGGCGAGACCCGCATGGCCAGCAGCACGAATCCCACCAGACCTCCGCATACAAAGGCGATCAGCGACAGCAGCACTGTCCAGCGCGCGGCCAGCAGCAGATTGCGGGCGATATCCCACAGCGTGAATTCGACCATGATCAGCGCTCCGTCAAGGCGGTGCGGCCGCCGCGCCACGCGAACAGGACGCGCCAGCCGCGCGGCTCGTCCGGACGATGCGGCAGGCGGCCGGCGAACAGGCCGCGGGCGAGCCAGTTGAGCACCTGGCGCAACACGATGGAGAGCACCAGATAGGTCACGGTGACGATCACGTAGCTTTCGAACGAACGGAAATTGCGCGACTGGATGAAGTTCGCCGCGTAGGTCAGATCCGGCACGGAGATCTGCGAGACGACGGCCGAGCCGAGCATCACGATCAGCACCTGGCTTAGCAGCGACGGGAACACGTTGGCCAGCGCCTGCGGCAGCACGACGTGGCGGAACACCTGGCGTGCGCGCAAGCCGAGCGCCTCGGCCGCCTGGACCTGGCCGCGCGAAATGGATTCGATGCCGGCCCGCACGATCTCGATGGCATAGGCGCCGAGATTGACGGTCATCGCCAGAATGGCGGCCTGAATTTCGTCGATATGAATGCCGAGGCTCGGCAAGCCGAAGAACACGAAAAATAGCTGCACGATGAACGGCGTGTTACGGATCAATTCCACATACGCCGCGGTGAGCGCGCGCGCCCAGCGCGGCCCGGCCACCGCGACGAGCGCGCCGCCGATGCCGACCAGGCCGCCCAGCACGGTGGACACCGCCGTGAGTCCCAAAGTAACCGCCGTACCGCGCGCGAGCATGCCGACGTAGACGCCGAAGCCGCTGAAATCGAACGCATAACTCATGACATGCTGCTCATCGTGAAACAGGCTCCATCGGAGATTGGGTCAAAGCGCGGTCAATGCGCTTCCAGGCCGCGGCCAGGGCGCGCCCGACCGGTCGACCCGAAAAAGGCCCCAAAAAAGGCCCAAAAAAAGGTTATAAATCGCCGGGCAGCGGCGCCCGCAGCCATTTCTGCGAAATCGCGTTCAGGGTGCCGTCCTTGCGGGCGCGGGCAATCGTGTCGTCGATTTTCTGCTTCAGGCGCGGTTCGTTCTTGTTCAGGCCCACGTGATCGGGCGAGCTGAACAGCGCGAACTTCTGCTCGGGATCGTTCGGCGGATGACGCGCGAGGATCGTCGCCCCCACGTCGTTGCCCACCACCATCAACTGTACCTGACCAGAAAGAAACGCCGAAATTGCGCCGTTGGGGTCGTCGAAACGTTTGATGGTGGCCGTCGGCGGCGCGATCTTGCTGACGCTCAGGTCTTCCAGCGTGCCGCGCGCCACCGAAATGGTCTTGCCGGCGAGGTCGGCCGCGTTTTTCACCGGCAGGCTTTTCGGGCCGAACACGGCGAGATAGTAGGGCGCATAGGGCTGCGAGAAATCGATCACTTTCTCGCGCTCCGGCGTTTCGCCGACCGACAGCAGCATGTCGGCCTTATGGTCGGTGAGGTAGGCCATGCGGTTGTCGCCCGTCACCTGGACCAGTTCGACCTTCGCGTTGAGCGCCTTGCCGATCAGGTTGGCGACGTCGATGTCGTAACCTTGCGGCTTCATGTCCGGGCCAATCGAGCCGAACGGAGGATAGTCTTCGAACACGCCGATCCGCACCACGCCCGACTGGGCGATGGTGTCCAGCGCGTCGGCATGGGCAAGCGGGGCGACGAAAGCGGACAGCGCGGCGACGGCGGCGAATGTCAGCGCGCTGGCCGCGCCGGCCAGAAGGCTGTGGGCGCGGCGGCGGCCGTGCGGCGCGGATGCATCAGGTGCGGTCATGGTCGTTCCTCTGTCGAAAACGTGCGTGATGACGTTGGCGTGGGCCGGGGCGAGCGAAGCGGTACGAACTTCAGTGAGGCGACGAACCTGTTGCGGGTAGTCGCACTTTAAGTTTGCCAAAATCACGCAACAACTGAAATCTCTGCATAGGCGTCATGACGTAGGCTCATGCGTGGCGCTTCGAAACCGGGTCGGCACGCGAGCGGAAGATTTTTGATCGCATTATGATGCGAAAGCCCTATGGCCCGCAGCGAAGGCGCGGGTGGTCCGCTCGCCGTCCCCGCCGGCGATGCATTTTCCTGATACCTGGACGGCGCCCATGCGACGACTTCCTCCGCTGAACGCCCTGCAGATCTTCGAGACGGTGGCGCGGCATCGCAGCTTCACGCGTGCGGCCGATCATCTGTGCCTCACGCAAGGCGCGGTCAGCCGGCAGATTCTCGCGCTTGAGGACTATTACAAGTTTCCGCTTTTCAGACGTCAGGCGAAGGGGCTCACGCTCACGGCCGAAGGCGAGTTGCTGCTGCCGGCGGTGAAGGAGAGCTTTGCGCGGATCGAGGAAATCTCGCTGCGCCTCACGCGCCAGCGCACCGATCTGGCCTTGAAGGTGCCGACCTGCGTGATGCGCTGGATGCTGCCGAAGATCATGCAGTTTCAGGCCGAGTATCCGGATCTGCATGTGCAGATCACCACCGCCTGGCAACACGACGTGGATTTCCAAAGCGAACCGTTCGACGCGGCCATCATCTACGGCACCTCGCCGGGCGCGGACGTGCAGGCGCTGGCGCTCTTCGAGGAACGCCTCACGCCGGTTTGCACGCCGGAGCTGCTAACCGGCAAGCCGCTCGACAGCGTCGCCGATCTGGCGCGCCACACGCTGCTGCATCCAACCCGCGACCATCGCGACTGGAAGATGTGGCTCGATCATGTCGATGCACGCGACGTCGACGCCGCTCATGGTCCGAGCTTCGACACGCTCGATCTGGCGACCAATGCGGCCCTGCAAGGATTTGGCGTCGCCATCAGCGACCTGGCGCTGATCGACGAGGACGTGGCGGCGCGGCGCCTGGTGCGGCCGTTCGATGCGGTGCTGACGACCGGCGCGCGCTATTACTTCGTCTATCCGGACTGCGTGGCGCATCAGCAGAAGGTCAATCTGTTCCGCGAATGGATTGCGCAGCGTTGGGCGCAGTGAGGACGAGCGCGCGGGCGCGGTCCGCGCATGGCCCTCGCGCGGATCGACGCCGCTCGCCCGGCCTCACGGCGCAAACGACAGAAACAGATACGCCGCGAACAGCGAGAGATGTACCGCTCCTTGCAGGATCGTCGTGCGCCCGGTGCTCAGGGTGAGGGTGCCGACCAGCAAGGTCAGCGCCAGCATCACCATCTCCTTGCCGTTGATGCCGAGCACGAGCGGCTGACCGGTCCATAGAAATACAGCGGCCACGGTCGGAATGGTCAGGCCGATACTCGCGAGCGCCGAACCGAGCGCCAGATTCAGGCTGTTCTGCAAGCGGTCGGCCCGCGCCGCGCGAATCGCGGCGAGCCCCTCGGGCAGCAACACCAGCGCGGCGATCACGATGCCCACCACCGCCGGCGGCGCACCGATGTTCTGCACGGCCGTTTCCACCACCGGCGAGAGCAGCTTGGCGAGCAGCACCACGGCAACCAGGCACACCAGCAGCAACCCGCCGGCCAGCAAAGCCTGGGCGACGCTCGGCGGCTCGGCGTGCACGCTTTCGTCGGGCGTGGCGGCGAGAAAATAGTCGCGATGCCGCACGGTCTGCACGAACACGAACACGCCATACAGCACCAGCGACGACATCCCCGCAAAGGCCAGCTGCGACGACGACAGCAACGGCCCCTCACGCGTGGTGGTGAAATTCGGCATAACCAGCGTCAGCACCGACAACGACGCCAGTACCGCGAGCGTGGCCGCTGCGCCGCGCGCCTGAAAGTCCTGCTCGCGATGGCGGATACCGCCCACCAGCAAGCAGATGCCGACGATGCCGTTGCACACGATCATCACCGCGGCGAACACGGTGTCGCGCGCGAGGCCAGCTTTCTCGGGACCGGAGGTGAGCATCACGGAGACGATCAGCGCGACCTCGATTACCGTGACGGCCACCGCCAGCACCAGCGTGCCGAACGGTTCGCCCACCCGATGCGCGACCACCTCCGCATGATGCACGGCGGCGAACACCGCGCCGGCGAGCGCCACGCCGACCAGCGCCAGCAGCACGCCGTGTCCCGGCAGCACATAGGCGGCGGCCAGAATCAGCCACGCGGCAAGCGGTGTTCCAATGGTCCAGCGAGGCAGCGCGGGCGAATTCGTCGTCATCCGGTTGATCCTTTTTTAATGCTTATGCAGGTGAAGGGCGAGGCGCGCCGGTGCTGATCGTGTCCGGCCTGGCGGTGGGAAATACGTCCCGCCGGTTGCCCTTGCAGCGCGGCTGCAACCTTGGGGCAGTGAGCCGGGAAGCGAATCGGGAAGCGGCGCCAGTACATTAAACTATAACGAAGATGCATCGCCCGCGAAGGCGAGTTTTCAAGGAGACGTTGTGATTAGAAGCCAGGAAACCCTGAATCTGTTGCTCGACAGCATTATCCGTTTTGTGCGTGAACGGCTGGTGCCGAATGAGGAAATCGTCGCGGAAACCGACCAGATTCCCGCCGCCTTGTTGCAGGAGATGAAGGACCTCGGTCTGTTCGGATTATGTCTGCCGGAGGAGTACGGCGGCCTCGGCCTGACCATGGAAGAAGAAGTGCTCGCCGCCATCGAACTCGGCAAGACCTCGCCGGCGTTTCGTTCGGCAATCGGCAGCAACAACGGCATCGGCTCGACGGGTATCGTCATCGACGGCACGCCTGCACAAAAAGAGAAGTATCTGCCGCGACTGGCCTCGGGCGAGCTGATTGGCTCGTTTTGCCTGACCGAGCCCGAAGCGGGCTCGGACGCCGCGTCGCTCAAAACCACCGCCGTGCGTGACGGCGGTCACTACGTGCTGAACGGCACCAAGCGCTTCATCACCAACGCGCCGGAAGCCGGGCTTTTCACCGTGATGGCGCGCACCGACCCCGCCGCCAAAGGCGCGGGCGCCATCTCCGCGTTCGTCGTGGAAGCGGGGACGCCGGGACTCTCGCTCGGCAAGATCGATCGCAAGATGGGGCAGAAGGGCGCGCATACCTGCGACGTGATCTTCGACAACTGCCGGGTGCCGGTGGCCAATCTGATCGGCGAGCGGGAGGGAGTCGGTTTCAAGACCGCCATGAAGGTCCTCGACAAGGGACGTCTGCATATCGCCGCCGTGGCGACCGGCGCGGCCGAACGCATGCTCGCGGACGCGCTGCGCTATGCCATGGAGCGCAAGCAGTTCGGCAAGGCGATCGTCGAATTCGAGCTGATCCAGGCCATGCTTGCCGACAGCAAGGCCGAGATCTACGCGGCGCGCTGCATGATCGTGGATGCCGCCCGCCGCCGCGACGCCGGCGAGCGCGTCACGAGCGAAGCCTCATGCGCGAAGATGTTCGCCACGGAAATGTGCGGGCGCGTGGCGGATCGTGCCGTGCAGATTTTCGGCGGCGCGGGTTATATGAGCGAGTATGGGATCGAGCGGTTCTACCGTGACGTGCGCCTGTTCCGCATTGACGAAGGGACGACGCAGATCCAGCAGATTGTGATTGCGCGTGAGATGCAGCGCGGTTTCGAAGGCTGAGCGTCTGACGAAACAGGCACAACCCCCGGCCCTGCGGGGTTGCGCCCGGTCTGCTGCGCTTACTGGCCGATCGGACGGATCGTCAGGTCGTTCTTCACCGAAGTCACGCCTGCTACGCCTTGTGCGGCTTGCGTGGCGATGTCGACTTGCGGTTGTTCCGGCACGGAGCCTTCCAACGTCACTGCGCCGCTACGAGCACGGACGGTGATGTTGGTTACGCTGAGGCCCTTGGTGCGCGACAGCGTCTTGCGCACGCTGCGTTGCAGGGCGCGGTTCGCGGCCTTGGTCGACTTGGCGCTCGGCGCGGCTGCGGACATTGCGCCCGATGCTGCCATGGCGTCGCTGCTTTGCGCATAAGCGTTGAGGGATGCCACGACGATGAGCGCGCCACCGATGACCTTGATTGCCTGGAATGCTTTCATTCTAGTTTCTCCTGTTGTCATGATTCTTCACGATTCCGGACGGAACCGCAGGATTGCACCAACCGGTACTGCGGGATCAAAGCTGAGTGAAACGGTGCTGCGAGTGATGCAAACCTGTCTGCTGATCAAGCGGGCCGAGGCACGTGCAAGCCTGCCAAGGCTTGTGGGTGACCGGAATGTAACAATACTCTACTTGTAAGAATTTAGAACTCAATCGTGAGCGGAAATGCTGCTTTGATACAACGGATTGCCGCGCAATCGCAACAAAGAGCCAGTCATGCCGCACCATTGCCATCCGACCTGAGTGGCGCACGGTCGGTTTTAGTTGAACAGGCAACCTTTATCGTCGCACGCCGCCATGACAGCACCATTGCTTCCCATCATCGCCTTGCACCGTGACGAGCTGCCGGCCGATACCCTCGAACTGGCGCGTTACATGGTCGGCAAGTACATCGTTCACGACGTGCCGCAAGGGCGCATGAGCGGGCGCATCGTGGAGACCGAGGCCTATCCCGTCGGCGATTCGACCAGCTATGCATTTATCGGCCGGCGTCCTCATAACGACGCGATGTTTCTGGCGCGCGGCCACGCCCACGTGCGACTCACTTACGGCGTGTCGTACATGTTCAACATGTCGAGCGAGGAGGAGGGAACCGGCGCCGGCATTCTGTTTCGCGCCATCGAGCCGCTCGAAGGCCTGCCGTTGATGCAGGCGCGGCGGCCCGGCGCGAGTCTGCGCGACCTCGCGCGCGGGCCGGGCCGGCTTTCGACCGCGCTTGGCATCGGAATGGCGTTCGATGGCGTCGATTTATGCGCGGGCCACGGTTTGTGGGTCGGCAGGGTCGAAGGGGAGGAGACGCCGGTGGCGGCCACCACGCGCATCGGGCTGTCGCGTGAAATGCATCATTTGCGGCGCTTTTATGTGCCGGGGAGCCCGTTTGTCAGCGGTCCGCGCAAGCTGCTGGTGGCGCTTTCGGCGATACGGCCCTGAGCGGCCCTGAGCACCGTTCCCCATCGCGGGGCATGGGCCGGCAGCTTCGACCGATGTTGCGACATTTAGCTTGACAGCCTGCCTGCAAACTTTACGAAACCGGCAATTGCTACTCAAATCCTGTCAGGTCCCGGCAATGTTAGGCGAGTTCCCCGATTACTCTTGCGGGATTTGCAAATATATATCTTGAAATCAAGGGTTTTCCCTCGGGACTCAGGTGTCTAGACTGGAACTACCCGCTTTTCACATGTCGTGTCAAGCGAAGTCAAAAAACCAGATCTGGAGGTAAGCCATCATGAAATCGCTCACCAAAGCTGTCGCGATTGCTGTCATCCTCGCCGCTCCGGTCGCCGCGTTCGCGCAGACCGCCGACACCAACCAGCAGCCGGTCACCCGCGCTGAGGTCAAGAGCCAGTTGATCCAGCTGGAACAGAACGGCTACAACCCGTCCGCGGCCAACGATCCAGCCTATCCGTCCGATGTCCAGGCCGCCGAACAACGCATCCAGCAGGAAAACCCGCCGGTCGCCCAGCAGGGTAACGCGGACACCAGCGGCTACGGGCCGTCGACGAGCGGTTCATCGGCCTCTGGCACGATGCAGCCCACGCAGCCGACCTCGCGTAACCAGGATGTGTACTTCGGTCATTAATCGGGTTGGGTAGTGCGGGGCGCCGCCGGGTTTCGATAACTTCTGGCGGCTCGCACTAACTGAATGAAGCAGATCCCGCGCGTCTGCGATGCGACACATGCACCGCACGACGCGCGGCTTAGCCGACCAGGCGGGCATTCACCCGGCGCACCGCCGCATCTGATGCGCGTGGCATATCCGCCAGCACAAATCCCAGAAACCTCCGCTGCCGCAAGGTAGCTTCGCCCAATCCGCACGGTTTGGGCTTTTTTTGCTGCCGCGGCATTCTGCCGTGCGGCGACGCTTCAGGGATGCTCGCCCGTGATGTAGAACTCGAGCTGCTGAATCGTGAACTGCTGCTCGGCGATGATGTTCTTCACCAAGTCACCGATCGACACCATTCCCACCAGCCTGTCCTGATCGATCACCGGCAGATGGCGCATGCGCCGCTCGGTCATCAATGCCATGCATTCGTCCGTGGTCTGTTTCAGATGCACGAAGCGCACCGCCTTGCTCATGATGTCGCGCACTGGCGTCGCTCTCGACGCACGATCCATCAGCACGACCTTGCGGGCATAGTCGCGCTCGGTGATGATGCCGGCGATGCTGTCGCCATCGGTCACGACCAGCGCGCCGATCTGCTTTTCCGCCATCAGTTTGATTGCGTCGTAGACGGAATCGTCCGCCGCAATCGTGAAAACGCCGTGATCAGGCTTCGATTTGAGTAGTTGGGCAACGCTAGTCATGGAGCGGCTCCGTATCGCAGTGCAGCACGCCGGCACATGACGTGCATTCGTGATGGAAGGCGATTCCAGTATAGGCGGCGTGGCCTCATCAGGCACTCATGGGCAAATACCTGGTCACTCGTGGCGAACTTTGTGCGATCGGCTCGCCCACTCGCCGTTGGTGCGCGAGCCGGTTGGAGCGGGGCGTGTGCACAGGCAAGTGTTCAAGGCCGTTTAGCGGTAAACTCCAGTTCCGTACTTTATCCCCGGTTGCTCACGGGTTCATGTCAGTGCCCTTGTCTAACGCCATGTCCACGCCTCACACTCCGTCGGTCGAAGACGGTCAATATAACGGCGAATGCGTCATTCTCGACGCGGTCGCCACGCTTCCCACCCGTTACGGCACTTTCACGTCTTACGTGTTTCGCGTCTGCGAAACCGGCGCCGAGCATCTCGCGCTCGTGATGGGCGACGTCGCCAACAACGAACCGGTGCTGACCCGCCTGCATTCGGAATGCCTGACCGGCGACGTGCTCGGCTCATACCGGTGCGATTGCGGCGAACAGCTCGACCTTGCGCTGCGCTACATCGCCGCCGAAGGCCGCGGCGTGCTGCTGTATCTGCGTGGTCACGAAGGCCGCGGCATCGGTCTGTCGAACAAGATTCGCGCTTATGCACTGCAGGAGCAGGGGCGCGATACGGTCGAGGCCAATCTCGATCTCGGCTTACCCGATGATTCGCGCGAGTACGATTCGGCGGCGGGGATTCTGCGCACGCTGAAGGTCACTTCGGTGCGCTTGATGAGCAACAATCCAAAGAAGTTCGACACCTTGTCGCAGCACGGCATTCCGGTGTGCGAACGGGTCGCGCTGGCGATTCCGATGCGCGAGGAAAACGAGCGTTATATCCGAACGAAGCAGGTCAAGTTCGGGCATTACTTCGACGAAAACGAGTAATGCATAGACTGCGCCTCAGCCGGCCTGGAGTGTGAGCGGCTGAGGGCGTCAGTTCAGCGGTATGGTCAGAGTGTGCGATTGCATGCGCACGCTGACCAGCCTGCCGCGATTACCCCCCCTTCGCCGCCGTCAACTGCGCATAAACGTCATGCGACAGTTGCAACAGAACCTTGCGGTCGATCCCACCCGAAACCGCATAGCCGTAATCTCCGTCCACCCAGTAGAACACGTTCACCGAGCCATCCTGATACAGCTTGAACGCGGTGGTGTTCGAATTCACGGTGCGATGTGAGATGCACAGCGTCACCCGTTCGTCGCCGGGTCCGCGATACATGAATTGCGCCACCGGGCCGTCCGCGCCGGGCAAGATTCGTCCGCCGCTCAGTTCGAAGCCGCTCTTGTCGAGCAGCGGCGCGTGAACGTCGGTGCCGAGCTTGTTCGACAGCCACCGCACGAAATCCTGATCGTGGTCCGTACCCTTGGTGGTATCCGGCACTTGCACTGCAGGCATATACACCACGTGCGCGATTGCAGCCTGGCGGGCAAGCCCATCCGACGCATCCGCACTGACCGGGCGTGTATCCGCGGAAGTGCCGGCGCCCGGCATAGCCATGCCCATCCCCGCGCCCGGCACGCTCTTGCCCATCTGCGTGCCCACGCCAATGCCGACGCCCAGCACCAGCGCCGCCGCCATCCCCGCGAACTGCGGCCAGTTAGCCGCGTCCAGCCAGCGCCGCTTCGGTGCCTGCGCCTGCTGCTGCAGACGCTTCGGCACCGGCTCGCTCAGCACGCGGTCGTAGCGGTCATGGAACATGTTGTTCAGCGAGAAATAGTCGCTGATCCGCGCAGCCAGTTCGGGATTCTGTTCGAGGGCGCGCTCCACCTGGGCGCGGCGTTCCTCGGACAGCGTGCCGTCCACATAAGCATGCAGTTCTTCTTCGCTGATCGGAGTGAGTTGTTCGTTCATCGCACCACCTGTAATTTCGCTCCGGGCTGGGTGCCCGCCATCAAAGCCCGTAGCCGTTCGCGCCCGCGCGACAGCCGCGACATCACCGTGCCGATGGGGATGTCCAGCGCCAGCGCCACGTCGGCGTAGCTCATTTCTTCCAGCCCGACCAGCAGCACGACTTCGCGTTGCTCGGTGGGCAGACGTTGCAGTGCGTAATCGAGATCGCGCATTTCCAGCGAGCGCGTCTGGTCCGACGCCACCGCGAATTCGCTTTCGGCGATGCTGTCGTCGTCCACCGACACATGCACCGCCCGCATCGACGCCTTACGCGCCTGATTCGCGAACACGTTGTGCATGATCGTAAACAGCCACGCGCGCAGGTCGGTGCCGGCCTGGAATAGCGCCGTGCGTCCCAGGGCGCGTTCGAGCGTGTCCTGCACCAGGTCGTCGGCGAGGTCCCGGTTGTTGATCAGCGCTCTTGCGTAGCGCCGCAACCTTGGGACGTGCTCCATCAATTCGTCACGGATATCCATTGCCCTTACCAGTGTGTGCCTCCAGGCCAGCCGCTGCGCGCGGCGGGCTTCCCCGTTGGGGCAGCAGAACCGCCGGTGGTCCGGGGGTTCTACTGGGAGAGGTGCTGCATCGCGTGCCTGGAGCGGCTGCGCGGCGGCGGTTCATTCATGCGAACACGCCTGTGCGCATTTTATTCCCGCCCTTAAACATCGAAGGAAATAAGTTTGCAGTTTGGCCCTGGCACTCGACGCGGCCTAACGCATGGTCATGAAGTCGGCGGCCCGCATCAGGCCATGCGCGTCAGCCGCGCCGGCCAGCACGTAACGCTGGTGGTACGCGCTCCAGGTGAGGAGCCGCAGCGTCCCCACGCGCTGCGCGCTCCATTGGGGCTGGGCGCTCATCGGCCGCGAACGCGCTGTTAGCAGGACCACCGGCTGGTCATAAGCGTTCAGGTAGATATATTCGGCGGCGCGGGCCACCGGGCCGAGTTTCAGGGTCCGCTGCCCGACGAGGCGCATGCCGACCGGCGCAAGATTGGGCGCGCCGCTGCTTGCCAGGAGCGAGGCGGGCGTCGATTCCGGCGCCGCTGCCGTACCCGAGGCCGCAGCGGTTGGTGCGGCGGCGGCCGCTGGCGCCGCGCTGCCGCCATGGGACGACCCGGCCGCAGCGCCTGGATGGTCGGCAAAAGCCCGCGCCAGCGCCATCACCGCGGCGTTGTTCAAGGCTTCGTCAGACACTTGCGACGCGGTCATCCAGCCGCTCGCCGCCAGCCCGGCCAGCACCACGGCGAGAACCAGAGCCAGCAAGGCGCGCAACGGATGCCGCCGAAGCCCCCGAACACGCCGGTTGAACCAGCCGCCGGACCCACCATGAGCACGCGCCTTGCCGGACGCGAGCGTGGGCAACGGTTCGTCGGTCGGCAGAAAGGTGTCCTGAATCTGCTGATTCAGCTTGCCGTAGAAGGCCACGCGCCGCGCCTCGCCCGGCCGTTTGCCGAGGTACTGACGCAGATGGGCGGCGCGTTCGGGCGCGAGAAAGCCGTCCGCATAGGCCTGGATATCGGTTTCGGAAAGCGCGGTTTCGGAAAGCGGCGGATCGCGCCGCGGGTCGGTCGGGTTCATGGTGGTCTTGCCAAAAGATTGCCTGTTGACCGGCTAACACGATCCTGTAGCCGTTTATTCCATGCATATATCCACGCATATACGACGCAAACCGCGTGCCGTGGCGGATTGCGGGAATAAACCTTCTGTCCCTGTGTTTGCGGGGAGGTAGATCGTCTAAAAATGCCCAAGGAGTCTTCGTGAACAGGTCCCCCTATCGCGCCTCGCAGCGCATCTGTGTGCCGTGCCGTCTTGCCGCCATCGGCGTGGTGGTCGCGGCCATGGCAGGCGGTTTCGCCTACGTGGCCGGCTGGCTCACACCGCAGCGGCTAACCACTCATCGCATCATCGACGCCTTCGAAGCGAATAGCGGCCCGCATGCGGGCTTTCGTCGCAATCATGCGAAAGGCGTATGCGTAGCCGGCTATTTCGATAGTAACGGCAACGGTGCGGCGCTTTCCAGTGCCGCTGTTTTTGCAAAAGGGCAAACCCCGGTCATCGGCCGCTTTGCGATTCCGGGCGGCAACCCGGGAGCGCCCGATACCAGCGTGCCGATCCGCAGCCTCGCCCTGATGTTCACGCAGCACGACGGCGAGCAATGGCGCACCGGCATGAATTCGGTGCCGGTGTTTGCCGTTCGGACACCTGAACAGTTCTATCAGCAACTGGTTGCCAGCAAACCCGATCCGGCGACGGCCAAGCCGGACCCGGCCGTGCTGAAGGCGTTTTACGCCGCCAATCCGGAGACGCAGCCGTTTCAGGCATGGGTGAAGGGCCACCCGCCGTCGTCCAGTTTTGCCAACGGCTCGTACTACAGCGTCAACGCGTTCAATTTCGTCGGCGCTGACGGCAACACGCACGCCGTGCGCTGGGCGATGGTTCCGGAAACACTGTACACGCCGATTACCGATGCGCAAAATGCCGAGAAGAGTTTTCTGGCGGCGGATCTCGAACAGCGTCTGCAAAGCGGTCCATTACGCTGGCATCTGATGGTGACGGTAGCCGCACCCGGCGACCCGGTCGACGACGCCACCCAGGCCTGGCCGGAGGGGCGCCAGCAGATCGATGCCGGCACGCTCGTGATCGATCACGAAACCTCGCAGGAAGACGGTCCGTGCCGCGACGTCAACTTCGATCCGACGGTCCTGCCTGCGGGCATCAAGACCTCGAACGATCCGCTGCTCGCCGCGCGTTCGGCGGCCTATGCGGTGTCCTATAACCGGCGCACTCGCGAAGAAGCGCTTAATCCCAACCTGCATCACCCGCAGCAAAACGGAGACCGGTCATGATGCCGACGCATTCCCAATTCAGCCCGCTACAAAGACTGCTGCACTGGACGATGGCGCTCGCGATTCTCGCGATGCTATTCGTCGGCATCGGCATGGTTGCGACCGTCTCGCACGCTCACAACACGCTGATTGCGCTGCATAGGCCGCTCGGTATCGCGATCCTGTTGCTGGTGCTGCTGCGCATCGCCGTGCGGCTTCGACGCGGCACTCCGCCGCTGCCGGACGATATGCCCGCGCTGCAACGCGTCGTCGCCAGGCTTTCGCATCTGGTGCTGTATGCGTTGATGCTGGCGATGCCGCTGGTCGGCTGGGCCATGCTCTCGGCGGCGGGTTATCCGGTGACGATGTTCGGCGCCATTCATCTGCCGCCGATCGTGCCGCACGACATTGCGCTGTACGCGTCGCTGCGGGCGTTGCATACGTATCTGGCGTTGGCGCTGTTTCTGGCCGTTTTGGGCCATCTCGCCGCGGCGCTGTTTCATGGACTGATTCGCCGCGACGGGGTGTTTTCGAGCATGGCGGGTGGCGGAGGGCGCGTGTAAAAAAGCACCTTCAGCTTTTCACCCGCTCCGAGCGCGGATCATAAGGCGCTTTCAGATGGACCGTGGCCGGCAGCAGATCGCCGGCCACGTCGATTTCATAACGGCCGCTCGTCAGATACGCCGTATCCGCTGCACCGTCCGGATTGTTGACGTAGCCCATCGCCACCGGACAGCCGAACGTGTGTCCAAAGGCCGCCGAACTGACGAAGCCCACCGGCTTGCCGTCGCGCAGGATTGCTTCGCCGCCCCACAGCATGCGATCGGCGGCGCCATCGGCAGTCAACACGACCATGCGACGGCGCAACGGCTCGGCACGCAGTTTCAGCAAGGCCTCGCGGCCGCGGAACGCAATCTCCTCGTCCAGCTTGCAGGCGAACGCCAGACCCGCTTCGAACGGGTTCGAGTCCGGCGTGAGTTCGCGGCCCCATGCGCGGTAGCCTTTCTCGATCCGCAGCGAATCGATTGCATAGTAACCGGCGTTCAGGAGACCAAAGCGCTTTCCGGCGGCATGCAAAGTCTCGTAGACGCCCGCCGCAAATTCGACCGGTACGTACAGTTCCCAGCCCAGCTCGCCGACATAAGTCAACCGCGTAGCCCGTACCGTGGCATAGCCGATGTCCACCTCGCGGCTCTGGCCGAACGCAAAGGCAGCGTTGCTCCAGTCGGCCTTCGAGACCGCTTGCAGCAGATCGCGCGAACGCGGACCCATCACCGCCAGCACGGCGTACTGGCCGGTGACATCGACCAGCGTGCAATGCCGGTCGTGCGGAATGGATTTTTCGAGGTAATCGAAATCGCGCGTGGTTTGCGCCGAGCCGGTGACGAGCAGGTATTGATCCTCGGCGAGGCGCGTCAGCGTGAAATCGGACTCGTAGGTGCCGCGCTCGTTGAGCATGCCGGTGTAGACGGTGGTGCCGGGCGGCACCGCGACATCGTTGGCGACGATGCCTTGCAGCACACTTTCGGCGTCGCGGCCTTTGACGAGGAATTTCGAAAACGACGTCATGTCGAACAGCGCCACGCCTTCACGGCATGCCCGATGCTCCGCGCCGCTCCACGGCAGCCAGTTCTGCTGGCCGAACGCGTATTCGATGTTCGCCTGGGCGGGGCTCGGCGCGAAGAAATTCGGCCGCTCCCAGCCCATTTTGCTACCGAAGCAGGCACCTGCATCGCGCAGCATCGGATAGAGCGGCGAACGACGGAACGGACGCGCGCTGTCGAGTTCGCGGTTCGGCCATGGCATCGCATAGTGCAGGCCGAGGGTTTCCTTGACGCGATCATGCAGCCAGCTGTCGTTGCCGTTAAAGCGCGCGAAGCGGCGGATGTCCACCGGCCACAGATCCATGGTCGGCGTACCCGCGACGATCCATTCCGCGAGCGCCATGCCGGCGCCGCCCGCCGAAGCGATCCCCATCGAATTGAAACCCGCGCCGACGAAGAAGCGGCGCAACTCCGGCGCTTCGCCGAGGATGAAATTGTTGTCCGGCGTGAACGACTCGGGGCCGTTGTAGAACTGCCGGATCTGCGCGGTTTCGAGCGCGGGCACGCGCTGCAAGGCGTTTTCCATCAGGACTTCGAACTGATCCCAGTCGTCGGGCAGCAACTGGAATTCGAAATTCTCGGGGATGCCGTTCATGCCCCAAGGCTTGGCGTTCGGTTCGAAGCCGCCCATCACGAGACCGCCCACTTCTTCCTTGAAGTAGATGAAACCATCGGGATCGCGCATCACCGGCAGATCGGGATGCACGCCGGCGATTCGCTCGGTGACGATGTAGTAATGCTCCGCCGAATGCAGCGGCACGGTGACGTCGCACAGACGCCCCACGGCTTTCGCCCACTGTCCCGCGCAGTTCACGACGACCTCCGCGCTCAGCGTGCCTTCGGCGCCGTCCTTGTTGCGCCACGCGAGCCCGCTCACTTCGCGGCCGCCCGCCGCCGGCTGGGTGTGAATGGCCGTGACCCGCGTGTTCTCGACGATTCGCGCGCCGCGTGTGCGGGCGCCGCGGGCGAGGGCCTGGGTGAGATCGGTGGGGTTGGCCTTGCCGTCGCCTGGCAGCCACACGGCGCCGAGCAGGTCGTCGGTGCGCATGACCGGCCAGAGCTCGCCGGCTTCCTGCGGGCTGATGACGTCGCAGGTTACGCCGTAGGCCCGCGCGACGGCGGCGGTGCGCTTGAGCTGCGTCATCCGCTCCGCCGTGCGCGCCACCGAGAGCGAGCCGCATTGCTTCCAGCCGGTGGCGAGGCCGGTGTTCGCTTCCAGCTCGGCATACAACGCGGTGGAGTAGCGGATCAGTTTGGTCATGCTTTCCTGGGCGCGCAATTGCCCCACCAGACCTGCCGCGTGCCAGGTGGTGCCGCAGGACAGTTGCCCCTGTTCGAGCAGGACGACGTCAGTCCAGCCCAGCTTCGTCAGGTGATACGCCACCGAGCAGCCGATGATGCCGCCGCCGATGATGACCACGCGGGCGTGTTGAGGAATTGCGGTAGACATGGAATGGGGTGCGTCCAACGAGAAATGTTGATATATGTGGAAATTATTGGAGATAGATTGCAGCAAAAAACCGCGGAATGCAACGCCGTCACGGAAAATTCATGCCATGTGGCGGCATATGAGTTGAATTCCGAAGGAAAAATAAGGTGAAAACTCCGCCGACCCTCTTGCGTTGCTTTGCGTGGAAATGTGTGGAAAAACCTATCCCATCGCTCACGCTTTTGCTAGACTGACCGGCACCTGAATCCTCCGCGTCCCGCATGTTCTCCACCCAGCGACAAGCCGAAATCCTGCGCCTCGTGCAGGCGCAGCGAACCTGCACGGTCATTGAACTGGCCGAGATTTTCGCCGTGTCCGACGAAACCATCCGCCGCGACCTCAAGCCATTGATCGCCGAAGGCGTGCTCATCAAGGTGCATGGCGGCGTGATGCTGCCTGGCCGGCTCGACGAGCCGCCGTTCCAGCGCCGCTTGCAGGAGAACCTCGAGGCGAAGCGGCTGATGGCGGCAAGCGTATGCGAGATGGTGCGCGACGGCGACTCACTGATTCTCGACGGCGGCACGACCTGCGTGCATATCGCCAATGCGTTGTGCGCGCGCTCGCGGCTGACGGTGGTCACCAACTCAGCGGAAATTGCCCGCACGCTCGCGCCACGCAACGGTAACCGCGTGTTCGTCGCCGGCGGCGAAGTGCGCGCCGACGACTGCGCCGCGTTCGGCGAGAGCGCGCTGACGTTTGTCCGCCAGTTTCACGTGCGTTACGCGATTGTCTCGGTCACGGCCATCGACGCGCAGGGCCGTTTTATGGACGCACAGCCCGACGACGTCGCGTATTCGCTGGCCGCATTCGCGCAGGCCGAGCGGCGTGTGGTCGCGGCGGATCACTCGAAGTTCGGGCATAGCGCGCTGGTGCACGCGTTTGGCTGCGACGCAGTGGACCTCCTGATCACGGATGAGGCGCCGTCACCGGCGCTTGCGCAGGTATTCGCCACGGCTGAGCTTGAAGTGCGCGTCGGCGCGCCGGCCTCCGCCGCGCCGGTTGATCCCGCGAGCGCAACGGCCTGAACGGTCGGTGCTGCGTGGGCACGGCGCAGCGTCAGCGCATTCCTGGCATATCTGCAAACATTTCCACCGTCACCTGTCAACGTTGCGCTAACGGCCATTTCCGGCCCATGCGAAAATAGCGGGTTAGCAACGGCGAACACAGTGCGCAACGGCAGGGCCGGTTATCGCAGGAGAACCTGGCGAATGCGCCGGCGCCCTGAAAAGCACGTTACGTCGCCACGCGCCAGAACACGCATGCATGAGGCACCCGGATGTCGTCAGTTTTCTACGATCGAGAAGATATTACGAAGTGGTTAGGGGCGAAAACCGTCGACAAGGCACGCGAGTATGTCGGCGCAGTCTCGAATCTGCGCTGGAACGACCGCACCCTGAGCGGCGAAGTGCAGGGTACCCAGCGCCATCCTTACTCGGTGGACGTCAAGTTTCACGATATCGGCGACGACCTGTGGGTGGAGGGCGATTGCTCCTGCCCCGTCGGGTTCCAGTGCAAGCACATGGCGGCCGTGCTGATGGCGGCGCTCGGCGAAGCCTCCGCGGACCAGAGCGCCGTGCGTCCCGAACTGGTCAGATGGCTGGAGACTTTCCGCGCCCATGCCGAAACCGAGCTGCCGGGCATCAGGCGGGGCAGCATCGCGCCGACTCATGCGCTGATTTACCGGCTCGGCTGGTCGCGCCACGAGCAGCGTCACGAGATCCAGTTGTTCAAGGGACGGCTCGGCGTGGACGGCGAGGTCCGCGCCATCGACGAGCCATGGAGCAACGTCGAAGCCGCTCTGATCAAGCCGCCCAAATTCGTTGCCGACGACGATCTCGTCATTCTGCGCAGCCTGTGGCTTGGCCATGCGCGCGACAACCGCGGGCAATTCATTCTGCGCGGCAACAGCGGCGGCGAGATTTTGCACCGGCTGATCGCAACCGGGCGGCTCTTTCCCGCGGCGTCCACGGATGCGGTTTTGAAGCGGCCGTTGCGCCCGCTGACGATGGGCACCACGCGGCCGGGGCGAATCGAATGGGAAACCCTGGCCGACAACCGTCTGCGCCCGGTCCTGTGCACTGAGCCGCCGGCTGCGATGGTGCTTGCCACCGAGCCCGTCTGGTATGTCGACGAAGAGGCCGGCGAAGCGGGCATTGTCGAGCTCTCCTTACCGTTCCAGCAACTGCCTGACTACCTGTCGATGCCGCCCATTTCGCTCGCGGAGGCACCTCTGGTGGCTGCCGTGCTGCGCGAGATCGCACCGGACTTGCCCCTGCCGCCCGCGCTCGACAACAGCAAAGTGCGCGTGATCGATACCGACCCGGTGCCGGTCATCGTACTCAACACGCAGCCGATGGGCGCGCTTGGTGTCGGCAAACCGGCCCAGCGCGATCATCTGCTGGACTTCGCCGCGGTCAGCTTCGATTACGAAGGCGTCAGCGTCAAGGCGGAAAGCCGCGCCACCGTGGTGCCGCTTCCGGGCGGCAACGTGATCCATATCCGGCGTCGCTACGACACCGAAAAACAGCGCCTGCTCGAATTACGCAAGGCCGGCCTGCAGGTGGTGCCGGCCAACGGCGCGTATTCCCGTCACGCCTTGCCGGAGACGCTGCTCGCCTTGCCCGACCCCGAGGCATGGTCCGAGTTCGTCGACGAAGCCGTGCCCGCGCTCGACAGCAAGGGCTGGCGGGTGACCGTCGCAGCGACTTTCCGTCACAACGTAATTGAAATCGATGCGATCGAAGGCACCGCGCGCCAGGCCGGCGACGGCTGGTTCGACCTCGAAATGGGCATCACGCTTGGGGATCGCACGGTGCGTCTGGAACCGCTGCTGGCGGGACTGTTCCGGCGCGACCGGCGCTGGCTCGGCGGCGGCCTCGACATGATCGACGATGAAGAGGATATCGAACTCACCACCGAGCGCGCCGAACGTCTGCGGTTGCGCGCGGGCCGTCTCAAACCGGTGGTGCGCGTGCTGGTCGATCTGTTCGACGGCCTCGGCAGCTGGAAAGGTGACGATAACCTCAGGATTCCTGAACTTGATGCAGGACGCCTCGCCGCGCTCACCGATACGGGCCGCTGGCAGTTCCAGGGCGACGACTCGATCCGCCGACTGGCGCAGCGTCTGCAGAACGGCGGCGGCGTGACCGAAGCGCCGTTGCCGCGCGGACTGCGGGCCGAATTGCGCACGTATCAGCATCAAGGGCTGAGCTGGATGCAGTTTCTGCGCGAGCATAACCTGGCCGGCATCCTCGCCGACGACATGGGCCTCGGCAAGACCGTCCAGACCTTGGCCCACGTGCTGGCGGAAAAGGAAGCCGGGCGCCTCGACCGTCCGGCGCTGATCGTCGTGCCCACTACGCTGGTGCACAACTGGCGCGAAGAAGCGCAGCGTTTTGCGCCGGATCTAAAGGTACTGGTGCTGAACGGGCCGCAGCGCAAAGAGCGTTTCGAACTGATCGGCCAGCATGATCTGATTCTCACCACGTATGCCTTGCTGTGGCGCGACCACGCGGTGTTGTCCGAGCACGAATATCACCTGCTGATTCTCGACGAGGCGCAATATGTGAAGAACGCCACCACCAAATCGGCCACGGCAATTCGCGATCTGCGCGCGCGGCACCGTTTGTGCCTGACCGGCACGCCGCTTGAGAATCACCTCGGCGAGTTGTGGGCGCAGTTCGATTTTCTGCTGCCGGGTTTTCTCGGCACGCAGAAAGATTTCGCCAAGCGCTGGCGCAATCCGATCGAACGCAACGGCGACGGCGTGCGACGCGAACTGCTGGCGCGGCGGATTCGTCCGTTCATGCTGCGCCGTCGTAAGGACGAAGTGGCGAAAGAACTGCCGGAGAAAACCACCATCGTGCGCAGCGTGGATCTGGAGGGTGCGCAGCGTGATCTGTACGAAATCGTCCGCACGGCGATGCAGGAAAAGGTGCGCGCCGCCGTCAACTCGCAAGGGCTCGCGCGTAGTCACATCATCGTGCTCGACGCGCTGCTCAAGCTGCGCCAGGTGTGCTGCGATCCGCGTCTCGTGAAGCTGGACAAGGCAGCGCGCGTCAAGGAATCCGCCAAGCTCGAACTATTGCTGGGGATGCTGCCGGCGCTGATCGAAGAGGGCCGCCGCGTGCTGCTGTTTTCGCAGTTCACAGGCATGCTGGACCTGATCGCGGCCGCGCTCGACAAGGCCGCCATCCCCTACGTCACCCTGACCGGCGACACCACCGATCGCGCCACGCCCGTGCAACGCTTCCAGCGCGGCGAGGTGCCGCTGTTCCTGATCAGCCTGAAGGCCGGCGGCGTCGGCCTGAATCTCACGGCGGCGGATACGGTGATCCACTACGATCCCTGGTGGAACCCGGCCGCCGAGAATCAGGCGACCGACCGCGCTCACCGGCTCGGCCAGGACAAGCCGGTGTTCGTCTACAAGCTGATCGCGGTGGGCAGCATCGAAGAAAAAATCGTCCGTTTGCAGGAGAAGAAGGCGGCGCTGGCGGACAGCATCCTCTCCGAAGATGCGGCCGGAGCGGTTAAATTCTCGGACGACGATCTCGAAGCCTTGTTCGCGCCCATGCCGGAGATCGCGCGCGCGAGCTGACGGCGCAGGCCCGCTGCAACACCTGCAATCAGGCGCGTGCGCAGCGGGCCGCCAAAGCCGGAACCGCACGCAATATGAATACCGTGCCGGTCCCGGCGGGTGAGCCGCGGGATAATCCTGGGCCGCCGTGGCGTATGCCTCGGCAGGGTCAACCGGTAAGATCGCAGCATCCGCGACGACTGGAAGCGAAAATGACTCGAAACCGGCGCTGGCTGCTTGCTGTGGTTGTGTCGACAGTGTCCTGGCTGGCCGCTTGCACGAGCGGCACGCCGTCCGCAAACGGCGAACCCCCATTGCCTTCCGCGGATGAAGTGACCCGCCGCTGCCTCGTGCGCGCCACCGCCAACGGCGCATCCCGTCCGGCGCTCGACCAGCTCAATGCCGTGCAATGGCGCATGTATGTCGGTTGTGCGCTGTCCAGCAATCTGTCCGTCGCGTCGACCAGTGTGCCGGACAACCCCGAGGGCGTGGTGTCGATCCATTTCGATTCGGCCGGCGCCGTGAGCTCGGTGGGGCAACTCGGTTCGAGCGGCAACCCGGCATGGGACGCCGCGATCCAGCGCGCAATCGCCGCCGCCTCGCCCTTGCCCGCGATCCACGCGTCGCACGAAATTTCCCGCGTCGATCTGCATTTCCGGCCGCAACCGCAACCGCGCGGCATCGGCGGCAGCACCGGGCTGACCGGGGAAAGCCACTGGTCGGTCCATCACTGCAACACGGTGGGCAGCGCCACGGCATGCGATTGAGCGGAACGCGAGTGCTGCGCGAATCGGCACAATTGACAATCGATCTAACAATCTTTAAACGATTTAAATTGAGACTGTTCTTATACTGTCCCGACAGATTGTAAATATCTGTTGATATTCACAGCAGGGCATGACGAATAAGTATGCGAATTGCATCGCGCTGGGCGGCATGGCGTGACGGCTGTTGCGTCGCTTAACGAGGAACCGGATGTTTTTTAGACCGCGCACGACGCGCATTCCGTTCACGGCGAACGAGCAGAAGCGCAAAGCGGGACAACGCCTGCAGCGCATCGAATTCGACCTGACGAGCGACCGTCACGCGCGGGCGGCGACCGAAGCCTATGCGGATGCGTGCGCCGTCGATATGCCTTGGCTTGCCGAATGGCTGCGCGAATCGTCGGCGCCGGGCGCGGGGGATCTGAGCGCCTGCGCGGCCACGGTGCGGCGCGTGTTCGGCCTCGCGCAGGACTGGGCGGCGGCCCAGCCGGACTACGCGCACAGCGCGTGGGAGCATGTACGGATTCATCTCGAGGCGGCGCTGAGCCGTCGCCCAAAGCCGCAGGACGATGCGGAAAACGACGACAGCGAGGACGAGGCGTATCGCCTCGCGCCCGCCAGGACAGGTTAGACGGGGCCAGCGGGAACGCGTCACGGCGCGAGTGAGACCAGTTGTATAACCCGGCGATACGTCCGGTGAGCGGCCCCGGCAGGCCGGTCGAAGAATCTGAGAGACGGCTCGCGCGTGTGAGCCGATACCGGATGGCAGGCGATTGGCATTCGGAAGGGGATGGCTGTTTTCGATTATGATGAAAAAGCCTATTCACGCCATGTGACGAGGCAAGTTGCGCTCCATTTTTGAGATATGCCGAATACCTGTTTTAAACGGGGTTCAGGATGCGTGACTCATAACCGATAAATAGCATTGTCGATGGGGGAATCCGTTGACTCGTTGACCGGCCATCCAGATACGAATAACGGTGTTGCGATGCGGGGTGTTATGAGAATTGCAGTCCTGGATGACGATCCGGCTCAGGCGGATCTGGTGTGTCAAACCCTTTCGGCCGCTGGCCACGTTTGCCACGCGTATGCCGAAGGCCGTGCGCTCGTGCGCCAGCTCAGGCGTCAGACGTTCGATCTGCTGGTGCTGGACTGGAATGTGCCTGACATGTCCGGCGAAGAAGTGCTGCGCTGGGTTCGGGAGAGCCTCTCCGAGCGTTTGCCGGTGCTGTTCATGACGAGCCGCAGCCGCGAAACTGACATCACCTCGATCCTCAATACAGGGGCGGACGATTACGTCGTCAAGCCGGTGTCGGCGGGCGTGCTGCTGGCGCGCGTCGGCTCGCTATTGCGGCGCGCCTACATGCTCAATACCACCGCGCTCAAGGAAGTGTTCGGGGAATACGAATTCGATCTGAGCGCCAAGCACGTGCTGGTGCGCGGCACCGCCGTCGCGGTCACGCAAAAGGAATTCGACCTGGCGCTGCTGCTGTTCCAGCACCTGAGCCGGCCGCTGTCGCGCGCCCATATCCTCGACGTGATCTGGAAGCAGGCCACTGAAATCCCGTCGCGTACCATGGATACGCACGTCTCCATGTTGCGCAGCAAATTGGGCCTGCGGCCCGAAAACGGTTATCGCCTGACGCCGATCTACGGCTACGGCTACCGGCTCGAGCGTATCGAAACGGGGGCGGTGTGAGCTTGTCCGCTGCCATGCTGCCGGCCCGTCGGCCGGCGGGAAACACGCGCCGTGCGCTCGCGGCGCTGGTGCCGTGCCTCGCCGTGGCGCTCGGGTTTGCGCCCGCGCTGGCTAACGCGCGTAACGCGCGCAAGAACCATAGCGAGCCCGTCGTCACGGTGACTTACACGACCGAGGCGGGCGACACGCTGTATGAAATCGCCGCGCGCTACCTGCGCGACTCGCACGACTGGGCCGTGCTCAGCCGCCTCAACCACGTGCCCGCGCCGCGCCGTCTACAGGCCGGCATCGAGATCAAGCTGCCGGCCGCGTTGCTGCGCGAAGACACCGAATCCGCCCGCGTCGTGACGGCGAGCGGCCCGGTCGAGCGGGCTTTCGGCGCCGGTCCCTATACGCCGCTCGCGCCCGGCATGTTGCTCGGTGAAGGCGATCGGCTGCGCACCGGCCACGAGGGCTTCGTGACGCTGGAACTCGCAGACGGCTCGCACGTGACGGTCTCGCAGGACGGCATGGTCGAGATCGGCAAGCTGCGTCAGACGGTGGTGACAGGTGCGTCGGACCACGTCATCAATCTGCAGCACGGCGAGGTCGACAGCGAAGTCACGCATGCGACCAGGAAAGACGACCGCTTCCAGATCCGTTCGCCTTCCGTGGTGGCCGGCGTGCGCGGCACGCGCTTTCGCGTGAACTACGACGCCGGCCAGCAGCAGACTTCCGTGGAGGTGCTGGACGGCGCGGTCGGCGTAGATTCGGGCAACGTAGCCGCGCCGGCGCCGGGCGTGCCCTTGCAGGCGTCAGAGCAACTCGTCGCGGCACGCTTCGGCAATGTCTCGAACGCCGGCGGTGCAATCGGCGCGCCGGTCGAATTGCTGAGCGCGCCGGCCTTGGCCGATCCCGCCAGGGTCCAGGATGGCCAGACGGTCGCCTTCGATCTCGTGCCGGACAGCCGCGCAGCCGGCTACCGCGTGCAGATTGCGCGCGATGCGGACCTGCTCGACCTGATCCGCGATCAGCCGGTTAGCGCGCCCCACGCCGATTTCGGCGCGCTGCCCGACGGCACCTACTTCGTGCGCATCTCGGCCATCGCTCGCAACGGTCTCGAAGGTCTGCCGCAGACCTATAGCTTCGAGCGGCGCCAATTGGGCCTGTCTGCCTCGGCGACGCCGCGCCCCGGCACGCGCGACTACACGTTCCGCTGGTTCGCGAGCCGCCCGGGCGTGGAGACGCGCTTTCGCTTCGTGCTCGCCGCGACGGCCGATCTGCGCAAGCCAATTGTGGATCGACCGGATCTGCCGGCCGGCGAGATCGTGGTGACGGATCTGCCGCGCGGCGTTTATTATTGGACGGTAATTGCCGAGCAGTTCGAAAACGGCCGGTTCTACGAGAAGGGCAGTGCCGTCCGGTCGTTCACGCTTGCCCGTTAGGACGCTAACCTCCACGCATGAGCCTTGATCCGCGTGCACGACTAGGCCGGCCGGCTGGCCGGCGCTTCCTGTTCGAATGGGGCGCGCTCGGCTGTCTCGGTGTCGCGGTCATCCTGCTGAGCGCGCTCGGCCGCTGGACGGCGGGCATCGATCATCTGGTCTATGACCGTTTTCTCGCGCTGCACGCGCAGCCTGCGCTCGCCGATATCGTGGTGGTCGAAATCGACAACGCCAGCATCGAGCGGCTCGGCCACTGGCCCTGGCCGCGCAGCGTGCATGCGAATCTGTTGACGCAACTGGCCAGGGCGCAACCCGCTGCGGTCATCTACGACGTGCTGTTCACCGAGGCCGCCGCGGATGACGCGCAACTGGCCCGCGCCATCGCCCTGAGTCCGACCTATCTGCCGGTGCTGCTGAGTGCCGCGGACCACGACGGCGCGCGGGTCGTCGTGAAGCCGGTGGCGCCGCTCGCGGCCGCGGCGGCCGGGCTCGGCCACATCAACCTGGAAGTCGACGGCGACGGCATCGTGCGCAGCGTCGCCCTGTTCGAAGGCGATGCCCATTCGCGCTGGCCGCAACTGATGGTGCCGGTCTGGCGGGCGATCCGCAGCGGCGCGATTGAGCCGACTCCAGCCATCGCCGGCCTCGCCGGTGAGCGCGACCGCACGCTGGAGAAACTCGACGAGGCGCGCTTTCTGATTCCGTTCAACCGCAATGCCGCGAGCTACGCGCATGTGTCGTTCGCCAGCGTCGTGGCGGGCGAGGTGCCGCCCGAGCGGTTGCGTGGCCGCCTCGTGCTGATCGGCGTGACGGCGTCGGGTCTTTACGACCGCTTTGCGACGCCGGTCTCGGGCGAGCTGGGTCCGCTGCCGGGCGTCTACATCCACGCCAACCTGCTGGATACGCTGTTGACCGGCCGCGCCATCGACCCGGTCGCCGCCGCGCCCCTGGTGCTCGTTTCGCTGGTGCCGCTGGTCGCGCTGCTGGCGGGCTTTCTCGTGCTGTCGCCGCGCCGTTCGTTGCTGCTGACGGTCGGGCTAGGCGTGCTCGTCACGGGCGGCAGCGCCGCCTTGCTTTACGGTGCGCGGCTGTGGATGTCGCCGGCGCCCGCCGTGGTCGGGCTGATCGTGGTGTATCCGGTGTGGAACTGGCGGCGCCTCGAAATGACCATGGCGTATCTGCGCCAGGAACTGCAGCGCCTCGCCGACGAACCGCATCTGCTGCCGGAAACGCCGCCACGCCGCCGCGAGTTCGGCGGCGACGTGCTGGAACAGCATATGGCGCTGATGGCTCAGGCCGCCCAGCGCGTGCAGGACATGAAGCGTTTCGTGTGGGATAGCCTCGATAGCGTCCCCGAGCCGATTCTGGTGAGCGACGTGCGTGGCGTCGTGCTGATCGCCAACCACGCGGCGACCGCGCATTTCGCGCGGCTCGGCGCGCTCGCGCCGCAAGGCCGGTTAATGCGTGACGTGTTAGGCGGTCTGGCCTTCGTGAAGACGATCGACGCCGGCGGCGAGGCCGATACGCAGCGCGATGCGGAGCGCGACGGGCGGGCGCGCAGCCACTGGCCGGCCATTCTCGATCCGACCCGGCTCGAATTCGCGGACCTGATGGCGCAAGGCATCGAAGTGCGCGACCTCGCCGAGCGCGATCATCTGTTGCGCTATGCCGTCTGCACTAACGAGGAAGGCGAGGTGACCGGCTGGATCGCGGGCCTCGTCGACGTCAGCGCGCTGCACGCCGCCGAGCGGCAACGCGAGGACGCCTTGCGGCTGTTGTCGCACGACATGCGCTCGCCGCAGGCCTCGATTCTGGCGCTGGTGGAGATCGAACGGGCGCGCGTCGAGTCGGACCATGTACATGAGTTGCTCGAACGCATCGCGCGCTACTCGCGGCGCGCGCTCACGCTCGCCGACGATTTCGTGCAACTGGCGCGCGCGGAATCGCAGGCCTATGTGCTCGAAGCGCTCGACCTGAGTGAGCTGACCATCGACGCCAGCGACGAGGTCTGGCCGCAGGCTCACGCCAAGCAGATCCAGATGGAGACCGCAGCCGAAAACGACGCCGCCTGCTGGATCTGCGCCGATCGCTCGCTGATGACGCGGGCGCTCGTCAACATCATGAACAACGCGGTCAAATATAGCCCGCCCGAGACGCGCATCGTCTGCACGGTCGGGCTGGCGCAGGGGCTGCCGGCGCGCGTGCAATGCACGATTCGAGACCAGGGCTATGGCATTCCGCTGGAGCAGCAGAGCCGGCTGTTTCAGCGTTTCCGGCGTTTTCACGAGAACGAACAGCCGGAGACCGGCGGCGCGGGCCTCGGCATGGCCTTCGTCAAAACCGTCGTCATGCGGCATGGCGGCGAGGTGCAGGTCGTCAGTGCGCCGGGCAAAGGCACCGCGTTTACCGTGCTTTTGCCGGCCCTCGACGAGACACAACTCGAGCAACTGTGATGGATATTCTGCAATCCTTATAAGCGAGAAAACGATGCGAGCTACGCTGATATTCGCTGCGCTGATCGCAGCAAGCCTGACCGTAAGCCTGACAGGATGTGCCGGCGTGAGCGCCGACGTGCGGGCGTCGCCTGCGGCCACGCCGATGGAGGGCGAGCACAGTTACGCGCTGGCGCGTTCGCCCTTGCAGGACGGCAGCCCGGATCATACGGAATACGAAACATTGATTCGGACTGAACTGGGTAAGTACGGATTCGCCGACGTCGCCCAGCAGCACGCGCATTATCTGCTTTCGATTGCCTATGATACGCGGCCGGCGGCAGTGGGTGTGGGCTCATCGTCCGACTGCGCGCAGACCGGATGCGGCGATTCGGGCGAGGCGTCGTTTTCGCTCTTCGGCGGTCGTTCGTACCGGCATTCGTTGACGCTGCGATTCTTCGAGCAGACCAACGGCCGCGAAGTCTACAAGGTAAGCGCCGCGAGCCAGGATCACGACGCCGATCCCCTGCACGCGATTCCGTATCTGGTGAAAAGCGCGCTGGCGCAATTCCCTTTCGCGGACCATCCCGACTGGCGGGTGAAACTGCGCGCCGACGCGACGGGTGGCGGGCCGCAGGTCGTGTCGGTCAAGCCGGTGCAGCGCTGAGCTGTTAAACCTTGGCAGGCTCCGTGCTGGGCCGCACTGCGTTATTCGGGCTTGAGATCGCCCTCGGGCCAGCGGTTTTCAAACACGCAGTCGGCTAGCGGCAGACGGCTGGCCCAGCGTTCGGTTTCCAGCATGGGTTCGGCGTAAAACGCGTCGACGTGACCGAGACAAAGAATCGCCACCGGCCGCGCACCTGCTGGCATATGCAGCAGGGCGCGCACGGCGTCGACCTCGAACAGCGACACCCAGCCCATGCCCAGGCCCTCGGCGCGCGCCGCGAGCCACATGTTCTGGATCGCGCAGGCGACGGAGGCGAGATCCATCTCCGGTAAAGTTCGGCGTCCGAAGATATGCTTTTCGCGGCCATCCATCAGCGCCATCACCAGCAGTTCGCCGCACTCCAGCATGCCCTCCACCTTGAGCTTCATGAACTCATCGCGCCGCTTGCCGAGTGCGTCGGCGGTGGCAAGCCGTTCGCGCTCCACGGTTGCATGCAAGGCGAGCCGTAACGCCGGATCGGTGATGCGCGCGATCCGCCACGGCTGCATGAAACCGACGCTCGGCGCATGATGTGCCGCGTCGAGCAGGCGCGTGAGCACGGCCGGGTCTACAGGGTCGGGCAGGAAGTGGCGCATGTCGCGCCGCTCATGAATGGCGCGGTAGACGGCCTCGCGGTCGGAATCGTTAAAACGCTGCGCCATTGAACAGGGCGGCCGCGAAGGCCGGGTTGGAAGGCCAGTAGGCATGCATATAGGTGGCGACGATCGGGCCGGCACGGAACACGGCTTCGCCTGCCGCGCCGCCTTGCGCGCGGATGGCCGTGCGCTCGGGTGTGAGCGGCGTCGTCAGCTTCGAGTAGTGAAACGTATGACCGGTCATGGTGCCGTGGATGCCGTCGAGCTGCTGCATGCCGAGTGCGGCGAAGCGCGTCTGCATGGTGGCATGGCCGGGCAGCAGGCCGAGCATCGGCGTGGTCGCGCCGTGGGTGTCGGTGAGTTGCTCTAGCAGATAGAGCATGCCGCCGCATTCGGCGACGACAGGTTTTCCAGCCGCGACATGCGCGCGTATCGTATGGGCGCTCAGCGCGCTATGAGCGAGCGTCGCCGCATGCAGTTCCGGATAGCCGCCGGGCAGATAAACGGCATGGACGCCTTCCGGCACGGGCTCGTCGGCCAGCGGCGAGAAGTGACTGACTTTGGCGCCAAGGGCTTCGAGCAGCGTGAGGTTGGCCGGATAGATAAACGAAAAGGCCGCGTCGCGGGCAATAGCGATGTGTTTTCCATCCAGCAGACGCGGTAATTCATTGCGTTCAGACAACGACGGCGCACGGAAATCCACGGCAGGCGGCAACAAGGCAAGCGGCGTTTGCGCGAGCACGTCCGCGGCACGCTCGAGCCGCGCATCGAGATCGTCCACTTCCCCTGCCTGATGCAGACCGAGATGCCGCTCGGGCAATTCGATCGCTGCGTCGCCGGCAATATATCCCATCCAGCATAAGTCGTCCGGCAGCGCCGCCTGCAGCATTTGCGCGTGACGCGTCGAGCCGACGCGGTTGGCGAACACGCCGTAAAAGGGCACCTCTGGCCGAAAGCGCGCAAGCCCGAACGCGAGCGCGGCGAATGTCTGCGCCATCGCCTTGGCCGAGATCACCGTGACAACGGGCACGCCGAACGTGGTGGCGAGATCGGCACTGCTCGGCGTGCCGTCGTAGAGTCCCATCACGCCTTCGATCAGGATCAGGTCGGCCTCGGCGGCGGCCTGTGCCAGCAATTCACGACACGCCTCTTCGCCCACCATCCACAGGTCGAGCGAGAGCACCGGCGCGCCGCTGGCGTGGGCGAGGATCATCGGGTCGAGAAAATCCGGGCCGGTCTTGAAGACACGCACGCGCCGCCCCTGGCGCCGATGGTAACGGGCGAGGCCGGCGGTGATCGTGGTCTTGCCCTGACCGGAAGCCGGCGCGCTGATGAACAGGGCGGGACAGGACGGCATGGCTCAGAATTCCACGCCGCGCTGCGCCTTGACGTGCTGCTCGCGGTACGGATGCTTGACGGCGCGCATTTCCGTCACCAGATCGGCTGCTTCAATCAGCGCCTCGGGCGCGTGGCGGCCGGTGATCACCACATGCAGCATCTCGGGGCGCGCGTTGACGACGGCCAGCACTTCGTCGAGCGGCAGGTATTCGTATTTCAGCACGGTGTTCAGCTCATCGAGAATCACCATTTGATACTCGCCGCTTTCGATCATCCGGCGTGCTTCGTCCCAGCCTTTACGCGCGGTTGCGATGTCGGCATCCCGGTTTTGGGTATTCCACGTGTAGCCGTCGCCCATCGTCACGAAATCGCATTGGGCGATCTTGCCGAGGAAATCGCGCTCCGAGGTGTGCAGCGCCCCTTTGATGAACTGGACGACGCCGAGGCGCATGCCATGCCCGAGCACGCGCACGGCCATGCCGAACGCCGCCGTGGTTTTACCCTTCCCGGTACCGGTATTGACGATCAGCAGACCCTTTTCGAGGTTCGCTTCGGCCTGCTTTTTTTCGTGGCCTTCGCGACGCCGCTGGGTCATGCGCTGATGCGATTCGGTGTCGGTTTTCATGGAAGGTCCTGTTGGCTGGGTTCTAAAGTTTGGGGTGTTGAGCCTGCATCGCGCGCATCCGCTGCATTCGCTGCGACCGCAACCGTTACGCCGTCGAGCACCATCTTCCGCACGATCAGGCGGCCATGAGGCGCGGCAAGCAACGCACAGGGTTCGCACACGCCGTCTATGCCCAGATGTTTGCGCGCAGCAGCGGACGGCATGGGCAACGGCACGGATAAAGCGGCAATTTCCTCGCGGCTGAAAGCCAGCAAAGGCAGCCCATGTCGCGCACAAAATTCGCGCAGACCGGGTTCATCCGCTTTGGATTCGATGGTCGCGATGCAACGAATGGCTTCGAACGAAACGGCGCCGAGCGCCTGTCCAACCGCAGCCGCAATCTGCTCAGCCGAAACGTGCCGCCTGCAACCGATCCCGACGTCAAGCGAGGCCACCTGGCTCATGGTTTGGCTCATACGGTGCTCCTGTTACGCATCCTGCTTGCGGTTCGACTGCACCCGCGCGACCGGGTGCCGGCGCCAAATGCGCGCATACGATAGCACAAGCCGCGCGCGCCGCGCAGGCCGCGTTTCCTTGACGCGCCGGGCTCGCGGGCCTAAACTCCCAGCCACTTTGGTGCTCGCGTGCGCGTTCCTGCGCGCGCAGTTAAACGGGAAACAGGGCGTCCACTTTCACGAGACCGGACTAACCTGTGCTGCCCCCGCAACGGTAAGCGAAGGCATCGCGCAAGCGGTGCAGAGCCGGCTTCAGTGTCTGCGCGCAAGGTCGCGCAGGCATGCAACCACTGGGCGAGAAAACACTCGTCTGGGAAGGGGAAGCGGCGCTTTCGCCAGCCCGGATACCGGCCAGGGAAGAGGGTTGGCGCCGCGGGGATGCGGCGTGTCGTCCCCGACTTCATTGCTGCGCTTCTTTACTGCTGCAGCGCCCGAATACCGTCCCCGCGTTTCGTCTGTTCAATTCCCGCGCCTGCGAGTCGGCACTCATCGGCACTCAATTGGCACACT
Organism: Paraburkholderia sp. BCC1885; assembly: GCF_900996235.1. GTDB lineage: Bacteria > Pseudomonadota > Gammaproteobacteria > Burkholderiales > Burkholderiaceae > Paraburkholderia. The sequence goes on from NZ_CAAJGM010000133.1 coordinate 85,499, forward strand.
ATCGGCAATCTCTCTGGACGGATTAACCATGCAGAACCCCATGCGCAAAATCCCCGTCACCGTGGTGACCGGTTTCCTCGGCAGCGGCAAAACCACGCTGCTGCGGCACATTCTTCAGCACGCAGGCGGCAAACGGATTGCGGTGATCGTCAACGAATTCGGCGAACTTGGCATTGACGGCGAGATCCTCAAGGGCTGCGGCATCGGCTGCGATGAAAACGGCAACGAGACCGAAGGCCAGTTGTACGAACTCGCCAATGGCTGCCTGTGCTGCACCGTGCAGGAAGAATTTTTTCCGGTGATGGAAAAGCTGGTGGAACGGCGCGAGCAGATCGATCACGTGCTGATCGAAACCTCCGGCCTCGCATTGCCCAAGCCGCTGGTGCAGGCCTTCAACTGGCCGGCCGTCAAGAACAGCTTCACCGTGGATGCGGTGATCACGGTGGTCGATGGGCCGGCCGCCGCGAGCGGCCAGTTCGCCGACAATCCGGTAGCGGTGGACGCGCAGCGCAAGGCCGACGCGAATCTCGATCACGAATCGCCGCTGCATGAGCTGTTCGAAGATCAGTTGTCCGCGGCGGATCTGGTGATTCTCAACAAGACGGATCTGCTCGACGAGGCGCAGCAAGCCGCAGTTGAAGCGTCGATCCGCGCAGAGATTGCGCCGCAGGTAAAGGTGGTGCGCGCGCAGATGGGGCAACTGGACCTGCACACCTTGCTCGGCCTCGAAGCGGAATCGGAAGCCACCATCCATCTGCGTCACGATCATCACGGCTCCGCGGAAGACGCCGACCATCATCACGACGAGTTCGATTCGGTGGTAGTCAAGGCCGAAGCCCCGTCGCGCGAGGCCGTGATCGCGGCGCTGCAAAGCCTCGTGGAAAACCACACGATCTATCGCGTCAAGGGGTTTGCTGCCTTACCCGGCGCGCCGATGCGTCTGGTGATTCAGGGCGTGGGGCGTCGCTTCGACAGCTATTTCGACCGTCGCTGGCAGGCAAGTGAAAAGACCAGCGAAAAAAGCGGCGAACCGCAGCAGAGCCGCTTCGTGCTGATTGGCGAAGACCTCGACCAGGCCGCGCTGCAAAGCGCATTCGATGCCGCGTTGAAGGCTGAAATGCAACCGGCGCAACCAGCGCAACACGCACAGCAGGCGTAAGCGGCCATGCATCTGCTGCGCACCACGCCGGGCGGTTTCGTCGACGATACCCAGGGCGTCATCCGCATCGATCAGCGGCCCGCCGAGATCGTGGTGCTCAGTTCGGCCGACACGACGCTGTCGTTGCTCGCGAGTGTCGTGCCGCGTCTTGGAGCCGGTTTTCCGAGCGTGCGCCTTGCGAATGTCACTTACCTGCGGCAACCGGCTTCGGTGGATTTCTACGTCGAGGACGTGCTGCAGCATGCGCGCGTCGTGGTGGTGGATCATCTGGGCGGCGAGGCGTATTGGCCTTACGGCATCGAGCAGGTGGTGGCGCTGGCCGCACGCAAGCAGCAACTGCTGGCCATGTTCTCCGGCGACTTGCAGGAAGATCCGAACCTGCTCGCGCGCAGCACGGCCGATGCCGCGCTTTGCCATCAGTTGTGGCGTTATCTGCGTGAAGGCGGTGCGCAAAATGCCGAGGCTTTTTTGCGTTGCATCGCTTACCGCTCGTTGGATTGGGGACGCGAGCCCGCCGCGCCGCGCGTGTTGCCGGCGGCGACGCTTTATCATCCGGAGCACGAGACGCCGACTATCGCGGACTGGCAGGCGCGCTGGCATCGCGACGCGCCGGTGGTGGCGATCCTGTTTTACAAGGCGCATCTGCAGGCCGCCAATACGGCCGTGTTTGATGCGCTGATCGAAGCGCTGGAAGCACAGGGCCTGAATCCCTTGCCGATTGCGCTGACCTCGCTCAAAGACGCCATGAGCCGCCAGGTCCTGCAACAGCTGTGCGCGCAACATGACGTCGCCCTGGTGCTGAACACGACGGCGTTCGCAGCGAGTGCGATCGACGACCCCGAGCCGCTTGCGCTCGCCGGCGACGCCCCGGTGCTACAGGTGATCCTGAGCGGCGGCAATCGCGCGGACTGGCTGAAGGACAATCAAGGCCTCAATTCGCGCGATATCGCCATGCATATCGCGCTGCCCGAGGTGGACGGCCGCATCATCACGCGCGCGATCAGCTTCAAGGGACTGGCGTACCGTTGTCCGCACACCGAAGTGGACGTGGTGCGGTATCAGCCCGATCACGAGCGGGTCGGCTTTCTCGCGGAACTGAGCCGCCGCTGGTGCCGCCTGCGCACCCTTGCCAACGCGGACAAAAAAGTCGCCCTGATCCTTGCCAACTATCCGATGAGCGAAGGGCGCATCGGTAATGGCGTGGGGCTCGATACGCCGGCGTCGGTGGTGGGGATTCTTGAAATGCTGGCGGCCGAAGGCTATCGCCTGGCCGAGCTACCCGCGGATGGCGACGCCTTGCTGCGCAAGCTGACCGAGGGCGTGACCAACGATCCGGTGGTGCGCGATCTGCGACCCGCCTTGCAGAGCTTCGCGCTCGACGATTACCTCGCGCATTTCGCACACCTGCCCGCAGAAGCCAGAGATGCCCTGAATGCACGCTGGGGTCCCCCCGAACAGGACCCGACCTTAAGGCGCGGCCGCTTCATGATTTCGGGCTGGCGCTGCGGCCACGTGTTTGTCGGCATCCAGCCGTCGCGTTCGCGCGAGCAGGGCGATTACGCCAGCTATCACGATGCGGATCTGGTGCCGCCGCATGCCTATCTGGCGTTCTATTTCTGGCTGCGGGATTCGTTCGGAATCGATGCGGTGCTGCACGTCGGCAAGCATGGCAACCTCGAATGGCTGCCCGGCAAGAGCGTCGCATTGAGCAATGCGTGCTGGCCCGATCTGATCCTCGGGCCGCTGCCGCATCTGTACCCGTTCATCGTCAACGATCCGGGCGAGGGCAGCCAGGCGAAGCGGCGCGCCCAGGCCGTGATCATCGATCATCTGATGCCGCCACTCACCCGGGCCGAAAGCTATGGACCGTTGCAGGATCTCGAACGCCAGGTTGATGAGTATTACGAAGCATTGATGGTCGACCCGCGCCGCTCGAAGCTGCTGCGGCGCACTATTCTTGCGACCATCGTCGAACATCGTCTGCATGACGAATTAAGTCTACAAGAGCCGGACGGGCAGGATGCCGAAGACGCGCTGCTCACCCGCGTGGATGCCTGGCTGTGCGAACTGAAGGAAGCGCAGATCCGCGACGGCTTGCATACCTTTGGCCGCTCTCCCGAGGGCATGCAGCGACGCGATACCTTGCTGGCGCTGGGACGCTTTCCGGTGGGCGATGGACGCGGCGCCAAGGCGGGACTGGTCGATGCCCTGGCGCGCGATCTAAAGCTGGATCACCTGTTCGATCCGCTGTCGGCAGATTGGGCGGCGGTGTGGGACGGTCCACGACCGGCAGTGTTGCAACAGATCAGCGCCGCCCCCTGGCGGCATAACGGCGACACGCGCGAGCGGCTGGAATTACTCGCCGCCGAGATGCTGGGCGCGATATGCGAGCGTGATGGCAATCCCCACGTCACACTCCCCCTTCAAGGCGCATTGCCGCAAACCGAACTCGTGCTCGAACGCCTGCGCACTGACATCCTGCCGCGTCTCGATGCCTGCGGTGCGGAAGAAATGCGCCACCTCAGACGTGGACTGGAAGGCCGTTTCGTGCCGGCAGGTCCAAGCGGCTCGCCTTCGCGCGGACGGCCCGACGTGCTGCCCACCGGCCGCAATTTCTATTCGGTCGACACGCGCGCCGTTCCCACTCAGGCTGCCTGGTCGCTCGGACTGAAGTCGGCGCAACATCTGCTTGAGCGTCATCTGCAGGAGCATGGCGATTATCCACGCGCAATCGGCCTGTCCGTGTGGGGTACCGCGACCATGCGCACCGGGGGCGACGACATCGCCCAGGCGATGGCCTTGCTCGGAGTACGGCCCAGGTGGGCGCCCGGCAGCCATCGCGTGACCGACTTCGAGATCATGCCCATGGAGGTCTTTGACCGGCCGCGTATCGACGTCACCTTGCGCGTCTCCGGTTTCTTCCGCGACGCCTTCGCCAACGTGATGCACCTGTTCGATGCTGCCGTGCAAGCGGTCGCCGAACTCGACGAACCCGAGGACATCAATCCGATTCGCGCGCGTGTGCTGCGCGAACGCGACGCCCTCGTCGCGCGCGGCATGGACGCCGCCGAGGCGCGCCGGCGCGCCGGCTGGCGCGTCTTCAGCGCGAGGCCAGGCGCGTATGGCGCGGGCTTGCAGGAGATCATCGACACCCAGCAATGGCAGACCGACGCCGATCTGGCGAATGCCTACCAGGCATGGGGCGGTTACGCTTACACGCAGAAAAGTGGCGGCGAAGCAGCGCATCAGGCATTCGGCACGCGTCTCGCGGCCATGGACGTGGTGCTACAAAACCAGGACAACCGCGAGCACGACGTGCTCGATTCGAACGACTACTACCAGTTCCAGGGCGGCATGGTCGCCGCCGTGCGGCATCTGGCCGGCAATCAGCCGCACGTGTATCACGCGGACCATAGCAATCCAGATGCGCCACGTGTACGCACGCTGCGCGAGGAAATCGCCAGCGTCATCCACTCGCGCGTCGTCAACCCGAAGTGGCTCGACGGCGTGAAGCGTCACGGCTACAAAGGCGCGGCGGAAATCGCGGCGACCGTCGATTATCTCTACGGCTACGATGCGACGGCGCGCGTGATTGCCGATCATCAATATGCTTTGGTAACCGAAGCATATCTGAACGACGCCAATACCCGCGAATTCATGCAGCAACACAATCCGCACGCACTTCATTCGGTGTGCGAACGGCTTCTCGAAGCGATGCGGCGCGGCTTGTGGCAGGCGCCGGGCGACTATCGTGCGCAAGTAGAACAGCATCTGCTCGCGAGCGAGCAATTCATCGAAGGAACCCGACCATGAATGCAGCGAGCGAACCGCGCGATCCGTCCACCAGAGCCGCCTTTCCATTCACCGCGCTGGTCGGGCAAGCGCCGCTGCAACAGGCCCTGCTGCTGGCCGCGATCGATCCGGGTCTCGGCGGCGTGCTGGTGAGCGGTCCGCGCGGCACCGCCAAATCGACCGCCGCGCGCGCGCTCGCCGAACTGCTGCCCGAAGGGCAACTGATCACCTTGCCGCTCGGCGCGAGCGAGGACCGGCTGATCGGCACGCTCGATATCGAAAGCGCGCTGCGTGACGGCGCCGTGCGCTTTTCGCCGGGCTTGCTGGCGAAGGCACATCGTGGCGTGCTGTATGTCGACGAGGTCAACCTGTTGCCCGACGCGCTGGTCGATGCCTTGCTCGATGCGGCCGCGAGCGGCGTGAACACCGTCGAGCGCGACGGCATTTCGCATAGCCATGAGGCAAGTTTCGTGCTGATCGGCACGATGAATCCCGAGGAAGGCGAGTTGCGGCCGCAATTGATCGACCGCTTCGGCCTGATGGTCGAACTGGAAAACTGTTTCGATCCGGCGGTGCGGCAGCAGATCGTCAAGGCGAGACTCAGCTTCGATCTCGATCCACCGGCGTTTCGCGCCGCTTACGCACCGCAGCAGGCGGCACAGGTGCAGCGGATTCGCGCCGCGCGGGCCGCGCTGCCGGGACTCGGTTTCGATGACGCCGTGCATGCGCATGTCAGCGCGCTGTGCATTGCGGCTGCTGTCGACGGCCTGCGCGCCGATCTGGTGATGTTGCGCGCCGCGCGCGCGCTGGCCGCGCTCGAACAGGCCGCCAAGGTGACCACCGGGCATGTCGATCAGGTATCCGAAGCAGTTTTGTATCATAGGCGGCATATCGGCAATGCACCTTCACAGCAGCAGCGCTCGCCCGAGCGCGGCGAAGAAGGCGCTGCGTCGTCGAACGAGGCTGATGCAGCAAATGCCGCCGCCACAAACCAGGAAAGCGAGTGGGGCTACCTGCCGCCCGAGCCAACCGGTATCACTGCCGTCAAAGGCGTGATCCCGCTCACCGCAAAAAAACGCTGAGCCATCGGGACGGTGCCGCCGCTGGCTTACGCAGCGGTTTTCGATGGCGCAAAGGCGCGCAGGGGACATGGGCTCACGATCAGGCGCAGGGGCCGAGCCGGCGCATCGCCTGGCCGCAGACTCTCGCCGCGAAGCGCGAGGCGCATCTGCAAGCAAAACATCTGCGCTTCGTGCCGACCGCGCCGCGCGGCGGCGTGCTGCATTGCTTCCTGCTAGATTGCTCCGGGTCTATGTTGACGGCGCAGCAGCTGGCGCTTGCCAAAGGGCTGCTGGTTGCGCTGCTCGATCACGCGGGCAAGGCGCGTGCCGATGCGGCGCTGGTGTGCTTTGGCGGCACAGGAGCACAGGTGCGTTTCGGTCCTGCGGTGCCGCGCTGGTGGAACGAACGTTGGCTGCAGCCGGTTGGCGGCGGTGGCGGCACGCCATTCGCCGCAGGCGTGCGCGAGGCCACGCAATTGCTGGAGCGCGCCGCACGCCGCAAGCCTCTGCAACAACGCTGGCTTTGGATACTGACCGACGGCCGCAGCGGCGACATGCCCGCGCGGCCGGCCGATGTCGATCAGGTGGTGTTCGTGGATTTCGAGCAGGGCGCGATCCGGCTAGAACGCTGCGAACAGCTTGCGAAGGCCTGGGGCGCGACGTATGTCACGCCGGAAGAATTGATCGATTGAGCGGCGCGCGTTTCAACTCGTACTCGGGCGTGCCGCTCTTGTCTCGAGCAAATCGTTCTACTTGCCGCCGTTGGTCCAATACAGCACGTCGTCCTGCCGGTCGAAGACGAACACTTTCATTGCCATCTGCTGGGCCGTGTCGAGCCGGTCGAACTCGATCCCATGCACAGCGGGCTCGCCGGGCAAGCCTTTTTGCACGTTGCGGATCACGGCGCTGGTTTCGACGAGCGTGTCGAGGTCTTTGGACTTGAGACGGAACGCGACGCGCAGACGGTCGCCCACCTGGCCAAGCACCCACGAAGCGGTGAGGGACATGCCGAGCGCGCTCACGCCTTTCGCGAGACCCAGCCCTTCATACGACTCGCCGGTCTCGCCGATGCCGTAACGCACGGCGAGCCGCGCGCGCACCCGGATCGATTTGCGCTCGCGCAGACGACGGATCACGCCCGGTTTCGACAGAACGACATAGTCGAAGGGCAACTGACAGACCGCCTCGACCGTGCAGACGAAGCGGAACACCGCGTGACTGGCGATTGCAACGATCTCCACGTTCTCGCCGACCCCAAGCTGCAAGGGCTTGCCCTCGAACAGCGGCGGCGTGGTGAAGAGCGTCTCATTGGGCGCGAAGCCAATGATGCGGCACGGATGCATGGGCGCGGCACTGCCGATCTGCTGACGCACACCCACCAGCGCCCCGATCGTCAGGTGCATCTCTTTGACGGAGAGCGGCTCCGACGGGTCGGGCTTGGCGGCCGCGCCGGCAGCGGCCGAGCCGGGCAGATCGGGTGCGCCACCGCGATGCGGACGGAAGTTGTCGAACAGAAACTTGCGTTCCTCGACGCCCGCCAGAATCGCGCCGGCATCGAACAGCAAGGTTCCGTCGCTATCGACGACAGGCCAGTCGAGCGGCGTGCCGACCGGTACGGTATCGAGGGTAAGCGCGGCCGGCGCTGCCCCGACGGGTGATTCCACGATATCTTCGTTCATTGGTTTTAGTAGCGAAGGAATGAGCGGATAGCTGTTATTAACGACTTGGTGAGGGAAAAATTTAATGCCTTATTGGCCTGCGCCGATATGGCGGATCAATTGTTTTTATAAAAATCGCCGTTTGCGAAGCGCCGATAACCCGACCGCTTCAGCCTGAATCTGGTATCCGCCTTAATCATAAAACCCACTGTGAGCGTCATTCGACGGCGCCGCCGCGCAAAACTCAACTGGCAAGCTGCTCGCGCATCCACTCATAAAACGCCAGAATCTCGGGCTCGCGCGGATGATGCTCGCGCCAGCTGACAAAATATTCGAGCGAGGCCGGCACGCACACCGTGCCGATCTGCACCAGCGCGCCTTGTTCGATTGCATCGCGCACCAGCAGGCGCCGCGCCGTCACGGCGCCCTGGCCGGCGATGGCGGCCTGCAGCAAGGAGTCCGGATTGTCGAAGATCGGGCCGAAAGTGGGCTCGTGCAGGGGCAGGCCGGCCGCTTCGAGCCAGTCGCGCCAGGAGCGATGGGCGAAGCGCAGCATCGGCAGTTTGCGGGTGTCGGCCACCCGGAAGTTCGGAATCCGCGCCAGCAGCGCCGGGCTGACCACCGCAATCAGTTGATCGTCGATCAGCTTGTGGGACACGAAACCCGGCTCATTGACCGGCTTGTGCCAGATGCCGAGATCCGCGGTGTAAGGGTCGGGCGGCACGATCTGGGCGTGCACCCGCAGCATCAGTTCGATATGCGGGTATTGGGTCGCAAAGCCGTTCAGCCGGCGGATCAGCCAGTTGCCGGCGAGGTCCGACATCGCGCTCACCTCCAGACGCACCGTGCCGGCCCGGTCGCCCGCCCGCGCCTCGGTGAGGGCGTCCTCGATCTCCGCGAGGCCGACCCGCACGCGCTCGGCCAGACGCGCGCCGACGCTGGTGGGGATCATGCGCGCGCCCACCCGGCGAAATAGCGGCGTGCCTAGCGCGTCTTCGAGATTGCGCAGGTGATGGCTGATCGCGCTGTGCGTCAGGTTCAGTTCGTCGGCGGCGCGCGTGAAACTGCGATGCCGGCAGGCGGCTTCGAGGGCGCGCAGCGCCTGCAGGGGAGGGAGCGGTTTGAACATGATGTCAAATTCTACTCACAATAGTGGCAAAAACGTTTCGTTGGCTTTCAGTTTCGTCGCCAGGGACAATGAATGCCCGATTCGTGTGCTCAGGTTTCCCACTATGTCGAAAGGATTGCGTGTATTCGTCCTGTTTGCCTGCGGGTATTTCATTTCATATGTCTTTCGCGGCATCAATATCGAATTCGCGCCGTTTATGGCGCGTGACATCGGTTTGTCGGCGGCGGATCTCGGTGTCCTGACGAGTCTTTATTTTCTCGGTTTTGCGGGCGCGCAATTGCCAGCCGGGGTGCTGCTCGATCATTTCGGCGCGCGCCGGGTCGCCGCTCTCCTGTTGCTGGTCGCGGCCGCCGGCGCCGCCGTATTCGGCATGGCGCACAACCTTGCAACCCTGATGCTGGGGCGGCTTCTGATCGGCATTGGCGTGTCGGTGTGTCTCGGCGGGGCGTTCAAGGCACTGGCGCAGTGGTTTCCGGTTCAGCGTTTGCCGCTGCTCAACGGCCTGGTGATGGCCGTGGGCGGCTTCGGCGGCGTCGTGGTGGGCTCGCCGCTGAACTGGCTGTTGAGTTTTACGGACTGGCGTGTGGTCTGTTTCGGCCTGACGGCGGCGAGTGTCGCGACCTCGGCGGCGATCTGGTTCGGTGCGCCCGATGCGGCGAACACGCACCGGCAAGCGGGACTCGTCGAGCAATTGCGCGGCGTCGGCCACATACTGCGCAGCGCCACGTTCTGGAAAATCGCGTCGCTGTCCGGCATGGCGCAAGGGGTCTTCTACGGCATGCAATCGCTGTGGATGGCGCCGTATATGCGTGACGTGATCGGCCTCTCCGCGCATGCCACGGCGTCGCTGGTGTCCGTAGTGGCGCTCGCGATGATGGCGGGCTGCGTGGGGTTCGGTGCGATCGCGCGCCGTCTGGAGCGCTATGGCATCAGTTTGTCGGTGTTTTCGGGTGTGGGCATGCTGCTGTTCATCGGCGTTCAGGGCGCCATCATGGCCCGCGTGCCGGTGCCCGCCGCATGGTTGTGGGCGGCATATGGCGTCTTCGGCGGCTCGGGCATTCTCAGCTATGCCGTGCTGGCCGAATACTTCCCGAGTCATCTGATCGGCCGCGTCAACACCACGCTGACGCTGGTGATGTTCGTGTTGATCTTTTTGTGCCAGACGGGCGTCGGCGCGTTGCTGAGCCTGTATCCGGCACGGATGGCGGCAGATGGGGCGCATTATCCCGCCGCGGCGCATTTGACCGCATGGGCGGTACTTGGGGTCTTGCAGATTCTCGGCGCGCTCTGGTATTTCTGGCCGCGGGGACGCGCGGCGAGGGCGGTTGTGCGGGGAGCGCAGGCCGGTTGAATTACGGTGGATCGAGGCGGCCGAATCGCCTCGCCTGCGTGGTTCTGTGCCGGCCTCAGTCGTGCGCGGCCGGCGGATACCACCGCGGCGTATAAACCCATTCACCCGCGCCGACGCGTGCAAACGCCCGCGTCGTGGACGATCCGACGATCACCATCGTGCGCATATCCACGTCAGCCGAACGCAATTCGCCAAGCGTAGTGCTCCTAAGCGATGAACCCGGTCTGCCGATATCGCGCCCCAGCACCACCTTCGTCGCGGGCGCACGATATTCGCGCAGGATATCGAGCGCCTTATCGAGTTGCCAGGGCCGCGCCCGCGAGATCGGGTTATAGAACGCCATCACCAGATCGGCTTGCGCGGCATGGCGCAAGCGCGTTTCGATGATCGACCACGGCTTGAGGTTATCCGACAGCGACAGCATGCAGAAATCGTGGCCAAGCGGGGCACCCGCCTGCGCGGCCGTCGCCATGGCGGCCGAAACGCCGGGTACGATGTTCAGTTCTACTACGTGCCAACGCGGATCGTCGCTGGCGTCGAGGGCTTCGAGCACGGCGGCGGCCATCGCGAACACGCCGGGGTCGCCCGACGACACCACCACTACCGCGCGTCCCGCACCGGCCAGCTCGAACGCATGGCGCGCACGCTGCATTTCCTCGCGGTTGTCGGTGCAGTGCAATTGCTGATCGGCGCGGAAGGGTCCCGCCATCTTCACGTAGGTCTCGTAGCCGAGGATATCCGTCGCCTCGGTCAGGGCGGTGCGTGCCGCCGGCACCATCAGTTCGGCGCTGCCGGGGCCGAGTCCGATGACCGTGAGACGGCCGCGTGCCTGTCCTAACGTGTTCGGGTCGATGGGCGTTCGGCTCAAGGCCAAAGCCACGTTCGTCCCGGTGTCGTCATGGAGTGCCGCGTAGGTCGCGCGCATGGTGGCGTCAAGCAGGCGTTTTGCGGCAGCACTTGCTGAGGCGGCTTGCGGAAGATCCGCTGCATCTATCCGGCCCTCTGCCGCAACGGAGGCAAATCTTAACGGCACGCCTAACGTCGTGGCGGCGTCGAGCAATGCGCGATCGCCCATCCGCTGCGCGGGCGCAAGCAGCGCCGCGAGCGCAAGCGGCGCCAGTTCATGGGCTTTTAGCGCGGCAAGGACCTGCTCTGCGACATCTTCGCCGCTCGAACTCACGGCCGCGACCACGCTGCGCGGATGGATCACCAGTTCATCCGTGCCGCCATCCCAGCGTTTGGGCGTCACACGAATCGCGAGCTTTGCCGTGCTGGCCAGTGGCAATTGCGCGTCGTCGAGCCACGGCGCTTCGCCTTCGACGCGGGTGCTTTCTCCCGCCAGCAGGTCCGACACGAAACGCTTGCCTTGCGCGAGACTCGCCAGCGCGTAACCGTCCGGCGGATTGAGCACGCAGGCGCCGAAGCGCAATTCGCCGCTCGTGGTGATGGCCGGCGTGACGTCGAGCGCCGTGGCGATTTCGCGCGCCATCACGTTGACACCCGCCAGTCCGCCGAGCAAGGGCACCACGGCGCTGCCGTCTTCGGCCACCGCCAGCACCGGCGGTTCGACGCCCTTGTTGGCAAGCAGCGGCGCCACGCAGCGGATCACGATGCCCGCCGCGCACAGCGCGACGATCGGCGTGCCGCGCGCATACAGATCACGCAGATGCGCGCCGAGATCGGCATAGGCCACGTCGGCCTCGACGCGGTCCTGCAATCCATGCACCTGTGCGCCCGGATAGCAGGCCTGCACGCGCCGCGCGGTGTTTAGGGCTCCTATACCTAGAATCACGATAGCCGGTGGCGTCATCCTTGCCATTTTTCCCCCGGCACGACGAGCAGCGAAAAATAAGGCGAAGCCATGGGATCGACCTCGGCGAGCGGCACGATGCGCTGGTTCGCCATCGTCGCGCGCTCGATGTACAGGGCGCGCCCGGCCAGTCCAAGTTCAACGAGCACCCGCCGCACCTTGTCGAAGTTGCGGCCGAGTTTCATCACGACCGCCGCATCCGCATCGGCGAGACGCCGTCGCAATTCCGCTTCGGGCAACACGCCGGACAGCACAGACAGGCTCTGGTTGCGATACACCAGCGGCACGCCAAGCATGGCCGCGCCGCCGAGCATCGAGCACACGCCGGGCACGACTTCGGCTTCGAAGCGTGCTGCAAGCCGGTCGTGCAGGTACATGTACGAGCCGTAGAAAAACGGATCGCCTTCGCAAATCACCGCAACGTCGCGGCCTGAATCCAGATGCGCCGCGACGATTTCTGCTGCGGTGTCGTAGAAGTCGGCAATGATCGTCTCATAGCAGAGCGGCGGTTCCAGGGCTTCGGTGGTTACCGGATACACCAGCGGCAAATGCTGTTGCGTGTCGCCCAGATGCGCCTCGACGATGCCAAACGCGTTGCCTTTCTTGCCCTTGGCGACGAAATACGCGACCACGGGTGCGGCTTGCAGCAGGCGGAGTGCCTTTAGCGTGATCAGTTCCGGGTCGCCGGGGCCGACGCCGATGCCGAACAGACGTCCGCGAGAACGTTCGTACGTGGTCATTTATTCGGCCTCCGAAGCAAGTGCATTGACCGCCGCGGCGGCCATCGCGCTGCCGCCGCGCCGTCCCATGACACTCACATAAGGCACACCGCGGCTGTCTTCAACGAGCAGTGCTTTCGATTCCGCCGCGCCGACGAAGCCCACCGGGAAGCCGAAAATCAGCGCGGGGCGGGGCGCGCCGGCGTCGAGCATGTCGAGCAGATGGAACAGTGCCGTCGGCGCGTTGCCGATCACCACGACGCTGCCCGCGAGATGCGGTCGCCACAATTCGAGCGCGGCAGCCGAGCGGGTATTGCCGAGTTTGCGCGCGAGGTCCGGCACGGACGGCTCGCCGAGCGTGCAGATCACCGCGTTGTGCGCCGGCAGACGCGCGCGCGTGATGCCCTCGGCGACCATGCGCGCGTCGCACAGAATCGGCGCACCGCTGGCGAGCGCAGCGCGGCCCGTGGCGCCCGCGCTCGCGGAAAAACGCAGGTCGTCGATCACGTCGACCATGCCGCAGGCGTGAATCACGCGCACGGCGAGTTTTTCGAGGTCGGCTGGGACGTGCGACAGATCGGCCTCCGCGCGAATCGTCGCGAAAGATTGGCGATAGATCTCCTGACCGTCGCGGATGTAATCAAGCATCGAGGGGGCTCCGGGCCAACCGTGCGAGTGCAGCGGCGGCCTGTTCAATCGTCAGATGGCGTGCGACGCAGCGGCCGAAGCCGGGCTCCTCATCGTCGCGCCGGTAAAGGTCATAGCGGCCGGGCGCCACTGCCAGCAGCGTGTACGGCGCACGATGCGCGGCCGCGCATGAGCGTCGGCAACCGCTCAGGTGGACCTGCCCGAGGGCCGCTGGCACATGCAGACGCGCGAGTTGGAACGCGTCCGCTTTGGTGTCGGCATGGCTTTTCGCGCAACCGGTCGAGCCTGCGCAAGCGATCAGGCGGGCAAGCGGTTGCGTCGCATCGCAGACCAAACCGAGCGCCGCAAGGCGTGCAAGGACGGACGCGGCCGCATTGACGGGGACGTTCGGCAGCAACACGCTCTGCCATGGCGTCATGTGTAACGTCGCGTCGCCTGAGTCTTCCGCGAGTTTGGCCAAGGCGTGAAGTGTCGCGGCGTCCATACGGCCGAGCGGTGGCTGGCCGCCCACGTGGCAGGTTTCTGCATCACGTTGTGGATGGACGCCGAAGCGTAGCGAGTCGTCAGCGGTAGCGCGACGCCACGTGGCGAGCGCGGGGTCGTGCGACAAGGGAAAATCCAGATACCTCTGGGCGCGTTGCAGGACAGCTTGCGCGGATTGGACCGTGAGCAGATGACGCATGCGCGTGTGCTCAGGGGCGGCCAGGTCGAGGAAGGCGCGCAGCAGCGCATTTACCAGGGTGGGCACTTGCGAGGGCAGCACGGCGGCCAATGCGGGTGTGCCAGGTGCGGCGTTATCTTCCGGTTCATCCGCGCGCGCCACCGGTGGACATCCCGCCAGCCCGAACGCGAAATGCACGCCATCGTGCGCGGGCATGGCGGCAATCCAGACATCGTGGGAGTGTTCGAGCATCGCCAGCCGTTCGCCGCCGTCCAGCAGCAGCGCGAATTTCGGCGCAAGCGCCGCGAAGCACGGCTCGTTCTGCAAAAGCGCGAGAATCTCCGCGGCGAGCGCGCGAGTGTCGAATAACGCCTGCGGATCGTGACCCGCAGTGGGGCTGATCATCAGATTACGCACGTCGTCTGCGGCAGAGGCTGCGGATATAGCGGATACGGCCGTTGCGCCAGACACGGTAAGCGCTGGGTCAGACGGCCGCACTCCGCCGCTGGCCTCAGCAGGCGCGTTCATGGAAGGCCCGAGCCCCGCGTCGATCAGGTTCTCGCTTAGCGCCGCCTCGTGTCCAGCAAGCACACCCCGTATCTGCAGATTCGCGCGGTTCGTGATCTCGATCACGCCCGCCGCATGCCGCCGTGCCGCCTGCGCAAGCGCGTGCGCGGCAGCGGCGCGCAGCACGCCGCCAGGCAGCTTGACCCGGCAGATTCCGCCGTCGAGCGCCGGGACGATGCGCAGCAAGCCCGGGCAAGCCGAGGGGCGCGAAGCAACGGTCGTGACAGAGGAGGATGAAACGTGATTCAAGAGAGCACCGGGTTAGCGTCGCGCGACGAGCCGAGCCGCCCGTTGACGGGGACACGCTGCGGTATCGGTACACCCGCCTGACGAAGGCTTGCAGGAACGGTCTGAGTGGCAGGCATCCTCGCTGCAGGGCGTGGCGCGTGCCGCTCGGGACACGGTATTATGCCTTTTTTCGAACAGCACAACGACGCTGCGGCCTTGATTGGCGCGCCGCAGCGACCGTATGAAGATAAAGATGAGGATGGGTTCATGCCGGCATGGCTGACGGTGGTGGGCATCGGCGATGACGGCTTTGCCGGGTTGGGACGAGCCGCGAGGCGCGCGCTGCTCGACGCGGCGATTGTCTTTGGCGGCGAGCGGCATCTGGCGATGCTGCCCGCGCGTCTCGCGGCGCGGCGCGAAGCGTGGCCGCGTCCCTTCGACATCGCCCCCGTGCTGGCTCAGCGAAACACGCCGGTATGCGTGCTGGCAAGCGGCGATCCGATGCTGTTCGGCGTGGGCGCGACGCTTGCCCGTCAGGTGAGCGCGGACGAGTGGCGCGTGTTGCCGGCGCCGTCCTCGTTATCGCTGGCGGCGGCGCGGCTCGGCTGGCCGTTGCAGGAGGTGACGGCGGTGTCGCTGGTGGGGCGGCCTTTGGCCACCTTGAATGTCCATGTGTATGACGGCGCGCGGCTCTTCGTGCTGAGTGCCGACGGCACGACGCCCGCGGCATTGGCGGCACTGCTGGTGTCGCGCGGCTTTGGCGCGAGCCGGATGGTCGTGCTGGAGCATCTCGGTGGCGAACGGGAACGTCGTCTCGACGGGCGGGCCGACGCGTGGTCGGGTGCAGCGGTGGCGGTGCTCAACCTGGTCGCGCTGGAGTGCCGCGCGGTCGAGGGCGCGCCGCGACTGCCGCTCACGCCGGGTCTGCCTGACGACGCGTTTCGCCACGACGGCCAGTTGACCAAGCGCGACGTGCGCGCCATCACACTGACGCGTCTGGCGCCGTCGCCCGGCGAATTGCTGTGGGATGTCGGCGCGGGCAGCGGTTCAATTGGAATCGAATGGATGCGCACGCATCCCGCGTGTCGGGCCATCGCAATCGAGGCGCATGCCGAGCGCCAGCGGTTCATCGAACACAACCGCGACGCGCTCGGTGTACCGGCTTTGCAACTGGTGGCGGGGAGGGCGCCCGAGGCGCTGCAGGGCCTGGCTACGCCCGATGCGATTTTTATCGGCGGCGGCGTGACCGTGCCTGGCGTGCTCGATGCCTGTTGGGCGCAACTGCGGCCCGGCGGCCGGCTGGTGGCCAATGCGGTCACGCTGCAGGGCGAGGCGGCGCTTGCTGCATGGCGCGCGCAACACGGCGGCACACTGACGCGCATTGCTCTAGCCGAGGCCCAGCCGCTGGGCGGCTTCGATACGTGGCGGCAGGCGCTGCCTGTGACGTTGCTTGAAGTCGCCAAGTCCGATGGCGATGCGCAATTGGACAGGATAACGAAGCAATGACCCGCATCCTCCTTCTCGGCGGCACGGGCGACGCCTTGCAGATTGCACGTCAACTCGGTCCCGAACATGTCTACAGCCTCGCCGGGCTCGGTAAAGTGCCATTGGACATAACCTGCGCCGTGCGCGTCGGCGGTTTCGGCGGTGCTGACGGACTCGCGCGCTACCTCGACGAGGAAGGTATCGGCCTCTTGCTCGACGCCACGCATCCTTACGCCGCGCAGATCAGCGCAAACGCCTGCGCCGCGAGCCAGGCGGCGCGCATCCCCTGCTGGGCCTTACGCCGTCCGGCGTGGCAGCCGCAGGAGGGCGATGACTGGCGCATGGTCGACAATTGGGACGAAATTATCCTCGCACTGGAACCGTTCTCGCGCCCGCTCTTCACACTCGGCCGCGAAGCGCTCGCACATCTCGATGAAATCCCTGCGCATCAATACTGGACCGTACGGTGTCTCGACGCTCACCCGGGCAACGCACGGGCGCGCATCGTCGATGCTCGCGGACCTTTTACCGCTGCGGGCGAACGCGCCTTATTCAGCGGGAGCAGTATCGACGTCGTGATCAGCAAGAACAGCGGCGGCGAGGCCACCGAGGCGAAACTGGCCGTGGCACGCGAGCGCGGCCTGCCGGTCATCATGCTGCGGCGCCCGGCTTTACCCGCAGCAGAGCGCGAGTTCACGCGCCCCGCCGACTTGCTCGACGCATTGCGGACCGGCTTATCCTGACTGACTATTTGACGGCGGCCACATGTGTCGCGACAACACCAACTGTATGACGCGTAACGCACCGCCCGAACGGCACGCGGTATCCGATTATCGAATCACGGAGTTGGCATGACAGTGTTTTTTATCGGCGCCGGTCCAGGCGACCCCGAGCTCATCACCGTGAAGGGGCAGCGTCTCGTGCGCAGTTGCCCGGTGATTCTGTATGCCGGCTCGCTGGTGCCGGCGGCGGTACTGGACGGGCACGCCGCCGCAAAGGTCGTGAATACGGCCGAGCTCGATCTCGACGAAATCATCGCACTCCTGAAAGAAGCGCATGACAGCGGCAATGACGTGGCGCGCGTGCATTCCGGCGATCCCTCGCTGTACGGGGCGATTGGCGAGCAGATCCGCCGTCTGCGAGAATTAGGGATTCCTTATGAAATCATTCCTGGCGTGACCGCGACTGCGGCCAGCGCGGCGGCGCTCGGTTGCGAACTCACCTTGCCGGACGTCTCGCAGACGCTGATCCTCACGCGTTTCGCCACGCGGACGTCCATGCCGCAAGGCGAGCAGCTAGGCGACCTGGCGCGTCATCGGGCGACGATGGCGATTCATCTCGGCGTGCGGCATCTGGCGCGGATCGTCGATGAACTGCGGCCGCACTACGGCGACGACTGCCCGATTGCGGTGATCTACCGCGCGAGCTGGCCGGACGAGGAGAAAATCACCGGGACGCTGGCCGATATCGTCGGCAAGGTGCAGACCACCCAGATCGAACGAACCGCGCTGATCCTGGTGGGACAGGTATTGGCCGCGGAGGGGTTTGCGGATTCGACGTTGTACGCGAAGCACAGCCATTAGCCGCAAGCGGAGCGACCCAGCGCCACTCCGCCCGCCACGGCAGTCTCAATGCAGGTGCGTCTGCGCATGCGGCTGCCCGCTCGAGCGCGGTTGAGTGACGGCGCTCACCACCACGAACACGATGATATTCAAGGCCAGCGCGACGAAGCCGATATTCACGTCCTTGGCGGCATCGGGCAGGAACGGAAACAACTGGCCCATGCTGAGATGCATGAGCGTCGTCACGGCCACCACGGCCACGCCGGCCAGAATGCCGCAGAACGCGCCCTGTTTGGTGGCGCGGTTACGCGGCGCCAGACTGCACACCATGGCCGGGAACAGCTGCGTGACGAAGCTGTAGCCCATCAGCAGCAAGGCGACGATGGTGTCGCCGCCGCGCAGCGTGAACGCCACGGCCACCAGCGCCACCACCGGCACGAGTATGCGCGCGAGCCTCGTGACGGTGGCGTCGGTGGCGTCACGCTTCAGCACGCCGCGATAGACGTCGTTGGCGAGCAGGGTGGAGGCGGTGTTGAGGATCATCGAGCCGGGCACCAGCGCCGTCAGGACGCCTGCGCCACCGATGATGCCGACGAACCACGGATCGAAAGTCTGCAGCGACAACTTGAACAGCGACAGATCGATGTCACCGCCTTTCAGGCCAGGCACCTTCAGCACAGCCGCAAAACCGACGAAGAACACGAACAGCAGGATCAGCTGATAGAGCGGCAGGATCATTGCGTTGCGGCGGAAAATCCGCTCGTCTCTCGCCGTGAAGATGGAGCCGAACGTATGCGGCCACATGAAAAACCCGAGTGCCGTGAGCAGCACAGTGGACTGGAACCAGGCCACGCTCGAGCCCTTGGCGGGGAAGGTGAGGAAGCCGGGTTTGGCGGCGTCGATGGTGCGGAACATGTCGCTGAGGCCGCCGTAGTAGTGAATCGGCAGATAGATGCCGAGAAACAGCACGATCGCCAGAATCAGCGTGTCCTTCACCACCGAGTTCCACGCCGAGCCGCGCACGCCGGAGACGATCACGTAACACGTCACCACCGCAGCGCCGATCCAGACCGCCGAAGTCGAGGAAATCGCGCCATACGAGGTGGTCGCCACAATGATGCCGAGCCCCTTCAGTTGCAGCACCAGATAGGGAATCAGCGCGACCACGCCGACCAGCGCAACCAGCACGCCAAGCGCCGGGCTATCGTATTTGCGCGCGAAAAAGTGCGGTTGCGAAATCAGCCGCTGGGCTTTCGCAAAGCGCCAGATGGGCGGCAACATCCAGTACGAAAGGATGTAGGCAAGCGACCCGTAAGCCAGGATGTAATACACCGGCGCGCCCTTGCCGTAAGCAAAACCGCTACCGCCGAGAAACGTGAAGGTGGTGTAGATCTCGCCCGCCATCAACAGGAACACGAACGCCGTGCCGAAACTGCGTCCGCCAACCGTCCATTGTTCGAGATTCATGTCGTGACCGCGCCTCGCGCGCAGCCCGAGATACAGCGCGAACAAGGTCACCGCGGCGATGATTACGAGAGCGCTGCTCATGATCGGGCCTCTTCGGTATCGACGGCGGTCTGGCGGTTGGTGGGATCGAGCTTGTAGACAATCCCCATGATGACCGAGATCAGGATCACCCATAGGACGATCCAGGCGAGCACGAACGGCATGCCCAGCACCAGCGGCTCGACACGGTTGACGAACGGCACGCCGAGCAGAATGCCGATAAACGGCAGCGCGGCGAGAATGCGAAGGAACATGGAGCGCAACTCCTCGAACGGTTGAACGTCTGGTGAGGCCGGATCTTCCGTCCCGACTTTATGCCAGATAGGTCTGGTCCGTAAAGGCCGTCAAAAATCGGCGGGCGGCCGGCATTTCCGCTGGATACGCGAAAATGCCGTTGCCATGCGGGCGCGCTGTCATGCTGCATTGCGCCACGAACTCGCTGCGTGGAGGGTGTCGTGCCCATGCCGCGCCGCGCTATGATTCGACGTGCGAATATCCTGGCGCCACGGCTGGCCGCAGCAACGGCGCAGGGCGCGCTGCAACAGTGGACCGATCTGGGCGGCCATCCGGGCTTGCCCAGCCAGACAACAAGCGGCGGCTCATCGTGTTCCAGCGGGAACCCATCAGCCGTCGTTCGACGCGGAACGCAAAACATGGTGGAAAGCCTGATCGCGGACATACTGTTTGGCTTTACCGGGTTAATCAGCATCATCAATCCGTTCGGCATTGCGTTTGTTTTTCTCGACCGCACGGCCTCGCTCACCACCGAAGAGCGCACGGCGCTCGCGCGCAAGATCGCCATCAACGTGCTGTGCGTGCTGCTGGTGGCATTCTTTTTCGGCACGCCCGTGCTGCATTTCTTCGGTATTTCAATGGAGGCGCTGCGGATCGGCGGCGGTCTGGCGGTGGCGGTGAGCGGCTGGAACATGCTCAATGCACCGGATACGCCGCCTGCGGACACGCCGGTCAAGCGCGTCGACGCGGAAAACGCCACATCGAGGGCATTCTTTCCCCTGACGGTTCCGCTGACCACTGGACCCGGCTCGGTAGCCACGGCCATTGCGCTGAACGCGAACCGGACGCACAAGCTGTCGGAGTTCGTGCTGTCGAGCATCGCGTCGGTGGCGATCTCGTTCATCGTTGCGGTGGTGGTCTATATCACTTATAGCCGGGCGGTCGTGTTTGCGCGCTACCTGGGCGTCGAGGGCACCAAGGTCGCGATGCGGGTGTCGTCGTTTCTGCTGCTGTGTATTGGCGTGCAGATCATGTTGACCGGGTTCTCCGAGTTCCTGATTCCGATTGCGCAGTTGGCGCCGAAGTAGCGGATGGCCGGCTGCAACATCTTCGTCAATTGCCCATGCCATGATGCGAAAAAATTCGCTTGAAAACGCCCGCGCGTTCGCTTTGCCGCGCCGGCTCTAACAGGAGCTCCCCATGTGCCGCTGGTTGGCCTACACCGGAAACCCCGTTCAGCTCGAAACGGTGCTGTTTCGCGCCAAACATTCCTTGATCGACCAAAGCCTGCATTCGCGGCTCGGCCATACCACCACCAACGGCGACGGCTTCGGTATCGGCTGGTACGGGCGTCCCACCGACATCCCGTTTCGCTACCGCTGCATGCAGCCCGCGTGGAGCGACCGCAATCTGCGCGAGGCGGCTCGCGCCATCCACTCGCCGCTGTTCGTCGCGCACATCCGCGCGGCGACCGATACGCCCGCCCAGGAAACCAACTGCCATCCGTTTCGCTTCGGACGCTGGCTGTTCGTCCACAACGGCCTCGTGCGCAATTATCCGGCCGTGCGGCGCGAGTTGATGATGGCGATCAAGCCCGAACTGTTCCACTCCATCGAAGGCTCGACCGATTCCGAGGTGCTGTTCTTTCTGGCGCTGACGTTCGGCCTCGAACTGACGCCCGTGACGGCGCTGGAGCGCATGGTGGCCTTCGTCGAAGCCACCGGCCATAAAAACGGCATCGAACAGCCGCTGAACATGACGGTGTGCGCCACGGACGGCGAGCAGATCATCGCCGTGCGTTATTCGAGCGAGCGCGAATCGCGTTCGCTGTTTCACAGCACGTCGTTTCATCATCTGCACGAGTTGTATCCGCACGATTCGCGTATCACGGCGGCGGGCGACGATGCTTTCCTCGTGCTCTCGGAGCCGCTCGTGGATCTGCCCGGCTGGTGGGAGGAAATTCCCGAAAGCACGGCGGTGGTCGCGCGTGGCGGCGAGATCGAACAGTATCCGTTCAATCCGCATCTCGGTTGATCGCGCGCAGCGGCATCGGGCAATTGTGTGCCCGCGCGCCGCTGCGACAGTCAAAAGAGATCTGGTGCAATCAAGCCGCAACAGCGCCGGTGCGCTTCAATCAGGTAGCCGTCTGCAATCGCGTCTGCCGCGCATCGCGTCGTACAGCCGCCGTTTGCTGCGCCTGCTGCGCCGTCAGCGGGTGCTCGCCCACATCGAACGCCGCCACTGCCGCCTGCAGCTGACGCGCCTGCGCATCGAACGATTGCGCCGCCGCGGCCGCCTGCTCGACGAGCGCGGCATTCTGTTGCGTCACGTTGTCCATTTGCGTGACGGCCAGATTGATCTGCTCGATGCCCGCGCTCTGCTGTGATACCGCCGAAGCGATCTCCTGCACGATGCCGGTCACGCGGGCCATGGCGCTTTGCGCTTCCTGAATCGTCGCGCCGGTTTTCTCCACCAGCTCGGCGCCCGCACCGACCTTGCCGACCGCGTTATGAATCAGTCCGCGAATTTCCTTCGCCGCTGCCGCGCTGCGCTGCGCGAGATTGCGCACTTCGCCGGCCACCACCGCAAAGCCGCGGCCTTCCTCGCCCGCGCGTGCCGCTTCGACGGCCGCATTCAGTGCGAGGATATTGGTCTGAAAAGCAATGCCTTCGATCACCGCAATGATGTCCACCATCTTCTGCGATTCGCCGGAGATGTCGCGCATCGTCGCGACCACCTCCAGGACCATTTCGCCGCCGCGGTCGGTGATCCGCGCGGCGGCGCTGGCCTGTTCGCTCGCGCTGCGGGCGTTTTCCGCGGTCTGATGCACCATCGACGTCATCTGTTCCAGGCTCGAGGCGGTCTGCTGCAAGGCCGCCGCCTGGCTCTCGGTGCGCGCGGACAGATCGGCATTGCCGCCGGCAATTTCGCGCGCCGTGACGGCGACGTTATCGGCGACGCTGCGAATCTCGCTGATCGTGCGCCGCAACGCATCGCGCATGTGGCGGATCATCTGCATCAGGCTATCGGTGTCGTTCCTGCGGGTGCGGATGGCAATCGCGAGGTTGCCGGCCGCAATCGCCCCGGTGACATCGGCGGCGTAGCGCGGATCGCCGCCAATCGTGCGTTCGATGCTGCGGTTGGTGAACGCCACCAGCAGTGCCAGCAGCAGCGCCAGCACGAGGAACACGCCACCCGCCGCGTAGAGCGAGTTATAAAACGCGGCGTCGATGTCGTCCACATACGCGCCGGTGGCGATGATCCAGTCCCACGGCGCGTAACGCACCACGTAGCCGATCTTGTCGACCGCTTTGGCCGGGCTCACATGCGGCCGCGTGAACACATAGTCGACGAAGCCGCCTTGCGGCGCCTGAGCAGTCGCAGCGAAGCTCAGGTAATGATGGCGGCCGTCGGCATCGGCCAGCTCGCCGAGGTCCTTGCCGTCCATGTCCGGCCTGATGGGATGCATCACCATCCGCGGCCGCGAATTGATGACGATCAGGTAGCCGTCCTCGCCATAGCGGATGTCGCGCAGGCGGGCGAGCGCCTGCTGTTGCGCCTGCTCGCCGGTGAGCGTGCCGGCCCGCTCTAATGCCGCGTACTCCTGAATAATCGACAAGCCGATGTGCGCGACATTGACCAGATCGTTCTTGCGTTCCTCGATGCGGGTTTGATAAGACAAATAGGCCGCCGATACCGACACCAGCAGCAGGGCTGTGAGACTGACCAGCAACGGCAGCCAGAGTTTTTGCTTGAATCCGAGCTTGCGCATCCACACTCCGCGAGGTGCTTGTCCAGTACATGAGGCCATGTTCACGTGACCCTCTACGCGTTAACGGCATCGCAGGGCTGCGGATATCTAGAGGGAAACCCTTGGTGAGGACGTGCACCACGCGTCAGTGGTCCCGAGGCGCAATGCTGTGATGAATGTGTAAGGCAGCCGAAATTTATCGCTTCAGAAGCATCGAACCCAGCACGGAAAACACCGTCGACGGCAGTTCGGCCAGCCGGCTCACTACCACGTTATGCGGGTAAAACGCCTCTACCGCATCGGTCAGCACGCCGACGCCGACCAGTTCGATGCCGGTCTTCTGGATCGCCGCCACACGCTGCCGCAGGTCGCTGCGCAACACGAGCGGGTCGCCGTCGCCGGTGGCGGGATAGCCGTCGGAGAAGATCATCAGAATGCGCCGCCCGGCGGCGTGATCCGCGAGCCGGGCGGCGGCCCAGGCGAGGGCCTCGCCATCCGGATTTTCATGACCGCAGTCGATGCGGGTGAGACCGCTCAGCTCCGCTGAGCCGAAGCGTTTGTAGATCTGCAGATCGAGCCGCTCGACGAGCCGGTTGTAGCGATGCAGATCTATTCCCGCGGCCCGTTGCCGTTCGTAGAGCTGTTTCATCTGCGGCGACTCGATGGAGCTATAGCCGAGCACTTCACAGTCGAAGCCCAGTTGCGTCAGCGCATCGGCGAGAGCGGCCGCGCAACGCTGCGCCAGTTCGATCTTGCGGCCGGCCATCGAGCCGCTGCGATCGATCAGCAAGGTGACCGCCACATCGCGCCCCTTGGTCGCGCGCTTCACCTTGAACGGCGTTCGATAGCCCGGCGAGGTGGCGAGTTTCGCCAGCGCTGTCCGGTCGATCTCACCGCGCTCCTGCTCGCGCCGCCAGCGCGTGCGCTCGTCGGCGCTCAAGGCCCGCTCGAGTTTTTCCTTGAGCTGGGCGGTTTCCGCGCGGGCCTGGTTGCGCAGTTCGCGCCACGCGGCGGCATCGCCGTGGTCGGTTTGATCGGTGACGACGTCGAACTCGGTGGCGAGCGGAATGGACATCGACATGCGCGGCGCAGCGTGCAGTGTTTGCGTCGTGCTGTCCGCCCGGGCGGCCGAAGGCTGGGCGTCGGCCAGGGCGTGGCCCATGCCGGCGCCGTTCAGCGCCTCGGCCGCGCTTGGCTCGGCGGGCGAGGGCGCCGCGCCTGCTTCGCCGGCGAGCGTGCCGTCGCTTTCGAACGGGTCGAAAGGATCGAACGAAACGTGCAGCGGGTCGGTGTCGATATCATCGCCTGTGCCTGCCGCGAACATCATGTTATTGACCTCGCCGGCAGAGAGGGCGCGAATTCGCGCGAGAATCGCCTGCGCGGCAACGATGCTGTCCGCAGTGGAGCGGCTGCGCCTCGCCTGTTCGAGCAGATCCTGCGCCGCACCGATTGCCGCACCGAGTGACTGGCTGACCTCGCTGGCGGCGACCGGCTCGTCCCACAGCGCGCGCTCGACGCGCCAGACGAACCGGTCGCGCCAGCGCAGCCGGTTCCAGTTTTGTTGGGTACGCGAGGCGGCATGCGCGCGCAGCTTGCCGATAAACCAGCGCGCGCCGGGATATTCCGCAAGCAACTGCGCGCATACGCGCCGGTCCTCGATAGTCTGGGCGAGATTCGTACCCACGCCGCGCGGCAAGGCTTCGAGTTGCGGCAGCGTGGAATGTTTGGCGCGTGCGACCAGCAGGTCGAGATAGCCCACCAGCACGTCGGTCGAAAGGCTCTCGTTGACCTCGTAATCCGGGATCACGATGCGGCCGCGCTCGACCCGCGGCCCATCCGGACTGAACACGACCGTCACGCCATACTGGCCCGTCAGCACGCGTGCGATCTTGCTGAGCGTGGACTCGAACTCGAAGCCGCGGGCGGCGCGCGCCGTCTGCATCGTGCTCACCCGGCAGGGGCGATGTGATGGCGGATGATGCCGCGAATCAGCGTGGCGTCTTCCGGGCTGACCTTGGCGTAGATGGCGGGACCGGCGGCGCGCTCGGGGTCGCCGGTACGCAGCATCAACTCGGCCCAGTCGAGCAGACGCCGGGTGGAAAACGCGCTCGACAGATCTTCGCGCGCAAACGCGGCGCGGCAATCGGCGGCGATGGCGGCCAGCGTGGCGGCCAGTGTCTGCGTCATATGCGGAGCGAGCGTGCGCATCAGTACATCGGTTTCTTCCGCGGGCGATAAATAGTCGAGCAGATACACGCGCCAGCGATCGAGAAAGGCCTCGTTCATCAGATTGGCGCCCTGGTACAGATGGCGGAACTGGCTCATCGCGCCTACGGCATTCGCGGTGGCGAACAGGCGAAAGGCGGGATGCGGCTCGACCACCTCGTTGCCTTTTTCCTTCAGGGTGAGCCGGCCATGCGGTTCGAGCACGGCGGTGAGGGCGGCGAGAATCGACGGCTCGGCGAAGTCGATTTCGTCGACGATCAGCCACAGGCCCTCGCGCATCGCCGTGGGCAGGACGCCGTCCACCCAGAGCGTTTCGCCGCCCTTGACGGTCCAGAAGCCGACGAAATCGCCCACGGTCGTCTGGCCGTTCATGTTGGAGCGCACCACGCCGTGCTGCGCGCGCGCGGCGACCTGTTCGATCAGGCTGGTCTTGCCCGCACCCGTGTGACCGATCAGCATGACGCGCCTGTTCTCGACGATATCTTCGACAATGTCGTTAAAGCGCGCGGAGAACAGATAGGCCGGATTGACGCGCGGCACCAGCGGGCCAGGTGCGCCGCAAGGCACGTCGACTTCGCCGATGCGCACCGACCGTGGTTCGTTCGCAGCGCCGTTGGTCGCGCTCGCGCCGGTTCGGGCCTGCAAAGGTCCCGCATGCCCCACATGCCCCGCAGCGCGCCGCGCCGCCGCCGCACGCTGCAATGCGGGCATGAATGCGGCGCGCTGCTGCGCATCGGTCGCGGACGAGGCGCCACGCGCTTCGAACACGAACCCTTCGCGATGCCACTTCTTCAGCTTCGCGCGCAGATTCTCGGCGTCCACTACCAGATCGATATCGACGCTCGCCTGCGCTTCGGCGTCTTCGATGCCGTGTTCAAGGCGAAACGTTTGTGGCCGATCCGCCACGCTGACCCGCCACCATTCGGTGCCGGTTTCGGTGTTACGCAGGTACAGGCCAAGGCGTTCGTCTTCGGTCAGTTCAGGGGCGTTCATCGGTCAGCGGGGCAGTGAGGTTCACGCGGCTCAGGTGGATTCAGGCAGGCTCAGGCAGGTTCGCTGGGCTCGCCGCGCCAGCCGGCCGGCCGGAAGCAAAGGCCTATCTTAGCGCGGACGCTGCGCCCGCTGCTCGCCTGATCCGGCGGTGGTCCATTAACATCGCGGCGCTTACGTCCAGAGCATAAGAAGCAAATCATCTTTGCGTTAAACGAAATATACTGTCAAAGCCGATTCACCTATAGTTCGGGCGCCGTTTCCCCTTGTCAGCGTGTCCAGCGTCGCAACAGGTAACCCTTCAGGGGCGAAACCACGATTTGGCATAAGGCAAAAAATAATGAAACTACGCACACAATTCATAGCCACCGTAGTGCTGGCAAGCCCCTTCGCGGCGCAGGCGCAAAGCAGCGTCATTCTGTATGGCCGGCTCGATGCCGGTATTCAGTATCTGAATCACATCAGTAACGGCAATGGCGGCACTTCCAGTAGCTGGAGCGCGGAAGGCGGCGACTGGGGCACCAGCATGCTCGGCCTCAAAGGCAACGAGGAACTGGGCGGCGGTCTCAAGGCGATCTTCACGTTGGAAACCGGCTTGCAGGTTGAAAACGGCACCACCAGCGGCGGCCGGCTGTTTTCGCGGCGCGCCTTTGCCGGCCTGAAGAGCGACGAGTGGGGCACGCTGCAGGCGGGCCGCAACCTGTTTATCGACAGCGACGGCGTGTGGGAATTCGACCCGTTCGTGCAGCAGGCGTTTTCGTCCGCATCATTGGTGCGCGGGCGCAACTGGCAGCAGACCAGCAACAACATCGAATATCACAGCCCGGTGTTCGCCGGTTTCGACGTGCAAGGCCAGTACGCGCTCGGCAACCAGCCGGGCGCATTCAATAGCGGGGCGGCGGGTGAATTCGGCCGTTCGGACGGCGTGATGCTCACGTATCACTCGACGCTCTTCGACGTGCGCGGCATCTACGACGAACTGCGCGACAACAACGGCCAGATGACGAATATCTTCACGAGCTCGCGCGAGTTCTTCGTGGGCGCGAACGTGCGTTTCGACTCGGTCAAGATCCAGGGCGCCTACACCCATTACTCGGCGCCGGACACACCGGTCGGTCTGGCGGACAGCGCCAACTACTACTGGCTGGGCGCAACCTACAGCTTCAACACGGCCTGGGCCGTGACGGCGGCGGGCTTCTACGTGGATGTGGGCGACGGCGGCGGCGACACGCTGCACGATCCGTCCGGTCACGCGACGATGTACACGCTCGGCACCACCTACAACCTGACCAAACGGACCTTCCTGTACGGCACGGTGGCTTACGTGGACAACAGCAAGCAGGCCAATTTCTCGCTGCTCGCCAATCCGCGCGAAGGCACGACCAGCACGAGTCCGCTGCAAGGCGAATCGCAGACCGGCGCATACGTCGGGATCCTGCATCAATTCTAGGCGGGACGAGCGGTGCGGGCGGCGCTGCCCACACCGCTCGTGGTGTCTTCGTTGCCGGGACGCGGTTGAGTCTGTATGGTGGCTGGGCTGGCGGGCATTCGTGTCGTTCGAAGTCCATCACGCGCAGGTACATTTAGGCATGCTCAACAGTATGGAAAACGAATGACTTCGGATGCCGTTTCCTCACCAGATGCATCGGGCGCAGCCCACGCGCTTCATCCAGCGGACCAGGCGGTGCGCACGGACGTATTGATTGTCGGCGCCGGCCCGGTCGGTTTGTTTGCCGCCTTCGAAGCCGGCGTGATCGGGCTGTCTTGCCAGATCGTCGATGCACTCGGGCAGGTGGGCGGTCAATGCATCGAGCTGTATCCCGACAAGCCGATCTACGATATTCCCGCCATCCCGTCCTGCACGGCGCGCGAGCTGGTCGAACGTCTGCTGGAGCAATGCCGGCCTTTCGACGTGCCGATTCACCTGGGCCAGCGGGTCGATACCGTCGAGCAGCGCGCCGATGGTCGCTGGACCGTGAAAACCAGCGAAGGACTCGAATTCGACGCAGCGGCCATCCTGCTCGCCGCCGGTAACGGTGCGTTCGCGCCGCAGCGGCTCGCGCTGGAAGAAGCCGTGCCGCTCGAAGGGCGGCATGTGCATTACAGCGTGCGCAATCTCGCGGATTTCGCCGGCAAAAACGTCGTGGTGGCAGGCGGCGGCGATTCCGCGCTCGACTGGGCGCTGGCGCTGCGCCCGGTGGCCGGCAAGCTCACGCTGGTGCATCGGCGTAATGGCTTCAGCGCGGTGGATTCGAGTGTCGAGAAGATGCGGCGCGCGGTCGAAGCCGGCGAAATGAGCTTCATGGTGGGCGCGATAGCCGGCCTGAATGCGCCCAACGGCAAGCTCGAATCGCTCGAAATCCGCCAGGTGGGCGGCTCGACGCAAATCGAAGCCGAACACGTGGTCGCGCTGTATGGGCTGGTCGCGGATCTGGGGCCTATCGCCGGGTGGGGCCTGAGCCTGCATGCCGGGCGGATCGACGTTGACACCTCTAACTACGAGAGTTCACGCCCTGGCATCTTCGCGGTGGGCGATATCGCCAACTATCCGAACAAACAGAAGCTGATCCTGTCCGGTTTCCACGAGGCATCGCTGGCGTTGCGCAAGGCGTATACGTATGCGTATCCCGAGCAGAAACGCGTGCATGTGCATTCGAGTTACGACGCCAGGCTGGCTGCACGTGTGGCGGCGAGCACGGAATAGGGGACACGCAGGACGTCGCCCCCGTTAAGACCCGTCGCGGTTCATGGCCGCCCTGTTGTGGGGAATGACGCACAAACATAGGCTGTCGATTCGCTGACGAAATCACAGCTACGCACCGCCGCTGCGAGCATGACGCCCGCCGCAAACACCCATCCAGTAAGCCTCTGCGCCGGGAATAAGACGTCGGAACCGTCAATTGGCATAAGACCTGCTATTTGAGTTCAAACTTGTATTCAAGATTGAACTCATGACTACCACTGGCCACAACCGCACGATTGGTTCGATCCGCGAGCTCGCCGCACGCTATGCGTCGGGCGCGCTGACGCCGACCCAATGCGTCGAAGAAACCCTCAAGCGGATCGACGCCGTCGACCGCCCCGAGGTCTGGATTCATCGCGTCAGCGCCGAGGATCTGTACGCGCGCGCCGCGCAACTCGAAGCCCTGCAGGCGGACGCGGGCGACGCGCTGTTCGTGCATGCGCCGCTATTCGGCGTGCCATTCGCGGTGAAGGACAACATCGACGTGGCGGGCATGCCCACCACCGCCGCCTGTCCCGCGTTCGCCTACACGCCCGAAGAGTCGGCCTTCGTCGTGCAGTGTCTGCTGGCGGCGGGCGCCATTCTGATCGGCAAGACCAATCTGGATCAGTTCGCCACCGGCCTCGTCGGCGTGCGTTCGCCGCACGGCGCGGTGCGTCAGGTGGAGTTTCCCGGGCGCGTCTCCGGTGGTTCCAGTTCAGGCTCGGCGGTGGCGGTGGCAGCGGGCTGCGTGGCGTTTTCGCTCGGCACGGACACGGCCGGTTCAGGCCGCGTGCCGGCCGGCTTCAACGAGCTGGTCGGACTGAAGCCCTCGGTCGGCCTTGT
Organism: Paraburkholderia sp. BCC1885; assembly: GCF_900996235.1. Taxonomy (GTDB): domain Bacteria; phylum Pseudomonadota; class Gammaproteobacteria; order Burkholderiales; family Burkholderiaceae; genus Paraburkholderia. The sequence goes on from NZ_CAAJGM010000133.1 coordinate 115,604, forward strand.
CAGCAAGCGCGGCGTGGTGCCGGCGTGCCGGAGTCTCGATTGCGTGTCGATCTTCGCCCATGACGTTGCCGATGCCTGGGCCGTGCTGAACCAGTTAGCCGTGTTCGATCCGCTCGACAGTTTCTCGCGTCCCGTCCCGGCGCTCGGTCTGAGCGCGCGGCCGTTGCGCATCGGCGTGCCGGCCAGCGCCGAGTTCTACGGCGACACGCTGGCCGCCGACGCGTTCCACGCCACGCTCGTCACGTTGCGCGAACATCTCGCCCCGGCACCGGCGCGGATCGACCTTACGCCTTTCACCGAGGTCTCCGCGCTCCTCTACGACGGCCCTTGGGTCGCCGAACGCCGCGCCGCGCTAGGCGGGTTCTTCGACACACATCGCGGGGCGATCGACCCAGTGGTGGGCGGCGTGATCGAAAAAGCCGACCAATACAGCGCGGTCGATGCCTTCGCCGCGCAATACCGCCTTGCCGAACTGAAACGTCAGGCCGAGGCCGTATTCGACGACATCGACGTGCTGATCGTACCTACCACGCCGACACATCCGACGATCGCCGCCGTCCAGGCCAATCCCGTCGAACTCAACAGCCAGCTCGGCTACTACACGAACTTCGTCAACCTGCTCGACCTGTGCGCGCTCGCCGTGCCGGGTGTGCGGCGCGGCGACGGCCTGCCGGCCGGCGTCACGCTGATCGCGCCGGCGGGCGCGGACCATCGGCTGGCGGTGTTGGGCGCACAGATCCAGGCGCTCTTTTTCGCCGATGCACACGCCGCCGATCTGCCGCAACGTCCGTTACCGATGCAGGAACCGTCCATCATGCTCGCCGTGGTCGGCGCGCATCTGCGCGGCCAGCCGCTGAATGGACAACTGCTCCAGGCAGGGGCGCGCTTTGTCGAGGCCACGCAGACGGCGCCCGATTACCGTCTATACGCCCTGGCCGGCACGACGCCGCCCAAACCGGCATTGATCAGGATGCCTGACGATCTGCGCGAAACGACGTCGCCGAACCGGTCGATCGCCGTCGAGTTGTGGCAAATGCCGCTGCGCCTGTTCGGCGCGCTGGTCGCGCAAGTACCCGCGCCGCTTGGCATCGGCACCGTGCGTCTTGCCAACGGCTTCAGCGTCCAAGGCTTTATCTGTGAACCGGCGGCTGTCGCGCCGGGTTCCGGCGCAGTCGATATTACGCATTTCGGCGGCTGGCTTGCTTACCTCGCGAGCCTCGCCGCCCCTGCCGCCGCTGCTGTTTCCTGCTAACCGTCAACCACACGAGACCGGATCCGTCATGAGCAATCGTCGCCACTTTCTTAAGAATGCCAGCCTGCTGACGCTCGGTGCGGTGCTGCCGTTCGAATCGGTATTCGCCGCCAGCAAGCTGACCGTCGGGGTGATCTATGTCGGTGCGCGCGGTGATTACGGCTATAACCAGGCCCAGGCGCAGGCCGCCAATGTCATCAAGGCGCTGCCCAACGTCAAGGTGGTCGAAGAAGAGAACGTGCCGGAGACCATCGCGGTGCAGAAGTCGATGGAAGCAATGATCGAGCAGGACGGCGCCACGCTGATCTTCGCCACCTCGTTTGGCTATTTCGACCCGCACGTGCTGAAAATGGCCGCCAAATATCCGAACGTGCGTTTCGCGCACTGCGGCGGACTGTGGAAGCAGGGCAACCCGTCGAATATCACCAGCTACTTCGGCTATATCGACGAATGCCAGTATCTGAACGGCGTCGTGGCCGGCCATATGAGCAAGAGCAAAAAGCTCGGCTTCGTCGCCGCCAAACCGATCCCGCAGGTGCTGCGCAACATCAACGCGTTCACGCTCGGCGCGCAGTCGGTCGATCCTTCGATCAGCACGCATGTGATTTTCACCGGCGACTGGTCGATGCCGGTCAAGGAGGCCGAATCGGCCAATAGCCTCGTCGATCAGGGCTGCGATGTGCTGACCTGTCACGTCGACGGTCCGAAGGTGGTAATCGAGACCGCCGAAAAACGCGGCGCGATGAGCTGCGGCTATCACGCGAGCCAGGCGGCGCTCGCGCCCAAGGGCTACCTGACCGGCGCGGAATGGGACTGGGCTACGCCGTACCGGGAACTGGTGGCGGGCGCGCAATCCGGCAAGCCGCAGCCGAACGTGCTGCGCGGCGGCCTGAAAGAAGGCTTCGTGAAGATGTCGGCATACGGCGCGAAGGTGACGCCCGAGGCGCGCCAGAACGCGGACGGCGTGAAGGCCAAAATGATGTCCGGCGAATTCGTGATCTTCAAAGGTCCGATCAAGGACAACAAGGGCGGCGTGGTGGTGGCGGACGGCACGAGCCACATCCAGACCGACTACACGCTCGAAAGCATGAACTACCTGGTCTCGGGTGTGGTGGGCCAGATCTGATGCATTCGCGGTCCGATCATTTCTCAGGGAGCGGCCATGCGTCCTAATGCGAGTTCGGCCCGGCTGCTGCTCGGCGCGCTGCCGGCATTGCCCACGGTGTGTGCGCTGGCAGGCACGCTGCTGATGTTCTGGCTGTTTCTGCTGGTGCAGGGCGCACCGGCGCTCGACGCAATCGGGCTGATTTTTCAGGGCGCGTTCGGATCGTCGTTTGCGTGGCAAAGCACCTTGTTGCGCGCCTCGCCGCTGATGTTGACGGCGCTATGCGTGGCGCTGCCGGCGCAGGTCGGGCTGATCGTGATTGGCGGCGAGGGCGCGCTGGCGCTCGGCGGGCTGGCCGCCGCGGTGGTGCCGCAGTGTCTGCCGGCCGGCACGCCGTGGCTGCTGGCGACGCCATTGATGGCGGTGGCCGGCATGCTTGCGGGCGGCCTCTGGATCGGCGCGATCGGCGCGTTGCGGCAATGGCGCGGCGTCAACGAAACGATCAGCAGTCTGCTGATGTCGTATATCGCGATTGCCCTGTTCAAGCATCTGGTGGAGGGGCCGCTGCGCGATCCCGCCAGTCTGAACAAGCCTTCGACCTTGCCGGTGCCGGACCCCATGACTATCGGCTCGCTGCCCGGACTCGAAGTGCACTGGGGTCTGCTATGGGGCGTGGTGGCATGTGTCGCCGCGTGGGTGTTCGTGCGGCACAGCACCCAGGGCTTCGCCATGCGGGTGGTAGGCGGCAGCAACCGGGCCGCGCGGCTGGTGGGCCTGCCGGTCGGCATGCTGGCCCTGGCGGCCTGTTCGATGGGCGGCGCGGCCGCAGGTCTCGCGGGCATGTTCGAAGTGGCGGCGGTGCAGGGCAGCGCCAACGCCTCGCTGCTGGCGGGCTACGGCTACAGCGGCATTCTGGTGGCGTTCGCCGCGCGGCAGAACCCGCTGGCGATCGTGGTGTGCGCGGTCCTGATCGGCGGCATCGAAGCGAGCGGCAGTCTGCTGCAAAGGCGTCTCGATCTTCCGGACGCCACCACGCTCGTGCTGCAAGGCCTGCTGTTCGCCAATCTGCTTGCGTGGGAGGCGCTGGGCGGCCGCCTCGTCGCATGGCGCGTGAAATTGCAGGCGCTGGCCGTGACCGAAACGCCCGTGCAACTGGAGAAGACTCATGCCTGACATGCACTCGCCGGTGGTGATTCTTTTGCTTTCCTTATTGGCTGGCGCGATTCGCGTGAGCACGCCATATCTGTTCGTGAGTCTCGGCGAATGTCTGACGGAGAAAGGAGGCCGCGTCAATCTCGGCCTCGAAGGCATTCTGGTTTCCGGCGCGATGAGCGGCTATGCGGCTTCGTATCTGTCGGGTTCACCGTGGCTTGGCGTGCTGGCGGCGGGTGTGGTCGGCTTGCTGTTCGGCTGTCTGCATGGGCTCGTGTGCTCGTTGCCGCGCGTCTCCGACATCGCCTTCGGTATTGCGTTGATGCTGCTCGGCACCGGTCTCGCGTTCTATCTCGGCAAACCGTTCATTCAACCGCAGGCACCGATGCTGGCTTCGATCGACCTCGGCAACTGGGCTGTCTCGCCGCAACTGCATAACGCGCTGCATATCAACCCGCTGTTCATCATCGGCATCGTGCTGGCCTTTGTCCTGCAGTGGGGACTGCGCAGCACGCGCTGGGGAATGACGCTGCGTCTGGTCGGCGACCACGCGGAAACCGCCCGCGCGATGGGCTATCCGCTCACGCGCATCCGCATCGCGGCGACCGCCGTGGGCGGCTTTTTCGCGGGCGTGGGCGGGGCGTATCTGTCGCTCGTCTATCCGGGCAGCTGGAACGAGGGGCTGTCTAGCGGCCAGGGGCTGATGGCTGTCGCGCTGGTGATTTTCGCGCGCTGGCAGCCGTTGCGCTGCCTTTACGCGGCGCTGCTGTTCGGCGCGGCCGGCGCGCTCGGGCCTGCCTTGCAGGGCATCGGCGTGACGAGCGGCTACTACCTGTACAACGCAGCGCCTTACGTGCTGACGCTCGCGATCATGATCGTCAATTGCCGTCCCGACCGGACGCTGGCCGGCGCGCCGGGCGAACTGAGCCTCACGCGCTGATGTGCGGAACGCCGCCTACCCGCGCTGCCTACCCGCGCTGCTAACCCTGCGCTGTTAACCCGATTAAGAGCCCACCATCATGAACCGGTTCATCGAAGCGAAGCCTTACCCCTGGCCCTACGACGGCAACCTGCGGCCGGACAACACCGCGCTCGTGATCATCGACATGCAGACGGATTTCTGCGGCCACGGCGGCTACGTCGACAAGATGGGCTACGACCTGTCGCTCACGCGCGCGCCGATCGAGCCGATCAGCAACGTGCTCGCACTGATGCGCGCACAGGGCTTCACGATCATTCACACGCGCGAAGGCCACCGCCCGGATCTGTCCGATCTGCCGGCCAACAAGCGCTGGCGCAGCCGCCGCGCGGGCACGGACGGGGTGGGCATCGGCGACGACGGCCCATGCGGCAGGATTCTCGTGCGCGGCGAAGTGGGCTGGGAGATCATCGACGAACTCGCGCCGTTGCCCGGCGAGATCATCATCGACAAGCCCGGCAAGGGCTCGTTCTGCGCGACGGATCTGGAGTTGATCCTGCGCACCCGCGGCATCGTCAACCTGATCCTGACCGGCATCACCACCGACGTATGCGTCCACACGACCATGCGCGAAGCCAACGACCGCGGCTTCGAATGCACGGTGCTGGCGGACTGCTGCGGCGCCACCGACAAAAGCAATCACGACGCGGCGCTGCACATGATCACGATGCAAGGCGGCGTGTTCGGCACTGTGTCGGACTCCCAGGCGCTCCTCGCCACACTCGGACGCTGAGCGCATCATGTCGACCCTCGCCCCCTACAATCAGCCGCACGACGCCGTCACCCACGCGCTGGGCGTCGAAGTGATCGGCGCGACCAAGTCGTTCGGTGCGTTTCGCGCGCTCGACAAGGTGTCGATCAAGGTCGCGCCCGGCACCATCCACGCCTTGCTCGGCGAGAACGGTGCGGGCAAGAGCACGCTGGTAAAAGGGCTCGTGGGCTACGGCTTGCTCGACGAAGGCCAGATCACGGCGGACGGCCGCGAAGCGAAGATCACTTCGCCGCGCGATGCACAGGCGCTCGGCATCGGCATGGTGTATCAGCATTTCACGCTGGCCACCGGCCTGTCGGTCGAAGAAAACCTGCTGCTGGCGCGCGGGCGCCTGTCCTGGCGAATCGACTGGAAGCGCGAACGCGCCGCGTTGACGGAGTTCATGAACCGCATGCCGTTCAGGCTGCCGCTCGACGCGCCCGTCGCCGGACTCGCCGCCGGGGAAAAACAGAAGCTGGAAATTCTCAAGCAGCTCTACCTGCGCCAGCGTTTTCTGATTCTCGACGAACCCACCTCGGTGCTCACGCCGCAGGAAGCGGACGAAGTGCTCGGCCTGATGCGCGATTTGACGACACGCGGCGAACTGACGGTACTGATGATCACGCACAAGTTCCGCGAGGTCATGGCCTACGCCGACGACGTCACGGTCCTGCGCAAAGGACGCCAGGTCGGCACCACAGCCGTCGCGCAGACCGACCGCGAACAACTCGCCAACTGGATGATGGGCACGAATTCGACCCTGCAGGCGGAGACGTCGCGCGAGGAAGCGCCGGTGCTCGCCGAGATTCGCGTCGAACCCGCCGCACGCAGGCCGGTTGATCCGCACGCGGCCATTCGCCTCGAACTGCGCGGGCTCTCGGTGCAGGACGATCGCGGCCATACGGCGGTTCGCCATGCGACGCTGTCGGTGCGCGCCGGCGAAATTCTCGGCCTCGCGGGCGTCTCGGGTAACGGCCAGAAAGAACTGGTGGAAGCGCTGGTCGGTCAGCGGCGGCCTGTCGAAGGCACCATGCAGATTGCCGGCGCGCCGTATCACGCCACGCGCGAGCAGATGACCACGCGGCGCGTCTTCGCCATTCCTGAAGAGCCGCTCAAGAACGCCTGTGTAGCCGGCATGAGCGTGGCGGAAAACCTGGCTCTGCGAAATTTCGATCGCGCGCCGGTTCGCCGCGGCGGCTGGCGGCTCGACCGCAAGGCGATGCGCGAGCGCGCCGCCACGCTGATTCGCGATTTCAACGTGCGCCCTCCTGCGCCGGAGCGGATGATCGGCACGCTCTCCGGCGGCAATGTGCAGCGTGCCGTGCTGGCGCGCGAACTCGGTCAACCGGTCGATGTGCTGATTGTCGCGAATCCGGTGTTCGGGCTCGACTTCGCCTCGGTGGCGGACATCCACGCACGCCTGATCGCAGCACGCGACGCGGGCGCGGCCGTGCTGCTCGTCAGCGAGGATCTCGACGAACTGCTGGAACTCGCCGACCGCATCGCCGTGATGGCGGAAGGGCAACTGGTCTACGAAACACCGGCGGCCGGTGCGGAACGCGCCGTGCTGGGACGGCATATGGCAGGACACATGGATGAAGCAGCCCATGCGTAAATCGAATCGGGGGCGGCAATCATGAGTATCGAAGTGCAGGCTTTACCGTCGCCGTTCGTCTTTGACCCCCAGCACACCGCGCTGGTGATCATCGACATGCAGCGCGATTTCATCGAGCCGGGCGGCTTTGGCGAATCGCTGGGCAACGACGTCTCGCTGCTCGCGGGCATCGTGCCGGTGGTTGCTGAACTGCTGGCGCTCGCACGTCAGGCGGGCATGCTGGTGGTACACACACGCGAATCGCACGCGCCGGATCTCGCCGATTGCCCGCCCGCCAAACGTCTGCGCGGCGCGCCGCAGATGCGCATTGGCGAGCCGGGTCCGATGGGCCGGATTCTGGTGCGCGGCGAGCCCGGCAACGCGATCATCGACGCACTCGCGCCAGCGGCAGGTGAGCTCATCATCGACAAGCCGGGCAAAGGCGCGTTTTACGCCACGTCTTTGGGCGAGGACCTCGGCGTGCGCGGCATTACGCATCTGCTATTCGCGGGCGTCACGACCGAGGTTTGCGTACAGACGACGATGCGCGAGGCCAACGACCGTGGCTACGAATGCCTGCTGATCGAAGACGCCACTGCCAGCTACTTTCCGGCGTTCAAACAGGCGAGCCTCGACATGATCCGCTCGCAAGGCGGCATCGTGGGCTGGACCGCGCCGCTCGCGGCGTTAAAAGAAGGATGGTGAGGATGGAAGTCAACCGGCCGGAGATCGTCGCCGAAGTAAAGGCGGCGTTTGTCGAATATGAACGGGCGCTGCTCGATAACGAAATCGACACGATGAACGCGCTGTTCTGGCATACGCCCGAGACCGTGCGCTACGGCATCGCCGAGGTCCAGCATGGCGGCGAGGCGATCCGCGCGTGGCGGGCGTCAGCCGAGCCTGTGCCGCCGTCGCGGCGGCTGTACCGCACGGTGGTGACCACCTTCGGCAGCGATTTCGCCACCGTCAGCACGGAGTTCACCAGCGATGCCACCGCGCTACTGGGCCGCCAGATGCAAACCTGGGCACGCGTGGGCGCGACGGACGAGGGCCACCAGGGTTGGAAGATCGTTGCCGCGCATGTGAGCCTGATCGCGACGCCCTGAGTCCATAATAAGAAAATCAGGAGATCGAGCGATATGAGTGACGACGAAACGGGCGAAGTGAAGCTGGCGAGCGCGCCGTTTGTGGCGAACGGACCTAACCCGCTGGCCGAGCAGGTGTATCAGCAACTGAAGAGCGACATCTTCAGCTTCCGGCTGTTTCCGGGCGATCGTTTTTCCGAAAGCGACATCGCCCAGCACTATGGCGTCTCGCGCACGCCCATGCGCGACGGCCTGTTTCGCCTACAGCGCGAAGGCTATCTGGAGGTCGGCTTCCGGCGCGGCTGGAAGGTTTCGCAGATCAACTTCGAGCAACTCGACCAACTCTACGACCTGCGCATCGTCCTCGAACTGGCCTCGCTCGAACGTCTGACCTCGGGCAACGCGCCGCATCACGCCATCGAACCGCTCAAGGCGGTTTGGTGCGTCGCGCCTGAGCAGCGCGAAAGCGACGCCGTGACCATGTTCGGCATGGACGAAAATTTCCACCGTCAACTGGTGGCGGCGACCGGCAATGGCGAAATGCTTCGCGTGCATAACGAGGTGACCGAGCGCATCCGCATCGTGCGGCGGCTGGATTTTCTCAAGCCGCATCGCACCAGCGCGACTTACGACGAGCACTCGACCATGCTGCATCTGATCGAGCGCAACCGCTTGCCGGAAGCCAGCATTCTGCTGCGGGCCCACATCACCCAGAGCAAACTCGAGGTGCGCAAGATCACCTTGTCGATGCTGGCGGCCGCGCGCGACCAGAAGTTGCCGTTCGTCTCCTAGCGGTGCCACGCCGGCGCGCCGGCGTGCAGTACCGATCGCCTTGAAATGGCGCATGGCCCGCTCGTCCTCATAAACGCGACGCCAGCGGCCACGACTGAAGGTCGCCGGAGAATAGGGGGCGCAACATCCTGTCGACGCGTCTTGCGAAGTCACTCCGAGCCTGCGCGGTTTCGGTGCAATCGCGCTGGAACATGGCGGAGATCGACTACTCCGCGTGGCCTGCGGGGCGCGGCGAGACGAAGCGGCTTTGCTACACTGCGATTGGGTTTCGCTTCGGCCTTGCCCGCAATTTATCCCCGCAAGACCACGCCTGCCGCTGCTGCTTGCCGTCAGTCAAGCGAAGCCCGCCAGGACGCTCCCGAACCGACCTGACGCCGCGCTCCCCGAGCCTGTCCCGGAGGTATCCATGCCCGTACTTTGTTCCGGTTTGCCGCAACCTATCCGCTGGGCGCTCGTATGCGGCGTCGCCGTGATGAGTTTGAGCACCTATGCGCAGCGCGCGGCAGCCGCGTCCGAGGACGTGCCCTCGCAGTTGCTCAGCGACGATGAACGGATCGATTTCTGCTCGCAGATGCACCGCGCAGCGACGCCGCAGGAGCGCAGCGCCGTGGCGGCGCGCATGCGCGATACCTTGACGCCGCGCGCCAAAGGCCAGGGCGTGGCGCTGCCGCCGTGGGTGGTCGAAGCGCGGCCGGCGAGCGAAGGCGCCAATATTCCCGGTCTGAGTTGCGGCGCTGGCGCGGCGCGGCCGCGCACGCCGAGCACCGCACCCGCGCCGCTGCCAGTGCCCGCGCAAGTCAGGCAGACGCCCGAGCGCAAGCCGCCGGTAACGACGCACGAGGCGCTTGCGCCCGCGCCCGTTCCTGCGCCGGTCGAGGAGATTCCCGCGCGCAACACCCTATCCGGCGACATCCCGGTGGCGCACGACAATCATGGCGTCCCCTACGTGACGGGTGGAGTGGGTCAGGATGAAGTCGCGGCGTTTCGTGGACTCGCGTCCGGCTACAACATGCGCGCGACCTTCACGACCGGCTCGGGGGAGTACCTGTCGGGCGTGGCGGTGCAGGTGGCGAGAGCGGATGGCACGGTGGTGTTCAACGCCACCTCGGATGGGCCGTATCTGTTCGCGCGGCTGCCGCAAGGGCGTTATCGTTTGACGGCGATGCTCGACGGCGCGCAGCGCAGCCGCGAACTGTATGTGCCGGCGCGAGGCGGTGTCAGATTTACGATGGTGTGGCCGCTGCTACACGCAAGCTCGACCAATTAGAACGGCTCGCGGCCGCGGCGTGCCGGATCGGGATGTTGCGGCGCGCGGCGGCCGCGAGCGGCGTCGATCAGCTTCCGCCGTTATAGATGGTGCGATCGAGCCTCTTGATCTCGCCGTCGGTCTCAGCCTGATACAGCTCGCGCTTCACTTCCGCACGGGTGAGGCCGGCCGGGGAACCGGCGGCGGTCTGGCCGCTGGTATCCATACCGACGCCGCTCGTGTTGGCGGCGTTCGCGTTGGTATTGTCGTTGCCGACGGTGGCAGCCGATTGGGGCATGGCCGGCGCGTCCTGCGCGAAAACAGGGGCGGCACAGGCGAGGGCGGAAACAGCTGCTGCGATATAAGCGATTCGGATCATTGTTCAACTCCGGTAGAAGGACGTTAGGATTTCGGCTTGTTTTAGGAAGCGGTGCCGAATGCGGTCTCCACAACGCCACACCAGTCTACGAGCGCGGCCGGGTCGCAAGGCTGACGCACGCATGACAAAATCGCCATGTATGGCGGCGGCGGTTTGACAAGGCGAAGCTCTCCGATTCGCCATCCCATTGCGCTGCAAATTGAGACGCACGGTCAAGAACAACTGACCGGATCGTTCACACTGGCAGGTAAATAGAGCAGTGAAATCGCCGCCCGCTCATGCATGGCGTGGCGAGGAATTACCGGGGAACGTAATGGATCACCATCAGGATCACCACCAGAACCATCATCAGCTGGAACACGACGTCGAACGTCTTGAACGCCTGCTGCGGGACCGTGCCGCGCCTGCTCGTCCGTTGCCGCCGAGTGATGGGGGCGATCGCGTCACGGTCCTGTCCCAGTCGGCGCGCGCGCCGTCGCAGATCGCGCGGACCAAACGGCTGCGCGAAGCCTTATGCGCGCTCGAAGCGCGCCAGAGCGATACCGACAGCCCGCCTCTCGCGCAAGGTTGATCACACCGCGTCTCTCATGAACGGCATGGCGCTTGCTGAGTGTCCTCACGTCTGCGCCCACGAAGCTCGCAGACGACCCAATCCGATCTCAACTGAGGAGCGCATCATGAAAAAGCACCATACGGTATTGATTTCCGCGTTGTTACTCGCCTCGAGCGCCGCCATGGCGGCGGGCGGTGGCGGTGGCGGCGGGGCCGCGAGCGACTCGGCCGTGACCGCGGCGGACAGCGGTTCTTCGGCGCCCAAAGCGCATGCGATGAAGAAGCACACGCATAAGAGCGCCACCAAGCCCGCCAACGATACGACCAACATGCCGGGCGCCGACGCCAGCAGCGATACCAAGGGCCATTGAGCGGCCTCGGCTCGATTGAGCCTTTGGATTGCGCCCGCTGGATTGCGCCCATCGCGTGGCGCAGATCCGCAGTATCGGGCGGCACCGGGCAGCGCCCCGTCTGACGTCTGCGCCGTCAAGGCGTCATGACGTGGGCGGGGCGTTTATCAATGCGCTAAACCGCCGCGTCCGCCTGAAAGGCGAGCATCGCATCCGCGGGCATCGGTTTGCCGAACAGGTAGCCTTGCATCACGCGGCCGCCGAGCGCAGTCAGAATGTCGCGTTGCGCTTCGGTTTCGACACCTTCCACCACGCATTCGAGACCCAGGTTTCTGCACAGATCCATCACCGATTTGATGATCTTGCCGGACGCGATGTCCGTATCCACCTCGGCGACGAAACTGCGGTCGATCTTGATCGTATCGAACGGCAGACGGTGCACATAGCTCAGGCTCGAATAGCCGGTGCCGAAGTCGTCGAGCGAGACGTGGCAACCCACCTGCTTGATCATCGAAAGCGAGGCGCGCGCCTGGCGGAAGTCGCGCGTCACGGCTGTTTCGGTGACTTCGAAATGCACCCGCTCGGCATCGGTCGGACCTTCCTGCACGATGTCCAGCAGCCGGCGGGCGCGCGGCACGGATGAAATGTCGAGCGCCGAAAGATTGAACGACAGATACATGTGCGCCGGCCAGTTGGCGGCCTCAGCCAGCGCCTTGCGCAGCAGCACCTCGGTGACCGCGCGGATCAGGTCGGTGCGCTCGGCGATGCGGATGAATTCGTCCGGCCTGACCTGCCCGAGCTTGGGACTGCGCCAGCGGCCCAGCGCCTCGAAGCCGACCACGCCATGCGTGCCGACGTCGTAGATGGGCTGAAACTCCAGATAGAGCTCGGCGTCGAGATGCGCGGCCTTGAGCTCCTGCGCGACGAGGCTCGCGCGCCGCACGCGGTGCTCGTGCTCGGCGGAAAACACCACCGCCGTGCCGCGCCGGCTTTCCTTGCCGACGTAAAGCGCCGCATCGGCGCGCTCGAAAATTTCCGCCACGCTGACGCTCGCGGGCGGCAAGCCGGCCCAGCCGATCGTCCCCGACAACTCCGCGGTGTTGCCACCCATCGTGTAAGGACGGCTCAGGCGCTCGCACAGGGTATGGCCGAGGCGGTCGAGCTCGTCTTCGGTGAGACGCCGCTGGATGATGATGCCGAATTCGTCGCCGCCGAGGCGCGCGAAGAAAATCGCCGGATCGACCATTTCCAGCAGCCGCGCGCCGACTTCCCTAAGCACCAGATCGCCGCTCGAATGGCCGTAGATATCGTTGACCTGCTTGAAGCCGTCGAGATCGATCAGGCCCATGTGAAATTCGGCCGTCTCGCCCGTGCCTTGCTCGGCGAGCGCGTTCAGCGAGGAAAAGAAACTGCGCCGGTTGGGCAGGCCGGTGAGGCTGTCGATATTGGCGAGGCGGAAATTATCGTCACTGAGTTTCTGGGTGACAGCCTGGCTTGCCAGCAATTCGCGCTTGGAAGACACGAGGCTCGCGAAGTTGCGGTAGTACAGGTGCACGATAAAGGCGAGGGTGACGCCGACGAACAGCATGTCCACCGCCATCGCCATGAACACCGGCCGCCCCGCCGCGAACAGCACGATCGTGAAAGAGCCGATCACGATGGTCAGGAGCAGCAGCGCGGCGGCGCGCAGATGCATCAGGCAAAACACGCAGCCCACCACCGTGGTGGCCATATAGAACGCCACCTGGGCCTGTTCATAGGCGGGGCCGTAGTGGAACAGCAGCAAGGCCCATGAGGTGAAGCCCACGGAGATGACACCTGCGAGCCTCAGCATCTTGCGCGATTCCGGCACCGCCTGCGCGAGCGTGAGCGGGCGATGCCGCAAGAACCACCACCGCACGCAGCGGATCAGGCAGAGGGCGCAGAGGACGGCGGGGATGTCGATGGCGATCCATGCGGGCGCGCAGCCGATGTGCGTGATCGCCACGGCCATGGTGTTGACCACCAGCATGAAATAGAGCAATGGGACTTGCCGGCCGAACTCCTGCAGTTGCGAGCGCACCAGCTCAGGATCGGTGCCATCGACCGAAAACGCCCCCGTTATTCGAGCTACCGAAATCATCAGCGCCCCTAGCGTGGATTTGGATATAGCACCGTATAACGGCATTTTTATGAACAACTTCAGCGATTATTTGCTTTGGCGTGCAAATAATCGCGGCGTTGAGCGAGAGAACATTCGCGCAAACGTTGTCGCGCCGTCGCGAGGATTTTTTCGGTATTTTTGACTGCCGCGTGGACGGGCTCAGGCCGGCGATTCAGGCAAATTGTGCAGGCCAATGTTCATGCCAGTTCAGCCGGCGGCGAGGTGGTGCGCTTGCGCTGGCGCATCAGCGTATCGCGGTAGATGCCGGGCAGCTTCGCGAGTTCCGCGGGTGGGCCGTCCTGGGTGACGCGGCCGCGATTGATGACGAGAATCCGGTCGAAGCTCTGCAAGGTCGACACGCGGTGCGCGATGGCGACCACGGTGCGGTTTTGCATCAGCCGTTCGAGCGCCGCCTGAATCGCCGTCTCGGAGGCCGAGTCGAGCGAGGAGGTCGCTTCGTCGAGCAGGAGAATCGGCGAATCGCGCAGAATGGCGCGCGCAATCGCGATTCGCTGCCGTTGGCCGCCTGAAAGCCGCGTGCCGCGATCGCCGGCGATGGTGTTCAGACCGTCGGGCATGGCGGCGATAAAGTCGAGGCAGTTGGCGTCTTCGCAGGCACGCCGCACGTCGGCCTCGGAGGCTTTCGGCACGCCGTAGCGGATATTCTCCAGCAGCGAGCGGTGAAACAGCGAGGCGTCCTGCGGCACGACCGCAATCGCCGCTTGCAGGCTGTCGAGGCTCACCTTGGCGATATCCTGACCCGAGATGGTGACGGTCCCCGCCGACGGTTCGTAGAAGTGCTGGATCAGGGCAAGGATGGTCGATTTCCCGGCGCCCGACGGACCGATCAGGCCGACGCGCTCGCCGGCCTTGATCGTCAGGTTGAGGCCGTTCAACACCGGCCGCCGCCCGGGATAGGAGAAGGTGACGTCCTTGAACTCGATGGTGGCGTCCTGCACCTGTAGCGCCGGCGCGTCGTGGTGCTCCGGCATGGCGTGCGGCGTGAGGAGAATCTCCGAGGCTTCGCCAAGGCGCGCGACATATTGCGTCAGGTCGACGAACGCCACGGCCAGGTCGCGCGTGCCGTGCAGGATCGCAAAGCCGAGCGAGCTGATCAGCACCACGTCGCCGGTGGTGGCGCGGTCCACACTCCACAGCCAGAGCGTCCAGCCGAGCATGGCGGCGGAAAGCAGCGCGGTAGCGATTGCGTGCAGCAGGCGCAATTTTTCCAGGTAAAGCAGGCTGCGGGTGCGCGCCTGGGTTTCCGTGGAGAGGCGTTCGTCGAAACGGCGGCCCTCGGAGCGCATGGCGCCGAAAGCCCGCACCAGACCCATATTGCCGATGATGTCCACCAGTTCGCCGTCCACCGAGGCCGCCCGCGAAGCGAATGCCTGGTGCCGCGAGGTGCCTTTTTTGGCCAGCACGAACACGCCGAACGCGAGCGCGCCGGAGATCGCCACCAGCGCCGCACTCATCGGCACGCTGACAGTGGCCACCATCGCGATCGAGCCGATCACCGTGAGGCAGGGCGGCAGCGCGGTCCACGAGACGGTGTTTTCGAGCACGTACACGGCATTGGCCGTCGCCGAGATGCGGCTCGACAGCACGCCGGGCGGCTTGTCGGCGAAAAACGCGGGCGGATGCGCGGTCAGATAGGCGAACATCTCGCGGCGGATGTCGCCCGTCACGGTGACGAACACCCGCGCTGCGATCCAGCCGCCCACGCGCCAGAACAGGTTATCGGCGAGAATCAGCCCGACCAGGATGACGAAGGCGCGCATCACGACGGTGGGGTGGGCGCGCCCGGAAGGCAGGGCATCGACGAGATTCTTGATACCGTATTGCGAGGCGAGCGCGCAACCGACCGCCGCGAGCACGCTCAACAGGACAATCAGATGTGAGACTTTACGGCGGGCGATGTAGCGCCACAGCAGAAGCAGCGGCTTGCCGGCATAGCGCGACATCTCGCGCGAGCGGGCACGCCGGCGCGAGTGGCGGATGTGCCGCCGTTTGGTGGCTTCAGGAATGTCCATCGCCTCGCGCTCCGTGGCGGTTGCGGGCCTGGCGGAATACCGTGCTCGAGTGAGCGTGCGGGCCGGCAAGCGGATTGGTGCAGGGCAGCACCCTGTCTGGCTCAGCAACCGGTGTGCCTGGTGGACAACGGTTGCATCGCTCAAGCATGATGGTTTTGAGCCGATAAGTATTCGATAAGGAAGAGCACCGCGGAAAGCCTATGCATACCCATTACGACAATCTGAAGGTCACGCGCGGCGCGCTGGCGGAGGTGATTCGCGCCGCTTATAAGGCGCTCAGCCAGCGCTACCATCCGGACAGGAATCCGAACCCGGACGCCCAGCGCATCATGCGCATTATCAACGACGCGTATGCCGTATTGGGTGACCCGGACCGCAGAATGGCGTATGACCGCGAACTCGCGGCGAAGGACCGCGAGGCGCCGAAGGTGCAGGGGCCGGCAACGTCCGCTTCGGCGCCGTCTGCGGCAACAGCGGCTGAAGCTCAGCGCGCCGCGGCGTCAGGGCATGGCAGCGGCGCGCGGGCGGAACCGTCGTGGTTCGGTTCGCGGACGGCGGCGAGCCACGCATCCGCAGCGGGCGGGCAAACCGCTCGCGACGCGGCTGCCGCACACAGCGCGGCGACGAAAAAGCCGCGTCTGCCGCGCACGATCCTGTTTGTTTTAGCCGTGCTGATTGGGCTGTGCGCCGCGTGGATCTGGCATGCCAACCTGCGCCGGACGATTGACGCGCGGCTGGCGTCGAACACCGTGCAAGGCGGCGCGGCCTCGACGACGTGGACCAATCCGGTCACGCAGGCGGTCGCCACCATCGGCGGCATCTGGAAGCTCTCGGTGACAGGCGCGGATGCCGGACAACCCATCTACACCTTCACCGAAACCAACGGCAGCGCCGCAATCGTGTTCGCGCGTGAGGACCTGCCCGACGTCGGCTTCGACCGCTACATTCCCGCTTACATCCATAACAACGCCCACACGATGCCGCTCGGCGCGCCCGGCATCCGCGAGACGGTCGACGGTCACGAGAGCTGGTCTACCGACGGCCACCTCGTCGCCGCGCCGAACATGAAGACGCATGTGGAGTTGCGTCATATCGGCTCGTCGTTCTGGCGCCTCGTGATCGTGCAGGCCCAGCCGTACAGGGAATCGGACGACGCAACCCAGGCTCTCGAGGCGCAGTTGTGGGCCACGCTGGCCGGGTTATGACACGCCGCAGGCGCCGAAGCGGCCGCAGGTGGTGGAACGCGCAGACGCCGCAGTGACCCTCTCGGTGCCGCTCGCAGTGCCGCTCGCAGTGCCCCTTTTACCGCGCCGCTTTCAGCGTGTCCTGCAGCGTCAGCGGCGCTTGGTAGCCCGTCAGTTCCAGATAACCGCGTCCCGTGCCTTGACCCGCGCGCGTCACCGTCACCGCGCCTTCCCAATAAGCCGAGCCGGTCGACTCGCGCGTATCCATTTCCTGGTCGTCGAGCAGCGGCTCAAGTTGCCATGTCATTGCCCCGGCTTTAACCGCCTCGGCCACCGGATAGACCGTGTTCGTGCGCGGCGAGCGCCAGGTCCGTTGCGGGACGAAATCCACCTGGGCCGGATCGAAGGCGGTGACCGTGCCGCTCGCGTCACGCAACGCCGCGTGCGCCCAGACGGCGCCGCCGTTGCGGCCGCGCACCTTGAAGGCCATCAGCGCCGAGCCGTCCGGGAAATTGGCGCCGAGCCAGTCCCAGCCGGAGGAATCCGGGCTTAACAGCGTGCTCGACCATTCGTGATCGAGCCATGCCACGCCATCGACCGGTGTTACCGGCCGACTGCCCGAAGTGTCGTCGATGGCATTCGCATTACCGGCAGCAGCGTGTGAGGGCCGCGTGACGCTGCCGCTCACGCGCAGTTGCGGCTCGCTGTAGTAATAACTTGCCTCGCCCGCAAGCGGGCCTTTCTGCGAGTAGCCCTGTTGGCCTTGCAGCAACGGCGCCTGAGTGGGCGCGAAAGACAGGTTCAGCGCGAATTCGCCGGCCTGCGCGGCGACGGTGTAGTGGCCATCGGCGGCACGCAGCATGCGCCAGTTGTCGAGCTTGAGATCGGTGTTGCCCGGTTTTGCGTAGGCGAGACCGAAGCCTTGCCGCGCGACCCTCTGGTCGTGCACCAGCTTGCCGAAGGCGGGGTCGCTAAGTGCGGCATGGGCGATGATCAATTGCGTCGGCGCGAAGGCGCTCGGGTCCGCCGCGTCGTGGTCGGTGGCGGAGCGGAAGAAGGTGATCTGAAAACCGAGCGGCTTGCCATCCGGCGTATTGAGCCAGCCCGTGACGTACCACCATTCGGTTCGAAACGCGGGATGAGCGCCCATGTCCGCGGGAAACATCAACGCATGTCCGGACGTGACGGCGGCAAACTGCGGAGGCGCAGCTACAGCAGGACTACTGATCAATATACAAGCCACCCATAACGCCGCAAGTGCAACGGGGCGGGCAGCAAGCCGGGCGAATCCGCGTATCACCAGTCCTCCTTCACGGCCCGCACCGCAGCCACGGAAACCGCCCGGCGTCCCGCCACCACGGCGGTCGCACATGAGGCCACCAGCATGACGCCGGCCACCACACTCAACACGAGCCAGGGCATATGCAACGACATGCTCCAGTGAAACGACTGCGGATTCACCACGAACACGAGGATCAGGCTAATGGCAAAGCCCAGCACGAAACCCATGACGATACCGAGCGCCGTCAGCATGCCGCCTTCCTTGGCGAGGATCGCCAGGATCTGCATCCGCGTGACGCCTACGTGCCGCAGCATGCCGAATTCGCGTGAACGGGCCAGCGTCTGCGCTGAGAAAGTTGCGGCCACACCGAATAGGCCAATGACGATCGCCACTGCTTCGAGCAGATACGTCACTGCAAAACTGCGATCGAAAATCCCCAGTGAACGGGCGCGGATTTCACCGGGCTGCGCGAATTCCAGAGCCTTGCCGAAGGGCAAGGCGCGCATCTGCGTCATCACCTGTTCGACACTCGCACCGCCGGCGACGCTGATTGCGGCGTCGGTCGCGCCGGTGTCGTGGGTGAGACGTCGATAGTCGGCGAGGCGCAATTCGACCGCGCCCGTCTGACGCACGTAGTCGCGCCAGATGCCGGCCACGACAAACGGCTGCCTGCGTTCGCCGACCGGCAATTCGACCTGCTGTCCCAACCGGTAACCGTACAGATCGACCATCGCCTCGGAGACCCACACCGGCATCCCGCCATGCAACGCGCTGGCGGGCAGGATCGGCCCCGACATCTGCAGGCTCGCGCCGGGATCGGCGGCGTCGATCTCGCGCGCCAGCAACGTCACCGCCGGCCGCGCCGGATCCAGCGTCAGTTGCGAGGTCCGGGTGAACGCGGCGCTCTGCACACCGGCCACCGCCGCGATTTTTGCCTGCTCGCTCTCGTTCAGCACACCGGTGTCGCCGCTCGGCGCCACCCGTACATAAAGATTCGCGGACAGCAGATGCGCGAGCCATTCGTCGACCGAAACGCGAAAACTCGCCACCATGATCGCCATGGCGACGATCAACGCGAAGCTCGACAACACCCCGCTGATCGCCACCGATGCCTGCCCCGGCGCATTGGCGAGCCGCGCGAGCGACAACGCGCTGGTGGCGCCCGCGCCGCGTCCGGCGCGCGAGCGGCCGATCGCCGTGAACAGCATGGCCGTGCAGCGCGGCATCAACGCGATGCCGCCGACCAGCAACAAGGCCACCGCGAGGTAGCCGAGAATCGGCGCCTCGAAGACCGGCGGCATCTGCGTCAACACGGCAGCGAGCACGAGGCAGCCCAGCGCGGGCCATGGGGTTGCAAGCCTGGCGAGCGCGCCTTCCTCGCTGCCGGCCTTCAGCGCCGCAGCGGGACGGGCGCGCGCCGCCTCCAGTGCGGGCGCGAGGCTGCCGAGGATCGACACGCCGATCCCGAGGACAAGAAAAATCGCGCTTGGCACCGCTTCAAAACCAACCTGCGGACGCACGCCCGGAAAATAACCGCCGCCGAGATCGCTGCCAAAAAACTGGAGTGCCGCACTGGCCAGCGCATAACCGAGCGCCAGCCCGGCAAGCGAACCCAGCACGCCGAGCAATGCGCCCTCCAGCAGAATCTGCCGCAGCAACTGGCCACGCGTGAAGCCGAGCACGCGCAGCATGGCAAGCTGCGAGCGGCGCCGCACGACGCTCAGCGCCTGGGTCGAAAACACCAGAAACGCGCCGGTGAAAAGCGCCACCAGCGCCAGCACATTCATGTTGATGCGATATGCGCGCGACAGGCGGTCGGTGCGGCTTTCGACGTCGCGCGGTTCGGAGATCACTAGCTGAGCGCCATACCGCGCCTGCAAATCGCGCCTGAAGCGCTCCCGATCGACGCCGCGCGCCAGTTCGAGATCGACGAGCGAGAGCCGGCCAAGCCGCGCGAAACGCCACTGCGCGGCGGCAATGTCCATCACCGCGAGCCGTTGACCTGGCCGCGCCCTGACGATGCCGCCGGCCACCCGAAACGGCACGCTAGCCGTGCCGCTCAGCAAGGCGACGTGCTGGCCGACCGCCGTGTTCAACCATTGCTGGGCTGCGGGCGAGAGAAACACCGTGTCGTCGGCGAGCGTGTCCATGGGGCGTTGCGACGCCGGCACGCCGACCAGATCCGGCGCAATCTGGCTGGCCTTGAATACGTCGATGCCGAGCACCTTCAGGGGTGTGGTCTTGCCCGGCACCGTGGCGTCCAGTTCGAGCACCGGGCTCGCCAGCGCCACGCCGGGGTCGTTCGCCAGCTTCGGGTACCACGCTTCGTCGAAGGTGGGCTGCGGGCCGCGCACCTGCAGGTCCGCCTCGCCGGACAGACTGCGCGCCGCCGCCGAGAATTCGTTGAACGCCGCGCTGTTGATCAACTGCACGGCGTATCCCAAAGCCACGCCAAGCGCAATCGTCACCACCGCGACGATTGCGCGTCCGCGCTGGCTGCGCCATTCCGCTTCGAGCAGCCAGCGTGCGAGGCGCGCGCCGCCCGTGCTCGCCTGTGAGGAACGCGCTTGCCCAGCGTCACTCATGGGGCGTTTGCATCCGTTTAGTGCTGCCGAGCCTGGCGGGATGCAAACCGCCGTCGCTCAGGATCAGCACGCGGTCGGCGACGGCCGCGGCGGCTTCGGAATGCGTCACCATCATCGTCGCGGCGCCGTTCGCCTTGGCCTCGGAGCGAAACAGCGCCAGCACCTCGTGCGCGGTATCCGGGTCGAGATTGCCGGTGGGTTCGTCCGCGAGAATCAGCCGCGGACGATGCACCAAAGCACGCGCGATCGCCACCCGCTGCATCTCGCCGCCGGACAATTGCCGTGGAAAATCGTCGCCGCGTCCCGCGAGGCCGACTGCGGCGAGCATCTCGAGTGCGTGCGCCGGCGGCAGATTGTTGAGCAGAAGCGGCAGCGCGACGTTCTGCGCCAGCGTCAGATGCGGCAACACATGAAACGCCTGAAACACGAAACCGAGCTTCCGGCGACGCAAGCGCGTCGCGGCATCGTCGTCGAGCCCGGAGACCGGCGTGCCGTCGATCAGGACCTCGCCGCTATCAGGCGCATCGAGTCCGGCGATCAGGTTGAGCAGCGTCGATTTACCCACGCCCGAATCGCCCATGATGGCGACGAATTCGCCGGGGTCGAGCGTGAAATCGAGCTGCGCGAGAACCACGCGCGCGCCGCCAAGGGGCGCACCGCCATAGGCTTTACTGAGTTTTCGGCATTCGAGCGCCGGAGCAGGGCATTCATCGCCAACGCGCATGAGTGGTGATCTATCAAGGGATGAGGGTAGCAGGCCGCGCGATAAAGCGACGGCGGCGTGGCGCGTGGCGTACGGTACGGCGTAGGCGAACGCGACAAGGCCATCTTAACCGGCGGGCTGGATTCGTGTTCGGCTAATATGCCCATCCCTCACAGATTAAAAATCTGCGCGAAACCGTTGCTAAGCGGGACTTCTGGGGCAAATCGCGCTTCGCTGCACGGCATTTCTGCTGCCGTGCCGGCAGTGCGAGACCCTGCCCGAGAGGAACCGAGCGGACGCTCTAGCTCCGTCATCCGGAAATCCGGTTGTCACCGCCGTGCACTACGCATCGGAGGTGTTCTGTCAGCGTGCACGATCCTGTTCCACCAGGCTGGGTCGGCATAGCTTCTCATGCCGGTCGACCAGACGAATAAGCGCTTCGATCAGGTTATCGTTGATCTGACGAAAGCGGTAATAAGCAAGGCACAGCCGATACAGTCGCGTGGCGGCGACCGGCATGCGCTGCAACTGTCGCGGAAGCATTTGGCAAACGTCCGGAGAGTAAAAAAACATCAGGACTGTGAAGTGTTGTCAAAGTTAATCCAAAACAGGTTCCTGCCATGGAAATTTTTGTTGGAATCCGTTAGGTTTGCGACAGCACAGTAAAAAGGAATTGC
>NZ_CAAJGM010000134.1 GCF_900996235.1 Paraburkholderia sp. BCC1885
CATCGTGCATCCGCCCTTCACCGTGCAAGCCGACACGCTCGAGGTCGCCGAGATCTTCGAGGTGCCGCTGGCCTTCCTGATGGCACCGGAGCGTCATGAAGTGCGCCTGTTCAAGTGGGAAGGCGGCGAGCGTCGTTTTTTTGCGATGCCCTATCCGAACGGGCGCGACGACGGCCATTACTTCATCTGGGGGGCAACCGCCGGCATGTTGCGCAATCTGTACCGTTTCCTTGCCGCGCAGCCTTGAACCGATGGCCGCACGAGCCGAACCGACGAGGCGGACCCGAACCCTCGCGCGGGTCCGCTGTGCTATCGTTATGCGAAAAATCGTATAACCCAGAACGGCACGGCCTTTCGCATGACTTTCTTTTCGGTTCTCCTCGCCCTCATCATCGAGCAGGTGCGCGCGCTGTCGCCGGGTAACCCGGTCTTCGCGCTGTTCCAGTTCCATGCGGAAACTGCGGCGCAT
>NZ_CAAJGM010000135.1 GCF_900996235.1 Paraburkholderia sp. BCC1885
GTCGAGCCACGCGGCCGTCGCCGAGGTGGCGGTGGTCGGCGTGACGGATGCGCTGAAAGGTCAGGCGGCGATGGCCTTCGTCGTACTGCGCGACGCGCAAGCCTTCGCGGACGGAAAGAAGCGCACGAAGCTCGAAGCCGAACTCACGGCGACGGTCGATCGCCAACTTGGCGCGATTGCCCGGCAGGCGCGCGAGGCGCTAGGGGAGACCGGCAGTAAAAAGAGCTAGGCCGCCGAACCGCGCGCCGCCAGAAAGCGCGTGAGAATCGCGTTCGAATACGTGCCGGCGATCTCCGTGAGAAAGGCCACGAACGAAGCTGGCGCGTGGTCGTCGGCGGTATCGGAAATGGTGCGCACGACCGCGCAAGGCACGCCGTATTCGTGGCAAACCTGCGCAATCGCCGCGCCTTCCATCTCGACCGCGAGCGCATCCGGCAACGCATCGCGCAAGGCCTGGACGCCTGCCGC
>NZ_CAAJGM010000136.1 GCF_900996235.1 Paraburkholderia sp. BCC1885
CACGGCACGCAGTACGTTGTGCTAGATGCCGACAGAGACGGCTTCGCGCAGATCGCAAGTTATCTGCGATCGCACCAAGAGGTCGAATCGATCAGCCTGATCTCGCACGGCACGGACGGCGCGATCCAGGCCGGTTCGACCTGGCTGACCGCCTCCGATTTCTCGGCCTACAGCGCGCAACTCGCGCAGATCGGCGCGGCCATGAAGCCGGGCGGCGACTTCCTGATCTACGGCTGCGACGTCGCCCAGCAGGCCGACGGCCAGGCGCTGGTGCAGCAGATCGCCGGCCTCACGCACCTGAACGTGGCGGCCTCGATCGACGCGACCGGCGCCGCCGCGCTCGGCGGCAACTGGACGCTCGAATACCAGGTCGGCCAGGTGCACACGACGCTGAACGAATCGGCCGCTGCCCAGGCGCAGTTCAACGAGCTGCTCGGCGTGACGGTGGAAACCTACGACACCGCCGCC
>NZ_CAAJGM010000137.1 GCF_900996235.1 Paraburkholderia sp. BCC1885
GTTCCGCAAGACGCCGGTCGGCCTGGCCGCCTGAACGACACGCAATTTCCCGGGAGTCCTGGCATGAAGCTCACGCACACCGAAACCGCGTCGCCCTGGCACGAGGGCGAGCTGGCGATCCAGCGCAGGACCGGCGTGGCCGGCAAGATGCACGAGGTGGGCCAGCGCGTGGTGCGCGACTACATGCCGGACCAGCATCGCGAGTTCTACGCGCAGTTGCCCTTCATCGCGTTCGGTGCCGTCGATGAACGCGGCGATGCCTGGGCGAGCTTCCTGAGCGGCCATCCCGGCTTCATGCAGTCGCCCGAGCCGGGGCGGCTGCATGTCGAGGCCGGCGTCGATCCCGCCGATCCGGCCGCGCCCGGCCTGTACGAAGGCGCGGCGATCGGCCTGCTCGGCATCGAGCTGCATACGCGCCGCCGCAACCGCATGAACGGCACGCTGCGCGCGCACACGGCCGGCGGCTT
>NZ_CAAJGM010000138.1 GCF_900996235.1 Paraburkholderia sp. BCC1885
GATCATGCCGCAGATCATGCCGTCGGCATCGCCGAGGTGGACCAGGATCGCGCCGATCAGCGTGTTGAACTTGCGCAGCGCGGCCTTGGCGAGCTCGGGCGTGACCCCGTCGCGCGCGCCGAGCTCGTGGTAGGCCTGCCAGCACTGCTGGTAGCGCGGGTCGTCCTCGGGATCGACGATCTCGAAGTCGGTGCCGGCGCGCAGCTTCGAGCCGATCTTCTTCAGGCGCATCTCGACCACCGCAGGGCGGCCGATGATGATCGGCTTGGCGATCTTCTCCTGCAGCACGAACTGCGCGGCGCGCAGCACGCGCTCGTCCTCGCCCTCGGCGAACACGATGCGCGCCTCCTTGGCCTTGGCCGCGGTGAACACCGGGCGCATCACCATGCCGGTGCGATAGACGGTCGCGCCGAGCTGCTCGCGATAGGCGTCCATGTCGGCGATCGGGCGCGTGGCCACGCCCGAAT
>NZ_CAAJGM010000139.1 GCF_900996235.1 Paraburkholderia sp. BCC1885
GGCCGGCACTCGCGCCCGTGCCGGGCAGCGCCTCGGCGGGACGTTCGTAGCGAACGGGGCCGCGTCGCGACGGAAGCCCACGCCTCGCTTAATCCCGCCTCAGCGGCCCGCTCGCAGTGGGTGATTCCGCGAGGCCGATCAACCCGGCAAGCCCGCCCTCGTCTCATCCGCCCTCAGCGACGCGGCTGCGGCAGCGCCGGAAACTCGCCGCCCGGCTCGGGCTTGCCGCCGGAACCGGCGTGCCCACCACGTAGAGCATCAGCAGGCCGACGATCAGCGTCGACAGCAGCGGGATGATCAGCACCGGCTTCAGCCCTTCCAGGTTGCGGTGCAGCCGCAGGTCGCGATTGATCAGCAGTGCCGCGTAACCGGCCAGGAAGCCCGACATGATGCCGCCGAGAAAACCGGCGCCGAGGCTCGCGGCCAGCATCCCGCCGACCATGCCGGGCGTGACGCTGGTCAATC
>NZ_CAAJGM010000140.1 GCF_900996235.1 Paraburkholderia sp. BCC1885
GGTCGTCGGTGTTGATGGCACGGAGGTACTGGTTTTCGATCGAATTCCATACGTAAATCTCGCCAGCGTTTTCGTACGGTGCCTTGACGTGCACCTTTGATTTGGCCGGCATCATGCCCCGCAAAGCGAGTAACTCCGGAGAGGTGTAACGGAATGTGTTGAGATCGATGCCGTAGTGCTGTAGCGCGCATTCCGCATGTTCGCCAAGCTCAATGCTGAGATCGTCGGCATTGCATTTCAACAACGGGGGATGCGTGGCGGCACTTTCTTTCCAAACATCGATTGGCGCGCGGCCATCTAGGCCTTTGTGAGGTCTATGATGATAGACCTGCGTGATCCAGATATGGACCATCTCAATGAGTTTCGTGAACGTGATACATGCTTCGTCTTCCGTCTTGAAGCCGAGGCGTTGATGAATCTTGGCGAGGGTTGTGCCAGGGAGTTTGTGGATGAAGGTGTAGTTG
>NZ_CAAJGM010000141.1 GCF_900996235.1 Paraburkholderia sp. BCC1885
CAGGTGCGTGCGGTACTGGAGTCGAAGCTGCCGGGGTACATGGTGCCCTCGGCGCTGATGGTGCTGCCGGCGCTGCCGCTGATGCCCAATGGCAAGCTGGACAGGAAGGCGCTCCCCGAGCCGGAGTTTGTCGAACAGGAGTACGAAGCACCGGTGGGCGAGGTGGAGATCGCTCTTGCAGGTATCTGGCAGGACGTGCTGGGTCTCGAACGCGCGGGGCGGCGTGCGAACTTTTTCGAGCTGGGCGGTGACTCGATACTGATCCTGAAGGTGGTGGCGCGCGCGGTGAAGGCCGGTGTGACGGTGACCCCGCGACAGCTGTTCGAGACGCAGACGCTGGCGGGGCTGGCCCAGGCGGTCGCGGGGGCGCAGGCGTCGAAGGCGCCGCCCCTGGTCGCGGTACCACGTGACGGGCCACTGCCGTTGTCGTATGCACAGCAGCGGCTATGGTTCCTGTGGAAC
>NZ_CAAJGM010000142.1 GCF_900996235.1 Paraburkholderia sp. BCC1885
ACTGGATGCCGATCGGCAGCCCGGTGGCGACGTCATGCGCGAGCGGCACCGACATCGCGGGCACGCCGGCAACATTGAAGGCCGGCGTGAACGGCGAATGCTCGAACACGCGCGCGGTCCATTCCAGCCCGGTCATGGATTCGGCGCCGCGCGCGTAGGTGCCGATCGCCGGCGGCAGTCGCGGCAGCGTCGGCGTCATCAGCAGGTCGAAACGTTCGAACCAGCCGCCGACCTCGCGGCTCAGGCGGTTGCGCAAGTCGAGCGCCGCCGCGAAGGACGTCGCGCTGGCTTCGCGGCCATGGCGATAGCAGGCCAGCGTGGCGGGCTCCAGCGTGGTGGCGTCGATCGGCCGGCCGGTGGCGGCCGCGACCGCGTCGATCCAGCCCACCAGGGTGGCGCACCAGATGGTGGCGTTGGCCGCCACCAGCGCCTCCCAGGAGACGCCGAGCGGCAAGTGCAA
>NZ_CAAJGM010000143.1 GCF_900996235.1 Paraburkholderia sp. BCC1885
AGGTCAGATCGATCAGGTGCAGCGCCGTCAACGCGGCTTGCGCCAGTTGCTTGCGCGCCCGATGGTCGACTGCGGGAACCATCATGCGAATCTCGCTCGTCAATGCAGGGAAAAGAACAGGCCGGCGATCGCCGCGCTCATCAGGTTCGACAGCGTGGCGGCGGTCAGCGCGCGCAGCCCGTGCCGGGCCACCTCGGAGCGCCGCTCCGGCGCCACTGCGCTGAAGCCGCCGGCGAGGATCGCGATCGACGAGAAGTTGGCGAAGCCGCACAACGCGAAGGTTACGATCGCGATGGTCTTCGGGTCGAGCACCTGCAGCCCGGCGGCCATCACCTTGGTGCTGTCCTTCAGGTAGGGCGAGAGATCGCCATAGGCGACGAACTCGTTGAAGATCAGCTTCTCGCCGATGAAGTTGCCGGCCAGCGCCGCATCGTGCCAGGGCACGCCGATCAGCCAGGCC
>NZ_CAAJGM010000144.1 GCF_900996235.1 Paraburkholderia sp. BCC1885
TAGATCGTGTCCACGATCGCCGATCGTGGACACGATCTCCCTTGATCTACACGGACTCCAACACGCCATCACCATCATGCCTTGCTCGCGCGCGCGTGAGGACACGGCCCAGCCGAGCCGCTTACAAACAGAACTGGTTTCCTGTCAGACGTAAGCGCGGCGACAGCACCGTATTGACGTAACCGCTATTTACCGCCCCATCGATTCCAGGCCATGCGCAGCAAAGCGGCGTTGGCTGCATGTCGATCAAACTGCTCCGGGTCGAACCCGTCGCCGATCCAAGTTCTCAGGTGCTGTGCTTCTTCGCTGTCCGGCTCGTCGCGTAGCGTAGTCAAGAAGTTCTCATAACCCCATGGACCACCGACGTCTTCCGGCGGACAGGCTCGCGCGCCAGCCGAGATGTAGGCAATTCCCTGCGGCTCGCCGTCAATGAGCGCCATCGTTTCCACGACGATGTCGTGCTTCCAGCCATCACCGAAGTCATACTCGTAGACGAAGCGCAGACCTGGATAGGCGAGCTTTTGTAACTTGGTTTTGCAGTCGTCGAAGGTGACCTCTGGATCCATCGAGTCGAGCACGTCGTCAACATCGAACATGGCGTAACGGCGATGTTCAATATCGTACTCGTGCAAGTGCGAGCTAGACCATCCGAACGCCGCCTGCAGAATATGATGAAGCTTGCGTAAGGTGGTGGCGCCTTCGACCTGGATTCGACGCCAGACAGGCGGGTTGACGTCGCGAATTTGCGCGTGGAGTGTGTAAAGCGTGAAGGATTTGGCCATGGGGGAGAGCGGGTTGCCAGCATGGACGCTATTATCGCCTAGGCTGCTGAGAACACCTTGATGTTCCAGGGCAGCAACTCGCTGATCCGGTTGATGGGATGCTCGGCGATGTGGGTCAGCACATGCCGCAGATAGGCCTCGGGCTCAATGCCGCAAAGTTTGGCGGTGCCGATCAGCGAGTACATGGCGGCAGCACGTTCACCACCGCTGTCTGCGCCCATAAAGAGGAAGTTTTTGCGGCCCAAACTGACCACGCGCAGCGCATTTTCCACGAGGTTATTGTCGATCTCCGCCACCCCGTCATCGCAGTAGTAGATCAACGCCTGCCATTGATTGAGGAAGTAGTTGATCGCCTTGGTGGTGTCGGACTGTGACGATAGCGTTAGCAATCGCTCCCGCAACCAGATCTCAAAGCTATCGAGTAATGGCCGGGCGCGCTCTTGGCGAACACGCCGGCGCTCGGCCGGTAGCTTGCCGCGTATTTCTGCCTCAATGGCATAGAGTTCGCCGATACGGCGTAGCGCCTCGGTGGTGGTCGCCGTTGCGCGATGCTGGTGCAACTCGCTAATCTTGCGACGAGCGTGTGCCATACATGCTGCCTCGCGAACACGGCCATCAGCAAAGAGCGCGTTGAAGCCGGCATAAGCGTCTGCTTGAAGTACGCCGCTGAAGTCGGCCAGATGAGACTGAGGATGTTGTCCCTGCCGATTGGGCGTATAGGCAAACCAGACAGCGGGCGGATCCGCCGATCCCGAGTTGCGGTCGTCGCGCACATAGGCCCACAGTCGTGCCGTTTTGGTTTGACCATTGCCTGGCGCCAAGACCGAGACCGGCGTGTCGTCGGCATGAATCTTACCCGGTGCGAGCACGTAGCGGCGCAGCTGATCCACCAGCGGTTCGACCAGTGCGCTGCAGGCGCCGACCCAGCGCGCCATGGTGGAGCGGTCCAACTCGACACCCTGGCGAGCATAGATCACTGACTGGCGATACAGCGGTTGATGGTCGGCGAACTTCGCAACCAGAATGCGTGCGAGTACACCCGGGCTGGCAATTCCACGCTCGATTGGGCGGCTCGGCGCCGGCGCCTGTACGATGCAGTCGCACCGCGCGCACGCTTTCTTGCGGCGAATGGTCCGGATCACCTTGAACGCCGCGTTGATGATGTCCAGTTGCTCGCAGACATCCTCGCCCAGCGGCTTGAGTTGGCCGCCGCACGCGGGACAGTCGTGCTCGATCGGTTCAAGAATGCAGTCTTCGCGCGGCAGGTCCTGCGGCAAGGGGTGGCGCACCGATTTCTGCCGCGTCGCCGCGTCCGCGTCATCGGATACGGCGGCGTCGGCTACACCTTCCTCGGCCATCAGGTCTTCCAGTCGGGTTTCGAGACGCTCGATCTGCCGATCGAGTTTCTCGGACTTGCGACCGAACTGCATGCGCTTGAGCTTGGCAATCTGCAGTTTGAGTTGCTCGATCTCCAGCGTGCGAATGCTCAAGGCCTGTTCGAGCGTCGAGATCGTATCGCGCAGCTGCTGCTCCACCCCATCACGCGCGGCTAATTCCGCCTCGCGCGCACTCAGCAAAGCCTTCAAGGCTTCGATGTCATCGGGTAGCGGGTTGGCAGGGATCGGCATAGGCGCAGTTTACGCACATGCCCTCGCGTTTACAACACCGACAACGGCGGCCAGGTCCGCTCGGGTTGTTTCCAGTTGATGCCCTCAAGCAGCATCGACAGTTGGGCGGGTGTGAGGTGCACCTTGCCATCTTCGGCCTGGGGCCAGACGAAGCGGCCACGCTCGAGACGCTTCGAGAGCAGGCATAGCCCATCGCTGGTGGCCCACAGCAGTTTGATGACATTGCCGCGTTTGCCTCGGAACACAAAGACATGGCCGCAGAACGGATTGGCCTTGAGCGCGTCTTCGACCTTGCCCGCCAGGCCTTGGAAACCGTTGCGCATGTCGGTGACCCCGGCTGCAAGCCAGATTTGCGTACCCGCCGGCAGACCGATCATTGGGTTTCTTGCGGCGAGCGCGACAGCTCGCGAATCAGCAGTCGAAGCACGCTTGGCGAGACCTCACCCCGGATACGCAAACGCGCGTGGTCGAAGTCGATCTCGCAAATGCCATCCTCCGCTGTCGTGTTCGACAGCTCAGTCTTGGTTGGCAACGATGTAGAAGCCTCTACCGGCAATTCGTCCACGATCGAAACCGGCAACAAGACTGGAGCCATCGCCGGCGGCAACTTCGCAGACGCTTCCGGTTTCGTTGGCAAACCAAAAGCGCCTGCCTGATATTGATGCCGCCACTTAAACAGCAAATTTGCGTTCACGTCGTTCTGTCGGGCAATCAATGCAACCGACGCACCCGGCTCAAACGACAGTTCCGCCAACTGCCGCTTGAACTCAATCGGAAAGTTCGGCCGTTTGTACCGACCGCCGTTGCCACGCCCACTCAAAACGTCGTCCATCTTTATGTCCACCATTCAATTTGGTGCACATGAAAATAGCTAAATCCGGCCGCGACGTACAGACGGCCCTACCGACTCGCTTACTGTCAGACCACCCGACCGTCCAGAGCACCTTCCCGCGCACGCGGTGTAGGCGGTATGGTGCAGCCAGAGGCCGCGTTTGGCCGATGAACGCCGACCCGGACGCACTTCGGATGCCGCCACAAGGTTATTCCGATTGGGGCCACGTCGATTATTTGCTGAACCGTAGACGGCCACTTGCATTATCGCCATGGCGTCCATCGCGATGATCACCGTCCCGTGGATCTGGTTTAGGTCACCAGTACACAACGGCATGCCATCTTGCGAAAGCGACATTGCGGAAGAGGATGTGGAAACCGGGAGCGCACCCGGGTTGATGCCGTCCCGTTCGATTCTCTGGGCCTGCGCGACGATCTCGGTCGCGGGGGCTTTTTCCCTGTCGGGATGGTCTGGATGCGCTGATCTTCGCCGGCCGCGTGTGACTATCCCCCATCGGGTCCAAGCAGATACACCGGGCCCCTTGATACGCCAGTTGCAGTCGCCATCTCTTCAGCAGTGAAGTGACAGAACGCCAGTTGCCTTGGTAGTCGGTCAACGAGTTGCCGGACAATGATCTGCAAGTGTCCGTAAAACTCTGACGCTGTGTCGCCAAGGTGTTGTCTCGCCATCAGCTCACAGACGAGCAGGTACTGGACGTATACGCTTTCGGACGCACCGCCCAACGCGTTATCTATATGGGAGTAGCGCTTTCCATCACTAATATACTCCAGCGCTCTGGTCGCGAATGTTCTCCTCCCCTCAACAGTTGCTTCGTTGTCCGCACGCCGTAGGCAAATCTTCGCGCGCTGGAGAAAATAACAGCATCCCAAAAACGGATTATTTGCCGTTGCGTTCCCTACACGAAAGGCAATTTTCTCGAGAACATCCTCCGCGCGGTCGAGGTCGGTATTGCGTTTTTTAGCTATCATCCGGCATGCACTGCAGATCGTCGCCTGGCACACTTGCGGTGAGCCTTCACCGAAACAATCTCCCGCAATTTCGATCTCCCCCGCATGTTCGTCCAGATGTCCATTTAATTGGTGTTCCAAGCCGGTTCGCAGTTCACGCTCGTTATCTACCTGTGTTCCGTGCAGTGAACGCTTCGCATGTATGTATATGAGGTTTCCCTCCCTCAATCGGCCAACACATGCCAGGTACATACCGGACCAGTAGCGAACATGCATCAGATGAGGATCATCATTGACGCCAAGGTTATCCGCGTCACGCGATATCTGAGCGATATCGTAAGCCTGCAACAGGCGTTCCATGCGAAAATAGGTGCTCGGCACGTCGTAGGCAAAGTGGATCTGTCTCGCGATCTCGCCTACAGTGCTTTCGTCGTACTTGCCATGAGTCGGGTAGTGTCGGCGACGTTCGTAGTCTGGATATTTGAAGCGTGTCCATGCAGACAGGTTGAGGTCGGGGGTCAGCGGATAAGCGGAAACTTTTGGAGCTTGAATTCCCGGCGCTGCGTGAACGAAATCATGAAAGATTTTAAAATTGGTGAACGGGTTAAAATTGTCTTTCAGATCTGGCCCGAAACGCTGAAACCGAAAACGTGCGACGAACGGTTCCTGGTTTCCTATCTTGACAGTTCCGTCCGGTAGACTTTGGGCCGGGACATTCGAGAGCAGGTGTATGCGCTTCCCTCCAAAATAGCTCTCGTCAGCCACGGCCGCAAGCAACGCGAGAAACCGGTTCAGAATTGAAGATTCACGTTTGAAAACATACAGGTCCTTTGTGTGAAACCATATTTCAGTGTCGGACCGGAGCTTCTGGGCTGTCTCGCGCATTAAAGCTTTGTTTCTGAGCATGAGCGGCACGACCAGCCTTCTGTACTGCGCAAGAAGATCAATGTCCCCGTCATTCCAGGCCTGCCTGTCGATCTCCAGCAGTAGGACCCGGATGTTCTCCGTCTCCGGACCACTCAGATGACGAAGCACGAAATCGTGCAGACCTTCATGTGTCATGTGAACGAACGCCGACAGAATGAGGTCGGCCAGACCACCATCGCCGTTTCCCGATATGAATATCCGATGACTACGGTCCGACGCTCGTACCGGGCCAAGTATTGGAAACGGGTCCCAGTACGACGTGGCCTGTCGGGCCTCGGTTCCGATCTCATAGCCGAATCCAACGCATAGCAGCACCACATCGTACGGCTTTTGCCTTTGGGGAATTTCGCCGTCGATTTCCACCGCATATCCCGCCGCGAGGGGACAAATTTTTGTTACGGTGCAATCCAGGCGGGTCTCGAGTTCGAACTTACGGCACGCTCGAAATCCCTCCTTGAGAGCAACAGCGACGGAATCGGCTGGACCAGCCGTCCATGTCATGATGGGAAGATTGGCATCTCGCTCAGTCGACCCGGGACGTGGCCAGTCGTACAAACGTGGGTGAAGATAGCGATCACGGCACCCGCTCTGCAGGTGCAGAAGATCTGGCTTGCGCTCATACAGGTGTATGGCTTCGAGTGCATTGCCTGATCTTGCGAATGCCGCAGCTGCCGTCATCCCGCCCGCACCGCCGCCAATAACAGCAACTCGGCCCCGCGGGGATAAAAGCTCCTTGCAATTCGAGAGAACTGCGTCAACGAGGTTGAGTGCGCGCACCTGTTGCGAGTACAGGGTGACCCGCTTGTCAAAGCATCCGAGCAAAAACACCGCCCCCGTGCCCGGCACACGTGATTCCCGCAAGATGTCTGATGTCGTCATCCTGTCCCCCTACCATTGACTCTTCGGGTGCGCATACCTCGACTTTCATAATATTAGGACACGATAGCATGCACGATATGGGTTTTCCTACGTGAATTGTCGAGGTTCGATCCGGCCTTTTGCAACGACCGTTAATCCAAGCGACCACAGCATAGGCACGACAACCTTCTCGTAGACCGCGACCGCGACCTCGATCGCATGTTTCGCGGCTTCCGAATCGCATGAACTACCCTTGTGGATGATATCGTTCCTAAGGTCTTGTACGCCCTTGCTCTCGTCTATGAGCGCAGCCTGCATGCCATCGCGCGTTACTTTTGCCAGATCAAGGTCGGCTAATTCCTGGAACAACCGCGACAACAGCTTTCGGTAGCGGTCAAATCCCGGCTGCTTGACCGCATGCTCCACGATAACGTCAGCGAGCCCTGCACTGAGCACGAGTCCGTATACGATCGGTTGCAAAAGGGTTGCCTTCAGAAACAGTTCGATCGCGGTTGCGCAGAATACGACTGTCGCCGATGAATGCCCATTCGCGTGGAGCCGCTTTACTTCCTGAAGGATTTCCACCGCAGGACGCATCACCGTAGGGTTGCCCAGGTAAAACGACCGCAGGCGTTCCCCAGTGAACTCGCTCACCGCCTGCTCTTTGTGCTCAGGGTAGAGTTCGTCACTGATACGCTCGTACATTTGGTCAAATGCAGCGTCTTGCGGGTCGTAACTCATCACTTTTTCTCCACCCCTATGCCTGAATCAAAAACTGTTCTCGCGGTTGTCCTTTGATGCAGCTTGGCGCACGGCCCCGACCGCTCCATGCCACACCGAAAAAGGGGTCGCGATACCTCAGTGCCGGAACGCCCGGTTTCGGCCCATGCTTACCTTTGGGCTGAGAAAACACCTGCTCCTGCGTCAATGGAATACTCGCTGACAATCGCACGAACTTTCTCGATCGCGGCAGCGACTTCCTGATCTCGCGCCTCGTTGAGTCGCTTTCGCAACGCCTCGCGCTGCTCCAGAAGTTGACGGTACCTTGCCACTCAATTCTCCATAGTCATATGGATTTTTCACACACCCCGTAACGCCACTTTTCCTCTATCAATAGACGCGACGCCACGCCTCAACTATTGCGCCGAAAACAATCGGCACGAAAACGCGGCCGTCGAATGAGGCTGGTCTGTCATCTGTCGGACAGGTGCGCCACCATAATTCGAAATACATGCCCCAAGGTTGGTGACCGTCGCCGGCCGATCACCTACGTTGAGCGCCGTCATGGACACATAGCCCTTTGAATCTTCCACACCGCCACCACCATTTTCGTGCCGGTTGATACGGATAATATGATTCCCGCCCCAGACCAAAAGCACTTGTACGCATCCCAGCCAGGCACGAACGTCGAGATTACTGCCGCGTATGCCACGATACCGATAATCCACAGTTCATTCGGGTTGAAGGTGTAAACGTGATCATGATCTACGAAGTCACCGACTGTCGTATGCTCTGAGCGGTCGCATGGCATAACGAAGCGCCTGGACTTCGTTGTGCATCAATCCGAGCCTGACCTGGTGCGCGACAATTGGGAAGTCCGCTCGTGTTGCCTCAAGAAGGAATGTTACCCGACCGATTGTTGTCGTTTTGCCTTTTTTCTTCCTTTTATGGTTTGCCGGGCGCGAAGCGCCCGGCCTCTCTCGCTTCCAGCTTTTCCGCAACTTAAGCTTCAACCGGCGTCTCGGCGGACTTGCGTACGCCGCCCAAGATTAGTTCTCTTACGCGCTCGGCTCTCCACACCTTGATGCGGCGCTGCAGCGTCCGTAACTGTGCCTCGCTTGCATAGACGTCGGGCACCATTGCAGCAAGTCGACTCATCACGGCTCTTGCCGATGCAGAGGGTTCAGCAATCAACCAGCCTTCAATAACCGGCCATACGTCAGCAAACGGATCGACTCGGGTTCTCCACCAGTGTTTCGCTGCAGGCTGTTTTCGATGAGTGGGCCGTGCTTCCCCGTCCTTCCACGCCACAGACAGGTTTGCGAGGAAGACGGTAACGTCTGATTCGTCCGTTGGTCTCTCCTCAGTACGCACGCCGTGAGCCGCGAAGTCGCTCAATATCTGCTGAGCCGTTCGCATCTCTTGCAGCAGTCGCACAGGATCGAGACCTTTGAACTGCACCTTCAGTTTTTCCTTGATAGCGGGTTCGATGCTGTCATGCGCCAGAAGCCGATCGCACGGCGTCGCCGGCGCGAAGTAGACCTTGTGCACGCGCGCGCCATCACGCGTCTTGGACTTCAACTTGAACGAGGGCTGGAAGAAGTTAATGTATAACCGCGACGATGCGTACAGCTGCGCCAAGGCATTCCTGGCATCGCGGCCGCTCAGTCGGCCATAGCCGACCAAACGACGCACAATGGAGCCGTTCTTCTGCTCCACCCACGCTTGGTCGTTCTTCTTGTAGGCTCTCGATCGAGTCTGAACAAGACCACGTCCCTTGCAGTAATCGAAGACGCTCTGGTTCATGAACGCGCTGTCGTTATCCGAGTCCACCCCAAGCATTGCGAATGGCAGATCGGCCGCCGCTTTGTCCAACCCTTCAATGACCAGCATCTGGTTACGCACTTGCATCGCCACACATTCTGTCCAGCCGGTGGCAATGTCAGTCAACGTGAGCGTGTGAACAAAGTCACCATCGGTCTTCGGACCACCGCAGTGTTCGACCATGTCGATTTCAAAGAAGCCGGGTGGCGGATCCCGCCAGTCAGCAAATGTGCGCACCGGGATGCTTCGTCGAATCGCTGCACCCACGCCCTTGCGCCGCTTACGCTGGCCGTCGATGTGCAACCGCGCATCGGCCAACATGCGATCGATAGTCGCCGCGCTGATTTGAACGAGCTTCGATTTGACAACGGGATCCAGGTCAAGGTGACCGTGCCGTTCCATGGCATCAACCAACATTGGAATCAGCGCCTTTAAACGCTTGCCGAAAATCCTATCGGCCGCTTCCCACAACACAATCAATGCTTGGCGCACTGCCTCGTCATAGAGACGATTCCGTGCGGGCATCCCCTGCGTAGGGGATGCTTTCTCACGCAGCAGCCGGATGGCGTGCTTGCGGTGATACCCAGTCAAAGCTACGAACTCGTCGAGAATCTTGATCCGGTCGCCGAACGCCGCGCTGCTATACCGCAATTGCAATGCTGCAACCAACTCCTTGCGTGTCGTCATGCTGATTTGCCTCGTCACCTCGCGCCGCTCCTGCCGGGCAATCCGACCGGTAGCAAACTACATGAGGCAACAGGTCAGCGGAAGTTGCAGTTTTGGTGAGTCAATGCGCCGGCCATCATAGTTGTCGCGCAACCGGACATCGTAGTTGACGATATCCACTGACCGGTACTTTGCCATTGACAGCCAGGTGAGACCAAAAGCGTATCGCTTCGCGCTCGATTGAAACTGGTACTAGCGTTGAACATCCGGAATATTGCAATGCCCGGCTGAGCAGTTCGAGCGCGATTCCTCGCCTCCGATGCTCTGGGTCAATCAGTACGTCCATCACGTAGCAACAGTCTGCCGGTGCCAGAGGTTCAGCGACGACTCTACCGATTTCTCCACCGTAGCTGCCGCCGCACGCCTTGATCACGAAATGCTCCCCCATCACTATGGGCTCGCTGTAGACTACATTCGGAGCCGGCTCGCCAGCTCCTCCGGAACGAGCGAAAGACAGCAGAAATCGGTGCAGCATCTTTACGCACATCACTTTTCCTATGGTTGACGAACGATCACCACATTCTGGCGTTCATTGTCCATGTAGGCATACATGTTCAAGGCCTGGCGTGCTGCGAGGAACACGTGTGCGTTCATCACATCATCGAAATGAAATGCGAGCAGGCGCTCGCCGGCAGACTTGATATGGCAGCCTATGAATCCCTCAGCGGTTTCAGCCTTGTTCGCCGCGTCAACCAAAACATTGATGTCAATCGACATTTCGCTTTCTCTCCTTTCACCCGGCGTCCGGCCAGCAGTCAGGCCGGTCAGACTGCCAGTTGTTTGCCGACCTCAACCTATGGGGTCGCGGGGGTGACCGCAACCGGCATGGCTGGGGGAAGTGGCGCAGGCGCAACCTGCGGGGCTGCCATAGCCACCTGGATGACTTCCCTCTCGCCCCTTGAATAGCCTTTGTGGAATGCGTCGAGGTACTTGCGCGCGCGTCGGCTGAGCGGTGTGGCGGCACGCCCTGCTTTCGCCGCCGCGTACCCCTCGTCTTCTGCCTTGGCGCGCACCCGGTCAGCGGACGTCTGTTTGGCAGACCGCGGCGGGCGGGTAAGCTTCTTCATCAATTACGCTCCTGTTTTCCTATTCGATTGTCGGTCCGCGACCGTCGATCACGAAGGCGCACTTTGGCTCTTTGTCAATCGGATGAACGCTGCACTCCCAAAAGCAAAGACGTGACCGCGTGAGCATTGCCGGGGACGGCGCTTGATGTCGCGCCATGACTTAGCAGGCGAGCGAATGCGATCTCCGCACTGTCTGCAGGTCACCTCGATATGCGTAGGAGCACCGTCAAGCTTGCGGGCCAGCACTTGTCGGTCAGAAACAAACGCATAGAACAACAATAGTTGCCCTCGCGTGGTCGAGAGGGCCTGCAAAGCCAATCGAACCGGTGCGAAGCGACCAATGGTGTCGGACGCAATGCCAAGTCGCGTTGCGTTTTCGATGGAACTTCCTGCGACTAGATCGCTGATTGTCGCGGTGTCTTGCAGGGTGCTTGCGATCAGCAAAAGTGCCGTACGCTGTTGCGCGCCCAGTCTCATTCCAATCGTGCGCCCAACCTTCTGAGCTAGCGCATGAGCCACTGCGTCAGTAATTCCGTCAGTGCTGACAGTCGACATACTATTTCACAAATGTCGGCTACCGGCCGACATGCGGGACGCGAGGTCGCGCCTGCCTTCCGCGGTCCACAGCGTGTCTGGCTTTTCCATTACATGCGCGAACGCGGCACAATGGGCCGATTCGCCTGGTTGTCTTCGTCACCGTCCTTGAATTCCAGTAGCAGTCCTTGCACCGCTTGCCTCATGGTCGGCGAATAGTGTTTGATCGCTTCCCATACCACCTCAAGGTCCACCTTGAAGTAGTCGTGCGAAACTACGTTACGCATTTCGTAGCTGCCCCGCCATTCCACTTCAGGATGCGCCTCGCGGAACTCGCGATGCTGCTTGTAGATCCTGTTGCTCGCTTCCCCGACGATCTCGATATTGCGGATGACAGCATCAATCAGAAGCTGATTCTCCTAAAAATCCGCCTTCGACATATCGCCAACGTAGGATGCGATTCGATCGATGGCTTCCACAATATGGCGGAGATAATCGGGCAGGCGAGGATCTTCGTTGCTCATACCGGCTGCGCCTCCGCGAGCACCCGAGCCCGGAATTTGTCCGGCAGGGCATTCGGCGTCAGCACGTCCACTGCAACACCGAGCAAATCTGCCAGCCTGTAGCGAATGATCCCGACGTTGATTAACGACATACCCGGCAGCGGCTCGACCAGTAGGTCGAGATCGCTTTCTTCCGCATCCTCACCACGCAGCACCGAACCGAACACGCGGACGTTCGACGCGCGGTTGTCTTCCACGATCCTCCGAATCTCCGCGCGATGCGCGTTCAGTGCGATAGAAGGCTTCAAGAAAAGCTCCGAGAGAGGTGTTAAGTGTGGCACGCAATACGGCTTCGTCAAGCGCGTCTTGCGCGGCTACGCGGCTTTTCCTCAAGCAAGCGCGCAATGGCCGCCCGAGCCAGATTTGGCAAGGCTCGATGATCCTGGGACGTTTCTGGCATGCGATATGTTTTCAAGGCGCGGGGGCTAATACCACTCGCCTCGGCAAGCTCGTCCCACGTCACGCCAAGGGTATCCTTGGCGCGACGCAGAAACGCCTGCTGGGGGTTTTCTTCCATGCTGGAATGCTCTCCAAACTATTGATACGCGTTGCGTACCGTCATAGCATCCAGTCATGCCGGGCGTGACACCTTGTTATCGGCAAAGTCAGCCAAAGCTCAATCATCACAAAAGGCTCCTCCCAACCCAACCAATGCCGCGCGGCGATCCTTGTGCAAGTCCGCGACGTAGGGCAAGACGCGATCGAGCTCTGTGGCCAGGTCGTAACTGCACCGTATCAGGCGAGTGCCCTCGCTCAGGAAGCCCTGTCGCAAAGGTTCGCCTGGCCGTAAGGCTCGATAACCCACGCCCACGGCCGCCGGCCCGAGAGAAAGCCGAGCAGCAGTACGAGCATGCCGCGCCGGGCATGTCGGCTGGTTGCGTTGGCGACGCGCAACAGATGCCGGATTTGAGAAGGGGGAAAGGATCTTGGCCCGCTTCGCTTGCATCGCTTCTGCGTCTCGGAATACGCTCGAATTCGAGCCTGTTACGACAGAGAACGACATGGCGCTCCTTTTCAGGACAATCCGCGAAAAATCTTGTGTTCTCGGAAGATTTGGGGCGACCGGCGTACCCTCATTCGTGCGCCAGGACGCCGACCCGCGGTACCAGGATGTTCAGGTCGCGGCGCCCGGCGATGGAAAGGTGCTGTTGGCCGCGTATTGCGGCAAGTCAAATGCCGCCGGCTGATTTCTCGTGTCGGAGCAGCACGCGCCTGATTCCTTATTGACGCCGCACCGTCGGAAGACCTGAACCGCAATTGGCCCGGGAGCGGTGAGGTTGATACAATCGCTCTGCTGATAGCAACAGAAAAGCAAATGAAGGCAGGCAGTTCATTCGCGATATCAAACAAAGCCGCAAGGCATTCAGCATGAATCCCTTCTGCCTGACATGAAACGGAGTGATTGATGGCGACTTATCTGGAACTCAAGGCCCAGGCAGAAGAATTTGCGGCCAAAGCGGAACAGGCCCGTCTCGCAGAACTGCAGACCGTACTTGACGAGGTTCGGGCCCGGGTGAAGGAATATGGATTGACGCCTGAACAGGTATTCGGCCGCAAACGGGCCGCCTCCAATGGTACGTCTTCACCGACCGCCCGGAATGGCACTCCTCTGCCTCCTGTATACCAGGACCCGAAAACCGGCAAGACCTGGAGCGGTCGCGGTCGCGAACCGTCCTGGATCAAGGGCAAGAAGCGCGACCGGTTCCTGATCGCGACGTGAGCCAGGACATCGTCGACGCGAGCTCAAGCGAGCGCCCGGCGACATCGACACAGGCGTCGGTGAAAACGCCGCTGCCGTCTGACGGCCTGACGACGTCAAACCGTATCGCACCCTCGCGTCGACGCAAGTCACCCGAACGGCGAGCGAACCCGGTCTGTCCGCGAATACTGTCGCTGATGCGCTATCGGGACCGGATTGTCCGTGTCGTCGCGGAAGCGCGCGGGCAACGCGTTATCATCGAATCCATCGACGACACGGGTCGCCTGCACAAGAGCCCTGTCAAATGGACCAGCCTTGAACCGTGTGGAGAGCAGCTATTCTGAGGCGCTGTCATGGACCAACTGGATATCTTCGATAACAGCCGGGACGTCATGCTGCGTAACGACGTCATCGCCGCGCTGCAGAACGATGACGCAGCAGCAGCCGGTCGGTTGCTGCTTGTGCTCGTTACGGAGTATCCAGATGACCGCAGTATTGCCCCGCTGCAGACGATGCTGCTCCCGCTCGAGGAGGCCACCGCAACGCCATTTGTGGATCACGATGCCGCGGCCGCTGCACGCGACCAGCTACTCACCCGGCTTGAGGCCGCCGCCGTTGAACTGCTCGGACGACGCGAAGCGATCGCATGGCTCGCGAGGCGCTGGAAGGAGATGGCATACCGTGCAGCTTCGCTTTCCTTCCGGCCTGATCGCGGCGACTGCCATGCCGCGCCCTTCTGGCTTCGTGCCGGAGACTGGACTTCAGCAGTTAGCACGGTCGAGCGTATTGAATCGTGGCGGCGCATTCCCGCGCCGCTTGCCTGGATGTGCGAGGCCACCTACCGGCTCACTGGCATGGAAGCCGCGTGGCCCATGATGGCCGAACTCGCATGGCTATCGGCGGAACGCCTTGACGCGCTGGCTCGGCGCCTTGCGGACCCGTCACTTGACGCCCTGCTCGCGCGGTTCAGTGCCACGTTCGACGGCAACGGTGACACGTCCGATCTCTGCTGGTTCCCGGCCTGGGCGCTCGTGGAAAAGACCGGCATCGCGCGATGGCTTGCACAAGCGCAGCCATCTCGGCAGCTCGCGCCTGAGCGGGCAATGCGGCTCATCCTCGATCTGCTGAACCTCGAACGCCACGGCCGTCATCACGACCTGGTCGAGCGACGCAAGGTGCTGCGCGATCTGAGCTCGCCGCTCTATGCGACATACATGAAGACCCGATAGCCGCCGCAATCGATGCCGCGATCGACGGCACGCTGCCACATCCTTTACGCGTCACACCACGACTTCGCATACGCCCCAGCGGGTATCAATCAGCGATCCAGCCGCAAGCGTGCCTCCCCCGACCAGACGGGCCCGGAAGCGGGCCGACGCCTTACCGGCCGCGAGTGGGAACGGTCCGATTTCCACCACATCGAGCTCGATGCCCTGATAGCTGATCCGTGAACCCACGAACGCGCTCGTACGGGTACGCGCGCCAGCCGGGCGATCTCGTTCGCCGAACACGGGATCGCGCGCATTCATGCGAGGCCCCCCTGATTACGACAATTCCGCCCGGGACTGTGCAAATTCATAGGTATTCCACTCCGTCACGTGAACGGCCATTTTACGCGGCGGGCGGCCCGTGCGAAATGCGCGCTCGCCGCCCTGCAACTTGCCTTGTCATCTTGCCGGCTACCGGTCCCAGTTCACGCGACGCTGAATGCCACAGTCACGGGGAGCAATTCACCCTGCCCACACAGGATTCTTCTGGGAGATGCGCTCCGGGTCCTGGCGTCGATCCCAGCTGTAGATGATGAGTTCATTACGACGCACACTGCTGCCGCGGCCGCCTGCCGTATATCTGACGTCGACCGTTTCCTGCTGGAAGTCCGCGAAAAGCCGCCTCATCTCCGGATGATCATTCAGGCTCACGATGGCACGTCCCTTGAGCCGTTTCACGATGTCGGCCATCTGGCCATATTCCTCGAAAGCAAAGGGCCGACTGTAGCCCTCGGTCTCCCAGAAAGGAGGGTCAAGATACATGAAAGTGTGGGGCCGATCGTACTTCGCCACGCAGGTCTGCCAGTCGAGATTTTCGACATAGGCACCCGAGAGCCGAAGGTGCGCGGCCGACAGCGTTTCCTCCAGCCTCAGGAGGTTAAGGCTGGGCGGATTCGTTGTTCTCGTGCCGAACGAGCGACCCTTCACGCGGCCGCCAAAGCCGTTCGTCTGCAGGTAGTAAAAGCGCGCCGCGCGCTGGATATCCGTCAACGTATGGGTCGGCGTGTCGCTAAGCCATCCGAAGACCTGCCGGCTGCTCAGCGCCCAGCGAAACTGCCTCACGAACTCTTCCAGGTGATGCTGGACCACGCGATAGAGATTGATAACATCGCCGTCCAGGTCGTTCAGGACTTCCACCTCGGCGGGCTCGCGCAGAAAGAACAACGCGGCGGCTCCGGCGAATACCTCAACGTAGCAACTGTGGTCCGGGAAGCGCGACAACAGGACAGGTGCGAGACGGCGCTTGCCGCCGATCCAGGGAAAAATCGGTTGTGCCATAAGCTTACCTCCTGCAGGGGTTCACCGCTCGGGATCGGGGTCAACCCGACCCGGGCCCGGTTCCACGGGGCGCGACGCATCTGCCCTGCCCGCACCGGGGTCATACGATGCATGGCTGCGCTCCGGTGGGCGCCCGCGAACTGCCTCCGGCCGCGGCACGGACGCTTCACGCACGATCGCCATCCTTCTCACGAAGTCCGCCACATCAATCGCGAGGCGACGATCCTGTGCACTCGACGACCCCGCCAGCGCCTGACCCATCTCCCGCCATGCAGCGAGCGCCCCGATGTGTGCATTGAGCGTCGCCGATCGATATGCGTCATCGCGCCCGGCGGCATCCCGGTCATAGTCGGGCACGACACCGCGCGCGCGCATGTGGACCACCGCCTGTTTCGGGTAGCGCTGTGTCACGCCGCGCGTGCGCCGTGGTGTCGCATTCGCTTCCACGCCGTGTTCGCGCAGCTGCGCGGCGAAAGTCTCCCGCCACCCTTGCAGATCCGCCTTGCGCGGATTCAGTCGCCGGCCGTCGCGGCCCCTCGCCTGCACGCTCAGATGCACGTGCGGATGCGCCTCGTCGTTATGGGCCGCAAACACATACGCGTGGTTGTCGCCGAATTCAATACGTGCGAACTCGCGTGCGGCGTCGCGCACGGCCTGGCGATCCGTTCCGGGCGGCATCGACAGCAGGACATTGAAGGTTTCGCGACGCCGGCTTTCGGCGGGAATACCCCAGCCGCCCCGCCGCCATTCCTCGACCAGATCACCCAGCGCCCCGGCACCTGAAATCGACTGGCCGTCCTGGTCTTCCAGTTCGACCTTGCCATTGCGCGAGATGTAGTCGAGATGGCGACGGATGGCGTTGATCCCGTTACTGCCACTGGCCTTGTTGGTGATCTTGACCATCACCTCAGGCGCACGGCGAACCGTGCGTGCCAGTTCTGCGCGCAACCGCGCGGCGTCCTGCGTGCCCGCGGACAGCTTCCCCGCACCCATGCGCGGTGCACGGCGCCGGCGCAGCGGCTCGTAGAACAGGCGATCGCCCCAGTTCAGCAGCACACCGTCGACAAAGCGTTTGGGAAACGGCATGCTCAGCGACTCCACCGTGAGAGATTCGCGCGGATGAATTCACCCACGCGCTCCAGATGGCGGTCCACGTCGGCTCTCAACGCATCCAGCGCCTCCAACCTGTGACGTGCCGATCCGTCCGGTGCCATGTTCAGGGCGCGAGCGATCCGGTTCAGGTTGCGGCCAAGCGCCGCCAATTGATGGTTCGAGTCGGCCAGCACCGTCAGTTCACGATCGCCGAACTGAGGCTCTCCGCTGATCTGCACCCGGACCGCCGCCACGATCCAGCGGTTCACCGACATGCCGGCCCGCTCTGACAGTTTCTCCACGGCACCGAACTCCGCTGTGGTCAGACGGACTTCCACCCGCAGGCGCGGACCACTGTTGTCGATAAGCACGGGGGCCGCCTCGGATGGCTCCGTGACTGCGTGCTCCGCGAGCGTGTCCAGCACCAGTTGTCGAAGGCGTTGCGCGGGGGCCTCCCCGGTGGACCTGCACCAGGCATCCCAGTGCGGTTTTAACGCCCCCAGATCGATCGAGACGCGCGCGCGCCGCCGCCGACCGACAGCCAGGCAGGCGCCTACATCCGGATTCGCGTCCATCGTCACAGCCCCGGCATGGAAGGGTCGGGAGCAGCCGGCGCGCGCTCCCTGTCCCGCGCACGCTGCGGTTCCGCCTTGCGCACCGTGCGCGCGCGTTCTGACGGCGCCTTGGGATCGAAGACGCGAGGCGCGGGCACCGTGACGCCCTGCGACACCAGGGTGTCGAGCACCCGGCCGGCCCGGGCCTGGACCTTGGCGACCGATTTCTCGCTGAAGCCCTGCTCCCGCATCGCTTCCATGATCACTGCAAGCTGCAGCGCCCGGTCCGCGGCTGGCACTTCACTGCCTTGCGGCGCTGGTCGCGCGCCGGCCCCGCGACCGCCATCGCCCCCATCGGCCCTGCCCGCCGCCATACCGTCACGCGTCCTGTCCGGGGCACGTCGCGCCACACCGGGGTCGTCATCGCCCACACTGGTCTCACGATACGGTGCCGGTCGTGCCTCCTGCGGTGTGTCTCCGGGCGTGTCCCTTGCCTTCGTACGCTCGAGTACATCGACCTGCCACGTGTTGCGATACACCTCCTTTTCCTCGACATCGACCACCTTGCCCGCGGCATCCCGCATCGGAATTTCCACGGTGACCCAGCGCTTTCCGAGATTCTCCAGCGACACCGTATCGCCGATGTTGGCGTTGCCCTCTTCGATCGCCCGCTCGAGATCCACGCCCCAAACGATGCGCTCCTTGCCTGTCCGGTTGAGGACCACCGCGTAATACGAGTCGCTGTTTTCACGATCGTGCTGATAGGGCGCTGCGCCGTGATCCAGCAACTGGCCAACGCGCACGGTTTCCCGTGCCTGCCGCTCCGCATCGACCGCATCCCGCCCCGCACGGTTGACCGGCCGGACCCCGTCCAGCGGATCCGGCGATGCCGGCCTCGGGTCCTGTGACGACGCCGGCCTCGGCGCCGACGGCTGCAAAGGCCTGCGCTCCTGTCGCGCCCCAGATGGCCCACGCGACGGCCCGGTCGGCACAGGCCCGGGACCCGGCGCATCCGGAGCGGGCTCACGCGGGTAGCGGCTGTCGGTCTGCGCGCCACGTGGCTGGCTCGCTGTTTGAGACGGCGGCTCAGGCTCGATCCGGTTGTGCATCCAGGACTTGCGCAGTTCGTCCAGACGCGCCCGGTCGACCGCCTTCGGCTC
Organism: Paraburkholderia sp. BCC1885; assembly: GCF_900996235.1. Lineage (GTDB taxonomy): Bacteria > Pseudomonadota > Gammaproteobacteria > Burkholderiales > Burkholderiaceae > Paraburkholderia. The sequence goes on from NZ_CAAJGM010000144.1 coordinate 18,481, forward strand.
ATAGCCACGGACCTCAATGCCACGCAGCGATGCCTGCAACCACACTTCACGCCGGAATTCCTCGTGGCCCGATACACGGATACGGTGCCAACCCTTCGCCGCCGTCATCTCCACCATCGACTCGACGATGTCCGCCCGGTTGTGCCCCGTGACCAGCCGCATGCCCGAGTCCTCGAACGCCAGGTGATGCGGCTCGTCTTTCAGGAAATACTGATGGCCCGCACGCAGATAGCGCTTTTTCACCAGTTCGGGAGGATCGTCCAGTACCCCGGCAGCACGCGCGGCAGCGTCCTGATCGGGTGGGCCGCCCGGACGCCGGGTGTCCCCCGCCTGCGGTGCGGCGGCCGGCGAAGCTGATGGTGGTCCCGACTGCTGGTCCCAGCCTCGCGCATCCGTTCCCAGATGCGCGCGCGCCGCATCGGCATCACGCCGGCGGCGCGCGGCCAGCGCTTCAAGCGTTGCCGGGTCCAGCCCTTCGGCCACAGGATCATCCTCGCGCCCGGGAGCCGCGGATCCCGGATCGGACGCGTCATCATCACGCTCGATCACGTTGGCCGGAATCACATCCGGTGGCTGCGCGCCGGGCGCGGACCCGGACTCAGGCGCCTCTGCGTCTGAGGAGGAAAGGTTGTCTGCCATCACGATACCTCGTCAATGCAAATGCCTGCGATGCGCAGGCCGTCAACGCTGCGGGCCATCATCAGCGCGGTCCTGACTGATGGGTTCACCGCGAGGCTCATTGCGGGGATTACTGCGCTCCTTCGCACGAGAGAGCACGGCCCGGCGCGCGTCCTTCACCCGCGACCAGGACTGTGTCTGCAGACGGTCAAGCGTCTGCACGACCTCGTCGCCCAGCCCCAGCTCCTTTGCCGATTTCTTCAGCGATGCGACGGCCCGGTCGAGTTGGTCCCGCGCCCGGTCCCACGGATACACTTTCGGTACATCGCGGTCATACCCGATCTGGATATCCATGCCGTTCAGACGCTGATGGTCCGCAGCCCACTTCAGACGCTCGGACACAAAGTCGGCTCTTTCCTTCGAGTGAAACACCACGCTGCGCAGCGCAACCTCCTGGATCAGGTACCCATCAGCATCGAAGACTTCGCCGCGGTACGGTCCACCGTTCTCCCGTGGCGTGCCCATCCGGATGTCCGTACCGAACCGGTGTTTCGCCAATACCTTGATCTCGTCCGGCACGTCAGCGAGCATAAAAAGCGGCTCACCGACCTGACGGCGCGATGCCGACGGAGCCGCCCGGGTACCCGCAGCAGATGGTTCCATTCTCCGTTCGTTATCCTGATCACTTTCTTGCATCGCATTACGCGCATCCTGCGCACCCTGCGGTCCCGATCCTTCCATTGCCGCCTTTACCTTGCCCATGATGTGGTCCTCCTCCGGACTCTCAGATATGACGGCGAATCCCGCCTCGCCGTCGTCGCTCCCCACGCCGTCAATTCCTGTCTCCCCGCCGCCCTGCCGACTGGGCATACCGTCTTTATCGACGCCTGCGGCGCGTTCGCCCGACACCCTCGCGGCCGGCCCGTCCAGGGCATGAGCCAGCACAGCCCTGATCGCTTCGGGACCAGCCAGCACCGCAAGATCGTTAAAGTCAGTGGGCAGCTTGCTGTTCAGACGTGCCTCGGGTGCAAACGCGGGAATGGCCAGACGCCCATTGATGTCGCGTGCAGCGCGCTGTGCGAATTCCTCTCCACGCCCCCGGTCACCGAGGATCACAATTTCCGCATCCGGGTACCGGTCTCGCCAGACCTGCGCGACCTTGGGCAGGTTTCCGGCGGACAGCGCGGCGAGCGCAAACCAGCCGGTCGCAAGGTGGACGGAGAGCGCAGTCGCCATGCCTTCGGCGATAACGATCGGCCCCTGCCCGTCTTGAGAAGACGGCAAGCCACCCGTCGCCCAGTAGCCGCCCGCCTTGGCGCCCCCTGCCAGCGTCGACTTGCGACCCGCCTCGTCGATAAATTCCACGGTCGAGATCGCGTCATCGATATACACGGGCACCAGCAGCACGCGACCCGTCAGCACGTCACCCTCGCTATGAGGTGTATAACCGGCAAGACGCTGCAGATCGGGGGCATCCAGTTCGCCCAGTGTCCCGACCGCCGGCAGACCCTTGCGCGCCAGATACGGATGGTCCGCCTCAGCGCCCCAGGCCTCTTCCCATAGCGCCCGTGCCAGCGTCGCTGCCGCCCGATGGCGCGCGTCGAGATCGGCCTGCGCGCGACGCCTGCGCTCCTCCAGTGCCGCCGCCTCATGTTCGCGGTGGGCTGGACTCACCGGCGCGGGCCGCCCGCGTCTCCAGGCTGCCGGATCGAATCCGTGCTGACGCGCGAGCCAGAAGAGCGACGCAAGTGTCTTTCCTCCTTCCTCACGTACCGATTTCCAGGTGGTACGGGCGCTGCGCTCGTCGTAGTTGTCGGCGGTACGGCTCCACGCGTCCCACAGATCGAAACCCGCCTCGCCCAGGCCGCTCTTCACCGCGAAGGCCATGTCCACCCACGTCTCGTAGTCCTCTGCCGGAATGACCGACAGCGCGGCCCGCACACGGTCGGCCTCGGTTGCGAACGGCGTGTTCATGGCCGTGCTCCTTTATCGCCTGTTCCCGCAGCGCGCTTGCCCTTAGTGCGCTTCGGCTGACCGGGCTGCTGGGCCAGTTGCTTCGCGCTGGCCGCTCCGGCGGCTTTGCGTGGACCACGCTTGCGCGAGGTCTTCTCCTGTTCGCCTGCCGGTGTGGCGCTTCCCCCGGCATCGGCGCCACCGCCGCCAACCTGGGAGAAGAGCCCCTGCACCACGGCAGCCGCAGCCGCGGGCGCCAGTATCGGCTCGGCCTGAAGTTCGCCGCCCTCCAGTTCGGCCAGCGACAGTGCGCGATTGGCCTCAGCGAGGGCCGGCTGCGGCACACCGATGAACGCAAGATGACGGCTCACATACTCGCTGGCCTCACCCTCGCTGATGTCCACCATGTCGACGGGCAGATCGCGCTCATCCCACGCCGCCAGCACCTCAAGGTAGTTAACCGTTGTGCCCGTGAGACGCCGGTTGGCCGAGTCCATGTCGTCTACCGTCAGCACGCGCAGACGTCGCTCGAGCCTCGCGCGGAAAAGTGCCACGTCAAGCACGGGGATCGCCGGTGCCGGCCGTAGTCTTTCGATGAACACCGGGTCTTTCCAATAGCAGATCTTCTCCGCCAGGATGGGGCGGGTGTTTTCCAGAAGGATGATTTCCTTCGTCTGCCCGATCTCCTTCAGCTCCTGAGGCAGCAGTAGGGCCCGGCGCTGGTCTGAGATGCTTTCGCTCCCTCCGCGACCACCGGACCAGCCGCTCGGACGGCTCACGCTGCGCGATTTTTCCGTGAACGTGCCCAGCATCTCCGAATACTCGTTCGCATCCTTCTGCTCGCGCGGCGCGTACAGGATCTGCATCGCGTGATTGGTCACGAAGGTGCGTGCGTCGGCGCGCCCGTACACCGACTCAAGTTGCGACACGGACTGGATGATCGGCAGCAGGCGCAGGTTGTAGCCCGCCATGTACGACACCGCTTTGGCGATGATGTCGACCTTGCCAATCGCCGTGAACTCGTCCATCAGCAGCAGGCACTGATAGCGAAGCCCGGCGTTATCCTGCGGCAGCTGTTTCGTGTTCAGGTTGACGAGTTGCGAGAACAGCAGGTTCACGAGCAACGCCGCCTCGGGCAGGTGATCCGGCGTGATGCCGATATAAACTGTCATGCGCTGCATGCGGACCTGGCGCAGGTCAAAATCGTTGGCGCTCGTCGCCGCATCGACGATCGGGTTGGCCCAGATCGTCAGCGGCGCATTGAAGGTCGCCAGAATGCTCGCAAGCACCTTGTCGTCGTTCGACAGGAACCGGTTCAGCGCGTCGACACAGGCGCCGGACAGGTGCTCGTTGAACCGCCGCAGTGTCATCTGCAGATATCGTCTGAGCGGCACGCCGTTGCCCGACGACTGGCGCAACACTTCGCCCATCGTCACCGGATAGTCAGGCACATCCGGTGTCGTTTCTTCGCGTCCCGCCGGTTGCCGGGCGCGCGCGGAGTCACGCACATCCCGCAGTTCGCACAGCAGCAGCACCAGCCCGAGAAACAGGTTGCGCGCCTGGTCCTTCCAGAAGTCGTCGTGGCCACCCGCCGGGTACAGGGCATAGCCGATCGCGAGGATGTCGCCCACCCGGAACACGCCATCGGAGATCGCGGACAACGGGTTGTAGCGGTGCGTGCGGAAATCCTCAGCAAACGGGTTGAACAGAAAAACCTGCTGCCCGTGTGCCGCACGAAAGCCTGCCGTGATCCGGAAATTCTCCTGCTTGATGTCCAGCACCACCGCCGAATCGGGGTAACTCAACAGGTTCGGCACCACAATACCGACCCCCTTGCCCGAGCGCGCGGGTGCCGCCAGCAGCACAAACTGCTGGCCCGTAAAGCGAAGATAGCGGCCGCGCCAGAGCCCGACGACGATCGCGGGCAGGCTCCCCGGCGCGCTGCCAGTGGCGCTGCCAGTGGCGTTGCCCGTGCTTGCGCGCGCCGTGCCCGCAGCCGCTTTCACTATCGTATTCACAGCAGCCCCGCGCGGCTGATGTCCGCTTCGGTCGCAAACTGGGCGCTGCCATGCAGTTCGCGCCCACCGCTTCCGTTGCGGATCGCCCACCATGCAAAGGGAGGCCCACCGAAAGCCATCAGGCAACCCAGCACCGCGGCCCCGGCGACTTTCCGGCCCGCCTCCGGCAGTCTGCCGTCATGCCAGGCCGATGCCGCATCCCACCAGCCCCACAGACCCGCGTGCAGCGGATTGTGATGCTCGCTCGCCACGAGCAGGAACGACGCAAGCCAGAATGCCGCCACCGTTGCACACCCCACCGCAACCACGACGGTCAACGCCACCAGCGCCGGGTAGAGATGACGCCATGCATGCCGTGCGAGCAGCACCAGGTGATATAATCTCAACGAATTCATATGTACTCCTTTCTATATGAAAAGAAATTGCACGTTCACCCGCCCTCGCTTTATCCGAAAGCACTCTCCGACTTGCGGGTCGGATCGAACCAGATTTCCGTCATCGCCCAGCGTTTGCCCGTCTGGACGCCCTGTTCATTGCGCACCGGCATCGCCTCCAGGTGCGCGACCACGTCGATGGTGAGGAACAGCAGGCGCTTTAACGCGGCATCCTGATAGACCGCGGCCTCGGAATGCTCCTTCGCCATCAGTGCAAACCGCTCGATCGCCACCGCAGCGTTCTGCGCGTGATAGCTCGTAATCGACCCCGCGTGTCCCGTCGTCAGCAGTTTCAGAAAGTCGTACGCCTCGGCGCCACGCAACTCGGCGAGCAGTACCCGGTCCGGCTTCATGCGCATGCAACTCGCAATCAGGTCGGCCGGCGTGACACGCGCCTGACCCTGGCCGCCCTTGCTGTAGAGCAGATGGACGCGATTGTCGATGTGCGGAATGAAGAGCTCACGCACATCCTCGATCGTGACCACGCGGTCGGTCGCCGGAATGTGCTGGCACAGTGTCTTCATGAAACTCGTCTTGCCTGATCCCGTGTCACCCACGGTCACGAGATTCCTGCGGCCCTCGACCGCGCGCCGGAAGAAGCCTGCAAAATCGCCTGCCGAGAGCAGTCGCACGAGTTGCTGATCGAGCGCGCCGAGCCGGTCCATCAAGGCATCCAGCCGCGCGGGGCGCTGCCAGAGCGTCCCGTCGAAGAGACCTTCACCCGCATACGTGTCGAGTGCGCGCTCGCGCGAGGACGGTCGGCGGATCGTGATCGACACGGTGCGCGGCGGGACCACCGGCGGCACCACGATCTGGATACGCTCGTCGTCGGGCAGCAACGCCGACAGGATCGGATGCTGCGCCGAGATCTCCTGGCTCGTGAGGGTCGCGATGGCGACCGCGAACGACATCAGCCGCTCGAAGTCGAGCCCTGGCAGTTCGTGCTCATGCCAGCCCGTGTGGGTCTCGGTCAATGCCCGCTCCGGCCGGTTGATCACGAGCTCGGTTACATCATGGTCGCGCAGCAGCGGGGCGAACGGTCGCATCAGTTCGCGCACCGACGCGTCGTCTGCCAGCCGTTCGTCGAAGTGCGGATCGTCAGGGGCTGTCATGGTGGTTCTCCTCCATGTGTGCCGGTTGCAGGGCATAGACGGAACTGAAATCCAGGTCCCGCGCGACCACGATGGTGAATTCCGCCGCCTGGTTCTGCGTAAGCGTCGGCGGGATATTGATCGTGCTGTCGAGCACACGCGTGGCCATGTCGTTGCCGCTTTGCTGCGTGTTCTCGAACTCGATCGAGCCGTTGTCGTTACCTCCGCGTGTCGCGAGATAGCCGATCGAGTCCTGGACAAGTCCGAGCAGCAGCGCCGCGCCGATGCGCTCGCCCCAGTGGTTGTTGACATATCCCCCGACACCCATGCGGCCCAGCGCATCGGCGGCAGGCGAATCGATCTCCACCGTCACGCCCGTCGGCGTCCTGATACGTGCCGACAGGATGAACACACGCCGTTGCCCCTGCCCGAGGTTCGCCCGGTACTCGGTGTTCACCTGCGAACCCCGTTCGATAAGCAGCACGTGCCCGTTGTCCGAGTAGACGTTCTTCGTCACGGTGCAGGTCGATATCCCTGCCTCGGTTGAATCGAACGCGGTGTCGCCCACGCAGTCGATCTTCGCGCCCTGGGCCAGGATCAGGTTCCGGTCACCCAGCATCGACGCGCTCGCGCGCGGGGTCAGCGTCGGGCTCAAGGCCTGCGCAAGAGGACTGCCTGACGCCGATGTGGCAGCGAGCGCGCCGCGTGGAACACCCGCCTGGGCACCGCCGGCTGTCGTACCGGCGCCGCCTTCCGGGACCATCGGTGTCGATCCGTCTTTGCCGCCCGCGCCGCCGTCGAACAGTGGCGCGTCGTAATAGGTCCGGGTCGGCGCTACGGAGGCCGTACGGCTGACGGGCCTCGCTTCGACGGGCGCGGACGCCGCTACAGAAGACGTCGGGTGCGCGACGCCTGATGTATCCGATGCACCCACCGGCGCGGATGAGGCATCATCAAAAGTGCGGCCCTGCTGGCCCTGCTCCATGGCGTGGTCACGCCTCGCCCGTGCCTCAGCTTCGTGTCGTGCCAGCATGCCGTGCACCGTCCACACGGCTCCCGCCACGGCCACCACGATGATCGTCAGCGGCGTGAGCCACCACGCACGGGGACGCCCCTGCGCGCGTCCCTGACCCAGCTCCGGCAGTCCACGATCGGTCGCGGCGCCACCCGCCGCCCCGTCTCCAGCCGCCACACCACCGGCCGTCCCGCCACCAGACGGGGACGCCTCAGCCGGCGAAATCGTGTTGGGCGCCGCAGTTGCGCCGTTGGCCGGCATCCGGTCGGCGCCCCCTTCAGCGGCCCCTCCGGTGCTTCCCTGAGTGCTGCCTTGAGTGCTCCCTTCAGCACGCCCCTGCCCGTTGCGCGCATCCTGTGCATCCGCTGCATTCTGTGCATCCCGCCGTGTCTGGTCAGTCATCGCCGTGCTCCCCTGTCTGCCTGGGGACCCGCTTCACCCCATCGACCGTGGTGCCTCCCACCGGCGGTACCCCGTTCACGTCGTAGGCGTCGTTCCACAGCCCCACCACCTCATCGGACAGACGCAGCACGAACCGGCGACCCACTTCGTGCACCACGATCAGGTCGCCCTGCATGTGCCTGTCCACCACGCTCTCCGATCCGTCCTCGGCCACCCGGAAGACCGCGGGAATCCGCCGGTTATCCGGAATGCGGATATACGTAAAGCGACCGTCGTCCCACGCCGTGCCCGGCGTGATGTCATCGGAATGGGGCATGACCTGCATCGAGTACGCCGTGTTGCGGATGAGCGGCGGCGCGTCGAGCCTCGCCTGCACAGCCGCAGCGTCCTGCCGCTGCCGCGCTTCGGTGCCATCGCCCTCGCCGCCTTCGCCGTCCTGATCAGCCGGATAGGTGAAGGTGACCCGGTACATCTCCTGTCTGTTGCCTAACCGGGCCGCGAGAGGCAGCACGACCAGGTCGAAGCTGTAGCTGCGCCGGTCGGTACGGATTTCGAGGTTGGTGTCGTGCGCGGCGAGTTGCGGTTTGAGGTAAACGTCGTGATCGCCGCGCTTCGCCAGCACCTGCCAGCCATCCCGGTCACCGGGCGCCACCACCTCGATATGCTCTTTTGCGTCGAGCACGATGTGCGTGGCAAAACCGCGCTGTGCATCGATCCGGACCACTGCATCGGGCCGGTACAACACCTCGCGCACGCGAGAATCCCTTGACCAGCCAGGCAGATCCCAGCCCAGTGCCGGCGCACAACACACACCGAGCCAGGCACAGTTAAGGCAGACGAGCCACATTGCCGGTTTCATTGCGACCCTCCGCCCGATGTGACGCCCGCCTTCCCCGCGCCGCCCGCGGAAGCAACCGGTGGCGTGTACTCAGGATCGCGGCTGTAGGCCGTCACCCGAAACCCGAGCGGATTGCTGATCGCAACGCTTTCCCGGGTGAACACCGGCGGCCGGTAGGTGTAGGCCAGCGTGATCACGAAACGCACAGGCGGCTCCGCGTTGTCGATCCCGTGCTTGCGGGTCGTGCGCTCGATGTGCACGACGGCGTGGCCAGGTTCATCGGGTGGCAACGTCGTCGACAAGATGCGGATATGTCGCTCCGTATCGGCCCCAAGCTGACGGTCAAGCGCATCGGGCCCGCCATAGATCTGCCGGTAATCCCGTGCGACCGCGTCATCACTCATGGTGAGCACGCTGTCGTAGTCCATCTGCAGCAGCCCCCACACATACCGTTCACGGGACTGGACGTATGCATCGACCCAGTGTCTGTCCTGGATATCGCCCGCGTGAACGTGTTTTGCGTCGAGCACGTCGATCACCTGCGCCTCGCCGGTGAGCCGGTCCACCTCGATCGGCAGCGGCACCACGCGGTAGAACGGCGCCATGATCGCGAGCCCCGCCGCGCACAGCGCCGCCACGACACACGCCACGTACGCAACGTGCCAGGCCCGACGCTCCGAGCGCTCCGTCAGGTCGGTGAGCGAGGCTTCCGTGTCCAGCACGCGGCGATAGTCGCGTGTGGTCGTGTCTGGTTTCATGGCGCGCCCCGGTCCTGCGGGATCACCTGTACCGGCACGGTGTTGACCGGCACGCGGTGCGATCCGTCCGGAAGAACCGGTTTGGGCGGAGTACTCCGGCATGAAACCATAAGCATGACTAATGAAACTGCAAGTACCGTCAAAAGGGATCGGTTCATGACCGTGCTCCTCAGTTACCGAAGGTGACAGGAACCATCTGGTCCTGGGGACGTGCCGTGTTGCCCGCGCGGCTCATCACCAGTTCCTCGTTCTGCTCGGCGATCAGCCTGTCCTCCGCATCAGCCAGCATCCTGAAGAGCTGCAGCTTCGTCATTTCGTTGCCGACAGTCGTGCTCTCCGTCTGGATGCGCGCCTGCAGTTCGGCTACGCCCTTGGGATCCTGCGTCACATCAATCTGCTGCATCAGGCTCTGGATCTGGTTCAGTTCCTGCAATTCCGTCTGGTAGGCCTGCGTGCCGAACGCCTTGTCCTGGAACGGCTTGTTCAGCTGGCGCTGGCAGAGCTGCTGGTCCGTTCCCGTCTGGTCCTCGCAGTTGTAGATTTCGCTCGCCGAGCGCAACGCCTGGGCACTGCCGGTGAGGCCCGCATAGCCGCCGTGCTGGATCGCCGTGTAGACGCTCTGCCAGTTCGACGGCAGCGAATTGGCCACCACCGGGTTGCTCAGCAGCGCACCGAAGCCTCGACTGCCGTTGAGCGAATTGAACAGCTGGATTTCCTGCTGGACCTGCTGCTCCAACTGCACGAGTTGCGAAATCGCCTGCGCGACACTGGCCGCATCGAACACGGGAATGCCCTGGGCGTGAGCGGACTGCGCGAAGAGGGCCGTCCCGGTCATCGCGAGGAGCAAGGTCGTACGGCACAGAATGGATTTCAAGAGTCGCTTCATGACAATCACCTGCCTGTTAGTCACCTACTTGTTAGTCAATTGCCTGCTGGTCATCTGCCTGCTGGTCATCTGCCTGCTGGTCATCTGCCTGTTCATCGTCGGCCCGTTCGTCATGGGCCCTTTTTTCGTCAACCTGCTAGCCGCCGTCCCGGCCGAGGTGATCTCGTGCCGCGCGCTGGTAGGCAGGGATTGATCCCGCTGAACCATTCCCGCCGGAGCGGCCGGACGCGTTATCGATGGCCCCGCCCGGCGGACCGCCACGGCCGCCGCCCGCACCGCGCAAGGCTTTGCCCAGTGAATCGACGAATGAGCGCGACGCGACGCCAGCCACGAACGAACCGAAGCCCGAGAGGGTGGCGCCACCGGCGAGTCCCGATGCCACTGCTGGCAGTTGCCAGCCGACCATCGTGAGAAACACCGCGGTCATGAAGAGACCAAGTGCGGTCGCGATATCCGAGACGCCCTCGAGCGTCGTCTGCACCTGCGTCTCGAGCGCAGCGGCGTTCGTCGCCGGCGATGATCCGGTCACGCCCAGCGTGGTGAGGTCCGCCGAGAAGGCAGTCAGCGCCATTCCGAGAAACGCCGCCACCAGCACCTGCAGCAGTGCATAGTTGGCAACCTTCGCGGTCCACGCCTCAAAGAACTTCGCGCTCGGCGCGAACGCGGCACACGCGATGAAGATCGGACCCAGTCCCAGCACGAGATCGAGCAGCATCCTCGCCATGACGACCTCGACGCCCAGCACGATCAGGAAGATCGCCCCCCCGATCGCCGACACCACGCCACAGATGAGATCCCCGATCGACGCGCCGATCATCGAAAAGCCCACACTCTCGTGCGCCGCCTTCTTGAAATAGGCATCCGCCACCAGCGCCACCTGCTGGTCGTAGCAGTCGAGCGTCTGGTAGATACCGGTATCGCTCCCACCTGCGCTGCCGCCACTCACCGAACTGGCATTGACCGCCCCGCACCCGGGATTGCCCGCACCGTTGCTGGCGGCTGCGTTCTGGATCGTCTGCGCGAGCCCTGTTGTCGCGCCATTCACGGCCGAAATCACCTGGCTCTGGTAAATCCCGCTGCCGAGCGCGAACGCGAGGATCAGCGCGACCTTGAGCCCTCGCCAGGCAAACGCCTGGACCGCTTCGTGCGCTTCGCCGCGAATGACCGCCAGCCCGTACGTGATGATCCAGATCGTCACCGCTGTGGTCACCACGGGCACCAGCGCACTGGACAGCGCCGCGGACGTGCTGGTGACGTACGTCGCGGTGCCGTTCTCGAGAGTCCCGCCAATCGAGGTAAAGAGGCCGCTCATGCTCCGTCTCCCTCGGCTGTCACCACACTCGCCAGGCGCCGCGCGAGACCTTGCCGCACCGCCCTGGTCGCGCTCCGGCGCTCTGCAAGCCGGGCGTGGTAAACCGGCAGCCAGCGCTGTGGAGCATCGCCCGTTTCGGCCCGGATCTCGTCCAGCAGTTCGACGTTATCGGTCGTGCCGGATAGCACATCCAGAACGTCTCCCAGTCCGCCAAGATCCAGCTTGCCGATCGCCGAGCGATGCCCCTGCTTCACCAGGAACATCCGGCTGTTTTCGCCCAGGCTGCGCACGATGCCGAATTCGGCTTCAGTGAGCTTGAAGCCGTGCACGTAGTCGTCGTAGTCCGCACGCGGGTTCGCGAGGAAGAAGAATGTGGCCGTCTGCTCGACCAGCGCACGGGCGATGTCGCTGCCCAGCACGTCTTCGGGCGATTGCGTGTCGAAGATGCCCAGACCGTTCTGCTTGCGGATCGTCTTCTGCTTGTTCTTCGCAAAGTCCGCGAACACCGGGTCGCCCAGGCGCTTCCAGAACTCCGTCATCACATACACGAACCGGCGCCCATCGATGAGGCTTTCGGTCCGGTGCAGCAGATACATCGTGACCGGCGTCGACACCTCGGGATCGTCCAGCAGTTCCGTGTCGTCGAACGCGAAGAGCGACCCCGCATCGAAATCGCAACGGTCGGCCGGATTGTCCAGCACCCATCCGAGCCGGCCGCCCGCACACCATTTCGTAAGACGCGCATAGAGGCTGTTCTCGCCAACATTAGGCAGCAGCTGCCGCACCGTGCTCAGGCGCCGCAACGCCGTCACCATCCGGGCGACTTCGCGTACCGCGCGCGAAATCTCCAGTTCCTCCCTGGCCGACAGGGGAACGCCGATGTCCACGAGCTTGCGCATCAGTCGCTCCCAGAAATCGATATTCGCCGCTGTCGGCTCCATGTGAAATGGATTGAATCCGGTCGGCTCGCCACGCCTGATCTGCGTATAGACGCCACCCATCGCCCGGATCGCGATCTCCGTGCCCCGGTCCTTGTCGAACACGACCGCAGTAATCCCGTACTTCGTCGCCATCGCAAGCAGCAGCATTTCGAGCGCGGTCTTGCCACCGCCCGAGGGCCCGATGATCTGCACGTTGGCAAGCGCCTTCTCGTCGGCCGAATCGACCTTCTCCGACGTCGCATGAAAATTCAGGTACAGCGGCTGGCCGCTTGGCGTCTTGACGATCGTGATTGCCTCGCCCCACGGATTGCCATCGCGTTTGCCCGTGGCAAAGTTGTGCAGGCTCGCCAGTCCGCAGAAGTTGCGCGACGTGAGCTTCGCCTCGCGCGGACGGTAGCGCCAGTTGGCCGGTAGCTGCGCGAACCATGCCGCATCGGCCACGAGATCGATCAGCGCGCTCTGGAATCCCGCGTCGGCGAGCTGGGTGCGCGCCGTTGCGACGTGTTTTCCGACCTGTGCGGCACTGTCGCCCAGGACCGCGAGCGAATAGTGATATTCCCCGAGCACGAAATCGCCGTTCACGAGATCGTTGAGCGCGTGGTCCATCGCCGCGATCTGCGAGCCCGCGACATCCTCCCCCGCGATCAGCTGGTTGCGCTGACGCTCCAGGGCCTCCTTGGCCGACGGCCGGTCGAGAATCGTAAAACTCTGTGTTTCGATATATTCGTAGTCGCCGTAGAGCAACCCGTTAAGCATCCCCGGCTCGGACTCGTCCGGATAATCCTTGATGTCGAGCAGCGCGCCGTGCCGTGTTGCCGAGGGCACCCGGATCTCTACCTTCTCGGCGCCAAAGAACAGACGCGAGGTCGGTAGCGCCTCCCGGATCGGACCGGCAGGCACCGGCACCGGCTCCCACGTGCCATTGACGATAAACCCAAGAAATTCCAGCGCGCGCGAATAACGCACGAGCGCCCGGCCGTTGCTGCGCGCCCGCCCGTACACGCCGAGCACCTCGGGATCGTAGGGCTTGAGCCCCGCGTCGATCTGGTTGCCGAGTTCGGCCATCACCCGCAACGCATCGGCCTGTGCCTGGCGGATTTCCGCGAGCGTGCGCCGTGCCGCCCGGCTGAAGAGCCGCCCGAGCCGGGTCCGGCTGGGGCGGTACACAACCGTGAGATACAGCTCATTGGCCATCATCCGGTAGCCATCGAAACTGCAGTAGTACCGCTCGGCCAGGTCCTGGCAGAACGCATTCTCGTAACGCGTGGTGAACCGGTCCGTCACACGCCGGCGCACGCGGTGCACCCACAGCGCCACATGTCCGCCTTCCAGGCCGCGCACAAGCTGGTTGAAGCCGTTGTGGCGCACCAGGATGTCCACCGGGTCCGTTGCCTCGAACGCGATGCCACCGATCTTCCTGATCGCCACGTAGTCGTCCTCGCGTGTCCGGATGACGGTGTCACTGATATGCGACGAGTAGGGAATGAAATCCGCGACGAACACCTCGCGATTCGCGACCTCCGCGAACTGGGATCTGGCCTGCATGTCACCCTCTCCTCTTGAACCGCACCGGTGCATACGCGTGCGCGCCCCAGAACCGCAGGTTGCGCTGCTGGAGCCTCATGCGAAGCCGCAGCGCGAGTTGCGCAAGACGCTGGTCATCGCGCTTCGTGACCGTACGCATCGTGATGAACACGGGGATCATCAGGAAGAGAATCCCTACACCCAGCGGCGGGCTTGCCAGCAGTGCCCAGATCGCCGGCAGCAGCATGCCCCCGCCAACCAGAAGAAACGCGACGAGGGGGATGCCCCACAGCATCGCGGGTCGCGTACAGCCCTTGAATACCGGGTCCCTCAACGAGTCCTGACGTGGTTCCATGTCGCGCCCCGCTCAGCTCGTGGGAATCAGCATGGCGGCGATGACCGTCGCACAGCCGACAAAGAGGCCACCAATGAACACATTGGCGATGTCGCCGAAGCGGGCGTGCTGGAACATCATCCTGAAGCCTGCCCAGATGATCGCGATCGAGCAGATCACGCCGCCGACGCCGAGCAGCGTGGTCTGGATGGTGGTGAGCAGCGTATTGACCTGGGAGAGCTGCGCGTAAGCGGGCGAAGCTGCCAACAACATCAGCACTGCACCGGTCACAATTCGACCGCGCCGTCCCGGGCCGGCTGTGCCGCGCGCCATCCGCGATGCCGGTCGGTGTTTGCATAATTCGTATCTGATTCGTACGACTGATTTCATCGTCTGCTCCTGTACGGCTATTCCTTACCCTCATCCCGTGATTAGCGCTCAGAACGCCACTGCGCTACTGTCCAGTGGGTCGTGCTCGCCGTCGCCTGGCTGCCCCTCCCGTTTTCTGGCATGTGGGTCTACTTCGCTTCCTGCCCGCTCATCGCCGGTTTGCTCGCCAACCGCCCCCGCCTGCGACGGCATCCCGCCGCCGGCGCCCGCCGCATCCAGCGGCTGAACACGGATCGGCGTCATCGCCGGATCAATCGCGGGTTCGATCGCCGGCACAACCGGTATGGGATGCATTGCTGCGTTATCCACAACGCGCTGCACATAGCCCGTGCGGTAACCGGTCACGAAGTCGCCTGCCGCATAGCAGGAGAAACTTTTACGCAACGCTTCCTGACTGTCAGGCGAGCGCGTGCGCGCCTTCGCGAAGCACCCGGCCAGGATCGCCGCACCCGCGGCGACATTGCGGCAGGGCTCGAATGCGGTTTCCGGGCCCAGCCCGTAACGGCTGAAGTTGGACCGGTTCACCTGCGCCAGACCGACGCTGTAGTTCCAACCCTGGCGCTCAAGTTCATGGACGGTCGCCACCGCCTCGGCAGCGGATGCGGGTTGTCGCACTAGACGCGCTCCGACCACCCCGATTGCGTACGGGTTGAAGCCCGATTCGGTGCGAACGATCGCAGCGAGCGTTACGGGCGCTACCTGGGGCGCGCATTGCTGCGCGAGCATCGTGAAATCGACCGGCACCATCATTGCCCGCCTCCGCCGCCCTCGTTGCTCCGCCGGTACTGCCGCTCGAGGAATTTCCGCGCGGCCTGGGTCGGGTCATAACTCACCTGAGTGCTGCCGGCGCCGTAGTATTCGGTCAGCGTTGAGCTTGCGCCTGGCGCAGCCATGCCCACGTTGCCGCCTGCATCCCACCACACCCTTGTATAGAGCTGGCCGTTGATTTCGACGTTGATCGCGCCGGCCGCGCCACACAGCAGTTCGCTGTCTTCCGGTCCGCCCCAGTGCAGCAGATCCTCGCGGCAATACCCGGCGCTCGCGAACGTGTTCGATGCCGATGTGCCCTGCGACCCTCCAGTGCCGAAGTCGCATGTCGGGAACGCATCTCCATGCCTGAGTGCGCTCCAGAGTCGTTCGATCGGCGGCACGCACTCGCTGTACTGTTCGGGGCCGCCCGGATTTGCCAGGCACAACAGCACCTGGCAGCCCCAGTCGTCCGCGCGTGCCAGCGTCGGCGTGAGAACCGAACACGCTGTCATCAGCGCCAGCGCGAGCACACACTGGCGCGCGACCTGCTGGATGATGTGGATCAGGCCGTTTCCCATGTCAGGCCTCGCTGTCCGTCAATATCAGATCCGAGAGCACCGCAAGTTCCACATCGTGCGCATGCCCATCATCGGACACCACGAACGCGTGACCTCTTGCGAGAGGTCGACGGAAGAGTTGCACAGTGACCTCGCGACCGTCATGCGTGCCACGCAGCAACGGTCTGTCGAGCCGGTCAGGATCAGGACCGCCAGCGGAGCCATCCTCGCGCCCGCCCGCGCCACCTGGCCCGCGCGACGCGGTGGGTCCGGCCCGACGCGTCAGAGCCGTGTTGCGCGCGGCAGCTGACGCTGTCCCTCCTGATTCCGCGGCGTCCGGCGCATCGCCACCCGCTGCCCCGGCGCGGCCCTCGATTTGGGCAGCAAGGTCCGTGATCATCCGTTGCGTGATGTCTCTCGACGAGTCGAGTAGCGCCTGCACCCTGTCGGGGGCGCGCTCGTGCAGCAGGTTCAACCGGTACACCTGCTGCGCACCGGTAATCCGCCCTTCGTGGAACGCGCTGAGCACCGGCGCCGCGGCAGCAAATAACGCCAGGTGCCAGGTCACAAACTCCGGGCGCACGCCAAGTCGCCGTGCGATATCGCTGTTGCGATCACCCGCCGCCCGGCGCCTGCGGATGAATTCCGCGATTTCGACCGGTTTCAGGTCCTCGCGCTGCAGGTTCTCGACGACCTGCGAATACTCGTCGAAGCGCCCCATGTCGGCCTGGATGATCGCGGGAATGGTCGCACTGCCTGCGAGTTTCGACGCGCGATAGCGACGCGCGCCATGAATGATCCGGTGCATTGCACCTCCTGCATTGCTGGGGCGCACGACGATCGGTGTCTGCACGCCTCGCTCGCGAATTGAATCGGCCAGTTGTTCCAGTTCCGGCAGGCCGAAAATCTGCCTCGGCTGGCCAGGATCTTCTTCGACCCTGTCGAGCGGCAACGTAACCACGATCCCGATCTGGTTCGCGGCCAGCGCGCCACGGGGTACGTCGTCGAGCACCGAAAGGTCCAGTGCGGAAAGATCAAGCGCCATGAGTGACCTCGCCTGATGTCTCGTCACGCGCCAGGTCCACCCCCGGCGCGCAGGTCCCGAGCGAAGCGCTCGTCTGCAGGTGCCGTACAATCGCCTCAAAACACGGGCGCACCTCACGCCATGCGTCACGCGCAGCGGTCTTCGTCTTGCCCAGCTCCCAGAGCGGTATGCCTTCGGCCTGCGCTTCGGCAATCGCGGAACGCCGCGGAATCACGAGGAGCCGTTCGGGCGCCGCTGGGTCCCGCACCAGGTATTGCGCGAAATGCGTCGCGACCTCGCGGCCGTTGGCCTGCTGCAGCGGCGTCTGCTCGACCATGTTGGGCAGGATGCCGATGAAGCGCAGCGCCGGATTGAAGCTCGCCTGGATGCGCCGCACGCCGCGCCGGCCATTAATGGTTTCCGTCACGCCCTCCACTGCTTCCTGATTCAGCTGGATCGGGCTCAGCATGAAGTCCGCCACGGACTGCGCATACACGGTACGCAGATCCGATGTCGGTGCACAGTCGATCAGGCACACGTCGAATGAGGGCGCCACGCTCGCGAGAAAGCGCTTCAGGTTCGCGTGATAGCGGCTGAGCGCTTCGGGCTGCTCGACGAGGCGCCGCAGCACGTCGTCGGCCTTCACGAGCGCGAACGCAGCGAGGTCGGCCCCGACATCCGGCGCGTCGTTCATGAACAGCGTCGACGCGGTGACGCCCAGGGCGCTCGCCTTGTGTGCGCGCTCCAGGGACCGGCTGCAGTTCGCCTGGTCATCCAGGTCGATCACCAGAACGCGCCACTGCACGATGAAGTGCAGGTAGTGCGCCAGTTGGCAGAGCAGGGCCGACTTGCCGACACCGCCCTTTTGTGTCGCGATAAGAAGGGTTTTCATAACCGTCGTTTCCATAGGTCCGGACCATTCGGTACCGGGCAGGTAGGGACGGTAAAAAAGAACCCGCGACTGCAGTGATGGCCAGTCGCGGGTTCAACGGGGACTGTACAGGGTCAGTCAAACCACACACACGAAATCCGACGTGCAAAACACAAAGCCCGCCTGCATTGATTGCCAGACGGGCTTGCGACTGCCCTACAGATTCGCACCAGATCTACACCGGTACTTCATGGTCCGCTAACGCGTACTCGGTAGCGTCAAACGCTTTAACCGGATCAGATTGTTGAATTCAGTCTAGAACACATTGATTAGCACTACAACGTATTTTTACTACGGCACTCACGGAAATTCCTGATCATATGCCGCAGCCGTCCTGGGAGTTCCCATCCGGCCTTGAGCATATTGCGGCGTGCCCTCAAGCAGCTTCCTGAGCGCGACCTTCGCTGCCGCGAGTTCAAGCTCAAGGAAGTGTGGTGGATGCCGGCGGATCTTCAGCCGCCGGCAGGCAACCTCCCTGCCCGCTTTCCATACGTAGATCATGATCAGCAGATCCCGATGCCGTGGATCAAGGCGTCGCCACGCCGCCTCGACCCGCTGGGCGTCCTGCGGATCGTACACGCCACGCCGGTCACCTCCCCAGTTACGCAGGCGCTCCTCGAGGGAACGGTGCATCATTGTGTTCATCGCCCATCCCCTGCGAAACGCTGCGACGACGGCTCGCCCGCACACACGCGATACGCCATGGGATCGGTAAGAAACTGCTCTATGTCCGCCACGCGCCAGCCCACCGAACGCACACCCAGTTGCACGGGCGCGGGAAATGTTCCCGCATGCATGCGCCGGTAAATGGACGAGCGGGACAGTCCCGTTTCGCGCTCGACCTGCTTGCGCCGCAGGATCGCAAGCGCCGTGCGTGGAGCGTCGCTCATCGCGCACCTCCGTCAGCTCGCATGGGCGTAGCGCTCGAGCGCAAGCTTGCCGGGGCGCATTCACATTGCGCTATCTGGCAACGCGACGCCGGCCTGCCGGCACTGCGTTGATGTATCTCGTCAGAAGAGGCTTTCATCACCGTCACTTCCTTGTCGGGCCCATTCGGTATCGACGCAAAGCCGGCTGCAAGGACAACGTCACGACAGCTACGCCTGTCAGTTGCAGAAAACAGAAAGCCCGCTTGCATGAACTGCCAAGCGGGCTTTCTGCTATGCCGACGAACGGCACCTGCGCTCTGCATCGATACTTCGTGGGCCGCTAACGCGTACTCGGTAGCGTCGAACGCTTTAACCGGATCAGATTGTTGAGGTCACTCTAGTTCGGGATTCGGGGTACTGCAAGCGCTTTTTTGCGCGCCACGGCGCATACCATTCAAGCCCATTTTCCCTTGACGTCCCATGTGTTCTCACGTGTTCCCATGACATCATCCTGGGTTGAGAATTCTTTTTAACGCAGCTTTCGCTGCGGCCACTTCGAGTTCAAAAAACTGCGCAGGATGCCGCCGGATTTTCAGACGCCGGCACACAACCTCGCGGCCCGCCTTCCACAGGTAGACCATCTGCAGCAGGTCGCGGTGGCGTACATGGAGCCGTCGCCAGGCCGCGTCCACAAGCCCTGCATCGACCGGATCGTAAGACCCGCGTCGTTCGCTTCCCCAGTTACGCAGGCGCTCCTCGATACTCCATACGTGCATGGTTGCGGAGAGCGGCCCGGCCCTGTCCCGGTTCTGTGACGATGTACTCCTGCTCGACTGGGCGTCCCGCTGCTCGATGCCTGTGACGTGGGTCGCCAGGCAACACACGCATAACGGCGCCCGCGCGGGGGGCATTGTGGTATCGACATCTCGATGGTTGACCAGACCCGGGCGCAATGAACCAGCCTGGCCCGGTTCGCGCCGCCGCGTCGCCGACGTCAACGCCTGTTTGAAAGCCGTCATGTAGCACCTCCTGGACTCGTTGAAGGTCTCGACCACATGACCCATTCAAGCCTCGAACCGTCACCGCGGGCAACACCGTCTTACCGCGGGGAGACTCCGTCGAAACAGCACACTGCGACGCTTACCTGCGTCCACTGGAGTGGTCGCGCCGTCGCATTGATCCGACCTGCCTCTGCGGATCCGGCCGAATCAGGGAGGCGATGGCCTGCGCACTTCTCGACGCATCACCATTGCGTTGATGTCTCATGCCCAGACGATCGTCGATGGCGAGCGCAATAAGCGTCGATTTGGGTGGATGTCGCCCGTCGTAGTGCCTGGACACATCACGCATGACATCGAACACACCACATAGTGGATCCGTCATGTACGGCAGGCTAACGTCGACACTGTCCTCTGGCGTCGACAGTGAACTACCGGAAGCACGATGCGTGCGAAGGGTCGCAATCTCGCGCCGCAATTCCTTCATTTCGCTTTCCGCACTCGCCCGCCACGCGCCGTATATGGCAACGGTCAGCGCGATACCCTGTTCAAGCAGTTCGACCTGACGATTGCGCCCCTGCAGCTGTCGGGCTAGCCGCCTTGCCTGCTGCTCAGCCAGTTCCAGGCGGTGTCTGAGGTCCTCGCCTTCCCTATACGTTGCCCCGTCGCGTTGTGTGGTTTCAGCTTGCCATTTCTTTTCTTCGTCAGTCACGGTATTGCTCTCACTCAGGAAGTGCGGGGCGGCCGCGTTGCTCCCTTTCGTGCCGCGCGTGAGCACGATCCTCGTCTGCTGGCGGCCATTTGCCCCGGACTTCGCCGCCAGCTCTTTTGCCACACTGGACCCTGCGGTTCAGTATCGTCTAAAATAGACGAAGTGACTTTTATGTAAACGTATGATATATACCCAGCCGCCTATGTCAATAACCATTGAAGACCGGATTGTCCTGCTGCTGAAAGGGCTTCTGAATAATGTGGAACATTGGCAGGAATTCGATATTCATGCCGCGGAGCCCATCAGATCGCTCTGGACGGCGGTCGACAAATGCGGCCTCGGTGGTCATGGTTTCTGGGAGCGTCTTCACGGATTCACCGGCATTTCCGCCCAGCGCTGGCGCAAGGCGTTCATGCGTCGCCAGCGGGCGACACCTGACATGATCCAGGCAATGGCGCATGCTTTTCCCCAGTATGCATTCTGGATCGCAACTGGCATTACCGATGCCACCAACGGGCACATCGCCCCGGTGAACGTCCAGGTATTTCCGGAGCACCTGCACACCGAAGACCCGACGTCGACCCGGTACTTTCGCAAGGCACTCACCTTGATGCGCCGACTGTGTACGGAAGGGCGAATGGAAACCGGCCATGCAGCGAAGCACATCTGCGCACTGGAGCGCACGCACTCCGCCGATTGCTGGCAGGAAAGCGCGTGGTGCGATGCTGCGTACAGGATCTCCGTCTCCGAGGAATACGCCGGGCTGGAGGTCCTGTGGCGTGAGCGCGAAAAGGCACGGCGCCGGCGTCTCGCCCCGATCGTAGGCAGCGGGCGTGCCGCAGCAGCACGCCCGCGGGCTGCGGGCGCAACACCGCGACGTCCGGTAGCCGCCGTACGCGTCGACCCGCGATCGTCGCATCAGGAACACGGGGATCTGTTTTACCGCCCGCCGGCAAACTGTGACCACACGCGGTTCGCCCTGGACATCCTCAATACCGCCCCCTCCGAACTCTCCGTCAGTGAGATGGCCGCACTCAAGCAATGGCTGCAGGACATGCAGGACGATGACCGGCTCACGTTCACGCAGTATCTGGAATTTCACGGCCTTGACTGCCATGCGGTGACGCCGCCAGCGTCGGGACAGGAACGCTACGCCATGAGCGGACTGACCGACGGTGAAATCCGTCGCTTCGTCAGGCTGGTCCGTTCTTCCCGTCGGACGGCCGCCCGACCGGAGACGGTGGCTGCGCGCCCCTGACGTCTCTGGTGCCCTCGCCGACTCATCCTGAGCGCGAGTCATGCCTCAACCTGGCCAACGGGCTCGCTCGATGCAGCGCATCCGCGTTCCCTAAACAACGGCCGGCGTCGATTATGCTTTCTGACCGGGTCGCGAATGTCTCGTAACATCCAGCTTCCGATCACGATCCATCTTCAAGGGATCGTGTGACGCGAGACGAGGCAGTACGTTCAGGCACTCGGCAACATGGAGCACACGATCCACCATCTCGCTTCGCGGATCGACCCGCCCGAATGGAGGTTGCATTCCGGATCGGTCTACGGTTTCCGCTACGCTGAGCAAGGCGCCATTCAGGCGATCGTGCAAAAGATGGCCAAGGTGGTGAGCGGACTTCCGGGCGGCGCATATCCTCCTCACGCAGGGCTACGCTCAGGAGCGCGCCGCGCCCTGCAGAATGATTGACGAGAGCAGCGAAGACATCACATTCCTGTCGTTGGGCGGTTCACGGCGAAACGGATCTGCACAAAAGGTTTTCGAAGATTTTTATCTGGAAGATTTCGAAGACGCTACGCGTCCCCGCCCAAACCAGGATCAAACGGCCGAACACGCCTCGTGACCGTATCCATGCCTACCGAGCTCGAATCCATCCGCCGGCCCCGATCCCAGTTCGTCCAAAGCTATGCTGCAAGCCATTCACAAAACGTTCCCGGGATTCGTACATGGCGCGTCCCCTCACATCATGGAGACATACGGCGACCCGCGATCGGCGCTTCGATTTCACATGACAGGGATGCTTGGCACACCGCTCTCGCATGGATATGCAGACAGTTACTGAAGTTTATCTGTACCGCGGCATGAGCTCGTTCTGCATGGTCGACCTTGTCCGGAACCGGGGCGGCAGCAAGGTTATTTTGACATCTCCGTCAGGTTTGTGAGACCACAACGCCCCAGTCCTCGGGACGGCTCCTCCCGCCAACGCAAAGCATTAAAAAATCGGCCCACGTGACCCCAATGCCGGTTGACGGACAACGACCGGATTCCTTCACCCCAAAAAAGAGAAGCACTGCTAATCTTCTAGAACCATGGTGCCAAGGGCATCGTCCATGTCGGCGCGCTAATGGCCGTCGGAGAGATGAAACCTGAGATCCACGGCGTGGCTGGAACATCCTGATCCGGTCGACCGGGAAAAGAACCTCCATCTCCTCCAGAAGAAATTTGGCAACCTGGAATCCGGCCGGCCCATCGATCCCTCTCGTAAAGAACGGGTCCTATCGACGACGCGGTCCGCCCATGCAAACTCTGCGAGCATTCGACGTCAGAGATTCATGACCCCCGTTCAGACACAAAGATCTGCGGGTGCGCATGAACGCGCCCGAAGTCCTAGCGGGCCGAGCAAGCTTACAGTGGGTCGACCACGCGATCTGTCGAGCGCATGGTCCGTGATGGGTGGAATGATGGGTGGAAAAAACAAAACCCCCGTAAAACATTGATTTTACGGGGGGTTTTTTCCATCAAATGGCGGAGACGGAGAAACTCGACAATTCGCCAGAGCGGGCAACCCGGCTGATAGCGCAGATTCTCGACTATGAGATAGGGGCAACCAAGGTGAACTGTCCGAGCGACGGAGGGCGCTTTGTGATCTTCACGCTGGCCGCACGAGACGTATATGAAACCTCGCTGAGCACGGTCTCACGTTCGCTCTGACGTACGAGGATGTTCGTCAGGTACTTTTGTGATCCGCTCAAACCTTTTGTCCTGAACACATTGTCCGTGTGATGCCCGAAATATTTCGCCTAGCTTGGACTCGGCTGTTTGCGCACGTTCGCGGGCACCTTAGTCATTCTGGCGCGGCCCCTTATTTAGCGTTCGTCACCAAGGATGCCTCCACCCTCGCGCCCACCGGTTCGTTTGCTCGCGATCCGGTAGCGTACGAGAAATCAAACACACAGTGCGGACCGGTACGCCGCGCGCGATGCCCCTTCATCTTCAACACGGTAGCCACATCGAGACGGGTAGCTACGTGGGTAGCTAGCTGGGAATTTTAAGCACTTACACCATCTTAAGTACATGATATTAAATAGAAAATCACCCTATATTAACTTACCCACACATTAAGTGATCTCACTTCGCCCGGATCCAATCGCGTATTTCGATGAACATCAAGTGCCATATTCGTGGACTAGCCAATAAATCCCACCACGCCTGCCTCAATCGGCCGACGAGATGTCTCGCAAAGGGCTGGATGCCCTGCCCGGACGGTGGTCGGTGGGGGCCGCCCGGCGAAGCGCGAAATCCGTTCCGAAAGAACGTCCGCTTTCGAGAAGGGCGAACGCCTCACCTCGACCCATCCTCGTCCTTCGACTTGGCACGACGTCGACGGCGGGTCGAGGTACAGCGGCCATTCGAGCAGTCGAACCAGGCGGCAGGTTCTCGGCCTGAGTTGCCATTGGGACAGACCGGGTTCTACGTCAGCAATGAGGAGGATATTGGCGGACGAATACCGGCGCGGCAGCGGCTATTCCCGTCTCTCCGTCGAATGCAAGATCACTGAATGCACACCGCATCAAGCCGTGGCTGCAGTGCGGGCGCCAGCGCCAGGACGGCACATCGGCATATGTGGGCGCTGAAGCGCAGATGATCGCGTCAGCATCCGGTCGTGAGAAAAATGACGATTCAACCTCTTCCGCTAGACCAGGCGTTCTCGATCCGACGAACCACTGCATCAGCAAACTCGTGCGTAGACGCAGCTCCTTTCAGGTCGCGCGTACAGATATGGTCCGCGTTCAGTGTTTCAGTGATTGCGCCGCGCAATCGTTGGGCGAGGTCACCTCTGCCGATGTGGTCAAGCATCAGGCCTGACGCAAGGAGCAAGGAGATGGGATTGGCCACGCCCTTGCCTGCGATGTCCGGCGCCGATCCATGCACGGCTTCAAATATCGCAGTGTCATTGCCGTAGTTCGCACCTGGAGCCATGCCCAGTCCGCCGACAAGACCCGCTAACTGGTCCGAGAGAATATCCCCGAACAGATTGGTACAAAGCAGCATATCGAACTGCCACGGGTTCATCACCAACTGCAAGGCACAGGCATCGACGATCATGTCATTCATTTCCACACGGCCAGCGTACTCCCGCGCCACGTCTCTCGCGGCTTCCAGGAACAATCCGGTGAGTGCTTTGAGGATGTTGGCCTTATGGACAACAGTGATCTTCTTTCGTCCGTGCTTCAAGGCGTATTCAAAAGCGAATCTGGTGATTCTCGTGCATGCATCGCGTGTGTTAACACCTGTCGCGACCGCGACTGCTTTCGGATCGTTGCCGACAGGAACATAGTACTCGTGTGCGACATAGAACCCGCCCAGATTCTCGCGTACGAGCACGAGGTCGATCTCGTCGTAGCGACCGGGAACGATGGTACGTACGGGCCTGACGTTGGCAAAAAGCTGGAATTCTTCGCGAAGCCGGACGTTGGAAGAACGGAACCCCTCGCCGATCGGGGTCGTCAATGGACCTTTAAGGGCAAGCCTGTTCCCGCGAACGCTATCGAGTGTCGCGACTGGTAGCGGGTCGCCACTGTGGGTGACCCCGGCGATTCCGGCATGCTGCACGTCCCAAACGAATGGCGACCCTAAGGCGTCAAGAATGTGAACCGTGGCGTCAACCACTTCCGGCCCGATTCCGTCGCCGGGGATCAGCGTTGCGGGAATTTGTTGTCTCGTCGAACTTTCCATGACTCTTCTTCCAGATCTAGATGGCGGCGACCCGCCAGGATGGGTGATGATTGTGGTCACAACTGGCGCGACGGAGTGCGTCCCGGGCATAGATCAGAATCGCTATTTCACTATCGTGGCGCGCACGAATCACGCGAGGTCAATCCGCATGTCTGACCGTGCACATAAGAGTGGCTTCCGCTGCCACCGCGCCCTCCACCTCCGCTCGCGCCATGAACTTCCAGATGCCGCGCATGTGGCGCTGGAACAAGACCATCAGGATGAGTTGGTCACCCGGCTCGACCACGCGCTTGAAGCGCGCATCGTCGATGCCAACGAAAAGATACTGCGCGCAGGCCGGATCGTGCGGCGCCTCCGAGAAGGTTAGCAACGCCGCTGCCTGCGCCAACGCTTCGAGAACCAGCACACCCGGCATCACAGGGCGCTTCGGGAAGTGACCCGTGAAGTACGGCTCGTTGATGGACACGTTCTTCAGCGCCTTGATGCGCCTGTGCGGTTCGAGTTCGAGCACCCTGTCGACGAGCAGCAACGGATAGCGATGTGGCAGCAGCGTGAGAATCCTGTGAATGTCGAGATTGATCTTGTCGGTGCTCATGGTATTTCGTCTCAGGTCGTTCACTGCGTGATGATGCCTGTCGATGCCAGCTCGCGTGGCTGGACAGGCTCAATATTCTCCCTCGGCCAGTCTGAAGGTTGCCTTGCTCCTCCGACGCAGCGGTGTTTCGTGGCCAGCCGTCGATCGCCGCTCGTCGTCCCTATGAGGTCTACGCCTGCATATGAAGCACGCTGCAGGGGCACGTACCTCCCCTGGTTTCTACTCCTCGTCCATGAACGACTTCAATCGTTCAGACCGGGCCGGGTGCCGCAGCTTGCGTAGTGCCTTGGCTTCAATCTGGCGGATCCGCTCGCGCGTCAGGTCAAACTGCTCTCCGAGTTCCTCCAGGGTGTGATCCCTCCCGGTCTCGATACCGAATCGCAGGCGCAGAATCTTTGCTTCACGCGGCGTCAACGTCGCGAGCGCCTCGCTGACGGCATCGCGTATGCTGGCGTGGAGCGCAGCCTCGTGGGGTAAAATGGCAGCGGAGTCCTTGATCAGGTCACCTACGGACGTGTCCTCGTTTTCCCCGACGGGAGCGTCCAGGGAAACCGGCTCCCTGACGATTCGCAGCATTGCCCGAACCTTTTTTTCCTGCATCTCCATCCGCTCGGCCAGCACGGCGGCGTTGGGTTCCCGTCCGGTCTCCTGCAGGATCTGGCGCGAGACCCGTTTCAGTTTGTTAAGCGACTCGATCATGTGGACAGGGACACGGATCGTGCGCGCCTGATCCGCAATCGACCGGGTGACCGCCTGCCGGATCCACCAGGTCGCGTACGTGGAGAACTTGTAGCCACGACGGTATTCAAACTTGTCAACAGCCCGCATCAGGCCGATATTGCCTTCCTGTATCAGATCGAGAAACAGCAGGCCGCGGTTTGTGTACCGCTTGGCGAGCGAGATCACCAGCCGCAGATTCGCCTGGATCATTTCGCCTTTCGCGCGCAGCATTTTTGCTTCGCTCACGGTCATCGCGCGACAGACGTCCCTGAAGTCGTCAAGCGGCAGCACGACCCGTTTCTGCAGGGCAAGCAGTTTTTCCTGCTCCAACCTGATCGCGGGCAGATTTCGTTCCAGGATGTGACTGAACGGTTGCCCTGCTGCGATCAGTTGCTGCGGCCACGCCGCGTTGGTCTCGTTGCCCCGGAAATGCGCGACAAACATGTCGCGAGGCACGCCACACCGGTCAACCGCGATCCGGGCGATTTCGCGCTCGATCGTTCTGACTTCGTCGGCCCACAGCCTCAATGCACCGCACAAACGTTCGATTGTGGGTACAGTGAAGCGGATCGTCATCAGTTCGGTCTCGATCGCCGCCTGTGCGGCGCGATAGCGCCCGGAAGCATAGCCCTCCGTCTCGTAGGCATCCCGCAATTGCTCGAACCAGTCCGCCACCGCCGCAAACTTCGCAAGCGCGTCGCACTTCAGAGTCTCATTGCGCAGACTGGTCGACTCGGCTTCAGCGCCCTCGTCGTCTTCGTCGTCCGGATCCTCGGCGAAGACCGGATCGCCTTCGATGTTTTCCTCCGCAACCGCGGCAATGTCGTCTGTCTTCACTGCAGCCAGGTCGATCATGCCATCGACGAATTCGCCAATGGCCGTTTCACCGCTGGCGACGGCATCAGCGATCGCCAGTATGTCCGCAATCGTTGTCGGGCACGACGATATGGCGCGGATCATTTCGTTGCGGCCCTCTTCGATGCGTCGCGCCAGGGAAATTTCGCCCTGGCGGGTCAGGAGTTCAGTAGCGCCCATCTCGCGCATGTACATACGCACCGGATCAGTGGTACGGCCGAACTCCGCGTCCACGCTCGAGATTGCCGCCACAGCCTCTTCTTCAGCCTGCTCGTCGGACGAAACTGCGACCGCGTCGTGCATCGTCATCGACTCGGCGTCCGGCGCCTGCTCGAATACAGCGATACCCATGTCGCTGAAGGCCCTGATCACGTTCTCGATCGCGTCCGGTTGTGCAAGGTGGTCGGGCAGGCAATCGCTGATCTCTCTACGGGTGACAAACCTACGGTCGCCACCCAGCTTGATCAACGCGCGCAGGCCCGCGCGGTCGTCGTCGACCTCTCCGGAGGACCCGTCGGCTCGTGTGGCACCGGCGGCGCGCGCACGCGCGTTTGCCTTGGTCCAGCGTGAGCGTGCACCCGATGGAGCTGTCCCGACCGCAGCATTGGTGTCCGACGCGCCGTCCGATGTCGTGGAGCTCGCCGATTGCGCTCTGGATGCAGCCACGGCAGCCGTGCGTGAACTGTCCGCAACGTTGGTGTTTTCGGGCACCATGTCCAGTGTCTGCTGCTCCGCAGTCTTGTTCGTCACGCCGTCGCTCCTTTTGCATATGACGTCAGGGTTAGCACGCAACACGCGCCGCAGCCTTATCGAGGTGAATAGCCATTTCAGAGGCGTGCGCCGTGCGCGCGGATCAGCTGAATCAGTTCTGATACTGGAATTCCGTGCCGGACCTCCTGTTCTGGGCCTGTCGCATGATGGTCGCTGAAACGCTCATCGAACTCGACCCGCACGACGGTTCTGCCGTCGGGTGACGCCTGCAAAACAACGTCACGCTGTGCCTGCGCTTCCTCCCCAGAGGTGCTAACGGGGTTCGGTTGCAGGCGCAGGCGGATAACATCGCATGAAGTTGAATCCATCTGGGTTTTCCCTGATCCGTTACTGTAGGTTGTGCCGCCCTGCCGGGCCGCGACAGGTTCATGCGGTGCCGCCAGGTTTGGCGCTCCCCCCCACTTCGCGTGCCGCTGACGTGATAATATCATTATCATTGTCTGTGCATTTTGTTAACCCGGAGACGCCATGCCAACCCCAGATCAGGGCAAGCCGCTCTCGACTATCACGAATTCCCGACTCCCGGGAAGATCGCGATCGCGCCGACCAAGCAAATGATCAACCAGCGCGACCTCGCGCTGGCGTATTCCCCCGGTGTTGCATTCGCGTGCGAAGAGATCGTCGAGAACCCCTTGAATGCCGCGCGTTTCACGTCACGCAGCGACCTGGTCGGCGTTGTGACGAACGGTACCGCGGTGCTGGGTCTCGGCAACATCGGTCCGCTCGCGTCCAAGCCGATCATGGAGGACAAGGCGGTGCTGTTCAAGAAGTTGGCCGGCATCGATGCGATATCGAGCTGAACGGGTCCGATGCGCACAAGCTGGTCGAAATGATTGCCGCGCTCGAGCCGACCTTCGGCGGCATCAACCTCGAAGACATCAACGTGCCCGATTGCTTCATCGTCGAGCGCGAATACCGCAAACCCAATACGGCGCGATCTGAAGGGTCGATTTTTTAGAATCGCCGCAATCAACATACGTTTTCACACGGCCTTATATGGACGTCCATTCTCGATCGAAAATGAGACATTCCCAACGCAAGCAGGGAACGGACTTGAACAGCGTTTCCGTCGCCATGCGCGCGGCACTATTTGCGTGAATTGTTGAAAACAGATATCTCGGTTTCTGGGTGCGCAAGGCCATTGCGTTCAGAGCCTATTTGTTTTCCGGTAGTGAAACGATTGGATGCTTTGCTGCAAATACCGATGTTCCCGTCGCAGTTAATTCTGAAGAGAACAAAAGGAGCTTCCATGAGTCGAGTGAAAATGACGTCGTTCCTTGCAGCCAGCGCCGTGTCGATTTTTGCGCTGGTTACTAACACTGCAGGACAGACTGTAGAAACTCACATCGGCAAGGTTGAGCTGACCGAAGGAGTACCAGCCGACGCCACAGCCGTTCAAAAGCTCTTTGACGAATCCGACATCCAGCGTGCAATCTACGACGCTGCGCCGCCGACGACCGGAAAAAGTCGAAGGACCTAGCCATACGAGAACCACGAGACTCCGATGCAAAAAGTATGCGTACTCGTTGCTTTGGCGATAACCGCATCAGGAGCAATAGCAAACCCGTCAGCCGCCGCTTTTCGGGGGCCCACAACATGAGCCGGTGCTTCCGGCTGCCGCTCGCCCTAAGGGGTTGCTCCGCCGATGATCCGCTGTTGCCACTGAACCTGCAGGCGCGGGCGTGTTTTGAACGGCCCGCAGCGGAAGAGTTGATCCGCTTTACTAAAGGGCCGTCCTTGGAGGCGTTGCGAAACTTGCCACTGTCGTCGGGGGTTCCTCTACGCGAGGCTGCGATCGACCTGCCCACTAGCCGTCGACTCGATCTAACTCAGCGATTGAACAGCGAATCGACAGGCTCATGAGGCGCGTTAAGGATAACGATGCACCTAACCGCGAATCGGCAATGGCATACCGTAATCGGCAACGGCTAACTTGTCCGATAGCTCGGCATCGAGGTTGACGAAGCCCTCGAGATGGCCGGACAGATAGAGGTCTGCGCGGCAGTAGCCGGACGGATCAGACGCTTTGGCTTGCCCATCGCGCTCTTCGCAGAACTCGCAATCCTGCTGAGTTGCCCGTGATCGCCCCCGATGTTCGTCACCTCGTGTTCCACGATCAGATGGTGCTTCGTATCCACGGCGGTCTGCACGTTGTAGCCCACGGTGCCGGTTCTCTTGCCGCCGCTGGTCATGGAGCGGGAATCCGGGTCAGTCAGCGATAGCTGTCTGGTTGCGTCTTCAGTTGCTTTTTGATCTGCTCGAGCTCACGCATCCGCTGACGCAAGAGCGCGATCTTCTCGTACAGGCGCACAGTCTTCACATCGAAACCTGTCGGACTGGTCCGGTCTGCGTTTTCAATCATGTCGAGATATCGCTGAATGCTTTCCTCGATCTGTCGCTGACGCTTGTCGATCTTGCCTGCGGTGTAGTTCCTATCACGGCTGTTCACTGCCTTGAACTTGCTGCCGTCGATGGCTACCATGTCGCCGGATAGCAGCTTCAGTCCGCGACACAGTTCGACGAAACGACGATATACGTTGCGAATAGCCGGCCCGTTGTCGCGGCGAAAGTCGGCGATCCTCTTGAAGTCTAGCGCCGGACGTCCCGTCAGCCACATGAGCTCGACATTGCGTTGGCATTCGCGCTCAAGACGTCGGCTGGAGGGTACGCGGTTCAGATACCCGTAGATATGGATCTTGAGCATCACGCCCGGGTGGTAGGACGGGCGGCCCGTGATTGCTGGTGTAATGCCGTTGAAGCCGAGCGTCGTAAGGTCCAGTTCGTCTACAAAGACGTCTACGATCCTTACTGGGTTGTCTTGCCCGATGTAGTCATCGACACATTCAGGAAGTAGTGCGACCTGCTTGCGGTCATCGCCTTCAACGAATCGCTTCATGAATCACCCGGTCACAATGCGTTGATTCAGCTTAGGCGATGAGCGCGTTTTCACACAGGCCCGGCCACTTTGAGACGTTCGACAACATCCGGATGACGTCGGATGAAGTTTGGCCAACAGCCGCCATTCATGCGCCTGGTCACACCTTCTTGACGAATTCCGATTTCAGGCTCATAGCACCAAAGCCATCGATCTTGCAATCGATATCGTGGTCGCCGCTCACCAGCCGGATATTTTTTACCTTGGTGCCCATCTTGATCACGCCAGCCGAACCCTTCAGTTTCAAGTCTTTGATGACAGTGACGGTATCCCCATCCTGCAAGACATTTCCGGTTGAATCGCGATAAACCCTGTCAACCGTTTCGGTCGGCACGGTGGCTTGTGCCGACCATTCATGCGCACACTCTGGGCAGATGTAGACGCCCCCATCTTCGTACGTGAACTCGGAATTGCATTTCGGACAGGGAGGCAGTGCGCTCATGTGTAATCCTTGGTGCCTGACGAAGGCAATAAAAGCGCGAAAGTATAGCGCTGTACGGTGACGTGCTTATCTTGCCACGCTCATGACGTCAACGTTGAGTATCCGCTTTCGGGCAGACACTAGCGCACCGGCGAAACGACCAACGCAAGCCTCGGCTACGCGACGCGACCTTAAGAGGTGCGCCCCGCGCGGACGTGTCACCGTCGACGCGGATAACGCGCCCCCCATGTCGCAGGGACACAAGCTACGGCCGCGCCGCACAATCTGCTAGCGCCTGTGCGTGAGCGTATCCCGCATTGAGCGTAACGACAACCACCCGTGGTGACGCGAGATTGGTCCGCATGCCACTGCTGAAGAAGCAGGATGCGTCCTCGCAGTATGCGATATCGCCGGCTCCCGCAAGTTATCCTGCGAAGCCGGCAGCACTTCGAATCAACTGGGACCTCAGAGGCCAGTCTGCGTGATGATCTGGTGACATGGCCAGATCCTCGCGCTGTTCACGAGATGGTCGCCCCACAACCACGCTCCCGAAAGGCGAAAGCTTCAGATAATGTGAGGAAACGGAGCAGTCGCGGTTTCAGCCCAAGTGGCGCATTTCGCAACACGCGTGGTCGTTGCGCCCCTGGTAACCATGCGTCGTCGTGAAAACTGCAGGATGCACGGCTTGCCGCCTCCCTCGAGAGGGGGGTGCCTGAAAGACCGATAGCATCGTGGAGTTACAACCTGATGCCGCGCTTCCCACGAGATTGCATTATTGACCTGGTGCAGGGGTAGCTCAGGCAGTGTTTCGACGTGGACGCGCACCGACGGTGCTCTTTGTCTTGTAGGTGACGCCATGCTGCTCAAGGTATTCGCGAATCAGTTGCCGCACCACCTGTGAAGGCGTCAGGTCCTGCGCTGCGCACAGTTTTTCGAACGCTTCCTTCTTCACAGGATCGATTAAAATCGTGAGTCGAGCGCTTTTCGTTTCCATGACGGGGTGCGATGTCCAAGTATGTTAATGCAATTATAATACACCATGCGGCCCCAGTCATTTTCGCGGTGCCAGAAGCATTCGTTCGGGGGCGATTCTCGTGCGTTTTTCTGTGCTCGGCCATTGGGCCGACGCAGAGCTGACAACACGCAACGCGGTGCCTGCGTCCTAAAGCTCCGCTCTGGCACGCAGGTAGTTCTGGCCGGCCGGGGTAATTGACACGGCGCTCCTCACGCTTGCCGGCGAGGAGACAAACCCTGCATTACGCAATTCCTGCGCGACCGACCAGATCAGGGCGGGGGCGTCGCGGCCATATCGCTGCTGGGCCAGACGTTCAAGTGCCCAAACGGCCGCATGTGTCAAAGTGCAGCCGGGAATGTCGCGTTCGGTTGTCATCTTCCTACCTCAAGAGTGCGCTCACTCAGATAGCCTGCGCAGATGTAAGGGTCGCGCCCCGCGCCCGGGACAGACGGGTTCGCCAATCAAGCCTGGCCATATCGGTTCCAGTTAAATTTCTTGCCGTACTCGATGCGCGTGGCCGTGGCATGAAGATTCACCGTGTGTCTCGGGGCGAGCGCGCGCGCCCGGTCAAGCATGACTGCAAAGGACGGCAGTCCGTCCGTTCCTTTCCATGCGAAAACAGTGATGTTGTGATCGCTACCTTCGGACGGCGCCAGGGTCACTGCACCCGCGAAAACGTCCCTGAGCAGGCGTAGGTAACGATGGAAATCCGGCTCGTCCGTCACAAGGTTGACCACCAGCACCCCGTCATCGCTCAACCGGCGGCGGCAAGCCTCGTAGAACGTCTGGCTGCCTAGCTCGGGAGGCAGGCCCTCGGCGTTAAAGCCATCGACCAGCAGCACATCGGGTCGGTGGTCCGGAACGGTGACGTACTGCGCACCATCTGCGCAAACCACCCTGAAACGTTCGTCATCGCGCGGCACGTGAAACTGGTCGCGCAGCGCGATCACCTCCGGATTGATTTCGACCGCAGTAATGGTGGTGTCAGGCAAGTGGCGGTAGCAGTATTTCGCCAGTGAGCCGCCACCCAGACCGATCATCGAAATGCGGCGCGGGGACGGTCTGAACAGCAGGAAACCCATCATGGTCCGCGTGTAGCCCAGCGCAAGGGCGCAGGGATCGCGCCGCAACATGGTGCTCTGGACCCCGCGCGCATCAAAATACAGTGAGACAACCTGCTCGTTCTGGATGACCAGCGGCCTGTTCAGATTTCTCTTTCTTTTCCTGGGCATGATCGAATGTGAGTCGTTGCGCGGCCGGTTTTCGGGTGCGGAGGTCTTGCATGGGTCAGATCAGAAGGATTCCTGTGTACGCAGGATGGCAGAGAGCGCTTCAAGCGCCGCAATTTCGTCAGGCCCCGTTGCGAGGACCCTCACCAGCGTGTCCGGTCTCGCCCGCAGGGACATGACCGACATGACGTCCTTTGCGTTGACGGACCGGCCGTTCGCCATGCAAACGATGTCGCTCGCAAACCCGGCTGCACTCACCGCAAGTCTGGCCGACCCTTGCCCGTTCAGGCCCCACCGCCCGCCTACCTGAATCAATACCTCAACCACCCTGCTCCCCTTGTGCGTAACGCGACCCGGGACCACACATCCCATCCCGGGCCCGCTTAGTGCATGGAACCCGCGACGACCTCGACAAGGAAGTTTCGCAGCAGCGGATCCCACGTTTCATCCTGCAACGGAATTTCGACCGTCGCGAGCCGTCTCATTACCCGATCCAGATACTCCACGCGAAGTGATTTTGGATGGGGTGGACCGCGAAAGAACTGGCCATCATCGTCCAGAAACAGACAGGGCTTTTGCCTGTACCGGGCCCCGAACCGCGACGTTGCATCCTGAACGTGTCGTGCCGATTCCTTCTGATAGACGAAGATCACATTGATCCCGCACTCTTCCAGGCGATCGCAAATGTCCGAAAAGCGGTAAAGCATCTGAAATCCGCGCTCGCCCGCCTTGCCAACACCGATCACGATCAATCCACGGATCCCCATCACATCCCGCAAAAACCGGTGCGTGTAGTCATGCGACAGCAGGGCAACACTCGCGTCGATCACATCAACCTCCTTGCCAGGCGCCAGTGAACGATCCACCTTGCCTGATCTGATCACCCCTTGCATCGATGGACCGGGCCATGGATGCCATTCAGGTTTAATTGTAGCGTAAATAAATGATGATTTCATTATCATACAATGTGCGTACAACTCCTGGAGTTGGTAGCGATTTCGCGAGCGGACCACTACCCTTCAGGTGAGAGGAGATCAGTGCGTGTTTGCCCGGCGGCGCCCGCTGAATGTTCGACGGCGATCCGCTTGATCTCGCTCAGGGCAAGATCGAACTCCGTCGTCTTGTCGAAGTAATAGCTCGCTCCGGCCAACATGCAGGCCTTCCGGTATCCCTTGCCCGAATAATTGGTCGCAGCATCGTGATGACAGGCGGGCTGTTTCGCGCAAGGCCACTAATGACTTCCAGTCCACTACCGCCGGTCAATCTCAGATCCACAATGACGAAATCTGCATGCTTCGCCGCGATGCCGGCCAATGCTGCGCAGGGCTCGTTCGCTGCGCCAACAAGCTCGACCCCTTCGATGGTTTCAAGGAGCGCGGCAACGCCTCTTCTGACGGAGATCGAGTGCCCAACGAGAAAAATTCTCAGCATGGGGAGGGACCGCCCGGGTTGACGCATTGCAGGTTCCTCCATCCGGCGATCTGCAGCGGTAGCACTAGCGGTCAAGCCGGTATATCTGGTCGCGCAGGTCGTCAATCAGCGGCACGATCGCCAGCACGATCAACAGTCCCGCGAGAGGAATGGTGGCCGCGTATCCGATGTGCTTGAATCCCAGCGCTCCGGTGATGCCGCCGACGAAGAACATGGCCAGCATCGTGCCGTGCACTTTCAGTTTCGCCCGGTCGGCCAGCACCGCCGGCTCTGCAGGCCCACCCCAGGAGGAATTCCAGTAGAAGAGTTTGCCGAGCTCGATGCCGATATCCGTCACGATACCGGTCATGTGGGTGGTGCGAATTTCCGCGCCCGATAGCTTCGTGATCATCGCGTTTTGCAGCCCCATGATGAAGCAGAGAAGCACGACCGTCGTTGGGACGAACAGGGCTTCCCACAGCGCCAGATGACTGCCGATCAGCCCGAAGCAAAGGAGCAGCCCAGCCTCGATCAGCAAGGGTGAAGCGTACTGACTGTTCAGTCGCCTGCGTCGCCCCCAATTGACGAGCACGGCGGAACAGGCAGCACCCAGCAGGAACGAGATCAGCGATCCGGCACCCGCGAGGACCAGTGAGAGATCACCCAGCGCGGTCTGGTCAGCGATCGCGGATACCACGCCGCTCATATGGGAGGTGTACTGCTTCACCGCGAGAAAGCCGCCAGCGTTGGTCCCACCTGCCACGAACGCCAGCGAAAAACCAAGCTGCCTGTCCGCCCCGGTGCTCCGGTTCTTTCCCGTCAGACTGCGGAAATAGTGTGCTGGCATGAGGTATCGACTCGTGTACTGGCGTGTCCGCTTCGCCCTTCGGCGCCAGCGCGGACAGGTTCCGCAAGCTGGTTTCTGGATTCCACACGCAAACTGAGGCCCGCCTTCCAGACGCCCTGAACGAACGCGACACGTTTTCCGTGCACCCCGATAGAGCATCACATGTGGAACCAGATCAATAAAGCTGCTAGGATGATAACGAAATTATCATAAACTGGTAACTTGATGCTCCTGCCGATGGACCTTCTGCTGGATGTAGTTAACACACCGGGATGCACCACGTCACCGACGCCGGAAGCCGCGGTAACGATGCAGGACCGATGTGGTTTGTGGTGGTGGGTCGACAATGCCCGGCAACTGATGGGGCGGAGAGCGCCATATTGAGGAGAAGTGTCATGCCGCTTGACGACCCTCTTGAAGAGCACCGGATAGCGTGAATCTCGTTGCGTAACAGCATGCACTTGCCGAGACTCATCGGTCGCAACATGACTCGGGGTAACGGAAACTGATCTGCACTAGCAGGAGAGCATTGGATTGCCAGCCGATCACAATCAATTCAGACACGCCCTGGTGGAACTGTGCGGGAAGCCGCTTGGGAAACCCGTGGTCCGCGACGGACTGCGCAAGCGGACGCTGCGTTTTGACGCCTTCGGCATACAAAGCTCGATGCGCAGGAGTGATCCGTTCGAACTCGATCTCCCGTACACCCGGGCCATGATGACCTTTGGCCTTTTTCACCACGAGCCCAGGGATATCCTGATCGTGGGTCTCGGCGGCGGATCACTCTCCAAATACTGCTTCCACAGATTTCCGTCAGCACGGGTCACCACGATCGAAATCGACGAGAGAGTGATTGCGTTACGCGAGCAGTTTTTCATCCCGCCTGACTCAGAAAGATCCCAGATCGTGCATGCCGACGCCGCGGACTACCTGTCGGACAAGACTGGCGTCGCGGACGTAATCCTGCTTGACGGCTTCGATGCATCGGGCTTGCCCGCCGCGCTGTCCAGCCGGTACTTCTACCATTCCTGCCGTGCCGCCCTGCGCGACAAAGGGGTTCTGGTAGCCAACCTGCTGCACAATGACCTGCTGCTCGCTGTCTGTCTCGAGCGAATACGCAGGGCGTTTGACGGAAGACTGTTCCGCACCACTGCGCACTGCGGTGGCAACATCATTGCGGTCGCGCTCAGGCAGGAATCCGTGCCGGGCTGGGATTACCTGCATGCCCGCGCGAAAACGATCGCGACATCGATGGGTCTGGACCTGCGGCGCCACGTGACGAAAATGGAACGTCATCACCGGGAGGAGCCCGTTCCGGGGTACCTTTCGTTCAACACACTGGCCGTTGAGCGAGACGTTTAACGGCACCGGAGACGACACCGATGGGACAGTTGCTGGTCATCCATTACGTGCTGCTGGTCATTGCAGGCTGGCTGCTTGTCGGGGTCATCGGACTCGCCAGCCTGCGCCGCACACGGGTGGTCGCGCACGGCCTCTTTCCAGTCGGTGCGATATTCGGTCTGCTGCTGTGCGCACTGGGTCTGACTGGCGTGTTCGCCGGTCCTCAGGAAATCATCCTGCCGCTCGGATTGCCGGACCTCCCGTTCCATCTTCGGCTCGACGGTCTGTCGGCGTACTTCCTAGCGGTCCTCGGCGTGGTGAGCACGGGCGTAAGCGCGTTCTCGGCTGGCTATTTCCGCAAAGGTGAAGGCACTCCGCCCGGGCTAATCTGCTTCGAATATCACGTCTGCCTCGCCAGCATGGCGGCGCTGCTGCTGGCAGACGATGCCTATAGCTTTATGGTCGCGTGGGAAACGATGACGGTGTCGGCGGTTTTCCTTGTGATGACCAATCACCGCATCGCGGAGATCCGTCGAGCCGCTTACCTCTATTTCCTGATCTCCCATGTCGGCGCGCTGGCGCTCCTGCTGTGTTTCGGCCTGCTGCAAGCCAACACCGGCGACTACACGTTCGCCAGCATGCGTCACCAGCATCTCGACGTATTCTGGGCATCCATCGCGTTCCTGCTGGCCCTGTTCGGCTTCGGCGCCAAGGCCGGCATTTTCCCGCTGCATGTCTGGCTACCCGACGCGCACCCGGCCGCACCCTCGCCCGTCTCGGCACTCATGAGCGGCTTCGTGCTGAAGGCCGGCCTCTATGGCGTGCTGCGCACAGTGTTCGATCTGTTGCACGTCCAATTATGGTGGTGGGGCGTGTTCATGCTGGCGCTCGGACTCTTTACCGCCCTCTTCGGCGTCGTCTTCAGCGCCATCCAGACGGACATGAAACGGCTGCTTGCGTACTCGTCGATCGACAATATCGGTCTGATGTTCGTCAGCATGGGACTGGCGATCCTGTTTCGCGCGTACGGAATGAACACGCTGGCCACGCTGTCGTTGACCGCCCTGCTCTACCAGATCGCTAGCCACGCGACATTCAAAAGCCTGCTGTTTCTCGGCACGGGGTCCGTGCTCCATGCAACAGGCGAACGCAATCTCGGCCGTCTGGGCGGCTTGATCCGCGTCATGCCGTGGACTGCATGGGCGGCACTCGTGGGCGCGTTTGCCAGCGCCGGGCTTCCGCCGCTGAGCGGCTTCGTCTCCGAATGGCTGCTGCTGCAAAGTTTTCTGTTCACGCCGGGCTTGCCGAACCCGTTCCTGAATATGGTGGTGCCGCTGCTCGCCGCGTTGATCGCGCTGGTGGCCGCGCTTGCGGGTTACACGATGGTCAAGTTCTTCGGCATCGTCTTCCTCGGTCAGCCGCGCGAAACGAAGCTGGCAGAGGCACATGACGCCAGCCGTTGGGAGCGGGTCGGCTTCGTCTGGCTGGCGGGGATTTGCGTGTTGCTCGGGCTTCTGCCGGTGCAGTTCGTGGCCGTGCTGGATCGCGTCACCCAGATGCTGGTGGGGACCGGCATCGGAGCAGCCGTCGCGAAGAATGGCTGGCTGCTGCTTGCGCCCACCAGCGTAAACCGGGCCAGCTACATGCCGGCGATTTTCCTGCTGTTTCTCTTCGCGTGCTGCGGGCTCGCGTGGCTGCTGGTCCGCCGTCTTTACCATGGACGCCTGAGGCGCGCCGCGCCGTGGGCCTGCGGCTATCCGTTCGTGACCGCGCGCATGCAGGACACCGCCGAAGGGTTCGGGCAGCCCATCCGCGAAATCTTCACGCCGCTCTTCAAAATCGAGCGGCGTCTTCCTTCACCGTTCGACGAACACCCCGTGTACAGCGTCACGGTGACGGATCGCGCGTGGCCCCTGATCTACGCCCCGCTGGAACGGTTGATCATGCGCATCGCGGCACTGGCGGGGCGGCTTCAGACCGGCCGCATTGCCGTGTATCTGATGCACAGCTTCGTTATGCTGATCGTACTGCTGATGCTGGTGAGACGATGATCACGCTCTCGGGATTGCTCTCGCAGGGGCTCGAAATCCTGCTCGCACTCGCGGCCGCTCCGCTGCTCACGGGCTGGGTCAACATGTGCCGCGCCCGGCTGCAGAACCGTCGCGCGCCGAGCATCTGGCAGCCTTACCGGATGCTGCACAAGCTGTTCAACAAGGAGTCCGTGGTAGCCAGTCACGCCAGCCCGATATTCCGCGGTGCGCCATACGTTGTGTGGGCTTGCATGACGCTCGCCTGCGCGATCGTGCCGACGCTTTCAACCGACCTGCCGCTGTCGCCGGCCGCTGACGCCATCGCGCTGGTGGGCCTCTTCGCGTTGGCACGCGTGACGCTCTCGCTGGCCGCGATGGACATCGGCACCGCGTTCGGCACGCTCGGCGCGCGCCGCGAAATGCTGGTGGGCTTCCTCGCGGAACCCGCGTTGCTGATGGTGCTGTTTTCGGCCTCGTTGATCACGCAGTCCACCTTGCTGACCAGCATCGTTGCCACGCTCGATCACCGCGAACTGGCGATCTATCCGAGCCTGGCATTTGCTGGGATTGCGTTCACGATGGTGTCGCTTGCCGAGAACGCGCGTCTACCGGTCGACAACCCGACCACCCACCTCGAACTCACGATGATCCACGAGGCGCTGATCCTCGAATATTCCGGGCGGCATCTCGCGCTGATGGAATGGGCCGCGAGCCTCAAACTGTTCGCGTACTCCTGCATTGGCCTGGCGCTCTTCATTCCGTGGGGCATCGCCGAAGCGGGCAATCCGACGGCGCTGCTATTCGCGATCCCGGCGCTCTTCGTCAAGCTGCTGGTGGGCGCCGCCGCGCTTGCGGTCGTCGAGACAAGCAATGCAAAGATGCGTATTTTCCGCGTCCCTGAGTTTCTCGCGACGGCGTTCCTGCTGGCCGTCATCGGCATGCTCGTCCACTTTCTGCTGGGGGCGTGAATGCACGGCTTCGCCACGCAGATCATCAATTTTCTGGCGGCCATCCTGCTGCTGTTGTCGTTTGCAATGCTCAGCCAGCGCCGCATCCTGTCGCTGATCCACCTCTACACGTTGCAGGGCCTGACGCTGGTATCCGCGAATCTGGTCCTCGGATATGTGACGGCCGACGTGCACCTGTATATCTCTGCCGCGCTGACTCTGGTGCTCAAGGTCGGTCTGATTCCGTGGATTCTCTACAGGCTGGTGCAGCGGCTCAACGTGAAGACCGACGTCGAGCCGCTCCTCAACATTCCCGCCACCCTGCTGGTGGGCATCGTGCTCGTGATCGTCGCGTTCAACGTCGCGTCGCCGGTCAGCCAGCTTGCATCGTCGGTGGCGCGCGGCACGCTCGGCATTGCCCTCGCATGCGTGCTGCTGTCGTTCATGATGATGATCACGCGCGCGAAGGCGATACCGCAGGTGATCGGCTTTCTGTCGATGGAAAACGGCCTGTTCTTCGCCGCAGCGGCGGCCACCAACGGCATGCCCATGATCGTCGAACTCGGCATCGGACTGGACGTGCTGGTCGGCATCCTCATTCTCGGCGTATTCATGTTCCAGATTCGCGAGCAGTTCGACAGCCTGGACATACACCACCTCGAAAAGCTCAAAGATGACTGAGGCCTGGGTACTGCTGCTCGTTTTCGCGATCCCGCTGCTGGCTGGCGGGTGCCTCGCGCTCGTAGGGCATCGCCATTTCGCTGCAGAGCTTAACGTTGGGTTCAGCTTCCTGACATTGGCCGCCGCAATGCTGCTCGCGGCTCAGACCGTCGCGCACGGACCTGCTTTCGCACTTGGTAAACTCTTCTTTGTCGATCCGCTCAATGTATTCCTGGTCGCATTGACGGCCTTCGTCGGCTGGACGACCTCGATCTTTTCGCGGCCGTACATGCGCGTCGAGCGCGACCGCGGCAGGATGACCGGTTCGCGCATGCGTCTTTATCACAGCATGTACCAGATTTTTATCTTTGCGATGCTGCTCGCGCTGCTCACCAACAACATGGGTATCCTGTGGGTCGCGATGGAAGCCGCCACGCTCGCGACCGTGCTGCTGGTCAGCGTCTATCGCACCGCGGCCAGCCTCGAAGCCGCATGGAAGTACTTCATTCTGTGCGGCGTCGGCATCGCCCAGGCGCTGTTCGGCACAATCCTGCTCTATCTGGCCGCGAGCCGGCAGCTCGGCGGTAGCGATGCGCTGCTCTGGACCGGTCTGAATGCCGTCAAGGGCAGTCTCGATCCGACCATCATTTCACTCGCGTTCGTGTTTCTGCTGATCGGCTATGGCACCAAGGTCGGTCTCGTGCCGATGCACAACTGGTTGCCCGACGCGCATGCCGAAGGTCCGACGCCGATCTCCGCGGTGCTGTCTGGCCTGCTGCTCAACGTTGCGCTCTATGCGGTGCTGCGTTGCAAGGTGCTGGCTGATGGCGCCCTGCAGAACGGTTTGCCCGGACATCTGCTGGTGGGTTTCGGACTGGTCTCGGTGCTGGTTGCGACCTTCTCGCTGTTCCGCCAGAAAGACGTCAAGCGGCTCTTTTCGTATTCGTCGATCGAGCATATGGGCGTGATGACATTCGCCTTCGGGCTTGGCGGTCCCATCGCGACGTTTGCGGGGCTGCTGCACATGACGGTTCACTCGCTGGTGAAGTCCGCGATCTTCTTCACCGTCGGACACGCCGCCCAGAAGGCGGGCAGCCAGGCCATCGACG
This sequence comes from Paraburkholderia sp. BCC1885, assembly GCF_900996235.1. Lineage (GTDB taxonomy): Bacteria > Pseudomonadota > Gammaproteobacteria > Burkholderiales > Burkholderiaceae > Paraburkholderia. Next base: position 60,687 of record NZ_CAAJGM010000144.1, read on the forward strand.
ACATCCGTGGATTACTGCGCGTGAGTCCAACGGTCGGCTGGGGCATGATGCTGGGCACGCTCGCCATCGTGGGCATGCCGCCATTCGGCGTGTTCGCGAGCGAATTCCTGATCCTGACCACCGCCATGAGCAGACTGCCGTGGAGCACGCCTTTCCTGTTGCTGGCGCTGGCCGTCGCATTCGCGGCGATCTTTTCGCGCGTGCAAGGCATGGTGTTCGGCGACACGACCGTCAAGCCTCTTGAGCACTCGCCGGCGCTGCTGCCGGTATTCGTCCATCTCGGCCTCGGCCTGATGCTGGGGCTCTATATTCCGCCGTATCTTGCGACGTGGTATCGGCAGGCGGCGGCGATGATTGCGGGGTGACACATGCGCATCGAAGCGCTTGAACTTCCCAACCCGATCCGTCTGTCGACATTCACCGGCAGATCGTCTGCGTTTCTGGCGCGAGTCGATTCCGATACATGGTCGAGAACGGCCAGGGCCGCGCGCGAAAGCGGCGGGCGGCTAATCTCGCTGTGGGGTGCCGAAGAGGCGGCGGGCACATTCGTGATCTCCGCGGCTTATGCGCTGGAGGACGGTATTCTCTGGTTGCAGTTGCCGGCAGAGAAAGAAGGATATCCGGATCTATCGGCCATCTTCCCTTGCGCAATACGCATGCAACGGGCGGTCCACGATCTGCTCGGACTGCATACGATCGGCGCCAGCGATACACGGCCATGGCTAAACCACGGCAACTGGCCGGCGGACTACCATCCGTTGCAAAAGCGCTCCGCCGGAACCGAACGGTTCGAGTCGCAGGAAGCCGACTATCCGTTCGTGCCGGTCGCCGGAGACGGGGTGCATGAGATTGCCGTCGGGCCCATCCACGCAGGCGTGATCGAGCCTGGGCACTTTCGCTTCTCGGTGGTCGGCGAAAAAGTGTTGCGACTCGAGCAACGGCTGGGCTACGCCCACCGCGGCATCGAAAAGCTGTTCGAGCAGACGCCCCTGCTGCTCGGACACCGGCTGGCCGGGCGCATTGCCGGGGACACGACGGTCGCCTTCGCGTGGGCCTATTGCATGGCGGTTGAACGGGCACTTGATGCACGGATTCCGCCGCGCGCACAATGGTTGCGTGCACTGCTGCTCGAGCGCGAGCGCATTGCCAACCACCTGGGCGACCTGGGCGCGCTCGGCAATGATGCGGGCTTCGGCTATGGCCTCGCACAGTTTTCCCGGCTGAAAGAAGACTGGCTGCGCCTGAACGATCGGGCTTTCGGACATCGTTTTCTGATGGACCGGATCGTTCCCGGCGGCATGTCAACGGATCTCGACGCCCGCTTCGTCACCGCCATGCTGACGCAGTGCGAACAGATCGACGCGCAGGTCCACGTGATGCAGCGCATCTACGAGGATCAATCGGGGCTGCAGGATCGCTTCGCGGGATCAGGGGTGCTCTCCGCAAGGGTGGCGGAGCACTTCAGCGTGTGCGGGCTCGTCGGGCGGGCCAGCGGCCGGAAAACCGACGTGCGGATCGATCCCCCCTACGCGCCCTATCACGAGGTTCAGGCGCAGATGGTCAGCGACGGGCGCGGGGACGTGGCCGCCCGCGTCGCGATCCGCTTTGGCGAGATCTACGAGTCCATCCGGCTGATCCAGACGCTCCTCGCCGGTCTGCCTGCTGGAGACATCGTCACAACGCTCGACCACGACCCGCCGCCGTCCCGCGGAGTGGGCTGGATCGAAGGCTGGCGCGGCGATGTGTTTGTCGCCCTCGAGACCGGGGCAAACGGGACCATTTCGCGCTGCCACTGCCACGACCCCTCATGGCAAAACTGGCCGGCGCTGGAACACGCGATCATCGGCAATATCGTTCCCGATTTCCCGCTGATCAACAAGTCGTTCAATCTGAACTACGCGGGACACGACCTGTAATGTGGCAACTTCTCAAACAGATTGCGCGGACCAGTACGCCGGACGAACGCGTACCGCAAGGCGACGACGCATGGCATACCGAAAGCCGGCAGATCCAGCAGGAGATCCTCGACGTGCTCGGCCGGGCACTGTGCATCCGCGAAATCGATGCCGGCTCCTGCAACGGCTGCGAGCTGGAAATCCACGCACTCAACAATCCTTATTACAACATCGAGGGCCTGGGCATTCGTTTTGTTGCGAGCCCGCGCCATGCCGACATGCTGCTCGTTACCGGCCCGTTGACGCTGAACATGAGAGAGGCCGTACGGCAGGCCTACGAGGCAACGCCTCATCCCAAGCTGGTTGTCGCCGCTGGCGAGTGTGCCTGTACCGGAGGCATGTTCCGGGACAGTTATGCCGTCTGCGGGCCACTCTCGACACTGCTTCCTGTGGACGTGACGATCCCGGGATGCCCGCCACCGCCCATCGACATTCTGCGAGGCATTCTCACGGCGCTTCAGGTCAAGCGCGCAACGTTCTCGACGTGATCAGCGGGGCGGATTGATGCTCATACCGGACACGATGCCGCGATTGGCGGGACGGCTGCGCGTTTGACTCCTGCGCCTAGATAACGCCGAGCATATCCTTCAGGTGAGCCGCCCTCGAACGGCTCACCGGCACCGATGTCCGTTGCGCATCGGCCATCACCAGGTTGACGCTCTCTTCCGCCTTGACCAGCTCGACCGCATGGGCAAGGCTGACGATATGGCTGCGATGGACGCGCAGATAAACGCCCCTGTCGAGGCGAAGCTCAAGATCAGCCAGAGACAGGTTGGAGAGGTAATGATCGTCCTTCGTGAAAATCGTCGTGTAATGGCCATCACCCTGGAACCGCACGACGTCCTTCAGATCAATCAGGATGACCCGGTTCTTTTGATAGACCGGAATCTTGAACAGGCGCCGTGGACCAGCCGCCCCGCTCGTCTGCGCATACTCCGCCGGCTCGGTTGTGATATCGGTCACATCGTAGAAAATCATGCAGGTGCCGCATGTTCCGTTTTTGCCCATCATTTTGGACACCTTGATCATCAGTATCCGGTCAGGAATATTGATCATCATCGCGACGGGCGCCGGTGACTTTACCGGGCAGCCGCCCGGATCCTGCGATTGCAGCAGGAAGCGCAGTTTGTCACGGCTCTTCTCCGGGTGGAGGTTGACCACGTCGATGCCGTACAGCCTGTCCTGCGCCACTCCCAAAGACTGTTCGCCCGCCGGCCCGAGTATCTGAACCGCCACGTCGTTAAACGCGGTCACATGACCCTGAGCATCGAGCCAGACCATCCCCGGATTGAACTGCTCCAGCTTGTGCTGGAAGGTCTCATTGCGGCGTGGCTCGGACGTTGGCAGCGTCGATGCCGGGGCTGGGTCCAACGGGTTCATTCGGCGTCTCCTGCACAAATGGGATTTTCTTCGCTTGCGTGGCGATTTTTGACTTTTGTATGCCTTTTCCAAATTTCACGCAAGTTTTCCGGTGATTGGAGCTAGCAAAGCGACGCTCGGGAAAATGGCGTTGAATTGCTGCGTTGCGTTGTGAAACCCTGAGCGGAGTGTACTGCTTCGTCAGTCGGGGAAACCGGTTCTGGTGGCCGTGGCCGGCATGACCTGCGCCCGGGCGTCGGCTACACGCTGTTCTACAACAGACTGATCGTATTTCACGCCGGCTAGCCGACAGTTGGCGCGCCTATTCCGCCGTTGAAGAACTCGCGTTGAATTGCTGCGGCGTCCTGTGAAATGCTTACGACATACCGGCCGGTGATGCTCCCGTTCGCCGGCCGATAAAAGCCAGGAGACCCACGTGATACCTCGTCCTTTCGAATACCACGCTCCCCGCAGCCTGTCCGAGGCCATCGCATTGCTGAACGAGCATGGCGACACCGCGAAACTGCTGGCAGGCGGCCACAGCCTGCTACCCATGATGAAGCTTCGGTTCGCCGAGCCGGGCCACCTGATCGACCTGGGAAAACTCGCGGAGCTCAAGGGCATCCGCGAAGCCGGCAATGAAATACGCATCGGCGCGATGACGACCGAGAACGAGCTGATCTGGTCGACCCTGCTGCAGAAGAAATGTCCGTTGCTCGTGGAAGGCGCGCGCCAGATTTCCGATCCGCAGGTGCGCTACCGGGGGACGATCGGCGGTGACATCTCGCACGGAGACCCCGGCAATGACCATCCCACGCTGATGATCGCGCTGGATGCGTCGTTCGTGCTCGCCAGCGAGCACGGCGAGCGCGTCGTGCCGGCCGACGGCTTTTTCCTCGGCACCTACATGACGCAACTAGGGGCCGGCGAGATCATGACCGAAATCCGCATTCCGGTGCCCGCACCGGGAACGGGCTATTGCTACGCCAAGCTCAAGCGCAAGACAGGCGACTTCGCCACTGCCGCCACGGCGGTCACGCTTCGCCTGCAAGGCGGCAAAGTGAGCGACGTGCGCATTGTGCTGACCAATGTCGGGCAGACCGCGCTACGCGCGAGCGGCGCGGAACAGTCGCTGCTGGGCAAGCCGCTCGACGAGGCCGCCATCGACGAAGCCGCACGGCTCGCCATGAGCATCTGCGAGCCGGCGGAGGATCTGCGCGGCGATATCGAATACAAGACCGCGATGGCGGGCGAGATGACGCGGCGCGCGCTGCGCACGGCGCTTACCGGGGCCACGCAGTGAGAAACGTACCGGCATATACCGAGGGGACATGAGATGAGCAAGAAGGTCATGGTGTCGTTCAGGCTGAACGGGACGCAAACGGACGTGGTGGTCGAGCCGCGCGAGCTGCTGATCCACACGTTGCGGGAAAAGTGCCTGCACACGGGCCCGCACATCGGTTGCGAGACATCCCACTGCGGGGCGTGCACGGTGGACGTGAACGGCATGTCGGCCAAGTCCTGCACCCTGTTGACGGTGCAAGCCGACGAGGCGGAACTGCTGACGGTGGAGGGGCTCGCCAAAGGCGGCGAACTGCATGCGCTGCAAGAGGGCTTCATGCAGGAACACGGTCTGCAATGCGGCTTCTGCACGCCTGGCATGCTGACACGCGCCTATCGCCTGTTACAGGAAAACCCGAACCCGAGCGAAGAGGAAATCCGCTACTGGATGGCAGGCAATCTGTGCCGTTGCACCGGTTATCAGAACATCGTGAAAGCGGTGCAATATGCGGCCGCCAGGCTGCGCGGCGAAGCGGTCGAGACTTCGCATCCGCTTATGGCGGAAGTCTCAGCGCACTGATATCGGGAGAAACGTAATGGGAAATATCGACGCCAATCTCGATCGTCTCGCCGCGCTGGAAGGCATGGGCTGCTCGCGCAAACGCCGCGAGGATCCGCGCTTCATCCAGGGCAAGGGCACCTATGTCGACGACGTCAAGATGCCCGGCATGCTGTTCGGTGCGATGGTGCGCAGCCCGTACGCGCATGCCCGAATACTGAAAATCGACAAGTCGCGCGCCCTCGCCCACCCGGGCGTGCACGCGGTGCTGACGGCGGACGATCTCAAGCCGCTCAAACTGCACTGGATGCCCACGCTCGCGGGCGACGTCCAGGCGGTGCTCGCCGACGAGAAAGTCGTGTTCCAGAACCAGGAAGTCGCATTCGTCGTGGCCGACGATCGCTACATCGCCGCCGACGCGGCCGAACTGGTGGAAGTGGAATACGAGGAGCTGCCCGTGGTCGTGGACCCGCTGAAGGCGCTCGAGCCCGATGCGCCCGTGATCCGCGAAGACATCCGCGACAAACAGACTGGCGCGCACGGCGCCCGCACGCATCCGAACCACATTTTCACCTGGAACGTCGGCGACAAGGACAAGACCGCGCGCGTCTTCGACAACGCGGACGTAACCGTGCGGCAGGAGATGCTGTACCCGCGCGTGCATCCGTGTCCGCTCGAGACCTGCGGCTGCGTGGCGTCGTTCGACAAGGTCCGCGGCGACCTGACGGTCTATATCACCTCGCAGGCGCCGCATGTCGTGCGCACGGTGGTCGGCATGTTGTCCTCGATTCCGGAGTCGAAGATCCGCATCATCTCGCCGGACATCGGCGGCGGCTTCGGCAACAAGGTGGGGGTTTATCCTGGCTACGTGGTGGCGATCGTGGCCTCGATCGTGCTGGGACGGCCGGTCAAGTGGATCGAGTCGCGTGCCGAGAATCTCAGTTCCACCGCGTTTGCTCGCGACTATCACATGACAGGCGAACTCGCCGCAGACAGCAACGGCCGGATCAAGGCGCTGCGCGTGCACGTCACCGCGGATCACGGCGCGTTCGACGCCTGCGCGGACCCGACCAAGTGGCCCGCCGGCATGTTCCATGTCTGCACGGGTTCCTACGACATTCCCAACGCGTTCGTGTCGGTCGATGGCGTCTACACCAACAAGTTTCCGGGCGGCGTGGCGTACCGGTGTTCGTTCAGGGTAACCGAGGCGGTCTATCTGATCGAACGCATGGTCGACGTCCTCGCGCAGAAGCTGGGCATCGACAAGGCCGAGATCCGTCTGCGCAATTTCATCCGCAAGGACCAGTTTCCGTTCTCCACGCCGCTCGGGCTCGACTACGATTCGGGCGACTATGAACCTGCACTGAAGAAAGTTCTGGCCGCCGTCGACTACCCTGCCCTGCGCGCCGAGCAGGCCGCCCGGCGCGCGGATGCGAGCGCCGAATGGCTCATGGGTATCGGCATTGTCACCTTCACTGAGATCGTCGGCGCCGGGCCCTCGAAGATGTGCGACATCCTCGGCGTCGGCATGTTCGACTCCTGCGAGATTCGCGTGCATCCCGACGGCTCGGCTATCGCGCGAATGGGCACGATCACGCAGGGCCAGGGTCACCAGACCACCTATGCGCAGATCATCGCCTCCGAGGCCGGCATTCCCGCTTCGCTGATCACGGTCGAGGAAGGCGACACGTCCACCGCGCCCTACGGACTCGGCACCTATGGATCGCGCTCCACGCCGGTCGCCGGCGCGGCGGTTGCGCGAGCGTCGCACAAGATTCGCGAGAAGGCCCGCCAGATTGCCGCCCATCTGCTCGAAGCGAGCCCGGAGGACGTCGAGTTCGACCTCGACCGCTTCGTGCTCAAGGGTTCACCCGAACAGTTCAAGACGCTCAAGCAGGTGGCATGGGCCGCCTACAACAACGTGCCGGAAGGCATGGAGATGGGCCTGGAAGCGGTCGACTACTACGATCCGCCCAACTTCACGTTCCCATTCGGCGCCTACCTCTGCGTGCTCGATGTCAACCGTTATACGGGTGAAACGCGGGTGCGGCGCTTCTACGCGCTCGACGACTGCGGCACACGCATCAATCCAATGATCATCGAAGGGCAGATTCACGGCGGCCTGACCGAAGGCTTCGCCGTCGCGATGGGACAGGAACTGCCCTACGACGAGGCCGGCAATCTGCTGGGCGGCACGCTGATGGACTACTTCGTGCCGACCTCGGTGGAAACACCGCATTGGGAGACGGATTTTACGGTGACACCGTCACCTCACCATCCGATCGGCGCGAAAGGCGTGGCGGAATCGCCGCACGTCGGCTCGATTCCGTGTTTTACCTCGGCCATGGTCGATGCGTTCGCTCATCTGGGCGTCACCCACATGAACATGCCTCACAACGCGTACCGCGTGTGGCAGCAAAGCCGCTCGCTCGGACTCGCCCGGCAGTAGCGTGCGGGTCCGGACGGACGATCCGGACAGACAGGGGATGATTCAATGAAAGTCGTCATCGAAAAGGTATTTCCTCTGGCAGCCACGGCGGATGCCGCATGGCAGTGCCTGCAGGACATCGAGGCGGTGGGCGGTTGCATGCCCGGCGCGAGGATCACCGAGCGCGTGGACGCGACGCATTACAAGGGCACGGTCACCGTGAAGATCGGACCGGCCGCGATGTCGTTCAAGGGCAATATCGAAGTCCTCGAACTCGACGCGGCGCAGCGCACCCTGCATCTCGTCGGCAAGGGTTCGGATTCGACCGGCACGTCCGGCGCATCGATGGATCTCGTCGCGACCGTGCAGGCGAGTGGCGCGACGTGCGAGCTGGCCGGCAAAAGCGAAGTTGCAATGAGCGGCAAGGCGGCCGCATTCGGCGGCCGGATGATGAACACGGTGGCCGACCAGATCCTCAAGCAGTTCGTCGCCAACTTCGCCGCATTGGCCCAGAGCGCGGATGCGCCGCAAGCCACGCCGTCAGCCGATGATCCCGCGGCGGCGGCAGTGGGAGCCACCGCACAAGCGGCGCCCGTCGCGCCGGCCCCCGCCCGCTCCGCCGAGCTGAACGGACTCGCGCTTGCGTGGGCGGTCCTGCGTGACTGGCTGCACGGACTGTTCTCTCGCAAGACCGCCTGAGCGACGAGGCCCGCCATGTTCACGGACCGCATGAGCAACGTGCTGGACCTGCAGCAGCGCCTCGAACGTCACGGCTACATCGCCGAGCGCAGCCTCGCGGCCACGTTGCTGCTAACGCTGGAAATGCGGCGGCCCCTGCTGCTCGAAGGCGAGGCAGGCGTGGGCAAGACGGAAGTCGCCAAGGCACTCTCGCGGCTGTCGGACACGCGCCTGATCCGGCTGCAGTGCCATGAAGGTCTTGATGTCCATTCGGCGCTGTATGAGTGGAATTACCAGCATCAGCTTCTCGCCATCAAGTTGCTCGAGCAGGATGGCCGGCCGCTATCGAGCAAGGAGCAGGACATTTTCTCCGAGCGCTATCTGCTCAAGCGCCCTTTGCTGGAAGCGATCACGACAACCCCTGCCCCTGTTCTGCTGATCGATGAAATCGACCGCACGGATGAAGCATTCGAAGCTTATCTGCTCGAGTTGCTGTCCGATTTCCAGATTTCGATTCCGGAGCTGGGCGTGATCCGCGCGCTCGAGCGGCCCATCGTGATCCTGACCTCCAACGGCACCCGCGAGATTTCCGACGCGCTGCGCCGCCGCTGCCTGTATCACTACGTCGACTACCCGGACTTCGGAAAGGAACTGGCGATCGTGCGCGCACAGGCGCCGGAGATGCCGGCCAAACTGGCACAGCAGGTGGTCGAATTCGTGCAGGCGGTTCGGCAGATGGACATCCAGAAAAAACCCGGCATCGCCGAAACGCTGGATTGGGCGGCAGCGCTCCTGCGCCTCGGCGTGAGCACCTTCGACGAAGAGGGTATCGACCGGATCATGGATTCGCTCTCGGCGCTGGTGAAGACCCGCGACGACCAGGCAGGCTTTACGCGTCCGGTGGTCGAACGACTGGCGGCCGCATGCTAACCGATAGCCTTTGCGCCACCGACTCGGCGCCGCAAGAACTGGCTGACGCCATGATGTCCCGCTATGTCGGCTTCGCGGGATGGCTGCGCGAGAACGGCTTTCATGTAACGAGCAGCGACATGGCCGCGGCGATGGACGTCGCGCAACGCACCGGGCAATTCGACAGCCTGCTGTTGCGCTGGAGCCTGCGCGCGTGGCTTTGCTCGCGCGCCGAGGAATGGCGGCGTTTCGATGAGCTCTTCGATGCCTGGTTCCTCGCGCCGAATCGCCACGCACTGGTCGAAACGCGTGTGGGCGGCGCGGGCAAGCTGACGACCCATGGCGACGGCACAGCACGCGATCGCAGCGAAGGCACCCCGCTATCCCTGGTTGGCCACGGCACCGATGCCGCCCAGGCCGATGGCAAGACGGCCGAGCACGGCATGAGCCGTGACACGTCGCTCATGCATGCGGATTTTCGCCACCTGAACCGGCCCGACGAACTGTTCGCCATCGACGAAGCCATCAGGCGCTTCGTGCAGCGGCTGCGCGGCATGCAGATGCGCCGCGAACGGCGTGCGGCGTCAGGCCGTCTGATCGACATGGCACGCACCATCCGCCTGAGCGTGGCTCACGGCGGCGTACCGCTGGAACTCGCGTGGCGCCGCAAGCAGCGCGTGCGGCCGCGCATCGTCATGCTGCTGGACGTGAGCCGTTCGATGAGCCTGTACAGCTTCTTCTTTATGCGGCTTGCGCGGGTCATCAGCGCACGCCTGTCCGACGTCCATTGTTTCATTTTCCACACCCGGCTCGTCGGTATTGCGCAGGCGTTGCGCGACCCCGACCCGTGGCGCTCGCAGGAGCGGCTGCAACTGCTCTCGGCCGGCTGGGCCGGCGGCACGCGCATCGGCGACAGTCTCGACGAATTCAACCAGCGGCACGCGGCTGCGCTGCTGCACTCGCGCACCGCGATCATGATTGTCAGCGACGGCTACGATGCCGGCGACCCGGCGCTCCTGCAGCAGGCGCTGCGCAGGATGCGGCGCCGCTGCCGGTGCATCGTCTGGCTGAATCCGCTTGCGGAGCGCCCTGGATTCACGCCGAGCAGCGTCGGCATGGCAGCCGCCATGCCTTATCTCGACCTCATGACCGGTGCTAGCGATCTCGCCAGTCTCGAGCGCGTGCTGCCGCACGTGTTGTCCGTTTTGCAATGAGCTGCGCCATGAACTCCGCAACCGGTTCCGCGATCAATTCCGATGAGCTGATCCAGCTCGAACAAAGGCTGACCGAAGAAGCTCGCCTGTTCGCCGTGACCACGGTAATCCGGGCGCTGCCGCCCACCTCGACGTGGGTCGGCGCGCAAGCCGTGGTGGAAAGCGACGGCACGCTGCATGGCTGGATCGGCGGCGGCTGTTCCCGCTCGATCGTGGTCCAGGCCGCGCAGGAATCGATGCGATCGGGACAACCGAAGCTGATCCGCATCAGCAATTCGGAGGTCGCGCCGGAACCTGGCGTGGAGCATCATGCGATGCCCTGCGCGAGCAACGGCACGATCGAACTCTTCATTCAGCCGTCGGTGCCCGCGCCGGCCGTGCTCATACTCGGCTCGGCGCCCGCCGCCCTCGAAGCCTGCGTGCTGGCGCAACGGATGGGCTTGCGCGTCCATGCCGCGGCCAGCGTCACCGAGCCGTTTGCGCCACTCGGCATACCCCGGGTCATCCAGGGTTTCGATGCCGACACGTTGCGCCTGCTGAAGCCGCAACTGATTCTCGTCGCCACTCAGGGCGAGCGCGACGAGGAGGCGCTCGAGGCCGCCTTGCGAACCTCGGCGGCAGCCGTGCTGCTGATCGCAAGCCAGCGCAAGGCGGACCAGCTGCGCGACACGATGCGCGTCCGCGGTATCCCGGAAGAGCGGCTCGCCGCGCTGCATGCACCGGCCGGACCTCACATTCATGCGCGCACGCCGCAGGAAATCGCGCTCGGCGCCGTGGCGGGACTCGTGACGTTGCGCCGGACGCTGGAGCAGGCCGCGGCCGATACAACGGACCTTCACGCCGCCGGGGCTGACGTGCTGCCCGTACTGCCCGCGGTGCCGCCGTGCGAAGCCATGGCGTCGGTCGAGCCGCCCGCACGCTACGTCAATCCCGTATGCGGGATGGCCGTCGATATCGCGTCGGCGAGGCACGTCGTCGAGGCCGGCGGACAGCGCGTGTATTTCTGCTGCGACGGGTGCAAGCTGGAATTCGAACGCGCACCGGACAAATATCTGGCGATCGTCGAAGATCGACGACAACGGGAGGTCGTATGAACACTACAACGGCGCCGGCATTCTCCGCCGTGATGCTGGCGGCGGGCACCTCGTCACGGATGCAGGGCCGCCACAAACTGCTGCTGCCGATCGATGGCGAACCCGCGATCAGGCGTACCGTGCGCGCGCTGCTCGAGGCGGGTCCCGAAGAAATCGTGATCGTGACCGGCTTCAACGGTCGTGCCGTCATCGAGGCGCTCGACGGCTTGCCAGTGAGATTCCAGTTCAATCCGTATTACGAGCAGGGGCAGATGACCTCGGTCGCGGCAGGCGTGGCCGCGCTCAACGCGCCGTGCAACGTCGTTCTGGTGTGCCTTGCCGACCAGGTCCTGCTCGAGCCCGGCGACTACCGCGAACTGATCGACGCCTACAGCACGATGCCCTATGGCTCCATCCTGGTGCCTTCATGCAACGGACAGCGTGGCAACCCGGTGGCATTTTCGGCAAGCTACGCGACGGAGGTCGTCAGCGGACATGTGAACCCCGGCTGCAAAAAACTGATCGCGGAGCATCCCGACGAGGTCTTCGTCCATGAAGCCAGGCACGATCGGTTTGCGCTCGACATGGATACGCCCGAAGATTACGCTCGCGTCCTCGCGCGGCTGGAATGTGCGCCAGAGCCGGTTCCTGACAGGCTTTCGACATGAAGCCGCGTTCCCTGGCCATTCCGACGGCGTTCAGGCGAGCGCGAGATTCGAGTCCTGCGTGGATTGCCGTGGTCGTTGGTCCCTGGGCTGCATTGGCAGCGCTTCGGCCTGGCGAGATAGAACGGCCGTGGCTTGCGCTTGCGCCCTGCCTCGCCCTCGCCGGCTGGGTGGCGCTGCGCCGTCTGTTGTCGACCGATCCCGCTGCGGAAATGTCGCGAAACATGTTGCTGCTCGGAACGTTCGGTATGCTCGCGGGATTGGCACTGGACGTCCGCGGACCCGGTCTGGCGTTGATCACGTCGCAATGCGGCGCGGATGGCACACCCGGCTTTCTCCAGGTTTCGTACCTGCACTGGAGCAGGCTGCCCGCGATGCACATCGGTATGTTGTCCGCAGGACTCGGCGCCGTATCCCTGAGGGGAATGACGGGACCCGGAACGCGTCCATCGCTGGGCGTCGACCTCCTGCGTCACGCTATCTGTTCGGTCTGGATGCTCGCCGGCATGACCGTCGGCTCGATGCTTTGCGAGCGTTGGGCTATGGGACTCATCGGAGCTCCGGCGTCGGGGCAGAGCGCGATCGTCATGCTCGGCGGCATGTTCGCGGGAATGGTTTGGGGCATGGCCGCTCATACGGCATTCAATCGCGCCGGCAAACGACTGCGCGGAATCTCGATCCTGCCCGCCTGATCTACTATGGACAGCACCGATCACGCCGTCCTCAAGACCTGCGTCGAATGGCTCTCGGCCGGGCGCCGAGTTGCGCTCGCGACCGTCGTGCAAACGTGGGGTTCCGCGCCCAGGCCGCTGGGCGCATGGGTCGCGATTCGCGACGACGGCCAGCTAGTCGGCTCGGTGTCCGGCGGATGTGTGGAGGACGACCTGATCGATCGCGTCAGTCGCGACATCCTCGCTGCCACGTTGCCGCAGAGCGTCCTTTACGGCGTCTCCCGTGAAGAGGCTGCGCGCTTCGGGCTGCCCTGCGGGGGAACGCTGCGTCTTGTCGTCGAGCCCCATCCCGAAGCCGAGGTGCTGCGAATGCTGCTCGAACGCACGGCAGCGAGGAAACTCACGGCGCGTCTACTGGATCTGGATACGGGCAAGTCGACCTTGCACGACGCGGATCGCACCGACACGCTGTCGTTCGATGGTCACGTCATGCGGGCAATTCACGGTCCGCGCTGGCGCCTGGTACTGGTCGGCGCGGGCCAACTGTCGCAGTATGTCGCCCAGATTGCGATCGGCGCCGACTATGAGGTTGTGGTGATCGACCCACGCGAGGAATTTACCGCAACATTCGGCGTAGCCGGTGTCACGGTGTCGCGCGGCATGCCCGACGATGTCATTGTCGAACTGCAGATTGATGTCCATACCGCGATCATCGGCCTGACCCATGATCCGAAGCTCGATGACATGGCCTTGATGGAAGCGTTGAAATCACCGGCTTTCTATGTGGGCGCGTTGGGCAGCCGCATCAACACCGAAAAACGCCGGGAACGTCTGCTGGAATTCGACCTGACGCGTGCACAGGTCAACCGGTTGCAGGGACCCATTGGCCTCTTCATCGGCTCGCGCACGCCGGCGGAAATGGCGATCTCCATCCTGGCGGAGATCACCGCGGTCAAATATCAGGTGCCGATCTTGCAGCGCCGATCGATTCCCGAACCGCAATTGATAGAGCGTGGGCGTTGCATCGACTCGCTTTCGACCGTGTAGCGCGGTCCGCTTTCGCGCGTCGCGCGGCGCGGCCGATGCGATCAATCGGCGTCGAGCGCCTGTGACGAATCGGTCGCAACATAGGTGAGTCCGTGCAGGTCGCCAAGGATACGCTGGCGCAATTCACACGTCGCACGCGGATGCGTCATCAGCGCCCAATAAGCGCCAGCCGTCTCGCCGCTTCGGTGCACCGCGCTCCATAGCTGGCACAACTCGCTTTCATCGCACGCGCGTTCGAAGCGCCTGATTTCTTCGTCGTAACGATGGTCCAGCACATCATGCAGGACCTCGGCGCCCCGCCCGCCTTCGGCAGCGATTTGCACAGCCGCGTGATGGAGTTCGAAGTCGCTTACCTTATGGACATCGAACCCGGCGAAGCGCGCGACGATATCGCGTAGCTCAGCGCTGCCGAGGCACGTGCCGATCACCGAACAGTGAATATGTGGATCGAGTTCGGCCAGGCGCACGCGAGGGGCACCGCTGCCGGACACCTGTTCGGATGCAGAGTGCTTCATGTTTTCCGCACCCGGCGTGCGGGCACGATGAAATCGTTGACCATGCATGGGAGTTCTCGCTTCGGATAACCGCTGTCGAGCGAACATGACATCGTAATATACAACCAAATATAACGACTTGCACAGATCACCTGAATTACGCCGTCTGGTCAGGGGACCGTCTCCCCTGACCCTATGTGCAGGGCAAATGGAAGATCGCCCGACCACCCTGCAATCTCGTCAATAGCCCTTTCAGGCGATTGGCAAATTTTGTTCAGAATCAATGCTGCTTCAAGTTCAGGCAACCGATAATTGCGCCGAAGAAACGGCCATTTACAGCGGTTCGTTCGCCTCGCGCGCGCTCAATGCGCCTGAGGGCCACCGACCGGCGCATTGCCATCCACGCCCATCCCGCTTCTGATCCCGGGAAGAAAAAGAAGGACGCGGTCATCACCGCGCACGCTCCGTCTGAACGCTTGCCGACCAATGGAAGCTTCCGACTACTCGTCGATGCGGTCAATGACTACGCGATCTTCATGCTCGATCCATCGGGTGCCCGCATGCGACGCCCGATCGCAGCCACCCTCAGCGCGAACAGATTCACTGGACTCGATGCCTGAGCTGGCCGCAAACGTGCCAGGGACCGCTCAGAATCGAACAGCGAACGCTATCGGCGTGTTGATTTGCCCTCTGCTCGGGCAAGCGGATCTCCAATGCAAGTGGCCCCGGAGCGTCTCGTCGATCTGCCAAATTTCTCCGGTGATTGCGGCCGTAATCGGATTCACCGTCGCCGGGCCTACAACCCAGTCGGGCGGGTAAATTGCGGGTAAAAAAATCCATTTTCCTTTTTATTTTTCAAAATATTCATATAAAACAATTTGTTATATGTATTAATCATGTTTCTGAACAACAACTATCACGCGGTCCACCACGATCTGCCGCATGTGCCCTGGTATGCGCTGCGGGACGTGTATGAGACGTACCGCCAGCAATACCTGGAACGGTCCGGCGGATTTCTCGTAAGAGGCTACAGCGAATGGCTGCGGTTTTATGCATTCGCCCCCGTTGCGCATCCGGCCCATGGCGACCTGACCAATGTCAGTGTCGACTGGACAAACCGTCTCGAAGGCTTAGGGTACGCGGGCAATTTGCCAGGAAGTCCTGATAAACCCGCATTCCAGATCCGTCGGTCGCAGAATTCCGGGTAATGTTGTCCATATTCCCATGCCATTCGCGCAAACATCGAAGACACGCTGGAAACCAGCGTGTCCTGATACCGGGACGGCCCCGGCGAGACGCTTTGGCGCTGCGCGTGACCTGTCAGAAGTCGGCACCGAGATCGACGTTTTTCGTCTCCTTCAGGAATAGCAGCGCGATAACAAACGAGCCGACGATCCATGCCACCGGGTACCACAATCCGAAGTAGATGTTGCCCTGCTGTGCCGACAACGCAAACGAGATGGTAGGTAACAATCCGCCGATCCAGCCGCTGGCAAAGTGATACGGAAACGACATCGAGGTGTAGCGGATACGCGTCGGGAACATTTCGACCAGCGCGGGTGCCGTCGGCGTCAATGCGAGTGTCATGAGCGCGAGCAGGACCACCAGCAACAGGAACACCATCGGTTTGTTGAACTGCTCGGGCGCCGCCTTGCGCGGAAACCCGGCCGAATCCAGCGCACCTCGCAATTGCGCAGCGAACTCGGCCGACTTCGGCTTGACGTCACCGGCCTTGAGGCCTGTTGCATCGTAAGCCGCGACGACACGCTCGCCGATATGCACGCTCGCCGGTTGACCCGACGCCGCGCTGCGCGTCTCGTAGCTCACGCCCGCTTCGGTCAGCGCCTCGCGCGCGATGTCGCACGACGTCGTGAAACGCCGCGAGCCGATCGGGTTGAACATGAATGAGCATGACTGCTCATCCGCCGCGACCCATACGGGCACGTTCGCCTGTGCCTGGGCCAGAGCCGGGTTCGCATAGCGCGTCATGGCGTGAAAAATCGGGAACAGCGTAAGCGCGGTCAGCACGAAACTGATCATCAGGATCGGTTTGCGGCCGAAGCGGTCGCACAACCAGCCCGATACGAGAAAGAGCGGCGCGCAGACCAATGTTGCCAGCGTGACGACAATGTTGGCCTGGGTGGGATCGACCTTCAGTGTGTGAGTCAGAAAGAAACTCGGGTACAGCACCGCGGTGTAGTACACGCAGGTCATGCCGCCGCAGATCGCGAAGAGCGCGACCAGCAACCGCTTGACGTTCGCCCAGTCGAGGAAGGTATCCTTGAGCGGCGAACGGGACAGACGGTTCTCGTTCTTCAGCGCCCGGAAGGCCGGCGATTCCTCCATCTTCATGCGGATGCGCACCGAAATCGCCAGCAGCAGGACCGAGAAAATGAACGGTACGCGCCAGCCCCAGGTGTCGAAGTGATCGCCCGTCAGCACGCGTGTCACGAGCACCACGGCGAACGACATCAGCAGGCCGACGGTGCCTGTCGACGAGATCCACGAAGTGTTGAAGCCACGACAGTTTTTCGGCGAGTGTTCGGCGACATAGGTGGCGGCGCCGCCATACTCACCGCCAAGCGCGAGCCCTTGCAGCATGCGCAGTCCGATCAGCATCACCGGCGCGGCGATGCCGATCGTCGCGTAGCTGGGCAATAAACCAACGCCGACCGTCGAGATACCCATGATGGTGATGGTGACGAGAAACGTGCGTTTGCGGCCGATCAGATCGCCGATCCGGCCGAACACCACGGCGCCGACCGGCCGCATGATAAACCCGACGCCAAATGTAAGCAGTGCGAAGATAAAGCCCGTCACCGGATCGACGCCGGCGAAGAAGCGGCTCGCGATCACCGTTGCCAGCGAACCGTACAGCGTGAAGTCGTACCACTCGAACACCGTGCCGATGGCGGCAGCCGCAATCACCCGCACTGTCGAGGTGCCCATCCCTTCCGATACCTGCGCGCCGTTGCCGGCGCTGACCGCTTCCGAGCCTATCATCGTCTTTGTCTCCTGTTGGTTTTGTCTGGAAAGCGCCGTGCTGTGCGCTGTCTGGTCTGCTACATCGTCACGATCTGCCGCACTGCCTTGCCCTCGCGCAAGCGGTCCATGCCGATGTTGATGTCCTCGAGCGGCAGCCGGTGCGTGACCAGCCGGTCTACCGGCAAGCGGCCGCGCCGGTACAGATCGAGATAGCGCGGCACGTCGCGTGAGGGCACGCTGCTGCCCATGTAGCTGCCGCGAATCGATTTCTCGTCGGCGACAAGGGACACCGCCGGGATCGCAAAGCGGGTCGATGGCGACGGCAACCCGGCCGTTACCAGTTCGCCGCCGCGTCGCGCGATTGCGTAACCGAGTTCGAGCGCGGCACCCGCGCCCGCCGTTTCGATCACCACTTCGACGCCGCCCTGCGTCGCGTCGCGTACAGCTTCGATGACGTGCTCCGACTTCGCGTCGAACGTATCGGTTGCGCCGAGCGCGCGCGCCAGTTCCAGCTTGTCCGCGTTCACGTCGATCGCCACGACCCGCGAGGCGCCGGCCGCGAGGGCGCCCAGCAGCGCCGAGAGGCCGACACCGCCCAGTCCGATCACCGCCACCGACGAACCGGGCGCGATATGCGCGGCATTCACCGCCGAGCCGACGCCGGTCAGCACCGCGCAGCCGAACAGCGCCGCTTCTTCGAGTGCGATTTCCCGGTCCACTTTCACGAGCGAATGCCGCGAGACGGTTGCATATTCGGCGAATGCGGAGATGCCCGAGTGATGGTTCAGCGCTTCGCCGTTGCGCGAGAGCCGCCGACCGCCGCCCAGCAACGCACCGGCCGTACCTGCAAGCGCGCCGGGCTCGCACAGCGCCGGGCGCCCGCTCGCACAGGGATTGCAATGGCCGCAGGCGGCGACGAACACGGACACGACGTGGTCGCCGGGCTGCAGATCGGTCACATACGGACCGACTTCTTCGACGACACCTGCTGCCTCATGGCCGATCACCATCGGCAAAGGCCTGGGCCTCAAACCCTCGACTACCGACAGGTCCGAATGGCAGATGCCGGCTGCGGCGATCCGGATCAAGACCTCGCCGGGGCCCGGCGGCGCGAGGTCCACGGTCTCGATAGCAAGCGGCTGTGTCTCGGCGTAGGGCGTCGGCAGCCCGGATCGGGCCAGTACGGCAGCGCGGATTTTCATCGTATGTGTCTCCTCAGTGGAAATGTCTCGAGAGCCGGCTTCAGCGCCTGATGTCTGCGGACCAACACACAGGCAAAAACGCGCGGCCTCTCTTCGTCTCGAACCTACCGATACGTCAATTATATTCTTGTCCGACAATCGGTCAAGAATAGTCCAATACATTTATAGTCTGAAAAACGACAGCGTGAGGCCGCGCGCAGGAAACAAAAAAGGCTGCCGGGATAACCCGGCAGCCTTTTTGGCCTGCTATTTCCGCTCGAACGCGCGCGCGACGCCCCCGCCGCTCATGCAAATGCAAGTGCGCCAGCCGACGCTACCGCGGCTCCTGCGCCGTCGAGAAAATGTCGATCCGATGCGATTCGCGATACGTGAACAAGGTAACGACGATAGCCAGCACCGTCCAGAACAGCGGATACCACAGCCCCGCGTAGATGTTGCCGCGCGCCGCCGCAATCGCGAACGACAGCGCCGGCAGCAGGCCCCCAATCCAGCCGCTTGCGACGTGAAACGGAATCGACATCGATGTGTAGCGCAATTCCGTCGGGAACATTTCGACCAGAATCGCCGCGATAGGCGCATACGTCAGGCTCATCACGAACACGAGAAACAGCACCAGCAACAGCACCGGCAAGAAATGGAACTGCTGCGGATCGGCCTTCAGGGGATAACCCGCTTTCACCAGCGCGGCGCCGAGCGCCTTGCTGAAACCGGCGGCCTGCGACTTAAGGCCGGCCGCGTCCTGTCCGGCCGGATCGAAACCGGCAATCTGCGCGTCGCCGATCGTCACGGTGGTCTGCGCCCCCGGCGCTGCCGCCACCACCGAGTAGTTCGCCGAGGCGCCGCTGAGGGTTTTGCGGGCGATATCGCAGGCATTGCTGAAGGTGCGCACGCCCACCGGATCGAACATGAACGCGCACTGCCGCGGATCGGCATGGATCACGGCGGGACTCGCTGCCTGCGCCTGCGCAAGCGCCGGATTGGCATAGTGGGTGATGGTGCGGAACACCGGGAACAGCGTGAGCGCCGCCAGCACGTAGCCGGCCAGCAGCACCGGCTTGCGGCCAAAGCGGTCCGACAACGCGCCGCAGCCATACAGCAACGGCACGGCCGCGATCATCGCAATGGCGACGATCAGGTTCGACGTGTTCGGTTCGACCCGCAAAACCCGCGTCAAAAAGAACATCGGATAGATCACGATGACGTACCACACCACCGTCATGCCGCCGCAGATGCCGAACAATGCGACCAGCATCTGGCGCAGATTGCGTCCGCGCAATGCATCGCGCACCGGCGCGCGCGACAGCGTACCGGCCTTGCGCACCTTCTCGAACGCCGGCGACTCGTCCATGCGGCGGCGCAACAGCAACGACACCACCAGCAGCACGATAGACAGCGAAAACGGCACGCGCCAGCCCCACACCGCGAAGTTCGCGCCGGTCGCAATGCGTGTCACGATGGTCACGATCAGGGCGCCGAGCAGGCCGGTCGAGGCGGTTGCCTGGATCAGCGCCGTATTGCGGCCACGATGCCGCTGCGGCGAATGCTCCGCCACATAGGTCGCGGCGCCGCCGAACTCGCCGCCGACCGCGAAACCTTGCAGCAGGCGCGCGAGAATCAGGATCACCGGCGCGGCAATGCCGATCGTCGCATAGCCCGGTGTGAACGCCACCGCGCAGGTGGAGAGCCCCATCAACGACACGGTGATCATGAACGTCTTCTTGCGCCCGACCATGTCACCGAGCCGGCCGAACACCACCGCGCCGAGCGGACGCACGACAAAGCCGACCGAGAAGGTCATCATCGCGAAGATGAACGCCGTACCCGAATCGATGCCGGTGAAGAAGTTCGCGGCAATCACATCCGCGAGCGAACCGTACAGCACGAAGTCGTACCATTCGAACACGGTCCCGGCCACCGCGCCCGCCATTGCCCGCTTGTCCTTGCGCGATAGCTCAAGGCTGCCCCGTACCAAACTCGCGTCCATGATGCTGTCTCCTGTAACGGTCCCGCTCTGTTGCCGCTAAACGTGCGTCTCTTGCCGGACACTGCGTCAGACGAACCCCACCTGCACCTTACCGAGCACGCCGAAGTCCACTTCCATCGAATCGCCGGCTGCAACCGCCATCGGCGCGACGCAGGCTCCCGTCGTCACGATGTGCCCTTCCTGCAGGCCTTCGCCGATGCTGCGCAACTCGTTCGCGAGCCATGTCATCGCAATGCGCGGATCGCCGAGCACGTTTGCCCCGCTGCCCTCGCCGGCCAGTTCGCCATTACGATAGGCACGCACCTGATGGCCGACCAGATCGAGCGCGCGCCAATCCGCCTGGGTTGCCGGGCTCACGACGAGCCATGATGCGCAGGCACCGTCGGCGATCAGTTGCAATGCGCCCACGCTCGCGAAGTCGTGATAGCGCGAGTCCGGCACCTCGATGGCCAGATGCAGCGTGCCCACCGCGGCCATCACCTCGTCGGTGCGATACGGCTCGGCGCGCGGCGGCAGTGCGTGCTTCAGACGAAACGCAAATTCCGCCTCGGCGACGTTCATCACGTTGCCTTCCATTGGAATCACGAGGCCGCCCGCGATCACCCGTTCGGACAGCAGCCGCGCAGCGATCGGCCCGTCCACGCCGATATGCTTCTGCCCCGCCACGCTGGTCGCGGCGATCTTCCAGCCGGCCACCAATCGCCCCGACAGCCGCGCCACCTCGCGCTGCACCTCGTAGGCCTCGGCGCGGCTCGCCGGCCGGCAAGCCGCCGGCAATGCGTCGAAGTGCGTCGCGCCGTTGAAATGGCCCCACAGCGTGCTGGCCGCTTCGTTCAGATGTTGCTCGTTCACGTTTGCTCCCTGCCTCGATCAGTTAATGCATGCCACCCAGATAGGCCGCCCGCACCGCTTCGTTGTCACGCAGGCTCGCGGCCGGCCCTTCGATCGTGATCCGGCCGTTCTCCAGCACATAGCCGTAATCGCTTACCTGCAATGCGGCCGCCGCGAACTGCTCGACCACCAGCATCGTCACGCCTTGCTCGCGCAGGCGCTCAATAGTCCTAAATACTTCGTCGACCAGCAGCGGCGCGAGACCCATCGACGGCTCGTCGAGCAGTACGACCTCGGGATTGAGCATGATCGCGCGCGCCATGGCGAGCATCTGCTGCTCGCCGCCGGACAGCGTGCCCGCCAGTTGCGCGGCGCGCCGCCGCAAAACCGGGAACAGGTCCATGGCGCGCTCCAGGTCCTGGCGGATATCGCCCTTGCTGCGCGCGCCGATAAAGCGCGAAAACGCGCCCAGTTCGAGATTGTCGTGCACCGAGAGCGTCGGGAATACGCGCCGTCCCTCCGGGCTGTGAGCGAGCCCCAGCCGCGCGATGCGATGCGCGTCGAGACCGGTGATATCGGCGCCGTTCAGCAATACGCGCCCGGCTTTCGCGTGCAGCATTCCGGAAATCATCCGCATCGTCGTAGTTTTGCCCGCACCGTTCGAACCGATCAGGCTGACGACACTGCCCTTGCCGACGCTCAGCGAAATGCCGTGCAGCACTTCGGTGGAACCGTAACCGGCGTGAGCGGCTTCTACAGTAAGCATGCGGGTGTCTCCTTGCTAGGCCGCGCCGCTGACGGCCGGCGTGATAGCGGACGCGCCCAGATAGGCCTCGATCACGCGGCGGTCATGCGAGATTTTGGTGGGCGGCCCTTCAGCGATCTTCTGGCCGAAATCGAGCACCGACACCTGATCGCAAATCGCCATCACCAGGTCCATGTGATGCTCGATCAGCACTACGGTGATGCCGTGCTCGCGAATCTTTTCGATCATCTGACGCAGTTCCGGCAGATCGTTCGGACGCAGGCCCGCAGCCGGTTCGTCGAGCAGCAGCAGCGACGGCTCGGTGCCGAGCGCACGCGCGATCTCCAGCATCCGCTGCCGGCCATACGGCAGATCCCGCGCGCGGGTCGCCGCGAACTCCTGCATGCCGACAAAGCCCAGCAGCGTCGCGGCGCGCGCGCGTGCCGCCTGCTCCTCGCGCCGAAAGCGCGGCGTATGAAAGATCACGTCGATCAGATTCGAATGAAACATCTGATGCAGTCCGACCAGCACGTTATCGAGCGTGCTCATTTCGCCGAACAACTGCACGTTCTGGAAGGTGCGCGCCATGCCGCGCTGCGCAATGCGTGCGGGTTTCAATCCATCGCAACGCTCGCCGTTGAACTGGATATTGCCGCTCGTCGCCGCGTAGACACCGGTGAGCACGTTCATCATCGTGCTCTTGCCGGAACCGTTCGGGCCGATCAGGCCGTGCACGGTGCCGCGCCTCACCTGCAACGACACGTCGTTGAGCGCGCGCAGGCCGCCGAACTGCATCACGATCGATTCCAGGTCGAGCACGCACTCCGGCTGCGCGCTCGCCGCGGCATCCCGTGCGGCACGCGCCGAACTCCACGCGCCGACCGCCACCGTGACCGGCGCCTGCGGCTCGGAGGAAGAAAGCACGCCGCGCCAGTTGGCCGCGAAATCGCGCACGTAACCGGCAATGCCATCCGGCAGGTAATAGACCACGCCGAGAATCATCAGGCCGAAAATCGTCAGACGCTGGCTCACGATATCGGTCAGCGTGAAGGCAAACGCGACGAACGCCGCCATCACGATTACCGGCGCCAGCAGCGTCTGCCACGCTGTGCGGCGGGTGCGCCATGCATGCGCCACGAGCAGCACCACCAGCACGGCGAGCACGACGGTGAGCCAGCGGAACAGCACAACGTCCGACAGCAGATTCGGCAGCACGACGATGGTGGTCGCGCCGATCAGCGTGCCGACCCGCGAACGGCGTCCACCCAGCGTGACCGCCAGAAGGAATAGCGTGGACAGCTCCATCGAAAACGTGTTCGGCGCGATGTATTCCTCGGAGAGCCCGTAGAGCGAGCCCGCCAGTCCCGCAAACGCCGCGCTGATGACGAAGGCGATCACCTTGTAGCGATACACGGACACGCCCATGCAGTCCGCCGCGACCGGACTGCCGCGCAGCGCGAGAAACGCGCGTCCGTAATGTGACGACAGGATGCGCGAAACCACCAGCATCGCCAGCGCCGCGATCACAACGACAACGTAGTAAAAGTCCGTGGCGCTCACCAGATGTCCGGCGATCACCGGCTTGCCGACCGCCAGTCCTTGCGCGCCATTGGTGAGAAAATCCATCTCGTTGAGCAGGATCTGCACGATGGTGCCGAACGCGAGCGTGACCATCGCCAGATAGGGGCCGGTCAGGCGCAGCGACGGCACCGCCAGAATCGCACCAAATAGCGCCGTCACCACCAGGGCCGCCGGCACCGCGAGCCATACCGACAAGCCGGCGCTCGTCAGCAGAATACCGGTCGTATAGGCGCCGATACCGAAGAGCCCCGCATGGCCGATCGACACCTCACCGGTATAGCCAACCACGATGTCGAGCCCAAAGATCAGGACTGCATAAATACCGATTATTACCAGCAGATGCGTGTAATACGGATTGCTGCTGACAAGCGGAAAGACCGCGAGCGCAGCGAAGAACAGCCAGCCGGCGAAGGTTTTCGAGCGATTCATCGCTATACCTTCCTGATCGAGGTACGGCCGAACAGGCCGGCCGGTTTCACGGCGAGAACCGCGAGCAGCAACAGCAGACCCGGCACGTCCTTATAGCCGCTCGACACGTAATAGCCAGTGAAGGTCTCGACGACGCCGAGAATCAGACCGCCAGCAATGATGCCGAAGCCCGACGTCAACCCGCCGATGATCGCCACAGCGAATGCCTTGAGGCCCAGCGTGGCGCCCATGTCGGCACCCGCCACCGTCAGCGGCGCGATCAGAATGCCCGCGAAGGCGGCGCTCATGCACGACAGCGCATACGAAAACGTGACGACGAGCCGTGTGTTGATGCCCATTAGCGCGGCCGCATCGGCGTCGCTGGCGGTCGCGACCACCGCCTTGCCGTAGATGGTCTTGCGGTTGAACAGCTCGACCGCCGCCATCAACGCGAGCGCGCCGACGATCACGAGCAGTTCCATCGGCAGGATGCTCGCGCCCGCTATGGTGATGCGCGTGTCGGGCAACGGCGACGGAAACTTCAGGTCGTCGGTCCCCCAGAGATTCTCGGCCACGTTGGTCATGATGATGCCGAGCGCGATAGTCGCCATGATCCAGCCTTCGCTTTTCGCCGCGATCGAGCGCCGCACGCTGATACGCTCGGTGATCACGCCGACCACCGCGCCCACGATCAGCACGAGCGGAATCATCAGCCAGTAGCTGCCCACGTATTCCATGATGGTGAGCCCGGACAACGCGCCGATCGCCAACGCCTGGCCCTGGGCAAAATTCATGGTGCCGGAGGTGGCGAAGGTGAGCTGGTAGCCGAACGCGGTGACCGAATAGATCATGCCCACCGCGCACCCGCTCACGATAATCTGCAGGATGACGTTCATTTGGATCGTCCAGTGGCGCGTCAGCGCGCGGCCTGCGCCTGAGCCTCGTCCATCTTCACGACGTGGCCGCCCTTGATCTCGGCCATCACGGCAACCGAGCCATCGCGAATCGCGTCATGGTCGGTCTTCGAGAACGGATGGTCGTAGGTCATGATGAGACCGTCGATCTTCGTGTTCAGGTTCTCGAGCGCGTCGCGCACCTGGGGGCCGTCCGTCGTTCCAGCCTGCTTCATGGCCGCGGCCATCAGGTAGACCACGTCATACCCTTGCGCCGCCCATACCGCGCCCGGAATGTAGTTGGTGTGATATGCCTTCTCGTATTTCTCGAGAAACGCCTGGCGGCGCGGCGAACCGTCGGCGACGAAGGTTTGCGGGAAGCGCGTGCCTTCCGCATTCGGACCCGCGAGCTGGATGTAGTTCGGCATCGACAGCGTCCAGCTGCCGATCATCGGCACCTTCCAGCCGAGTTTCACCATCTCGTTGGCGATCTGCGCGAGTTCCGGCCCTTCGCCGTAGGTCAGCAACGCCTGGGCGCCGGCGGTCTTCGCGCGCAGCACCTGCGAGGTCATGTCCACGTCGCCCTGGTTCCACTTCTCGACATCTACCGGCGTGATGTTCAGCTTGGCGAGCGCCGCCGTCATATCCTCGCGGCCGAGCTGGCCGTAGTTCGACGAATCGGCGAATACGGCCACCTTGGTGAGATGCTCGCGGTTGATCGCCTCGTTCGCGATCATGCCGGCCTGGATCCGGTCCACCAGCGACACACGAAATACATAGCTCTTCGGGTAGGCCGGTGTCATGAACACCTTCGTGACCTGGGTGCCGCTCGGCCCTGGCGTCAGCAGCGGAATCTGCGCGTCCTGATAGACCTTCTGGCTCGCCAGAATCACGCCGGTGGAGATGATGCCGACGCTCGCCGCCACGTGCTCCTTGTACACCAGCTCCTGAGCGATCTGCAGGCCGCGCGCGTTGTTCGCCTGGTCGTCGCGCTCGACCATCACCAGCGGCCGGCCCAGCACGCCGCCCGCGGCGTTGATTTCGTCGACGGCGAGCTTGATGCCGTTACGCATCGAAATGCCCATCGGTGCGGAGCCGCCCGTGAACGGCCCCGACACGCCCAGCTTGATCGGCTCCGCGGCATGCGTCGCGATGGTGAAGCAGGCCGTCGCCGTGGCGATGACCCAGCACAGATTCCGTTTGCTCAACATGACTGTCTCCTGTGTCGACCGGCGCGGGCGCCTGTGCGCCGACTCCGGTCCCATGCAAGTTATTTGCGTGACCGCATCCTGTGCGGTTTTTTTATATGACCCGCTGACCGCGGGTCCTGGCAAAGCACGCTACAACACCCATCCGCCGATGCGTTCAGTGAATGTGATATCCGCCGTTCACATCGAGTACGACACCTGTCACATAGGCCGACAGATCGGAAGCGAGGAACAGGCACACGTTCGCCACGTCCTGCGCGGTGCCCAGGCGCCCGAGCGGCGTGCCGGCCGCCACGGCCGCCTTGCCTTCATCGGTGATCTTGCCGATCAGCAGATCCGTATCGATCAGGCCTGGCGCAATCGCGTTGGCGCGAATGCCGTCCGGCGCAAGCTCGCGCGCCATCGACCTGGCGAGCGCCTGCACCGCGCCCTTCGCCGCGGCATAGTGCGGACCGCCCAGCACGCCGCCGCCGCGCTGCGCAGCGAGCGACCCCATACAGACGATCGCGCCGCTGCGGCGGCCGCGAAAATGCGGCGTGATTGCCCGCGACATGTTGAACGTGCCGCGCAGACTGACGTCGAGCACCAGTTCGTAGTCGTCCATCGTGCTGTCCATCAGGCGATGCGCCTGGCTGACGCCCGCGTTATTCACGAGGATGTCGACTGCGCCGAACGTCTCGACGACGTCCTTCACTACCTGTTCGCAGCGCCGCGCATCGCGCACGTCGCACGCAAAGCCAAGATGCTGGTCGCCGATCGCCGCAGCTGCCGCGCGCGCATCTTCCTCGCGCAGATCGAGCAACGCAACCCGCGCGCCGTGCTGCGCGAACAGTCGCGCAGTGGCCCAGCCGATGCCCTTCTTCGATGCACACCCCGTCACGATTGCTGTCTTGCCGTCCAGTAACATCGCCTCGTCTCCTGCTTGTGATGGTTATGAATCCCGCGAACGGCTAGGCGATCAGCACGACCGAGCCAAGCGTGCGGCCCGCGACAATGTCGCGATGCGCCTGTGCCGCGTTGCGCAGCGGGTAGCTGTTGCCGACCTTCACCTTCAGCACGCCGTCGCGAACAAGACCGAACAACGCGGCCGCGCCGGCGCGGAAATCGGCCGCGTCCGCCGTGTATTGCGTCACCGTGGGCCGCGTGATGAACAGCGAACCCTTGCTGCGCAAATGCATCAGCGAGACTGGACCCGGATCGCCCGACGGCCAGCCGAACGAGACGATCAGTCCGAAGCGCCGCGCGCTGTCCAGCGATCCTTCGAAGGTGGCGCGCCCGATGCTTTCGTAGACGACCGCCACGCCCTTGCCGCCGGTCACGTCCTTTACCTTGGCGACGAAGTCCTGTTCCGGGATCACCACCACGTGCTTCGCGCCGAATTCGCGCGCCGCGTCCGCTTTCGGCTGGGTGTCGACCGTGCCGATCACGGTCGCGCCCAGATGCGTGAGCCATTGCGTGAGCATCAGGCCGACACCGCCCGCTGCCGCATGCACGAGCACCGCGTCGCCGCGTTCGATCGGACGCAGCCGTGTCGACAGGTACCACGCGGTCAGGCCACGAAACAGCGCGCCGGCCGCGAGATCCGGCGCAAGCGTCTGATCGGGCAGCGCAACTACGCGCTCCGCCGGCACGACCCGTTCCTCGGCATAACTGCCGGGGGTGAAATACATGTAGGCGACCCGCTCGCCCTGCTTGATGTGCTGTACGTTCGCGCCAACTTCGCTTGCCTTGCCTACCGCCGCAAAGCCGATGCCGGTGGGCAGCGTGGCCGGCATCTCGCCGGCGCGAATCTGCGTGTCGATGTAGTCGACGCCGATCGCCTCATGCTGCACCCGCACTTCGTCCGGGCCGACCGGTTGGGCCGCCTGCTCGACCCATTGCATGACCTCCGGTCCTCCGGTTTGCTCGACAACGAGACGTCCTGTAGTTCTGCTCATCAATTCGCTCCAGACAGACTAGCCCGCTTGTTACCTGGCCAGTCGGGTTGATCGTTCGGATTCACTGGGCCGTCCAGCCGCCATCCACCAGCAACGACGTGCCGGTCACCATCGCGGCCGCGGGCGAACACAGATAAACAGCCGCCGCCGCGATGTCGCGCACGTCCGCCATGTGACCGAGCGGGATCTTCGATACGAGGAAGTCGTACTTCTCCTCGGTATCGACGATGCTGCGCACCAGCGTCGTGTCGACGAAAGTCGGCGCAATGCAGTTCACGCGGATACGTTGCGGCGCCAGTTCGACCGCCATGGCTTTGGTGAGCCCTTCCACCGCATGCTTGGTCATGCAGTACACGGTGCGGTTCGGCGAGCCGATATGTCCCATCTGCGACGAGATGTTGACGACTGCCCCACCGCGCGCCGCACGTTCCGGATCGGCAAGCATCTTGCGCACCGCCGCCTGTGCAACCACGAAGTACGCCCGCACGTTCAGATCGAGCACGCTGTCGAGATGGGCGTCCGATACCTCGACGAACGGCTCGGGAATATTGGTTCCCGCGTTGTTGACGAGCACATCGAGCCTCTCCAGTCCGTCGATCAAGGCCCGCATGGCCGTACTATCGGTCACGTCGCACACGGCGACGCGCGCATGGCCGCCGCGCCGCTCGATCTGCGCGGCCACCGCTTCCAGTTCGGTGCGCGTGCGCGACACCAGCACGACCTGCGCACCGGCATCGGCAAGCGCGCGCGCAATGGCCGCGCCGATTCCCCGGCCCGCGCCCGTGACGAGCGCAATCTGGTTGTCGATGCGAAACGGCAGCGTGGGTTCAAGGTCGCCGCTAGCGGAATTCGGGGCGCTGGTCGGAAACATGGTGGATATCGGCTCGCAGTTAAAGGGGTGAATGGGCGTCGGTTGCGTGTTTAGCGAATCACGAACGGATCGGGCGTTTCCTGAGCAGTGCTAATCCAGACGCTCTTGGTCTGCAGATACTCGCGGATCGCGTCGATGCCGTTCTCGCGGCCCAACCCCGAGCGCTTGTATCCGCCAAACGGCGACATGTAGCTGACCGCCCGATACATGTTGACCCATACGATGCCCACTTTCAGCCGCTTCGGCAGTTCCAGTGCGCGCCGCAGATCGCTGGTCCACACACCTGCGGCGAGGCCGTACAGGCTGTCGTTGGCGATCTCGACCGCTTCGTCGTCGTCGCGAAAGCGGATGCAGCTCAGCACCGGGCCGAACACTTCTTCCTGGGCGATGCGCATGCCGTTGCGCACGTCGGCAAAAATCGTCGGCTCGACGAACTGGCCCGCGCCGCATTCGGGGCGCTGCGCGGGAGAGCCGCCCAACACGCAGCGTGCGCCTTCGCTTTTGGCGATTTCGATGTACTTGAGGATCTTTTCGTATTGCGGCGGCGTGGTCACCGGACCGACCTGGGTCGTGGTCTCTTGAGGGTCGCCCATGCGCGCGGTGCGGGCGAACGCCACCAGCCGCTCGACGAACTCGTCATAGATGCTCTCGTGCACCAGCACGCGCGAGCCTGCCACACAGGTCTGCCCGGTCGCGGCGAAAATTCCGGAGATCGCGCCCTTCACCGCATTGTCGAGATTCGCGTCAGCAAACACGATGTTGGCGGACTTGCCACCCAGTTCGAGTGTGACGTGCTTGAAGTCGCGCGCGGCCGCCTCGTAGATTTTCTGGCCGCCGGTCTCGCTACCGGTGAAGCCGATTTTCGCGACCCGGCGGTCCTCGACCAGCGGCGCGCCCACTTCGCCGCCATAGCCGGTCACGACGTTAAGCACGCCCGGCGGAAAGCCGGCTTCCTCGAAGAGCTTTGCAAGTTCGAGTGCGGACGCCGAGGTGAACTCCGAGGGCTTCAGCACAAACGTGTTACCCGCTGCCAGCCCCGGCGCCAGCTTGTTGACTGCGAGCAGCAGCGGCGAATTCCACGCGGTGATCGCCACGCACACGCCGAGCGGTTCGTGGCAGGTGTAGTTGAAAGTATCGGCCTTGTCGATCGGCAGCACGGCGCCTTCGATCTTGTCCGCGAGACCTGCGAAATAGCGGAAGTATTCGGGCAGGTAGGCGACCTGCGCGCGCATTTCGTTGATCAGCTTGCCGTTGTCGCGCACTTCGATCCGCGCGAGGCGTTCGGCGTCGCGTGCAATCAGATCCGCGAGGCGGTGCAGCAGCAAACCGCGCGCGCTCGCCTTCAGCTTTGGCCATGCGCCGCCGTTGAACGCCCGGCTGGCTGCGTCGACCGCGCGCGCCGCATCGAGCTTGCCGGCGCGCGGCAGCACGGCCCACGGCTTCTGCGCATAGGGATCGATGGTTTCGAACGTCGCGCCGTCGGCGGCTTCGACCCATTCGCCGCCGATATACATCCGGTACTGCTGCAAGTCGCTATTCATCGTGGTACTGCTCCCGTTGGATCAACCGTTCAGATCACGCCCGCATCGGTCAACGCGCGCAGGTCCGCCTCGTCGAGCCCGAGCCAGCTCGCGTAGACCTCGCTGTTGTCGGCGCCCAGCGCGCGGCCCGCGTGGCGAAACTGCGCCGGCGTCGCGGACATTTTCGGCACCGAAGCCGGCACCACCAGCTTGCCGACGCGTGGATCGTCGATGTGCAAAAGATTGCCGCGCGCCTCGTATTGCGGGTCTTCGAATATCTCGCGAATCGAATAGATCTGCGCACAGGGCACGCCGCCTTCGCGCGTCAACTCAAGCACGTCAGGCAAGTTGCGACTACCGACCCAGTCGGCCACCAGCGCGTTCACCTGAGCACGGTTGGCGACGCGAATCGCGCTGGTGCGAAACTGCTCGACGAGTTCCGGCTGCCCGATGACGACCGCGAGGCGCTCGAACATCTTGTCGTTGGTGCAGGCGAGCGCCACCCACTCGCCGCTTGCGGTCCGGTAATGGCTATGCGGCACGACGTTGACGGTGTCGGCGCCCATGCGCTCGCGCACGCTGCCGTACTTGGCATAGGCCGGAGCAATTTCATCCAGCAGACGAAACACCGACTCGTACAGGCCAATGTCGATGAACTGGCCGCGCCCACTCGTCGTGCGGGCCTGCACCGCGGTCAGCACGCCAATGGCGCCCCACATGCCCGAGATATAGTCGGCCATCGAGGTGGAGCCCGGCACGACCGGCGGGCCGTCGCGTTCGCCGGCCAGCCATGACAGTCCGGCGAATGCGTGTGCGATGCGGGCAAAGCCGGGCTCCTCACGCTTCGGTCCGGTCTGCCCGTAGGCGCTGATCCGCAGCATGATGAGACGCGGGTTGATTTCGCTTAACGCCTCGAAACCGAGTCCCCAGCGCTCAAGCGTGCCGGGCCGGAAGTTTTCGAGCACGACGTCGGACTGCGCGACCAGCTTGCGAAACACCTCGGCGCCGGCGGGCTTGCGCAAATCGAGGGTGACGGTCTTCTTGTTGCGCGATTCGCTCAGCCACACGAGGCTGTCGCCACATTCGGTCACGGTGCCGAACTGGCGCAGCGAATCGCCGGTTTTAGGCTGTTCGATCTTGATGACCTCGGCGCCGAAGTCCGCGAGAATGGTGCCGCAGAACGGCGCGGCAACGAACGTCGCGATGTCGAGCACCTTGAGACCCGCGAGCGCGCCAGGCTTCAGATCGTTCAGCACGCTCCCTGCTTCAGCCGATGTTTCCAATGCCATCGTCGATTCCTGTTCGTTGTCCGCGTCGCGCCGGGGGCGCCTTCGATGAAGCAAACTTTACGATTCAGGATTGGAACCAACAAACGCATTTATCTTTTGAATTATGCGATCTGTCCGCACAATCAAAGCGGCAGCAGTTGGGGAGAAACCCCAGGTAGCCGCCCGCCGCAAGGCTTGGCGACGGCCTCACATGGCGCGATGCTGACGCGCGTCTGTCAATCCGGACAGCATGAGCCATCGTCGATATGCATGCGCCTAGCGGCTCACCAGGGAAAATCATTAGGCATGCCGATGAAGCGGACAAACCGCACGATCGAGCCTATTATCCGATTCAATCGATGACTCCCGAGCTCCAGCATGACGCCCTCAGCCCGATCGCCTGGCAACATCAATCTGAAGCTGCTGCAAACCTTCCTCCTGGTCGCCGAGCACGGTAGCTTCCGGATTGCCGCCGAGAAGTCGTTCAAATCGCAGTCCGCGATCAGTTCGCAGATACGGCAACTCGAATTGCAGCTGGGCGTCGACCTGTTTCACCGCACCACCCGCAGCGTGCGGCTCACCGACGAAGGCACCGAACTGCTGGAATGCGCGCGGCGCGCCCTGCTCGAAGTCGAGTCGGGACTGCGGCGCATACACGAACTCGCGGACATCCGGCGCGGCCGCGTCTCGCTCTCGTGCTCGCCGACCATCGCGGAAACGCGGCTTGCCGCGGTGCTGGCGGAGTTCGAGCGCGAATATCCGGGCGTCGACGTCTTCGTGCAGGAGGTTACCTCCGAGGCGCTGTTCGACAGCATCAGCAAACGCGAGGTGGATTTTGGCGTGGGGCCAGTGGTCAATCATGCGGAATTCCGCTTCGAGCCCATCCTGACCGATCCTTTCTACGCCATCGTGCCCAAACGCTTCATTACGACGAGCCGCAAGACCATCGACCTCGCCACGCTCACCAACATGCCGCTGCTCGTGCTCAATCGCGCTACTGCGCTGCGCGCGATGCTGGAGGAAGTCATGAACCAGCAGCATCTGTCGTATACGACGCGTTATCAGTTCGCCCAGGCACAGACGCTGATCTCGATGGCGAATGCGGGTCTCGGCGCGGCGATCCTGCCGGAGATCGCGCTGCCGCCGCGCATCGATCCCTCGACGTGGGTACTACGCATCGTCAACCCGCCCCTCTCCAGGCAGATTGCCATCATCACCATGCGCGGCCAGAACCTCTCGCCGGCTTCGACACGGCTCGTGCAACTGCTCAAGCAATTGATCGGCGGCCCCGTCAACAACCGGCCCGCGCTCGCGCACGACTGATTAAGCTGACAATCCGCATAATCGACGCAATAACGTCAATTGTCAGCGGGATGGCACAGCCGTTAAAGTGGGCCGGCAGACATCTTCCGTCCCCAGGGCCATTCGACGACATGACGAGCAAAGGCACCTCAACCGCGAAGCATCGCGCCGGCCGCTTCTTCGAGGATTTCCGTCTCGGCCAGGTTATCCGGCACGGCACGCCGCGCACCATCACCGATGGCGACGCCGCCGTCTACACAGCGCTCACGGGCAGCCGCCACGTGACTCATTCGTCGGCGGTGGTGGCGCGCGAACTGGGCTTCGAAAGCCGGCCTATCGACGATCTGTTGCTCTTCAACATGGCTTTCGGCAAAACGGTGCCGGATATTTCGCTTAACGCGATCGCCAATCTTGGCTATGCGGAAGCGCGTTTTTTGAACCCGGTGTTCGCCGGCAATACGCTGCATTGCGAGAGCGTCGTGATCGGCCTGCGGGAAAATTCGAACGGCCGCAGCGGCATCGTTTACGTGCGCTCGACCTGTTATCGCGAAGACAGCCACGCGGTGCTCAGCTGGGTGCGCTGGGTGATGGTGCATAAAGCGGTCCATAAAACGGCGCAAAAAACGGCGCACGCGGCGGATTCCACCACCAGCGCCCGCGATCAGCACGTGCCCGACCTGCTCGATCATATTGCGCCGAACCTGCTGGTAGCGTGCGCGCGCCTGCTCTCGGCGGAAGCGCTCGAGAACCTGCGTGAAGCAACCGGTTCCGCCGACGTTTGGGACGACTACGCAATCGGCGAACGAATCGATCACCCCAGCGGCGCCACCATCGAAGAAGCCGAGCATATGATGGCCACGCGCCTCTATCAGAACAATGCGCGGCCGCACTTCGACGCGCTGGCGATGCAGCACACGCCAACCGGGCGGCGTCTCGTGTATGGCGGCCATACGATGTCGGTGTGCCGTTCGCTCGCCTACGACGGCCTCGAAAACGTCCTCGGCGTGCTGGCGATCAATGGCGGCACGCACGTCGCGCCCACGGTCGGCGGCGACACGCTTTACGCGTATTCAGAAGTGCTCGACAAATGGAAATTGCCGGGCCGCGCCGACGTCGGCGCCTTGCGGCTGCGGCTGGTCGGCCTGAAGAATCTCGCGCCCACTGAAGTTCCCGGCGCCAGGACCCGTCACGAGGACGGCACGACAGGCTGGCATCCGGCGGTGGTGCTCGATCTCGACTACACGGTGGCGATGCCGCGCCGGCCGAACGGACGGACGCGCGCCGAATGAGCCGCAGGGTGGGCGGCTACAGGGCTATAGGGCTACAGCGCTATCTATAAGGCTATTGAACCGTCCACCCGCCATCTACCGGCATCGCGGCGCCGCGAATCTGGCCGGCCGGCTCCGAACACAGGAACACCACCAGCGCGCCGATCTGCTCCGCGGTCTGGAACTGACCGGTGGGGATCTTCTCGGCAATCATCAGCGCCTGCGCCTCGTCCTTTGTGATGCCGTCGCGTTCAGCCCAGTCGTCGATCTGCTTTTGCACGAGCGGCGTCAGGATCATCCCCGGGCAGATGGCATTGCACGTCACGCCGCTTTTGGCGGTCTCCAGCGCCACGACTTTCGTCAGACCGATCACGCCGTGTTTCGCCGCCACGTAGGCCGATTTCGTCACCGACGCAACCAGCGCGTGCGCGGACGCGATGTTGACGATGCGCCCCCAGTCGCGCGCGCGCATTTGCGGCAACACGGCCTTGATCGCGTGAAAGTTCGCCGACAGATTGGTGGCGATAATCGCGTCCCAGCGCTCTTGCGGAAATTCGTCGATGGGACAGGTGTACTGGATGCCTGCATTGTTGACGAGAATGTCGACGGCGCCGAGTTCGTTCGTGCATTGCTCGACCATCGCGCGTACTTGCGCCGGGTCGGTCACGTCGGCGGCGCTATGCACGACGCGCCGGCCCGAACGTTCCGCGAGGTCGCGGCACTGCGCGGCGACTTTCGCCGCATCGCCAAAGCCGTGGATCATCAGGTCCGCGCCCGCTTCGGCGAGACAGGCGGCAATGCCGAGGCCAATGCCGCTGGTCGAGCCCGTCACGAGCGCGACCTTGTTGTTCAGCGTATTCATGAGGTTTCCCGTTGGACGTAGCCGCTAATTCAGGCCGCCACCCGGGCGCGCGCGGTCTTGCTCGCCTCCACCAGCGTCTGCAGCCGCTCGACGAAGAACGGCGCCGGCCGCAGGATGCGCGACTGCTGGTCGACGATCAGCGGCATCAGTTTCTTCAGATAGTCCTGCCAGTCGGGGTCGGCCACCATCTGCTCGCGCAGCTTGACGCGCTGGTTGATGTCGTCGAATGCCCAGAGATGGACGATCAGATTCAGCGTGCCGATCTCCGACGAGTAATAGCCGACCATATACGGCAAGTGCCGTGCCTGGATCGCCATGCCCTCTTCCTCGTACAGTTTCAGAAAGTCCGGCGCCTTGCCGGGTACAAGGGTATAGATACGCTCTTCCACGAACATGATCTGCTCTCCTAAATGGTGTGAATGTCCGTTTTCCGAAAACGACGCCGCGTACCGCGGCGGCGCCGGCTAGCCGTGCGCGTCCTCCAGAATCATCTGCGACGCTTTTTCCGCAATCATGATGGTCGGCGCATTGGTGTTGCCCGAGGTAATGGCCGGCATCACCGACGCATCCACCACCCGCAGCCGCTCGATGCCATGTACCCGTAAGCGCTCGTCCACCACCGACATGCCGTCGCGCCCCATCTTGCAGCTACCCACCGGGTGATACATCGGCTGGGCATTCGCGCGTAGATACGCCAGCAGCTCGTCGTCCGAATCCACGCCGCCGCCCGGCACGGTTTCCTTCACGACGTGCTCGACGAACGGCGACGCGGCAAACATCCGCCGCATCCAGCGCACGCCGGACATCAGCACGCGGCAGTCCTCGCTGTCGGTCAGATAGTTGAAGAGGATTTGCGGCGGCGCGAACGGATCGGCGGCGGCGAGCGACAGCCTGCCGCGCGACTTCGGCCGGCTTTGGCTGCACGAGGCAGTCACGGCCGGAACATTTTCCGCGGTGATGCGGCCGTCCTTGCGCACGAGAATGCTGAACGGCCGGAATTGCAGTTGCAGATCGGGCCGCGTCAGACCGGGACGCGAGCGCAGATACGCGCCGACCTGGGCAGCCGCGCTGGTCAGCAAGCCGCTGCGGGTCAAGACATAGCGCAGCACATGCGGCAGCACGCGCAGATTCGACGAGATCTTGCGGTTGATGGAGAACTCCGGCGAAACCTCCGCGAGATAATGCACGTAGGTGTGATCGTGCAGATTCTCGCCGACACCCGCCAGATCGTGCACGACATCGATCCCGAACCCGCGCAGTTGCTGCGCCGGACCGATCCCCGACAACATCAGCAGTTGCGGCGAATTGATCGCGCCGCCCGAAAGAATCACTTCGCCCGCCAGCGCGCGCTGTTCGACACCGCCCTGGCGATATACGACGCCCGTCGCGACCCGGCCCTCGGTGAGCACTTTCAGCACATGGGCGTTGACCTGCACGTCGAGATTCGGCCGATGCTTCGCGGGCGTGAGGAACGCGCTGGAGGCGGATTCACGCACCCCCTGGCGCAGATTCAGTTGCAGAAAACCGATGCCCTCGTGCGTCGCGCCGCCGAAATCCGTATTCAACGGCACGCCGATCCGCTGGCCCGCTTCCACAAATGCCCGCGATGCAATATGCGGCGCTTTCAGATTCTCGACACTCAGTTCGCCGTCGGCGCCGTGATACGCGGTACTGCCGCCCTCGTAGCATTCGCTGCGGCGATAGAACGGCAGCACGTCGTCCCAGCCCCAGCCCGCGTTGCCCAGTTCGCGCCAATGGTTGTAGTCGTCGGGATGGCCGCGCATATAAACGAGGCCATTGATCGAACTCGACCCGCCGAGCGTCTTGCCGCGCGGGCAGGCCAGCATGCGGCCGTTCAGGCCCGGCTCGCTGCTGGTGGTATAGCGCCAGTTCACGCCGGGGTCGGAAATGAGGCGGGTCATGCCGGCCGGAATCCTGATCCACAGTTTGCTGTCGGGCGGCCCCGCCTCGAGCAGCAGCACACGGGTGCGCGCATCGGCTGACAGGCGGTTCGCCAGCACACAGCCCGCCGATCCCGCACCCACGATGATGTAATCGTATTGCTTCGTGTCCATCTGCTGTGTCTCGCTCCTTATGGCACGCCACGCTTCGGGCTGCTTCATGTTGTGACGTTACTTTACGGTCGTCGCCTCGACCTGACCAGCGCAATAATGTGAGCCATTCTGCAATCTGGCCGATCAATCGCCGCTGCACCCGTTGCGTGCGTTCATCGTGCCGCACATTGCGCGGCTCATTGCGCTGCTTATTACGCGGCTCATTGCACGATTCATTGCGCGGTCCAGCCGCCGTCCACGCGCATACAGGTGCCGGTCGTCATCGCCGCTGCGGGAGAGGCCAGATAGAGCGCCGCGCCCGCAACGTCCTCGATCTGGCCGAGACGGCCTAACGGAATCCTTGCAACCATCTCGCGCTGCTTCGCGGGTGTATCGACGATGCGGCGAATCAGCGGTGTATCGATGAAGGTGGGTGCAATGCTGTTCACGCGAATGCGCTGCGGCGCCAGCTCCACCGCCATGGCTTTCGTGAGCCCTTCTATCGCGTGCTTGGTCATGCAGTACGGGCTGCGCTGCGGCGCGCCCACGTGTCCCATCTGCGAACTCACGTTGATCACGCATGCGTCGGTCATGCGCGGCCCTTGAGCGAGCATGCGTTTCACGGCGGCCTGCGCCACCACGAAATACGAGCGCACGTTGAGCCGCAGCATCAGGTCGAGCTCGTCGTCGGACACCTCGACAAAGGGACCTGGGAAATTGGTCCCCGCGTTGTTGACCACGATATCGAGCCCGTCGAGACCATCGATCAGCGTGCGCATGGCGTGGCTGCACGTGACGTCAGCCGGCGCGACGTTCACGCGGCCCGCGCCGGCTGCGCGCGCATGTCGCGCCATCTCGTCGAGTTTGCCGGCTGTGCGCGCCACCAGCACGAGGTTCGCGCCCACGCCCGCCAATGCCAGCGCAATCGCGGCGCCGATGCCTTCGCTCGCACCCGTCACCAGCGCCGTCCTGCCGCGCAGCATCGTGGATCGTTGAGCCGCGCGCGGCACATCGATTCGTTCTCCTGACATATCGACGTCGTCCTCGCTAATGACCCGTATCGGAGCGCGGCGCGCGCCCCGCCCGCGCAAGAATCCGCTGGGCGCGCGCAATGACGGGGGCATCGACCATCTGTCCGTCCACCATGAATACCCCTTCCCCGCCACGCGCACCGTCGACAACCCGCTCCGCCCACGCGTACTCCGCGTCGTCCGGCGTAAACGCACGATTCACCGCCGGCACCTGCGCCGGGTGAATGCACAGTTTGCCGCCAAAGCCGAGGCGCCGCGCGTAGTCGCTCGCCTGCTGCACGGCATGCAGGTCGCGGAACTCGAGCGACGGGCCGTCGAGCGGCGCGCCGATTCCGGCCACGCGCGAGGCCAGCACAAGCCGCGAGCGAAAGTACAACAGCGCGTCCTCGTTGCCCTGCAGATCGAGGTCGGCAGCCAGATCGACCGGGCCGAACAATAGCCGCGCCACGCCCTGCCATGCGGCAATCCGTTCGACATTCGCGACGCCCGCCGCCGATTCGATCAGCGGCAAAAACGGCTTGCGCTCTCGCAGACAGCTCGCCGCCCGTTCCAGGTCGCGCGGGTCGCCGACTTTCGGCAGCACGACGCCAAGCACGCCTTGCCGGTCGCACAGCGCCATGTCGTCGTCGAACCACGCGCTGCCGGGCGGGTTGACTCGCACCAGGGCGCGCCCGCCCGCGTCCATCCAGCCGCGCACCGCTTCGCGCGCCTGTGCTTTCGCGGCCGGCGCCACGGCATCCTCGAGATCGAGGATCACGCCATCCGCACCGCTGCGCATGGCCTTGTCGAAGCGTTCAGGATGTGTAGCCGGCACGAACAGGCATGAACGCAGGTCGTCTGGATTCATCGTGGCAAAGTTTCAGGAAGTGAGCGTGCGTGGTGGGAGCATGGGGTCAGGGCATCAGCGGCAGGCGGTGGGATCGGCCTGCGGGCCCGCCACCACGTGCGCGTCATGCAACTGCGCACGCGCGGACGCATCGAGGCCGAGCACGTCGGCGAGCACTTCGTCGGTATGTTCACCGAGCAGCCCCGCCGGCTGCTGTGCGGTGCGCGGATGACCTGGCGCGCGCACCGGCGTGCCGGCCGCCCAATGCGTGCCGACGCCCGCCGTGCTCA
This sequence comes from Paraburkholderia sp. BCC1885, assembly GCF_900996235.1. Taxonomy (GTDB): domain Bacteria; phylum Pseudomonadota; class Gammaproteobacteria; order Burkholderiales; family Burkholderiaceae; genus Paraburkholderia. Next base: position 100,086 of record NZ_CAAJGM010000144.1, read on the forward strand.
TGCGTTCGTAAAGCGGATTCGCTTCGCCCACCCGGGGATCGTCGGCGAGCAGGTCGCGCACGCTCCGGTAGGGTCCCCAGCACACCCGGCGCGCCTCGAAAAGCGCCGCGATCTCGTCGTATGGACGCGCCGCGAACCACGGCTCGAACACGGCCGCAATCGCCTCGCGTGCGGCATAGCGGTCGGCTTCGCGGGCGAAGTCGGCAGGGATGCCTGCGGCCAGTCGCGCGAGTTCCGGCGCGAGGCCGCATGCGTCGACGAGCGCGCGCCACTGTCCCGCGGAAACGCCGGCGACCATCAACCGGCGGCCGTCGCGCGTGACGAAATCGCGGCCAAATGCGCCATAAATGTGATTGCCGATCGCCTCGCGTTCGCTGCCCAGCACCTCCACTTCGGTCATCACGCCCAGATGCGACAACATCGAAAACGCCACGTCCGACAAGGCGAGCCGCAACTCGCTGCCGGCGCCCGTCTGCCGGCGCGACATCAGCGCGCAGGCGATCGCCATTGCCGCCTGGTAGGCGCAGCAGGCGTCCCATGCAGGAAACGGGTTGTTGACCGGCGTATCGCCTGTCCCGGTGATGAGCGGATAACCGCTTGCGCAATTGACCGTGTAATCGACCGCCGTCGAGCCGTCGAAATTGCCTTCGATCGTGCAGCTGATCATGTCCGCGCGCCGCGCAGCGAGAGTCGCGTGATCGAGCCACGGCACGCCGATGTTGGTCAGCAGCACGCCGCCCTCGGGGCCGGGCGCCGTCGCGAGCCGCTGGACCAGTTCGCGGCCCGCCGGATTGCGCAGATCGACCGCGATCGATTTCTTGCCCTTGTTCAGCCCCGTCCAGTAGAGGCTGCGCCCGGACGGCGCGACCGGCATACGGTTGTAATCGATGCCGCCGCCGATCATGTCGACCCGGATCACTTCCGCGCCAAATTGGGCCAGCGTGAGCCCCGCGAGCGGCGCGGCGATGAACGCCGAGCTCTCGATTACGCGCACGCCGCGCAGAAAATCGTAGCTCACGACGGCTCTCCGAAAGTGGCGTGCGCCTCCATGGTCACATGGCCTTGCGCATCGCGCGTCCAGAGATCCACCGTGCTGCCTTCCGCACGCGGCGCGCCGCATAGCAAAAAAGGCTGCATACCGGTAAGCGGACGGACACCGCGAAACGCGAACGTCGTCATCCGGCGGCGGGTGGTTCGTGCGGCCAGCCGCACGAGCAGCGTCGCGAGCAATGGACCGTGCACGACGAGCCCCGCGTACCCTTCCGTATGCTTCGCATAGTCGAGGTCGTAGTGAATGCGGTGCGCGTTGAAGGTCAAGGCGGAATAGCGGAACAGCAGCACGGGGTCCGGCTGCACACGCTGCTGCCAGCGCGCGTCGTCGCGCGCTGGCTGGCCTGGCGCAGGCGTCTCGTGACCGCCCGCCAACGGGCCGCGATAGACGAGATCCTGCTGTTCGTCGATCAGTCGTTCGGCGCCGCGGCTGTACTGATGCCACAGCGTCACGATCAGCAGCTTGCCCGAGCGGCCATTCGTCTCACGCACGCTCGCCACCGACGAGGTGCGGGTCAGCGTATCGCCGACGCGCAGCGGCGCATGAAACGTCAGGCGGCCGCCGGCCCACATGCGGCGCGGCAGATCGGGCGGCGGAACAAAGATGCCGCGCATGGGATGGCCGTCGGCGCCTAGCTGACTGAGGGGCGCAGGCGTTATGCAGCACATCCAGTGCCAAAGCAGCGGCAGCGGGTCGCCCGTCTCGGGCGCGTCGCCGGATATTTCGCTAACCTGATCGTCCAGCGTCGCAGCCGCGGCCGCTGCGCGGAAGCGATCGAAATAACCGGCCTGCGTTTCGATGCGGTCGGTCCAGTCGTGTGCGGTCTCGGTGGTCATGCCTCGCGTCAGCCAATCTGTCGATGTGCAGACAGGTTAGGGAAACTCGACAGGCCTGACAAACCAAATTATTAGGCAGACTATGCGGATTGATCGATCAATGATCGCGCGAACGCGGCCAAGCTCCGCCAGCCGCGCGTCCGCGGCTCCATGCATCCATAGGTGCCGGTCATGAACCCGGTAGGTGTGCTGATTACCCGCCTGCGCCGTGCAAAACCAGCAGCGTCACGGTTTTTGGCGGCAGCGTCAGGTGCAGTTTGCCGCTCGCATAGTCGGTGTCGTGCTGGCGGGTGATGGCGTTGTCCATGAGTTGCCAGGTCTCGGCCTTACCCTGAGACGCATCGAAATTATTGATCGCAATGGTGGCGTCCGCTGCCTGATCGAGCTGCTTGTTGATCACCACGATGGTCATGACGTGATCGTGGTCCCGCAAGGCCGCGAACGACGACACCTGGTCCGGGTCCGGCTGCGTATCCGCGACGCTGGTGGTGCCGAAGCCCGAGCCCTGACCGTCGTAGTTGCGATAGAGCTTGATCGCCTTGTACACCGGCATGTCCGGATTCAGGACGCCCCAGCGCGTGGCGATATCCAGACCTTCGCGCCCGAAGATGCCCAGCACGTCGGCCTGGGCCGTCGCGCCGTTCATGGTCATGTCGCCGCCCCAGCTATATTCCGTCAACGCGACCGGCGTTCCTGGGTAGTACCAGGTATCCACCCATTGCCGCATTAACGGAATCAACGCGATCACGCTATTGATCCAGGTCGGGTCCTTATAGCTTGTGTCCCACAGATCGCGCGTAGAACGATTGCGGGCAAGTTCGACGGCAGGCGCTTCGGTTGCCGACGCCGCTTCGTTTCCCGTGAATTCGCCGCCTTGCGGATAGAAATGCAGGCTGAAAACATCGACGGGATGGCCGGCCTGCTTCCATTGCGCAAGCAACCAGGGGACGTAATCCATGCCGTGCGTTTCGTTGGCCCGATCCGGTGGAGTACCGGCGCCGTGGGCGGCCAGATACTGCTGATCGAAGCCGCTGTAGCGATACCCTGTCCAGCCCCATTCTTCCGGCGCCACAATCCGCGCTGCCGGGTCGGCTGTCTTCAGGGCGCGCGAATACGCGATCACCTTGCTCGCTATCTCGCCGGCATGCTCGCCAATGGGATGGATATCGCGATGGTCGACGTGCCACAGGCTCGGCTCGTTGTCCATCATGTAGTAATGCGAACCCTCCGGGGCGGCGCGGCCGGGTCCGTGCACGAGTTGATTGATACGCTCCTGCTGGCTCTGTGGATCGTCCAGCATCGATGCATCGTCCGGGTCGTTTTTAATCGGCGTACCGTCCAGTGCGATGCCGTTACCGGCGTCGGGCAGACCGTGGGCATCGACCGCCTGCTGCTTGCCGTACCTGCTGACCGAGAAACTGGCGAGCGGCTTGCCGTTCCTGTCGAGCCGGGCCACCCTGCCGATCATCGGGATGGTCAGCATCGGCGTGGCGTGGGCCTCGCGGGTCGCGTCGATGAATCGTTCGTTATACTGATAGATACCTTTTGGGTCGACCGGCACGCTCTCGAAGAACCAGTCCTGCCCGGTGTTGTGGGCATCGATCCGCCAGTTGTAGGTCGAGGCGGTGTTGCCGCCCGAGCGGTTGATGGGGACGCGCAAATCCCGCAGGATGTCTGCCGTCCCGAAGTTCAGGCCGTAGATGAGCGGGCTGATCGGATGCCGGTTGGCTGCGGCGTTCACGGTAATCGTGACGGGCAGCGGCGCGGCCATCAGCAGATGGGCGCACATGAGCGCGCCCGAGCCGAGCATCGTCGCCAGCAAGGTGCGGCGGTTAAAGCGTGCTGGATTCGACATGCGGCGTCCCTGAATCGGTGGCGCGGGGTTGCGGCACGGCGACCGTATCGTCCACTTCGAGCGGCGATTGCAGATCGCGTTCGTCCAATTCCCAAACAATCAGCCTGGGTGGTGTCTGAGCATAAGCCGGGCTCGCGAAATAGGCGCGCGCCGCGCCGCCGAACTTCGCGCCCTCGCGCGCAAAATTGCCTACCCCTGTTCCGAGCGCCAAGGCCAGTTGCGGCACGAAATCGGACGTCGTCGAATACGAAGTGCCGATCACGGCGATATTGGGCAAATCCGCATCGCCGAACAGATCGTCGGCCGACGATGCCGCCTGCGCCTCGTGGCTGTAGTCGCGGCTCGCGACGATCTCGGGCGTGGGTTGCCAGGTGAGCGGCAAATCATCGAGGCCGGCGAGGCGCACCAGATCGCCGGGGCGGCGCGCGGGCGGCTTGCTGGTGACGCGATAGCCGGGCTTGCTCGAACCCAGCGGGACGCCCATCGCGCGGATGCGTTGCGCCACGGCCTGGGCGGCGGCGCCCGCGCCATCCTGGGTCCAGTGCGTGTCGGTGCGGAAAAAGGCGTCGCCCGGCACGCCGTGCAGCGCCGGACTCAGATCCAGCACCGGCACGCCCGTGCCGCTCAGACGCGAGGTCCAGTCATGGAGGCGCGCGTTCAGCGAAGCGGGTCGATCCAGACTGCAGAGACGTTGCGGCTCGCTGCGCGACTTGTCCGGCACCACCACAACCAGCAAGGCGACACCGTGACCGGCCAGTTCACGCTGCACGGCGGCGACCGTGGCCGCGCGCGTCGCCAGATGACGGTCGCCGTCGGCATAGACGTTCAGTTCGTCGCGCAGGAATAGCCAGCCGGGGCAGCCCTGCCGCACGCGTGGTCCCAGATCGTGCAGCGTCAGCCAGCCGAGCGCGCGTTGCGCGCGCGCCGCGTCGGCGGCAATCGGCATGTCTGCCATGCGGCTCGCGAGTTCCTTCGATACGGTCCCGTCCAGAATGCCCGCCCGGCTCACGGCATGCGGCAGCAGCGACCCGGTCGTGGACGCGAACCAGATATTGCCGATCAGCCCAGCGAACAGGAAGCCCATCAGGATGACGGCGACAACCTTGCCGGCGGGCGTGGCGGGTAATTGAGGTAGCGGCTTGGGATCTTCCATGGGCGTCAGAACTGGAAGTAAAGGAAAGGCACCGCGCCGCGCGCGACGATCAGCCCGAACGACAACAGAAAGCCCGCCAGCGGCCACACCGCCTGCCACAACTGACGCAGGCGCGTGTCGGGAAGACTGTCCCAACGGGACTGCCACAGCGGCAACACCACACAGACGACACCCAGCCCGGCCGCCAGCGCATGCATCGGACGCAGCAGCACGCTTAACGTCTCGCTCAAGCCGATGCCGTTCAGGCCGAACTGGCCGCGATACATCGCCACGGCCGCGTGAAAGCCGAGCGCGCGAAACAGTGTCCACGCAAGCATGACGAAAAGCAGCGTCAATACGTGCGATAACCACGACGGCACGGCCGGCAGCGCGAAACGGCGCCACAGACGCGCCACCATCAGCGCCGCGCCATGCGCGATGCCCCACAACAGGAAGTTCCAGCTATCACCACCATGCCACAGGCCGGCGATGGCCATGGTCAACAGCAGGTTGCGGCAGGCTTTCCACTCGCCGTGACGGTTGCCGCCCAACGGGATGTACAGATAGTCGCGTATCCAGCTCGACAACGACAGATGCCAACGCCGCCAGAAATCCTGGATGCTGCTGGCGAGATACGGATGGTTGAAGTTCTCGGGAAAGCGAAAGCCCAGCATCTGCCCCAGGCCGATCGCCATGGCGCTATAACCCGCGAAATCGAAGAATAGCTGTAGCGTGTAAAAGCCGCAGCCCAGCCAGGCATCGGCCAAAGTGGGCGCGTGCAGCGAGAAGATCGCATCGACCACGGGCGAGAGCGTATCGGCTACCAGCACCTTCATGCTCATGCCCACCATCAGCCGCCGCGCGCCGGCGGTGAAGCCGTCCCAGCCGACCTCGCGCGACACCAGTTCGCGCCTGACCCAGGCGTAGCGAATGATAGGCCCGGCGATCAGGTGTACGAACATTCCCTGATAGGCGCCATAACGGATCATGCTGCGATCGGCCGGCACCGTGCCGCGCTGCACGTCGATCAGATAGGAGATCGATTGCAGCACGATGAACGACAGCCCGATCGGCAGCGCGACATGCCGCCAGGGGATCGGCCCCGCATGACCCAGCGTCAGCACGCTGTCGAGACTTTCGATCACGATGTTGGCGTACTTGTACCAGCACAAGGTCAGGACGTTGACGACGATAAAAAACGCCAGCCATGCGCCGCGCGCGCGCCGCTCCCGCGCCCTGTCGATGACGATGCCGCCGAGCCAGCCCCAGAAGGTCAGCGCGATGAACAGCAGCAGAAACACCGGGCTCCACCAGCCATAGAAAAACCAGCTGCAAAACAGCAGCACGCCATTACGCCAGCGCGCGGGCGACGCGACATAAATCGCGAGGAAGGCCGGCAGAAACAGCGTCAGGAATTCCAGGGACGCGAAAACCATGCATCGTTCTCAGTCGAAAGAGAGGGCTGGGCCGACGCGCCATCGCCAAACACAGCGAACCCTGCGCCGTCTCCCGCCGCAACGGGACGACCAGACGGAGACTGCCGGGTTCGACGATGCGCCGCGTCGTCTCAAGGAAGCTGCGCCAAGGCGCTCAGTGGCTCACCGCGTCGTTCGCAAAGAAGATGCGCGAGTGCGCGCCAGCCGGCACCAGCATCACCGTATAGCGCTGCCCCGCCACCAGCGTGCCCAGACTCAGCGGTTGCCCCACCGGCTGACCGCCGCAGGCCAGTTGCACCGACAGCGAAACCGGATTGACCTGCCGCCGTTTGGCTTGCCCCACCGCCACGCCGTCGAGCAGCACGATGTCGCGGCCCGGCACTTTCAGGGTCGGCGCAGCGCACCCGGCATCGAGGTTATAGAACGCCACCGAGGCCTTGAGCGCGTTGAAATCGTCCGGCTTTTCGCGCACCGTCACGGTATGCAGTCCGCCTTTATCCATGCCGTCGAGCGCCACGATGCTGACGAACTCACCGGGCTGCGCCGTCGCCGACACCTCCTGGCGCGCGCTGCCGGCACTCAGCGTGCCGGCCACCGGCTTGCCCGCGGCGATCGGAAAAAAGTGGCTCGACGGGTTCGCGGCATCGAGCGACAGACGCGCGTTCGAGCCGGCCGCGGTGACGTCGAGCGGGTGCGAGCCGCCATCGACGAAACGCACGAACGACGAATCCTGCGCCGGTCCGGTCGGATACAGCGGAATGTCAGCGGCCGTGGCCATCTGCGTGGAAAGCCCGAGACCGGACAGCGCAAGCCCGGACCACAACAGGCGGGAAAGGACATTGTTCATTCTTTTTCTCAAACTCTGGAAACCAGGACCTGGCGGGAGCACGCGGCTGTGCGCCTCACTTCTGCGGAACGACGGGCAGCTTGACCAGCGCCTTCATGATGTCGGTGCCCCAGTACTTGTAACCCGTCGTCGTCAAATGCTGACCGTCGACCGTCGCCCATTCGCCCGGCTTCGAGAACGTGGTCGAGTCGATGTACTGACACGGCGCGACATTGGTGGCAAGGAACGACGACAGCTGCTTCACGCGGGCGAAGCTCTTCTGGTACTTGCCGCCTTCCGTGCCCCACACCGGCCCCACCCACACGCACGCCGTCTTGCTGGCGGCGAGGTCTTGCGTGAGCGCGGTGACCTGCTGCCAGGCCCAGGCCTTCGGGAAATCGTCCTTGCCATAGCCGCCGATCGTGTCGCCCTCGACGATGATGACGAGGTTGGCCTTGTTGGCAGCGATCAACTGATCGACGGGTTGGGTCTTGGCGTTGTGGTCGATCACGAGGGGCGCCTTGCCGTTACGCTCGGCGCCGCCGCACGTGCCCGGCACGGACTTCACCCAGTCGCCCGGAATGCTGCCGCAGACGCTGTAGGTATGCACCTGGGCGCCGGCAGCGATCATCTGGTCCTGCAGCGTGTCGATGAGATAACCGGGTTCGCTCAGATGGCTATCGCCAATCATGAGAATGCTGAGACCAGCAAGAACGGAAACAAGCATGACTCTTTGACTCCTGAAAAATAAACACTGTCCGATCGATCAGCGTGACGGCTTACTGATCGTTGTAATGCGACTGATAAGGGATGACCGGCATATCCAGCGCCTTGGTCTGCGGCGCCAGCGTATAGCGCAGATACAGGCCCGCCGCCCACTGCCGATAGCTGGACGAGTTGTTGGCGCCGACCGAAGCGCCCCCGGTCAGATGCTTCGTGAAGCGGTATTCGGCCGTGGCCAGCAGGTTATAGCCCACGCTGGTCGACGACTGACCCGGATGAACCGCGCCGTCGGCGAGACCAATGCCCGACGCCGCCGAGACGGCCGCGGCCTGCAACGCGCTGTCGGTCGGGAAATACGGCGCGCCGGACTGGTGGTAGTACTGCACGCCGACGGCGCCCTGCAGCTTGTAGGTCCAGCGGTCCGAGCGCTGCGCCCACGTGAGCGGCAGATTAAACGCGTAGAAACGCTGCGGACTGAAATAGCCGCCGTTGCCGTAGGTGAAGTTGTTCTCGTTGTGTTCGTAGAACATGCCGCTCAGGTTCAGGCCCGCGGTCAGCATGCTGTCGCTGGTGCGATGCAGATACCAGTACGTTCCCGCGCCAAGCTCGGCGCCGAGATTCGACTGCACGTTATGACCGTCGAGATATTTGCCGGAACCGTAGCCGTAGACGCCGTAATCCTGATTGTCGAGACCGATCGCGCCATGCACGCCGGTCGCCGTCACGCCGCCCCAGCTCAGGCCGGAACGCGGATCGGCGGAGCCGGCGAACGAGGTGATGCTGTCCATCACCGCGCGGCGCGACGCACCGACGTTGAACCAGCTGCCGTCGCTGGCGTCGATGGTGTTCCTGAACGTCACCCCGCCGACGACGTTGTCGTACCTGAAGCCCAGCGGCGTGCTGCCGATGTCGGCCATCCAGTTGCCGAGCGCGTAGCCGAAACCGAGACCCACGCCGTAAGCGGTCTGTTTGCCCAATGTCGCGACCCGGCCGGCCTCCTGCGCCCGCGTGGCAGCCGGGCCGCCGCCGAACTGGCTGGCGCTGTAGACGTCGGTGCCGAGCGTGCCGCCTTCGAGCTCGACCGGCGTGACACGGATGGAGAGCTTGCCGTTGTCGAGCGGCACCACACCCTCCAGCGGTTCCTGCACGCTCGTCAACTGCCCGGCGCCGGGTGCCGCGTTGTTCGACGACACGAACAGGCCGCCCACGACTTCCGGCGACCGCTGCGCGCGCAGATCGCGAAGCTCGCTGCGCATTTCCTCGAGCGACGGCGAACCGTCCTGAGGCTCGCTCGTCGCGACCGTGTCTTGCGGCGCCTGCGCCGGGCCGCCGAGCGGCGTGCCCGCCACGGTCGGGAGACCGGATGCCGCGTTGGACGGCGAATGGTCGGCGGCAAATCTGGATGTCGAGGTCGAACCTGAAGCACCGGCGGCAGCGGCCGTCGCAGTCGCAGTCGCAACCAGAGCCGGAGCCGCGGAGGAGCCGAAAGCCGCGCCGTCGCCCGCTAGCGCGCCATCCGAGGTGGCGGCTTGTGCAGCGAAAGTATCGGCAGCAGGCGGCCGGCTATTGCGGGCGAGACGCCGGCGCGCAGCGTCGTCGTGAACAAACGGATTGCCCGCCACGTGGGTATCCTGCGCCTGCACGCCGAGCCGCTTTTCCTTGGCGGCAATCGCCGCTTCCAGCAGCGGCTGCGCCTCGCGGGTCTTGCCCTGCATGACGTAGATGCGCGCGGCCCCTGCCAGCACGTCGGGATCGTTGGGGGCCTGGGCGACGGCCTGCTTCAATGCCGCGTCCGCCACGCTGTTTTTGCCGGCCTGCACCGCCGCCAACGCCACGCCCAGTTGCAGACCTGGATTGCCGGGGTCGTTGGCGAGCGCCTTCTGGTAATAGATCAGCGCCTCGTCATACTTGTCGTCGGCGGCGTACATGCGCGCCAGCGCCGCCGTGGCGAGGCTGTCGTTGGGCCGCCTGGCGAGAATCGGCGCCAGCGTGTCGTAGGCCAGCGCGAGGTCGCCTTGCTGACGCTGCTGGTCGGCGAGCCGCACGGTGTAGAGATAGTTCAGATCGTCGAGTTGCTGGCGCTGATCGGCGGTCAGTGTCTCGCCGTGCAACTCGCGCATCGCGTTGCCGGCCTGGACGTTCTGGCCGGTCTTGAGCAACAGGCCCAGATAGGCCAGTTGTACATCGGGGCCGGCGCCCTTCGGACCGTTCGGCATCAGCCCATGCATGAGGCTCATGGCGCGCGGCGTATTGCCGGCGTCGACATAAGCCTGCGCCAGCGCGCCCACCTTCGCCGGATCTTGACCCGCCGCCGGTTCGAGCCTCGCCAGCATGTTGCGCGCGTCGTCCAGATTACCTTCGAGCGCCAGTTGCGACGCCTGCTTCACCGCTACCTGAAAATCGATCTGCTGCGCCGTCGCCACCATGTTCGGCGTGCGCGAGGCGCTGGGGATGCGCGTCATCGTGTCCTGAGCGCGGGTCCAGTCGCCCATCTGCATGGCCAGCAGGGCGCTCGCATAAAGCGCCTCGGGATTGTCCGGATTGGTGACGAGCAGGCCGTCGACGAGCTGCCGCGCCTCGTCCGCGTGTCCCTGCTTCAGGTCGTAGCGTGCGAGCTCCAGACGAATCCACGGGTTGTCGGGCGAGAGCCGCTGGGCGTCTTCGAGGATGTGCCGGGCCGCGGCCAGATCGCCGCGCTGCGCAGCGGCATCGGCTCGGCCGGCGGCGACCGTGGCGCGCAACCGGTCGAGGCCGCCGATGCCGGCCTTCTGCTCGGCCGACATGCCGTCGATCCACTTCTGCGCCTCATCGGCCCGTCCGGTCTGCGCGAGGATCTCGACGAGACCGCTCACCGCCTCGCGATTATTCGGACTCGTGGCCAAGACATCGCGATACAGCTTTTCGGCGCGCGTCAGATCGCCCTGCGCCGCATACAGGCGCGCCGACGCATCGCGGCCGCCCGGCTCGGCGGGATCCAGCCGCAGCGCCTGATCGAGTTCGCGGCGCGCGGCGGCGAAGTCGCCGACGTTCTGCGCGCCCTCGGCCTGGTTCACCAGCAGCCAGTAGCGCGCGGATTGCAGTGCCTTGGCCCAGTTGGCGCCCGCGCCTGGACGCGCTACCGCCCGCGCCAGCAGCGTCTGCGCCTGCGCCAGATCGCCCTGCTGCATGCGCACGAGGCCGAGCCCGCCCAGCGCGTCGGTGTTGTCGGGTTTGTCGCGCAACACGTCGGTGAAGGACTGCTCGGCGGTGGTGATGTCGCCCGCCTTGAACGCCGCGAAACCGCGTGTCAGGCGCGGATCCACCACCGGACCGGGTGTCGCCAGCGGACGCGGCGCCGTCATCTGATGACGTATTTCGTCATCGTCGGGATGCAGCTTCAGATAGTCTTCGAACCACGCGCGGTTTTTCGGCGTGGGCGTGACCCAGGTCAGCACGTTGCGCCAGACTTCCGTCGCTTCGCCGCCGACGTCAGGACGCGCCGCCAGCTTTTCCAGAATCGCGATGCCGGCCCCGCGCTGCTGTTCGTCGCGCACCATGTGCTGGGCGAGCGGCAACAGGGTGTTCGGATCGTTGGGCGTCTCGGCGTTCAGGCGGCCAAGCCCCTGGATGGCCTGATCGATGCCACCGTTGGTATAGCCGAGATAGCTGTAATACTCCCGCGCCACGCTGCCCTGCGGCGCTTTCCCGCCCAACGCCTTGTTGTATTCCGCCATCGCGGCCGACAGCGCGGCCTGATCGTTCTGGTTGACGGCGTCCTGCGCCATCTGACGCGCCCTGGCGAGCGTGGACTTGCCCGGCTCGACCGCGAGGCGCACGGTCTGTTCGAGCAAGGGCACGAAGCGGCTGTCCGGCGCGGCCGCCCGCAGCTTGCCCAGATAGTCGTTCGCCGCCGCGAACTGCTGCCGGCCGACCGCGATCATGCCCATGCCATAGAGCGCCTCGGGCTGCTTCGGATCGGTCAGCAGCAGCTTCGACCAGGACTGCGCGGCCAGATCGGGCTTGTCATGCGCCTGCCAGTAGCGGCCCTGTTCCAGCAGCATGTTGGACGTCGCCTCCTGCGCCCATCCCGGGTGGCCCACGGTGGCGACCATCAGTCCGATAATCCATGCCCGGTTGCGGCTGCGGCTGACTAACATGAACTTTCCCTGATTATGATTGTTGTTGCTGCAATGCCCGCAGCCGCTCCAGGGCTTCAGCATCGCGCCGGGCCTGACGGCGCCGCAAGAACGAGAACAGGCCCAGCACGATCAGCACGAGCGCGACGAGGCCTAGCGCCTTCAGCACCCAGGCAAGCGACAGCCCGAACGACGCCAGCCACCAGTCGACGCCGCGCCAGATGCCGAGATGGCCGACGTAGTACGAGTGCTCGCTGACGAGCGAATCGACCTCCTTGCCGCGAATCGAAACGAGGCTGCCCTGGATGGGCTGCTTGTCGTAGTTCGGCACGTCCAGCAGCGCGGAGACCGCGTCCTGCAGGCCGTCGGGCTGGTTGCTGACCATCATCACCACGCTGCGGCCCTCTTCCGCCGGCGACTCGAAGCCCGCCAGCACGGCGCTCACGCCCGGCCCGGTATAGGCCAGCGACAGGCGGCTCGCATCGGCATCGAGACGCGGGTTGGCATGGAACCAGCCCAGCACGCGGCCCGGCAGATCGGACACCGAGAACTGCGCGTTGTGCTCATACGCGGCGGGCATGTACTGCGCCCAATCCTTGAGCCAGGCCTGGTCGGCGCCCGAGGCGATCACGAGCAGATCCTTGCCGGGCGGCATCGCGTCGATGCGCTGACCGCGCAGCACCGTCACGCCGCGCGCCGGATAACCGGTCGAATCGCCCATGCGGCCTATCACGGCCAGATACGCGCTATATTCCGCGGGACCCGCGTTGGCGCCCAACACGACGTCCGTCGTGGACAGGTCGGCCATGCGCGTGAACGGGAAACCGGCCTGGGCAAACGCGGCCAGATTCGGCATCGCCATGTAGTGCGGGTACTGCGACAGATCGATGGTCGATTCGGGATCGATCGCGCCGCGCACGTTGTCGATGATGATGTCGCGGCACTCGCCCTGCTTGATGTAGTCGTACATGTAGCGGAACTGCAACTGCGTATTCGGCTGCAGAAGCGTTTCCAGCGGCGCTTCCAGTTTCGCCTCGCGCGGCAGGCTGCTGTCGGGCAGCACTTCGGCGCGCAGCTTGCTGCCGCCTTCGATGCGTTCGAGCGGCAACAGCGGCACCGACTTCATGAACTGGTCGTTGACGCTGAACAGCAGCGACGAGTTGACCATATAAGGTTGCGGCGTGTAGCGGTAATGCAGATCGATCGGCACGTTCGGCGCGTGCCAGCCGAACAGGTCGGGCGGCACCTGCGTGTTGATGCGGATCAGGTCCGGGCTGTAGCCCGACACGTTGAGCAGTTTCACATCGATCAGTTCTCCGAACGACACAGGCCGGTCGGTGCGCAGCCAGCGCGGCGCGTCGTAGGGCTTGCGCGGCACGAGGTCGGCGAACTGCGTGATGAGCGCGCTCGAACCCGACAGTGTCTGGCTGCCGGTAACCAGGGCGTCGGCCGCCTGCTTGAGTTCCTTGCCGTTGCGGCCCATCACCAGCAACAGCTTGCCGGTGGGATCGTTGGGGTTGGTCACGACGGCGAGCGTCGGACCTTGCAGCGGGGCGCCCGCCAAACCCGCCTGCGCCGGATCTTCGACGATGACGACCGCGTTGCCCCTGGCAGGCACGGTGGCGATCGACACCGGGAAGTCCGCACTGCGATAGTTCGCCAATGCGCCGAACCACGACGACACGGCGCCGGCTGCCTCCAGCGCGGCCGTATCCGGGTTGCCGGCGAACACCACCGGCAGATTCAGGCGGCGGATGTCGTGGCCGTCGAAGAAGGGCCGCGGCAGACGCGCCAGGTCGTTGGGCTGCGACAGCGGCTGGGTGTCGATGCTCAGCGTGCTGTTGTTGCTGATGTTGGCCCATAGGCTCGAATGCAACGGGTCTTCACACTGCGTGGTGTAGTGGCCGATCAATTGCAGACGCAGTTTGCTGTTCGAGGTGAACAGGTATGGCGGCAGCGTGATCGTGCGTTGCAGGGCGGTACCGCCCGTGTTCTTCGGCACGTCGATCGAGGCGGCCACCTGGTCGTTGACCAGCACGTTGATGTGCGACACATCGGCCAGCAGCGCAGGCGAATAGGCATAGCGCAGATTCAGCCGCGCCCCGCTCACCACCTGATCGTCCCGCACGCCGACCGGCAGCGTATTGCTGCCGTCGACACCGCGCAGGTTGAGGGCGTATTGAGCGCCCAATTGCTGCAGCGTGTAGGTCACGGTGGATGAAGCCGCCGTGCCAGCCGTGGCGGCAGCGGGCGTCGCACCGTCAGCGGGCTGCGCGGATGCGCCGGATGCGCCGGATGTGGCGGACGTGGCGGATGCGGCGGCCGTCGCAGATGCACCCGACGCGCCGTCCGCATGGGCCGTCGAAGCAGCTGCATCCGGGCGCGCCGCGGCGGCCGCCGCTTGCGCGTGCTGGGTCAGCGAGGGGGCGACGAATACGCAGCCGAGTAGCAGTGCCTGCCAAACTGGCGGCACGGTCATGCAACGCGCGAGGCGTGCCCGGGAAATGTCAGGCCGTCTTCTAAACATGAGAATCTTTTCGTCCTTCTTCACGTTGCGATGCCTGGGGAATGTCCAGGTCCAATCGGTGCAGGGCACGCCGGTGCAGAAACACGCCGCCGAGCAAACCTATGAGCACGACGCTGACGAGCGTCGCCATGAGCAGCAGCAGAATGTGGCTCGCAAAGAACCACTCGAGCGCGAGCCCAAGCGGCAAGGAGCCGATGTAATAGCTTTGATCCCTGCTGAGGGTGGTCAGCGCGCCGTCGTGCACGACCGCGAGATTGCCGTTGATCTTGTCGTCCGGACGCCGCGTGATGAGGTAGCGGTTGGCTTGCAGCACGCTCACGACGGCATCGAGGCCGCCCGGCGTATTACCCGATACCACCACCGCGCTGCGGCCGCCGGCCAGCGGCGAGCGCAGGCCGGCCACCATGCCGTCATGGTCGTCGCTGCTATACAGCGCGGCGATGGCGGCGGCGCGCTGGGCGCGCGCCTGACCGCCCGTCAGCCGTTCCCATAAGCCGCTGATTGCGCCGCTGATTCCGCTGCTGATCCCGCCACTCGAGGCAGGTGCGGGAGTAAAGAAACCGCGCGGCAGATCGTCATGCCATGCCTTGAGCAAGGGCTGGTTGTCGCCCGACGCCAGCACCAGCAGGTCTTTGTGGCGCAGCGCGTCGACCTCGCCCGCATCGCCCACCGTCACACCCAGCACCGGATAACCCGTCGCCTGGCCCATGCTGCCCATCAGCGTCAGGTAAGCGGAGTAGTCGTCGGCAACCGGCCGTCCGGGCAGGATGACGGCTGTCTCGGACAGATCGGCCATGCGCGTGAAAGGAAAGCCCGCGTCGCCGAACGCGCGCAGATCCGGCATGGCGGCGTAACGCGGCAGATGCGAAATGTCGATGGTCGAAGTGGGATCGATGGCGCTCAGGAGAGGGCCGCCAGGCAGATCTTCCCAGTTGTCTTTGGTCGCGACCGACTCGTAGCGATAGTCGAATTGCAGTGTCGTCAACGGCGGCAGCAAATAGGTAGGAATGCGCATCACCGCATTGCCGTCCGAGGCGTCGCCGGGCAGCGGCATAGCCTGGATCGGCGTGGTGCCGGCCAGCACGCGCAATTCCGACTGCGTCGACTCCGGCCGCGCCGTATAGCGGTAATGCAGGTTCAGGACCGCCCCGCTGTTGTCGAAGCCGAACAGACCCGGCGGCAGACGCAGGTTCACGCTGATCGCCCCAGGCCGAAGGCCCTGCACCGTGAAGCGGCTCGCCGGCAGCAGTTCGCCCAACTGCACCGGCCGATCGGCCGGCAGCCAGTTCGGTGCGTCATACGGCTTGCGCGGCGCCACGGCAATCGGTGCATCGAGCTTGACCCGGGCACCCGTCAGCGCTTTCGAACCAAGCACCAGCGCCATCGCCGCCTGGCGAATTTGCGCCTCGTCGCGGCCGGTGACCAGCAACAGCTTGCCGTTCACGTCGTTGGGATTGGGTACGACGGCGAGCGTGGGTCCGTCCACGGCGGGCAGCATCAAGCCCGGCAATTCGCCCGGCAGCGCCAGTACCACGGCATGCCCATGCGCGGGTATCGCGCCGAGGCTCGCGGAGAAATGCGCGCCGCGATAGCCCGCCTGGGCGCCCAGCCACGAGGTCACGATGCCCGCGGCTTCGAGGCGCCGCGCGCGCGGCGCCGGCGGCAGAACGACGGGCAGGTCCGCCCGGCGCACGTCGCGCACATCGAGGAACGGCGCGGGCAGTTGCGACAGGTCGCTCGGCACCGGCGTCGGCACCACGGTCAGTTCAAGCGCGCTATCCGGCCCCGCCTTCAACCACAGGTCGGAACTCAGCGGATGGCTGCCCTGATCGCTAGCCTTGCTATGAGCGATCAACTGGAGATTCAACTGATTGAATTCCGCCAGCAACGAGACGGGCAACTCCACCGTCAGACGCGCGGAGGTCCGCGGCGCCGGTTGCGGCAAGGCAATGGTCGCCGCCACGACGCTGTTGAGCAGCACATTGAGATGCGACAGCGCGGGCAGCAATGCGGGCGAATAACTGTAGTCCAGCACCAGCCGCGCGCCGACTACGCGCTCGTCGGGACGCAGGCCGAAGTCCATGCCGGCATAGGCTTCCTCGCCGAGCAAGCTCAGTCCCTGCTCGGCGTTTTGCCGCAGCAGCGGGATGCGGTAGGTGTAGGCGTCGGACGGCGGCGTGGCGCCGGCATCCGGCTGCGAGCCTGGCTGGGCCGCATCCGCCGGGACAGCCGATGCGGGCATCTGCAAGGCGGGCGCCTGAATGGCGGACGAAGATGCGGACAACGATGCAGCCGGCAGCGCAGCGGCAGCCGGCGCAGCACCCGCCGATGCCCCACCCGCGCCGAGCAGCAGCGCGCAGCAGCATAGCGCGCCGATCCGGCGCGAGCTCGTCAACGAGCGCGAAAGAAACAGGTAACCGGCACTCACGATTGCCTGGTTCCCAGATCGCTAACCGGTTCCACCGACGCACGCGCGAGGCGTTCACGTCCACCCAGGAACAGATGCCGGAACAATTCCCCGAAGCCGCGCACGCCCACGCCGAGAACCTCGAACAGGCTGCGCAGCGGCCGGTCGGGACGATATTTGCCCCACGAGGCAATCCAGCTATCGGCGCGCGAAAACGTCACGCCGATCCAGGCGCGTTCCTGGGCGATCGTCAGAGGCGGAAAGCTCACGCCGATCGCCTGGCCGCGGCACACCTGCACTTCGGCCGGGAAAATGCTCTCGATGTTGTCGCGGATCACCGCAACCGCGATGTGCTCGCCGCGCTCCGGCAACGGCTCGCCTTCCGGCAGCACCAGTCCAAGGCCACCGTGCGAATAGTCGCTGGTCAGACAATCGATGCGGCGTCCGTCCGCCAGAATCACGGCGGCCGGCAGCTCGATCTGGACGCGCGGCGCGAGACGCAATTGCCTCGATTCGCTCGCCACACCCGCCGCCGCGCTGAGGTTCATGATGTTGTAGGTGACCCAGACCAGGTTGAACAGAATGCTGGTCGCCGCGGGCCAGCCGGGACTGCGGATCAGCCCCGCCACGCCAAACGCAAAGCCGGTCAGGTTGATGAGCAGCAGCACGATGTACGGCCGGGCCATCGCCCAGTCGAGGAACGACTGGCGGATCACCCCACCCTTGGACGTCACGTTGAAACCCTTGCTGCCGGGAAACAGCACCGCCTGCAGCGCCGGCACGATGACGTACCAGGCCAGCACCGTTTCGTAGACCTCGCTCCAGAACGAATGGCGGAAGCGCCCCTGAATGCGCGACGCGCCGATGCTTGAAATAACGAGGTGCGGCACGGCATAGGCGAGGACCATCAGCGCCGAGGCATGAAACACCTGCGCGCCGAAGAACAGATACGCCATCGGCGTAATCAGAAACACGATGCGCGGCAAGCCGAAGAAGAAGTGCATCATCGCGCTCAGGTAACACAGCCGCTGCGGCAGCGTCAGCCCCGCTATCAGGAGCGGATTGAAGCGGCGGAAGATTTCCGCCATGCCGCGCGCCCAGCGGATGCGCTGACCGACGTGCCGCCCCAGGCTCTCGGTGGCGAGACCGGCCGCCTGCGGAATGGCGAGATACCCGGTGTTGTAGCCCTTCATGCTCATCTTGAGCGCGGTCAACGCATCTTCGGTGACGCTTTCGGTCGCCACGCCGCCCACTTCTTCCAGCGCCGAACGGCGCAGCACCGCGCACGAACCGCAGAAAAAGGCGGCATTCCACAAATCGTTGCCGTTCTGCAGCACGCCGTAGAACAGGTCGCCTTCGTTGGGCACCTTGCGGAAGGTTTCCAGATTGCGTTCGAAGGGATCGGGCGAATAGAAGACGTGCGGCGTCTGCACCATCGCCATCTTCGGATCTTTCAGGAACCAGCCCATGCAGACTTGCAGGAACGAGCGCGTGGTGACGTGATCGCAGTCGAACACCGCGATGTACTCGCCGCTGGTTTTGGGCAGCGCCGCGTTGAGGTTGCCCGCCTTGGCATGCGCGTTGTTCGGCCGGGTCAGATAGTCGACGCCGGCCTGCGCGCAGAATTGCCGGAACTCCTCCCGGCGTCCATCGTCGAGCACGTAGACGCGCAGCTTCTCCGCCGGCCAGTCGAGCAGCGTCGCGGCCAGCACGGCCTGCCGCACGACCTGCAGCGGCTCATTGAAGGTAGGAATGTACACGTCCACCGTCGGCCATTCGGCGCTGTCGGCGGGCAACGGCACAGGGCGGCGATGCAACGGCCAGAGCGTCTGAAAGTAGCTGCATAACAGCATCAGCACCGCGTAGCCTTCGGCGAGCAGCAGCAGATAGCCGAAGGTCATGTCGAGCGGGCTGCTGAAGGACAGGGTCTGCGTCACGCGCCAGTACAGATAGCGCAACGAGACGAATACCGACAACGCCACCATCGACACGGTGATGATCCTGCCGCGAACCCGGTTCAGCAGAACCGCGACGATCATGCAGAGGATGCCAAACGTCCATTGCTTCGACACCGCCAGATTGACCGTCATCGCAGACGTGAAGAGCAGCGCGGCCAGCAGCGTCACCGCCAGCCGCAGCCAGTTCGAGGGCAGCAGCGAGGTCCCGGCTCTCAGGAGTGTGTCGTCCCAGTCGCCGGCGTCGTCGCTCTGGCCTGAGTTGGGAATGGGCGCGGGCCGCTTCTGCCAGTATTTGATTTGTGCCATAAAAAAGCTCTCCTAGCGCGTGCGCCGGTTCGGCACGACGCGCAGGTTCGCGGCTATCGTGATTTGACTCAGGTCGCCGTGGGCGGAAATAACCGCGACGAGGCTCATGACGTCTGGCGTGGCGCGACGTCCGCCTGAGATGTATCCCCGTCCAGCAGACGCGCAAACACACTGCGCAATGCGGCAGGCTGTTCTGCATCGACGACAGGATCGGGACGAGGCTGAAGGACAGGCTGTTCGGGTGGAGTCGGCAAGACCGGTGCGGATTCGAGTGCAGCCTCGCAAGCCGCATCGTCCAGCCAGGTCGCGACAGGCGCCGGCTCGGCCTGCGTGGGCCAACGCTCGCGCCCGCCTTGCGCCCGCTCCGTTTGTCCCACTTCCTGATAATGCGACGGGCTGACGCCCAAGGTCTGAAACAGATTCGAAATATCCGATGCACCGCTCATACGTCATCCCCGTCGTATTTGGCCATATTGTCTGCAGATTGCATCGTGCGCTACCGCACAATCTGCTGTAATTTCTACTTACTGAATACGAAAACCGTTGTTCCCGTCTCTCCCGGGGACTTGTCGTGATATTCGCAAATCGCGGATCGATGCTCGATCCTTTACCGGCATGCTGGAAAGGCGCGGCCCATCGTTGATTTTGTGGGCCGAAACAGACTGCCGGGGCGCGATAATGCGCCCGCCTCGGGCAAGTCAGGTCCTCGCCATTTGCGATGCAAACCTATGATTCGTAAGGGAGCCATGCCATCGTCGATGGCGGCGCACATTGTAGCAGCGGAATTTAATGCGCGGCCCTAAACAATTTAAGGGCCGCCACGAAATTTATCTGCGGGTAATGCTTCTATATATCGGCCATCTGGAAGCAAAATGAAGTGCTTATCGGCGCAGTTTCATCAAGTCAAACGTTTGCTTTTTATTTGCCGGCCGTTTTTATCTTCAGATCTTTACTATTGACCGATATTGCGGAGCGGCTGAAACCCGCGATTTGGGTTTTCAAAGCGGGCGCCAGTGTTGCGCCCGTCCGACTCCGTTAACGCCAAACTGCCGCCCGATTACCGCGCGCTTCGTTCCGCCAGCGCGATGATTGCGTCTGCGAATGCCTGCGGCGCCTCTTGCGGCACGTTATGACCCGCACCCGGGATAACCCGATGCTCGTGAGGCCCCTTGAAACGCTTCGCATGGCTCGCGCTGCCAGCGGGCCGGATGCCGTCATCCCCGCCGTCGATGGTAATGGCGGGCACGCCGATATCCGGCCGGCGTGCCAACTGTGCCTCGATCGCTTCGAACGCCGGATCGCCCTCCACCAGGCCATAACGTTGCCGGTAGGAATGGATCACGACATCCACGAAGTCCGGGTTATCGAAGGCTGGAGCGGTCTTCGCGAAAACGGCGTCGTCGAAAGCCCAGGTGGGCGACCAGAGTTGCCACAGCAGCCGGCAAAACGACGCCGCATCTTTGGCGAGCCCGGCACGGCCGCGTTCGCTATGGAAATAATACTGATACCAGAGGCGATGCTCATTATCCGGCGTGTCCGGCGTGAGCGCGCCCGCGATGTCGTGGATGTTATAGCTGCCGCACGAGACCAGTCCCGTCACGCGCTCGGGCCACAGCGCCGAGACGACGCACGCGCCACGCCCGCCCCAATCGTAGCCGGCCAGAATCGCCGCGGGAATCGACAGCGCATCGAGAAGCGCCAACACATCCGCACCGAGCGCGGCCTGCTGTCCCGAGCGCGGCGTGGCGGATGAAACAAAACGCGTCGCGCCGAAGCCCCGCAAATAAGGCACGATCACGCGCGCGCCCGCCGCGGCGAGAATTTTCGACACCTCCGTATAGGCGTGAATATCGTACGGAAAGCCGTGCAGAAGCACGACCGGCCAGCCGCCCGGCTCGCCTTCCTCCACATAGGCAATGTTCAACGAACCTGCGTTGATACTCCTGATCATGATGCGCTCCGTTGAATTCGAAATCGGTTCAGGCGACGCGGCCTTCTCCCTCGCCGACCGCGTCGCCGCGTGAAGACGGCGGACTTACGACGAAGGCCTTGTTGGGGCGCATGGCGAAAACCAGCAGCACGCCGCCCACCATGACGCCGATCGACAGCATAAACGTCAGATTCCAGCCTCCGGGGCGGTCGGCCAGAAAACCCGCCACGATTGGACAGATAATCGCGGAGGTATTGCCGAAGCTGGCCATGATGCCGCTCGCCGCGCCGGACCGCTCCGAGGAAGCAATGTCCATCGGCACGGCCCACATGGGTCCCACGCTCATTTCGTTGAAGAACATGGCCGCGGCCAGGAAAATCAGCGAGATCATCGGATCATGCACGAACAGAACCGGCACAACGGACAGCGCGGTCAGGCTCATGCAGACCGCAACCAGACAGCTTCGCGCCAGAACCGGATTGTTGGTACGACGAAGCAAGTGATCGGTGAGCAGACCACCGGCCAGGTCGCCAACCACGCCCGCGACAAACACGGCCGTAGTAAAAATAACCGCCTTCTTGATGTCCAGATGAAAACTGTGCATGAAGTAAAGCGGCATCCAGTCCAGCATCAGCCACAGAATCCAGCAGTAGGAAAAATACACGATGCACACCGGCAGCATGCGCCAGAACAGCCGCGCGGTGGTTCCCTTCGGATCGGCGACACGAGCGCGAGGGGCCGGGATCGATTCGAGTTCCTCCGGCGTGATGTTGGGGTGATGCGCCGGGACGTCGCGATACTTGACGGACCACATCAGGACCCAGCCCAAACTCAGCAAACCCAGCACGTAGAACGAGAAGCGCCAGTTGAACGCCTTGATCAGCGCGTAGACCAGAATGGGCGCAATGGCATTGCCCAGCCGTGCGGATGAATGCGTGATGCCCTGCGCCATGCCGCGCTTGTCCTTTGCGAACCAGGTGGCCATGGCGGTGGTCGCGGCGGGAAAAGTCGCCCCCTCCCCGAGCCCGAGCAGCAGGCGCGCCGCCACCAGGGTCGCGAAGCCGCCCGCAAGACCGGTCAGCGCCGTCGCCAGCGCCCAGATCAACGAGCAGCAGATCAAGGTGCGCTTCGCGCCGAACCGGTCGCTGACCCAGCCGCCGATAAACTGAAACACCACATACGGATACGCGTAGGCCGAAAAGACCAGTCCCAGTTGCGCGTTGGTAAGGCCCAGTTCGAACTTGAACTGTCCGGCCGCCGTGCTGATATTGACGCGATCGACATACGTGATCATGTACATCAGGCATAGCATCAGCAGAACAAGCGTCGTCGGCTTCAATCGGATTCGTTTCATGTCTCCATCCTGATTATGTTTGTTTTGGTTAGCGTTTCGGCTAGCGTTTCGGCTAGCGTTTCGACTAGCGTTTCGGGCTAGCGCTTCGACGACCCCGCCACGAACGCGGCCACCGCGTCACGGAACGCCGCGCTGCCGTACACCTGCTCGATCAGATCCTCGTCGTCCAGCCGCTGCTCGACGACGATACGGCGCAGACTCTCCTTCACCGCGCGCTGCGTAACCGGCGACAGCGCAATCAGCCGTTGCGCGAGCGCGGCGGCAGTCGGTTCGAGTGCATCGCGGCCGCACACCTCGTAGACATAGCCGCACTGCAGGGCATCCTGCGCGCTGAGCGTGTCGGCGAGCATCAGCATCTTCTTCACGCGCGGCACGCCGAACGCGGCAGCCAGTCGCGCGAGATTGCGCGACGACAGCGTATTCGACAGCGTCTTCGCGATCGGTGCGCCGAAGCGCGAGCCGTCCGTGCAAACGCGGAAATCGCATGCGGTGGCGAGCGCGAGACCGCCTCCCACGGCCCAGCCGTCGATCACCGCAATCGTCGGCAGCGCGATGCGTTCGACCCGGTCGATCACGCTCTCGACCAGCGCCTCGTAAGCGACGCCGTCGCGGCCGTCACGAAACCCGGTGAAGTAGCCGATATCCGTGCCGGACACGAACGACTTGCCGCCCGCACCGCGCAGCAGGATGCAGCGCACCGCCGCATCGCGCTCGCACTGGCCGATCAGTTCGAGCAGCGTCCCGTACATTTCGATCGTCATGGCGTTGTGACGCTCGGGCCGGTCGATCACGATATGCGCCGCGCCGGATGCATCCACGGCAAGGCTGACGGTCTCGCTCATGGCGCCGTCCCGTTGATTTCGGCGAGCAGTTCTTCGTTGTGCTCGCCCAGCAACGGCGGATGGCGGCGCATGCGCTGCGGCGTGCCGAGCATCTTGACCGGGAAGCCGATGTTCTTGACCTTGCCTTCGATCGGGTGATCGATCTCCATGCACATCTGGCGATGCTGCGCGTGCTCGCTCGCAAACGCTTCCGGATACGTCAGGATGGGTCCCGCGGGAATGCCGGCGGCGAGCATCGTGTCGATCCAGTCCGCGCAGTCGCGTCCGGCAAACTCCTGTTCAAGCGATTCGATCAGCGCCTCGCGGTTTTTCAGCCGCAGCGACACCGTCTCGAAGTCCGGATGCTTGACGAGATCGGGCCGCGCGAGCAGTTCGCAGAGCCTGGTCCAGAGCTTCTGGTTGGTCGCGCCCATCACGAAGTAGCCGTCCCGCGCCTTCACGGCCTGATACGGCGCGCTCATCTTGTTGCTGGTGCCGAGCGGGGTCGGCGGCACCCCGGTGCCCCAGTAGTCGGACATGTCCCAGATCGAGAACGCCATCACGGAATCGAACAGCGAGGCGTCGATATGCTGCCCCTGGCCGGTTTTCTGCGCTCCGATGTAGGCGGACAGCAGCCCATACACCGCGAACAGCGCGCAGCCGATGTCGGCCACCGGCACGCCCGCCTTGACCGGTTTGCCGCCCTTGTAGCCGGTCACGCTCATCACGCCCGACATCGCCTGCGCCATCAGGTCGAAGCCCGGCCGCGAGGCCCACGGGCCGCTCTGCCCAAAGCCGGAAATGCTCACATAGACGATCTTCGGGTTGATCTCGCGGATCGTCTCGTAGTCGATGCGCAGCCGTTGTACGACGCCCGGACGATAGTTTTCGACGATCACGTCGGCGGTTTTGGCGAGTTTGTAGAAGTTTTCGCGCCCTTCTTCGCTCTTCAGGTCGAGCGACAGCGAGCGCTTGTTACGGTTCATGTTGAGAAAGCCCATGCTGTCGGGCCCTTTCATCTTGAAGCCCATCGCGCCGCGGGTCTGGTCGCCTTCGAGCGGTTCGACCTTGATCACGTCGGCGCCGAGATCGGCGAGCAGCATGCAGGCGAACGGGCCGGCCATCACCTGGCTCACGTCGAGTACGCGAATGCCTTCGAGCGGCAATGACGTGGTTGATGTCATCGGGGAGTCTCCTTTTTGTAGAGGTATCGGAACGGACGCGCGCATTTACGTGACGTCGCAGCGCCAACGCGCAGGGGCGCGGGGGCGAGACGTGCGGGATGGGCGTGCTGTCGTTGTGTTCAGACTGTCGCGCAGCGCCAGGCCGCGGGCAAGGACGCCTGCGACATGCCTGGATTCGCGATTGGCGAAAGCGGAGGGTGGCTACAGCGGCTGCGGAGCCGCCGTGAGGGTCAGCGGCCGGTGCGTGCGCTGGCCAGCAGCTCGGTGACGACGTTGTGGAGGGTCTGCGGCTGCGCGTGGCCTTCGACGCAGGACAGCACGTAGCTGCGATGGTGCCAGTCGCCGCCCAGCTCGGCGCTGCCGACCCCGCGCTCGGGATGGAAGCTGCGCAATACGTCGGGCGGCATCAACCCGACACCCAGTCCGTGACGCACGAGCGCCAGCATGGTATCGAAGCCCGCCACCGAGAAATTACCGGCGAACTGCCGTCCGCGGCTGCGGTAAGCACGCTGCACCGCGGCCAGCACGGCCGAGCCTTTGCCGAGGCTCACCACCGGCAGGTCGATCAGCTCGTCGAGCTCGACCGGCGCCGTGCCGAAGCGAAAATGCGCGCGGCTATAGACCATCACAAGCCGGTCGTCGCGGTAAGGGATTTTGCCGAGGTCGAGAAAGCCGCTCTTGTTCTCGTAGATGCCGACATCGATAACCTTGTCGCGCAGCAGTTGCTGGACGATCCGGCTATTTTCCTCGACGACTTTCAGCGAGATGTTCGGGTATTTTCGCTGGATGTTGGCGAGATCCGGCGCGAGGAACGCGATCACCACCGCCTTCGGCGCGCCGATGATGATGCGCCCGTCCAGCCCATCGTGCAGGGCTTTTGCATCGCCTTCCAGCCGGTCGATCAGGTTATCGATCTGTTTGAGGTACTGCAGCAGCTTGTCGCCGGACTCGGTGACTTCGACGCCGTGCGGCACCCGCCGGAACAGCTTGGCACCCAGCTGTTCCTCGAGGTCGGTGACGCGTCTCGACGCGGCGGCAACCGCGAGCCCGAGCCGGTCCGCCGCCCGCGAAATACTGCCCTCCTCGACAATGGCGAGGACGAGATGGACGGTGGTCGTGTCGAATCTCACGGTATGGCTGTCTCCCTGTTTGACTGGTCTGCCTGAGTCGCGGGTGGCCCCGGCTGCGCCAGACTTAAGTGTAAACAGATCGCATCGTACCGCGGCCGCCGCTGCGGCCAACACACTGGCAGGTCTATTCCAGCCTGAACATCGAAACCGACGCTTTCAGATCGTCAGCCTGCGACTCGAGCGAGCTGGCAGCAGCCGCCGCCTGTTCAACCAGCGCGGCGTTCTGCTGCGTGACTTCATCCATCTGCGTCACGGCGCGGTTGATCTGGCCAATGCCTCTGCTCTGTTCCTGTGTAGCAGCGGTGATCTCGCCCATGATGTCCGTCACGCGCCGGATCTCATGGGTGATTTCGCTCATCTTCGCACCGGCTTCCCGCACAAAACCGGCGCCTGCCTGCACCCGCTCCACCGAGTCCTGAATCAATTCCTTGATTTCCTTGGACGCCGTCGAGGAACGCTGCGCCAGCGAACGCACTTCCGAAGCCACGACCGCGAAGCCTCGTCCCTGCTCTCCCGCCCGGGCGGCTTCCACCGCGGCGTTCAGCGCGAGAATATTGGTCTGGAAAGCAATGCCTTCGATAATGCCGACAATATTGGCGATCTTGTCTGAGCTGGCGTTGATGCCATCCATGGTGTCGACCACCCGCGACACCACCGCGCCGCCTTCTCCGGCGACCTTGGCGGCCTGCGCGGCGAGCTGGTTAGCCTGACTGGCGTTGTCCGCGTTCTGGGTGACGGTCGAGGTGAGCTGCTCGATGCTGGCGGCCGTTTCTTCTAACGACGCGGCCTGTTGCTCGGTGCGCTGCGACAGGTCCTGATTGCCCGCCGCAATCTGATGGGTGGCGGTGGCGATCGAACCGGCCGAAGCCTTGATGGTGCCGATCGTGCCGGCCAGTTGCTCCTGCATGCGTTTCATCGAAAACAGCAGGCTCGCGCGGTCATTCGGCGTTGTCACGACCCGCGCGGTCAGATCGTTATCGGCAATCCGGTTGGCGATCTCGGCGGCATAGGACGGCTCGCCCCCCAGAGAACGGACGATGCCCCGGTTAAGCAGCAATACGACCACCGACAATGCAGCAGCCAGTATCGCCATCATCCCGAGGCTCTGATAGAGCGATACGCGAAAGGCCGCGTCGATGTCGTCGACATAGGTGCCGGTGGTCAAAATCCAGTCCCACGGCTGATAGGCAATGTCATAAGCGATCTTCGGCGCGGCTTCGGTCTGGCCCGGGCGCGGAAACGCGAAGGTGCGAAAGCCTTTGCCGTCGCGCTTGATGAGCGCCACCGCCTGCCTGAAGAAATAGACCCCGTTCGGGTCTTTAAAGCCGTTGATATCCTTACCGATCATCCCGAGGTTGGTCGGATGCATCAGGACAACTTGCGAATTGAGAATCGTGAAATAGCCGTCCTCGCCGTAGCGGATATTCCGAACGCTGTCCATTGCCCGCTTTTGTGCCTCCGCCTCGGACATCGAGCCGGCGGCGGCCTGGTCGCCGAACGTCTTGACGACGCTAAGCGCGATCTCCGCGGCATGTTGCAGATCGGCCTTGCGCTCTTCCAGCCGCACGTCTCTCGTCCGGTAAGCGCTGTAGACCGACATGCCGGCGAGGCAAAGCAAACTCAGGATGAGCGGCAGCCAGAGTTTTTGAGCAAAGGAAAGTTTCATGTATGGACTAATGTGGCGCGATCCAAAGTGCGAGTCAGAGGGGTGCATCGACCATCGGCGAAGCAGTGAGCAGACGGATTCTTCGGTCGACGAAGTAGCCGCCGCCCTCCGTATAGCGCAGGAAACAACGTCCGCATTCGACGCATTCGTAGACGTTGCAGCGGTTATAGGGAAAGTAGCGCGGTGCAATCGGTGCGTCAGCCGACCAATAGCGCGTATTGTCGGGGTGGTATTCGCTGAAGGTCGCTTCTTCCTCTGCGACATGCGCGAGCGTCCCCACTTCGCGAAGCTGTTCTTCGGGCAGGGACACCGGCATGCTCTCCCATCCCACGAGAGACCTGTTCACGCACGAGCAGGCCGTAGAGACGGCCTGCGAACGGGTTGCGAGCTCATGAAGGAGCGAGTAGTCGAGAAGTAACGACATGCAGACGCCGATATTTAAGTTAGGAATGCTGACAACTAGATTCTGCTTGCTCGCAGGCGCTCAATGCGTCGGGTCCGCGCGCAATGCATTGTTACCCTGCACTTCCGGCGCGCGATCGGGCATCAGGAAAGCAATCACCGCCGCGAGAAACGCGGCAATCGCCAGCACGATGAGCGCCACCGAAAAGTTGCCGGTAAGATCTTTAATCACGCCGACGATCCACGGTCCGAACAGACCGCCGAATTGCCCGACGGTGTTGATCAAGGCAATGCCGATCGCCACTGCGGCTCCGGTGAGAAACTCGCCGGTCAGGGTCCAGAATACCGCGAGGCACCCCCAGATTCCGCTCGCGGCGACGCACAGCAATACCAGCGCGATGGCGGGTGGCGACACGAAAGCACACGCCAGCAGCGCCAGTCCGCCAATGGTCATGCAGACGGCGATATGGAGCCGGCGCTCGCCGACCTTGTCGGAATGGCGGGCCACAAGGTACATCGAAACCGCCGCGCAACAGAACGGCAGCGCGGTGACGAAGCCCACCTCCACATCCGAAAGCGAGCCCATGTGTTTGACGATCTGCGGCAACCACAGCAGCACGCCGTAGAACGCGGTCAGGAAACAGACGAATAACGCGGACAGGCACCAGACGCGAGGCATCATCGCGATCTTCAGGAACGGCAGGCTCGCGGTTTTGGTGAGCTTCGACGCTTCGCCCGCCAGTTCGGCAACGAGCCAGCGGCGCTGTTCCGCGGGCAACCATTTGGCCGCCTCAGGACGGTCGGTGAGCCAAACCAGCACGAACAGGCCCAGCACGACGGCCGGCGCAGCTTCCAGCAGCAACATCCAGCGCCAGCCGGCAAAGCCATGAGCACCGTCGAGAGCATGCATCACGAGCCCGGAAACCGGCGAACCGATGGCCGACGCGATAGCCGTCGCCATGATGACGCCGGCATTGGCACGCGAGCGGTAGCGAACCGGAAACCAGTAAGCCAGATAGGCCACGACGCCCGGAATGAAGCCCGCTTCCGCGACGCCCAGCAAAAACCGCAGCACGTAGAACGAGGTCTGCGTATGGACGAAGGCCAGGCCCGCCGACACGAGCCCCCAGGTGACCATGATCCGGGATATCCAGAGACGCGCGCCGAAGCGGTGCAACATGATGTTGCTCGGCACTTCAAAGAGCGCGTAGCCGATGAAAAAGATCCCTGCTCCAAGCCCGAATACCGAGGCGCTGAATCCCAGATCCTGGTTCATCCGCAGCGCGGCGAAACCGATGTTGACCCGATCCAGGTAATTGATGATAAGCAATACGAACAAAAGCGGAACCAGTCGCCGGTAGATCCGGCTCATGGTGAGAGATTCGATAGACTTTTCCACGTGGTCTCCTCGTAGAGGTTCAGGTCCTTCGGGGCCTTCTGGTCCGTTACCCGGACCGCGCAACTTTCGGGTCTTGTCGCCGGTTGATTGCGCGGCTGCGGTGCTGTCGATGATTCCGTTCGGTCAATGCGTTCAGCCGGGGCTCGTGACGGCTTGCGGATTGAGGACATTGATCGGCTTGCCCGTGCGCCACGCGAGCAGTTGTTCGGTCGCAATGCCGAAATAATGCTCGTAAGTGTCCTTTTCCACGTAACCGATATGCGGCGTCGCCAGCACGTTATCGAACCCGAGCAAGGGATGAGCGGCCTTGTAGATGGGCTCGCTCTCGTAGACGTCGACGGCGGCGAAACCGGGCCGGCCGGTTTTCAGGGCGGCTTCCAGCGCGCCGGCTTCGATGACCTCGCTGCGGCTTGTGTTCACAAACAGCGCGGTGGGCTTCATTGCCGTGAGATCGTCAAGCGTGATCGAGCCGCGGGTCGCGGGCAGAAGACGCAGATGGCAGCACACCACATCGGCCTGGCTAAAGAATCTGGCGCGGTCGGTTTCCGCTTCGACGCCGTCGTTGGCCGCCGCCGACAGCGAGGTCTCGTGATCGCCTAACGCGATGACCCGCATCCCAAAGGCGCGGCCATAACCGGCCACCACGCTGCCGATCTTGCCGTAGCCGGCGATGCCCAGCGTGCGTCCCTTCAGACCTACCCCCAGATGCCCTTGCCACAGCCCGGCCTTGAAGCGCGTCGCTTCGAGATGGACTTTGCGCATGGATGCCATCACCAGCGCCCAGGTCAGCTCGGCGGCGGCGGTCGTGGCGGAGCCTTCCGCCGAGACCGGAATGCCGCGTGCCGTGCAGGCAGCGAGATCCACATGGTTCGCCGCCCGTCCGGTCTGGCTGATGAACTTCAGCTTCGGCAAACGCGCGAGTAGCTCGGCGCTGATCGGTGTACGTTCGCGCACCAGCAGGAGCGCGTCGGCGTCGGCGAAGCGTTCGGCCTGGGCGTCGAGCGACGTCACGGTATCGTTGTGGATCACCACGTCGAAGTTCTCGGCAAGCGTCGGATAGCAGCTCAGCGTCCGGACACAATCCTGGTAGTCGTCGGAAATAATCACTTTCATCGTGTGCTCGCTAATGCGTCAGATCTTTGACCACGGCGCGGAAACCAGCAGCTGGTTTTCCTGCTGCTGGATGTACCGGCCTTCCGCCGTCATTTTTTTGTAGGCCCACCAGTCCGGGTCCGCCTCCATGGCGGCGCGGCGCGTCTGGCGGTCTTCCGCGCTCTGGTAGCCCCACAGATGAACTACCTGATTGAGCGTCCCGACTTCGGTAATGAAGTAGCCGAGCGGGTCTCCAACATGACGGCGCTGAATGGGTAGCCCATGGGCCTCGTAGACGGCCAGGTAAGCCTTCAACTGGCCTGGCACGATGGTGTAGCGGCGTAGATCGACCAACATTGTTCGTGTCCCGTGAAAAATACTGTAGGAGTCTAGGGGCGACGGGTCGCATAATACAATTGATTAAATTCGCTTGATTCACGAGAAAAAACGATGAATGATGAAAGAGCCTCCAAGCGTCTGTCGATCCGTCATATCCGCGCCTTTGTGGCGGCCGCGCGGCACAAGAGCCTGACCCGCGCCGCAGAATCCCTGTTCGTTACGCAATCCGCGCTTAGCCTGACAATCCAGCACATCGAGGAAGATCTGGGCGTTCTGCTGTTCGACCGGACCACGCGCCGACTCGACCTGACGCGGGCGGGCGAGGAATTCCTGCCGTCGGCGGAACGGCTGCTGCACGACTTCGATTCGTCGATCCGGACCATGCGCGCGTTGGGCAACCACGAACGCGGCAAGGTGAGCGTCGCGGCCGTGCCGTCGGTGATGGCGCTGCTGCTTCCCGAGGTGGTGGCGGCTTATATCGAGGCGTTTCCCGCCATCGACGTCTACCTGCGCGAGGACAATTCCGCCGGCGTGCAACGGCGCGTCATCGAGGGCGATGTCGACTTTGGTATTTGCAGCCCATGGCAATCCGACGCGGAACTCGTCTTCGAGCCGCTTTTTGAAGACTGCTTCGGGGTCGTCTTTGCGGACCATCATCCGCTCGCCGCCAGTACGGGCGAGTTGTCGTGGCAGGACATATACGCATACCGGATCATCGGCTTCACGCCGGATCTGGGCATGCAGCATCAACTCAGCCAGACCGAAGGGCTGAGCCCTGAGGTACGGCAGCCGCGCTATCAGGTATCGAATACATCCGCGATCGAGGCGCTGCTCAGCCGTGGCGTCGGCGTTTCGGTGATGTCCGCGCTCGCCGCACGGCGCGCGCCGCTCGACCGCCTGAGCCTCAGGCTATTGTCGAAGCCGGTGCTGACACGCACCGTGGGGGTGGTGCGGCGGCAGGGGAAATCGCTATCGCCGGCCGCCTCGACGCTGCTGCAGCGCGTGCGCGAGGCGGTGACGCAACTCGCGTGCTTTCCCGGCCTGCAGGTTCTCGATGACGGCGCGCGCAAGACCCACGAACCGCTGGGTCTCAAAGTTTCCGCGCGTTCAGGCGAAAACGATTAGCGAAGAGATGCCGGTCACGCAGATTCGCGACCTGCGGACGGACGCGTGGCCCCATGCTCCAGAAACTCGACCTTGCAGGTCGGCGGCATCATGCAGTCTCGCGCCTTGGCGAGACGAGGAATGACTTCAAGCGGTGCGATCACCCGATAGTGTTCACGTCCAACCTGCGTTACCTCTACGGCGGCGCAAATAGCTTTCATGACCGCCGTGACGGTCTGCAATTGCTGCACGGTCATTACGCGGCCAGTCTGACGCGCGCCTGGCCGGATGATTCCGCAATCTGCCACGCAACCAGTCCCGGCACAAAAATCAGCAGATCGCGAATCCGCCGCGCGCCTGCCAGCGCCAGGCATGTTGCGGGATCGAGCCCGAGCGCGCCGCCAATCAGGATGAACCCGCCCTCCTGCACGCCCAGGCCGCCCGGCACAAAAAACGCAGCACTGCTAACTGCCTGGATCAGCGACTCGATCACCACCGCCTCGACAAAGCCCACACGTGTCCCCAGAAAGTACAGCGCGAGCCAGATCTCCAGCGCGGTCAGTACGCACTGCAGCGGCTGCCAGAAGAACAGATAGCGCAACACCACCCCACGGCGGCGCCAGATCAGCCTGATCGAACGATCGATCCGCGCCGACTGGCCGACGAGCGCCGCGAGCTTGCCGCTCGT
>NZ_CAAJGM010000145.1 GCF_900996235.1 Paraburkholderia sp. BCC1885
TGACAGCGGCGGTCACGAAGTGGTCGTGAAATTGAAACATAGAATGCGAATCATTCCGATTTGCATTGTGAATTTTTATAACTTACCCGCGTACGACAGCTTCGGGCCGAAGCGAGGGTCGTGCAGTTGACTTGAGCGGCGGCGCCAACGATGCCTGGGCGCGACCGCGCACGGGCAATGGAGGGAACATGAATCTCGCTGACGTGTGCATGACGATGTCGATTGCAGTTCGTCCAGTCCACCCGGGCGCCTCGCGCCGGGTATTCGATTTCAGCGCGCCGCCGGCATCGCCGTCGCACTGCTCACGCGATTCCGCCCGGCGCCGCTTCGCCGCGCGCGATGCCGCTCGCCGGCACTCCCGGCTTCTTTCCGCGCCCGTCGGCCGCCTGGCCGAGCGCGCGCTTCCGAGATCTCTTCACAGGAACTTTCGTCATGACGCAAGCCATGCCTTTGCTATTT
>NZ_CAAJGM010000146.1 GCF_900996235.1 Paraburkholderia sp. BCC1885
CGCCGTTCGCGCGGGAAGCTCGCGGGGCCGATCGCAGGATCGGCCCTGTTTCGTTGCGCCGGCATCATTGCGCCGGACAAAGTACGAGGCCCTCGCCGCTTGCGCGGCGAGGGCCTCGTCGACACACCCGGCTTCGGGCGGCGTGCCGCTCAGTGCGCCACCAGCCCCTTCAGCACGGTTTCCAGCGTGGTCGGGGCCACTCGATGCTCGCTGCCCTCGCGCTCGAAATCGATCCAGCCTTCGTTGAAGCCGTCGATCATGCGGATGCGCGGCATCGGATACTGCATGCCCTGCGAGCGGAACAGCGCCTCCCAGGTATAGCGCGGCACGGGAGCCATCGTCACCGGATGACCGAGCGCCGCCGCGAAGGCCGCGCCGATGTCGTTCGCGCTGTAGCGGCGCGGGCCCTCCAGCTCGACCACGCGCGTGCCGGTCCAGTCCTCGCGCAGCATGGCCGCG
>NZ_CAAJGM010000147.1 GCF_900996235.1 Paraburkholderia sp. BCC1885
GG
The DNA here is from genome assembly GCF_900996235.1 of Paraburkholderia sp. BCC1885. Classification (GTDB taxonomy): domain Bacteria; phylum Pseudomonadota; class Gammaproteobacteria; order Burkholderiales; family Burkholderiaceae; genus Paraburkholderia. Next base: position 3 of record NZ_CAAJGM010000147.1, read on the forward strand.
GTTCAGCCACGACAGCAGCGCCATCAGGATCGTCATCCACAGCACCAGGTTGAGCGCCCATTTGGCGATGGTCAGCAGGGCGACGATCACGATGGTCGGCAGGATCGACAACACGTCCATGCCGGCCAGCGACATCATCAGCACCACGTAGACGAAGGCGGTCAGCAGCGCCGCCACCACGCTGGCCCAATCGATGCCGCGCGTACCGGTGATGACGCGGCGCAGCGGCAGCACGATCCAGTTGGTCGCCTGCAGCACGGCCTGCGTGACGGGGTTGTACGGCGGCACGCGTACCGCCTGCATCCAGGCGCGCAGCAGCAGGGCTGCGCCGAACAGCGTGAATACGGTATTTAGCAGAAAGCGGGCGATCTCGCCGAGCATCGTTGGAATCCTTGTCTGACAGTCGGGTAGCGTGCGGCCGCCGTATCGTGGCGGTATGCATCGGGCGTCACCTT
>NZ_CAAJGM010000148.1 GCF_900996235.1 Paraburkholderia sp. BCC1885
ACGCCGCTGCCTATCGGCTTCGCGACGATGAAAAAAGCCCGCCAGGCAACAAGCCTGGCGGGCTTTTTCACAAGATCCTGCATGCACGGCGACGATGCCGCCTACTTGCGCTCCAGCACGTCGATCACGTCGAGCAAAGCGCGCCGCAGTTGGTCGACATCCACCGCTTGCCCGGCCGACGCGGCCGGAAACATCTCTTCCTGCTCGGTCGGCATGCCGCGATCGGAACCATGCGAATCGAGCCGGTTGCGCGCGCCATTGATGGTGAAGCCCTGCTCGTACAGCAGTTCGCGAATTCGCCGGATCAACAGCACCTCGTGGTGCTGGTAATAACGCCGGTTGCCGCGACGCTTGACCGGACGCAGCTGCGTAAACTCCTGTTCCCAGTAGCGCAGCACATGAGGCTTCACGCCGCACAACTCGCTGACCTCACCGATCGTGCAGTCGCGCTTCGCG
>NZ_CAAJGM010000149.1 GCF_900996235.1 Paraburkholderia sp. BCC1885
CTGGCATGCTGCCGGCCGTACAGGAATCCCAGCAGTCCGACCGTGCCGACAACCGGAAGCATCGCGCCGGGGAACGGATAGTGATCCGATTTCGACACAACGAAGCCGACGATCACGACCAGCAAGGACAGCCAGGCTCCCATCCTGATGCCGAGAGTGGCAGGCGCACGCGCCGACTCGATCGTTGTGACGAATCCGGAAAGCACAAAGCACTGGTAAAGCAGGACGCCGGCGGCCAACTCCCAGAATCGACCGAAGATGAAATAGAAGGCTTGCGTCTGGTTGGTCTGCCCCAGCCAATGCCCCCACGCTAGCGAGGCGCCCAGGCCCGCCGCGATCAGGATCACAGACAGATGGCGCCAGTGCTTCCGTGCGAGCCATGCCCAGAACAGGAAGGGGAACGCAAGATAGAACTGCTCCTCGACGCCGAGCGACCAAGTATGCGTGTACGGGTT
>NZ_CAAJGM010000150.1 GCF_900996235.1 Paraburkholderia sp. BCC1885
CGCAGCTGCAGGTGGACGGCGTGCTGTACTTCCAGGTGACCGATCCGATGAAGGCGTCCTACGGGTCCAGCAACTTCATCCTGGCGATCACGCAGCTCTCGCAGACCATGCTGCGTTCGGTGATCGGCAAGCTCGAACTCGACAAGACCTTCGAGGAGCGCGACTTCATCAACCACAGCATCGTCTCGGCGCTCGATGAGGCGGCCTCGAACTGGGGCGTGAAGGTGCTGCGCTACGAAATCAAGGATCTCACGCCGCCCAAGGAAATCCTCCACGCGATGCAGGCGCAGATCACGGCCGAGCGCGAGAAGCGGGCCCTGATCGCCGCCTCGGAAGGGCGCAAGCAGGAGCAGATCAATATCGCGGCCGGCGCGCGCGAATCGGCGATCCAGAAGTCGGAAGGTGAGCGCCAGGCCGCCATCAACCAGGCGCAGGGCGAGGCCGCCGCGATCCTG
>NZ_CAAJGM010000151.1 GCF_900996235.1 Paraburkholderia sp. BCC1885
CCGGCGCGCTCGAGGCGATGAAGGAAGTCGGCATGCCGCTCCTGGTGCACGGCGAGGTGACCAATGCCGAGATCGACCTGTTCGATCGCGAGAAGGTCTTCATCGACCGCGTGATGACGCCGCTGCGCCGCGATTTCCCGGCGCTCAAGGTGGTCTTCGAGCACATCACCACCAAGGACGCGGCCGACTACGTGCGCGATGCGGATGCCGCGCCCGGCACGCTGGGCGCCACCATCACGGCCCATCACCTGCTCTACAACCGCAACGCGATCTTCACCGGCGGGATCCGGCCGCATTACTACTGCCTGCCGGTGCTCAAGCGCGAGACCCATCGCGTGGCCCTGGTGGAGGCGGCCACCTCGGGCAATCCGCGGTTCTTCCTCGGCACCGACAGCGCGCCGCACGAGAAGAACGCCAAGGAAGCCGCCTGCGGCTGCGCCGGCCGCTACACGGC
>NZ_CAAJGM010000152.1 GCF_900996235.1 Paraburkholderia sp. BCC1885
GGTTACAGCAGACTGGTGCTGGCGACCGGCGCCGACCCACGCCGCTTGCGACTGGAAGGCGACGGTGCCGCCGACGTCCTGTCGATCAACGATCTCGACGACTACGCGCGCTTCAGGCTTGCACTGACGCGCTGCCGCTCGGTGGCGATTCTGGGCGCCGGGCTGATCGGTTGCGAGTTCGCCAACGACCTCGCCGCCGCCGGTTACGCGGTGCATCTGATCGATCCGGCGCAGACACCGCTCAACCGTCTGCTGCCGGAGCAGATCGGCGAGATTTTTGCGCGTGCGCTCGGCAATGGCGGCATCCGTTTTCATCCGGGCCGCAGCGTGAATCGTATCGACCGTTCGTCGGATAGTTACCGGCTGAGTTTCAGCGAAGGCGAGCCGATCGACGCGGACCTGGTGGTGTCCGCCATTGGACTCGCCCCGCGCACGTCGCTCGCGGCGGCGGCG
>NZ_CAAJGM010000153.1 GCF_900996235.1 Paraburkholderia sp. BCC1885
CGCGAGACGGCCGAGTTCAAGACCCCGCCGGCGCAGACGCCGTGGCAGGAGCTTTATCGGCAGACGGTGGGGCAGTTGTCGACGGGCGGCTGCCTGGAGCCGGCCACGCTGTACCTGAAGGTGGTGGAGACGCGCGGCAACCCGCGGCATTCGCACTGAGCCGGCGGCACGGGACGGAAGCCGGCGGGGCGCGATCCTCGTGGCGCATCGGGCGGCTTCGGCGGCCGGGGGCGGCCATCGCGTCGCGCCGAGCCACGCTGCTCATGGCTGGGAGCCGGCTGCCTGCCTGGTCGACTGGATAACCATCAGCACGTCGCCGGCTTCGATCGGAACGGGCGCTTCCTCGTAGAACGACATCAAGGTTCCGTTTCGCGCGAGGCCGATCACCGCCACGCCGGGGACCTCGTTGCTCCTGCGGCCCACTTCATGGGGTTCGGCCGGGCGTTCCTGCA
>NZ_CAAJGM010000154.1 GCF_900996235.1 Paraburkholderia sp. BCC1885
TGCGAAGCATTACTAACAAATGCGGAAAGACTTCCGACAGTAGTGGGACGTTTTTCACGCTGGCCTGAGGAGCACGGAGGCGATCAAGCAATTCAAAGCAGGCAGACTGATCAGCGATCAACGGTGCGCCAACCGTCACCAGCAGTTGATCGACATTTTCTGTCTGACGTGAGGCCTTCTTCAATGGCTTACCCTGAAGCCCAAACTGCGAGAGTGCCCCGAGGAAACGGGCGAGGTTCCAGCGCTCCACTACAGACAGCAAGGCAGAATTCGAATCCGTCTGTTCGCCGAGCAGATTCAGTACTTGGACCGAGAACTGGTCAACGTTTGCGCAATGCAAAGATGCGCCGCACGAGCAAGTTGCGAAGAGAACCTGCTTCCAGTGCAACATTCGGCGGAACACACTGCACAAAGAAGTAAGCCAGAATTGGTGATCGAAGAATGCAGCTGGC
>NZ_CAAJGM010000155.1 GCF_900996235.1 Paraburkholderia sp. BCC1885
AGATCGTGTCCACGATCGCCGATCGTGGACACGATCTCCCTTGATCTACACGGACTCCAACACGCCATCACCATCATGCCTTGCTCGCGCGCGCGTGAGGACACGGCCCAGCCGAGCCGCTTACCGACAAACAGGGTCGACGTTCGTCTCGGCGAGGATATTCCCTTTCGGCTCACTATGCCAATCTGTCCACGAATGAGTTCGCGAGGTTTCGTTCTAGAACAGCTTTGGCCACCCCGTCGTACCCAGGAAAAATCGAAGCCGCAGACACACCGAATTTGTGACATCTCATCAACAGATCACCGGCCAAGCTCACAGGTAGCGTCAATTTAATTAGCTTGTCCGCATAGTGTAGCTGCGTCTCTAGACTCACACCAACAGAAAAATCCTCGTTTCCAAAGCCAGAGTTATTTACCAGAATAAACGAGCCGCTCTGAGCAGGGATGTTTACGGAAATGCTGCCGGGAACCTTGACGTATTTGTATTCTGTATCTGGCCTGTGTTCGCTAAAAGTGAATCCGAATACAGCGATCCTTGTGTCTTTAGTTATCTTTTCTTTATAAGTGTCGAGTTCAGTCACTGCACGAGACGCAGCAAAATAGCATGCGACCATGGAATTACTTGACCAATCCAAAAGGCGAGTCGGAACTCCGTGGTGCTGCGCGAGAGCCATTATGGGCCACAGTTTAGGGTCACGCCAAGCGTCGGGATTAATATCTACATTATGCAAGAGTTTCGGGAATTCAAAATAATTTCGAAAATCCATCGAGTCGAATGGGACGGGGAGTCCTCGCAAATCACAGTGGTGGACAAAAGATTGCAACAGCATATATTCAAAATATATCTGACCCGAGTGGTCCGGACGTCCCCACGGCATGCTGCCCTTGTATTTATCGATTATATCCTGCCTGTAGACCGGGGGGACTAGTCCCCAAGCGCTATCCCGGTGACCACGGTAAATAAAATTCTGCTGTCCAAATATTTCTCCAATAGGCGAAATAGCATTCCAAAAGTCGTCAAGCGAATCGTAATCCTTAAGCGAGTCGGTCATGGCCCCCCCTGATGTGGCGATGTAGTATCCGAAGGCACGCGGTGCCCACCCGGCGTCAATGTATATCCATTTTCGACTCCCGCCACCACATGTTGATGCCTGCGCGCAATGGGCGCTGCCGCCGACGCCGCGACGACGCTGGCTTCATACGGAAGGGGTCACAGGTTCACGATAACTCGGATGCCCAAGCGTACGTTCACCGCGCACTGCTTCCCAAAAAAATCGGGCGTATAGGCCGTATACTTGCGCAGTGTCTTTCATATCAATCGCTGTCGAACGAACCACGTGCATCAAGTCTTCAACGATGGTTCGGGTATCCAGATAGAACGCTTCGACCGCTTCATCCTTAGCGCTACGATGCGCTGCTGTCCGCGCCTCCTTCTGACGATGCGCAAGGCTGGTATTGCGAAAGATCACAAGCCGTTTCATCACGTCACTCGCTATGCCGTTGCTTTCGTACTTATCGCAAAGTTGCCCCACCCTCTCGATTCGTTCGCGGAAATTGCTTTCGATGTGCTCGGCAAGGATTATTTGGAAGCCTCCTGTTGTCGCTTCTGCTCGGAGTCTGACCAGTGCATCGAACAGGCCCGGTTCACGCAGCGCACTGACGATCCGCCGAATGCTGATTGCTCTCTTGTCGTCATCCCAGATACGCATCAGCGCCATCAGCATTTCCCGACGCAATGCCCGTCGGATCACGCTAAAGGTCCCGGTCGCAAACGAGGTGCCCATACGGTCAATCAAAGCCTCGTCGTACGCCATCGGCTTCCACGACTCATGAAGGCCAATGACCAACGTGATTTCCTCCAAGGCAATGTCAATCTGCCTTTCCAAGTCTGCGATTCTGGTTCCGTAGTCCATCCTAATTTTCCAGTTTTGAACTGACAACGACCATACAGCTTGCGAAAACTCGTGGCGCTTTTGGCAACAAGCGGACGTCCGTTGGGCCATCTCGATTGACCGCACCCGGCCAAACGGAGGCCACGCTGCGGGACTTTCGATGCCCCCGAAAACGGGGCTACACTGTATATCCATACAGGATTCGCACCATGGACTCTACCGAAGGCGCTATGGAATTCTACGAGGAGCGAGCCGCGATAATGCAATACGACGGCGGTTCCAAACGGTACGACGCTCAATTGTTCGCAGAGCATCTAACGCGGCAGTACTGCGACCGGACCGGCAAACCACTCCCCGAGCATTCCGCTTTCCGCTTTTCCTTTAGCCGAGGCAGTACCGCGTGGGACGAGGATACCGGAAGGGCGTACTACGTACCGCCGCCATACGAACGGCGCTGACTAATCGAAGTCTGCGAGCCGTTAACGGTAGGTACGTATCGCGCACAATTGTCCCGTATGCAATGAATTTGTACGTGGAGCGGAAACAAACTCTAGGCGCTCGCGATGGGTGAAAGATCGTCGGTTGACAAAAAGCGATCTAGCCGCTTCTGAGCGTTTTCAATAACGTGTCTCGGAATGGTCGCCAGTTGCCGATCATGCATCGCCAGTACGTGCTCTATCTGAATGCAACCGTCGCCCGAAATTTCATAAACTCCACTTCCCTTCGCTGCGGTAACCATCTCGTGAAGTGCAGCCTCGGCGGCACGAAACACATTAAGGTCGAAACGACCGATCGTGGCTTCGCGCACGAAATACGCCACATAGATGCAGTGGAAAAGTCGGCCTACCGTATCGCTACCACCCCTGCCGCTCCGTAGCGTGGCGAGCGCGAGATGATGTTCGAGCGATTTTTGACGAATGAAGTCCGCGGCAATAGGGAGCAGCATTTCTTTGCCCATAGGTCTTTTGGTTCGAACGGCTGCCGCCTTGGCTCGTTGTTTCACAATGGTTCTAGGAGATTTCAATATGCATAGATTCTCGCACGCTCGGAACCGCAAGAGTCCTCACCGAGCAAGGATCGGTAGAAGCTGCGCTGCGGCGAGTCCGTTCGCATAGTCGGACATGTGATCCCCGTAGCTATAGAGGTAATGTCCATTCATCGTCATTGGACAAATGTTCCCCCGGATATCGCACAGCACGGCGGCAGGATCGTAGACTTGCATGCGGGGGTGATGCTTCTCCAGTTGACCGACGATGGCACGATACGCCGCTGTGCTTTGGACGTGGCTGCTATAAGAAATTGCACAGCGTTTCGCGGCACCGAGGTTTGTGACTCCGAGCGCTCGACGCACGACCGGCCACTCCAATGGCCTTCTGTCCATGCATTGCCGAGGGTCGCGCAATCGCGGATTATCGAGAACCAGCGAGACGTGCTTGCCTGCTCGCTGAAGCTGTGTGACCGCCTTGTCGAGTCCTTCAACTGCTGCTGAGGATGAGTCGACCTCCGAAGCGCCATCGGCTGCGAACTGCGCGTCAACGACATCCCGATCTGACATGACCAGCACAACTGTCGTGAGCGCCGGGTTGTTGAGCAGCATGTGAAGCGCTTTGTCGTTCGCCTCACGGCACATCTGGGGATCGTCGCCCACATGCGAGGAGATGCGGGAAACGCCAACCATCGGAGCACAGCTTGGCCGTCCGATCAGCGTCCAGCTCATGCCAGGCAGCGACTTGCGCACCAGCCCCCAGTACAGTGCGTCGGCCTTGCTGTCGCCCCACACCACGAAATGGGACGGCGACCGCCTGTCAGTCGCACAAAACGGGAACAGGCGCTGATCGGCAGACGATATGCCACACGCGGGATTAACGAACTCGTGTCCGGCTCCGAGCGTCGCGGTCCCTGCATCGGCATCCGGACTATATCCTTTGCGGAAACCCAGCCCACCACGCGCATAGGTCATACCGCCGAGATAGGCGATTCCGAGCATGAGCACGCACGGCACGATGAGTTTCCAGCGCGCTGGCGGTCCGAGGCGTACCGGTTGCTCGATCGAGATCGTCGTGAGCCATGCCAGTCCGATGCTGATGACGACAATACCAGTCCGCACGGTCGACGATGGTTCGTCGCCCGCCATGATGAAAGCGAACGACAACAGCGGCCAGTGCCATAAGTAAAGCGCGTAACTGATTTTCCCAAACCAGACGGCGACCCGGTTTGACAGGACGTACCGATTCACCAAACTGTCGGGGTCTGCCGATATCAACGCGACTGCGCCCAGAACGGGCAGGATCGCCCACCCTCCCGGAAAGGCCAGTTTTGAGTTGAGCGCAGAAAATGAAACCACACACAGCAAAAACCCGGCGAGCGAAAGCGCATTCTCGGTCGCTGGCGTGCGCCGGGTTGTGACGACGTGTTCCCGGCTGATCGCCAATCCGGCACCGGCTGCCAGTTCCCAGATGCGGCTCATCGGCCAATAAAACGCTGCCGATGGGTGATACTGCGTGAGCCAGAGATTGCACATGAACGACGCAAGACCGACCGCCGCGCAGAAGAGCGCCACTCGTCGGGCCTTGAATGCGACCAGAAGCAGGAAGGGCCAGACAATGTAGAACTGCTCTTCGACACCAAGCGACCACAGGTGCAGCAATGGCTTGGCGGAAGCCGTCTGGTCGAAGTAGCCAGCTTCCGTCCACAGCGCCCAGTTCGACAGGAAGCCCGCGCCCGCGAGCACATGCTTTCCCAGTTCCTTGTATTCGTCACTGGTAAGGCAGGACCAGCCTATCGCCCACGTTGCCAGCAGCACAGTCAGTAGCGCGGGAAATATCCGGCGCGCCCGCCGTGCATAAAACCGGCTGACCGAAAACTGATCCGCCCATAAGTCACCGAGCAGAATGCCGGTGATCAGGTATCCGGAAATGACGAGGAAGATGTCGACGCCAACGAAACCACCCGGCAACGCGGCAGGAAATGCATGGAAAACGACGACGGCGAGGACAGCAACGGCGCGCAATCCGTCGATATCGGCGCGGTAAGGGTGCGAACGGGCGACCGCAGGCGCGGTGTCAGGAAGGGTTTTGGTCATCGTTTCGCGTGAGCGGTGCTGAAAGGCGACCCGAATCACGTCATAATATTCTCTGGGACGAATATTATTCCACATGAAGCCCTTCAGGCGTCCGTGCTGAAAACAGACACTTCCTCGTCAACAGAGGAGGGAGTCAGGTTTGAGCGATATAGATCAGCTCGCGCGGTCGATTGGCTCGGCAATTGCCGCTCGCCGTAAGGAACTCGACATGACGCAGGAACAGCTTTCAGAGCTAATCCAGATAGAGCAGCCGTCGCTCTCCAGAATCGAGCGCGGCACACTTGTTCCCAGCATTGAGCGTCTTGCTGGCATCGCCGAGACATTGCGATGTCGCCTGGCAGACTTGCTAAGCACTGCCGGAACCGCGCCGCTTGACCGGGCGATCAGAATCCAGGAGAAGCTGTCGCCCCTCTCACCCGTGCAACAGGAATTGATAGAACGGATCATCGACGATGCAGTTGCGCTGTTAGATGCGCCCGCAAGTCGACGTCCATCCAGAAGCGGCTCAAGGCCTGTTAGAAAAGGCCCCTGACTGCTTCAACGAGATGTTGCGGAACGCCCGTGCAGGCCGCAGTCATTCGCGTCCAAGCACGAGGGCGTGCTTCCTGTCTGAGATCGATAGCGAGCCATGTCTAACTGACGAACGACCCCCGCGCCAGCAGCGACGTGCCGTAGAGAGCGTAGCCAAGATAAAGGCCATTGAAAGCGACTACCTTGATGTAGCCAGTCGAAACCGCTCACCTCACCGCAATATGTGCTTGAGATGTTGCGTAAGATGCTCCTAGCTTCGAGACAATCTCTGTAACGGTTGTGTGCCACTGTTGCTACGGAGGGTCAGATTCTACCGCCCATAAACCATTGATTATTAAAAATAAATTTATGGGGTGGAATAAGGCTTGAAATTTAGCATCAAACGGCCTATAGCGCTCACACTCAGGAGAAATAGGCAAACCTTCGAGATATTCAGGTATTCCCGAGGTGGCGCCCGCCCCCTACGATGGGAACCCTGCCACACCGTCCCATTCCCGCCGCCGCAGTCTCTCGGCGCCGGCGCGTTTTGCAACAACCCCTCTTCATTGCAGGAGCACTCATGACTACGACCTACGCCTATGCCGCAAGCGACGCCAAAGCGAAACTTGCCCCATTCGAATTCCAGCGCCGCGAGTTGCGCGAACATGACGTGCAGATGGAAGTGCTGTTTTGCGGCGTGTGCCATTCCGACCTGCATCAGGCCCGCAACGAGTGGAAAAACTCGATTTACCCGGTGGTGCCGGGCCATGAAATCGTCGGCCGCGTAACGGCGGTCGGCCCGGATGTCACGCATCACAAGGTGGGTGACCTCGTCGGCGTCGGCTGCCTCGTCGACTCGTGCCGCACCTGCGCGAGCTGCGAGGAAGGCCTCGAACAGTATTGCGAAAGCGGTTGGGTCGGCACCTATAACGGCGCGGACCGCATCACCGGCGAGAACACGCTGGGCGGCTATTCGACGCAACTCGTGGTCGACGAAGCCTTCGTGCTGCGCGTGCCGGAGAATCTCGACCCGGCCGGCACCGCGCCGCTGCTGTGCGCGGGCATCACGCTCTACTCGCCGCTGCGCACGTGGGGCGCCGGTCCCGGCAAGAAGGTGGGGATCGTCGGCCTCGGCGGTCTCGGCCACATGGGCGTGAAGCTGGCGCGCGCCATGGGTGCGCATGTCGTGCTGTTCACGACCTCGCAGTCGAAGGTCGAAGACGCGAAACGCCTCGGCGCGCATGAAGTGGTGATTTCGAAGAACCCGGAAGAGATGGAAGCGCATGCCAACAGCTTCGATCTGATCGTCAACACGGTGGCGGCCCAGCACGACCTGAACCCGTTCCTCAACCTGCTGCGCCGCGACGGCACCATGGCGCTGGTCGGCGCGCCGGAACACGATCACCCGTCGCCGCAGGTGTTCAACCTGATCATGAAGCGCCGCCGTCTGGCGGGTTCGCTGATTGGCGGCATTGCTGAAACCCAGGAAATGCTCGATTTTTGCGGCGAGTACGGCATTACATCGGACATCGAAATTATTCCGATGCAACAGATTAACGATGCATATGAGCGCATGTTGAAGAGCGACGTGAAATATCGCTTTGTGATCGACCTCGACTCGCTCCGGAAGTAACTGCCGGTCGTTTTACCCCAAGGATTCACCCCGGTAGTTCCACAGGTCGTCACGCCGGCGGGTCAAGCGCCCGCCAGCCGTGATGCACAGGCCGCGCCCGCTGCGGCGGCCTGCCCTGCTCCCGCCTTGCATCGTCATGCCGACTCGCCGTTCCAATCGGGCCACGCCCGAAGGGACCAGGCGCGTTGGCTGTACGTCCTTGATTCGGCTTGTCCCGCGTATGTACTGTTTGACAGGAGATTGCCCGTGATTGACCGTATTCAGGCGATGCGCACTTTTATCCGTATCGTCGATACCAATAGTTTCACACGTGCCGCGCAATCGCTCGATATGCCGCGCGCAACGGCGACGACGCTGGTGCAGAATCTCGAAGCCCTGCTCGGCACCGTCTTGCTGGTGCGCACCACGCGCAGGCTGAGCCTCACGCCCGAAGGTGCTGCGTACTACGAACGATGCGCGCAGATTCTTGCCGACATCGACGAGATGGAAGCCAGCCTGCGCCATTCCACCGATCAGTTGAGCGGCCGCCTGCGCGTCGAAATGCCGGGCTCGGTGGCCACCGCGCTGGTGTTGCCCGCGCTCGACGATTTTCACGAGCGCTTCCCGAACATCGATCTCGCGATCGGCGTCAGCAATCGCGCGGTGGATCTGGTCGGCGAGGCGGTGGATTGCAGCATCCAGCTCGGCGAGTTGCCCGACTCCGGCCTCGCGGCCCGGCGTCTCGGCATGCTCGAACTGGTGACCTGCGCGAGCCCCGAGTATCTCGCGCGCCACGGCATGCCCGAGGACCTCGACGCCCTCGAGCATCACGTCGCCGTGAACTGCATCTCGCCGCACAACGGCCGCGCGGTGGACTTCGATTTCGAAGTCGGTGACACCACCCTGAATGTGAAGGTGAACGGCTTCCTGAAAGTCAGCGACGAGCAGGCGTATCTGACCTGCGGCTTGCAAGGGCTCGGCCTGATTCAACCGGCCCGCATCGCCGCGCAGTCTTACCTCGATGCCGGCCAGTTGCGCGAAGTGCTGCCGCAGTGGAAGCCGGCGCCGATTCCCGTTTCGGTGGCGTATGTGAAGAACCGGCGTGTATCGCCGCGAGTGCGCGCTTTCGTCGACTGGCTGGCGGTGCTGTTCGAGCAGGCGGAAAACGTCGATCAGGACCTGTCGCGCGTGCGGCAGTTGCTGCGCGGCGGGTTGCACGCGTGAGCGTGAGACCGGCCGCAATTCAGGGCGTTACGGTTGCGGCTGCTTCTGCGCAGTTCCTGGGCAGGAAGGGTCTTTACCCCAGTGGCCGTCGCAAACACGCCAGCGGCAAAGCTGGTCTTCAAAGAAGCCGCGCGTGCCGCATTCCTTGACACGTTCGGCCAGTTTCGCATCGCCGGTATTCGCACTCACTTTGGTAGTCGCGCCTTTGGTGTCGGCCGGCTTGGTGCGCGCCACCAGCGCAGCCAGCAGGTCGGCATCCGGGTCGTCCTTCGAGGTGGCGCCGTTACTCGCCGGGTGCGGCTTGTCCTTCTTCGCCTGCGCAACCGCAGTCTGATTTGCATGATGGGCGGCGGGCGTTTCATGCTTCGCGTGCGCGCCTGCGCTCGCCGTTTCATGCTCGTGCTCATGATGCGTATGACTCGCCGCCGATGCCGTCACCGGCGGCTTCACGCTCTTTGCATTTACCGTCGGCGCGGCAGACGCGGCAGACGCAGCGCCCATGTCGGCGCCGTTCGCCAGCGCACGCGATAGACGGTTGTCGTCCAGCCCGTTCGCCGCCGATGCAGCCGCATCGAACGATGGTTTGGAGTCCTTGTTTTCGCTATCGTCCGCGACGATAGTGGCCGCTTGCGGAACCGAAGCCACTGCGGCCGACGCTACCGACGCTGCCGCCACTTTGGCCGCCGCCTGGGCAGCACTGCCGCTCACGGGTGCTGCGGCCATCTGCGTCGCAGCAAGCGATTGCGTGGCGGCGACCATGGGCCGCCCGCCGGCGCCGCGCTGCTGCAGGTGCCATGCGCCCCAGCTACCGGCGGCCACGACCAGCAACGCCACCAGCACCATGGGTGCTTTCGCGCGGCGTGGCTTGTCGGTGGGCGGCGCAACGCGGCCTTCGAGATCCGCGAGAATCCGCGAGCCGCTGGCGGGTGAACCTTTCGCCTGATTGGCTTGCGGGCCCTTTGCCGGATCGGCCAGCAGGCTAGGCGGGGCTTTGGAATTCGAGCTGTCCGGCGCACTCATTCACTGTCTCATTGAATCCTGGTTTATTTCGCCGTGATAATACCGTTTCGGCTCGACTTCGAGCAGGCCTGATTCTAAGAGCAAGCATTACAAAATACAATTGTTTCCAATTTTCCGGGGTTACCTTTGATTGCCGTCGTACTCATCACCTATTTCGCCATTGCCGTGCTGATCGCGGCTGTACTGCTATTGCCGCCGGTTCGATCTTCAATATTTAACATTGTGCGCGATTTGCACAGACGCTTTATGCGCAATGCATCTATTAGCGCATCGGCGGCACTCGGCCAATTAAGTCGCTCGGCAAAAATTTCGCAATCAACTGTAGTTGATATGCAAAATTTACTCGTAAAGCGGCGCTTGCTGATTTTAACGACCGCAGGTATTCTTGCGACGCCGCCATTGGTCGCGATCGCATTACGCGGTCGGCAGTTATTCCAATACGACGACACAGTAAGAGTACCCGACGAAAAAATCGCCGCGCTATTGAATGGCGAGCAGCTCGTCCCGCCGCCAGCCTTGCCGCCGGAGGCTTTTGCAACGCAGGAAGTGGAGCAGGTCCGCCCCGCGCTACAGGATGCGAGCCGCGACTGGAATTTGCTCGATGCCGACTTCAGAACCCGTTTATTGCTCGTCTACAAAATCATGCACGAACAATACGGCTATGAAATGGCTTTACTTGAAGGCTATCGCAGTCCGGAGCGGCAAAACCGGCTGGCGCAATTAGGAGGAAACGTCACCAATGCCGCAGCGTTTCAGAGCTATCACCAATACGGGCTCGCCGCTGACAATGCATTTTTGCGTGACGGCAAGCTCGTCATTTCAGAAAAAGATCCCTGGGCCATGCGCGGCTACCAGTTATACGGACAGACCGCCGAACAGGTCGGTCTGGTGTGGGGAGGCCGCTGGAAATTGATGGATCTGGGGCACGTCGAATATCACAAGCCCGGTTTCGTAATCGGGCGGCATTAAATGGCGCAAAGCGGCAAATAATGGGGTTGGCATGGGGCGTTCATTTATTTTTCCCGCCGGCAAGACCGATTGGGGCGGCACGGTCATTACCACGCCCCTTTTGCAGGCGCGGCCCCATCCCCGGAGCCGCAGGCGCGCCCATGCGGCGCGCGCCGCTCGCTTCGCCCGTCATGCGGCGAGCATCGCGAATCGACACCAACCCGAAACAGATGACCGGCACGCTAGACGCGCACGCAGCGCTGGACGTCCTGCCGCACGCTACCCATAACATTCAGACCTGAACGGCTTATGCAACGCTTCCTCAACGGGTTGACCCACCCTCGCACGCTCTCGATCATCGGGGTGCTCGCGCTCGCTGCCGTGCTGTTCATCGCGGCGGATACCTTGCAGATCGACCCGATCTGGCCGGCCATCGCGCTGGGCGTCGTGCTGGTGCTGTGGCTCATCGTCTGGCTGATTCGCCGGCTGGCAGCGCGGCGCGCCAACCGCAAGCTCGGCGACATGCTCGAACAGCAGGCCGAAAAACAGACCGAGGCCGCTGCGGCGGCGACGCCCGCGCGCCAGGCGGAACTCGACGCGCTGCGCACGCGCCTCGTCGACGCGGTGAAGACCATCAAGACCTCGAAGATCGGTCAGGTCTCGGGCGGCGCGGCGCTATACGAGCTGCCGTGGTACATCGTGATCGGCAATCCGGCGGCGGGCAAAAGCAGCGCCGTGCTGAACTCGGGCCTGCAGTTTCCGTTCGCCGACAAGAACAACGCGGTGATTCACGGCATCGGCGGCACGCGTAACTGCGACTGGTTTTTCACCACCGAAGGCATTCTGCTCGACACGGCCGGGCGTTACTCGGTGCACGAGGAAGACCGCACCGAATGGCTCGGCTTCCTCGGCCTGCTCAAGCGTCACCGCCCGAAGGCGCCGATCAACGGCATTATCGTCACCGCGAGCATTGCCGAGCTGACCGGCAGCCGCCCCGAGTTCGCCATCAACCTGGCAAAAAATCTGCGCCAGCGCGTACAGGAACTCACCGAGAAGCTCGAAGTGTTCGCGCCGGTGTACGTGATGTTCACCAAGACCGACCTGATCACCGGCTTCACCGAATTCTTCAGCGGCAGCGAGCGCCACGAGTACGACCGCGTCTGGGGCGCCACCCTGCCCTACGAGCCGGACGAGAAGCGCGATGTGGTCGGTCTGTTCGACGAGCGTTTTGAAGAGCTTTACGAAGGCCTGAAAGAGATCAGCGTGGCGCAGATGTCGATCAGCCGCGGCAACAAGCTCTCGCCCGGACAACTGAGCTTCCCGCTGGAGTTCTCCACCATCAAGCCGGCGCTGCGCTCGTTCCTCGCCACGCTGTTCGAAACCAATCCCTTCCAGTACAAGCCGATTTTTCGCGGCTTCTACTTCACGAGCGCGCTGCAGGAAGGCGAGACCAATAGCGCGGCGGCGCATCGCATCGCCAATCGCTTTGGGCTCGACGGCGACACGCTTCCCAAGCCGCAAAGCGCCTTTTCGAAGAACGGCTTTTTCCTGCGCGACCTGTTCTCCAAGGTGATCTTTGCCGACCGGCAGACGGTCAAGCAGTTCGCGAGTCCCGCCAAAACGCGTATGCGTTATGGGACTTTCTTCGCCTTCGTCGCCGTGCTGGCGCTGGCGCTCGGCGGCTGGACCTGGTCGACCGTCAACAACCAGCAGCTCGCCGCGAACGTGCAGGCCGACCTCGATAACGTGGTCCGTCTGCAGCAGAACCGCAACGACCTGCAATCGCGCCTGCAGGCGATGGATATTCTCGAGGACCGCATCGACCAGCTCGAACAGTTCCGCCGCGACCGGCCGCTCGCCGTTTCGCTTGGGCTGTATCAGGGCGACCGTCTCGAACAGCATCTGCTGACCGAGTATTACAACGGCGTGAAGCAGATCATGCTCGACCCAGTCGCGCAGAATCTCGAAGGCTTCCTGAAAGACGTCAACGCCCATCCGGACCAGCTTGCGCCGATGACGCACGCACCGGACTCCGGCGCGGTGCCGGTGTCCACCAAGGGCTCGGCCATGGTGGCGGCAAGCCAGGGCGGCCTGTATAGCGACGCCTCCCCCACTAACGTGGAAGACGCCTACAACGCGCTCAAGACCTATCTGATGCTGGGCGACAAGCGTCACGTCGAAACGGCCCACCTGACCGATCAGGTGGCGCGCTTCTGGCGCGGCTGGCTCGAAACCAACCGGGGCAACATGCCGCGCGACGAGATGATCCGCAGCGCCGAGCGCATGATCACCTTCTACCTGTCGCGCGTCTCGGACGACGACTGGCCGATGATCGACCAGAACCTCTCGCTGGTCGATCAGACGCGCGAAAACCTGCGCCGCGTGGTGCGCGGCATGCCGGCCCGTCAGCGTGTCTATGAAGAGATCAAGGCGCGCGCCTCGACCCGCTTCGCGCCGATGACGATTGCGCGCATCGTCGGCGACAACAACACGGCGCTGGTGGCGGGCAGCTATGCGATTCCCGGCACCTTCACACGCGACGCATGGTTCGAATACGTGCAGCCGGCGATTCGCGACGCCGCCACCAAGGAACTGCAGGCCAAGGACTGGGTGCTCAACACCTCGGCGCATGACGACCTGACGCTCGAAGGCAGCCCGGAGCAGATCCAGAAGGCGCTGGTCTCGATGTACAAGACCGAGTACGCAATGCACTGGCAGAAGTTCATGCAAGGCATCGCGGTGCAGAACTTCGGCACCTTCAGCCAGGCCGTCGACGCCATGAACCGCCTCGGCGACCCGCAGGATTCACCGATCCGCAAGGTGCTGCAGACCGCTTACGACCAGACCTCGTGGGACAACCCGTCGTTCGCCGGCGCCGCCGCCAGGGGCGTGCAAAACGGCGTGACAGGCTGGTTCAGACAATGGTTCTCGTCGCATACGCAAGCGGCGCCGGTCACGGCGAACATCGATATCAACGGCAATCCGGTCGATCTGCCGATGGGTCCGATCGGCGTGGAATTCGCCGGCCTCGGGCGCATCGTCGCCAAGGGGGACAACGGCTCGATGCTGCAGGGCTATATGGACACGCTGTCGAAGGTGCGCACGCGCTTTAACGTCATCAAGAACCAGGGCGACCCGGGACCGGGCGCGCGCGAATTGATGCAGCAGACGCTCGACGGCAACGGCTCGGAACTGGCCGATTCGCTGAAGTATGTCGACGAACAGATGCTCACCGGCCTCACCGATTCGCAACGCAAGGGGCTGCGGCCGCTGCTGGTGCGCCCGCTGATGCAGGCATTCGCCGTGGTGATTCAGCCGGCCAGCGTCGAAGTCAACAAGGTGTGGAACGCCCAGGTGTACCAGCCGTTCCAGGGATCGCTCGCCAGCAAGTATCCGTTTGCGGCCGACGCCAAGGTCGAAGCCGGCGCGAATGAAATCGCCCAGGTGTTCGGCCCGGACGGTTCGGTGGCGAAGTTTGTCGGCACCACGCTCGGGCCGCTCGCCGTGCGCCGCGGCGATACGCTGACCGCGCGCACCTGGGGCGATATGGGCCTCGCGCTCACGCCGGAGTTCACGAGCGGCTTCGCGCGCTGGGTGGCCCCGCTTTCGGGCGGCGCCGCAGGCGGCGGCGCTCAGGGCGGCGGCTCGGCGGAACCGCAGACGGTGTTCCAGATCCTGCCGCAGCCGACCACCGGCACGACCGAGTACACCCTCGCGATCGACGGCCAGCAACTGCGCTACCGCAACACGCCGCCGCAGTGGACCAACTTCGTCTGGCCGAATCCGTCCGGCTCGCCGGGTGCGACGCTATCCGCGACCACCTTCGACGGCCGCACGATTCAGCTCGTCAACGAGCCGGGCCGCTACGGTCTGGAGAAGCTGATCAACTCGGCGCAACGCAAGCGTCAACCGGACGGCACCTTCGATCTGTCGTGGACGCAAGGCAATGTGACCGTGGCGGTGAGCATGCGCATCATCAGCACCTCGCAGGCTTCGGGCGGCGGCGGCAGCGACGCGCCGCAGCAGCAGAGCCTGCGTGGCCTGCATCTGCCATCGTCGGTGGCGGATGTGAGCGCGGCGGCGAATTCGGTCAATGCCACGCAGACCGGCGCTTCGGGCGCGGCTGGCGCGGCGGGTTCCGCGGGCTCAGGCGCGGGCGGCTCGCCCGTGCCGGCCTCCGCCAACGGCTCCGCTGCCATGCAAGCGAATCCGGGCGCCGCCATGGCTGCGAACTCGAACTCAGGGAGCGCGCAATGACGCAGACCGTCCAGGCGCAAATCGCCTATTTCGGCAAGATTCCGTCGCGCGGCGACTTCGTCAAAAGCGCGCATAACCCGCAGTTGCTGCAGACGCTCGACCGCTGGATCGCCGAGGCCATGGAACTGCTTGCCGACGACCCGCGCTGGAAGATCGTCTACGAAGGCGCGCGGCCGATGCACTTCGCGTTCCTCGGCTCGCGCAGCAAGCTGGCGATTGCCGGGCATATGGTGGCGAGTCACGATCAGTCGTCGCGGCGCTTTCCGTTCCTGGCCGCTACCGCGCTGGAAGTCGAAAAGCCGCTGACGTTCCTCGCGCGCAGTCCGCTCGCGTTCGCGCGGCTGTGGTCGCGGGTGGCGGCGCAAATGCGGCCGCTGCTGGCCGCCAGCGAGCCCGCAGGCGCCCTGCAGGCTCTCGGCGACACACAGGTGCCGATCGAAGTAGGCGGCGGTCCGGGCAACCCGCATGACGGCACCTTCAACGATTTCGTCGAACACCAGACGCTCGCCGGTCTCGAACAGATGCTGCTGGCAAGCGGCCATCCGGTGCGGCTGCGCGGCGCCATGCTGGCGCTTGGCTCGCTGCTCAAGCCGGTGATGACGAGCGGCTCGTCGCATCTCGAACGCGGTCTGACCTTGCCGCTGCCGAACGATCCGTTTTATCGCACGCTTGTTGCCGCGTTCTGGCTCGAACTGATCGCCCCATTCGTATCGCAGGCCGATTTCGAACTGGCCATTTTCATCGGCACGATCGCGCAGCGCGAGCGGCTCGTGATCGGCTTTAACGGCGCCTCGGCGAAGACGCTGCATAGCGTGGTCGATCCGCAGGCCTACGCCGCACATAACATCGATATCGACGATCCCGAATGGATCGACGAACATGCACAAAACGACCATGGGATCAGCAAGCTCGTCAGTTACCTCGATCAACCGCAACTGTCGCTGCGCGTCAGTATCGACACGTTCCGCGAAGCGTTTTCCGGGGAGTGAGGCGATGTCAAGCAGCCCTGATCGTCTGATGACGTCACCATTGCCGGCGCGCTTGCGGCACATCGCGCCCGCCGCGGCCTTGCTCGGCGCCTTGCTGTTCAGCGGCCTCGCGCGCGCCGACAACGCCGGGCCGGCGAACGTCACGCCGGTCGACAATAGCAGCACGTCGATTCATACGACCGTCCTGCCGCCGGGACCGTCCGCCAGCAACGCGACGCCGGCGGCGCCCAACACGGTGAGCCGTGGCGCCACCGGCGCGGTCTCGCAGATGCCCGCGCCGGCCAACGCGACGCCGGGCCAGGTGGTGGTGGGCGGCAAGGTGCCGGACGAGGCCACCAAGGCGGCCGTGCTGCAACGACTGCGCGACACATACGGCGCGGCCAATGTGGTCGATCAGATCGAAGTCGCCGACGTGGCGACGCCGCCGAACTGGGGTACCAATGTGCAGAAGCTGATCGGCCCGCAGTTGAAGCAGATCAGCAAGGGGCAGTTGAAAATCGACGGCACCGAGGTCGATGTCAAGGGCGAAGTGAGCAACGAGGCGCAGCGTCAGCAACTGGCGAGCGATATGGCGAACTCGCTAAATCCGACCTACACGATCAAGAACGGCCTGCGCGTGAGCGCGTCGCAACAGGGCCTGCTCGACCAGACGCTGGCGAACCGCACGATCGAATTCGAAACCGGCAGCGCGACGCTCACGCCGCAAGGCAAGGCCATTCTCGATCAGATGGCGGCGGTGCTGGCGAAGATGACCAACAACACCGTCGCGATCATCGGCCACACCGATAACTCCGGCAACCGCACCTCGAATATCGCGCTAAGCCAGGCGCGCGCGGATGCGGTCAAGGGCTACCTGGTGTCCAGGGGCATCCCGCCGCAGCAGTTGTCGACGACGGGCGTCGGGCCGGATCAGCCGATCGCGTCCAACGATACCAATGACGGCAAGGCAAGGAACCGGCGGATCGAGTTTCGGGCGGGGTTGGGGACGAGCGGGACCTGAGGGGTGTCGTAAAACCCGCTGGGGCTAGTGATTCAGCCCTAAAACGCTGAGGTAAGCGGCAAGCGAGCGTTGCACCGCGTTCGCCACCAACTGCGTGATACCCGTGTAGTCGCCGCTCACGCACGCCTCGTCGAGCGAGTCGTAGTAGGCCAGCCGGTCTTCTTTCTGGATGATCGCCGGAGGATAGCCGGCTTTCATCAACTCGAAGTTGAGAAGCAGGCGACCGGTGCGACCATTGCCGTCCACGAACGGATGAATCTTGACGAAGCGCGTGTGAAGTTCCGCCGCACCCTCGACGGGATGCAGCGCGTTAGCCTGCTCGTGCCATTCGATCAACGCGCGCATTTCCTCGGGCAAATGCAGAAAGTCGGGCGGCGTGGTGCTCGCGCCGGCAATCACGACATTTTCCTGACGGTAGCGGCCTGCTTCGGTCTGGTCGATGCCCTTGAGTACGAGGTTGTGAATATTGCGGATCTGCCATTCGCTCAACGCCTCGTTCTTCGCCACAATCGATTCGACATACAGAATGGCGTCACGGTGATTCGTGGCCTCGAAGTGTTCGCGCAGCGACTTTCCGCCGACCGTAATGCCTTCTAACACGACCTTGGTCTCACGCAACGTGAGCGTATTGCCCTCGATGGCGTTCGAGTGATAGGTCCATTCCAGCATCAGTTTTTCGCGCAACGACGCCAGCGTGTGTGCGGGCATCGGACGCACGGCATCCAGCCTGGCCTTGTCGGCATCGATTGCTTGCAGGAGCGCCGCGGTTTGGGAAGCCATCACGTTTCTTTTAAGGCACGAATCAGCGGGTTGGGGTCCGCCTATCATAGCACCGCGTTCCCACCCTCAATTGGGCGTGCATCCGGCGGCAACCACGCCCCTACTTCAATACCTCCGGCCCCGAAAACGGCGCCTTATCCGGCTCGGCCTGATACTTGTCCTGGATCGCGCTGACGCAGTTGGTGAATTGCGTCCGAAACGCGACCGGATTGTCGGCCGGTGGCGAGAGACCATCGGAACTGACGTTCCAGCCGTCGGCGGTACGAATGGCGTCGAGATCGAACGAATCATCGGCGCCGCTATCGAGGATCACCGATTCGCGTTTGTCGCCGCCCGGCAGATGCAGGATCGCCTCGCAACCCTGCTGCAGCCGTACCGGTCCGTGAGACCCCGAGTTGCCGAAAGGTGCGGCGTTGTCGGGCGCCGTGTGATACATGCGGAATGACGTGAACTGCGGCGGCATTGCCGAGGTCACGAATTGCACGTCAGACTGCGAAATGCCATCGCTGCAACCGGCCAGAACGCCAATTAGCGCTACCAGCGTAAGACGCGAACCCTGGCCCTTCGATGAAGCAACTGCGGTGAACATCCCCCCTCCTCGCTTTTCTGTTCCTTGCCGAACCGCAAGGCATCAGTAAAGTGAGGCTCTTGGGCTACAACCTATAACGGCAGCCCAAGGAGATATCTTTAGGGTGATTGGATGAAACCCACTACGGGCAGCGTTTTGCGGCCAGGCCCGCTTTGGCCTGTCTCGGCCGGTCTGAAATAAAAACTTCAATTGCTCTCGTCGGGCTTCACACCCAGCAACTCGCGGATATGCGCAAGCGAGCCATCGTCCTTGACGACGGTCGAGAGCCATTGATGCAGCGGCATCTCCGCCCATTCCGCGGCCTTGTCGGCCAGATACGCCGCCGGACTATGCGGCTCCGTGCTGCGAAAGAACTTCGCCACGGCGCGCAGTTGCGCCACCGCTTGCGCACGATTCTGGATGCCTGCAACGCCCACCTGCGGATTGCTCGATACGGTCGTCAACACGGGTTCCTCCCGTTGCGGTGAGTTCCTGAAACTGGGCTCGGCGCGCTCGACGGCTTCCGGCTTCTCCGCTTTCGCCACCGTCTCGGCCGTGACGCCAAGTTCGCGGGCAAAGCGCTCGGCGAGCCGGAATACCCCTTCATACGCGTCCTTCGCCTGGCGAAAGCTCGGCGCGGCATCGCCCGCGCGGTGGTCCAGCTCCTGTTCGAGCGCCAGCATGGCCGCTTCGAAGGCCTTCAGATCCGCCAGCAAGCCGGCGTAGAACGCCACCGGGCTCACGCGTCTGGACGCCTCGATCTGATCGATGGACGGCTTGCCGCGCGCGATATCGTCTGCGTGATCGGGGTCGCGTTTGATGGCCTGGGCGACGTGGGTCGCCACTTCCCAATCGACGGTGCTGTAGAGATTGCCCGGCGCCGCGGTCAGCGGCATGGCCCGCAACAGCTCGGCTGTGCGCCCCATCAGCCACGCGACATTGCCGAGGCGGTACTCCGCGCCGTCGCCCTCGGGCAACGGGTGCAGATGGTCCCAGAAACGCTGCGAAAGCCCTGTGATCAGTTTGTAGCCGTCGGTCAGACCCACCACGCCGTCTTCGATGGCGAGGCCTTCCGTGAGCCATACCGCGAGCCGCAAGTCTTTCGTTTGCGTCTTGAGCAGGCTCGTGCTTCGTTCGACCACGAACGGCCAGTCGGCTTCCTTGATCTCGGTGACCCAGTCGCCCTGATCGAGCGACGGGTCGTCGAAGCGCCGCGCATGCTGGATCGCGTCGAAGTCGGCGGAGAACAGCAGGTCGTCGCCGCAGGGCGAGGTTTCGCTAATCGGTTCCAGCAGCGTGTTGATGTTAGCGGGCATGAGCATGGCTGAAATGCAGTGAGTGCCTGGCTTCAGGCGTTAAAACAGGCCGGGCGATTCGCCCGCCTTCGACGATTCAAACGCTTCACACAACCGTGTATTCGAATTCACCGGCCTCGCTCGCGCGCACGGCAATCCGTTGGAGCGCCGTGCCGTCCGCGATCCGTTCCAGCACCTGTTGCGCTACTTCGGGCAACAGCGTGCCGTTAAGAATGTGATCGACGTTGCGCGCACCCGAATCCACTTCGGTACAACGCGCCAGCACCGCATCCACCAGCGATTCGTCCCATTCGAACACCGCCTTGTGATTCGACTCGATGCGCCGGCGAATCCGTTCCAGCTTCAGTTCGATGATTTCCGCCAGCACGTCGTCGGAAATCGGATAGTACGGCACCACCTTCATGCGACCGAGGAACGCCGGCTTGAACGCCTTGTATAGTTGCGGCCGCAACGTTTCGGCCAGTTCGTCGGCGCTCGGCAACTCTTCTTCGCTCTTGTTGAGACAGGCCTGCATCACTGCTTGCGAGCCGACGTTCGAGGTCAGGATGATCAGGGTATTGCGGAAGTCGATCTCGCGGCCTTCGGCGTCGTCCATGGTGCCTTTGTCGAACACCTGGAAGAACATTTCCAGCACGTCCGGATGGGCCTTTTCGACTTCATCGAGCAGCACGACGGAATACGGATTGCGCCGCACCGCTTCGGTCAGCACGCCGCCCTCGCCATAACCGACGTAACCCGGCGGCGAGCCCTTGAGCCCCGACACGCTATGCGCCTCCTGATACTCGCTCATGTTGATGGTGACCATCTTGCGTTCGCCGCCGTACAGGATGTCGGCGAGCGCCAGCGCCGTTTCGGTTTTGCCCACCCCCGACGGGCCGACGAACATGAATACGCCGCGCGGCTTGTTCGGGTCTTCGAGATTCGCGCTCGCGGTACGCACGCGCTGCGCGATCGCGTCGAGTGCATGGTCCTGGCCGATCACGCGCGCGGCGAGCAGCGGCTGCAGGTTCAGCACGGTCTGAATTTCGTCCTTGACCATGCGGCCAAGCGGAATCCCCGTCCACGAGGCGACGATCTCGGCCACCACATGGCCGTCGACCTGCAGCGGCACCATCGGCTGAGCGCCTTGCAGGGCGTGCAATTCGCTCACGCGCATGGCGAGCGTCTCACGCGCCGACGCCGCTTTTTCAGCCTGTTCGGCATCGGCGCTGCGGCCGCGCGCCGCGTCGATCTGCCCGCGCAGTTCGCCGATCTCCGACACGAGCGCGCGCTCCTTGTCGTAGCGCGCTTCATTGACGGCCAAGGTCGCGACGTCCGTTTCGCGCAGGCCGCGCAATTCGGCAAGACGCTCCTCGTGGACCGCACCGCTCGCGACTTCCCGCTCGAGCGCGGCCACTTCGGCGTCGATGCGTTCGATACGCTTCTTCGCATCGTCGATCGCAGCCGGCGTCGAGCTATGCGCCAACGCCACTTTCGCGCAGGCCGTATCGAGCACGCTGATTGCCTTGTCCGGCAACTGACGCCCGCTGATATAGCGATGCGACAGGCGCACGGCTTCGGTAATGGCATTGTCCAGCACGCGCACGTTGAAATGCCGCTCCATCAGCGCCGCCATGCCGCGCAACATGGACGCCGCCAGCAGCTCGTTCGGCTCTTCGATCTTCACCACCTGAAAACGCCGCGCGAGCGCCGCGTCTTTTTCGAAGTATTTCTTGTATTCGCTCCAGGTGGTCGCGGCAATCGTGCGCAATTCGCCGCGTGCGAGCGCCGGCTTCAGCAGGTTCGCCGCATCGTTCTGTCCGGCCTGGCCGCCCGCGCCGATGATCGTATGCGCCTCGTCGATGAACAGAATGATCGGATGCGCGCTCTTCTTGACCTCGTCGATTACGTTTTTGAGGCGGTTTTCGAATTCACCCTTGACGCTTGCACCCGCCTGCAACAGGCCCATATCCAGCACGTGCAAGGCCACGCCTTTGAGCGGTGCGGGCACATCCTCGGCGGCGATGCGCAAAGCCAGCCCTTCGACCACCGCCGTTTTGCCGACGCCCGCTTCGCCCGTCATGATCGGATTGTTCTGGCGGCGGCGCATCAGGATGTCGATGGTCTGGCGAATCTCCGCCTCGCGGCCGATCACCGGATCGATATGGCCGTCGCGGGCGCGCTGCGTCAGGTTGGTCGTGTACGTGTCGAGCGCGGGCGTTCTGGACGGGCCGCCGGTCTGCGCGGATTGCTGTGGATCGGCTGCGGCGTCGCCGCTGTCATCGGCTCCCGTCGCATGACTGCGTTCCGCTTCGCATGAACCGACCGTCAGTTCATCGAACTTATGCTTGAGATCGGTCAGCCGCACTTCGCGCAACAAGGGCGACATGCGCTGTGCAAACTGCGCCAGATCCGGCGCGCTCAGCAGGGCCAGCAGCAGATGTCCCGAACGGATGCGGCCAATCTGCGAGTCGAGCGACGCCACCAGCCACGCCTGCTCGAATAGCGCGATCAGATGCACGGAAAACACCGGCGTGCGTGTATTGCCGGTTTTCAGCCGCTGCAATTCGCGTTCGAGGTCCGCACGCAACGCATGCGCATCGATGCGGCTCGCGCGCAGCACGAGCGACACGTCGCCTGCCGGCTCGTCGAGCAAGGCCAGAAACAGATGCTCGAGATCCACCTCGTAGTGACCGCGTGACAGGCAGTTGCTGGCGGCCCGCTCGGTGGCCTGGCGGCAGGTCGGGTTCAGTTTCGCAATCAGGGTCTTGAGGGGCGTGCTCATGTCGTGCGGTCCAGGTCCTGTTCGTATCGTGACGTCGTGTGGTCTTGCCGGATTCAGTGGATGACGTGCAGTTCATAACGCGCATCCGCGCGGTCGCGCTCGGCCTCGTGAGTGCACAGAAACGCATCCCAGCCGAGCCGTGCGCCCCGGCCGAGCTGGATCGGGCCCACTTCCGCGCGGCGCAGCACCAGCGAGACTTCGTATTCGAGCGTGACGCCGGCGAGCAGCGTGAGCATCCGTTCCAGCGCAATGGCGCGCTCGGCACCCGGAAGAAATGCTTCGTAGTCCTTTTTGTCGAGCGGACCGATCACGAGGCGCGCCCGCATGTCGCGCTGCCAGACCCGCTCGCCCGCGAGCGCGGTCGCGCCCAGCGTGGCGTTGACGCTGCCGAGCACCGTCAACTGATCGTGCGGCACGTCGTACCATTTGCCGACAAACTGATCGACACGCACTGGCACTTCGAAGTATTCGGACAACGTGCGCTGCAAATATGCAGCCGACACCGGCCGATGCCGCGCCGCCAGCGCGTAGCCCGCAATCGCTTCGTCGAACAGCGCGCCGTCGCCCTGTTGCAGAGTGCCGCGCGTGTCGGCATCCGCGACGCCGGCAAGCGCCAGCAACAACGGCAGATAGCGCTCGTCACGATCCAGTTCGTAGTGAAACGGCAGCCGGTATTTTTTCCACGCCGAGTAAAACAGCGCGGTCGCACGATTCGAGAAAACGTCGAAGAATTCGCGCGCCGCCCGGTCGCGTCGCAACTGCTCACGTGCGATGATCTGCTCGGTGTAATGCAGCGGCAGCGCGCCCTGCCCGCCCAGCAGCCCGAAAAACGCCGGCGTGATGTCGACCTTGCCAAGCGTGCCGTCTTCGACTGCGCTGTCGCGCTGCGGCTTGTCCTTGAGCGCCGCGCCCTGATCGTCGTAGGACTGCGCGCCCTGAATCTCGCTGGGCGGAAAGCCGAGCGAGAGTGTGTTACGAAACGCGATTCGCTGCGCGACGATTTCGCCGGGACGAGTGGAGTTATTTGTGGCGAACCACTTCTCGAGGATTCGCACCGCCTGAAAAAACTGGAAACGATGCGGCTCGTCGAGCAGTTGCCCGATTACGCCAGGATCGATTCGCCGCTGCGGGGTTTGCATCGCAGGATCTCCTCGCCGGTGCGCTTCGACACGACGACCAGTTGCACAAAGCTGTTCAGATGCACGTACAGCCCAAAAAACGTGTCGATCACGCGCACGAACGATGCGAGGCTCGTGCCTACGAAATGGTCCTCGTCGATCGTCAGGCGAATTTCCATGCCACGCACGAAGGTGGCAAACGGTTTGCCGGGCAGCCATTGCACCGCCGCGCGCTGCTCGATGCCCACCAGCCCGTCGATATGCCGCGCCGACACCGCCGTGCGCCGCACGTCGTACAGCACCAGCATTTCCTTGAGCGCGGCGAGCCCGCTGCTGGCAAGCGAGACGTGATTGAGCGCCAGATGCGAAATCAGCCGCCAATGCACCGCACGACCGCGTTCGAAGCGCACGCTCGGCGTGGGCCGGCGCAGCATCGAAATATTGCCGGTCAATGAGCCGCCTTCGAGGAACAGATCGCCGCCTTCGAGACCCATGGCGAGTCCCGCCGGCAGATCGCGATTGGTACAGGTCAGCTCGAGACTCAGCGTATCGGTTTGCGGCGCGGCTGGTTCGAAGTCGATATCGACGATCGAGATTTCCGTTTCATAGCCGGGGCTTTTCTGCGCCACCCAGTCGTTGCGGCGCGCGAACCAGTAATGTCCGGCGCGCTGTTTTTCGCCGTGATGCAGCGAGTAAAACGGCCTGAATTCGATCACCGATTCTTCATGCGCCTGCTGCCTGACGAGCTTGACCGAGTCGATCGAATAGACGTCGTAGGCAAAAGCGCGCCGCGCTTCGGCAATCACCGGATACGAAACGGCCTGATGCGTCAGACGGATCGGCTCGCCGTGCTGTTTGAACAGGTTCACCACCGGCGTGCAAAACAGCCGGAAATGCTGCGCCGACAACGAATCGAGCAGACGTGCGACGTGCGAGTCGCTGCGCACATCCTTGAGCACGACGTGCAGCGTC
Source organism: Paraburkholderia sp. BCC1885 (assembly GCF_900996235.1). GTDB lineage: Bacteria > Pseudomonadota > Gammaproteobacteria > Burkholderiales > Burkholderiaceae > Paraburkholderia. The sequence goes on from NZ_CAAJGM010000155.1 coordinate 24,052, forward strand.
AGACGGCTGCAACGACCGCTCGCACGCGTCATCGCGGCCAGATCGAAGTCGACGAAATTGAATTTGTCGGGGAACGCAAAGTATTCCGTGAGCAGCCGATACGCCGGATGCGACTTGGCCGGATAATCGATCAACGCGTCCGCTTCGTCGAAACCGGCCTGCGCGAGCGGAGAATTGCGCAGCGCGGTCCACACGCCGCAGCGGTCGGCCTCCACATAGCTGGCCAGCGCGTTGACAAACAGGCAGTCGGTCAGGCCCGCGATAAACGACTGTTCGCCGTGCAGATGCGTGCGTAGATTGCCGAGCTTCAGCGCGCCCAGATCGAGTTGCGCCGCGGTCGATTCGAACGTGATCGAGACGATCGCCGAGGCATTGCCGGGCAGCACGGTCGCGCTCGGCGCCATCGCCACCGAGGTGTACTTCGCCTCCGAGATGCGGAGCGGCGCCAGCGTCACGTCGTAGGCGGTGCGAAAGCGGCATTGCACGCCGCGAATCGCCCGCGATTTCAGTTCGGTGCCGCGCTCGATGGTGGCCGGCTCGGTCAGATGCGCGAACGCGCCCGAGGTGCCGAGCTGCGCAATCGAACACGAGGGAAACGGCCGCAGATAATGCGGATACAGCACTTCCAGCAGGGCTTCGGTGAATTCGGGGTAATCGTCGTCGAGCTTCTTGTTGATACGTGCGCCGAGCAGCGCGAACGACTCGATCATCCGCTCCACGTGCGGATCTTCGCAATGCTCACCGGACATCGCCAGCCGTGCGGCGATCTTCGGATAACGATTGGCGAAATCGTTCGAGTAGCGCCGCAGGAATGCCAGTTCGCGCTCGTAATACGGCAGCAGTTCTTCCATCAACCTATCCCCGGACCTGACACTTCCACGCCGCCGTGGCGCGTGACGGCGGCCAGCAAGCTGGTTTTAAAGCTTCGCGCGGGCGCGCGATACGGAATACTGCAACGTCGATGGTTGCAGCATCGCGTCGAAACTCACCGGTTCTTCCGCCGGATGCACGACCAGCAGCGCCTGAATGGCAAAATTCAGCGCGTTGGTGGATTGTTCGTTCAGTTCGAGCGTGACTGCAACCTGCTTCAGGCGCGGCTCGTGCCGCGCGATGGCCTGCTGAATCGATTTGCAGATGAAGGTACGGTCATAATGGCTCGCGAGGCTCAGGCCCGCGAAGTCGTTCAGACCATACGTCAACACCGAACGCTGACACTCGGGCAGCGCGGCCAGTTCGTGTTCGGTCAGGGCGATCCGCGTATTCAGAATCGCCTCGACGTCGCGCGCCACGGTTGCCTTCAGCTCTTCCAGCGACAATTGCCGCATCGCCGGAGAAGCCGGCAAATGCGGTTCGTCGTCGAACAGCTTGTCGAGGAAGCTCGGTTCGAATCGTTTCATCAGGTGCCGAAGAAGTGCTGCAAAACGCCGCGCGGCGTCCGCGGGTCGAGTACGGACGCCGCGCCGCCCATCAGACTGCGTATGTCTTGTCGTTCTTCGTCAGGCTCCACGCGCCCTGCGCGTTACCACCCTGATTGCCGCCGATCTTCTGCTGCGTGTACTTCCACTGCACCGCCGCGTACTTCAGCGAGAACTGCTCGTTCGGCAGCGACACGCCCGGCGCGTCGCTCGTGCCGGTGGTGACCGTGGGCGAACCCACGCTCGGCGCCACGCTCGAGATGATCACGTACTTCAGCTTCACTTCCAGATACTTGATGCGGTTGCCTTCGCCGTCCGAGCGCATGAAGTCGACCGTCACCTCGTCGAACGTCGTGCCGCCCGAAGCGTGTTGATACAGCAGCGGGCTAACCACGTCGATGTCTTTGGTGAAGACCATGTCGCCATGCTCGCAGCGCTCCGCCGTATGGCCGCCGGCTGTCGAAGCCGTTGCCGAACGCGGTTGCGTGATCGAGTGATTCCACGAATCGATTTCGATCCAGCCCTGGTGATCCTTATCGGCGGACTCGCCCTTGATCGCCGGATTGCCGAATTTTAAATAGATGTCCTTCATAACTCATCGACTCCCCAAAGAGGTGGTTTTGACAGTCAGCCCGGACGACCTGCCCGGGCATACTGACTTCATTTATGAATTTGCCGGTTTCGGCAGGTCAGCAACAAGACGCAAAGAGATCGACAGCTCGTCCAGCTGGAAGTGCGGACGCAGGAAGGCGACCGAACGATACGCGCCGGGTTTGCCCGGAATCTCCGAGACCTGTATGGATGCCTCGCGCAGCGGGAACTGCGCCTTCTGCTCCTGCGTGGCGTTGTCGTCGAGCAGGACGTATTGCGAAATCCAGCGATTCAGGAACACTTCGACGTTCTGCGCCGAGGCGAAGCTGCCGATCTTGTCGCGCATCATCGCCTTCAGGTAGTGCGCCACGCGCGACACCGAGAAGATGTACTGCAACTGCGCGGACAGAACGGCGTTGGCGTTGGCGCTATCGGTGCTGTACTTCTTGGCCTTTTGCACCGACTGCGCGGCGAAGAACGCGGCGTAGTCCGAATTCTTGCAGTGCACGAGCGGAATGAAGCCGAGGTCGCTCAGTTCCTTTTCGCGGCGGTCGGTGATGGCGATTTCGGTCGGGCATTTCAGCGCCACTTCGCCGTCGTCGGTCTTGAAGGTATGGGTGGGCAGGTCTTCGACCAGACCACCGCCTTCCACGCCGCGAATCGCCGCGCACCAGCCGAAGTCGTCGAACGCTGCCGTCAGGCGCGCGGCAAACGCCCACGCCGCGTTACACCACAGGTACTTGCTGTGATCGGTACCGTCCACCTCTTCGACGAAGTTGAAGCCTTCCGCCGTGGCGCCGTCTTTCGGATTGAACGGCAGACGGCCGAGAAAACGCGGCAGCGTCAAACCGACATAACGCGAGTCTTCGGAATCGCGGAACGACTTCCACTTGGCGTATTCGACGGTATCGAATACCTTGCCGAGATCGCGCGGCTTGCCGAGGTCGGCAAAGGTTTCGAGACCCAGCAGTTCCGGCGAAGCCGAGGCGATGAACGGCGCGTGCGCCGCTGCGGCCACGTGCGCCATCTGCTCGATGAAATAGACGTCTTCCGGCTGACGCGTCACTTCGAAGTCGCCGATGATGGTGCCGAACGGCGCGCCGCCGAAGGTGCCGAACTCTTCTTCGTAGACCTTTTTGAAGAGCGCGCTCTGGTCGAATTCAATCGCGTTCTTGAAGTCGCGCACCAGGTCGCGCTTGGGTGCATGCAGCGCCTTGATCTTGACGGTCGAGCCGGTGTTGCTTTCCTTGCACAGGTAGTCAAGACCGCGCCAGGTGCCTTCCAGCCGCTGGAATTCGGGCGCGTGCATCACCGCGCTCAATTGCGCCGAGATCAGCCGGTCGAGTTCGGCCACGCGGGCGTCGATGGTGGCCGACAGGTTGTCGGAGACGATCACCGTGCCGTCGAGCACCTGATGCACGAGTTCGCCGATCAGGTCTTTCGCGCGCGCGTGCTCCGAATCGGACTTCGCCACCTTGCTCTTCTCGACGATCTGGTCGAGCAGCGAGGTTTCCGTGCCGCCTTGCACATTGGCCAATTGGGCCGCTGCCGTTTGCTGGTTCATCTCACACCCCGTGCTTATTCGCCCTGCTGATCTTTATCCGGCGCGCTGCCGTGCTGTTCTTCGCCTGCATCGCCCTGGCTCTTCGCGAGGGCCTGCAGTTGCTGGGTATTCGTGAGCACTTCGCTCAGCAGGTCTTCGAGCTTGTCGTTGCCCGCGAGCTTGTTGCGCAGGTCCGCGAGCTTCGAGCGGGCGTCGAGCAGGCACCGCAGCGGCTCGATCTGCGCCACCACTTCGTCCGGGCTGAAGTCGGCCATGGAGCGAAACCGCAGGTCCACCGCAAATCGGCCACCGGCTTCGCTCAGGCGGTTTTCCACCTGAAAAGCCGCGCGCGGTTCGATGCCTTTCATCACGTCGTCAAAATTGTCGCGGTCGATATTGACGAACTTGCGATCGCGCAGCTTCGGCTGCTCCACTTCGGATTGCCCGGCGAGATCGGCCACCACGCCGACGACGAACGGCAGTTCCTTGATTTCAATGGCATCGCCGCGTTCGACCTCATAGGTCAACTGAACGCGCGGCGGCCGCACTTTTTGCAAGCGCTTCTGAATGCTTTCTTTCTTCGCCATCGTCGGCTCCCGGAGGCAGGTGGTCTTGCGTGTGAATTAGCGAAGTGCGCTGAACGGGTCGGACGCACCGCCGCTCTGGGCTGCCTTGGCAGGCGCGGCCGGGGCAGCGGGCGCGGACGGCACGGCGGGCGCCGGCGCGTTAGCTGCGGCTGTGTTTGCGGCCGCGCTGCTGCTGGCGGCATCCGCCGCCGGCTTCCTGACGGCACGCCGCACGTACTTTTTCTTGACGACCGGCTTGTCGGAATCGTCCGGCGGGAACAAGGTGGCTTCGCCGAGCGTGTCGCGCAGTTCCTTGGCGAGCGCCTGGGCGTCGGTCTTGGCATCGCCCGCGAGCGACGCATCCTGGCGCAGTTCGCCAAGCGACTGCGTGGCGACGCGCAGACCAGCGACGGCCAGCACGCTCTTCGCCTGACGGTCGGTCTGATCGCGCTGCAGGGCTTCCTGCGCGTCGACGATGGCCTGGCCGTAATGCCCCTGGGTGAACTGGATCTGCGCCATGCGCGACCACGGTTCTTCGCGCGTCGGATCGGTCTTGGCTAACTGCTGGTAAAGGCCCATGGCCTTGTCCTGGTCGCCCGCCTTGGCGACGGTATCGGCGTCGGCCAGCGACTTGTTGAAAGCCTCCGGCGTGGTCGCGACGTTATTGCCTTGGGTTGCACATCCGGCAATCACGCCACATGCCAACACCACCCCTGATAGTTTTACAAAGAGACGCTCTTTCATCGCTTTTTCACCGACGTGCGAGTTTTTTAATTCAAGGAAAAACCGGAGTTTTGCTTTGCTTCAAGTGCGCGGGTATAGTACAGGTCAATTTTTGATAATTCAACTTTCGTGTGACAAAGCATTGCATGAAAAAACCGTATTGGGAACATGCAAGGACCGAAATAAGAAATAGTTTCCGGGCATAAAGTCCCGCATTCTCGGGTGCGGAACTTTTTTCCGCCCATTGGAATGGGGTTGTACGGCTAATCAATGCGTACTGCATAGAAATGGCGTACCACCCGGATGGTTTTGCTTAATCGCGATTTGACGGGGGCGATCGGCAAAGAACCGATCGGTGTAAATGAATTCGCGCCTTATTCGTTATGCATCGCTGCTCGCTGCATGCGTGTCGCTGGCCGGCTGCGCCGCTGCCGTTCCCATGCTCGGGTCGGCCGCCTCCGCCGCCTTGCAGGCCACCGGGCTCGGCAAGCCGGACCTGCCGGATGCCCAGAAACCGCCGCGCAATATAGGTTTGACGCTGTATGCCGCGCAAAATCTGAACGCCGCCAACGACCAGCGGCCGCTCTCGCTGATCGTCCGCCTGTACGTGCTGAAAGATCCCACGTCGTTCCAGCAGGCGCCGTTCGACACATTCACCGATCCAGCCAAAGAGAAAACCACCTTGGGCGGCGATTTGCTCGGTGTACGGGAAGTAACGCTGATTCCCGGTCAGCATTACACGGTCACCGAGAAGGTATCGCAAGAAGCGCAGGCATTCGGTATCGTCGCGTTATTCCGCGACCCGGCAATGCAGCGCTGGAAATTCGCCTTCGATCCGAAGAAGTCCGAGAAATCCGGCATAATGATCGGCCTGCATAACTGTGCAATGACCGTGACCAACGGCACTGTGATCCCAGCCGATCAGGCAATGCCGGTTCAATCGTTAAATATGCTGTCTTCGGTAAGCTGTGGCTAAATATGCATTTGAATGGCGATTTAACCGTATTTGACGATTTAACAATTGCAGGGGCCGATCCGGTTATCGCCCGGCGTGCCACCCGCTTGATGCATATAACAGGTTCGAGATGAGTTATTCGGCAAAGGTGCTCTGGGGAGAAGGCCTGTTTCTCAGGCCGCAGCATTTTCAGCGTCAGGACGCCTATCACGAGGCGCGTCTGTTCGAATCGATTCAGGCCATTCAGCCTTACAACTGGGGCGTGCGCTCGGTGAAGTTCGACCGCGACGCGCTCGGCAGCAACGTGCTGCGCGTGAGCGAACTGTCGCTGGTGTTTCCGGACGGCGCGCTGTACTCCGCGCCGCAAGCCGACGATCTGCCGCCGCCCATCGCGCTCGACACGCTGCCCGACGGCATCAACGAATTCACGTTTTATCTGGCGCTGCATCCGGTGCGCGAGACCGGCGCGAACTACTCGCCGGACCGCAACTCGGGCTTCGTCTCGCGCTACGTCAGCGAGCAGTCGCCGGTTGCCGATCACTTCACGGACGCGGCCGAAGCCGACATCACGTTCCTCAAGACCCGCGTCAAACTGATCGCGCATAGCGAGCCGCGCGACCAGCTGCTTTCGGTGCCGCTCGCGCGCGTGCGCCGCACCGCGACCTCGGGCTTCGAATTCGACGACAGCTTCGTGCCGCCGTCGCTTGCCATCGACGCGTCGCCGATTCTGCATCAACGTCTGCGGCAGCTGATCGACGCGCTGCAGGCGAAGGTCAACGCGCTGTACGGTTTTCACCGCGAGCCGACCAAGAACATCATCGAATTCCGTTCGGGCGACATCGCCTCGTTCTGGCTGCTGCATACGGCGAACGCGGCCTTTGCGTCGCTCGCGCATCTGTATCAGCACGCCGCGCTGCACCCCGAGCGGCTGTTTCAGGAACTACTGCGTCTGGCCGGCCAGTTGATGACCTTCTCGAAGGGCTATGCATTAGCCGACCTGCCCGCCTATCGTCACGACGATCCGGGTCCGGGCTTCGCGCGTCTCGACACGATTCTGCGCGACCTGCTGGAAACGGTGATCTCCACGCGCTACTTCGCGATTGCACTGGACGAAGTGCGGCCGTCGTTCCACGTGGGCCGCATCGACTCGGGCAAGATCGACGACAAGACCATGTTCTATATCGCGGTCTCGGCGGACATGCCCACCGTTGAACTCGTCGAAGCCGTGCCGGCGCGCTTCAAGGTCGGCGCCCCGGACGACGTCGACAAGCTGGTGCTCTCGGCCATGCCGGGCGTGCGGCTCGTCTACACGCCACAGGTGCCGCCCGCCATTCCGGTGCGCCCCGGCGCCTGCTACTTCTCCTTCGAATCGCGCGGCGCGCTGTACGACCGCATGCTGCAAGCCCAGTCGGCCATGATCTACGCGCCGTCCGGAATCAACGATCTCAAACTCGAACTGATCGCCGTCACATCATGAGCTACGCGCCCTCTCTGTTTGGCGGCAGCACGCCGTCCGTCACGCCCGCCCCCACGGTCGAGCCGACCTATCAGGTTCGCTCGCTGCTCGATCTGCTGTACGACGGCTTTTTCATGCTGTTTTTGCTGAAGAACGGCCGGGAACCTGGGGATGCTAACGAATTCAGCCAGCGCATCCAGCAGTTTCTCGGCGATTTCGAGCGCGGCGCAAAAAAGCTGAACGCTTCCGCCGACGACGTGTATGCGGCGAAGTTTGCGTTCTGCGCGGCGGTGGACGAGTCGGTCCTGTCGTCGACCTTCAAGATCCGCACGGAATGGGAACGGCGGCCGCTGCAACTGATCTTGTTCGGCGAGCAACTGGCGGGCGAAAAGTTTTTCCACTACCTGGAAGAATGCCGCGCGCAGGGCGCGGCGCGCCTGCAGTCGCTGGAGGTGTTTCATATGTGCCTGCTGCTCGGCTTCCAGGGCAAGTATCTGCTGGAAGGGCCGGAGAAGCTGGCTTACCTGACCGCACGCATCGGTGATGAAATCGCGCATCTGAAGGGCAAGCGCGCGCCGTTCGCGCCGCATTGGCCGCTGCCGGATCAGGTCGCGCACCGTCTGAAGCGCGAGGTGCCGTTGTGGAGCATCGGCGCGGTGTTCGCGCTGGTAGCGCTGCTGGCGTTTCTCGGTTTGAACAGCTATCTGCGCGACAGCACGCTGCACACGCTCGCGCCGTACTCGCAGATCATCAAGCTCGGCCCGCAATCGGCCAATCTGACGATCTCGCTGCCGTAGGCTCTCTCGCAGCCTGCCCGGTCTAGTCAGGCTCAAAACGACAAAGGCGGCCCGATCCAGCGGCCGCCTTTTTTATCTCAAACGTTGAAACGCCAAAGCCCCGAGGCGATGGAGCGCCAGACCTCGGCGCCCTCCCGCCCGCTTACTGCGACTCTTCGGCCCACACCGTGTTGTCGCGCGCCATCAAGGCCGTCGCCGCTGCCGGACCAAACGTGCCGGCGGAATAATTGCGCGGCCGCTCGCCCGATTTCTTCCAGCCATCCAGAATCGGCTCCGCCCATGCCCATGCCGCTTCGAGTTCGTCGCGGCGCATGAAGTGCGTGAGACGCCCGCGCACCACGTCGATCAACAGACGCTCGTAGGCTTCCGCGCGACGCTCCGTGAAGGCTTGCTGCAGGTCGAGGTTCAGGTTCACCGGCAGCATATGCATGCCGCTGCCCGGCTCCTTGGCCAGCATCTGCAACTGGATCGATTCTTCCGGCTGCAACTGGATCACGAGGCGGTTGCCGTATTTATGCGGACCGCTCGGGATGATCGAGAACGGCAGCTCGGAGAACTCGATGACGATCTCCGAGATTTTCTTCTGCATGCGCTTGCCGGTACGCAGATAGAACGGCACATTGGCCCAGCGCCAGTTGTTGATCTGCGCCCGCAGGGCGACGAAGGTTTCGGCACGGCTGCTGGCCGGCACGTTGTCTTCTTCCAGGTAGCCCTGCACCGCTTCGCCATCCACGGCGCCGGCGGTGTACTGGCCGCGCACGGTGTCGCGGGCGATGTCTTCCGGTGTCATCGGACGCAGCGAGCGCAGCACCTTGAGCTTTTCGTCGCGCACGGCATCCGGGTCGAGCGAGACCGGCGGCTCCATGGCCACGATGCACAGCAGCTGCAGCAGGTGGTTCTGCACCATGTCGCGCAGCGCGCCGGTCTTGTCGTAGAAACCCGCGCGAGTGCCCACGCCGACCGTTTCCGCCACCGTGATCTGCACGCTCTTGATGTACGGCGCCTGCCACAAGGGCCCGAAAATCGCGTTGCCGAAGCGCAGCACCATCAGGTTCTGCACCGTTTCCTTGCCGAGGTAGTGGTCGATGCGGTAGATCTGCGCTTCGCTGAAATGCCGGCCCACGTCGGTGTTGATCTCCTGCGCCGACGCCAGATCGTGACCGAGCGGCTTTTCCAGCACCACGCGCGCATGCTCGTCGATCAGGCCGGCAGCCGCGAGGTTGTCGCAGATGTTGGTGAACAGATCGGGTGACGTGGCGAGATAAAACACGCGCCGCGAGCCTTCGCGCGAGACTTCCTTCAGCCGCTGATAGTCCTCCGCCGAATCGACGTCCATGCGCACGTATTCGAACATCGCAAGGAATTTGTCCCACGAGGCGGCGTCGAAAGCCTTCTTTTCGATGAAGGGCTTCGCCTTCACTTCCATGAATTCGCTGACGTACTCCTCACGCGACCACGGCTTGCGGCCAATCGTGAGAATGCGGGTTTCCGGCGGCAGGTTGCAGTGCAGATGCGCCATGTAGAGTGCGGGCAGCAGCTTGCGGAACGAGAGATCGCCGGTGCCGCCGAAGATGATCATATCGAGCGGCAAGTCTGGGGTGGCAGAAGCGGTTTGGGTAATCATGGCGCGATGTCACCGTCGTGAAAGGCGTCGCTAAAGGCAACGTGAAAGGGCAAAAATGCCGTTGCCGGCATTCTCTGGCAAACGCCTATGGTGCAACGTTTTCGGATTGTTTGCACGTCGCGTGCGGTCGACGGTGTAGAAAAACTACAGGTTTATGCGCCTTGCAAGGCCGCGCGGGCCACCCGGCAGGCGGCCAGATCCCACGCCGCGCAGCCGACGCTCTTGAATAGCACGGGCGTGCCGGCCGCAGGCCGTGGCGCGCTGCCGTCCAGCACGGCGGCGATGCCGGTCACGCTCGTCCAATCGACGCCCGCCTGGATGAAGTCGCCGGCTTCGTGCTTCGCGCCGGCCGGATCGTCGACATAGAGCGCGCTGCCGTGCACGGTGTGCGCGCCGAGTTCGAGCATGGCGGGCGTGAACGCGCCCACGCCGATCACGAGGCGCTCCGCGCGCGGCGCTTCATCGTAGACCGCCTGCTTGCTGGTGGTGAGGGCGATGACCACGTCCACGGCATCCGGCACCTCGGCTTGCGCGAGCGGCCGGAGTCTGGATGCCTTGTGAAGATGCGCGGCGCAAAACGCTTCGGCCTTCGCCGGCGCGCTGCCCTTCACCCAGATAATGGCTTCGGGAAACAGTTCGCTGATCGCCTCGGCATGGTTCGCCGCCTGCGTGCCGGTGCCGATCAGCAGGAATTCACGCGGCGCCGCCTTGCCGGATGCGCCGCCCTTGAAGGTCTCCACGCCGAGCATCGACATCGCCGCCGTGCGCCTTCCGGTGACAGTCGGGCCGTCGAGGATGAACAGCGTCGCGCCGGTGTCGGCGTCGAAGCCCATCACCTGGCCGTGGATCGTCGGCAAGCCGCGCGCGCCGTTGGCCGGGCAGACGTTGACCAGCTTGTGGATACCGAGGTCGGGCGCGGTGGCCGGCATCGACAGCATGATGCCGCCCGCGTTGAGCGGCACGACCAGCCGCTCGGGGCTCACGATGCGCTGCCGGGCGTAATCGACGGACGCCGTTTTCAGCGCCTCCACCAGCGCCGCGTAGGGCGTGAGATGCGCGGTCGCGGCGGCGTCGAAGATCTGCGTGGCCAGGTGGGTCATAAACGAAAGTCTCCTGCGACGTGTGCCGCGTTAGCGCACCAGAAAGCCATACGTTAGCGGATCGCGTTCGTCGACGATCCAGTTCGCGAAGCCGCAAATATGGGCGTCGCCCTCGATTTCCGGGATCACCGCGTCGAAGCGGTCGAGCCTGGTTTCGGACAGCACCCGGCCACGGAAAATCGTGCCGATCACCGATTCGTTGACGAGCGTCTCGTCGCGCCCCAACTGGCCGCGCAGATAGAGCTGCGCGACCCGGCCCGCGGTGCCCGAGCCGGTGGGCGAACGGTCCACTTCACGGTCGGCAAAGACGCAGCAATTGGCCTGCGTGGAGCCCGGATGACGCGGCGCGTTGTCGATAATCGTGCCGTAAACATGATTGATTTCGGGGATGTGCGGATGGACCACCTTGACCGCTTCGTTGGCCGCGCGCTTCACTTCGGCGCCGAACTGGATCAGGCGATCCACCTCCGCTTCGCGCACGTTCAAGCCGAACGGCTTACCCGATGTATAGAAATAGAACGCGCCGCCGAAAGCGATGTCGCCGGTCACCTCGCCGAAGCTCGGCGTGCTCACCGTGACGTCGCGCTGCCAGATAAACGACGGCACGTTGACGAAGCGCACGCGGCCCGCGTGATCGCCATTCCATTCGACAAAGGCTTCGATAAAGCCGCATGGCGCGTCGATACCGACCCGCGTTTCCGGCTCGGTACGCTCGATCCACCCGAGCGCCACGGCGGCGGTGGCAAGGGCAATCACACCGTGGCCGCAATGGTCGCTATAGCCCTCGTTGTGCACGAAGATGATGCCGAAGTCGGCGCCTTCGCTGACCGGTTCGGTCAGGTAGCCGCCGTACATGTCGGCATGGCCGCGCGGCTCCAGCATCAACGCGCGGCGCAGGTGATCCTGATGTTCCTTGAGCCACGCGCGGCGCTCGACAATGGTCTTGCCGGGAAACTTCGGCAAGCCGCTCGTGACGATGCGAAACGGCTCGCCGCCCGTGTGCACTTCGACCGTGCTGATGACGCGGGTCAATTTCATAGCGCGTGACGCCCCTCTTGCATACGCGGGGCGACCGCCGAAAAATCCTTCCTGCACCGCATGCCGTCGTCTCCATCTGGTCACCGAAGTGACGCAGTGTATCAAGCCTCTGTGTAACTCCGGCGCGCGGCACGTTCCTCCGCTCTAGTTCGAATTCGAACCTCCGTCCGAAGAATCGCCGCTCTTCTTGAACATCTTCTGGCAGGCGGGGCTCAGTTCGCTCACATGCTGCTTCATGCAAGCCGTGATCTTTTCCTTGTTGGGAATTTCCGCGCTGCAAAAATGCATTGCGTCGCTGCGGCAGGCTTTCTCCTGCTCATCCTGGGTCGCGGCGTGCGCCTCGCCGATCGTGAGCAGCGTCAGCAGGCTGGCGGCGATCAGGGCTGGGTATCGGTTCATATGGGCTCCGGTTAGCAGGTGGATCAATGGCCCGATACAAGGGCATGGGAGCCATGCCGCCCAGGACGAAACAAATTTTTGCTGCACTGCACACCGCGATTTTTGACACCCCTACAATGGGTCAACTTAGGTATTTACCCTTATCTACCTTGATGGGTGCCGCGATGTCCAGCCAAACCGTTTCGTCCCGCATCGTCTCCGCCACTGCCGGCGCGCGGGGGTCATCGTTGAAGGCAACGATTAGCCGCCTCGCGCGCCTCATGTGGCGTTCCAACGAGCGTCATAGCCTGTATCAGGTGATGCTGGCGGCCGGTCATCAAGACGCATCGACGGACGCTCCCGTCCACGACTCCCTTCAAACCGGCCAGCACTGATCAGCAGCGAAGCGCTCGCTGCCCAGCCATTTCTTCAGCAGAAATCGGACCTGAGAGACAGACCGGCGCGCACCCGATGCAAGCCCGTAGCGCCGCGCTGACGACCGCTTTCAGGAAGCGGGACGCGTGAGCGTCAAACCGCGCCCGGCGTAAAAGCGCGCGACCGTAGCGAACGGCAAATAGGCGTCGCTCTGATACGGCGCGACGCCGGACGGATTGTGAAACCAGACACCGTGTGCATCGCGCCCATGCAGCAGGATCAGATGACCGCCGCGCGCCGTATTCGGCGCATCCGGGCGACGGATTTCCGGGCTCACCGAAACGATCGCCAGCGTCCTGCTATCGATGCGCGCCGCGATCTCTTCGAGCGGCGTCTCGGGCAACACCTCCACCTGCAGGCCGAAAGCCGCTTCGGCCCAGCTGGCGAACGGCCGGTAAATCAGGCCGTCGACGCCGCCGTCTTCACGCATGCGGTACACCTCGTGGCGTAACGCTTCGTCGAGCAAGGCGGCGCGCGGCGCATGCTCGATGCCCCAGTAATCCAGCGCCGACTCGAGACACGTCAGGCCGCACAGACGCTGCGCCCAGAAGCGGTAATGATCGCGTCCGGTGAAGCCGCTGCGTTGCCACGCCGGATCGTCGCAGGGATCGGCGTCCCGTTCGACGATCGGCTGCACCCACTCGGGGCTGCCCCATTGCGAGTAATACGGCACCCCGTTATGGCGAATCAAGGTTTTGTCTGTCATGAATGAGAGAGATAGTTGGAACGGCGTTGCAGGCACAACTCTGCCAGATTGACCGGACACTTGTCGCGTCGAATTGCGCCGTGGCTCTCATAGAAGAAAAGACCGGCCGCCTCAAAAGACCACAAAGGAACACATTTCATTACAGGTCGGAGGCGCTTTCCCCGCTAAAATACGCAACACGCATCGGGCATGACCCATGCGTGGAATTGGCTGGAACAGCCCGATCGGGCGAACTTCGGCATCCTCGCGGCGGCGCCATAAAAGCAGCAGCGTGAGCTTTTTTTGCTGTACATTTGCTCTCCCGCGCGCGGCCGGTCGGCTCGCAAAGGAGGCGGTGCGCCACATCGCTATCAAGCCTTTTCGCGTCCCTCACCCGATACCATTTAAAACGACGGACCTTCACGTAGCATGGCCAACGAAGCAACCTCACCTGACTCCATCGCAGTCGCGGAACGCGTGCGTGAGTTGATGAGCCGTCACGGCATCGGCAAGCGGCAACAGACCACGGAGCTGTGCCGCATTCTCGACCTGAGCTTTTCTCAGGGACACCGCAAACTGCGCGGCAATAGTCCCTGGACACTATCGCAGATCAAGAAAGTCGCCGAGGTGTTCGGCGAGCCCGCAGCCCAACTGTTCGGCGCGCAATCGCTCGATCCGGGCATGGTGGGCGCCATCGCCCAGGAGGCGGTGTTCTCGGTCGGCGGCATCGAGCTTGCCTGCACCGCGTGGGTGGGCGCCGCGCTCGAACCCGGCAGCCGTCCGGAATTCGTCGCCTACTCGAAAATGGGACAGTGGCGCGTCACGCGTCATGACAGCGCGCTTTTTCAGAGCGCGTTCGAAGTACACAAGATCGAGATTTATCCGCGCCGCTCGGAAGCCGACAAACCGCTGATCGCGGTAGTCGACGACGACCAGGCCTCGGCCGACAATCTGCGCGATTATCTCGAGCGCAGCGGTTTCGCGGCGGTGGCGATCTACGGACTGGGCGCGTTCGACGAGCAGTTGCAGACCCAGGTGTTCGACGGCGTCGTCATCGACTGGCTGTTCGGCAACCAGACTTCGGCGGCGGCGATTCGCGCCGTGCGCGCCTCGGAAAATCCGGACGCGCCGGTGTTCGTGCTCACGGGCGAACTGCTGACCGGCAAGGCCAGCGAGTCGGAGATCAGCGAGATCATTCGTAATTACAACGTGGCCTGTTATGAAAAACCGGCACGCATGGCGATTCTGGTTGCCGATCTCTCCAAGCGCCTGCACCGGGCCTGATAAAGCTGACGAACGCCGCTGCCGTCAAGCGAGACTGCGCGCCGCCAGGGCGCGCTGCAAAGTCTCGCGCAACTGCTCGTAATGAACCGGTTTCACCAGATACTCGAAGAATGGCGTGTCGGATGGCGGCGCTTCCGCTGCATACGCGCTAATGGCGATCACCGGCGCGCCCGCGGACGGACCGCTGCGCGCGTTGAACTCGGCAAAGAAGGCATAGCCGTCCTGATCGGGCATGTGCAGGTCTAGCAGCAGCGCGTCGCAGCGATGCTCGTCGAGCCATGCAAGGGCATCTTTGGCGTTGGCAAGCGCGCTTGCCTCGTAGCCCATGTGCGCGATCATCTCCAGCAGCGAGTCACGAATCAGACTATTGTCGTCGACGATCAGCACGCGCGAACGGCCGCCTTCGTGGGCGCTCGCCGCTTTCGTGTCAGGCTGCCTGGCGGGCTCGACCGGCCCGACGGGAATCGTCACGTTGAAGGTCGTACCCTCGCCGACCTTGCTCTCCACCGAAACGCTGCCACCGAACAGCTTCAGTAATCCCTGCACGATCGCGAGGCCCATGCCGGCACCCTCGAAGCGCCGTGTGCGCGAGCCGTCGAGCTGGGTAAACTCCTTGAACATCAGCGGCAGTTGCCCAGGCGGCACGCCGGGCCCGGTGTCGCTCACCTGGATGGTCAGCAACGCCAGCCGCTGCACCAGCCGCACCTTGACCGCGCCTTTCTCGGTATAGCGAATCGCGTTCGTCACGAGGTTGCTGACAATCTGGCGGATGCGGTGCGGGTCGGAGTCCACCGGTCCGGTCAAGCCGCTCGCCTCACTGGTGAGCGACAGCCCGCGCGCCGCAGCGGCCGGCGCGTGCTCGTCGACGATCGACGCCAGCAGTTCGCGCGGCTCGAATTGCTCGTAGCGCAGTTCGAGCTTGCCGGCGCCGAGGCGCGCGTAATCGGTAAGGTCGCGCATCTGCGCTTCCAGATGACGCGCCGCGCTTTCGAGCCGCTGGATCACCTTGCGGTCAGCTTCGGACTGAAAGTTGAAACCAAGCAATTCGATCGACGACACGATCGCGTGCAGCGGCGTGCGCAACTCGTGGCTGATCATGCCGAGAAAAGCGTCTTTCGCGAGACTCGCCTCGCGCGCGGCGCGGGTGGCTTGATGCTCGGCGTCGAGCGCGGCGCGTTGCTGGCGGATCAGGCGGCTGCGGCGGCGGCCATTGACCACCAGCAGCAGCGTGGCTGCGGCGGAGAGCAGCAACAGCATGAGGCCGGCGGCGAACAGCATGCGCCGCTTGTCCATGAAATCGCGGGTCAGCGCCTCGCGGTCGGCAACGTCGGCAAAGCGCCGGCTCAAGGCCAGATCGTTGACCTCCTGCCAGTGCGAGCGCAGCGCGGCGACGATGTGGTCGGCCTGGGCAGGATCCCGCGGCAACGCTTCGAAATTCGGCTCGAGCTTGTCGAGGGTGTCTTCGAGCGTGTGGATCTCGCCCTGCTGACGCTGCAGCAAGGCGAGCTGATCGGTCAGCATGCGCGTCGAGCCGGCCATCACGTGCAGCTTCGATTGCAGCACTTCGTAGCTCAACTGCAGGCGCGGGTAATCGACATCGGTGCCGCCACGGTACAGCAACAACTGGTTTTCGAGGCGCCCGTAGGCGATCTGCAACTGCGCGGCGTCCCAGTAAAAGCCGTCGTAAGTGCTGGTCAGCAACTGCGTGGAGCGCGGGTTCAGCAGGTTGGCATACAGCAGATAGCCGATGGCCCCGACCGGCGCGGCGAGCGCGGTCACCCACACCGCCGCGAGCAGCCAGCGCCGCCGCCGTGGCGGCATCACTTGACGATCAGGTCTTTGATTTGCCATACCCGTTTCGAATCCGCGGGGGCGGCCGAGTGTTCTTCCGGCCATGCGTCGCGCGGATAGATAGATGAGAAACAGCGGTCCCAAGCCGCTGACCTTTAAACGCTTGCCTTTGATGCCATACGCAACGATTACGCCGCGGCGATGGCAGTCCGCCACCGCAGCCTGGCGTGATTCATTCCTTGCCGTCCGCCAATCGCAGATGCTGCGCCGCACGCTGCGAGGCCACCACGATCAACTTCATGGTCGCGCGCGTGGCGCCGACGAACAGCTTGCGGGCGCTACGCTCGTCGAAACTGTCGAAATCCACCTCCGTCAGAATCACGCAGGGCGCGGACTGCCCCTTGAAGCGGTAGATCGACTCCAGCAGCACGTCGCCCTCGCGGTACTCCGGGTTGCCGAACAGGTCGTACTTGCCGGTGAAGCTACGCAGGCGGTGCGGGCCGAGCTGGTCGAGCGCGCTCAGCGCCGAGCCCTCGCGCCCGCGAAACGACAGCACCGCGATGTCCTGCTTGCGAAACCCCAGCGAGAGCGCCTGGGTAATGGCGCGCTTGGTGGCGTCGATGCAGCCTTCGGCCGCATTCGCCTCGTCGTAAGTCGAGAGCGACAGATCCGAGCCGTCGAACGGACTGCCCGACGACAGCGCCGCCGCCAGCGGCACCTCGCCGCCCACCACGTCGCGCACGAAATCGAGAATGTCGCGCGGACTGCGGTAGTTGGTGGTTTCCTTCAGCGTGGTCCAGCCCGGCAGGTCCACCGGCTCGCGCATATACAGGTTCTGCAGCGGGTCTTCGAGCCACCACCACGCCGCACCCGGCCGCAGCAGGCGTTCGAGCGCGCCGACCCACGGTTGCTGGAAGTCCTGCCCTTCGTCGACAATTAAAACGTCGAATTGCCAGTGCGCCTCGATAGGTGTGTCGGCAAAGACCCGTTCAAGCTGGACGAAGATGTCCGCGGCCTGGAAGTCCGGCGTGCGGCCGCCGTCGCGCGCAATCCAGTCGCACAACTGATGATAGTTCGCCACTTTCGCTTCGGGCGGCGCCACCCGCGCGATATGGTCGGCGAGCGGCCGGTTGAAACACACATACAAGGGCCGCTGGCCGCGCGCCACCGCATCTTTCATGACCTGCACGGCCAGTTGGGTCTTGCCGGAACCCGCCGTGCCGGCCACCCGTAGGCGAAACGGCGTGAATTCGAGCCGCCGCGCCCAGGTGGCGAGGCCGCCGGCCAGCCGCGTGACGAGCGTGCCCGCCTGGCCGACCAGGGCGCTGGCGTCGGGCGACAGCGCCAGTTCGTCGGCGAGAAAGTGGTGAATCTTCGCCGCGCAGGCCAGCCGCGGCTCGTCGGCCGGCAAGGCCTCGCGGATGATCGCAGCGAGCCGCTCCTTGCGCGTGGCGTCGACGATCCGCGCCGGATTCACGCCGGCAATCGCCGCATCCTTCACGACGTGGTCCGGGCAATACAGCAATTCCTCGATGAAATAAGTACCCGCGCCGAAAGCCGCGGTAAAGCGCCGGTGCATACCTTCGATGGTGCGCGCCAGCGCGATTGCCACATTGCGCTCGGTCTGCATGTGGACCTTGACGAGCCCTTTGGGCGTCTCGCGCAGAAAGCCGGTTTTTTGCTCGACGATCATCACGCGCCCCGAAGGGCTGACGATCACGAAATCGGCTTCGCCGAACACCGAGAAGCCCTGGTTGAGCCGCGTCCAGTGGACGCCGTGGTACACCGTGTAGTTCTCGGGCAAGGCGGTTTCGAGCAGCGCCAGGGTTTCGCGCTCGCGAGCGGCCGCACCGGCGGCGGCGAGATTTTTCCAGTCGTCAGGGACAATGCGGGCCATGCGGTGCCTCGTCGTCTTCAGGTGCGCCCATTGTACGCAAGCCCTATGCATTGCCGGCATCGGCCAAACGGCTAATGGGTAATTACAAGGTGGTTCGTGTATCGTTACTGGTTGAACGCCGCATCTCGCATGCGGCTTGCCAACCCAGTAACAAAGAGGATCTGCCGGATGATTACGATCTGGGGACGCGCCAATTCGGTCAACGTCCAAAAAGTATTGTGGTGTTGCGACGAACTCGTGCTGCCGTATGAGCGTATCGACGCGGGCTTGCAGTTCGGCCGCAACAATGAGCCGGAATATCTGGCGATGAATCCGAACGCCCGCGTGCCGACGCTGGTCGACGGCGATTTCGTGCTGTGGGAATCGAATTCGATCCTGCGCTATCTGGTCATGCAATACGGTCCGGCGAGCCCGCTCTACCCGCCGGAGCCGCAGCAGCGCGCCAGCATCGACCGTTGGCTCGACTGGTCGTTGTCCACGCTGCAGCCGGCCGAGCGGCCAGTATTCTGGGGCATCGTGCGCACGCCCGCGGCCGAGCGCGATGCCGGCAAGCTCGCCACCGACCTCGCCGCCGTCAACGTGCTGTGGAAACTGGTCGACACGCATCTGCAAGGCCGCTTCTTCCTCGAAGGCGAAAAGTGCACGCTGGCCGATATCGTGATCGGCGCCTTCGCCAAACGCTGGTTCGGGCTGGACGGCGTCGAGCGGCCCTCGCTGCCGAATCTCGAACGCTGGTATTCGCGCCTCGCCACGCGCACGGGTTTCAAGAAGTACATCGATTTCCCGCTGACCTGAGCCCGTCGCAACGCTGCTGTCAAACGTCTGTCCTGATCCGAACGATATGACCATTACGCTCTATGCCTGGGGCACGCCGAATGGCCGCAAGGTCAGCGTCGCCCTGGAAGAAATGGAACTGCCGTACAAGGTGGTGCCGGTCAACATCGGCGCGCGCGAACAGTTCCAGCCCGACTTCCTGCGCATCAGCCCGAACAACAAAATTCCGGCCATCGTCGATCCAGATGGCCCGAGTGCGGCGGGCGTGTCCAGCGGCGGCCCGATCAGCGTGTTCGAATCGGGCGCCATCCTGCTTTATCTCGGCGAGAAAACCGGCAAATTCCTGCCCGCCAGCCTGCGCGAACGCGTGCCGGTGCTGGAATGGCTGATGTGGCAGATGGGCGGCTTCGGACCGATGCCCGGCCAGGTGCACCATTTCGCCGCGCTCGAAGCGGAAACCGACCGCCGTTACGGCCTCAAGCGCTTCTCCGACGAAACGCGTCGCCTCTATGGCGTGCTCGACCGGCGGCTGGCGGAAGTGGAATTCGTCGCCGGCGAACTGTCGGTAGCCGATTTCGCGATTCTCGGCTGGGCGTGGCGGCACGAACGGCATAAGGTCGACCTCGCCACCTATCCGAACGTGCGGCGCTGGTACGAAGCGCTATTCGCGCGTCCCGGGGTACAGCGCGGTTTTGCGGTAAAACTCGACAGCCTATGACAGAGCAAGACCACCCAGCACCAAAGATGGATCAGGACATCGCGAGCACGCTCGCCACGGCGCAGCAGCATTTCACGGCGGGACGCCTCGCCGAAGCGGCGGACCTGCTGCACGGCATCCTCCAACTGCAACCGGAACACGGCGAGGCGCTCGAAGGGCTCGGCTATATCGCCGCCAAACAGGGTGACCACGCGCGCGCCGCCGACTACGTGACGCGCGCGCTGCAACTCATGGCGGCGTCCCCCGACCAGGTCTACTTCGCTGCGCACGTCTGCCAACTGGCGGGCCGCCATGCCGAAGCCGTCGCGCTGTACGAGCGCTGTCTCGAACGCCTGCCCGATCACGTGCAGGCGCAGCACGGCGCGGCGTTGTCGCTCGTCAAGCTCGGCGCCAACGAGCGCGCCCTGCGCTACTTCGAGCGGCTCACCACACGCCACCCGCAACTCGCGGAAGTGCATTACAACAAGGGCAGCCTGCTTGGCACGATGGGCCGCTACGAGGAAGAACTCGCGGCGTATCGCAAGGCCATCGCCCTCAAGCCGAATTTTGGTCAGGCATATGTCAACGTGGGCGTGGCGCTGCGCGATCTGCACCGTTTCGACGAGGCTTTGCAGCAGTTCAGGAAAGCCCTTTCGATCGATCCGAACGACGCCGGCGCGCGCACTAATCGGGCGCAGACCAATCTGCTGCTCGGCGAATTCGAGCACGGCTGGCGCGAGTACGAATGGCGCTGGCGCGTGGGCAACATCCATCACGGCTTCGACGACGCGACGCTGTGGACCGGCGCGCAAGCCATCGCCGGCAAAACGGTGTTCGTGCATAGCGAGCAGGGCTTCGGCGACACCCTGCAGTTCCTGCGCTTCACCGACCGGCTGAGCGCCGCCGGCGCACGCGTGGTGTTGCGGGTGCAGGACGCACTGCTGCCGCTGCTAAGCGGTTATCCGGGCGTGGCCGAAGTAATCGGCGAACACGCGCCGGTGCCACCGTTCGATTACCACTGCCCGACGATGAGTCTCGCCTTCGCGCTCAAGGTGCGCGCCGCCGATCTCGCCGCAACCGTGCCTTATCTCAGCGCCGACCCAGCCCACACCGCGCAGTGGAACACGCTATTCGAGAAGAGCGAAGACGAAGGCGGTAACCGCGCTCGCCGGCCACGCGTCGGCATTGTGTGGTGCGGCAACCCCGGGCATGTCAACGACCACAATCGCTCGATCCCGCTGGAGCAACTCGCCTCCTTATTCGACGCCGACGTGACCTTCGTCTCGCTGCAAAAACTGGTACGTGAAGGCGACCGCGCGAGCTTCTCCCCGCTCGTGCAACGCGGCGCGCTGCTGGACGTGGCAGAGCGCCTCGGCAGCTTCGCGGACACGGCCGGGCTGATCGCGCAACTGGATCTGGTTATCGCCGTGGATACCGCCGTCGCCCATCTGGCGGGGGCGCTCGGCAAGCCCGTCTGGATTGCGCTGCCGTTCACACCCGACTGGCGGTGGCAACTCAACCGTAGCGACAGCCCGTGGTATCCGGGCGTGCGCCTGTTCCGCCAGGCGGTGCGCGGCGACTGGTCGAACGTGACGCAAGATATCCGCGCGGCGCTCGACGCCTTGCCGCGCCCGGGCTGACGCGAATGGACGCAATGGTCGCGACGGGCGCCGTCACAACCCTGCCCCATAAACCGGCAATTAGCCCCCGCCACGCCGAACCGCGATGGACCTTATAATCTGCTTATGAAGAATGCAAAGTCCTCCGCGGTCGCCGAAAAAGCCGCCCTTGTCCAAACCGCCGCTCACGAGACTGCGCATGCTCACGCGCACAATCACGAGCATGGGGAAGGGCACGATCACGGGCCAAGCCGGGCAGCTTCGCCGGAAGCCGCGCTGGTGCTGGCGGAGGAATATTGCCGCGAACGCGGCGAGAAACTCACGCCAATCCGACGCAAGGTGCTGGAACTGCTGCTCACTTCGGGGCGCGCCACCAAGGCGTATTCGCTGCTGGACGACATGCGGCAGATTCACCCCGGCTCGGCGCCGCCTACGGTCTATCGCGCGCTCGACTTCCTGCTTTCGGCAGGGCTTGTGCATCGGATCGAATCGATCAACGCGTTCACCGTCTGTCACGATCTCACGCAATGCCAGCATGGCATTCTGGTGGTCTGTCAACAGTGCGGCAATGTAACTGAACTGCATCAGCCGAAGCTGCGGCAGGCGCTGGTGGCGCAGATCGAAGACGCGGGCTATCGGCTCGCCAGCGAGGAAATCGAGCTGAAGGGCTTGTGTGCCGCGTGCCAGGCACTTGAGGCCGAGGCTGGCGCAGTCAAGGCGACTGCCGACGGCGTCTGATTCCGCATTCGCCAGGCCGATTCCTTAAACAACGCGACGGCACGACCCGAAGACGCGGCAAACGCCGCTCCACCCTCTGCTTGAGCTAACACTCAAGGGATCGACGGCGCATCGCAACACAGCGGGCAATGCCCCGTCACGTCAGGCGGACCGCGTTTAGCCGGCAGCGCGGGCGTCGATGGCGTCGTGCAGCAGATTGACCAGTTCGTCCGGTCGCGCCGGCTTGGTCATGAAATGCTGGAAGCCCTCGCCGATGCTGCGCAAGCGGTAGGCGTCGTCCGTGTGGCCGGTGAGGGCCACTGCCACCGCCGGCGAGTGATCGCCGCGAATCTCGTGATCGCGCAGCCGCTGGATCAGGTAAAAGCCATCCATGCAAGGCAGTTCGATATCGCAAACCACTGCATCGGGTAACAATCGCAGCGCCGCTTCGACGCCCTCTTCCGCATCCGCCACTGCGACGACATGCGCGCCCTCCGATTCAAGCAACAGCGTCAACGACTCCCTGCTTTGCAGGTCATCTTCGACGAGCACGATCGTTGCCTGATCGAGTCTCAACACTCCGTTCATTTTTACGTTGTTGCTAAAAAGCAGGTTAGGCCCGATAAGGCGGCCATTGTATCGCGCTCCGCCCCGCGAGCCTCTTGATGTTGCCGGATGGGCAGCCGCCGGTTGGGCAGGCGCCGTCCGCAAGGTCCGAGCGGGTTTCGTGCGACGAGTTGCAATCGTCCGGTTACTCCAACGCCAGGCGGGTTCGCCGTGCTGCTGTCACTAGCCGCTGCCGCGACACGGCTCCTGCATCCTGGTGTACCCGCAAGTCACATGCATGAAAGCGGCCGCCGGGCCTCTTTCGCATGCCTGCAAACGTGGCCTTCCGGCCGCCGCGCCTGCGCCTCGCTCCCGTGGGCCTTCCCTCATTAGCACGCGGCGTGCCTTGCCGCTTGCGCTCGCCTGAATTCCAGCGCCCGGTTGGCGCCGGAAGCGCCGTCGCGCGGGGCCGCAAAGACTGGTCCCCAAACGCGGCTTCGCGTTTCGTGAGACCTCATATGTTCTGCCGGGAACCCACGTCCACGCACCGTCAATGGGCAAAATTTGCCAGGCGGCGCGCCGTTTTTTGCCGACCTGACTTAGGTGTAAACGATGACCTCAAAGCGCGACTAATTTCCCGGCGCGGCGACCCGCCGGTGCTAAATTTCGATCCAGGCGAAGACCGTGGAGGAGCATCCGGCATGAAGATCAAGAAGGCCATCGACCGTATTCCTGGCGGGCTGATGCTCGTCCCCCTGCTGCTCGGCGCGTGCGTGCATACCTTCGCGCCGCACGCCGGCAAGTTCCTCGGGTCCTTCTCCAATGCGCTGATCACGGGAACATTGCCGATCCTCGCCGTATGGTTCTTTTGCATGGGCGCCAGCATCAGCCTGAAGGCGACGCCCGTCGTGCTGCGCAAAAGCGGCGTGCTGGTCGTCACCAAGGTGTTGACGGCGGCCGTCGCGGGTGTGATCGCCTCGCACTTTCTGCCGCCGGGCGGCATCACCTCGGGCTTTCTCAGCGGACTGTCGGTGCTCACCGTGATCTGCGTGATGAACGAAAGCAACGGCGGTCTGTATATGGCGCTGATGCAGCAATACGGCACCCGCGAGGAAGCCGGCGCGTTCTGCCTGATGTCGCTGGAGTCCGGACCGTTCATGACCATGGTGACGCTCGGCATTGCCGGGCTCGCCAGCTTTCCGTATGCAACCTTGCTCGGCGCGCTACTGCCGTTCCTGATCGGTTTCGCGCTCGGCAATCTGGACAGCGAGTTGCGGCAGTTCTTCGGCCAGGCGGTGGCCGTCATGGTGCCGTTCTTTGCGTTTGCACTTGGCAACAATCTCGACTTTCGCGTGATTCTCGATACGGGGCTGCTCGGCGTGCTGATCGGCATCTGCGTGATTTGCGTGACGGGGACGACGCTCGTGCTGGCCGACATCTTCCTCGCGCGCGGCAACGGCACGGCAGGCATCGGCGCGGCATCGACGGCGGGCGCGGCAGTGGCCGTGCCGCAGATCATCGCCGGCATCGAGCCGCGCTATGCGGCCGTCGCCCCGGCCGCGACCGCGCTCGTCGCGACCTCGGTGGTGGTGACCTCGCTGCTCACGCCGATCCTCACCGCAGTCTGGGCGCGCGGCTGGGGCGTGCTTTCGCCCGACTATCTGGACAGGCATCCCGCTGCGGACGACTCGCCTGCATCGCCCCCTTCGCCCGATTCTGCCAATTCGCCACCCGAAAATCGCGAAAGCCGCCACAATCACGAAGGCCACCACAGTCACGAACTCGAGCCCACGCTCCATCAACCGCTGAAGTAGTGGCGTCTTTCAACCCTATTGCCATCCGATAACACCTGATCTCACGATGCACGAACTCGATCCCGCTACGCTCGAAGCCCTCCGTCACGTCAGCACGGCCACGCTCACCACGCAGTTGTTCAAGCGTGGCTTGCGCAACACCTTCATGCAGGGCGTCGCGCCGTTGACGCCGCCGGGCGGCGCAAACCTGGTGGGGCCCGCGTTCACGCTGCGCAATATTCCGGCGCGCGAGGACATCGACGTTCTCGAACTGTTTGCGAATCCGGAATACGCACAGCGCAAATGCGTCGAAACGATTCCGGCCGGCTCTGTGCTGGTGCAGGATTGCCGTGGCGAGCGCAATAGCGCGTCGTTCGGCTCCATCCTCACGCAGCGCCTCCAGGTGCGCGGTGTCGCGGGCATGGTGTCGGATGGTCCGGTACGTGACAGCACCACCATCGCCGCGCTCGGCCTGCCGGTGTTCTGCGCCGGCGCGAGCGCACCGCCGAATCTGCTGCGCCACCACGCAATCGATATCAACGTGCCGATCGGCTGCGGCGGCGTCGCCGTGTTCCCGGGCGACGTGATCGTCGGCGATGCGGACGGCGTGGTCGTGATTCCCCGCGAGATGGCCGATGACGTCGCCAGGGCGTCCGCCGAACAGGAACAGCTGGAAGAGTTTCTGACCGAACGGATTCGCGAAGGCGCGGCGCTGCCCGGCACGTATCCGCCGAACGACGTGACCAAGGCGGCTTACGAAGTGTGGAAGAAGGCGCGTAAGGCGTAATCCTCCAGGTTGTCAGTCAGCGGCGTGTTGCGAGACGAGTTGCCGACCTGTTTGCCGCCAGGTCTGCTGCTCCGGTCGCAACCAATTTGCCAGTCCGGATTTGCGAATCGTTCACAGCGGATTTGCAAAATCAGCCGCTGATCTTTCCCCGCGCGAGCCTTCTCAAGGCTCGCCCTCGCGCTACCGCGTATTTCCGCATGTTTCCCCGCGTTACCAGCCGGTCATATTCGCGCCGCGCGGAAAACCACGCTCTTCCCGCCGCACTGTAATGTCCGGCCGCGCCACCACGCCACGCCGCGCCAATCGCCTTACAGATCCGGTGTGGACGGGCTCGTCACTGCTTCCAAAATGTTTATCGGCGTAATACGGTGGAATATCCGCGCGTTGTCGCGGGCGCCGGGGTCGGCTGTAATGACTCGACCCTGCATTCCCGGCGCCGGCAAGCGAACCTCGCGGCGCGGTGTTCTGCCCTCGCAAACCGGCCCTTGGCGGCAAGCTGTCACGCACGCCCTAGCCCTTTCATTTTCCCGCCGGGCACGACAAATTGGCTGACGCACAGAATCCCCAGACCGCATCCGCCAGCAGCGACGCGGCTGTTCACGCGAAAGGCGTCATCGATCCGCAGACGGACGTCAGCGACGACGAAGCCGCGGCCATCGCGCAGGCCGCGCTAAAAAGCACGATTGTTCACGTCAGCCGCCAGACGCTCACGCAAAGCGGCAATGCCATTTTCCGCGTGCAACTGGCCGATGGCCGTGCAGTCGCCGTGCGCGTCAATCCACGCCGCGGCATGTTCAGCTTCACGCAGCACAATTTCGACGCGCTGCGCGAACTCGGCTTGCCGGTGCCGCGCGTGCTGGCTTCCGGGACGACGGCGAGGCAAGGCTCGTTCATCGTGCTCGAATGGGTACCCGGCCGGGATCTGCAATACGAACTGGCCGGCATGTCCGCGCCGCAGATGACGCGCATCGCCGAGACGGTCAGCGATTACCAGAAGCGCGTCGCGGCTCTGCCCGAAAGCCGCGGTTTCGGCTGGGCGCCGGTTCGCCGCCACGCGAGCACCGCGCGATGGACCGACATTTTCGGCCAGACTTCCAATGAGGAACCGCGCGACGACGCGCCCGCGCTCGACCATCTCAGGGCTCGCTTGCGCGCGATTCGCCGCTCCGTCGAGCCCTACTTCGCTTCGTTGCGGCCCATCTGTTTTCTGGACGACCTCACGGTCAAAAACGTGCTGGTCGAGCATGGCGATCTGCAGGGCATCATCGACGTCGACTTCGTCTGCTATGGCGACCCGCTGATGGCAGTCGGCACCACGCTCGCTCACATTGCGGCCGACGTCGGCGAGGAAGGTCGTTTCTACGGCGACGAACTGATCCGCTGCGCGGCGCCCTCGCCCGACGCAGAGCGCGCCATCTACTTCTATGGCTCGCTGTGGATGACGGGTTTTCTCGCCGCGGCCGAGGCTGCTGGCGACGTGCAACGCGCCACGGAACTGATGACGGCAACCGACACCATGCTGCGCGCCGCCGAGTCCGGCCTGCACATCTGAAACGAAGCCGGCGGGCTAGCGCGTGTCGCGCTGCGGCCCCAGGCCGTGCACGAGTAGCGCGACGGCATGCCGGGCAATGTCGTCCGGCGTCAGACTGCGCCGCACCGGATCGTTGCGCCACATTTTCGATGTCGCCAGCGGCAGGATCGTCAAGCCCAGCAGCGTGAGAAATACCAGCGACGGTTCCAGTTCCGCGTTCACCCGCCCCTCTTTCTGCCACTGCTCGATCCGCGCCAGCGAAGCCTTGTGATGCGTATGGCCGAAGCGCTCGTGCATACGTTGACGCAGCAGGCCCCCCTCGCTGATCACCTCGCGGACCCACAACGACGGAAACCACGGATTCTCGACCGCCACCGCCACCATCCCGCGCGCCAGTTGCGTGATCGCGGCAATCGGGTCGTCGGGATTGGCTTCGAATGCGCCGCCAATCGCCGCGCGAAGCGGCAGAAAACGCTCGTCGATCAGCACGTCGAGCAACTGGTCGCGCGTCTTGAAGTAGTAATGCACCATCGCCGACGTGAAGCCGGCCTCGCGGGCGATCGCGCCAAGCGTCGTATCGACGATGCCCTGGCGCGCGAACAGCGCAAGCGCCGCATCGAGCAGCCGCTCGCGCTGTTCGGGGCCGCGCGCGCTGCCGCTCGGGCGGCCGGGGCGCCGGGCGGCGGGAGATTTTGCCGCTGCAGGGGCAAGCGCGGCCGCAGCCCCGCCGGCGTTGACCCGTGCTTTGGCGCGTGATTTGGCTCCTTTCGGCGGCCGTTCATCGGACGATGCTGAAGTCATGTCCTTACCATTTGACCAATGATGAGATGTGGCATATATTAATCTCCACGTTAATTAATTTCAAGACACATTTAATACGTGTCCCTCATGCTCAATAGGTCCCCATTCATGGATCAACGTACCACTGCCCCAGCGGAAGTCACGGCCGCGGCGGACCATCCGCCGATCCGGCTGCTGTTCCCGGCCCTGCTGCTGGTGATGCTGCTGGCCGCGCTCGACCAGACCATCGTGTCGACGGCGCTGCCCACCATCGTCGGCGAACTCGGCGGCCTCGCCAATCTGTCGTGGGTCGTCACCGCTTACCTGCTGACGTCCACCATCGTGGTGCCGCTCTACGGCAAGTTCGGTGATCTGTTCGGCCGCAAGATCGTGTTGCAGGCGGCCATCGTGCTGTTCCTCGTCGGCTCCGCGCTGTGCGGAATCGCACAGAACATGACGCAACTGATCGTGCTGCGCGCGCTGCAGGGTCTCGGCGGCGGCGGCCTGCTGGTGGTCACCATGGCCGCCATCGCGGACGTCATTCCGCCGGCCGAGCGTGGCCGCTTCCAGGGCGTGTTCGGTGGCGTGTTCGGCCTTGCCACGGTAGTCGGCCCGCTGCTCGGCGGCTTCCTGGTGGAGCATCTGTCGTGGCGCTGGATTTTCTACATCAACCTGCCGCTCGGCCTGCTCGCGCTGGTCGTGATCGGCGCGGTGTTCAAGCCGCGCGCCGCGCATATCAGGCACACCATCGACTACATGGGCGCCGCGTTTCTGGCGGGCGCGCTCACCTGCATCATCCTGTTCACGAGTCAGGGCGGCACGATTCTGCCGTGGTCCTCGCCGCAACTGTGGTTCACGCTCGTGATGGGCTTGGTGTGCATTGGCGGCTTTATTTACGAGGAAAAACGCGCCGTCGAACCGATCATGCCGCTCGAACTGTTCCGGCAACGCACGTTTTTGCTGAGCAGCCTGATCGGCTTCATCATCGGCGTTTCATTGTTCGGTTCGGTGACGTTCATCCCGCTTTATCTTCAGGTGGTCAAGGGCTCGACACCTTCGCAAGCCGGCATGCAGATGCTGCCGATGATGGGCGGCTTGCTGGTGATGTCGGTGATCACCGGGCGCGTGATCAGCAAAATCGGCAAATACCGCATGTTCCCGATTGGCGGCACGTTCCTCGTGGCGGTGGCGATGACCCTGCTCGCGCGCCTGCAAATCTCCACGCCCATTCATGTGATGTATCTCTACATGGGTCTGCTCGGGCTCGGACTCGGCATGGTGATGCAGGTGCTGATCCTCGCCGTGCAGAACACGGTGGAGTTCCGGCATATGGGTGTCGCCACGTCGGGCGCAACGTTATTTCGCTCCATTGGCGGCTCGGTCGGCGTGGCGGGTTTTGGCGCGGTCTTTTCGAATGGTCTCGCGTCCCGTCTGCAAAGTCTGATTCCGCCCGATACGGAGTTGCCTCACTCGCTCGGTCCGGCTGCCATTCATCAGTTGCCTGCAACGTTGCGCGAGGATTATCTGCAGGCTTTTGCCGGCGCCCTGCACACGGTCTATCTGTCGGCCTCGTGCGTGGTCGTGCTGGCGTTCCTGCTCGCCTGGCTGCTTAAGGATCATCCGCTGCGCAAGCATTGAGCGCGTCGTGTGCGAAGCCGGGTTCGACAATGACCGGCCTCGCCACGCGTTTCATCCGATCAATCGTCGCGCCGGTCTTTGCGCACCGGCATCATGTAAAAAACTTCCCTTGATTCGTTCTGCCGACATGTGCAGCAATCTGCCTGCCGCTGTGTGTGTTCTCGCACACGCGGTAGGTGCGAACGTCGATTGACGTTGACCTCGAAAGCTCACATATTGTTCATGGCGGCGCTGTCATTTTTGTTTGTATGGCGAGCGCTGAACTTCCGCACATTCGGAGTGTGATTCGCGCAGAGATTGCATGCTGCTTCGAGCACCATCCGAAGCATGCCCTGTAGGCATAGCCTATCGCAGGTGGGTCACAGCATGTCCACCCAAAGTACGTCCGGCCAAAATTTTCCCGCGCCCTGCAAACGCTGCGGCGGCGCGCTGTACCAGTACGCCGACCTGTGTCCTTACTGCGGCGCGGCGCATCCGCTCGCAGCACCCGCGCATGCGCGCTTTGCGCCGGACAGTCCGCTGCACAGGCCATTGCAAACGGATCCTCAGACCCCGCCAGGCGGTCCGGATCTCGCCTCGCCGGAGACACCGATTCCGCCGCTGATTCATTTGCCGATGAGCACGCCGATTGGCTCGCGCTGGCTCATTACGCGTGGACTGATCGCGCTTGGCGTCGTCGTGCTAGGTTATGGCGGCTACGCGCTACTCGGCGATCGCCACACCGACGCACCGGGGTACGATGCACAGGACTCCCGATCAACTGCCGGCTCCATTGCGCCGTATGCGCCGGATCAAACCGCGAATACGCAGGCCGGCACAGGCGCCGTCAACACGTCCGCCACGCCCACCGCGCCCGCACGCGCGGTGATTCAACCGGTGAACGTTCCGCACTACCGCGACCTCGCGGATAGCCTGCGCGCCGCGCATAGGCATATGGAGTCGCACGATCTGTCGGGCGCGCAGGCAGCCGTCAATGCTGCTCTTTCGATGGAGCCCGGCAATGCCGATGCGCGTGCGGTCCAGAATCAGTTGACGCCACTCGAGCAGCGCCGCGACGCCGCGCTGCAAACGGCGAACGTGTGTGTCAAAGACCACCTGTGGAATTGCGTCGAGCACAGCGCGCGCGACGCACTCTCGATGGATAGCGGTAGCCCCGAAGCAAAATCGCTGCTGGAACGCGCGATCGTCGAAACCGGCTGGGTGCCGCTCGGCGGTCATGTCGCGCCACCCGCCCGCGTCGCCCAGCCGTCTCGACCCCAGCCAGCCGCGCCCGCCGTTGCGGCCACTCAGGTTACGCCGGCCGCGCCTGCGCCGGGCAGCGTCGACGCGCAGGTTCGGGCCATCGCACAATCGGGCTGGCGAAGCTCGCCGGCGTCGGCTGCGGCGCCCGCTCACTGAGCGGCGCATCGCGCTCAAATTGACAACGGATTTTCAGGCACTTCGCACGACGCAATAACCAGAATCGCAACACCGACTCACCGATGCTTCGTCGCGGCGCTCCGCGCGAAGCCCGTTCAAACCAGACCGATAGGTGGACAGACCATGCTCAAGATAATTCTGGCGGGGTGGCTCGGGTTATTGCTGGCGTCGTCGCCGGCGCTTGCAGACAATGCGCACTACAAGATCGTCACCGGACCCGAGCGCGGCACCTATATCCAGTTTGGCGCGGATCTGGCGAAATGGGTGGCCGAACCGGCCGGCATCGACCTCGACGTCATGCCGTCGAAGGGTTCGGCGGAGAATGTCCAGCGCTTGCGTTTCGAATCGGGCGTCAAGCTCGCGCTGGTCCAGTCCGACGTCTATCAGGCTTATGTGGATATGGCTGCCGCCGGCAATACCGATGCCGGTCAGGCCATTCGCCCGCTGCGGCTCATCATGCCGCTCTATGACGAAGAGATCAATTTTGTCGTGCGCGCCGACTCGCCGATCAGAACGATCAACGAGATCAAGGACAAGAACATTAGCGTGGGCCTGCTCGGCAGCGGCACAGCGCAGTCCGCCAACACGATTTATCACCTGATGTTCGGCCAGCCGATTCCCGATCAGAACGTCCAGCATCTGAGCAACGAAGATGCACTCGCGGCGCTGATCGTCAAGAAGATCGATGTCGCGGTGATCGTGGTGGGCCAGCCCGCCAAACTGTTCACCGACATGAACCCGGAACTGCTGCAACAGCTTCGCCTGCTACGGGTCGATCCCAATGCTCCCGAAAGCGCGCGCGCCAAACAGACCTATTTTCCCGCGACGATTCACACGTCAAGTTATCCTAACTGGTTAAAAGAGGACGTACCGACCTTCACTGTGAAGGCGTTTCTCGTCACCTACGACTACGGGTTGCGCGATACGGTGGTCAATCTCGACCGCTTCGCCGAGCCGCTCTGCACGAACTTCGACAACCTGCAGGAGCACGGTCATCCCAAATGGAAGCAGGTGAAGATGGAATTGCCGAATCTCGGCAAGGGCTGGCAATACTATGGGCCGGTGGAAAGGCGTTTGCGCACCTGTGTGGCTCGCCGCGAAGCCGGCATGACGACCGCAGCGCCCGCGCAAACGGCGGACAAGGCGTCTATCAAGTCGAATTGCTCGGATGAGGCACGGGTGCTGATGCTGTGCAAGTGATGGTGCATGCGAGTGTCGAATGCGGCGTTCGCTATCGGATCTCGGAGACACCTGATCACTTGCCTGGCATCCCTGATTATTTATGAATCAGACGTCGACGCTCTGGGCAAGCTCCATCGCGCGCTGCAAGGCCTCATAAGCCTTCGGCCGGTTGCATTGCGAAACGTTGAAACGCAAAAACCCTGCCGCCGTTTGCGCGGCGCTGAACACATTGCCCGGCGCCAGCACCACGTTTTCGGCAAGCGCATGGCGCGCGATCTCCGCCGCATCCAGTTGGGCAGGCAAACGCGCCCACACGAACAGCCCCGCGCGCGGCCGGGTCCACACCTCGAGACCAGCCTGCGTCAGACGGCGGATCGTTTCGCCCATGGCGTCGGCCAGTTTCGTGCGCAGACCTTCGAGATGCCGGCGGTAGGTGCCGTCCACCAGCAGTCGATGCACCACGCTCGCGGCCAGTTGTCCATTGCCGAAAGTCGTGGCCAGTTTCAGGTCGATCAGCGGCTCGATCCAGTCCGCGCGTGCCGCGATGAAACCGCAACGCACCGCCGCCGAAAGCGTCTTCGAAAAACTGCCGATGGATACCACCCGCGCGAGCCCATCGAAAGCGGCAAGACGCGGCGCGGCTTCGTCTTCGAAGTCGGCGAAGATGTCGTCCTCGACGATCAGCAGGTTGTGCTCGCCGGCCAGTTTCAATAAACGATGTGCCACCGCGGGTGCCAATGTTGCGCCAGTCGGGTTGTGAATGGCCGAGTTCGTCACGTAAAGGCGCGGGCGATGCTCCGTCAGCGCCTGCTCGAAACGCGCGAGGTCCGGCCCCGAGGGCGTGTAAGGCACGCTGACGATGCGCGCGCGATGGGCGCGCAGCAACGCCTGAAAATTGAAGTAACACGGGTCGTCGATCAGGACGGTATCGCCCGGTTCGAGCAGAAAGCGGCAGACGAGATCGAGCGCGTGCGTGCCGCCATCGGTCAGGATGATCTGCTCCGGCGGCGCGTCGACGCCATGCTGCGCGAGCCGCCAGGCGAGTTGCTGGCGCAGCGCAGGCAAGCCGGGCGGCGTGGCGTAATCGGCGAGCGCCGCGTGCGGGTCGCGCGCCACCGCGCGCAGCGCCCGGCGCACGCCGTCTTCCGGCAGCCATGACGCCGGCAGCCAGCCGCAGCCGGGCTTGAGCACCTTTTGCCCCGCTTCGAGCGACTGCCGCGTGAGCCACAGCGGATCGAGCTGGCGATCCAGACGCGGACCGAGATCGGCTAGCGCCAGCGGCGGCGCATGCCCGGAGACGAAAAACCCCGACCCGCGCCGCGCGACGATCGTGCCTTCCGCGACCAGCCGGTCATAGGCTTCGACCACCGTCGATTTCGACACGCCGAGCGTCTCCGTCATCATGCGGATCGACGGCACGCGCGCGCCCGGCATCAGCGAACGACTCGCGATGCGTTCGCGCAACGCGTCCATCACCACTTCGACGCGGGTGCGCGACACGGCATTGCCATCGGAACTGTCTCTGCTGCTTTCCGCCATCTGTACTGCTCCACGGTTCGGTACAGTTTGCACGAATTGTACTGATCTGTAGCTTACACTTTTCGCAGATCAGGAGGATGCTCGGGGTTCGATCCTGGCGATGGAAATTCCGATGCAAAACTCCCAAAACAGCGGCGCGCTTCCCGCTCGCGCTTCGAGTGGCTGGGTGAGCGGCCTGCTCGGCGTGCTGATCTTCAGCGGCTCGCTGCCGGCCACGCGCCTCGCCGTGCAGGGGCTCGATCCGATCTTTCTCACCGTGGCCCGTGCGACGATCGCCGGCACGCTCGGACTGATCCTGCTGCTGGTGTTTCGCGAGACCCGGCCAGCGCGGCGCGAACTGCTGCCGTTACTGATCGTCGCGCTGGGTGTCGTGGTCGGGTTTCCGTTGCTGACCGCCCTCGCCTTGCGTCATATCACTTCGGCGCATGCGGTCGTGTTTATCGGCCTGCTGCCGCTTTCCACCGCGATTTTCGGCGTGCTGCGCGGCGGCGAGCGGCCACAGCCCGCGTTCTGGCTGTTTTCCGCGCTCGGCAGCGCCGCAGTGGTCGCATTCGCCGTGCGTGACGGCCTGCATGCCTCGCCGGCGGGCGACGCCTTGATGCTGGCCGCCATCGTGGTCTGCGGGCTGGGCTACGCGGAAGGCGCGCGGCTGTCGCGCCATCTCGGCGGCTGGCAGGTGATCTCGTGGGCGCTGGTGCTTTCGCTGCCGTTGATGGCGCCGCTCACCTGGTGGGCGCGCCCGGCGTCGTTCGAAGGCGTCAGCCACGCGGCCTGGTGGGGACTGGCGTACGTGTCGCTCTTCAGCATGCTGATCGGCTTCGTGTTCTGGTATCGCGGCCTCGCCTTGGGCGGCATTGCCAGCGTCGGCCAGTTGCAGCTGCTGCAGCCGTTCTTTGGCCTGGTGCTCGCGGGCGTGCTGCTGCATGAGCAGGTGCCGCCGGTGATGATCGTCGTCACGGTGGTCGTGGTAGCTTGCGTCGCCGGGGCGCGGCGCTTTGCGCGAACCGTGCCGGTGCGGCCTGTTGATGCGGCGACGTAACGGCATTGGGCACCTGAGCGTGACGACATTTTTTGCCCGGCTTCAATTTCATGCAGACCGCTGGCATAGTGAAGTGTTTCCGGAGCGGCTCCGGTAACCAGAGGAATCCGTATGAGCACGGCCATGCCATCCAGCGCGAAAATATCGACCGCAGCAGCGCTCGCGCCGTTGCTGCGTGACGCAACCGAAGCCGATTTGCCCGCCATCCAGGCCATCTATGCGCACCATGTCCTGCATGGCGTCGCCTCGTTCGAAGAAACGCCGCCTTCCGTCGACGACCTGCGCGGCCGCCTTGCATCCGTGCTGAGCCATGGGCTGCCGTACATGGTTGCCGAGGTCGACGGCAAGATTGCGGGCTATTGCTACGCGACGCCCTACCGGCCGCGCGTTGCCTATCGCCATACCATCGAAGATTCGATCTACATGGACGACGCCTTTCGCGGCCGCGGGATTGGCCGCCTTCTGCTGGAAGCGCTGATTACACGCTGCGAAACCGGTCCGTGGCGGCAGATGGTCGCCGTGATCGCGGATGGCGGCAGCGGCGGGTCGCTGTCGCTGCATCGCAGCCTCGGCTTCGAGTTGACCGGCACGCTGAAGGCGGTCGGATTCAAGCACGGCCGCTGGCTCGATACGACGCTGATGCAGCGCACGCTGGGGATCGGGGCTGCCGCGCCGCCGTCGCGTTAAAATCCCCGCATGCCGAAAACGCCTCGCTCCACCCCTGCCGCAACCGCTGCGCCCCATGCGCCCGCTGTTCCGCGCAACGAATACACCGTCGACGAACTCGCGCGGGTGACGGACAGCACCGTGCGCAACGTGCGCGCCTATCAGGACCGCGGCCTGCTGGCGCCGCCGGAAAAGCGCGGACGGGTTGGCGTGTACGACGACACCCATGTCTCGCGGCTCAAACTCATCAACCATCTGCTGGCCCGCGGCTACACGCTTGCCAATATCCAGGACCTGATCAAGGCCGTCGACGAGGGCCACGACCTGCGCTCGATTCTCGGGCTCGAGACGGCCATCGGCAGCCGCTGGTCGCGCGAGCGGCCGAGGAAATACTCGCTGGTCGAACTGTTGCAGATGTTCGGCGACAAGGCTTCGCCCGGCGCATTGTCGAAAGCGGTCGACCTGGGAGTGCTCGAGCGCCACGGCCTTTCATTTGTCGCCAACAGCCCCGCGGCGCTGTCGGCGGGCGCCACCATGGCGCGCGAGGGCATTCCGCTCGCCGATCTGCTCGATGCCGTGCGCATCTCACGTCCGCATTTCAACGCCGTCGCCAAGGCCATGGTGGATCTGGTGGTGCGCCAGCTCGACCGCTACGAAGCCGACGCCCTGCCGCCGCCCGCCGATGTGCCGGCGCTCGTCGAAGCAATCTGGCGGGTCCGGCCGGTTGCGATGGTGCTGGTTGAATCCGAAATGAACCGCGCGCTCGAAGAAGCCTCCGGCGACTATCTCGGCGATCGCGTCGCGGCCATCATGGAAAAACTCGGCAGCACGCAGCATGGGGACGGGTCGCCGGTTTCGTCCGGCATCGAGGTCAAACCGGCACGCCCAGCCGGCGCGGGCAAAGCGAAAGCCAAAAAGTAACCGCCGCAGTGGTTAGCTGCCCTTGAGCGCGCGCAGCGTCATCCGCGGTCTAAACCCCGAAGCGCACCTTTCGTACCCGTCGTCGTGAATGACAATACAGTTTGACACTGCATAATCAATAAAATCAGCGGGTTGGCGGCGAACCGATGCAGACATGGAAACATTAAGGTTGACACAACGATCATGCAACGCGGGTGAACGGCCGACTAAATTTCCCGGACGTCAGTTCCCGGCAGGTGGCTGCAGGCCATCCTCGTCAACTACCCAATGCCAGCGGGCAATGGCTTCAACCTTGCATGCAAATCAGGAGGCGACGACGGGCAGGACGAATTATCAAGGTTCCTCATTTTTATCGAAACTCTGAACGTGCTTTTGCGAGTGTGATCAGTTGCGAGCAACTTGACCGAATCAGTCCTGTTCCAGCGTGCCTTGTCAGACTGAATGACCATACCGTATTGAATAAACGCCGACAAGCGCGGCCCGCCTCGGTCACTCGCTGCGCATATGCAGGACATTGGCCAGACAGCGCCAGCCCAGAGTAGCAGCACGACGGGATGCGTTCACGCCTGACAGCCCTGCCGGGCAACCCGGCCCGTTTCTACGCCGCAGCTTCGACAGTCGACGGATCGGGGTCCAGTCGCTGCAATGCCAGGTCCCATTCCGGCAACCCAACTGCCTCGTACCGGCGCCTGGACTTGCGGGTACGGCAACGCTCCACGATCGCGCATTCCGGGCACCAGTGACCGTTCTTCACGCTCGCGGCCATCGTCCACCACGCGTGGCCCCGATGACATTGCCATTGCAGCTTCTGCCTGCTCGAAACGTAGGTATCGGACAGGCACGCCCCGCCACGCGAATCCGCCAGTGCCTGCATGTCAGCCAGCATGACCCGTCTCCCGCTGCACCTCAGGCACCATGAACCCCGCCCGATACTGGTCGGCGCCGCGAGCCGTGACGACGACATCCATCTGCTTGACCTTCGTCTCGAACACCGCTTGCGTGGCGGCCGCGGTGCCATCCTTCACGGACCGCCACATGCCGCATCCGCTGAGGGCCAGCGCGAGGGTGACACCGCAAGCGTCCCGGATCATTTTCCTGTGCATCAGAACGGTGCCCCCTCGAACTCGATGCGTGGATAGACTATCTCCCGGCCGTCGATGCCCAGCGTCAGCCCCGTCGCATAGTGGACGGCCCCGTAACGCCCGATGAAATGATTCAGCACGTCGCCGAACAGCACGGCATCGCCCGGCCCGTCAAAGGCACTGGCATCGAGATCGACGTGAAGCCGGACCTCCTTGAGCAGGCCGCCATGCCTCAGCACCCGCCGCCAGGACACCCGCACGTCACGGATCGCGTCGATACGCCGTGCCGCAGCATCGTCCGGCGTCCAGTCGTAAAGCTCCAGCACCTCGCGCAACGCCGACGCGCCCTCCGGATGGAAACGGTTCAGTTCGTTCGCGCCGCCCGCGGTGTGGTGGCCCAGCACGCGCCAGTCGTAGCCCGGGTAATAGCGCGGCGGATAGAGTGGCAGGCTCGGTGCCGTGAGGTTGCGCACCGACGCGATGCCGGTAAAGCCGGTGACCGTCTCGGTGATCGTCGCCTCGGATAGCGCCATGCGCGGCAGGCGCCCGTTGTTGGCGAACACCCGCGCCGTCAGGTAGCGGTCCGGCGGTGGACGGTCCTCATCATTCTTCGCGTCCGCAATTGTGCCCTCCCATAGCTGTCCCGAGAGCGATACCCACAATTGCCGCCCCGCCGGGCCGAAGCGCGTCGCGGTATGGAAGTACCGCTCCGGTTGCTCGTAACGCAGCATCCAGCCGCGATGACGGAAACCCGTGAACGCCTTGTAGGAATACTGTGCGCTGTCCTCCGGATCGGCCGCATCCAGCGCGAGCACGTCATACGGT
The DNA here is from genome assembly GCF_900996235.1 of Paraburkholderia sp. BCC1885. GTDB lineage: Bacteria > Pseudomonadota > Gammaproteobacteria > Burkholderiales > Burkholderiaceae > Paraburkholderia. The sequence goes on from NZ_CAAJGM010000155.1 coordinate 61,885, forward strand.
TCGACGTGATCCGCCAGGCCCTCCTGCACGCGGATCTGGTGCTCCCGGTCATGCCAGCCAGCAGGACGCAACGGCAGCGCGTCGACCTCGAACAGGTTGATCACGGGCGTGCAAAACAGGCGGAAGCTGTCCCGGGTCACCGGATAGTCGCCGGAGATGCGCCCATCGAGTTCGATCTCGAAGGTCATCCGCTTTTCCCCGGCGGGCAGCACAGCGCTATCGAAGCCGCACAGGTCGACAAAGTGGAACTTCTGCGGAAACACGAAGTACTCCAGCATCGTCTGCTCGCGGTCGAGTTCCTCGTCGCGCTTCGGGTCCAGTATGGGCCACAGCCGCGTCGACGGACCGAACCCTGCCGGCTCGAAGTCCACCCGCCTCAGTCGCTCCAGCGCGCCGTCGCGTACCGAAGGCAGGCGCAGGCCAACGGACTCCACCTGATGGATCAACGCCGCGTAGAGCGCAGCGGCGGCAGGCCGGTCGCCGTGCAGGTACAGCCGGATACGCGACAGGTCGATCCGTTCGCGCTGTTCGCCGAGCCAGAGACCGAATGTGAGACGGATCACCGTGCGCCCATCGGCACGCACCGCGACCGCCGCATCGTCGACCGAGAGCGGCAACAGTTCGACGGGCTGGGTGGTCCGGTAGAGACATTGCACCGCCTTCGGGCCGACAGGCGCCGAGCGCACCACGGCGCCGGCCGGAATCTGCGCCGTCGTCGTGGCATTGCGGTTCAGGGGACTGCATTCGATGATCGACAGCGACGGGATCGGTCGCGCGGCATACTCGAACAGGTTGTCGAGTGGCGCCTCCGTGATCTCCGGCAACCCGTCGTCGAGTTTCCCAAGCAGCCGCGCTACCAGAAACGCAAAGCCTTCATTGACCGCCCGGACCTGCTCATCCTCCTGACCATACTGCATGCCGAGATGCCGCGCAGCATCGGGCTGGTCGCGCGCAAACTCGCGACCGGCTTCGCGCAGGTAGCGCATCTCGCCATCGAATTTAGCCAGGAACGGATTCGCCTGGTCGGCCTGGTACTTCTTCCACGGTGCAGTCATGGCTGCAACTCCGGAGGCAATGGCGGCAGGGAAGGGAGTCCGGAGATCTGCCCGGCCCGGCCCGTTATGAAAATGCGCTCCGGCATCTGGAAGCCGCGCAGCTTGAGCAGGTCTAACGGCCCGGCCCCTGACCGAGGGCACGGCCACGCGTTCGTCGATCTGCAGGCCCGCACGCCGGCCGACGTACTGTTTGCCGTCGAGATCGAGCTGGGACGAGGTCACCGTCACATCCGCCGTATAGTCCTTGCAAAATCCCCCGCGCACCCGGAACTTCACCACATCGAAGTCGTGTTCGAGAATCCCGACCCAGACCCGCAGACGTTGGCTCAGACGCGCGCTCGGGTGGCGCAGCGCATCGGTGAAGCCTTTGGTCACAGCATTCATTCACACATCCCATTCCGGTTGAAAGGCACGAGGTAAATCGTTGCATTCGCAGCTATCGGCACCGAAATTTAGGGGTTGCTACAGAAAAACGTCAATCAACTTAAGTGGAGACGTCGAAATTCATCAACGATTTTGTCAATAAATGAAATATAAAACTCATTATATTTTTTGAGATTGAATTCCGTGGTACCGGTGCGCGCTGACTGAAGGGGCACTGTCTACGCATTTTCAGGAAGCGTGTTAGCACCGACTGCCGCACTTGAGGATTCTCAATCCGCGTCACTTCCGACGTCGATATGCGCGGTCCCGATAGCCGGACCTCGCCACGCAAGGGGGCCGTCCTATTTGATAGTGATTCCCGCTCCGGACAGTTTTTCGAGCACATCGATATTTGCAGCGAGTGGTAGCAAATGCTCCCATCGGCACTATATTGTCTTGTGTCAGACTTTATTGTTCGTTCACAGTCATATGCAAATCTCCATTGCTTGGTTTGCGGCTGGCGACGTCCATGCGACGATCCTTTTCACGCATGGAGACTCCCGAATGACACGCAGACCAGGCTCGCGCCCGCGCCTTCCCGTCCGTAACACGCCCGGCGCAATCGCCGCACTTGTCACGCTCACCGCGTTGACGCTGCTCGCGTGCGGCAACAGCCTCGCCCAGGACGCGGGCGACGCCAAGGGCAACGTGTTGCGCATCGGCTATCAGAAAGCCGGCCTGCTTGGAATCGTGAAGGCGCAAGGCTCGCTCGAACAGAAGCTCAAACCGCTCGGCTACAGCGTGAAATGGTTCGAATTTCCCGCCGGCCCGCAACTGCTCGAAGCACTGAACGCCAACAGCATCGACTTCGGCTATACGGGCGCACCGCCGCCGGTATTCGCGCAAGCCGGCGGCGTCGGTTTCGTGTATGTGGGCGCCGAGCCCGGCGGCGTGCATACCGAGGCGGTCATTGTCAGGCCCGACTCGCCCCTGCGTACCGTTGCCGATCTGAAGGGCAAACGCGTCGCGCTGCAAAAGGGTTCGAGCGCGAACTATCTGCTGCTTGAAGTCCTGCAGAAAGCCGGCTTGCGTTTCGAGGACATCCGTCCGGTTTACCTTGCCCCAGCCGACGCCCGCGCTGCATTCCAGAACGGCGACGTCGATGCCTGGGTCATCTGGGATCCTTACTATGCCGCGGCGCAGGACGCACTGAAGGCGCGCACGCTGGCGGACTATTCGAACGTCAATACTTCGTACAGCTTCTATGAGGCAACCCGCGGCTTCGCCCAGCAACATCCCGAGGTGATCGGCACGTTGCTCGGCCAGTTGCGCACCACCGGCCAATGGGTCACCCAGCATCCCGGCGAAACCGCCGCGCTGATCGCCCCGAAGGTGGGGCTCGACCAGAAGCTCGTCGAGACCTGGGTGCGCCGCTATCCCTACGGCACCACCGCCGTGACCGACGAGATCGTGCGGTCCCAGCAGAGCGTCGCAGACGCGTTTTACGGCGCGCATCTGATCCCGCAAAAGATCACAGTGCGCGACAACGTCTGGCAAAACCGCGACGTGGCGGCGAGTCTCGCGGTGAAATGAGCGCCTGATAGCAACGGGCCATAAGGCTGCGCGCCCTGGTTCGCGTCGCGCGTCTCGGTTCGCGCATTTTTGCCGCTCCAACTGTTAAAGATCTTCAAGCGGCAGAACTTTCTCTTTTTTGAGCAGTCCCTTCCCCGCACGACGCTTCATGCGTCGTTGTCCAGTTGCCTCGCCGCCAAGGCGTAGCGCCCGTTTCCGCGAGCGCGCCGGTACACCTCTCCCCTTTTTGAACCAACGCGCGGCGCCCTACAGGCCGTCGTGTGAAAACCAGGACCGTCAAGGCCATGCAGAATCTTCTCGCCGAGATCCACCCAGACCGGTGGACCTTCCTTTGGGATGCGCTCACCACCATCTCGATGCACCTGTGCGCCGCCGCGCTGATCCTCGTGGTCGGCTGGTGGTTTGCACGCCACGTCGCCCGCTCGCTCAATCGCCTGCTCACGCGGCAGTCGCGCATGGACGCCACGCTGCGCCCCGTCCTGTGCGATACCAGCCTGTGGGGCATTCGCGTGGTCGCCATCATCGGGGCGCTGTCGCAACTCGGCATCCAGACGGCCAGCATCGTCGCGGTGCTCGGCGCCGCCGGCCTCGCGATTGGTTTGGCGCTGCAAGGCACGATGCAGAACATCGCGGCCGGCATCATGCTGTTGCTGCTGCGGCCCTTCAAGGTGGGCGATTCGATTGAAGCCGGTACGGGCAGCGTGGCAGGCACGGTCGAAGAAATCAGTCTCTTCACCACGCGCCTCACCAAGGCCGACGGCATCTGCGAATACGTGCCGAACAGCACGCTATGGAGCAATTCGATCCGCAATTACAACCGCAATCCGACCCGCCGTCTCGACCTGGAAGTGGAAATCTCCGTGCGCGACGACGTGGATCACGCTCTCGCCGCACTGCGCGCCCTCGCCGCCGCCGACCCGCGCGCGCTGCAGACTCCCGCACCGCAAGTGATGGTGAGCCGCTTCGACGACAGCACGGTGGTGCTCAACATCCGCGTGTGGGCGAACACCGATGTGTTCTGGGATATGCGCTGGGATCTCGCGCGCCAGGTGCGCCAGACGCTCAACGACGCGCAATGCGGCCTGCCGGTGCGCACGCGGGAATTGCACATCGTGCAAAGCCGCGAGGCCAACGAGCCGACGGTCAACCGTGCGGCCACTGTGCCGCGCGCCATCACGCAGTAACCGGAAAGCGGCGCGGCCCCAGAGCCGCGCCTTTCTGCTTCCGTATCTCATAGAGTCCGCAATCTAACGCGCTGCTTGCGCGATCCAATCTCAGCCCCTATTGTTACATCACACAATGTAACAGTTAAGAGTGGAAAATAGGAGACGGATCGGATGAACGCACGCACGATGCCCCCCGACGCATTGGCGCCTCTCGAGACCGATGTCGCCATCATCGGCTCGGGCTTTGCCGGTCTCGGCATGGCGATCCGGCTCCGGCAGGCCGGCATGAGCGACTTCATGGTCGCCGAAAAGGCCGATTCGGTCGGCGGCACCTGGCGCGACAACCATTACCCCGGCTGCGCGTGCGACGTGCAATCGCACGTCTATTCGTTTTCCTTTGCGCCCAATCCGCGCTGGACCCGAATGTTCGCGCGCCAGCCGGAGATTCGCGATTACCTCGAAGATTGCACCCGGCGCTTCGGCGTCAGGCGGCACATCCGCTTCGGACACGAACTGGTCAGCGCGACCTACGACGAAACGCGCCACCGCTGGCAGATGGTGTTCGCCAACGGTCAGCAGTGGTCGGCGCGCGTGCTGGTGTCGGGCATGGGCGGCCTCTCGCGTGCGGCGCTGCCGGACATCCCGGGGCTCGCCAGCTTCAGGGGCAAGACCTTCCACTCGCAGCAATGGGATCACAGCTATTCGCTCGAAGGCAAACGTGTCGCCGTGATCGGCACCGGCGCCAGCGCCATCCAGTTCGTGCCGCAGATCGCGCCGCGCGTCGCGCAGTTGACCCTGTTCCAGCGCACCCCGCCGTGGATCATGCCGAAGGCCGACCGCGCCGTGAAGCCGCTCGAACAATGGCTGTTCCGGCACCTGCCGTTCACGCAGAAGATCATGCGCGCGAGCCTCTATTGCATGCTCGAATCGAGAGCCTTCGGCTTTGCCATCCATCCTTCGCTGATGAAGACCGCGCAGAAAATCGCCCTGCGTCATCTGCACCGCCAGGTGGCCGATCCCGGTCTGCGCGCCACGCTGACGCCCGATTACACGATGGGCTGCAAGCGCATCCTGATTTCGAACGACTACTTTCCGGCCCTGTCGCGCCAGAACGTCTCCGTCGTCACAAGCGGGATAGCGCGCGTCGAAGAGGATGCCGTGATCACGGCCGACGGCGTGCGCCATCCCGCCGACTGCGTGATCCTCGGCACCGGCTTCCAGGTCGCGGACCCATTTCCACGTGGTGTGGTGCGCGGTAAAGGCGGTGTCGATATCGTCGACACGTGGCGCGACGGCGCGCATGCCTATCTCGGCACCGCATTGCCTGGTTATCCGAACTTTTTCATGATCGTGGGCCCGAACACCGGTCTCGGTCACAACTCGATGGTGTACATGATCGAGTCGCAGGTCGAGTACATCCTGCGCGCCCTGCAAGGCATGAAAACCCAAGGCACCACGGCGATCGAGGTAAGGCCGCAGGTCGAACGCGCCTACAACGAGCAGATCCAGCAAAAACTCGGCCGCGCGATCTGGTCGACCGGCGGTTGCAAGAGCTGGTATCTCGATCCAAAGACCGGCAAAAACACTACCCTGTGGCCCGGATTCGCGTTCCGTTTCCGCCAGGCCACCAGCAGTTTCAGCATGAACGATTACTTCGCCTATGCGCCTGCCCCGCAGCCGGCAGCCGAGCTCAAGGTGCACAGCGACGCGGCGATGCAGGGCGGCACGGCGGCGGCAGCTTCCGCCAAAGCGAGTTGAGACGTGGTGAACATTTGCCGCATGCACATCACGCGCCGCCATCGCAGTTTCACAGACAGATAAAAACAACAAGGCATTATTCAGGGAGGACCGACACGATGAAAAACTTCACCGACCGGGTGGCCGCGATTACCGGCGCAGGCTCGGGCATGGGCCGCTCGCTCGCCATGCAGTTGGCGCGCGAGGGCTGCCATCTGGCGCTCGCGGACCGCAACGCCGCGAGTCTCGCCGAAACGGCGAAGCTCGCGCTCGCCGAAGCGCCGCAGATCGTCGGCGCACCGCTGCGCATCACGACACGCGTGCTCGACGTCGCGGATCGCGCGGCCATGTTCGATTGGGCCGCCGACACCGTGGCCCAGCACGATCGCGTCAATCTCGTGTTCAACAACGCGGGCGTGGCGCTGTCGAGCACGATCGAGGGCATGGACTACGCCGATCTCGAATGGATCGTCGGCGTCAACTTCTGGGGCGTCGTGCACGGCACCAAGGCGTTTTTGCCGCATCTGAAAGCGTCAGAGGCGGGACATATCGTCAATACTTCGAGCGTGTTCGGTTTGTTCGCACAACCAGGCATGAGCGGCTACAACGCCACCAAATTCGCCGTGCGCGGTTTTACCGAAGCGCTGCGCCAGGAACTCGATCTGATGAAGTGCGGCGTGTCGGCCACCTGCGTGCATCCGGGCGGCATCCGCACCAGCATCGCGCAGTCGAGCCGGATCGCCTCGAACATGGTGGGCTTCATGATCGAGAGCGAACAGCAAGGCAAGGATGACTTCGAAAAGTTCTTCATTACCACCGCCGACGAAGCCGCCCGCGTGATTCTCGACGGCGTGCGCAAAAACAAAAGGCGCGTGCTGATCGGCCGCGATGCGCGGGCCGCCGACTGGCTCGCACGCACACTGCCGGCTGCATATCAGGCGCTGGTCGTGATGCAGACGCGCCGCCTGCAACGCATCGCCCACAGGCGCGCCCGCGCGGCGCAAGCCACCGGACGGCGTGCATAACCCGGCAGTGCTGCATGCACCAACCGAACCCAAAAGGAGAAAGGCCATGATGCCCGTTCGCCGTGACCTGCGGTTTGCCTTACCACCCGAGCGTGCCTGCGACTGGCATCAGCAGGGCTCGCATATCACGCATTTTTTTAACGCCCTCTCCCTGCTGTTTCCCGCGGGCGAGCGCTTTTTCATGGATAGCGTGCGCAACTACCGTGACCGGGTCGACGATCCGGTGCTGAAAAAGCAGGTGCTGGGTTTTATCGGTCAGGAAGCGATGCATACCCGCGAGCACATCGAGTACAACGACCTGTTGCAGAACGCGGGGCTGCCCGCGCATAAGCTCGACCGGCGTCTGACGATGTTCCTCAATCTCAACCGCAAGCTGCCGAAATCGTTTCAACTGGCGATAACGGTCGCGCTCGAACACTACACCGCTATGCTGGCCGGCCTGCTGCTGGAGGACGATACCCGCGTGGGCGGATCGGTCGAAGGCTATGTGCAGATGTGGACCTGGCATGCGCTCGAAGAAACCGAACACAAGGCGGTCTCTTTCGATGTGTGGAAGACCGTGCTCAAGCCCGGTCTCGGGCGTTATCTGCTCCGCACGGGCACCATGCTGAGCGTCACGCTGGTGTTCTGGCTGATCGTATTCGACTTCCACGTGCGGCTTTTGATCGCCGATCGCAAACGCGGCGGCCATGTGCGCGGCATGGCACGCGTGATCAAGTTTCTCTATGGACCGAAGCATGGCGTGTTTCCGGGCATTGCAATGGAATGGCTGCGTTTTTTCAAACCCGGTTTCCATCCATGGGATCACGATAATCGCGCGCAACTCGCGCGTATCGACGGCCTGGTCGCCGCGGTCGAATCCACTCATGCTGCCGGTCCCGCCGCGCTGAAGGCGAGCCGCCGCGGCGTGCGGGCGGCCGCGTGATCCGCGACACGCTCGTGGTCGACGCCGGCGATGTGCGCCTCGCCGTCTACGTCAGCGGACCGCGCGATGCACCGCCGCTGATTCTCGTGCACGGCTATCCGGACTCGGCTGCCGTGTGGGAGCCGCTGCGAGCCCAACTCGACGCGCGTTATCGTGTGATTGCCTACGACGTCCGCGGCGCGGGCGGATCGGAAGCGCCGACGCAGCGCGCCGGCTACCGTCTGGAACAGCTCGCCGCCGATCTCGCCGCCGTCGCCGACGCCACCTGCGCGGGCCGGCCGTTTCATCTGGTCGGCCACGATTGGGGCTCGATCCAGAGCTGGGAGGCTGTCACCAGCGACGCATTCGCGGGCCGGATTGCGTCGTTCACGTCGATCTCCGGTCCGTGTCTCGATCATGCCGCGCTCGGCTTGCGCGGACACGGTGCACCGCCCTCCGGCCTGCACGGCGTGCGGCGATTCGCAAGCGGTCTGCGGCAAATGATCAAGTCGTGGTACATCTTTGTGTTCCATCTGCCGCTCGTGCCGGAACTGGCCTGGCGAGCCGGCCTCGCGCGCGGCTGGCCGCTCTGGTTACGACTCTTCGAACGTGTGCGTCACGCGCGAGACCCCGCCCAGCTGCGCAACTGCATTAACGGCCTGAATCTGTATCGGGCCAACTTTATCGACCGTTTGTTTCATCCCAGGACACGGCGCGCTCATGCGCCGGTGCAATTCATCGTGCCGTTGCGCGACCGTTACGTGGGACCGGCGCTGTCGCTCGGACTCGAAACATGGCTCGGCGACTACACGCGTGAAACAATCGACGCAGGCCATTGGGTCGTGCTGCGCGATCCCGTGGATATCGCGGCGAGAATCGACCGCTTTGCCGCCCAGCATCCCGCGCGCGACCGCGCACACCACGTCGGCGCGGTCGCGGCAAGCACGTAAAAAGCGCCGGGTAGGCGGATCACAAATAGCCACTATCATTGGGCAGGAATGCCAGGGGCGGTGCGGCTGCCCTATGCTCGCGGTTTGCAGAGAACCGACCGCCGTGTCCGCTGGGCGCGCGAATCCATCGCACCGCCTCATCACCATGCACGCCGCAGCCAATCAGGCAGAATTCACTGCGCTACGCACGCTGCTGCGCAGTCTCGGGCAGATCGCCCTGCAGCCTGACGCGATCACCGGCGCCTGCCTTCTCGCGGCATGGCTCGTCACCAGCCCGCGCCTTGCCTGTGCCGCGCTGATGGGCGCCGTCGCGGCGAACGTCTGCGCCGTGCTGGCCGGGTATGACGAAGCCGACACCCGCGCTGGACTCCACGGCTTCAATGGCGCGATAGCGGGACTCGCGACCTTCACGTTCATTGCCGACGACGCCACCGCTGCCGCCGTGGCACTTCTCGCCGCCAGCGCCACGGCCTGGGGACTTGCGCCCTGGTCACGCTGGCTGCGCGCGCGAGGCCTGAGCATCTATTCGAGTCCGTGTCTGATCGTCACGTGGCTGTGGCTGCCGTTGATTCAACCGGTAGCCGCGCCACATGCGCCCGCGCATCCCGCTACGTTTTCACGTATCACCGACGGTGTGCTTGGAGGACTCGCGCAGATGGGCTTCGCATCAGGCGCCGTCGCTGGCGTGCTGGTGCTGGCAGGCATTGCCGCGTCCTCATGGCGGCTTGCGATGTGGGCGCTCGCGGGCGCCGGATTGACGAGCGCCGCGCATCTATGGCTGGGTGGGAGCCCCGCCGCGTTTGACGCAGGACTGCTGGGGTTCAATGGCGCGCTGACGGCGCTCGCGCTCGCCGATGCCGGCTGGCCAGCCGTGCTCGGCGGGCTACTGGTGAGTACCGTCTTGCAGCAGGCGGCCGGTCATTACGGATTGCCCGTGATGACGGCGCCCTTCGTGATCGCTACGTGGAGCGCTCAAAAGTTTTCGAAACGCTTTTCGACCAGATTTCCGTTCTTGAACAGAAACACGACATGAAGCTGGCCGGATGCGCCGCCGACATAATCCCAGCGGCTGATATCGCCCGAGGAGTTGGCGGCGAAGGGACTTCCCAGCTTGTCGAGCACCTGTGCCTTCGACGTTCCCGCTGGAAACCGCTGTTCCATACTCTCGCGTGTCCAGTTATGCGTATGGATCTCGTTATAAGAATGCGTGGGTGTCACACAGCCACTGAGTCCAGCCAGGCAGACGGTCAGTGCCGTCACAACAGCTAACGTTTTCATCTTTCTCTCACTCGAATCGGATGCATCAAGAATCACACGCCCGGCTTCGAACGACGATCAGACACATCCCAATCCACTGTCTGCGCGGCGATCTGGCGCATGGACAAGGGCGAGAGCATAAAAAGACGGCGTCGCTGCCTGTCAGCAGGACGCCGCTAGAACCACACTCGCGTGTCGGGGTCGACCGCACGAGAACCCCGACGATAGCCGTTCACTAATCGCTTCTCAAGATGAAAAACCTGCCCTTGTAACGAAACGGCCGGTAGTCCTTACATCCGAGGAATGCCAGGCCGGACGCAGTCCCGCGTTGTGCGGACCTGACCCGCGCATAGCCACATTGGCCCGACCAGCAGCGAACTTACAGATTCAAACACTTATTACGACAGCTTCGCAGTCCACGCGTCATCTCGCGTGAGCATCGCGCGGTCATAGAGCCGCTTTTCTCGCCTGATACTGGCCATCCGGCCAATGTTCAGGGTGAAATCAATCCGTTATCCTGACTTTTATCCGTTAGCAAAGCATTCGCTCTCCAGCGCCGGTATCGCGTGCGTCGCCTGCAAACTGCAAGCAGGTTGCAGGCGACGCGCCAGCCTTAAAAGCCTGTTGCCGGACGCGGTCCATCCGTGCAGCGCGGCCCTGTTATCGCCCGCCGCTTGTCATCCTGTCTCCGGCCCGGTCGGCCAGGTGGATGGCTTGTTTTCGAATAACATATTTGTTATGATGAGGTCCAATGGCATTTGAGATCGACTTTTACAGTGAGAAGGTCAAAATCCAGATCGCTTCGTTGCCCAAAACACTATTGGCGCGCTTCATTACGCTGGCCGATCGCATGGAGCAATACGGTCCGAATCTCGGCGAACCGCACACCCAATCCCTGGGTGGCGGTCTCTTCGAAATGCGGCTGAAGGGAGCGGAAGGGATTGCCAGAGTGTTCTACTGCACCGTCGTCGGCTGTCGGATCGTGATGCTTCACTCCTTTGTGAAGAAGTCGCAGGACACGCCGCTTCATGAGCTGGAAGTGACTCGTACAAGATTACTGGAGGTCAAACGTGGCAACCTCGTATAAGGAACTGCGCAAATCGGCCCTCGCGGACCCCGAAGTCCGCACCGAAGTCGAGAGGCTGAATCGCGAAGAATATGCCCTGCTCGATGCGATTCTCGCGGCGCGGCACGCCGCCGGGCTGAATCAGGCACAAGTCGCCGAACGCATGGGCACCCAGGCGCCGGCGATCACGCGGCTCGAACGCGCGCTCGCCTCGGGCAAGCATTCGCCGTCCATCGACACCCTGCGCAAATACGCCGCTGCTTGCGGCAAGAAACTCATCATCTCGATCGCCTGACCTGCAATACGCCGCGCGCGGCAGCGTCTGCTGCAGCGCGGTGTATTGACGCACTTTTCATTTCCGGGGCCGCATCGTCGTTCGCAGCACGATCGCAAAAACTTGATATCAATCAACGATTTGGTATCTTAAAATTATCAAATCGCACTGTGTGGCGCGTCTTATCGACGCACGCCGCGTCGCAGCAAAACGCTGCACATTCCCCTACTCTTGCGCCATCTGCCCACGGCAGTGCGTTTCGACAGCGGTCGATACGCGTAGCTTGCTTCCGGTATCAAAGCTATGAATCCCGCAACCAGCATTTCCGCATTCGACCTGGCGCGCATCCAGTTCGCGTTCACGGTTTCGTTTCATATCGTCTTTCCCGCCCTGAGCATCGGGCTCGCCAGCTTCATTGCGGTGCTCGAATGGCGCTGGCTCAAAACCGGTAAGGCCTACTACAAAGATCTGTGCCTGTTCTGGTCGAAGATCTTTGCAGTGGCTTTCGGCATGGGCGTGGTCTCCGGCGTCGTCATGAGCTATGAGTTCGGCACCAACTGGTCGGGCTTCTCCAGTTTCGCCGGTCCGATCACCGGGCCGCTGCTGATGTACGAGGTCATGACGGCGTTCTTCCTCGAAGCCGGCTTCCTCGGCATCATGCTGTTCGGCTGGCAGCGCGTGGGTCCGCGTGCACACTTCGGCGCCACGCTGATGGTCGCCATCGGCACGCTGATCTCGACCTTCTGGATCCTCGCCTCGAATAGCTGGATGCAGACGCCGCAAGGCTTCGCGGTCGAAAATGGTCATGTGGTGCCGCTCGACTGGTTCAAGATCGTGTTCAATCCGTCGTTTCCGTATCGCCTCGCGCATATGGCGCTGGCCGCGTTCATCGTCGCCGCGCTGGTGGTGGCCGCGGTGGGCGCGTGGCATCTGCTCAAGGGCCGGCGCGATCCGGCCGTGAAGAAGATGTTCTCCATGGCGCTCTGGATGCTCTTGATCCTCACGCCGATCCAGGCTTTCGTCGGCGACCAGCACGGCCTTAATACCCGCAAATACCAACCGGCCAAGATCGCGGCCATTGAAGGCCTGTGGAACACCGAAAAAGGCGGCACGGCGCTCAACCTGTTCGGCATTCCCGACATGAAGGCCGAAACCACCCGCTACGCGGTATCGGTCCCACACCTCGGCAGCCTGATTCTCACGCATAGCTGGGACGGCGAGATCCGCGGTCTGAAGGAATTCCCACCCGAAGACCGGCCGAATTCGACCGTCGTGTTCTGGAGTTTCCGCGTGATGGCGGGCCTGGGCGTGCTGATGATCCTGATGTCGGTCACCGCCTGGGTGCTGCGCCGGCGCGGCACGCTGTATGAGGCGAAGTGGTTCCAGAAACTCGCGGTGGCCATGGGTCCGACCGGTTTCGTCACGCTGCTGGCCGGTTGGGTGACCACGGAAGCCGGCCGTCAGCCGTGGGTCGTGTATGGCGTCATGCGCACCTCGCAAGCGGTGTCGCCACTCACCACCCAGCAGGTGGGCATCTCGCTGATGGCGTTCGTGATCGTCTACTTCCTCGTGTTCGGCACCGGCATCTACTACATGCTCAAGCTGATGCGCTCGGGTCCGGCGTTGCCCGGCCAGACGCCGCACGGCGTGCCTGATGTCACGCCCGGCGCGTTTCCCGGCGGCCCCGCGCGTCTGCCCCTGGCGGCAACCCGGTCGATCGCCGACGCCGCCTGAACCACACCGTCACGAGGTTAGAAAATGGATGTCACCGTAGTGTGGGCCGCGATCATCGCGCTAGGCCTCTTCATGTATGTGGTGCTCGACGGCTTCGATCTGGGCATCGGCATCGTGTTTCCGTTCTTTCCCGATGAGAAGGAACGCAATCTGATGATGAACACCGTCGCGCCCATCTGGGACGGCAACGAGACCTGGCTCGTGCTCGGCGGCGCGGGACTGTTCGCGGTATTTCCGGTGGTCTACGCCACCGTGTTGTCGGCGCTGTATCTGCCGCTGATTTTCATGCTGGCCTGCCTGATCTTCCGGGGCGTGTCGTTCGAACTGCGCGCCAAGGCGAATCGCACGAAGCATCTGTGGGATCTGGCCTTCATCGGCGGCTCGACGGGCGCGGCGTTTTTCCAGGGCATCGTGCTCGGCGCGTTTCTGCAAGGCATTCCGGTCGCCAACGGCAGCTACGCGGGCGGCGCCTTCGACTGGCTCACGCCGTTCAGCCTGCTGAGCGGCCTCGGCCTCGTCGCCACCTATGCGCTGCTCGGCTGCTGCTGGCTGGTCGCCAAAACGGAAGGCGATCTGCAGCGCCGCCTGCACAAGGTCGTGTGGCCGCTGACGATCATCCTGCTCGCCTTCATCGCCATGGTCAGCCTGTGGACGCCGCTGCAGGATCCAACGATCGCCCAGCGCTGGTTCGCCTCGGGCCTGTTCTATCGGTTGCTGCCGGTGCCGTTCCTCGTCGCGGTGTGCGCGTTTTTCATGCGCCGGGCGGTGCGTGGCCGGCATCACAAGACGCCCTTCGTGCTGGCGCTCGCGCTCGTGCTGATTGGCTACCTGGGTCTGCTGGTGAGCCTGTGGCCCTACGCCATTCCGTCGAGCATGACCCTCTGGCAAGCGGCCGCGCCGCGTTCCAGCCAGATGTTCACGCTGGCGGGCGCAGCGGTGATCATTCCTATCATCCTGACCTATACGACGCTCGGTTATTGGGTATTTCGCGGCAAGGTGAGTCATGACGACCAACATCACTATCACTAAGCGGCAGCGCCCGCTGCCCGGCTGGGTCTGGTTTATCGCACTGTGGTGCGTCGGCGTGGGCGGGGCGATGTCGCTTGGCTTCGCCTTCAAAATCCTGATGAACCTGACGCTCTTCGCCGTCAAGTGACCACACAGGCAGTCGCCGGCAAGGCAATTGCTAAACCTTGCACCCGGCGCTTCAAAATCGGGCGGCTGTGGGCGTCTATGTAGCAGGCTGCAGCAAAAATAGTCGTCAGCGGAATGGATGTGAGACGGCGTGTGCAATAGCGCATGACCGGGCCGCCTACCGCGAGCGCAGGAGACCTACCCGACGGCCACAGTCAGCACGGTTCCACGTTTTCGAGTGCCGCGCGGGGGGAACCGCGCACGAAAAAAACGAAGACGCCACCCGAGCGCCCTGAGAGACACCTGTTGACGCCGATCCAGCCTATGATCGCGTCATCAGGCAATGAAGTAGCGGCAGTCCAGAATAAGCCTTGCATTCAGGGAGGCTCGCGGTAGACGAGGCCACGCGTTTTGGGGTGGCCTGACGGGACGGATGGCGCCGGACGGGGGACGCGCCATCCGCGTCCGGCATCGGCGAAATAACGATGGAAACGACCAACGCGCAGGGCCGACACGCGGAGACATCATGAAGTTTCTTGTGGCCGACGACCATGAACTGATCCGCCAGGGCGTCAAGGGATTGCTCCGCGGACTCGACCCCGACGCCCAGTTCGACGAAGCCGACAGCTGGGAAACCCTCGCCGCCGCCGCGCGGCCCGACGCCGACCACGATCTGGCCATCGTCGATCTGCACATGCCCGGCATGAGCGGCGCGGCCTCGCTCGAAATCCTGTTCAAAGAGAATCCGGCGCTGCCGGTGGTGGTGCTCTCAGCCGAAGAATCTCCCGACGAGATGCGCGCTGTCCTCGCGGCCGGCGCCCTTGGCTTCGTACCGAAGCGCCAGCCTGCCAGCGTCATGCTCAAAGCTATCGAACTCGTGCTGTCCGGCGGCGCGTATGTGCCGATGGAAGCGCTGAGCCTGCTCGGCACGCGCGAAGCCATCCCGCCAGCCGCGCCGGCCAACAGCGCCGCCGCGCCAGCAGCTTCCCTGACCGAACCGCTGGCCCAGGTGGCTGCATTGCAGCCGCATCAGCAGCATCTGCTGGAAAACCTCTCGCCGCGGCAACAGGACATCATGCGGCTCGTACACCGCGGTTGGACCAACAAGATGATCGCGCGCGAGCTGGGCGTCGCGGAAGGAACCGTCAAGGTGCATCTGTCGGTAATCTTTCGGGCGCTCGGCGTTCATAACCGCTCGACGGCGATCGCCGTCATCAATGGCTGGCTCGAGGCCGGCAAAACCCTGTAGACGCGGGTTTCATGCCGCCCGCCTAGACGGCTGCGCGCGCGCCGTCGCGTTCGGCCTGCGGCCACAGCGTCTCCAGTGTGCGCCGCAGGCGCGCCGGCGTGACCGGCTTGTGCAGCACCGGAATCCCCTGCGCGGCGAGGGTTGCGAGTTCGCCGGACGCCATGTCGCCGGTGATCAGCAGCATCACCGCGCCTTCGTGGCCGCTGCGCTGTAGCGCGTCACGCACCGCGCTCAGCGCCTGGGCACCAGTGCGATGGTTCGCCAACTGGTAGTCGCATAGCACGGCGTCCGGCACGAAACCGTCGGCGAGCGCCCGCAGCGCCAACGCCTCGTCGCGCACGCCGCGCGCCACGCAGCCCCAGCGTCCGAGCAGGCTCGTCAGACCTTCGAGAATCGACGGGTCGTCGTCGATGCACAGTACGTGGCGCCCTTGCGCGGACGGTCCGACAGCCACGGTGTCGCTCAGGCTCGCCACGATCCCGTCAGGATCGCCCGCCTGCACCGGAAAGCGGAACACCGAGCCGCGTCCCGCCGCCGAGCGCAAGCTCAACTCGCCGCCCAGCAGTTCCACCAGACGCCGGACTGTCGGCAAGCCGAGGCCGTGTCCCTGGCGCGCGTCGCGCTGCGGATTGGCGACCTGGTAGAACTCCTCGAAAATACGCGCCTGTTCGCTCGCCGGAATGCCGATACCGGAATCGCGCACCTCGATATAACCGCCGCCGCGCCGGCCGGCCTGTCGCAGACCCATCCAGATCGCGCCCTCTTCGGTATAGCGCACCGCGTTAGAGAGCAGATTGCTCAACACCCGTTCGAGCAGCACCGGATCGTCGTAGACCACCATCGTGGTGGGCGCGATGCGCAACGCCAGCCCTTTTGCCGCCGCCTGCGGCCGGTACTGGCTGCCGACCCGCTCGAACAGTTCGTCGAGCCGGAAATGCAGCCGGATGACCTGGGTGACGCCGCTTTCGAGCCGCGCCAGATCCAGCACCTGGTTGAACAACTGATTGAGGGCTTCGACGTTGTTGACGATGTGATCGGCAGTTTTGCCATGTTGTGCCGGCGTCACGGCGACGTCGTTGAGCGAGGCAGCCAGCAGGCCGATGGCATGCAGCGGCTGGCGCAGATCGTGGCTCGCGGCGGCAAAAAAGCGCGTCTTGGCGAGACTCGCCTCTTCAGCGACCTGCTTTTGCTCGGCCAGCGATTCCGCCAGTTGCTGCTGGTCCACGCGCGCCTGCACGACACGCCGGAACAGCTTGCGATAGCTCGTCGCATAGACGTTGATGGCGCAAAAGAAGAACGCGAGGACGACGGCGAGAATCGTGCGGTCGAAGTTGTGGCTGCCGAACAGCAGCACGATCGCCGGCAGCAGCACGAAGATGATGCCGGTGGAGAAATTGAGCACGTCGAAACCGTTCGACATGAACACGCCCGCGGCCAGCGTCACCAGCATGACGGTATGCAGCACCGGCAGGTCCGCCTGATGGCTATGGAACGCGAACCAGATGGCGAGGCCCGGCGCGCTATATAGCAGCGCCCCACGCAAGGCATGCAGGCGAATCCAGCCACGTGCGGTGAGCGCGCCGGGGCGACGATGCCGCCACAGCCACAGACCCAGCGCGGCGCAATTCGCTACGCCATAGAACACGAAGCAGGCGCCGAAGCGCTGCGGATACGGCATGTCGTCCCAATAGATCGAGACGAGCACGACGATTGCAAACCAGTGCGTAAAAAACGCGATGGGGTCTTGCGCATAGAGCACGCGCACCAGGTCTTCGTCGATCGCTCGCTGGATGGGATCGGCCCGCATCGTACGGTCTCCATGTCGACGGCAGTTGACGCGTCACGCTGCCGACGATGCCCAACATGGTGCATGCACCGCGGGCGATGGCGAGCCTGGCGAGTCGGCGAATTGTGCAAGTTTACCCGGCGGTTTACCTGTCAGCTATCACTTAATCCATATAGGCGAAAGCGGGCGAAAAAACCATACTGAAGTCACTTTCCAGCGCGGCCCACGGTCTTCCCGACCACCTTCGCCGCCCCGCCCTTCGGGGCTGCCGCGCTCCTCGTCCGATCTTTTGCCGGAGGCTGTCATGGGTGCTGTGCCGAGCCGCGAATTCGTCCGCAATCTGGACAATGCGATCCTGCCCGATCTGTGGCGCCGCCGCACTCACCTCTGCGGCGACGAAATGGTGTCGATGGTCGAACTGGTGAAACGGGCGCTGCGCACCTATCATCCGCTCGAATTGCAGGCGCTCGGCGAGGACAAGGAGGAACTGGTCGCGCAATTCATCTTCTCGCGGGTGCTGCGTCTCACACCCGGCCATTCGGACACGCATGCCTGCGCCGAAAGCGCACCATCCAACGGCTACGCTCTGTGCGCGTATTTCCGCCGCTATCTGATCGACTGCCTGCGCAGCGCGGGACATCAACGCAACGTGTCGATGGAAAACGAAGGCATGGAGCAGGAAATCGACCTGCACGCCCACGCGCTCGAAGATCCTGTCGAAAGCGTCCTGCTGCAATACGGTCTCGACGAAGCGCGCGTGCGGCGGGCAGCGCGCAGTTTCATCGACGGCCTCGACGAGCCGGAGCGCATCGTGCTGGCCGGCAGTCTCGGCTGGTTTTCGGAATGCAAAGGCGGTCTTTCGGCTGTGGCTGCACAGCATCGCGTGCCCTCGTATCACTATCGCGCCGTCAAACTGGGCGTCACGATGAAAAAGACGAGCGACGCCGCCGATTTTTCCAATACGAAGATCGGCCGCTGGCTGATCGACGTGCTCGGCATCGAGATCGAGCCTGAAAATCGTGCAGCCATTCTGATCGCGCTGAACCTGCTCGCGGCGCAATCGTGCGATGGCGAACCCTATCAGGCTGCCGCGTAGACGCACCAAATCGTTCTGTTAAGGCGCAAGCGCGCTCGCAGTCGCACTGCGTCTGCCGACGACGCCCCTTTGTTTGCAGGCTTACACCGCCTACGATAAGAAAGCCGCGCAGCGCTCAGTCATCCTTACCAATCAGGGCTCCCCGCCCCTGGTCAAAATCGAGTCACGAGGTGGTCATGATGAATCGCTTGTCCAGCGCCATTGAAGCGCTGCAGCCGCACTACGAAATCGTGATTGTGGGTTCGGGCTACGGCGGCGCCATTGCGGCCAGCCGGATGGCGCGCGCGGGCCGCAAGGTGTGCCTGCTCGAACGCGGGCGCGAATTCATGGCGGGTGAGTTTCCGTCCACGGCCTTCGAGGGCGCGAGCCAGGTGCAGTACAACACCGGGCTTGCGCAGATCGGGCCGCCGCTCGCGCTGCTCGAAGTGCACGTCAATCCGGAGGTCAACGCGGTGGTCGGCTGCGGGCTGGGCGGCACCTCGCTGATCAACGCCAACGTGGCGCTGCGGCCCGATCCGCGTCTTTGGCTCGACCCGCGCTGGCCGGCTGCCGTGCGCGCCGACGAGGCCGGCCTGCAAGCGGGCTATGCGCGCGCCGAGGCCATGCTGCAGCCCGCACCGGTTCCCGCCGATTTTCCGCCGCTCCCTAAACTGGACGCGCTCGCCCGTTCGGCTGAGGCGCTCGGCAAGCGGGATCGCTTCTCCCGTCCGCCCATCACCGTGACCTTCGAAGATGGCCAAAACGCGGCCGGTGTCGGGCAGAAGCGCTGCGTCGGCTGCGGCGACTGCAACTCGGGTTGCAACTATGAGGCGAAGAATTCCACCCACATGAATTATCTGCCGGACGCCGTGGCGCACGGCGCGCAGATTTTCACCGGGGTGGCGGTACATTCCGTGCTGCGCGATGCGGCCATGAAGCAATGGCGCGTGCGCTATCAACTGGTGGGACTTGGCCGCGAGATCTACGACGCGCCAGAGTTGGCAGTGAGCGCGGATATCGTGATTCTGTCCGCCGGGACGCTCGGCTCGACGGCGATCCTGTTGCGCTCCCGCGATGCCGGACTGCCGATGTCCGCGCAACTGGGGCAGCATTTCACCGGCAACGGCGACGTGCTCGCGTTCGCCTACAACACGGATGTGCCGATCAGCGGAGTCGGCTGGGGCGCGCACAAAGACGGCGCAATCCCGCCAGTGGGACCGACCATCACCGGCCTGATCGATCTGCGCAACACACCCGACGTCAACGACGGCTTCGTGATCGAGGAAGGCTCGCTCGCCGGACCGGTCGGGCTCGCCATGATGGGCGTGCTGGGCGTCGCCGCGCCGGCCGAGGGTGTGACGGTGCCGGATCCGGATGCGCGGCCGGATTCGCTGGACGCCGGAGCCCGCGTCGTCGAAAGCCTGTTGCGCGGCCCCTATCACGGCGCGATGAACCACACGCAGACCTATCTTGTGATGGCCCATGACGACGACAGCGGGCAGATTGTCGTCGAACAGGGACGGCCGCGAATCCGTTGGCCCGACGCGGGCAAGCAGCCCATTTACGCCACCATCGAAAAGACCCTGGAGGCGGCCACCGTCGCGCTGGGCGGCGAATACGTGCGCGACCCGATTTCCGCCAGGCTGCTCGGCGGCGGCCTCGTGACGGTCCATCCGCTGGGCGGCTGCGCGATGGCGGAGACGGCGCAAGGCGGGGTCGTCGATCAGGCGGGCCGCGTGTTTTCAGGCGCGGCGGGTGCTGACGTGCATGCCGGCCTGTATGTCATGGACGGCGCCGTGGTGCCGCTCTCGCTCGGGGTGAATCCGCTGTTGACCATTTCGGCACTGGCCGAACGCAACTGCGCGCAGCTCGCCGCAGCACACGGCTGGCAAATCGACTACACATCCCAAGGCGACGCAGCGACGCCGCCACCGCAGAAGATCGGCCTGCGCTTCACGGAGACCATGGTGGGCAGCTACCAGGCCACGACGTCCACGGACAACACAGCGCCCGACGATAGCCGCCGCCCCATTCCGATGAGCTTCACGCTCACCGTCGAATCCGACGATCTTGCCGAGATGCTTGGCAATCCGAATCATGCCGCGCGCACGGTGGGTACGCTGACGTGTCCCGCCTTATCCGCGCAACCGATGACGATTGCCGACGGCCAGTTCAATCTGTTCGTCGTCGACAAAGACGAGGTCGACCGGCGCAACATGGACTACCGGATGACGCTCGAAGCCGTGGAAGGCACGCGCTATTTCCTGACCGGCCAGAAGATCATCACGCATTCTTCGCTGCTCGAACTGTGGCCGCAAACCAATACGCTGTACGCAGAAATCCGCGCCTCGGCCGCGGCGGACGCAGCGCTGATCGGCACGGCGACGCTCATCATCACGCCCGAGAATTTCCTGCGCCAAATGCGCACCATCGAAGTGACAAACGCGCCGGATCTGGAAACGCGGCTCGAATGGACGCTCAAGTTCGGCAAGTTCTTCGGCGGCGTGCTGTTTACGGAATATGGCGGCGTCGCGGCGCCGCTGCAGTTTCTGAGTGAGGACAACGCGAAGCCGCGTCTGAAGCGCGCCTTGCGCGCCCCCGCGCCCGAGCTGAGCTGGTTCAACACGCCTGAGCCGCACAGCAAGACGCTGAAACTGACGCGCTATCACGCCGGCGGCAAAGGGCCCGTGCTGCTGATCCACGGCTCCGGTGTATCGAGCCGGATCTTTGCGACGGATCTGGTCGAAACCAATCTTGTCGAATTTCTATGCGCGGCCGGTTACGACGTGTGGCTCGTCGATCTGCGCGTGAGCATCGAACTGCCGAGCGCGCTCGAACCGACCACAGCGGATGCGATCGCGCGCGAAGACATCCCCGCCGCCGTGGCGCAAGTCAGGCAGCTCACCGGCGCGGCGCAGATCCAGGTGGTGGCGCACTGCTTCGGCGCGGTGGCTTTCACGATGTCGCTGCTATCGGGACTTAAGGGCGTACGCTCGGCGCTGCTGTCACAAGTGTCCGCGCATCTGGTTCCCGGCGCGATGCAGCGCATCAAGGCGGGGCTGCACATGCCGGAAATGCTGCAGCATCTCGGCGTGCGCGATCTCACCGCGCTGACGCGGGCGGGCAACTGGCCGGACAATCTGCTCGACGAGGCCCTGCGCGTTTATCCGGTCGGGCACGACGAAGGCTGCGACAGCGCGCTCTGCCATCGCGCCACGTTCCTCTACGGTCTCGTCTACGAACACGCGCAACTCGGCGAACAGCTTCACGCCAATCTGCAGGAACTGTTCGGCGTGCATGACATCGAGCTGTTCAGCCAACTGGCGGCGATGGTGCGCGCGGGCCACGTGGTCGACGCACATGGCGCGGACGTCTATCTGCCCAACCTGGAGGGCATGAACCTGCCCATCGGGTTCATCCACGGCGCGGAGAACCGCTGCTATCTGCCGGTCAGCACGGAGACCACCTTCAACCTGCTGACGGCGCGCTTCGGCGCGCAGCAATACGAGCGGCATCTGATTCCGGGGTATGGACATCTCGACTGCATTTTCGGCAAGAATGCCGCGCAGGACGTGTATCCGCTGATCACCCGCTATCTGGACGCGCATTGAGGCGCACGCCAGCGGGTTGATTTGTACGTGGTTAAGGTCGGTGTCTTACAGACCCGGTCGGCGAATTGATTTATGATCCAAGCCATTATTTCAATGACCCATGCAACCACGCCAATCACCCTATGGAACAGTTGACCTTCGGAAGCAGCATCAAGAAGAGCTGGATCAGTACCTGGCAAGCCATTGTCCACATGCCGGGACTTTTTCTCGGGGTATTCGCCGTCATCGCCTGCACGGCCGTCCTTTCTTCGTCCTTTCAGCAACCGCTCGTGGCCGGCGGTGACTTTGACCCGTCCATGGCGACCTATCACGCCTTCGAAAGGCTGATTCTTTCGCTTCTGCAACTGGCGGTCTCCGGCTGTCTCGTCGTCAAGGTCGTGCGTTTCGTGCTGCTCGGCGAAGGCACCCAGCCATTGATGCCGCTCGGCGGCAAGCCGCTCGGCCGTTATCTGCTGTTCTCGCTGGGCATCGGTATCGGCATGATCATCATTACGGTCGGCACGGCGATGGTTTTGCATACGATGCGCTCGGCGACCATCGGGCTGATCATCCTGCCCCTGTTGGCCGTATATCTGTTCGTTCTGATCCGTCTGAGCCTGCTCTACCCGGCCATCGCGCTGGGCAGCCGGCTGGCCCTGCGCGCCGCGTGGCAGGACAGCCGTGGCCACTTCTGGTACATCACCGGCGTGGGCGTGGTCACGTACCTGCCGTTGCTGCTCGTCTGGATCATTGCGATGCAGGTAGGCGGCCGGACATTGCTGATGGCGAGCCTCGAGGGGTCGCTGGCGATTACGATTGTGATGGCGCTCGGCAACACGCTGTTTCTCGTGCTCTCGGCCTCCGTGGTGTCGTGGGTATACCGCCGCTACGCCAATGCCTTGCTGGACCACGTGGCGTACTGAATCCCAAAGAGCCTGGCGCTGCCCGGCTTCAGACGAGGCGCCGGATCCAGGCCGCCCCGCGTGATCCACGCCTCGTCCACTGCACGCGTCCCGCCTCACACATTGCCGGCCAGATGAAAGCGCGACGCCGGATGCCAAAGCTGCACCGAGGTCGCCACCGCCTCGCCGACCCATGTACGGCGCCGCAACAGCAGACACGGCTCGCCAATCTCCATCAATAGATGCCGGCGCACATGCGCGTCGGGCTTTTGCGCGTAGATGCGAAACTCGGCGCGCTGGATGGGCGCAAGCCTCACCATGTAGTGATTCGGCGTTTCGAGCGTGAAGTCCTGTTGCAGATAGTCCGGAAACACCTTCGGATTGACATAGCGGTCTTCGTATTGAATCGGCTCACCTTCTTCACTATGCACGATGCGCGAGTGAAACGCCGGACCGGCGGACAGGCCGAGCGCATCGAGCGCCTCGACGTCGTCGCTCGGTTCGAGCGCCAGCACGTGAGCCATATGCCGATGACCGCGCGCGGCGATTTCGTCGGCGATGTTGCGAATCTCCAGCACTGTCGATTCATAGCGCTGCGGCGCGACGAAGGTGCCTGAGCCTTGCACCCGTGTCAGCACCCGTTCGGCAGTCAGTTCGCGCAGCGCGCGCGACACCGTCATGCGCGCCACGCCGAATTCCTTGACCAGTTCGGTCTCCGAAGGAATCAGACCACCGGGCTTCCAGTCGCCCTGTGCAATCCGCTTCAGAACGTAGCGCTTGATCTGCTGATAGGCCGGCGTCGCTTTGGCTGGCGCTTCGCTGGTGCAGACGTTGCCGCCGGGGCGCGCCAGGACGGCGTCGGGTGGCGTGTTACCTGTACTCATATTCACGTCGACCTCGTGGGCGGTACGCGGATGGTATGCAATGCGCCGCTGCGCCGACCGGTAGGCCGGCCGCATCGGCTCGTCGGACGAACGCCGCTTTCATGGCGCGGTTTTCATGCCGCGGTTTTCAGCCCGCCAACAGCGGCGTCGGGCACGTGGGCGGCCGCAGCGTGATTCGCGCTGCCCGCCGCGGCGTAACCCGTATCCTCCAGCGCGCTGGCGTCGACTGGCCGCAGCTTGCCTGGAGTCGGCAGCGGCGGCGGCGCGCTGTCGGCGATCATGTGGAATGCGAGCGCCATATCGTCGGCGAGCGGCCGGTCGTCGCGATACGTCTGCACCAGACTGCGCACGCTGCGCCACAGCGAATCGGTGTACGGCGCACGCGGCGCATCGATGGTCTGCAGGTCGTATGCCTGAGCTGCGGCCAGCAGTTCGATGGCAACGATGCGCCCCGCGTTGTCGATGATCTCCAGCGCCTTGAGTGCCGCCGGCGTCGCGTGGCAAAGGTGGTCTTCCTGCAGACCGGACGTGATACCGCCGTCGAGGCTCGCCGGCATCGCAAGGCGGCGGTTTTGCGCGACCAGCGAGGCCGCGGTGTACTGCGCGATCATGAAACCCGAGCAGGTGCCGCCCGGCTCCGCGAGGAATGCGGGCAAGCCGCTCACCAGCGGATTGACGAGACGGTCGAGGCGCCGTTCGGCCATCGCCGCCACCTGGGCGATCGCGGTGGCGAGGCTATCCATGGCGAGCGCGATCGAAGCGCCCACCGCGTGCGCCTGGGAGTACACGCGCGGCGCTTCGGGCGTGCCGGCGACGATCGGGTTATCGGTGATGGAAGCCAGTTCGCGGTTGACCACTTCTGCCGTCGCCGTCAACACGTCGCGCGCCGCGCCGTGTACGTGCGGAATGGTCCGCATGCTGAGCGGGTCCTGGGTATGCTGGCCGATTGCCGCCGCGAGGATGCCGCTATCGGCAAGCGCGCCGCGCATTCTTTGGCCTACCAGGTTGAGTCCTGGCGAGATGCGCAGCGCCAGCGATTCGGCATCGAACGCGGCCAGTTGGCCACGCAGGTTTTCGAAGCTCATCGCCGCCACCGCGTCGCTCCAGTCGAGCAGCCGTTCGGCGCGTGCGAGCGCCAACGCGGCCAGTCCCGTCACGCATGGCGTACCGTTGATCAGGCTAAGCCCCTCCTTTGCTTCCAGCACGAGCGGTTCAAGCCCGAGACGCTGCAAAGCCTCGCGGCCGCTGATGCGCTCGCCGCGATACCGCGCATGCCCTTCGCCGATGCACACCAGCGCGATATGCGCCATATGGCTCAGATAGCCGACCGAGCCGAACGCCGGCACTTCGGGCAGGCAATCGGCGCCAAGCAGCGCCACCAGCCGCTCGGCCACCACGAGCCGGATGCCCGAATGGCCATGAGCAAAATTGTTCACCGCCGCGACGATGATGGCGCGCGTCTCAGCAACGCCAAGCGGCGCGCCGACGCCCACCGCGTGGCTCATCAGAATGTTGCGCGACAAGGCCCGTTGTTCGGACGGCGAAACAATCACGTCGCACAGCGCGCCCACGCCGGTATTCACGCCGTAGGCACGAATACCGCGCTCGACGATCTGTTCGACCAGCACATGGGCCGCGGCGATGCGCGCCCGCGCATCGGAGGAAAGCTCGAACGCGGCGCCCGCGGCCACCGCCGCAACCTGACGCCAGTCCAGAGGACGATCGGAACGGATGACAGCCATGATGACGCTCAGTTCGCGGTACGGTGATGGTGGCTCGAAACGAACTGCCTGAAACGCTCGGACTTGAGTTCGCCGAACACTTCGTCGGGCGTGCCGTCCGCTTCGACCTCGCCTTGATGCAAAAACATCACGCGGTTCGATACGTGGCGCGCAAAGCCCATTTCGTGCGTGACGACCAGCATCGTGCGGCCCTCTTCCGCGAGCGAGCGCATCACGCGCAAGACTTCGCCCACCAGTTCGGGATCGAGCGCCGAGGTCGGTTCGTCGAACAGCATGACCTTCGGGTGCATCGCCAGCGCCCGCGCAATCGCCACGCGCTGTTGCTGGCCGCCCGACAGATGCGCCGGATAGTGGCCGCGCTTCTCCGCGAGGCCCACTTTGGCGAGCAGCGCTTCGGCCTCCTCGACCGCCTCGGCGCGGCTGCGCTTTTGCACGCGCAACGGACCTTCGATCAGGTTATCGAGCACCGTCATATGCGACCACAGGTTGAAGTTCTGAAACACCATGCCGAGTTGCGAACGGATGCGGTCCACCTGGCGGCGGTCGCTCGGCTGCAGCTTGCCGTCGCTGCGGCGCTTCATCTTCAGCTCTTCGCCGGCCAGCGCGACCGAGCCGTCATCCGGCGTTTCCAGCAAATTCAGGCAACGCAGAAAGGTGCTCTTGCCGGAGCCGCTCGCGCCAAGAATCGAGATCACGTCGCCCTGGTGCGCGTCGAGCGAGATGCCCTTGAGGACATGATGGTCGCCGAACGACTTGTGGATGTTCCTGACCGACAATGCAACGGGTGCCGTAGCGTTCATGTGATGCTCCAGACGTACCGAAATGCGCCGCCGCTCAATGCGCGGCGCGACGTGCTTCGGGGGTGGCGGAAACCGGGCTCGGGGCAGCCTGGACGGGCGCCGCGCGCAGATGGCGCGACAGACGCACTTCGAGCAGACCGAGCAGGCGCACGATGATGAAATTCAGGAACAGATAGATCAGCGCGGCGCAGATAAAAACTTCAGTTGTCCGATACGTCTGCTGGATGATCTGCTGCGCGACACCGGTGACTTCCCATACCGTGACGAGACTCGCGAGCGCGGTGGACTTCACCAGCAACACGGCTTCGGTCGAATATGCGGGCAGACACTGACGCAGCGCAATCGGTCCGATCACGCGGCGCAGCAGCGCGAAGCCCGACAGGCCAATCGCGTAGCCCGCTTCGATTTGCCCTACCGGCACGGCCATCAGGCCACCGCGGATGATCTCGGCGGTATAACCGGCGGTACACAGCGCCAGCGACAGCACGGCGCACATATACGGTTCGCGCAGCACCGGCCAGAGGAAACTCTCCCGTATCACGCCGAACTGACCGAGTCCGTAGTAGACGAGAAACATCTGGATCAACAGCGGCGAGCCGCGAAACACGAGGATGTAGGCGCGCGCAAACCGGTTCGGCAGCCAATGCGGCGAGACGCGCAGCGTGACGATCACGAGCGACAGCAATCCGCCCAGCACCAGTGACGAAAAAAACAGACCGAGCGTGGTCGGCACGGCCGCGAGCAACTGGCGCAGCGTGTCGAGCAGGAAATCGAAGTCGATATGCATGATGGCGCGGCCTCGTCAGTTGCGGGCGAAATTGCGGCGGAAGGACCGGCCCACGCGCGCTTCGGCGTGATTGAACACCCGGTTGGAGATGCTCGTCATCACCAGATAAAGCGCGCCGCCCACGACGAAGAAGGTGAAATATTGATGAGTCGAACCGGCGACCACCTGGCTCACGCGCAGCAGTTCGGCGAGGCCTGTCACCGAAATTAGTGCGGAGTCCTTGAGACTCAGTTGCCAGACGTTACCGATTCCCGGCAAGGCGAAACGTAGCACTTGCGGGATCAGAATGCGCCGCGCCATGGTGAGCGTGGACATGCCGATCGAGCGCGCGGCCTCCAGTTCGCCGCGCGACACGGCCAGCACCGCCGCCCGGTACACCTCCGCCTGATACGCGCCGGAGATCATCCCCACGGCGAGCGCGCCGATCACGAAAGGCGGCACACCGACAAAGCCGTCAGCGCCGAACCATTGGCCGATGGTCGTCACCAGCGTCGAGCCGCCGAAATAGAACAGGTAGATGACGAGCAGTTCGGGTACACCGCGAAACACGGTCGTGTAGAAGTCGCCAAGCACCCGCAAGCTGCGAAAGCGCGACAGCTTCGCCGCGGCCACCAGTGCGCCGAACACCGCGCCGACGGCCAGCGCCGCGAGCGTCAGCGCGACGGTCATCAAGGCCGCCAGCAGCACGACGCCGCCCCAACCATCCGGGCCGAAGCCGAGCATCCCGATCAGAGCCATACGCTACTCCTCGTCCAGTCCGTTGAATCGATCAGGCGGCACGCGCGGAGCTTGCCGCGCGTGCTGGACCACCTGCCGGTGCTGCCTCTATTGCCTGTACTGCCTTGCTCTGGCCGACACCGCCGTTCGCGGCGCGACGCGGCGAGACCCGCACGCCACTCAGGAAACAGCTCATGGCGCCATTCCAGACACAACTCAAGGCGTGACGTCGGTCTTGAACCACTTCGCGGAGAGCTTCTTCACCGTGCCGTCGGCGAGCGCCGCGCTGATCGCCGTGTCGAACTTCGCTTTCAGGTCGCCGTCCTGTTTGCGGAACGCGAGGCCCTCACCCGGCCCCCAGATCGGACCGCCGATCTTCGGCCCGGCCATCACGATCGACGCGGTCTCTTTCTTGTCGGTATTGGCGGCGTAGTAGGTCACGTCGTCAAAGGACGCGTCGATGCGGCCATTCGCGAGATCGAGGTCGCGCTCCGGCGAGGTCTTGTAGACGCGGATGGTGGCGATGTCCTTGAAGCCGTCATTGATGAACTTGGTGTAGACCGTGCCCGACTGAATACCGATAGTCTTGCCCTTCAACTCTTTACGCAGCGAATCGACGGTCGGCTGATCAGTTTTCGGATCGCCGGTCAGCTTGAGGACCGCGCTGGTCGGGCCGGCTTTCGGCAGGATTTTGGTGTCGGTCACGGCAAAAGTCGCCGGCGTAGCTGCATAAGGACGCGAGAAGGCGATGATCTTTTCGCGCTCGGGCGTGATCGAGATGGCGTCCATCAGCACGTCGAACTTGCCGGCCTGCAAGCCCGGGATCATGCCGTCCCAGTCTTGCGCAACGAGGTTGCACTGCAACTGGATGCGCTCGCACAGGTTCGCCACCAGTTCGGGTTCGAAGCCGCCCAGCTTGCCGCCCGGCAGCGTCAGGTTCCACGGTGCATAGCCGCCTTCCAGCGCGATGGTCACCGTCTTCCAGTCCTTCGCCTGCGCGGGCGCCGCGAGAATGGTCGCTGCGCCGAGCACGGCGCCAATCAATGCTTTAGCCAACGTAGTGCGCTTTACCTTCACGTCGAAACTCCTTTGATTGAGGGAACACCATTCAGCTGACCGAGCGATTCGTTCACTCGCTTGAATTGACTAGACAAGTCTGCATGAGTAAAAAAATCGTCGCAAGCGGAATCATAAAATTTTCACCCAATCCTCGGGTAAGCCCTAGCAGCAAAGGCTTGTGGCGATGAATCCGTTAAATGCGGAGCTTCGAAGGCGGTGCGGAAACACGCCGCTTTGGTGCATTTTGTCTAGACAGGTTCATTAGATGCCGTGACGTGCATCGTCCCGGTGCAGGGGCGGCAACGCCTGAGCACTCGGCTGGACGAAGCTGGACGCGAAGGGCGAGCGCCACGGGGAAGCGGCGCGATGAAATCCGCCAGGAGATATGCGGCACGCAGCGGCACCAAGCGAGACGCAGCGGCAGCATGCCGCGGACCGCATAGTCCGCGCGGCTTTGAGCTACGTGCCGAAGACGGTCGCCTCAGCGCCCCTCGCGCACGCGCTCGAAAAGAGCCGCTGCGTCGATCTCGGCGGCAGGCAAGCCGAAACGTTCTACCAGACATGCCGCAAATTCGTCGGCAGTTGCAAGCATGTGCTCGCTGACGAGTTGGCCGTCGGCGGCGCGTTCCATCAAACGATGGTTGCGCAGTGCCAGGCGCCCCTGCGGCAAGACCCGGCACACGATCAGATTATTGACGAAGTTCGATTGCGGCCAGGTCGAGGTGTACCAGCTCGCCACTTCGTAGTCGATCCATTCGGCGCACTGCAAGTCGAAGCGGTAGGCCTTCGCCCATGCATCGCCGGTCTGCACTTCCAGATCGAGCGCGCCGTGCGAGGCATCCGCGAGACGAAACACTTCGAGCGGCGTGGGCTGCGGCATGCCCGCCTCGAGCCGCAGGGGTCCGGTGAGCGTCGTGCCGCCGAAACCCACATCCGCAAGCCACGCCGTCTCGTCGATCTCGACGCGCAGCAGCATATGCGTGCGAGCCGTGACCGCATCCGCTTCCTGTCCCCACAACACGCGGGCCATCAGCGGCGTCACGCGAAAACCCAGTTGCGTCAGCACATGCGCGAACAGGCGGTTGTGCTCGAAGCAATAGCCGCCGCGCCGCCGTTCGAGCAGCTTGTTGGCAAGCGCCGGCAACTCCAGCGAGACAGCGCGGCCGGTCAGCGGATCGAGATTTTCGAAGGGGATCGCCAATGGATGCAGATGGTGCAGCTCGCGCAGCACGGCGAGCGTCGCGGTGTGCGGCCCGTCGTAGCCGACTCGGGAGAAATACAGATCGAGGTCCACTGCGTTTGACATGAAAGTAAGCCCTGAAATGACGGTACCGACCGGTGCGACGCCCTGCTGCGACGTCACTCGTAGCGCGGCGGATAGTCAAAAACCGCCACCGCCGCAGAACCGTAACAGATTGACCCGCCCATACGACACGCTGCTGACAGGCCCGCATGTCCGGCGAGGAAAGAGGGCCAAAAGAGTGCAACGCGTCACGCAATCGTCATCTGACAATCAGCTTTCGTTGTATTCACGGTCTGGCCAGGAAAAATGCGCCTGCGGACTCACCTCATGGTTGCGTGCGGCCAAAGGCGGCGGGTAACCACGCCATCGGACCCTCCCGCAAAAGCTCACCACGAGCCTGCCATCAAAACTCAGGTCCTGACGAAACCGCCCGCTCAAACCATACTATTTAATTACAGTTCAATTACTTTCTAGTGAGTCATCGTCGAATAAAAGCCAGAAAACGTAAAGTTGCCAATTACACCTCAGTAATATTGTTGCGAATCGTTCTCATTTGTATTGACGCACCTATCCCGCATGCGTACGATCTCGTCATTGCCCTGAGGCGTCGCGAGCCGCGGCGGCAATGCGCGGAAAGCTGGTTATCGCCGCCCGACGCAGATAGCCGGAACAGTCGATACAACACAACAAGGATTTCGATGAAGTTCGCCCAGTCCACAGGACCCGCGCCAGCCGCTCGTCCCTTCAAGAATGCTACCCCGCGCGGTCGCACCGCACGCACCTTGGGTCTGCCCTCGATCCGCAGCGTGGCGTTTTACACAGCATTCGCATGGGCGTCACTGACGGCCGCCACCGCGATGGCCGAAACCAATCCCGACGCGACCCCGAACGACGCGCCCGAAGCCGACCTGCGCATCCAGGCCCAGCCCACCAGCCAGTGGACCGGCGTCTGGAACCGCGGCAACCTGCTCGGCGACATCGGCGGCC
Organism: Paraburkholderia sp. BCC1885; assembly: GCF_900996235.1. Taxonomy (GTDB): domain Bacteria; phylum Pseudomonadota; class Gammaproteobacteria; order Burkholderiales; family Burkholderiaceae; genus Paraburkholderia. The sequence continues at coordinate 92,964 of NZ_CAAJGM010000155.1, forward strand.
TGCGTCCGTGGCTCGGCAAGTACGGCATTACCTTCGGTCTCACCGAAACCAGCGAGTATCTCTACAACACGCGCGGCGGCCTGAACACCGGCGGCACCTACGACGGCCTGACCACGGCCACGGTGCAGGTGGATACGAAGAAGGCATTCGGCCTGCAGGGCGGCCTCTTCAACGTCAGCGCACTGAATATCCACGGCCAAAACCTGAGCGCCGACAATCTCGGCACGCTGAATACGGCGAGCGGGATCGAAGCTCAGGACACGACGCGCCTGTGGGAACTGTGGTACCAGCAGTCGTTCCTGAACAACAAGATGGACGTCAAGGTCGGCCAGCAGAGTCTCGACCAGGAATTCATCGGCAGCCAAAGCGCGGGCCTGTTCGTCAACACGATGTTCGGCTGGCCGGCGCTGCCGTCCTACGACATGCCTTCGGGCGGCCCGGCCTATCCGCTCGCCGACCTCGGCGTGCGGGTGCGCGGCCAGATCACCCCGACCATTACCGCCCTCGCCGGCGTGTTCGACGGCGATCCGCTCGGCAACAATCCGAACAATATCAGCGGCACGAACTTCAACCTGCACACCGGCGCGCTGTACATCGGCGAACTGCAATACGGCCTGAACCAGCCGGGCGACGGCGAAATGGTCAGCGCGGCCAACACCGGTTTGCCGGGCAGCTACAAGATCGGCTTCTGGTACAACACCGGCAGCTTCGCCGACCAGCACTTCGACAATACCGGCCTGTCGTTGGCTAATCCGAATTCGACCGGCGTGCCCGAGCAGCATCGCGGCGACTACAGTTTCTACGCCGTGGCCGACCAGATGGTATGGCGTCCCGATCCGGACGAGCCGCGCGCCATCAACGTGTTCACCCGCGTCATGGGCGCGCCGGGCGACCGCAATCTCGTCAACTTCTCGGCCAACCTCGGCGTGGTGATGAAAGCGCCGTTCGCCGGCCGCGATTTCGACAGCGTGGGTCTTGCACTGACCTACATCAAGGTCAGCAACAGCGTGCAGGATCTCGATCTGGACAGCCGCGCCTTCAGCGGCGGCCCGTATGGCGTGCGTACCCAGGAAACCACTCTGGAGGCGACCTATCAGTATCAGGTCAACCCGTGGTGGCAGATCCAGGCCGACGCGCAATACACGTTCAATGCCGGCGCCGGACAGAACCCGAGCGACCCGACTCAACCGCTGCGCAACACGTTTGTTGTCGGCGTGCGAACCAACATTACGTTCTGACCGCTTTCATAACCTGGACACCATGTTTTCGATCATGACCGCATTCAACGCTTTGTGCGCAGGCACGGAGGCTCATTCATGAACAACCCCAAGCGCAAGTCTGTGCCACGCGCTACGCGGGCACTGGTAGCAGCAGCGGCCACCGCCGCCGCGCTGATCGCGGCCGGCACCGCGCACGCCGATCCGCAAGGCTTTCTGGAGACGGTGCATCACCATACGACGCTCATCAACACGGTGCCGGACAACGGCGACCAGAACCCGTATGCACTCGTCGTCGCGCCGGTTTCGGCCGGCTCGGTGAAGAAAGACGACGTCCTCGTCGACAACTTCAACAACTCCACCAACCTGCAGGGCACCGGCTCCACGATCGTGGACTACCATCCGGATACCCAGAAGATGACGCTGTTCGCGGTAATCCCGCGTGACCTGAAGGAATGCCCGGGCGGCGTCGGCCTGTCGACGGCAATGACCATGCTGAAGTCGGGCTGGGTGATCGTCGGCAGCACGCCGAGCAACGACGGCACCACCGGCACCAAAGGCGCCGGCTGCCTGATCGTGCTGGATCCGCAAGGCAAGGTGGTCTCGGCCATCAATAGCCCGAACATCAACGACCCGTGGGGCAACATGGCGGTCGTCGACAACGGCACCAGCGCCACGCTGTTCGTGAGTAATGCGGGCTTCGGCGTGGGCCCGGCCACCGCGGTCGGCCCGGGCGGCGAGCCGCCAGTGTTCAAGCAGGCCACCGTGCTGCGACTGGAGCTCGACATTCCGGACGGCAAGCCACCGGTCGTGAAGAGCGAAACGGTGATCGGCAGCGGCTTCGGCGCGCAGGCCGACAAGGGCGTGTTCCTGATCGGGCCGACCGGCCTCGCGCTCTCGTCCGACCAGAAACTGCTATATGTCTCAGACGCCATCGGCAACCGTGTCAATGTGATCGAAGATCCGATGACACGCGACACCAGCGCTGGCGTCGGCCGCCAGCTCACCGCCGACGGCCTGCTGCACCGGCCGCTGGCGATGGTCACGGCGCCCAACGGCCACCTGCTGGTGACCAACGCGCTGAACGGCCAGGTCGTCGAGATCGACCCGGCGAGCGGCAAGCAGATCTACGCACGCTGGATCGATACCGACAAGGCGCAGTCGCCTCCGGGCAACGGCGACCTGTTCGGCATCGTCATGACGCCGGCGGGCGATGGCTTTTATTACGTGCAGGACGACGTGAACACTTTGGTACTCGCGAAGTAATCATGGCAAACGATACAGATCCCCCTAAGCGGCCTGCCCGGCGCGGCTTTCTGAAAGCGGGGGGGGCGGCGGTCGCAGCAGGCGCGAGCCTGGGCGCGTCCGGCGTCGCCCACGCCGCGCTCAACAGGTCGCCGGCGCATGCCGCCGATCCCTACCTCGCCGTCGAGCCGTTTTTCGGCGAGCATCAGGGCGGCATCGTCACGCCGCAGCAGGCGCATATCTATGTGGCCGCGCTCGATCTCACCACCACCAAACGTGACGACGTGATCGCGCTGCTGCGCACGTGGACCGACTCCGCCGCGCGCATGACGCAAGGCCAGCCCGCCGGCGCCCTGCCCGGCGCCGACGGCAAGGCCGCGCCGGATTCCGGCGACGTGCTCGGCCTCGGTGCGGCCGGCCTGACGGTGACCTTCGGCTTCGGCCCGGGACTCTTCAGCTCGGACGGCAAGGACCGCTACGGCCTCGCCAGCAAGCGCCCGGCCGCGCTCGTCGATCTACCGCGCTTTAACGGCGATCAGTTGCTGCCGGAAAAAACCGGCGGCGACCTGTTCATCCAGGCCTGTGCCAACGACGCGCAAGTGGCCTTCCACGCGGTGCGCCAGCTGGCTCGCCAGAGCTACGGCGTGGCGACCATGCGCTGGGGCCAGGCCGGTTTCGTGTCGGGTCCGCGCGGCCAGACGCCGCGCAACCTGATGGGTTTCAAGGACGGCACCAACAACCCGTCGACGAAAAATCCCGAGCTGATGAACCGGTTCGTCTGGGCCAACGGCGCGGATGCTCCGTGGATGCAAGGCGGTTCGTATGGCGTCGTGCGGCGCATCCGCATCACGCTCGAACACTGGGACATGACGGAAGAAGACTTCCAGGAACAGGTGTTCGGCCGTCACAAGTACAGCGGCGCGCCGATCGGCAAGAAGAACGAATTCGAGCCGCTCGATCTCGACGCGCAGGACAAGGACGGCAATCCGCTGATTCCGGAAAACTCGCACGTCCGGCTGTCGAACCAGGCCACCAACAACGGCGCGCAGATCCTGCGCCGTTCGTACTCGTACAACGACAGCTCGAATTTCTACATCGAGCGCTGGCCGCCATGGCGCCAGGAAACCGAGTACGACGCGGGGCTGATTTTCATTGCCTACCAGGGCGACCCGCGTACCGGCTTTATCCCCATCAACGAAAAGCTCGCGAAGTTCGACATGATGAACCAGTTCACGACGCACGTCGGCAGCGCGGTGTTCGCCTGCCCGCCGGGCGCCAAACCGGGTTCGTACATCGGCGCGGGGCTGTTCGAAACGTAACACGCGAGCGCCGCCCACGCGGCGCGCACGCAGCAGGCTTAGCTGAACTTGACTGAGCGCGCGGGGACCGCATCGTCGAAGCCGCGACCGGCATCCGCAAGGGGCCGGCCGTGGCTCGCCGCGCATGAAATAGACCGATACCATCACAAAAGGAATTTCTGAATCATGACTCATTCCTGGCTTGGCAACCGCGTCCGCGCAATCAGCGGCGCGGCGGCTCTTCTGCTGGCGACCGTGGGTACAGCGCCGCTCGCCCACGCGGCTTCCATCACGCTCTACAGCGCGCAGCACGAGCAGGTCGTCAACATGCTCGCGAAGGACTTCCAGAATCAGACCGGCATTTCGGTCAAGATCCGCACCGGTGAAGGCCCGGCGCTGGCGGCCCAGCTCGTCGCGGAAGGCGCGGCCTCTCCGGCTGACGTGTACTTCACGGAAAACTCGCCGGAACTGATGCTGCTCGAAGAAAAAGGCCTGCTCGGCAAGGTGGATGCAGCGACGCTGTCGGCGGTCCCGGCGCGTTTCGATTCGCCGAGCGGCGCATGGGTCGGCGTCACCGCGCGTGAAAACGTGCTCGCCTACAACACCAACAAGGTCAAGCCGGACCAGTTGCCGCAATCGCTGTTCGATCTGGCCAAGCCGCAATGGAAGGGCAAGGTCGGCATCGCGCCGAGCGACGGCGACTTCCTGCCGCTCGTGAGCGCCGTCATCGCGCTGAAAGGCGAAGCCCAGACGCTCGAGTGGCTAAAGGGCCTGAAAGCCAACTCGCAGATTTTCGACGACGACGAAGGCGTGGTGGCTGCGGTGAATCGCGGCGCGGTGGAAACCGGCATCATCAACAACTACTACTGGGCGCGTCTGAATGCCGAAATCGGCGACAAGGCAACCCGCAGCGCGCTTTATCACTTCAGCAATGGCGACGCCGGCGCACTCGTGAACGTGTCGGGCGCGGCCGTCCTGAAGTCGGCTCACAACGAAGACGGCGCACAGAAATTCCTCGCCTATCTGGTCAGCGAACGTGCCCAGACGCTGCTGGCAAAGAGCCATGTGGACTTCGAGTACCCGCTGCATGGCGGCGTGGCGCCGGATCCGATCCTCAAGCCGTTCGCCGAACTGAGCCCACCGGCATTGACGGTGCAGCAACTCGGTGACGACAGCCAGGCCGGCAAGCTGCTGCGTCAGGCCGGACTGCTGTAAATGAGCGACGCCGTGTCAGCCGCTTTGCCGGCTGTTGCTTCCGAACCGGCGCGTGCCCGCAGGCGCGCGCCGCGTGGTTTGTTCGCAGCGGCCGCGCTAAGCGCGCTGCTGGTGTTGCTGCCGCTCGCTTTCACCGTCTGGCGGGCGGCGAGTTTTGGCTTCGGCGAAGCGGCGGATCTGGTGTTCCGGCCGCTCGTCGGCGAACTGCTCGTCAATACGCTGATGATCACGGTGTCGGCGACGCTGGCCTCGGCGGTGCTCGGCACGGCGGCCGCGTGGTTCGTCGAACGCACCCGTCTGCCTGGACGCCGCTTCTGGGCCGTGGCGATGGCCGCGCCGCTCGCCATGCCGCCGTTCATCACGAGCTATGCGTGGGTGTCCTTCAGTCTCGATCTGCAGGACTTCAATGGCGCGCTGCTGGTGATTACCTCGGCGTATTTTCCGCTGGTCTATCTGCCGGTGGCCGCTGCTTTGCGCAGCATGGACCCGGCTCTCGAAGAAAGCGCCCGCTCGTTGGGATGCGGCCGCTGGAATACCTTCTTTCGCGTGATCCTGCCGCAACTGCGCCCCGCTCTGCTGGGTGGCATGCTGCTGGTCGCGCTCGGCGTGATGTCCGAATTCGGCGCGTTCACCCTGCTGCGTTTTCGCACTTTCACGACCGAAATCTATGCCGAATACCGCACCAGTTTCGACGGCCCCGGCGCCTCGCTGCTGGCCTGTCTGTTGATCCTGATGTGCCTCGTGGTGCTCGCCTGCGAGTTCCGCGTGCGCGGCGCGGCGCGCTATGAACGCGTCGACCGCGGCACACGCCGCGCCGTGCTGCGCTACGAACTCGGCGCGTGGCGCTGGCTGGTGGTGGCCGGTTTTGCCGCGCTGACCGTCGCGACGCTCGGCGTGCCGCTCGGCATGATCGGCTACTGGCTCACCCAGCCGGGCGCGGCCGCCGTCACGCCCGCCGACGTCTCGCCGGAACTGCTGTTCAACGCGACCCTCTCCTCGCTCGGCTTCGGCCTGGGCGCTGCGGTCCTCACCACTTTGCTGATCGTGCCGCTGGCGTTCCTGCTGGTGCGTTACCCAGGACGACTCGCCACGCTGTTCGAGCGCACCGTATTTCTCGCGCAAGGCATCCCGGGTCTCGTGATCGCGCTCGCGATCGTCTCGCTCGCGGTCCATGCGCTGCAGCCGCTGTATCAAAGCACCCTCCTGCTGATCATTGCCTACGCCATCCTGTTCCTGCCGCTCGCGCTGGTGAGCGTGCGCGCCGCGCTGATGCAGGCGCAGCCGCGTCTCGAAGAAACCGCACGGGCGCTGGGACTCGGCTGGCGGCAGACGCTGGTGCGCGTGCTGCTGCCGCTCGCCGGACCCGGTCTGGGCGCGGCGGCGTCGATGGTGTTCATCTCGGTCGTCACCGAACTGAACGCCACGCTGCTGCTTTCGCCGATCGGCACCCAGACGCTCGCCACCCAGGTCTGGTCCGACACGTCGACCATGGCCTTTGCCGCCGCCGCGCCCTACGCGGCGCTGCTCACGGGCATCTCGCTGTGCGCCTCCGGGCTGCTGTTCGCGCTGCTCGGACGCTCGGCGCTGCTCGGCGAACGCGGCTAAGACCGCGTCGCACTCCCCGCTATCCCCATCGGATTCTCATGAGCGAACTTCGTATCTGCGGCCTGCAAAAATCGTTCGACGGCAACCCGGTGCTGCACGGCATCGATCTGTCCGTCGAACGCGGCACGCTGCTCGCCCTGCTCGGTCCATCCGGCAGCGGCAAGACCACCCTGTTGCGCGTGCTGTGCGGCTTCGAACGCGCGGATCGCGGCAGCGTGGAAATCGACGGCCGGCGCGTGGCCGGCGACGGGCTGCACGTGCCGTCGGAACAGCGCCGCATCGGTTATGTGCCGCAGGAAGGCGCGCTGTTTCCGCATCTGTCGGTGGCGGACAATATCGTGTTTGGTCTGCCGCGCACACAGCGGCGGGCGCGGCATCGTGTCGGCGAATTGCTTGAGCTGGTAGGCTTGCCGGCTTCGTTCGCGGATCGCGCGCCGCAGCAGCTTTCCGGCGGCCAGCAGCAACGGGTGGCCCTGGCGCGCGCGCTGGCGCCCTCGCCCACGCTGGTGATGCTCGACGAGCCGTTTTCCTCGCTCGACGCCGCCCTGCGCCTCGAAACCCGTCAAGCCGTGGCGAGCGCGCTGGCAGCCGCCGGCGCCACCGCCGTGCTCGTGACGCACGATCAATCGGAGGCGCTTTCGCTCGGCCATGAGGTGGCGGTGCTGTGGCAGGGCAAGCTGATCCAGACCGACACGCCGGAGATGATCTACCGCCGTCCGGTGACGCGCGAACTGGCGTCGTTCATCGGCGAGGCGGTGTTGCTGCAAGGCGTCGCCGCACGCGACCGGGTGAGCTGCGAGCTGGGTGAACTGACGCTCGCCGCGCCCGCCAGAGACGGCGCCGTGGACGTGATGGTGCGCCCGGAACAGATCCGCCTGTGGCGTGCCGACGAAGCCACGCCAGACGGCACCGCGTCGTTCGATGCCGTCGTGCAGGAGGTGATTTTCCAGGGCCAGGATGCTGGCGTCGGCTTGCGCCTGCAGTCGGCCGCCGGCACGCTGGTGCGCGCCCGCGTGCCGGGCTACCGGACGCCGCAGCCGGGCGAGCGCGTGAGACTTGCCGTCGACGGCGACGTCACGGCTTACGCTCGCGCCTGAACGTCGGCGGCACGCTCGTCGCGCGGCGCGGCGGGCGAGCCTGAGGACGCGGCGCGCGGCTGAGCCCGGATCGACAGATCCTGGATCATTTGCGCCGCGAGGTAGTCGCAAGTCGGGCGATCCGACTTGGCGCTGCGCGCCACCACGATTTCCAGCGGCTCGATCCTCGGCAGGCCCTGCGCGTCGCCGAGTATGGCGAGACGCGACGGCACGCTGCAGCGCGTGAGCGCGACCACCGCGAGCCCCGCGTCGACGGTGGCCACGAGGCCAAGCAGACTCGCGCTGCTGTAGGCGGCACGGTAGCGAATCCGCGCCGAATCCAGCGCCGCCAGCGTGTGGCTGCGCGCCACGCAGCCCGGTTCATACAACCCCACCGGCAACGGCGAGGCCGCCAGCACCGGCGTGTCCTCCGACGCGCCCACCCACACCATCGGCTCGCTGCGCACGTATTCGCCGCGCAGTTTGCGGTCGCGCGTGACGAACGCCAGATCGATCTTGTTGTCGGCGAGCATCGGCGCGAGCGCCGTGCTTTGCGCGCAGACAATCTCGATTTCGACGTGTGGATACAGGTTCGAAAAGCGCCTGAGCACCGGTGACAGCAACGACGACACGTAATCGTCCGGCGCCCCCAGCACGACCCGGCCGGTGACTTCGGGCCGCACGATCGCCGACCACGCTTCCTCATGCAGATCGATCACGCGCCGCGCGTATTCGAGCAGCGTGTTGCCTGGCCGGGTCAGCGCCAGGTTGCGGGTATCGCGGGCGAACAGCGTGGTGCCGAGCATGCCTTCGAGCCGCTTGATCTGCATGCTGACGGCCGCCTGCGAGCGGTGCACGGTAGCGGCTGCCCGGGTAAAGCTGCCCGCCTCGACCACGGCGACGAAAGTGCGCAGCAGATCCACGTCGAATTCAGGGTGCATGATTTATAAGCCCGGCTTATCGAATTTCTCAATTTTATTCGTTTGCCGCCACCCGGCAAGTCCCCGATACTCGACTCCGTTATCGACACGGAGCGTTTTGCATGTCACTCACCACACGTCAACAAGGCGCCATCACCCTCGCCAGCGGCGGTCTGCTGATGGGGACGATCGGCATCTTCGTCGAGGAAGCACGGCTCGACGCCATGACAATGGTGTTCTTCCGCTGCCTGTTCGGTTTTCTGGCGCTGGCCGGTTACTGCGCATGGAAGGGGTTCTTCAGGGCGCAGCGTTTTACGCCGCGCATGGTGGGGCTCGCCGTGCTATCCGGCCTGCTGATGGTGACGCAATGGGTCTGGTTCTTCGATGCGATTCACCGCACCAGCATCGCGGTTGCGACGGTGGTATTTCATGTGCAGCCGTTCTGGGTGGTGCTGATGGGCGCGGCGCTGTTCAAGGAGCGTCTGGGCGGCGACCGGCTCGGCTGGATCATGACGGCGTTCATCGGGCTCGTGCTCGCCTCGGGCGTGGCCACGAGCGAAAACCTGCAGGGGCATGCCAGTTATCTGTTCGGCGTGGGCGAGGCGCTGGCGGGTTCGGTGCTCTATGCGAGCGTTACGCTGATCGCCAAGAGTCTTGGGCAGTTGCGTCCACATTTGCTGACGCTCGCGCAGTGTCTGGTCGGCGTGGTGTGTCTCGGGTTTATCGCGCCGCTGCATTCGGTGGCGCATATCGGCCCGGCGCAATGGTTCTGGCTGGTGGGCATGGGCGTGCTGCATACGGGTCTGTCGTATGTGCTGATCTACGGCGCGCTGCCCAAGTTGACCACGCCGATTATCGCGGTGCTGCTGTTTGTCTATCCGCTGACCGCGATCGTCGTCGACGCGGTGGTTTATGGGCGGGCGTTGTCTGCCCCGCAGTTGGCAGGAATGGCGTTGATCGTAACCGCGAGTCTTGGGGTCAATCTGGGATGGCCGTTGCTGTCCGTGCTGCGTCGCGGCATCCACGCAAGGCATCCGGCGGAGTGAGAAGAAATTGAGGCGAATTGCTCGCGACCGAAGCGGGCATGATGCCCGGCTTCGTTCAATCGTCGTAGTGAAAACGGCACGCGGCGACGTAGATCAAGCCGTCCTGTGGCATATAAACGAGGCGATCGGCGAGGCTAACGCGGCGTGACCAGAAGCCCGTCAGATTACCCACCAGCGGCTCCGGCTTGCCGGTGCCACTGAAGGGACCGCGCCGACACTCTTCCAGCAATTCGTTCACCTTGCGCAAAACCTTGCGATCGACTCTTTGCCAATACAGATAGTCGTCCCAGGCTTCATCCGTGAAGACAAACACACTCTCAGACCTCACGGTCTCCTTGTTGCGGGCTTTCTGGTTGCTCATCGGTCAGCAGTTTGCGCGGCGTGCCCTTGCGTGCATTGATCTGGGCGACGGAACGCACGAGCCGCTCGGCATTCTTCGGAGAGCTCAGCAGATACAGGGTTTCCTGCATTGCGCTGAAGTCTTCGAGCGAGACCATCACCACATGGTCGCCACCTTGCCGGGTGATCAACATAGGGGTGTGGTCGCGGCAGACGTCATCCATCGCTTGTTTAAAGCCGGCACGGGCCTCGCTGTAAGTAAGGGTGTTCATGGCCTATCCGGCCCGAAGGCTGATCCTTCGGCCGCTCCTGATAAAAAAGTTAGCGGTATTTGCTGTGGCGAACCACGCCCACCAGAGAAGCGCGCGAGTCCACCAGGCGCACCCGGAATGAAACTCTTAGTGGGCGGAACCATTGTACAGAAACCGGTACAACATCGCAAGCCTGAATCGGGACGCTGCATACCGACTAACCAGAACGAAGCATGCCCCGTATCGCGGCCGGACACCATTCGGCCAAACGGCCAACGCGCGGCGCACGAATCCGTGCGCCGCGCGCATCCTGCCTGAATGCTTGCTGCGTGTCATGCCTACTGCGGCAGCACTTCGCCCTTCGTTTCCGGCGCAAACGGGATGATGAAGAGCCCGACGACAAACGCCAGCGCGGTCAACGCCACCGGGATGCCAAGCGTATGCATATGCAGCACCGCCGCGCCCAGCAGAAAGTTCACCCCCGCACCGACAAACCGTCCGAACGACGTGCAGAAGGCAAACGCCGTCGCCCGCACGCGGGTTTCGAACTGCTCCGGCAGCCACAGGCTGAACAGCGCGAAATTGCCGCCGAAGAAACCCAGCACGCACAGCCAGGCGATAAACGGCACCAGCCCATTCGGCATATAGAACGACCAGCCAAAGCTGCCGACAATCGCCACCGCCATGCCAGCAAAATAGATCGCCAGGGTCTTCTTGCGCCCGATCCGCTCGGCGAGCGGCGGCAGCGCAAGACAGCCGAGAACCGTCGCGATGGACAGCAGGCCCGTCGCAATCGAAGCCGTGCGGATCGCGTCGGGCTTGTCCATGCCGGCGCGCGTCGCGAGCTGGATCACCGCCGACGGCTCGTACACCGCGCCGGCCCACAGGCCGATGATCGCAATGGTCAACAAGGCGCAGGCGACCCACGTGCGACGCCGGTACACGGGTCCGAGAATCTCGCGCATCGGCCTGCTGCGCACGGCTTGCGGTTCCGCTTTCTGCCACTTTTCCGGCTCTTTCACGCGCAGCAGAATCAGAATCGCCACGACGACCGGCACCGCGCCGGTCAGAAACATGGCGCGCCAGCCGTAATGCACGCCGATCGTGTAGTTGAGCGCGGCAGCCAGAAAGAAGCCGGCGTAATAGCCCGTTTGCAGATACCCCGCCCCCATCTTGCGACGGTCCTCCGGCCAGGCTTCCGCCACATAGGTACCCGCCAGCGCCCATTCGCCGCCGATCCCCACCCCCGCGATAAAGCGAAAAATGGCCAGTTCCCAGACGTTCTGCGAGAGCGCCGACAGTCCTGTAAAGATTGCAAAAGTGAAAATCGTGCCGGCCAGAACCTTGGTGCGGCCAAAGCGGTCGGCAAGCGGTCCCCAGATAAACGACAGGCCCCAGCCGATCAGAAACAGCGCAAACAGGATCGAGCCGGCCAGCCCGACGTTCGCGGGCGTGGCCGCGTAACCCGAGCGCGGCAACAGTTCAGTGAGCGCGGGTGTGAGAACCAGCGCGTAGATGAACGAATCCATCCCGTCCAGCGTCCAGCCCGCCCATGCGCCCCAGAAGCCCGCGATCTGCGAGCGGTTCAGCGGCGTGCGATGCCGCGCGACACGCGCGCGGTCCGAGATTGTGTTCATCGTGCTCCTCCGGCCCTACGGTTGAATTGCGTATTGCCTATTCTTAACAACGAGTTAGCGTGCGTGCGGCGGCTACTACGGGCCTGCACGGACAGGCCCCTGACACGTCCCGACCCGGTCTCCAAATTCCGCTTACAACCCGGACCCTGGATTTACCCTCGTGCAAAACGCGCCATTTCATATATAATATTTGAACTTATGAACGACGCAACCGATGGTTTTCCCCTGGACGGCGCAACGCGCGTCCCTTTTCTGCCCGTAGCGGTCACGCCGCGGGCCAGCACGTCGCGCGTGATTGCGGACGCCCTGCGCACCGCGATCGTCGAAGGCACGCTGGCGCCCGGCGCCCCTTTACGGCAGGACGCGATCGCCCGTCACTTCTCGGTGAGCGCAATTCCCGTGCGCGAGGCGCTGCGTCAACTGGAAAGCGAAGGCTGGGCGAAAGTTGCCGTGAACAAGGGCGCGACGGTGGCGCCGCTGTCGGCGCAGGAAGCCCGCGAAATCTACGAAATTCGCTCGGCTCTCGAGAGTCTTGCCATCGGGCTCGCCATTCCCCGGCACACCCCGGCCACCCTGCGCGCGGCCGAAAAACTGTGCCGCGCCGCCGAGGCCGAACTGGACCCGTCGCTTTACGTGGCCCGCAACGAAGCCTTCCATATGAGCCTGTATGCGCCCGCCGCACGGCCTCAGATCGAAGAAATGATCACTACGCTGCATCGCCGCGGCGAGCGCTATTTGCGTCTCAAATTCGGACTACCCTTGTACAAGGACGAGTCCGACCGGGAGCACGCAGCCATTCTCGACGCGGTACGCCGCGGCGACATCCCCGCAGCGCGCACGCTGGTGAGCGAGCATCTGCTCGGCACCGGCGAGCTGCTCTACCGTTTTCTGACCGAACGTGCGCAGGCCGAGGCCGCGCAAACCAACGGCCGCAAGCCGCGCGCACGACGCGCACGCACCACCCCTACCGGGAGTTGAATCCGCCGATGAACCCACGAGCCGAACCCTCCACCCACTCCGCCGCGCCTGCGGCCCGGTCCTGGACCACCATGCGCGACGAGAAAGCCAGGCGGCTTGCCGCCATCGCGCCGTGGCTCGAAGACGGCGTGCTGCGCAGCGAGCGCATCGTCGATGCGCTGGAAACGCTGATCCGCCCCGGCGACCGCGTCGCCCTCGAAGGTGATAACCAGAAGCAGGCCGACTTTCTCTCGCGTTCTTTCGCCAAGGTGGACCCGCAAAAGATCCACGACGTGCATCTGCTGATTTCGAGCATTAGCCGCCCCGAGCATCTGGCACTGTTCGAACGCGGCATCACCCATAAGGTCGATTTCGCTTTCGCCGGGCCACAGAGTCTGCGCGTCGCGCAACTGCTCGAAGACGGCCAGCTCGAAATCGGCGCGATCTACACTTACGTCGAGCTGTACGCGCGCATGTTCGTGGACCTGACGCCGCACGTCGCGCTCCTGTGCGCAGACAAAGCGGATCGCCACGGCAATCTCTACACGGGCCCGAACACCGAAGACACACCGACGATTGCAGAGGCCGCCGCGTTTCGTCACGGTATCGTGATCGTTCAGGTGAACGAAATTGTCGACGAATTGCCGCGCGTGGATATTCCGGGCTCATGGGTCGACGTGGTCGTGCAGGCCGACCGGCCGTTCGCGGTCGAGCCGCTGTTCACGCGCGACCCGCGCCATATCGGCGATCTGCAGGTGCTCACGGCGATGATGGTGATTCGCGGCATCTACGAAGCGTATGGCGTCACCTCGCTCAATCACGGCATCGGCTTCGATACGGCGGCAATCGAATTGCTGCTGCCCACTTATGGCGAAACGCTCGGGCTGAAGGGCAAGATCTGCCGCAACTGGACACTCAATCCGCATCCCACGCTGATTCCGGCCATCGAATCGGGCTGGGTCGAAAGCGTGCATTGCTTCGGCAGCGAAGTGGGCATGGAGAACTACATCGAGGCGCGCCCCGACGTCTTCTTCACCGGACGCGACGGCAGCCTGCGCTCGAACCGCGTGCTGTGCCAGTTGGCGGGACAATACGGCGTGGATCTGTTTATCGGTTCGACGCTGCAGATCGACGCGGACGCGAATTCGTCGACCGTCACGCGCGGCCGGCTCGCCGGTTTCGGCGGCGCGCCGAACATGGGACACGACCCGCGCGGGCGCCGTCATTCGAGCGAAGCATGGCTCAAGCTGCTGAAGGACCAGGGGCCGGTTTCGCGTGGACAGAAACTGGTGGTCCAGCTCGCCGAGACCTACAAGAAAGGCGGCGAACCGACTTTCGTCGATGAACTCGACGCAGTCGCCGTCGGCGCCAAAAGCGGCATGCCGGTCGCGCCAGTGATGATCTACGGCGACGACGTCAGCCATGTCGTCACCGAGGAAGGCATCGCGCATTTGCACAAGGCCGAAGGCATCGACGAACGGCGCGCTGCGATTGCGGCAGTGGCGGGTGTCACGCCAATCGGTCTGCGCGCGAAACCGGAAAAGACGGCTGAGCTGCGCCGGCGCGGCATCGTCGCGTATCCCGAGGATCTCGGCATCCGCCGCGGCGAAGCGAAGCGTTCGCTGCTGGCCGCGCGCAGCATCGACGATCTGGTGACCTGGTCGGGCGGCCTGTATGTGCCGCCGGCACGTTTTCGGAGCTGGTAATGGCCGCGCCCGCGCTTATGCCGGCGTCGGCTGCGAGAGCGGCTTCGAACGGCGCCGCTACCGGTTTGACAAGCGGCGCCGCCGATGCGCGGCTGGCATCGTTCGCCACAACCGCGCTCATCGAAGAGGCGCAACTCACGCCGAAACCCGCGCTGGTGGACCGGCGCGGCAGCGGCGCGCATCGCGATCTCGATCTGGACATCATGTTGCGCTCCGCGCAGGCGCTCGAACCGACCTTCGCGGCGTTGTCCCGGGCTGCGCGTCATGGCACGCCTTCAGCGATTCTGCGTACCGAACTCGCGCAAATCGGCCGCGCCGGTGAGCAAACCATGCTGCGGGCCACGGGCGGCAGCAATGCGCATCGTGGCGCCATCTGGATTGTCGGATTGCTGGTGGCGGGCGCCGCGATATGCGAGGCCACAGCCGCGATGCCGCTGACGCCGGTTGTGCCTGTTGGCCGCCCTCTGACCAGCCCTGCAAGCGACGGCGCTTCTCTGCGCAGCGCTGCGGCGATCTGCACGGTCGCCGCGCAGATCGCCTGCTTCCCCGACCGCTTCGCCGCCTCCACGGATAGCCACGGCGAACGCGTGCGGCAGCGCTATCA
The DNA here is from genome assembly GCF_900996235.1 of Paraburkholderia sp. BCC1885. Lineage (GTDB taxonomy): Bacteria > Pseudomonadota > Gammaproteobacteria > Burkholderiales > Burkholderiaceae > Paraburkholderia. Next base: position 108,080 of record NZ_CAAJGM010000155.1, read on the forward strand.
GGTGGGCGGCGCGCGGCGCGAGGCGCAGGACGGCTTCCCGCACGTCATCGCCGCCGGTCTGCCCGCATTGCTCGCCGCCCGCACCAACGGCGCGCCGGAAGACGCCGCGCGCCTCGACGCGCTGCTCGCCATCATGGCCTCGCTCGACGATACCTGCCTGCTGCATCGCGCCGGCCTGCCCGGCCTGCAGGCTGGCCAGGACGGCGCACGCCGGGTGCTGGCGCTGGGCGGCAGCGGCACCGTCGCTGGCCGCGCCGCGCTCGCCGAGCTCGACCGTCGGTTGTTGTCCCTTAATGCATCCCCCGGCGGCGCAGCCGATCTGCTCGCCGCCACTCTCTTCATCGACATGCTGGTGCATCGTGGCACCGGCGGGAGCCAGGCCTCATGGAAAATCTGACGTTCGACTACCCGGCGCAGCGCGCCGTCACGACCCGAGCCCATGTCGGCGTGGTCGGCTCGGGCGACCTCGAAGTGCTGCTGTCGCCGGCGGCTTCGATGACAGCGCGTGTCGTCGTGCGCACCAGCGTCGACGGCTACGGCCACATCTGGAAAAGCGTGCTCGACCGCTTCTTCTCACGCTATGACGGCGCGGCGCAGATCGAGATCAACGACTTCGGCGCGACCCCCGGCGTGGTGGCGCTGCGGCTCGCGGAAGCGGTCGAGGAAGCCGAACAGGGAGGTAAGGCATGAGCACCATTGATACGCCCACGAACGCGGCGCAACCTGCCCTCGTGCTGCACGACAGTTTCATCGAATTGCCGGCGCGCGAACGTGCGCGCGCCCTGCTCGACCCCGGCACGTTTCGCGAACTGCTGGGACCGTTCGATCGCATCGAATCGCCGTGGCTGCCGCTGCAAGGCATCGTCTGCCAGGCGGACGACGGCTGCGTGATCGCGCGCGGCACCATCGACGGCGAGCCGGCCGTGGTCGCGGCGATCGAGTCCGCGTTTCAGGGCGGCAGCATCGGCGAGGTCTCCGGCAGCAAGATCGCCGCGGCGCTCGAACTCGCCTTGCGCGACTGCGAGCGCGGCAAGATCATCCGTCCGGTGGTGCTGTTCGAAACCGGCGGCGTGCGGCTGCAGGAAGCCAACCTGGGCCTCGCCGTGATCGCCGAGATGCAGGCGGCGATCGTCGCCTTGCGCCGTCATGTGCCGGTAGTGGGCGTGATCTCGGGCATGGTGGGCTGTTTCGGCGGCATGTCGCTGGCGGCCGCGCTGTGCTCGTATCTGGTCGTCACCAAACAGGGACGGCTCGGCATGAACGGACCTGAAGTGATCGAGCAGGAAGCCGGCATCGACGAGCTCGACGCCAGCGACCGCCGTCATGTCTGGCAACTGATCGGCGGCGAACAACGCGCGTTGACGGGCTTCGCGGATGCGCTCGTCGAAGACGATCCCGCGGCGCTGCGCGCGGCCGTGCAGAATGCCTTTGCCCAAGGCATACCGGCGGCGCATCGCAGCGAGCAGGTCGACGCCTATCTCGAACGCCTCGCCCGCATGGATCCCGCCAACGTCACCCCCGACACCATGCGCCACGTGTTTCATGCGAGCGCATCCATCCCATCTTCCAAGGAGCAGGTATGAGCGACGCCTCTCTCACTCGCGGCGCCCGCTGGTTTCGCGCCCTCGCCGGCGAACCGGCCAGCCCTGCGCCGGTATGGAGCGGCAATGCGGCGCTCGATGGCGAAACCACGCACTTCTTCTCGGTCGTCCCCGATCCGCAAAACCGCTTTCCACGCGCGACCGATAACGTGGTCGGACTCGAACAAGGCTGGCTGCTCGCGCGCGCCGTGCGCAAGGCCGTCGCCGAGGATGCACAAAGCGGCACGAAGCGTCCGATCGTTGCGATCGTCGACGTGAAAAGCCAGGCCTATGGCTATCGCGAAGAGACACTCGGCATACATCTCGCCTGCGCCGCCGCAGTCGATGCGTATGCGACGGCACGCGAGGCCGGTCATCCGGTGGTCGCGCTGATCGTGGGACCGGCGATGTCCGGCGCGTTCCTCGCGCACGGCTACCAGGCCAACCGCATCCTCGCACTCGATGCGCCAGGCACCATGGTGCACGCCATGGGCAAGGAAGCGGCGGCCCGCGTCACGCGCCGCACGGTCGAAGCACTCGAGGCACTGGGCGAAACCATCGTGCCGATGTCGTATTCGATGGCTTCGTTCGCCAAACTCGGCTTGCTCGACGAACTGATCGAAGGCGTCGATGCGGATGCCCCCACCGACGCGCAGATCGAGCACGTGCGCGAGGCGCTGAGCGCGGCGATTCGCAGTGCACGCGACGACAAGTCGGGGCTCTCGCACCGGCTCCAGTCCGACACCGCGAAAAAGACCCGCGCCGCTTCGGTCGAAGTGCGGCGGCGCCTCGCCGAACAGTGGGACGCTGCGTAATGCCGACCTGCGCCGCGCCGCCGTTTGCGCCTGGCAGCGAGCTGCAATGCGATGCTCGCTGGCGGCCGCACGATCTGCTGCGCCTGCGCCGTTTGCCTTCGTTCGACGGCGAACCCGAATGGGTTCGCGGCGCGTTTTCGACCGCGCCGTTCGTCGTGGTCAGGCGCGCGCAGACGGCGGCGGGGGTCGTCCCAATCGGCGTGCGCGGCAACGGACGCGCGCAACGCCATGGGACGTGGGCCGAAGCCGGCGATGTCGAAACAGCAATCGCCCCTGAAGACCTCGCGGCCAGTTCGCCTATGGATGCCGAACGTCGCGCCTTGCCGGCCTTCGCGCTGTATGCCGCCTTGCGCCAGGAGGCGCATGGCCTCGACGCGTTTTTGTGGGGTCCCACCGGCAGTACCGGCTTCGAACTGGTGAGCGGCCTACCCGTCGTCACGGCGACCAGCGATCTCGATCTGCTGATCCGCACGCCGCGGCCGCTTCCGCGCGAACGTGCCGTGCAGATCTTGAGCGATCTCGATTCGCATGCGCGACGCGCGGGGATTCGCGTCGACGTGCAACTCGACACGCCCACCGGTGGCGTCGCCCTTACGGAGTGGGCCGCCGGCAAGGCGCGTGTGATGGTGCGTCATGCGCAAGGCCCGCGTCTGCTTGCCGATCCGTGGGCGGTGCTTACAACGCTGCACGCATGATGCTCGCTTACCAGTTTCCCGGCCAGGGCGCACAAAGCGCCGGCTTCCTGCATCGATTGCCGCAGCACGACGTGGTCAACGCCACGCTCGACGAGGCTTCGCAGACGCTCGGCATCGACGTGCTGACGCTTGATACATCTGAGGCGTTACGCTCGACGGTTGCCGTCCAGGTGGGCCTCGTCGTGGCCGGTGTGGCGATGGTTCGCCTGTTGGCCGACGCCCAGCTGACGCCCGACATGAGCGCGGGACTTTCCGTGGGCGCCTACGCGGCGGCAGTTAGTTGCGGCGCGCTCGAGTTCGCGGACGCGCTGCATATGGTGCGCAAGCGCGCCGAGTTGATGGAAGCCGCGTATCCAACCGGCTATGGATTAGCCGCCATTTCCGGCCTGACCGAGCGGCAACTGGAAATGCTGGCCGCGCGGCAGATACAGGACGGCTTGCCGCCCGTCTACATCGGCAATGTGAACGCGCCCCGGCAGATTGTGATGGCCGGTTCGGACGCCGCGCTCGATAGGTTGATAGAACGCGCGTTGGCAGCCGGTGCACGCAAAGCGACGCGTCTCGCCGTGAGCGTGCCTTCACATTGCGAACTGCTTGCAGATGCCGCCGCTAAACTGATCGACTACGCACGCGACGTGCCGTTTCGCTCGCCGCGCGGCATCTATGTAGGCAATCGCGGTGGCCGGCCGCTGCATACCGCCGAGGCGATTCGCGACGACCTCGCGACGAACATGCGGCATACGGTTCGCTGGTTCGATGCGCTTACCGTCATGCTCGAAATGGGCGCCCAGTTGGTGGTGGAAGCGCCGCCGGGCCAGGTGCTCACCGACATCGTGCGCGAGCAGTGGCCGCAGACCACGGCGCTTGCATTGAGCAGCATTGCGCCCGACCGGTGGACGGCGACAGTCCGGCGCCGGCTCGTTGCGAGCGGGGGCTGAGCGAAACGGTGCGGGTGTGCCGGACGTCGTCATGGGCGCCACCACGATCACGGTCGCCGCAATCGCGTCGAGCTCCATGCCCTGCCCCTGCAATCCACAGCCGGACAGCACGTAGAACGTGAAGACCGCGCATCCAGGCGCCGGACAGTATCCGCTCAGCGCATACACGCCAATGCGCGTTTGCGCCACCGGCAAACCCATCAGCAATGCCGAGCGCGGATTGCCACCGACCGCATACACATTGCACCCGAAGCGCGTGAAATGCGCGATGAAAATCGCCGCCGCGAGCGTCCCCGGCGCGATCAGCGCCGAACAGCGCGCCCATCAACAGCACGATCGGCAGGATCAACCAGACGGAGACGTGCACAGGGTCTGCGCCGCGACACTCATCGGGACCACCGTTTCCTGCGTCAGAATCCGCTTCGGCAATGTTTTGCCGGCCACCACGTCCTTGACGGCCGACATCAACTGCGGCCCGAGCAACGGACTGCATTCCTCGTCGACATTCATCTTGTCCGCCGCCATCGGCTGAATGGTGCCGAGGGCCATATCTTCGTTATGCGCATAAACTACATTTATTTTATTTCTATAAGTTTCTATAAAGGATTCCATGATCTGCTTGCCGCCGGCCAGCGTGAAGTCGCCGCTTTGCGAGGCAATGGTCATCGTGACGTAGAGGGAAGTCCAATCACATGATTCGCGCATCCCATACCCATTCTGGTATAGCGATCCGGAGAGCATCGCTCAGTCGCGCATACCCTGGTTGCGCGATCCGCTGAAAGCCGCGACGCGGGCCGGCGTCACCCAACGGAACGTCAGATTGATCCGTTCGCCGGTCACACGCGGTTCTTTCGGCACGCGGTGACGCCACTCGGCCTGGGTGTTGCCGCGCATCACGAGCAGGCTGCCGCCTTTGAGCTGATACGACTGCACAACTCCCGTCCGGTTATGGCGCAAATCGAAAGTGCGGGCGACGCCCAGACTCACGGAGGCAATCACCGGTTGTGCGCCCAGTTCGCGCTCGTGATCGGCGTGCCAACCCATGCTGTCCATGCCATTGCGGTAACGGTTGATCAGCACGCTATTGAAGCGGCACGCGCAGATTGCTTCGGCCGCGGCCTTCAATTCCGCAACCATCGGCGTCCACGGCTGCGGCACGTTGCGAATGCCGGAATACACGTAGATCGCGTCCGCTTCGCCTTGCCACGCGGTGAGACGCGGCAGCGCGACGCGGCCGCCCGGCGTGCCCATCGACTCCTGCCTCCACGCGACTTCGTCGATAAGTTGCCGCAATGCGCATTCAGCGGTGTCGGGTGCCAGCCAGTCGGGATACCAGGCGACGTCGGGCGCGGGGAGATCGTCGAACAGATCGTTCATGGGATAGCGTGAAGTGGTCTCGTTATTATGGAACGAGTTGCCGCTATCGGCCATGTTTCAGGCAGCTTCGGCAGGCGTGACGACATGCCGGTAGAATGACCTGCCTTGCCGGCAAATCCGTAGAAAACGCCGCATCAAACGCGTAACAGCTTTGGTGCGTTCGTCCGGCATCCCTTCCGCCCTCGTTCCCTCTATGCGCCGCTTATCGTTCCTGGTCCGCATCATTTGCATTGGCGTCCTGCTGCACATTTACGTCGGTTTTCGTGTCATTCCAGACCTGCCCGTCGATACCGCCATACGGTGGCTCGCGGTCCTCTGGCTCGTGCTGTCGTGCCTGCTGATTCCGCTCGGCATGCTCGCACGCACGATCGAGCGTCAGCCGCTCGGCGACCGGCTCGCCTGGGTCGGCCTGCTGGCCATGGGCTTTTTCTCCTCCTTGCTGGTGCTCACTTTCGTGCGCGACCTGGCGATGGCATCGCTGCTGACCGTCGATGCGATCTGGCCGCACGCCATCCCGCTGAGCGCCTGGCGGATGGATTCCGCCGCGGCCGTGCCGCTGCTTGCATTGCTGTCGACGGCAGTCGGCTTCTTCAATGCGCGGCGGCGAGCGCGTGTCGTGACGATCGACGTGCCGATCGACGATCTGCCGGCGGCCCTCGACGGCTTCACGATCGTGCAGATCAGCGACATCCACGTTGGGCCGACCATCAAGCGCCGCTACGTGGACGCGATCGTCGATGCCGTCAATCACCTCAAGCCCGATCTGATTGCGGTGACCGGCGACGTGGTCGACGGCAGCGTGCCGCAACTGCGCGATCACACCCGCCCGTTGTCGCGCCTGAGCGCGCGACACGGCGCGTTTCTGGTGACCGGCAATCACGAGTATTACGCCGGTGTCGACGCGTGGGTCGACGAATTCCGCCGGCTCGGCTTACATGTGCTCCTCAACGAGCACGTGGTAGTGGAACACGAAGGCGCACGCGCGATCATTGCGGGCGTCACCGACTATTCCGGCGCCCATTTCGACCCCGCGCACCGTAGTGATCCTGTTGCTGCGCTCGCCGGTGCGCCGGGCGATGTGTTGATCAAAGTCCTGCTTGCGCATCAACCGCGTTCAGCCGAAGCCGCAGCCGAAGCGGGATTCACGCTGCAGTTATCGGGACACACGCACGGTGGCCAATTCTTCCCGTGGAATTTCTTTGTGCGCTTGCAGCAGCCGTTCACGGCGGGACTGGCACGGCTCAACGGCTTGTGGGTTTATACGAGCCGCGGCACCGGTTATTGGGGCCCCCCGAAGCGGCTCGGCGCGCCTTCGGAAATCACCCGGCTACGGCTGGTGCCGGGGGAAGCAAGCTGAAATAAACGGTGAGAGAGACACGAACCGGGTTGACCGGGAAGGTGTTACTGCGCAGCAGGGGCGACAGAAATGCTCACCTGCGGAGCATAGGCCACCTCGACATGCATACCCGGTTTCATATTCACGACTTTGGCCGCGTCGCGCCCCTGAATATGGAACACGGCGCCGTCTGATCCCTTCAATTCGAGCACGCCTGAAGCGCGATCGAGCGCCACCACTTCCGCGCTCCGCGTCTGCGGGGACGGGTGAGCGCTAGCGGCGCTGCGCGTCGGGCTAACCATGGCACTTCGCATCACACGAACCTGAACCTTGCTGCCCTGGCGGATCTGGGCAAGATTGCCAGGATCGGTCACGGTGAACGAAGCCTGGCCCCCTTGTGGATCGACCACAGTGACCATATGCTTCGCCGGGTCGATGCCCTTCACGACGCCTTCGGCCTGCAGCACGCTGCTGCCTTCAAACGGTGCGGGCAACGAACCCGCCGCGGACGACACGAGTGGTGCTGCGGCAATCAGTGCGGCGGCAATCATGCCGATAGTTATCTTGTTCATGCAGTCCTCAGACGGGTATTAACCAAAAAAGAATCAGGCGGCGGCTGAACGCGCCGCGCGGCACTCCAACGGCCGGACGTGCTCACGACGGTATATATGTGAAAACACTCAGGTGCGACCGCCCGATATGCGATATGAAGTGACGCACGAACCGCACGGCTGATTCAGCGCATTGATTAGTGTGTTTTCCGGGATGGACCCTGTCAAGATTCGGAGTCCGTATTTAATTTGAGATGCGCCCGCCATTTTGAGATGCCCCGGCCCTGCCCCGACAAAACCCTCGTTGATAGCTTCGAAAAACCTTACGTCGACGGCATCCACCAGGCGGTTGACTTCGTGTCGTACCGCTGCCTAAAATCCGTCCACACGTTTTAACCGGAACCTGCATCTTGGACAGTAGTCGTTATCGATCTCCGTTTTCAACAAACGCCTGATCGGCAAGCTCGCCGCGCCAGCCTCATCCCTGCCGCCGTCTTGCCATCCAGGCAGACGGTGCGCGTCTAGTGATCCCCGTGCATCTGTGATTCGTCGCGGCAAGGTCTAAAGCCTCGCCGCACACGTAACATTCGCGTCGCGAACGAAAGTCCGCGCGCTCGTCGCGCATCGCGCCTCGCGTGGTATTACGCGATGGTGTCATGCGTGTGGTTCAAACTCGCGTGCAGCGCGCCTTCACTATTGATCCAATGACGCTTGAATTTGTCTGGCGGCTCCTCGCCGCTTTCGCCTGCGGTGTAGCAATCGGCATCGAACGGCAGATGCGGCAGCGCACCGCGGGCCTGCGCACCATCACGCTCGTCGCAAGCGGCGCGTGCCTGTTCGTCACGCTCGGCGTCCTCACCGGCAACGGCTCCGCCGGCGTCACGCAGATCGCCGCCTATGTGGTGTCCGGCGTGGGCTTCCTCGGCGGCGGCGTGATCATGCGCGACAAGGGCTCGATCCAGGGCATCAATACGGCTGCCACCTTGTGGTGTTCGGCGGCCGTCGGCGTGTTGTGCGGCGCGGGACATTTCGGCCCGGCGCTCGCCGGCACCGGTATCGTGCTGCTGACTAACACGGTGTTGCGCGAAGTCAGCCGCACAATTAATGCAACGCCGGTTTCGAACGCCGACCTCGTGCGCGAGTATGTGCTGACCGTGGTCTGCCGCGACGAGGACGAGATTCATATCCGCGCGGCGCTGTCGAACTCGATGTATTCGATGCCGCTATCGTTTCAAAGTCTGACGAGCGAGGACGTGACGGAGCAGCCCGGCCGTATGCGGGTCACGGCGACCATCAAACTGCATCCGAAGGATCAGTCCAAGCTCGAATTGATGGCAAGCCGCATCAGCATGGAAACGAGCGTTTCGAGCGTCAGCTGGATTGCCAAAGAAGCGGAACCGACGCCGGAGTAGCACGGCGGCGCCGGTTGTGGTGGACGGCCGCGCCCGCCACGCACCGGCGCCACGCGCTCAAACGCCCGGCAGCAGGGCGCTTGCCGCATACCGGCCAGTCCACGCCTTGCGCCCGGCGACGGCTTCATCTATAACAACCGTAGATGAAGCATCGGCTGGCGTCTCGCCTCGGCGAGGGTGGGGTACGCCGTATGAGTTGACGCTTCGTATGCCTGTGCAGCCCGACACCGAGAACGAAATGAAACGAGCGACTGCGCCTTGTCTGCCCTGCCTCCCCGCCATGGCCACTGCCGCCATGCGTCCCGTTCCGCGCTTTCGCCTGCCTCACTGTCTGCTCCGCCGCAAAACATTGAGACAATGTTAATTCTGTATCCCGAATATGGACTGCACCCCACCCTTCGACTAAGCTCTGTCACCGTGAATTTTTCACGCTCAACCATGGAGTCTTGATTATGGAACACGGCATCATTGCATGGCTCATCATCGGCGCAATCGCTGGCTGGCTGGCGGGTGTGCTCGTCAAGGGCGGCGGTTTCGGGTTGATCGTCGACATCATCGTCGGCATTGTCGGTGCGTTTATCGGCGGTTGGCTCTCCGGTGTCCTGCACATCTCGCTCGGCGGCGGCTGGATCGGCTCGATCATTACAGCGGTGATCGGCGCAGTGATCCTGTTGTTTATCGTCCGGCTGTTCAAGCGAGGAGCCTAGCGCTTGCCGCGTCAGGCGACTCCGGTCGCCTGACCCTGGCTGCGTCTTCGCCTTACGTTCCGTTACACGGACCATCAAGCCAGTGCGGCCGTTTCTTCCCGCATCGAGCCGGTTTCGTTCAGGCGTGTATGCCAGGTAAATGCCCGCTCCAGACGGTGCGGCGTTTGCCCTCCCTGTTTCAATGCATCCCGGTAGTAGTCGCGCAGCATGTCGCGATAGAGCGGATGCACACACTTCTCAATAATCAGCACGGCGCGTTCACGCGGCGCAAGCCCGCGCAGATCGGCGAGCCCCTGCTCCGTGACCACCACGTCCACGTCGTGCTCATTGTGATCGCAGTGCGGCACCATCGGTACCACGCTTGAAATGCGTCCGCCCTTCGCAATCGACTTCGTCGCGAAGATCGCGCACGACGCATTGCGCGCGAAATCGCCGGATCCGCCGATGCCGTTCATCATGTGCGTCCCACCCACATGAGTCGAATTGACGTTGCCGTAGATATCGAATTCGAGCGCGGTATTCAGCGCAATCAAGCCCAAGCGGCGAATGACTTCGGGGTGGTTGCTGACCTCTTGCGGGCGCAGCACGAGACGGTCGCGATAGCGATCCAGGTTGCCGAACACCTGCGCGTGCCGTGCGGCCGAGAGCGTAATCGAGGCGCCCGATGCAAACGTGACCTTATCTGCATCCATCAGGTCGAAGGTCGAGTCTTGCAGCACTTCCGAATAGATTTCAAACGCTTCGAAGGGCGACTTGACGAAGCCGGCCAGCACCGCGTTGGCAATCGTGCCGATGCCGGCCTGCAGCGGCGGCAAGCGCGCCGGCATGCGTCCGCGAGACACTTCGTGCTGCAGAAATTCGATCAGATGGCCGGCGATCTGCTCGGTCTCTTCATCGGCGGGCAGCACGGTCGACGCGCTGTCCGCCATATTCGTGATAACGATAGCGGCGATTTTCTCAGGCGGAATCTCGATGACCGGCCTGCCGACCCGATCACGCGGATGGACGATCGGCAACGGCTCACGGTTCGGCCGGCGGCCGGGAATCCAGATGTCGTGCAGACCTTCGAGCGCCAGCGGTTGCGCGAGGTTGATCTCGACAATCACCTTGTCGGCCAGGATCGCGAAGCTTGCCGAGTTGCCCACTGAGGTGGTGGGCACGATGCCGCCGGTTTCGGTAATCGCAACGGCCTCGATGATCGCGACATCCAGTTTGCCGAGCTGGTTGGCGCGCAACATCTCAACCGTTTCGGACAGGTGCTGGTCGACAAACATCACTTCGCCGCGATTGATAGCATCACGTAAGGTTTTGTCCACCTGAAAAGGCAAGCGGCGGGCCAGCACGCCCGCTTCGGTCAGCGTCCGGTCCACGTCGTGGCCGAGCGAGGCGCCCGTCATCAACGTAATGCGCAGCGGTTTGCCTTCCTGACGGGCCCGCTCGGCCAGTGCAACGGGCACGGCCTTCGCGTCGCCCGCGCGCGTGAAGCCGCTGGCGCCGACGCGCATGCCATCGTGAATCAGCGCTGCCGCAGCAGCGGCCGAGGTGACTTTGCCGCGCACCGCGGCACAACGAATCCGGTCTTCGTACATGCTACTCAGTCTCTCCATAATCAACCCTCCAGCCTACCGATGCGCACGTCTTCCGCGTGCGTGAATCAGGAGTCAGGTTGTCGCGCCCCGCAGCGGTGTCTCATGACGTAAGACATCGCTGCGGGGCATGCATCGCACTACTGATCAGCGAAAGCTGACGGCTTTTCCTAGCTGCCGAAGAACAGATTGCAGAAACTCACCGGCCCGACACAGTCTTCGGCCTTTTTTGCCGGCGCGGCAAGGCGGCCATGCTGGGCGGCGCCGCTCGCGGACGGCTCGTGGCTTCGCTCCTGGGTTTGCGCAAGCTGCTGCTGTCCGTCGGCGGCGGGGGCGGGGGCGGCGGTTTGTGCATGGGCCACGGCGGCTACAGCAGACAAGGAACAGGCAAGCAGGACTGTTTTCAACGCTTTCATTCTATTTTCTCCGGTACTGACGATTACGCCCTGCAAGAAGTCCCCTTGGGAATGGCGAGGGCGTGATCAAAACTATATGGCCAGCATGTACACGGATAAACGGCCTTGCCTGGAAAGCATCTTTCCATCTGGCAGAAGGATTGAAGCCGCGCCTCGCTCAACGCGCATTAAACGGCGCGTCTTTATCGAGCAAGGCGGTACGAATGAAATGCAGGCAGCCGAGCATGCGCTGCAGGTCATGCCGACGCTCGCGATCCGCGTGAACGGTTTCGAGGACCGCCTGCACGGTCCCGATCGTCTCGCGCATCGACGTCAGCACGCGCTCGAGACGGCGCGGCGTGGGCTGCTCGAACAGCGCCGCGATAGCGTCGTTCATCTGCTCCAGGCAAGTACTCCAGCGCGGATGCAAGCCCTCCGCGTAGGCTGCGTGAGCCGCTTCGTTGCGCAAGTCGATCACCGCATGTCCTACTTCCACGGTCATGAGCATCCAGCGCAAGGCGTCGCGATGCTCGCGCGAGGGCTTCGTCAGCAGGACGCGGAGTTGCGCCATCAGATCGTGAGTACTCGATTGAAAATATTGATTCAACCCGCGTAATTCACCCTTGCAGGCGAGTACCACCTGAGATCGCAGACTGCCTTTGATCTTGCCGGTCAGCCATGGCATGTGCGCGGGGAAAATCACAGCAAACGCCAGCGCAGCAACCAGCATTGCCGCGACGATGGCCATGCCGTTGTTGATCAGAAGATCGGGCTGGTAGACCACCACGTTATCCGGCCCGGCCAGCAAGCAGAAGAACACCGAAAAGCCCACGCCGTAGCCAGAGATGCCGGGGCGCATCGCGACGAAGGCGCCGAATGCCAGCACGGGCGCGAGCGTCGCGCAAAGCAGCGGGAAGCCGTCGATGTTCGGGTACACATAGCAGGTGAACAGGTAGCCCACCATCGTGGCGAAGACAGCACCGACGGCCATCTGCAGCGTTAGCTTCGACGCATTGGGCGCGGTCGAGGTCAAGGCACACGCAAGCGCCGCGCCGATGACGGCAAGGCCGCCGCTTGGCCAGTCGGTTTCGATCCAGAAACACCCGACAATCGCCATCACCACCACCGTGCGCAGAAAAGTGAGCCCGACCACGACACCGTTCGTTTTGCTGACGTAGCGGACGGTCTGCCGCTCCTTTTCAGGCTTGCGGTGTTCGAGCGAGGCATAGGTCTCCGTATAGCGGATGAGCTCCTCCACGAAGCGATAGAGCAGCTCGGCCGAGGTATCGAAGTCGGCCAGCAGGTCCGGCGCCGATGGCTCCAGCAGCCGGCGAGTCTGCCGCACGCTGCGCGGCAGCACGGACTGAAAGATCCGCAACTCGACGGCCGCGCGAACGGCATGCGAAGCGTCGGCGGTCTGCGCGTTCTGGCGAATCAACAGGGCCGATAGCGCTTCGAAATACGGCAGGGTTGCGTCGACAACCGCACTCGCGCCGCTTGCCCGCAACCGCTTGAGCAGTTGATGCAAGGCATGCAGGCGAGCGCAGGCGTCCATGAACTCGCTGTTCAGGCGCGCCAGACGTCCGCTGCGGGAGCGCATGCCCGGGTCCTCGAACGCAGCGAAGGTGCGGGTCGCCTCGAAGCCCACAATTTCATCGACGAGGTCGGCAAAACGCCCCTCGAAGACACCCCGCTCGACCTTGCCGCTGAGCACCTGCGCAGCGAACGCAGTAAAATCGAGATACCTGTTGCGCAGCGTGCGCTGCAGCGCGAGTGCCGACCTTTGGGGCATGATCAAGGCGCTGACTGCGCTCGAACACACAATGCCGACCGCGACCTCCGCGGCGCGCGTGAGCGCTGCGAGAAACAGGCTGTTGGGCTCTGTCACCGCCGGTATGCCGATCAGGGCGGCGGTGTAACCCGCCAGCACGAAGCCGTACCACCGAAAATGCCGATACCGGACCGCCGCAGCAGTGCAGGCACCCACCCAGCATGTCAGTCCGAGCAGGTAGAGCTCGGGCTGCTGCACGAAGACCGCGCCCAGCACCAGCGCGGCGATCGCCCCCACCGCCGTCCCGATGATCCGATAAAAGCTTTTGGCAAGCACCATGCCGCTGAACGGCTGCATCAGCACGAACACGGTTGTCATGGCGGTGCGCGGTTGCTGCAGATCCAGCAGCATCGCGATGCCGAGCGCGAGCAGCGCCGCGGTGACCGTCTTGAACAGATGAAGCCAGACGAGGCCATCGCCCGTCGCCCAGTCACGGACGGCCGCGGCGGTCGCACGCAGCACCGGGGGCCATCCGCCGCGAGGGTCGGACGTTTGCTGGATCAGATGCTGGCGTTTCATGAAAGCAAAACCGCGCCCCGGACTGTCATGCGGACTGGAGAGAGCGCCGGGCACGGCAATGCGCGCTCCGGCTGGCAAGGGCCCGATTGTAGGAGCCCAGGAGACGCGCATTAATGGCACGAGTCGGGAACGTCCATTCCAGATCGAACAACAATCGCGTTGCGCGACAGGAGGACAATATCGGCTCTCTCTCAAAAATGTCGAACCAGAAGGACTGATGGATACGCTACAAAATATGCGGGTGTTCGCGCGCGTGGTGGAGGCCGGCAGCTTCACCGCCGCCGCGCAGTCGCTCAATTCGACGACAGGCGCCATGTCGCGCGCGGTCTCGGAGCTCGAAGCCCATCTGCGCACCCGTCTGATGAACCGCTCGACCCGGCGCCTCGCGCTCACGACCGCCGGCGAACGCTATCTGAAGCGCTGCCGGCAGATTCTCGCGGACGTCGATACCGCGGAGGAGGAAGCCAGTTGCGCGCATGAGCGCCCTACCGGCGCGCTGCGCATGCACAGCTTCGCCAGCATCGGACAGCATTACGTGCTGCCGGCGATTTCGCGCTATCGCACGCTCTATCCGGAGGTCACCGTCGAGCTGACGCTGTCGCAACGCATGCCGGATCTGTACGAAGGTAGCAGCGACGTGTCGGTGGTCACGGCCTCGAGCTTGCCGAATTCGGATCTCGTGTCACTGTTACTGGGCTCTACGTTCAACATCCTGTGTGCATCGCCGGCCTATCTGCGTGCCCGCGGAGCACCGAAAGAACCGCGCGATCTGGCGCATCACGAATGTCTGATCCTGCAAACGCCCGCCTTTCCTGCCAACGATTGGCTGCTCGAAGGCCCCCACGGCAGTGAGTTGATGGAAGTCAGCGGGTCGGTACAGGTGAATATCGCGGAGTCGCTGGTGGTGGCGATCCGCGAAGGCATGGGGATCGGCACGCTGCCGCTCTATGCGGCAATCGACGGGCTGCGCGACGGGTCCATGGTACGGGTTCTACCGGCGCACACGCTGCAGAAGACGAGCATTTACGCGCTCTATCCTTCGCGCAAGTTCATCGACGCGAAGACTCGCACGTGGGTCGAATTCCTTCGCACGCATATGCCGAAGGTCATCGCCCGCGATGAGGCGTTGCTCGCCGAAGTGGGACAGACCGATCCGCGCGACGGCCTTTTGCCCGTGCGCGGCGAACCGGCCGTCGCGCTGGATCAACCGTTCGAGCATTGAGGTTCTGCGGAGGCGGGATACGCGCTACTGAGCGTGCCTCGCGCCCATTTTGCATCGCAAGTTGACTCTCTTCGTGCTGAAGGCGCATATGCTTATTCCAGAATGAGCTTTGCGCCGGACCTAAACCAACTAAAGTTCAAGATGGCTGGTTGTGCCGCCCCGATTCGCAATTCAAACCGATACGGAGCAACACCATGGGTATCTGGAAGCCGGACCCGAGCTTTTACCCGTCGCCGCGGCTTGCCGCGCAGGCGCCGCCCGAAAAGCTCGCTTATGTGGCCGCGTTCGATCCCGATCGCACACGACCCGATGGGATCGCCGTGGTCGACGTCGACCCTGCATCCCCGGCCTATGCACGCATCGTCGGTAATGTGTCGATGCCGCACACCGGCGACGAACTGCATCACTTCGGCTGGAACGCCTGCTCCTCATGTCTTTGCCCCAACGCGCCGCATCCGCATATTGAGCGGCGTTACCTCGTCGTGCCGGGACTACGCTCCTCACGCATCTATATCCTCGATACGAAAGCCGATCCGCTGAATCCCACCATCGCCAAGGTGATCGAGCCGGAGACGATTGCGAGCCGCACCGGTTATACGCGTCCGCATACGGTGCATTGCGGACCAGGCGGCATCTACGTGACCGCGCTCGGGAGTGCCGACGGTGGCGCGCCCGGCGGGATTTTCCTGCTGGATCCCGAGAGCTTCGAGCCGCTCGGGCGCTGGGAGGTCGACCGTGGCCCGCAGCAACTCGCTTACGACGGCTGGTGGCATCTGGGCTACGACACACTCGTAACCAGTGAATGGGGCACGCCCGATACCTTCGAAAACGGCCTGATTCCGGAAGTGCTTTTAGGTGCACGGTACGGCCGCCGTCTGCATTTCTGGGATTTCACGCGCCGCAAGCATCTGCAGGAGATCGACTTCGGGCCAGAATATCAGCTCGTATTCGAACTGCGCCCGGCCCACGACCCGACCAAAGCGTATGGTTTCGTCAATTGCGTGATCAGCCTGAAGGATCTGTCGTCGTCCATCTGGATTTGGTATCGCGACAAGAACGCGTGGGCAGTGCGCAAGATCATCGACATTCCAGCCGAGGCAGCCGATCCCACCTTGCTGCCGCCGATACTCAAATCATTCGGCGCCGTGCCGCCGCTCGTGACCGACATCGATCTGTCGATGGACGACCGGTTTCTGTATGTGTCCTGCTGGGGCACCGGCGATCTGCTGCAATACGATGTGTCCGATCCATTCACGCCTAGACTGGTCGGGAAAGTGAGGATCGGCGGCATCGTCTCGCGCTCGACGCACCCGGGCGCATCGAACGGCGCCTTGAACGGTGGTCCGCAGATGGTCGAGGTCAGCCGCGACGGCAAGCGCGTCTATTTCACGAACTCGCTTTACGGTGCGGTCGATCAGCAGTTCTATCCCGAGGGCATTGACGGCTGGATGGTGAAGCTGGATGCCGGACCAGACGGTGGCCTCGCCTTCGACGAGAAGTTTTTCCTGGCTTGGCCCGAGGGTCATCGACCCCATCAGATTCGTCTGCAAGGCGGCGACTGTTCATCCGATTCGTATTGCTATCCCTGAGCGCGATGAATCTGCCGACCTCCTCATGGTGGACATGGCTCGCGGTTGCCGCGCTCGGCACGTTTCACGGTCTGAACCCGGCGATGGGATGGTTGTTCGCGGTTGCACTCGGCCTCTATCGACGCAGTCGACGGGTGGTTTTGCTGTCGCTGATCCCAATTGCGTTTGGCCATGCCGTTGCCGCCGGCAGCATGTTGATGGCAGGACTGTCTCTGGGGATGGTGATCGACCATACCGTGTTGAATCGCGTGTGTGGGACGTTACTGATTGGCTGGGCGGCGTGGCATGCGCTGCGCGGTCATCGGATGCGGCCGTTGGTCGGAATGCAGACGGGCTTAGCCGGTTTGGCGGTTTGGTCGTTCGTGGTGGCCGGCTCACATGGCGCCGGTCTGATGTTGATTCCGGCGTTGATGCCGATGTGCGGTGCGCTGTCTAATGCAACCGGGATAGGTTCTACCGCGACGATCGCCACGGTCGCCCTGTTCGTGCACACCGCAGCAATGCTGTTGACGACGGGGGTGATCGCGCTCGCCGTTTACGATCACTTCGGGGTCGCGGGGTTGCGCACCAAGTGGCTTAACTTCGATCTGCTCTGGAGCGGTACGCTCGCGACCTGCGGGGCCATACAGCTGGCTCTGTGAGGAATGCCATTTTTAGGGTGTTTAATGGTAAGCGCCCGGCGATCCCAGGGGTTCGGCAGCCGACGTCAGCCTACTGTTGAAGCTGAGGCTGCCAGAGATGTGGCAACAGCTCATCGAGGCGGCTAGCGGGCTGTGTAGGGAGCCGTGTCAGGACGTCTTTCAGATAGACATAGGGGTCGTGCCCATTAAGCTTAGCCGACTGAATGAGACTCATCACTGCAGCCTGACGCCGGCCCGCTCGAGCTGAACCCGCGAAGAGCCAGTTCCCCCTGCTAACGGCAATCGGCCTTATTTGATTCTCGCACCAGTTGTTATCAACGGGAAGCTGCGGATCATCGAGGTATCGGGTGAGCGCTGCCCACCGCCGCAGACTGTAGTCGAGCGCCTTCGCTATGGACGAACCTTCGTTCACGCGCGCACGCTGCAGAACCATCCAGGCGTGCAGCGCTTCGGCTACGGGGCGCGCACATCGTTGGCGAAGTTCTAATCGATTTTCGGAGGAGAGATCACGCGCTTCGCGCTCGACATCGTACAGCTGGCTGATGTAGCGCAACGCATCTTCGGCGATCTGGCTTCGACTGGCGACATGCAAGTCATAGAACTTACGGCGCGCGTGGGCAAGGCAACCAACTTCAGTCACGCCCTGGGCGAACAGCTGCTTGTAGCCCGCGAAGTCATCGCACACCAAGTGGCCGCGCCATGGATCGAGGAAGGCTCGCGCATGCTCGCCAGCGCGGCTCTCAGCGAAGTCGTAGACGACCGCCTTCATCTGTTCGAATGCCCCGGGGCAATAAGTCCAGAGATAAGCGCGGTGCGTCTTCCCCTTTCCCGGACTGAGCATCGAGATTGGTGTCTCGTCAGCGTGCAGCACGCGATGCTTCAGGATCTTCTCTTTCAGCGCGTCAACTAACGGCTGCAGTTGAACGCCACACATGCCAACCCATTGGCCCAGTGTCGATTGGGGAATTGCCAAGCCGGCGCGCGCGAAGATGCGTTCTTGTCTGTACAACGGAAGGTGATCACCGTGTTTGGAAACAAGCACGTGGGCCAGCAGGCCGGCAGTCGGAATGCCCTTATCAATGACATGCGCTGGCACCGGAGCTTGGGTCAGGGTCTCGCAGTGGCCGCACACCCATTTGCCACGAACGTGACGCTCGACGGTGAACACGCCTGGCGTGTAATCGAGCTTCTCGCTGATGTCCTCGCCAATCCGCCTGAGTTCGCATCCGCAGCCGCAGAGGGTCGACTGCGGCTCATGATGAACATTGACACGCGGAAGGTTTGCCGGAAGCGGCGTTCGGCGCGGTTTGTTCGGCGCGTCTTTCGTCATGTGCTGCGGGGACAGCCTCTCTAACTCGAGTTCGATGGCGGCCAAGTCGGAATCGATTGTTTCATCGAGCAGGCTTTGCTGCTCGTGACCGAGCTTCTCGCTTCGGGCGGCAAACTTCCAGCGCTTAAGTACGGCCATCTCGTGCGTGAGCTGCGCGAGCTTCGCGTCGCTGAATCGTAGTGCTGCTTCCGTGCGATCGACGATGTGTTGTTGCGCCTGAACTTCGGACATCAATTCCAGGGCGAGTGCGCGCAGTTCATCTGCGTTCATGTCCTGGAGTTGTGCCTTATCGATCATGACCAATAGTGTGCCAAAGCCCTTGCGACAAGGGTATTGGCACACGCACCGATTGTCGCGGGCCGGCTTACACGACGCGAATTACGCCGTCTTGGCCGATACGTTGCCACGGCAATCCGAGCACCAGTCCAGCCAGTTGCTCCTGCGTGATCGCCCGACGCGTGTCGGTTCCGGGCTGCGGCCAGACGAACTGGCCCTGGTTCAGCCGCCTCGCTGCTAGCCAGATTCCGATTCCGTCGTGGACAAGCACCTTCAAGCGGTTAGCTCGGCGGTTCGTGAAGAGATAAGCGTGGTGAGGATGCGCAGCGTCGAATACGGCGACTACCCGCGCGAGCACCGTGTCGAACCCTGCACGCATGTCCAGCGGGTCAACAGCGAGCCACGCCTCGTCGATGCGGATCATTTCAGCCACTCGCGTAACCACGCTGCGCACTGGGCCGCGTCTGATGTCGGCCAACTGACCGTGATTGATTGTTGGCTGCGGCGCACCTCGACGCGTATTTCCCTTTGATGATCATTTGCGCCGCTCAGTTGAAGGGGAACGAAAGCAGGTGGTATGGGCGCCGCCGCTGACGGCTTCATTGCCACGACGTCACTGCCCGTCGTCGTTGCGCCGCTCTCGGCTTTCTCTAACCAACGCCGCAGCAAGTTGGCGTTCAGTTTATGCATCAACGCAATCGCGGCAACCGACACACCGGGTCCTTGGCAGGCAGCCACTACTTCCGCTTTGAATTCATCCGTGTATCGCCGCCGTTTGCGGCGCCCCGAGGGTGCATCTTGGTCAATAGTGTTCACGTGTCCACCTATTCGTTAAGTGGACACGATGCTCCCAAGGCTGCTGCGTCGATTCAAGATGCCATCACCGGGCGCTTACGTTTAATGGGCGAGTGCCGTGGTTTTTTGCTACCTGTTTTCTGGCCGCGTAAACGCAGAAACCCCACCTTTTGGGGGTGGGGTTTCTGTTTGCTGCAGGGGAGCCTGACGATTACCTACTTTCACACGGGTAATCCGCACTATCATCGGCGTGGAGTCGTTTCACGGTCCTGTTCGGGATGGGAAGGGGTGGTACCGACACGCTATGGTCATCAGGCATGACT
>NZ_CAAJGM010000156.1 GCF_900996235.1 Paraburkholderia sp. BCC1885
AATTCGCGCTGGCGGAACATCAGCATGCGCTCCGGGTCTTTCGACGGCTCGTGCCGGCAGCAATACGAGAAGATGTCCACCACCCGACCGCCGACCGGCAGCGGGCCGCGCGCGGCCATCACCGGATACAGCGGATAGCAGGCCACCGGCGTGACGGCCAGCCGGGTGGGCTTCAGGTCCTCGGTCCAGTCCTCCTGGTTGTCGAGGCACTTGAGCAGGCGATGGTGGCCCAGCTCGTCGCCGCTGAAGCAGAACACGCTGCCGATCTGATCGGGAAAGTGCTTCCAGTAGCCGGCTTCCTCCAGGATCTGGCGGTTCATGGCCGGCGGAAAGCGGATCACCTCCACGTCCTTGCCTTGGCCCCATCGGCCGATCAGCTGGTTGACGCGCTCGACCACGTCCTCGAAGGCTGCGCTGCGGCCATACAGGCCGTCCACTCCGGTGGAGATCAG
>NZ_CAAJGM010000157.1 GCF_900996235.1 Paraburkholderia sp. BCC1885
GATCCTGCGCGACCCGCAGGTGCAGTTCAAGACCGCGCCGCAGAACACGCTGGGGCTCGCGCAGTTCATGCATCGCGTCGGCGCGATCCGCAACGAGCCGAAGACGGTGCACGACTACTTCTTCGACGATCCCGCCACGCAGGGCGGCAGCTGATCCGCGCGAACCGGCCGGCGTCTCGCTTATCCGCCGCCGGCATTTGCATAGCCGCAATGATTGGTTGGGATCGCCGGGCGCCGCCGGTATGTTGATGTTTTATCCGTTGCACCGTCGAGGTCGAGCATGAGTCTGTCGAACGCCTGGTCCGCGCCGCATGTCGCGCGCGCCGGAAATGACGCGCAAGCCGCGCCGCGCGCCGCCCGGCGCGGTGAGGCCGGCGCCGCTGCCGAGCCGGGAGCCGGCGAGGCGCCGCTGTTGTCGGTCGATCGCGTCACGCTCGAATATCGCAGCGGC
>NZ_CAAJGM010000158.1 GCF_900996235.1 Paraburkholderia sp. BCC1885
CACAGCCGTATCGAACGGGCCCTCGACGAAACCGAGCGTGAAGCTCAGATCGCGCAGGCCGGCCTCGACGCCTTCGGTATTGGTGACCGTCAAGTCGATCGTGATGCGCGGGTGCCGCGCGTTGAAGCGCGCGATCAGGGCCGGCACCAAGTAGACGCCCAGCGTGTTGCTCGCGCCGATCCGCAGATGCCCGGCGCCAAGGCCGGCCAGCTCGCGCAGTTCGCTCTCGGCCGTGTCGGCCAGCGCGAAGATCCGCGACGCGTGGTCGAACAGCAGCCGCCCCGCCTCTGATGCTGCCGGCGCGCGCGACTTCGTGGAAGGCCAGTAAATGCGTGAAGTTCATGAGTGGACAGACCTCGTGGCCCGGTCGGCGGACACGACGATGCCGCCGGCAACGGGCTTCATGACAGGCAAACACCGCGCGCGGGCAGTTATTCCCGGCCCGGCGGCA
>NZ_CAAJGM010000159.1 GCF_900996235.1 Paraburkholderia sp. BCC1885
CCGTCGCAATGCGCCGACAGCCCCAGCGAAGCCGAGCCCGGCGGGCGGCGGCGCAGCCGGTCGGCATAGGCCGGCACCTGGTCCGGATCGAAATGGCGGCGCCCCTCGCTGTGCGCGCGCCACAGCCGGTTCAGGAACACGCGCGCCTGCGTCAACTCCGGCGACTGGCGCGCCTCCACCTGCGGCGCCGACCAGTACACGCCATTGATCTGCTGCTTGCTGGAAGCGAGCTGGCCGAAGTACTTGTCCTCGGCGCGATGTTCGAGGCGCGCGTCGAGTCGATTGCGCTCCACGTAGTCGGCGATCTCGCGATCCCAGCGCTCGGCGCGCTCGCGCTCGAACACGCCGCGGATCACGCAGGCCCCGCGCAACTTCACGCGCGCGAGCTGCGCCTCGCTCACCCGCCCGGCGACGATCGCCGCGAATTCGATCTCCGGGATCACCGCCGC
>NZ_CAAJGM010000160.1 GCF_900996235.1 Paraburkholderia sp. BCC1885
GGCGGCGAGGCCGCGCCCGTCGTGGTGCATCCAGGCCACGCCGGCGCTGAGGGCCTCGTGCGTGTAGTTCGCGGCGATCCCGTAGGCGCGGTTCCGTGCGAAGCGGCCGGCGCCGTTCGACAGCGCATAGAGGCCGCCGAAGCTGAAGCCGCCGTAGCTGGCGCTGGCGTATTTCACCGCGTTGGCGGCCAGGTAGGTGCTGTTGGCGTTGTCGTTGTCGAAGGGATGGGCGAAGGCGGTGCCGCCCGTGCCGCCGGTCAGCGTGAACGGCGCGGCGTAGTCGTGGATCAGGTCGTATTGATGGCCGAGCGTGAGCGTGCCGAGTCGATCCGATTGCAGGCCGACATAGCTCGGGTGATCGATCAACTGGCTGCCGGCGGTGACGGTGAAGCCGCGCTCCAGCCGGAACAGCGCCTTGGCGCCGCCGCCGAGATTCTCGCTGCCCTGC
>NZ_CAAJGM010000161.1 GCF_900996235.1 Paraburkholderia sp. BCC1885
ACGGCAATCAGCCTCTCGTCGAACTGCTGTCCGCCTACGACGCGGCGGTGGTCGAGCGCGACAGCGGCTTCGATCCGCTCGCGCATCCGCTGCCGCACACCACCTGGTTCGCCTACGCCAGCGTCGGCGAGGTGCTGCCCTCGCGCGACTATTACGCGAGCATCCCGAAGAGCTGGTTCGCCGGCAGCAACGCCGCCTGGGCCTCGCGCGTGATCGACCAGGGCCAGCCCGACTGGCCGGCCTTCTTCGTCGATCACGTGATCCGCCCGCTGTGGGAGAAGGGCTATCGCGGCTTCTTCCTCGACACGCTCGATTCCTACCAGCTCGCCGCCACCACCGACGAGGCGCGTGCGCGCCAGCAGGCCGGGCTGGTCGCCGTGATCCGCGCGATCCGCGCGCGTTATCCGGCCGCGAAGCTGATCCTCAACCGCGGTTTCGAGATCCTCCC
>NZ_CAAJGM010000162.1 GCF_900996235.1 Paraburkholderia sp. BCC1885
CCCGCCTCACCGGACCTTCCGAACCGCGCCGATGCCGCCACCGATCAACGTCGAAGACTTCCGCAAGCTCGCCCGACGCCGCCTGCCGCGCCGCGTGTTCGACTACCTGGACGGCGGCGCCGAGGACGAACGCGGCCTGCGCCGCAATCGCGACGCCTTCGCGCGCCTGGCCTTCGTGCCGCGCCGCCTGGTGGACGTGGCCTCGCGCGAGCTGTCCACCACCCTGCTCGGCCAGCCGCTGGCCGCGCCCTTCGCGCTGGCACGCGCCGCGCAGCGCGCCGGCATCCCGTTCGCGATGTCCACCGCCTCGAACGTCTCGCTCGAGCGCCTGGCCGGCGAAGCGGGCGGCGAGCTGTGGTTCCAGCTCTACGTGATGCATCGCGAGCTGGCCGACAGCCTCGCCGAGCGCGCCGCGCGCGCCGGTTATCGCACCCTGGTGGTGACCGTG
>NZ_CAAJGM010000163.1 GCF_900996235.1 Paraburkholderia sp. BCC1885
CGATTGCCTCACGCGACAAATCGCCTCACCTTTCAGCGCGCAAGCCCGTTCCGCCGTCCCGCCTGACACATTCCCGACGCAAATCGCGCCGCAGTGGTTTACCATCGCGCGATGCTGTCGCCCATCTCCTCCCGACGTCGTCTGACCGCCTGGCTTGGCCTGCTGGCCATCTGGCTGCTGGTGCTGATGCCGCTCGCCAGCCAGCTGGCGGAAGCGGCGGCCGCGCATCGGCCTGACGCGCCGATTTGCGCGGCGGCGCAGCATGTCGACCGGCACGAGCTGCCGCGCGGCGCCTTGTCGGCTTGCGGCTATTGCGACTTGCTGGCCTCGCATGCCTATGCGCCGGCCGCCGCCGCGCCCGCCGATGCCCTGCTGCATCCCCTCGTGCGCCGCGTGCCGCTGCTCGCGCCGGCCCCGCCGCCCCGCTCCTTCCCCTCGCTGGCCGCGC
>NZ_CAAJGM010000164.1 GCF_900996235.1 Paraburkholderia sp. BCC1885
GCATGGCGACCGCGCGCATGTTCGCGGCGCAAGGCGCGCGGATTGCCATCTTCGATCTGGACGAACAAGCCGCGGTGGAAGCCGCTGCGTCCATCGGTCCACAACATCGCGGCTATGCCTGCAACGTCACCGATCGCGGCGCCTGCCAGGCGGCAGTGGAGCGCACGGTCGCCGATTTCGGATCGATCGATATCCTGATCAATAACGCGGGCATCACCCAGGCCGTCGAGCTGCTCGATATCGACGCCGACAGCTGGGACCGCATTCTCGATGTCAATCTGCGCGGCGTGCTGTATCTCTCGCAAGCGGTCGTGCCGCAGATGAAGAAACAGCACAGCGGCTCGATCGGTTGCATGTCGTCGGTCTCGGCGCAGCGCGGCGGCGGCATCCTCGGCGGTCCGCACTATTCGGCAGCCAAGGCCGGCGTGCTGGGTCTCGCCAAAGCG
>NZ_CAAJGM010000165.1 GCF_900996235.1 Paraburkholderia sp. BCC1885
CGATTTCTCTTTTTAGCGGCGGATCCTCCGTGACGTTCTTTACCGATTACACCAACCTTGCGCTCATCGCGATCCTGCTCGTTTCCGGCGGCCTGCTGGTGGTTCCCGCGCTGCGGCGCGGCGGCGGCGGCCTGTCCAGCGCCGAGGCGACCCAACTGATCAACCGGCGCAATGCGATCGTGATCGACCTGCGGCCCTCGGCCGAGTATGCCGCCGGGCACCTGCCCTCGGCGCGCTCGGTCGAGTACGCCGAACTGGCTTCCCGGCTCGGCCAGGTCGCCAAGAACAAGAGTGCCCCGGTGCTGCTGGTCTGCCAGAACGGCCAGCAATCGAACAAGGCGGCCAAGGCCGTGCGCGAAGCCGGTTACGGCGAGGTCCATGTGCTGCAAGGCGGTGTCGCCGAGTGGCAGAAGGCCGGCATGCCGGTCGTCAAACAAGGAGTGGCG
>NZ_CAAJGM010000166.1 GCF_900996235.1 Paraburkholderia sp. BCC1885
TCGACTTGCATGTGTAAGGCATGCCGCCAGCGTTCAATCTGAGCCAGGATCAAACTCTTCAGTTCAATTCCTGTTACTGTTTTCTATTCTTCCGAATAGGTCGCTCACTCAACGTACTGACGAATGATTCTTCCATCTCTCGACAGAAAAACCTTCCTTTCATTACTGTGTGAGACTTGATACTTTCGCTTGTGCAGCAGGCCCCGAAGAGCCCGCCGCCGCGTCGCGCATCAAGCGCCCACACTTATCGGCTGTTAATTTTTAAAGATCGATTACGCATCCACCACCAAAACCGCACCAGGTTACCAACCTCACCACCCGGCACCGCTTCGTTCTGCGTCGCTGCATCAGCAGCAGAGAAACGAGATTATGAAGAACTTTCGCTACGTCGTCAACAGGTTTTTTATCACTGCCTGAGCCTGCCCACCCCGCCGAAAGCCTTGCCACTGCTGGCTCTCCCGTTCCTCGCGCCCCGTCATCCGGAACGCGAAAGAACGAGATTCTAGCGAGCCCAACCGGGGCGCGCAAGCGTTATCGGGATTTATTTCAAGGCGCCTTTTGAACCGGCCGCGTTTCGTCAATCGGTACAGGTTCGGACTTCGGCGCCAAGGCCGCTGCAGTCGAAGAACCAATCGTCCAGTCATGCAAAACGGTGTACGCGACCGCCAGCAGCGTGGGTCCAATAAACACGCCTAGAAAGCCGAACGCAAATGCCCCGCCGAGAATGCCCAGCATGACGAGGATCAATGGCATGTCGCTACTCTTGCCAATCAGGATCGGCTTGATGACGTTATCTGACATCCCCACTGCGACCACGCCCCAGATGACCAGAAAAATCGCCCATCCGGTCGCGCCGCCGTGGTAAAGCCAGATTGCGGCGGGCAGCCAGACAATCACCGGACCACCCGGGATGACGGATAGAAAGAAGGTCGCCAATCCAAGCAACGCAGGCGCCGGCACCCCGGCGATCCAGCAGCCAAAGCCCGCCAGAACGCCTTGCACGAGCGCCGTCCCGAGAATGCCGTAGACCACGCCGCGAATCGTGCTGCCCGCGAGTGCCAGCAGATAATCGGCACGTTCACCGGCGACGCGGCGCATCCCCGCATTCAACCAGGCCGCCGCACCCTCGCCGCCCGTATAGAAAAAGAACGCCAGCACGATACTCAGCGCGAGCAGTCCCAAACCATGCGTCACCGCAATGGCGGCGGTCAGAATCCATCTGCCGGCCGGCGCCGCGAGCGTTCTCATCTGCGCGATCAGCTCCGAATTGCCGCTGGTCAAATGCTCCCAGAACGCCTCAATATTGGGACCCACCAGCGGGATGCGCACAACCCAGGGCGGCAGATCAGGCAAGCCATCTTCAAAAAGCCTTTGCACGAGCGCGACAATTTCGTGCACATGCGCGCCGAATGCAAATCCGGCATACACAAACGGCCCCAGCACCACAATCAAAATAATCAGGACGATTAACAACGCCGCGAGCTTGCGACGACCGCCCACCACAACAGTCAGCCTGCGATACAGGCCCCACGAGCTATAGCTGAGAATGGCGCCCCACAGCAACGCCGTCGTGAACGGCGCCAGCACCAGCAACGAACCGCCTACCAGCACGATCAATGCAAATACGGCGGCGAGCCGTTCGATCAATTGGTCCGATTTCATTATGAATCCCCCTCGTTGTGTCAGACCACGGCGACGCTACGGCAAACGCCCGTCGGCACGGCGCTCCTTTCACCCGCCCACGCGCTTGCGCGCAGCCTTATTCACCCGCCATTACGCGTAAATGATAGGACGCCGCAGAAAAGACTAGAATATACGGTTCTGTGCACCCCACCCTTGGATTTATGCGCTCGCGAATCGCCAAACGTCTCCCTCCCGATGCCGACAAGCTCGTCGGTCTCTCGCTCGCGCTATTCGCGTCGGGCAGCCGCACCGAAGACCGCTTCTGGGAAGCGAAGCTCGACGCGCTGCTGACCAAGATCGTTCGCAACGCCAACCAGACCACACTGGATGCCGCGCTCGACCATCTTCAGCAGAATCATCCAGACGCCTACGGTGCGCTCGCCGACATGGCGGAAACGCATAGCGAGTCGTTCACCGTCGAGCACGAAGGTGTGCCGCATGAAGCCTTGCTGATCGCCGCGCCCGTGCTCGCCTGGACACGCTACGCAATCCCCTCGGGCCCGCTCAAGAACGACGCGGCCGACGCACTGCGCGCCCATCTGCAGGCCCACGTGCTCGCGGCCGGCACCCGGGTGGCAATGGCGCCGTTCCTGTACAGCATCGACCAGTTGCCGCGCCATCACGTCGAAACATGGCGTATCGCGCAACAGCTGACGCAGGCAGCGCTCGGCGGCGGCGCGGCGAAAATCAACTTCGGCGAACTGCCGGAAACCTCGCCGATTCTGGCCGATCCGCGCTTCCTGCTGGCCGTGGTCGCCGCGCCCGTCGGCGCGCCGGTGTTTCGCTGGCAGGAAGAGGAGCATGGCAACCGCATCGAACGCGGCCAGTGCCTCGAACAGTGGGCCACGCAAGGCGGCGCCAATCTGTCGCTGGCGTTGCCCGGCTGCGAATTCGAATGCCTGTTGCCGGACGCCTACTACTCGGCTTGCCGCGACGCCGACGAGCGCGTGCGCCCGCACACCGTCCGTACCGCCGTGCGCTATCTGTTCGACACCATCAGCGCGGCGCCGGGCGATCTGCGCGCCGTGGTCGCGGGCTTTGGCGAGCGCCGGATCGACGAATATCGCGTCGGGTTCACCCGCCGCGGCAGTAACGAAGTGATCTACGGCGTCGTCTGGCCGTTATACGGCCGCGAAAACGGCGAATCGGGCATCGACGAAGAGCCGCAGGAAGCATCCACCTCCGACGGCCCGCTCGAAGAAATCGTCGCGCTGCTGAAGGAAACCGGCATCACGGACATCCGTCGTCATGCGGGCCGCTTCGAGCCTGAATATTGCGATGACTGCGGCGTGCCGCTTTACGCTGATCCACTCGGTGAAATTGTGCATGCCGAAATGCCGGAAGACGCCGAACCCGCGCAACCGCATTTCCATTGAGGCCGACGCTGCAGTCCGCCGCCGGCCCCGCCGGCAGCGGACTGCAGCGAGTTGACCCGCCAGAACTGAACGGCCCAATCGGCTCATGCTGACTGGGCCGTTTCCTTTTTGGGATAGCGAACCATGCCAGTTGTCCTATGCCTTCTGGCCAGGCCGTCAAGACGCCTGGAATTTGTCATCATTAGGCGGTGGCGCATCGCACTGCAACTGGCCCCCTTCGCCGCCGGCTAGCATCGCGCCACTACTATTGATTGATCTGGAGGAGCAAGGCATGCGTATCTCGGTACTCAACGCCGACGCGGAACGACGCGACGGACTCAAGGCGCTACTGCGGCAAATCGACCGCCAGGCACGCTTTAACGAAGCACAGGACTGGCGCCAGGTGGACCGCGCCCTGCGTCGGCAACAACCCGATCTGCTTGTGATCGACTGGCAAGACTGGATGTCTCCGCTCGAAATTCGTCGGCTGCTGCTCGAACATCCCAGCCTGCGGATTGCCGTGCTGACCGACGATACCTCGCCCAAAGGCGTGCGCAATTTGATGGACAAAGGCGCGCTCGGGGTGGTCCGGCGCGACACGGACCCGCGTTTGATCGTGCGGGCGCTCGAAATCGTGCTGCTCGGCGGTTATTACGTGCCGGCGGGCGCGCTGAAGCTCCCGCCAGCGCCGCAGCCTCCCGAACCCGCGCCCGATCAACAGCCGGATGCGGCAGCCAAGCCGCCGGCCCGCCGCACGCGCTTCGCAATTGATCTCTCGCCGCGCCAGGAGCAGATCATGCGCTGCGTGCACATGGGCAGCACCAACAAGATGATTGCCCGCACGCTTGGGATCAGCGAGGGCACCGTCAAGATCCATCTGGCCAGCATCTTCCAGCAACTCGGCGCGCCCAACCGGGCGGCCGCCGTGGCGCTCTACAACGGCTGGCTGTCGGCCCAGCTCGAAGTGCTGCGCAGCGACCACGAGGCCGCGCCGCGACCGGTGATGGGCGAGCCCGGCGTCGTGCCGTTGCGCGCCCGCAACCCGTCATCCTTCAAGTATCCGTTGCCGGCTAACGACACCACCGAGGACTTGCCCATGGCAGCCGAAGCCACGGTTCCATACGGCGACCCAGGTTCCGAGGAGTCGAGCTGAGCGGCAAAATCCGCCCAAAGCGCGCCCAAACCACGCCCGAAGCGCGCCGGCCTCTGCGCCGGCGCGCTGTTTGATCGCCCGCATGAAACCCGTTCGTATTCGTTCGCTCAGCGCAGCTGGCATGGATTCCGCTCACACCTTTTTCCGTCCAACGAGTAATATGAGACGTATGGGTTTCCTCTATACACCGCTTCCGCTATGGGTCGCTGTCGGTGGCTGGATCGCCACCGCGCTGCTGCTCGCGCTCGCGCTGTGGAAAAATCCTTTCAAACGGCTGCAGGACGCCACCCTCCAACATGTCTGGCTTGCCATCATCGTGGCCGTCGCGGTGCTGTGGGCCAGTAACGCGTGGCTCGATGACGGCACGGTCATGCATCTGCTCGGTGCAACCCTGGTGGTCACGCTCTTCGACTGGGCACTAGCGCTCGTCGCCATGGCGGCGGTCACCGGGCTCGCGGCGGTCGTCTTCGATGCGCCGTGGCAAGGCATCGCGCTTACCTTCGTCATTTACGGCGCATTGCCGGTCGGCATCTCGGCATTGTTGCAGCGCGCGTGCGTTGCGTGGTTGCCGCGCAACCTGTTCATGTTCATCTTCGGCCAAGGCTTCGTCTCGCCCGCCATTGCGGTCGCGCTGACAGCCGGTGCAGCCGTCGGCACTCACGTCGCCATCGCCGGCGGCTCGTTGACCGTGGTGCCGGTAGGCTATGCGTTCAGCGTGTTTTTGCTGGCAACCGGCGAGGCCTGGTTCACCGGCATGTCCACAGCCTTGATCGCCGTCTACCGGCCGGCCTGGGTCACGACGTATGACGTACGTCGCTATCGGCTCGGCGGCCCGCGCATCTGAAGCCGGGGCGAGACCCCGTACCACGACAAAGCAAAAAATTTGTGTCAGGATTGAACTCCTTCCTGCCGTCAGGCATCTTACGTGCCTGATGTCTCAATAGCGCTCACCGAACTTGATGGATCGCACTAACGTACCGCGCCGATTGCTGCGGGTGGTCGGCCGGTTAGCAGCATGTGCAGCGAGTGTCTCGCTCATATGTACCGCTCCCGCATTCGCCGATCAGCTCGAACAGCACAACGAACTCGTCGATAAATTCGTCAATGATATGCACGCCGATCCCCTCGTGGCGGATTGCGCGGCGCATGGCAATTTTGTCGCCAGCACCTCCAGCGCTTTCGACCACGTCGAATTTCCACCCAGCTCTTTCGACAGCGCCCATGCCTCTGTCACGCCTTGGAACGATTCATTCGACGAAGGCAAACAGCGCGTCAAGGTCGACAACATCGTCACGGTGGAAGGCCTCGGCGTACACCAGAATGGCGACGGCGATCCGGCCGATCTGAAATTCCGCTGCGGCTATGTGGGTAACCAGATGCTCGCCTTTAGCTGGAACGACCCGGTGCCGCCGGCCAGACCGAGCGCCGCGAAGTCCTCGGGCAGTCATAAGGCCGGCAACGGTGGTAAAGGCGGCAAAGGCAAGCACCCGAGCAGCAACAAATCGTCGACCAAGAAATCGTCCGGTAAGAGTTCGGCCAAAACCTCGTCGAGCAAGTCGAGCAGCAAATCGGCCGGCAAGAAGACCGCAACGAAGAAGCCGCACTGACGCGCTCGCGCCGTGGCGCCTGTGCCTTAACCCGGCGGTTAGGGTTCCAGTCGCGGCATCCGTCCTGACTAACAAAAAAAGCGGGGCCCGCACTCAATGCGCGGCCCCGCTGTTTCCCTACAACAAATCCCACCTAAAGACGGCAGCAAATGCCCCGCTGCTCGCCTAACCGCGTTACGCGAACCGCTCGACGTGCCATAGAATCGCCTGCAGCATCGCCGCGCCCAGCGACGCGCTGCGCTCGCCGTTCCAGCCCACCCGTTCGTCCGGCAGATTCGCGTTGTCCTTGAACGGCATCTCCAGCGTGAGTGACAGGCAACCGAATTTGTTGCCGATGTATTTCGACGCCAGCTTCAGCGCATCTTCACGGTACTTGCTCGCCGCGTAGCCGTACTTGTCCTGGAAGTCCGGGCTCGCCTGTTTGAACGCTTCGATGAAGGCCTTCTGTTCTTCGCCCTGGCGCTCGGTGAAACCCGGCAGCATCTCCGAGCCCGCCACGAACACATAAGGCAGCGCCTCGTCGCCATGGACATCGAAGAACAGATCGCAACCGGTCGCGTGGATCGCGTCGCGCACCACCAACACCTCGGGGCTGCGCGCCGCGTCAGGCTCCATCCATTCACGGTTCAGGTTCGCGCCCGTCGCATTGGTGCGCAGGTTGCCGCGCACGCTGCCATCGGGATTCATATTGGGCACGATATAAAACACCGCGTGATCGTAGAGCTTGCGCGCCACCGGATCGCCCGCCCAGTCGCCCCAGCCGGCCAGACGCTTGACCATGCCTTCGACGAACCATTCCGCCATGGTCTCACCAGGATGCTGGCGCGCAATGATCCAGATCTTCTTTTTCGGCGTATCGCCGGTTTGCGGGGTGCCGAGCGTGAGCAAGGACATCGGCCGGCCTTCGACGGTCTGGCCCAGTTCGGTCAGCGTCGCCTGTGGCATCTGCTGCACGGCGCCAAGAAATTCCGAGTGACGCTCTTCGCTGTACGGCTCGAAGTACGCGTAATAGATACGGTCGAACTCGGGCGTATGGTCGATGGTCAGCACGCGGCCGTCGTAAGACGTCGGCACGCGAAACCAGTTGACACGGTCGTAGCTCGCCGCTGCCTGATAGTTGCGCCAGCCTTCGGCGAAGGCGCAGTCGGCGGCATTCTCGAAGGTCATCACGCAGCGTTCGCCCTGCGCGCCCGACAGGCGGAAATAGAACCATTGCGCAAAGTCCGCATGGCTGTCGCGCCGCACGCGCAGGCGGATATTGTCGGCCTGCTCGCAGGACAGGACTTCGATCGCGCCTGCGTCGAAGTTGCTCGAAACGGATAGTGTCATGGTCTTTACTCGGCGATGCGGCGGCGAAACACGTAAGTCGAATCGTTCGACGCGTGGGCGTCGAACCCATACCCTTCGGCATCGAAGCCCTGCAACTGCTCCGGCGCGTCGAGGCGGTTTTCCACCGCATAGCGCGCCATCAGGCCGCGGGCGCGCTTCGCGTGGAAGCTGATGATCTTGTAGCGGCCACCCTTAAAGTCCTCGAACACGGGCGTGATCACCGGCGCGTCGAGCAGTTTGGGCTTGACCGACTTGAAGTATTCCTCCGAGGCGCAATTGACCAGCACCTGCGCCGCGCCGGCGTTCTTCCTCAGTTGCGCGTTCAGCGCCTGGGTGATGCGCTCGCCCCAGAACGCGTACAGATCTTTGCCGCGCGCGTTGGCAAAGCGCGTCTTCATCTCGAGCCGGTACGGTTGCAGCAGATCGAGCGGGCGCAGCAGGCCATACAGCCCCGACAGCACACGCACGTGCTTTTGCGCGAAGTCCAGATCCGCCGACGACAAGGTCTTCGCGTCGAATCCCTCGTAGACGTCGCCATTGAAGGCCAGTACCGCCTGTTTGGCGTTTTGGGTGTCGAACTTCGGCGACCACTCGGCGTAGCGCTGGAAATTGAGTTGCGCGAGCGGGTCGGAAATGCTCATCAGCGTGCTGATCTGCTGCGGCGACAGACGGCGCAAGCCGCCGATCAACTCGGCGGCGTCATCGACAAAATCGGGGATCGTGTGCTTTTTGACGTGCGGAGGGGTTTCGTAGTCGAGCGATTTCGCCGGCGACAGAACGATTATCATAGAGGCTTGCAGGCACGCCGTGCCTGGCATTAATGACGAAAGCACGATTGTAACGAATGCCCGCCTCCCCTGCCGCACGCGCCCTGCGCGTGGTCCTCGATTCGAACGTGTGGATCGACATTCTCGTCTTCGACGACCCGCACACGCGTCCGATCCTCGCCGCGCTCGAAAGCGGTGTGCTCGAAGCCTTGATCGACGCCCGCTGTCTCGCGGAACTGACCTACGTGCTCGATTACCCGCAGTTTGCGAAGCGCGCGGTCGACAAGACGGCGGCGCTCGCTTCCATCGCCCGCCTCACGCAATTCGTCGAGCCACAACCAGAGCCTGCGCCGGCCTCAGCGGCCGAATCAACCTCCGCATCAGCCGAAGCCGCGCCCCGTCCTCTGCCGAAATGCAAAGACCGCGACGACCAGAAATTCCTCGAACTCGCATACACCGCGAAAGCCGACTGGCTGGTCTCGAAGGACCGCGCGGTGCTCAAACTCGCGCGCCGCATTGCCCGTGACTTCGGTTTCCAGATCGCCCAGCCGGCACCGTTCGTCGCCGCCTGCGCACTGCAGGCCGGGGAACCCGCGGCCGTCTGACGTACACACCGCGTCGCGATTCCCTACAATCGAACCTCATCCCGTCTTTCAGACCATCGTACAAGCACCGACAGCGCCATGAATGCACCGCACGATACGCCCACGATTCCGTCGTTTCCGTCCCGTCTGCCGAACGTCGGCACCACCATTTTCACCGTGATGAGCGCGCTCGCCGCGGAAAAAGGGGCCGTGAACCTGGGCCAGGGCTTCCCGGACTTCGGCTGCGATCCGCGCATCGTCGACGCGGTGTCGCAGGCCATGCGCGACGGCCACAATCAGTACCCGCCCATGGCAGGGGCCGCGCCGCTGCGTCAGGCGATCTCCGACAAGATCGCAAGCCTGTACGGCCGCCGCTATGACGTGAACAGCGAAATCACCGTCACGGCGGGCGCGACGCAGGCGCTGCTGACGGCGATTCTCTGCACGGTGCATCCGGGCGACGAAGTCATCGTGGTCGAGCCGACCTACGACAGCTACGTGCCGTCCATCGAACTCGCGGGCGGCAAGCCGGTGTTCGTCACGCTCGACGCGCCCGACTACGCCATCCCGTTCGACAAGCTCGCCGCCGCCATTACGCCGAAAACCCGTCTGCTATTGATCAACACGCCGCACAATCCAACCGGCACGGTTTGGCGCGCGGAAGACATGCGCAAGCTCGAAGACATCGTGCGCGGCACCAACGTGCTGATTTTGTCCGACGAAGTGTACGAGCACATGGTCTACGACGGCGCGCCGCATGAAAGCATGGCCCGTTATCCGGAACTGGCGCAGCGCAGTTTCGTGGTGTCGAGTTTCGGCAAGACGTATCACGTGACCGGCTGGAAGGTGGGCTACGTGGCCGCGCCCGCTGCTCTCACCGCCGAATTCCGCAAAGTGCATCAGTTCAACGTGTTCACGGTGAACACGCCGATGCAGGTCGGCATCGCGCAGTACATGCGCGACCCCGCGCCTTATCTGGATCTGCCGGCGTTCTATCAGAAGAAACGCGATTTCTTCCGCGCCGGTCTGGCGAATTCGCGCTTCAGGCTGCTGCCCTGCACGGGGACATACTTCCAGTGCGTCGATTACTCGGCTATCAGCGATCTGCCCGAAGCCGAATTCGCGCAATGGCTGACGGGTGAAATTGGCGTGGCCGCGATTCCGGTTTCGGCGTTCTATCACGAGTCGCACGAATCGGGCGTGGTGCGCTTCTGCTTTGCCAAGCAGGAAAGCACGCTCGCCACCGCGCTCGAACGGCTGGCGCGTCTCTAGGATGACGCCCGCGATGCCGCGAACGAACCTGCGTTCTGCGCCATCGCATCGAGCCGCGGCGCGCATGGCGGGCGCGCCGCGGCTCTTGTCCGGCCACTCATGTCATGTGCCGTGCCGCCTCGGCTTCTCACTGCTTGCTCGCTGCCGCCGCCGCGCTGTATGCCTTGCGGTCCGCCGTCACGCGCTGCGCCGCCGGCCGCTCGTTCAGCAGCTTCACGTAACGCTTCCAGTCCATGCCGGCGTCGAGCAGAAAATCGCGGCCGTAGATGATCTGCGTGGTCATGCCGACGAGCGGCAGATTCACGTAAGCCGCCGCGTCGGCCACGCCGAATTCCGCGCCGCGCAGATACGGCCCGAACTGCGCGAGCCGCGCGAAGCCGGCTACATGACGCGTCAGCAGCTTTTCGACGTGTGCCCTGGTCGCGTCGCTCACCGTGCCGCCGAAAAAGGCTTCCTTGTACAAAGGGCGCACGACCAGTTCCAGATGCAGGTCGAGGAACGTGATCAGTTCGCGCTGCTTCGCGGCCTCCCATGGGTCGGCCGGAAAAATGACCTTGTCGGGAAAGCGCGCATGCAGATATTCGATGATCGCCTGCGACTCGCACAGGTCGCCATGTTCAGTCCGGATAAACGGCACCTTGCCGAGCGGCGAATGCACCAGCAGCGCTTCCTCCTGGCTCATCATCACAAACTCTTCCTCGAACGGAATGCCGTATTCGAGCAGTACGAACTTGACCTTGTTGTAGTAGTTGGACAGTGCGAAGCCGCACAGCTTGATCATCGGATGTCTCCATCTGGCAGGTGTGACGGGTGGGTCGAGCCGCTTATGACGACGCCGGCGGCCGGTGAATCAATCATCCAGTAAATTGCACGAGCGTGCTATTCTAAAATAACCATGGAGTCGAGCAACCCAATGACCTCTCGCAATTACAGCATCGAGACTATCGGCATTGTCGGCACAGGCGCAATGGGGCGCGGCATTGCGCAGATCGCGTCGCTCGCGGGGCTGACAGTACGCCTGTTCGACACCAACCCGGCCGCAGTGGGCGCGGCGCGCGACTATCTCGCCGACACGTTCGCCAAACTCACGGCCAAAGGCAAGCTCGACCAGGCTCGTTCGCTGGCGGCGCTGGCCAATGTCAGCGGTGCGCAGGCGATCGGCGATCTGGTGGACTGCGATCTCGTGATCGAAGCGATCGTCGAAAAGCTCGAGGTGAAGCGCACGTTATTTCGCGAACTCGAAACCGTCGTCAGCGACCGCTGCGTTCTGGCGTCGAACACCTCGTCGCTGTCGATCACCGCGATTGCCGCCGGCTGCTCCGATCCATCGCGCGTGGTCGGCTATCACTTCTTTAACCCGGTGCCGCTGATGAGAGTCGTCGAAGTGATCGACGGCCTGCGCAGCGACCCCTCCGCGGGCGATGCGCTGATGGACCTCGCGCGCCGCATGGGGCACACGCCGGTGCGCGCGAAGGATATGCCGGGCTTCATTGTCAATCACGCCGGCCGCGGCATGAATACCGAAGGGCTGCGCATCGCGGGCGAAGGTGTCGCCAGCTTTGTCGAGATCGACCGCATCATGCGCGAGCAGGCGGGCTTTCGTCTGGGGCCGTTCGAACTGCTCGATCTGACCGCGCTCGACGTCTCGCATCCGGTGATGGAATCGATCTATCACCAGTTCTATGAAGAGCCGCGCTTCACGCCCTCGCCGATCACCGGCACGCGTCTCGCGGGCGGCCTGATCGGCCGCAAGAGCGGCGAAGGCTTCTATCGCTACGATGACGGCAAACAGCAGGTGCCCGAAGAGGCGCCCGCTCCCACTGAACTGCCCACTCGCGCGTGGGTCAGCAGGCGTTATCCCGAAGCGCGCCAGGCCGTGGTGGAGCTCGTCGCCAAAGCAGGCGTCGCGCTCGATGAAGGCGCCACGCCCGCCGCGGACTCGCTCATCATCGTGACGCCGTTTGGTCACGACGCGACGACCGCCGCCGTGGACGAGGCGCTCGATGCGAGCCGCACCGTCGCCGTCGACGCCTTGTTCCCGCTCGTCGCCGCACAGCGCCGGACGCTGATGACAACGCCCGCCACGACGCGCGCCGCGCGCGACACCGCGCACGCATTGCTGGCCGCCGACGGCATCCCCGTT
This sequence comes from Paraburkholderia sp. BCC1885, assembly GCF_900996235.1. Lineage (GTDB taxonomy): Bacteria > Pseudomonadota > Gammaproteobacteria > Burkholderiales > Burkholderiaceae > Paraburkholderia. The sequence continues at coordinate 11,894 of NZ_CAAJGM010000166.1, forward strand.
ACCGTGATCCGCGATTCGACCGGCTTCGTCGCGCAACGCGTGGTGGCGACGATCGTCAACATTGGCTGCGATATCGCGCAGCAACAGATTGCCACGCCGCAGGACATCGACCTCGCCGTGACGCTGGGCCTGGGTTACCCGCGCGGGCCGCTCGCGCTCGGCGACGCGCTCGGGGCAAAAACGCTGCTGACGATTCTGCGCAATATGTTCGGCGTGCTCGGCGACCCGCGCTACCGACCGTCGCCGTGGCTGGCGCGGCGCGCGCAACTCGGCATGTCGCTCACCCAGGGCGACGTCGCCGAGGCGACAAGCATGGCAACCGACACCCACGTGGAGAACCCGTCATGAGCGCCGAGCTGCTGACCTCACGTCCGGCCGAAAGCGAATCGACGCTCGTCCTCACGTTGTCGAATCCCGGCGCGCGCAACGCGCTGCACCCCGACATGTACGCGGCGGGCATCGAAGCACTCGACAGCGCCGAGCGCGATCCGTCGATCCGCGCCATCGTCCTCACCGGCGCCGACCAATTCTTTTGCGCGGGCGGCAATCTCAATCGCCTGCTGGAGAACCGCGCGAAAGATCCCGCCGTGCAGGCGCAAAGCATCGACCTGCTCGGCGAATGGATCGGCGCGCTGCGCTCGTCCTCGAAACCGGTGATTGCCGCCGTCGAAGGCGCGGCGGCCGGCGCCGGTTTCTCGCTGGCGCTCGCGTGCGACCTGCTGGTGGCCGCCGAAGACGCGAAGTTCGTCATGTCGTATGCGCGTGTCGGTCTCACGCCGGATGGCGGCGGTTCGTGGTTCCTCGCGCAGGCATTGCCGCGCCAGCTCGCCGCCGAAGTGCTGCTGGAAGGCAAGCCGATCGGCGCCGCGCGTCTGCACGAACTCGGCGTGGTGAACCGCCTGGCAAAGCCGGGCGCGGTGCGCGACGCCGCCGTTGCGTGGGCGGAACAACTCGGCCAGATCTCGCCGAACGCCTCCGCGCGCATCAAGACCTTGCTCGCCGCTGCCGGCACGCAGCCGCTCGCCGAGCATCTGGTGGCGGAGCGCGACCACTTCGTCGCCTCGCTGCATCACGGCGACGCGCTCGAAGGCATCACCGCATTCCTCGAAAAACGCGCCCCGAAATACAAATGATCCACCCGCGAGTCACCTGAGCCAGCGAGCGAGTCCGTCATGCCTGAATTCCAACTGCCGAAGCGCCGCCGCATCTATCTGATGCGCCACGGTGACGTGACCTACTTCGACGCCACCGGCCGCGCCATCGATCCGGAAACCGTGCCGCTGAACGCCCAGGGCCGCGAACAGGCGAGCGCCGCCGGCCAGGCCTTCGCGCTGCAGCAGATCCGCTTCGACCGCGTGATCGTCAGCGGCCTGCCGCGCACGATCGAAACCGCGCAGCGCGTGCTCGCCGAAACCCATCAGCATGTCGAACTGGAGATCGAACCGGCGCTGCAGGAAATCCGCGGCGGCAAATTGAGCGCCATTCCCGCCGCCGATATCGAAGCCGCGTTCCTCAGCGCGTTCGACGGCGTGGTGCCCGAGAGCACGCGCTTTCTCGGCGGCGAGACGATTGGCGCACTGTTCGACCGCGTGCTGCCCGCAGTCGCCACCCTGCGCGCCGACACTTCGTGGGACACCGTGCTGCTCGTCCTGCATGGCGGCGTGAATCGCGCCATCCTGTCACACGCCATCACGGCAGGCGGGCGCACTTTTTTCGGTCATCTGTCGCAGGCCACCGGCTGCATCAACGCGCTGGATGTCGGCGCCGCGCCGCGCGACTGGGTATTGCGCACGCTCAATTACTCGCCGCCGTCGCCGCTGCATCGCGACGTGCGCCATACGACGATGGAAATGCTCTACGCCCAGTTCATTCAGTACAGGCATCCGGCGTAGTCGATACTCACAGGAGGAGACAATGGGCGAAGCCACGAAGACGGGCGAACCTGAACAGAAGCCGGATTACTCCGCATTCGAAGGCACGCGCCCCGTCGCCGAGCGGCAACGCTTCGACACGGACGCGCTCGCGGCCTGGCTGACACAGCACGTCGACGGTTTCTCAGGACCGCTTGCGATGGAGCAGTTTGCCGGCGGCCAATCGAATCCCACCTTCAAACTGATCACACCCTCGCGCACTTATGTGATGCGGGCGAAGCCCGGCCCGACGGCGAGGCTGCTGCCGTCCGCGCATGCCGTTGAGCGCGAGTATCGCGTGATGCACGCGCTCGCCGGCACCGGCGTGCCCGTCGCGCAGATGCTCGCGCTGTGCGAGGACGAAAGCGTGATCGGCCGCGCGTTCTATGTGATGGAGTTCGTCGAAGGCCGGGTGTTGTGGGATCAGTCGCTGCCCGGCATGAACCCGCAAGAACGCGCGGCGATCTACGATGAAATGAATCGCGTGATCGCGGCACTGCATAGTGTCGATGTCGCGGCCGTCGGCCTCATCGACTACGGCAAGCCCGGCAACTACTTCGCGCGACAGATCGGCCGATGGAGCAAGCAATACGTGGCGTCGGAAACCGAGCCGATCGACGCGATGCACCGGCTGATCGACTGGCTGCCGCAGCACATGCCGGACGAAACCGGCGAGCGGGTCTCGATCGTGCACGGCGACTACCGGCTCGACAACCTGATCTTCCATCCACATGAACCGCGCGTGCTGGCCGTGCTCGACTGGGAACTGTCGACGCTCGGCGATCCGCTGGCTGACTTCGCCTATCACTGCATGGCCTGGCACGTCGACCCGGTGCAGTTTCGCGGCATCGCGGGGCTCGATTGGGCCGCGCTCGGCATCCCGGACGAAGCGAAATACGTCGAACGCTATTGCGCGCGCACGGGCTTCGAAATCCACGGCGACTGGAACTTCTATCTGGCGTACAACATGTTCCGGATTGCCGCGATCCTGCAAGGCATCATGAAACGCGTCGTCGACGGCACCGCGGCCAGCGCACAGGCGCTCGACGCCGGCCGGCGCGCGAGGCCCATGGCGGAACTCGCCTGGCGCTACGCGCAGAAAGTGCGTTAATCGACATCCCCCGACATCCGCGAGGTCTTAGATGAATTTCGACTACACCCCGAAGGTTCAGGCACTGCGCGAGAAACTGCTCGCCTTCTTCGACGAACATATTTATCCGAACGAACGCGCCTTCGCCGGGGAAATTGCCCGCAACCGCGCCAATGGAAACGCGTGGCTGCCGACCGAACTGGTCGAGCAGCTCAAGCAGAAAGCCCGCGACGCCGGCCTGTGGAATCTGTTCCTGCCCGACTCCGAACGCGGCGCCGGCTTGACCAACCTCGAATATGCGCCGCTGTGCGAGATCATGGGCCGCGTGCCCTGGGCGCCGGAGGTCTTCAACTGCAACGCGCCCGACACCGGCAACATGGAAACCATCGAGCGCTACGGCAGTCCGGACAACAAGCGTCAGTGGCTCGAACCGCTGCTGCAAGGACAGATCCGTTCCGCCTTCCTGATGACCGAGCCGGAAGTGGCGTCATCGGATGCGACGAACATCCAGACGCGCATCGAACGCGACGGCGACGACTACGTGATCAACGGCCACAAGTGGTGGTCGTCGGGCGCGGGCGATCCGCGTTGCAAGGTCTATATCGTGATGGGGAAAACCGATCCGGACGCACCGCGCCACTCGCAGCAATCGATGATTCTGGTGCCCGCCGACGCCGCCGGCATCACCGTGCATCGTCCGTTGACGGTGTTCGGCTACGACGACGCGCCGCACGGCCACATGGAAATCACGCTCGAAAACGTCCGCGTGCCGGCAGCGAACATGCTGCTAGGCGAAGGACGCGGCTTCGAGATTGCGCAAGGACGGCTTGGACCGGGACGGATTCACCACTGCATGCGCCTGATCGGACTGGCAGAACGCGCGCTCGAATTGATGGCGAAACGCACGCTGCAACGCGTCGCCTTCGGCAAGCCGGTTGCCGCACAAGGCGTCACGCAGGAACGGATCGCCGAGGCGCGCTGCATGATCGAACAGGCGCGACTGTTGACGCTCAAGACCGCTTACATGATGGACACGGTCGGCAACAAGGGCGCGCGCGGCGAGATTGCGATGATCAAGGTAGTGGCGCCAAACATGGCCTGCCAGGTGATCGACTGGGCGATGCAGGCGCACGGCGCGGCGGGTCTCAGCGAGGATTTCCCGCTCGCCTATGCCTACACGTCGGCCCGCACGCTGCGTTTTGCCGATGGCCCGGATGAAGTGCACCGCAACGCCATCGCCAAGCTCGAACTGGCGCGGCACATGGACGCCGGCGCAGCGGCGAAGGTGGAGATGCCGATTACGCGTTCGTGATGGGATACGGGGCGTGAGGGAACAGCCTCATGCCCCGTATCACCTGAGCGACTAGAAATAATGCCGCGTGATGAATTCCGCCACGCACACCGGCCGCTCGCTACCCTGCCGTTCCAGCGTCACGTTCCACACCACCTGCACACCGGCGTCGTCCACATCGTCCACGCTGGCTACCGCAAAACGCGCGCGTACCTGTGAATCGACCGGCACCGGCGCGGTGAATCGCACGCGGTTCAGGCCGTAGTTGACGCCCATCCGCTGCTTGAGCGCGACGGTCTGCCCGAGCAAGGCGGGGATTAGCGACAATGTCAGAAAGCCGTGCGCAATTGGCCCGCCGAACGGCGACTCGCGCCGCGCGCGTTCTGCGTCGACGTGGATCCATTGATGGTCGCCAGTTGCTTCGGCAAAGCCGTTCACGCTCGCCTGATCGATCAGCAGCCACGCGCTGACGAGCGGCGCGCCGCCCACCAGCGATCGCAGCCCCTGAGCATCGAGGCCTTCCACGTCGCGCTTCATGCGCCGGCTCCCGGATTACGCAAACCAAACAGCGCCTTCGAGCGCACCGTGACCACGGTCTCGCCGTGCTGGTTGATGCCGGCCCATTCGGTTGAGACGATGCCGCGATCCGGCTTGCTCGACGACACGCGCTTGTCGAGCACCGAGTTCGTCATGCGGATCGTGTCGCCGACCCGCACCGGCTTGAGCCAGCGGATGTCGTCGATACCCGGCGAGCCCATCGACGTCGATCCGGCCAGCACGTTGCGCACCAGCAGTCCCATCATCACCGAACAGGTATGCCAGCCGCTCGCAACCAGGCCGCCGAACGACGAAGCGGCGGCCGCGGCGTCATCTATGTGAAACGGTTGCGGATCGAACCGCTCGGCGAACGCGACGACCTCGTCGCGCGTGAACGTATGTTCGCCGCATTCCGTGACCGAGCCGACTTCCATATCTTCGAAACTCAATCCCATCGTGACACCTCATTCGTTTGTGACGGACGGCCGCTCAGACTTCGGCGGTAGCGAAACCGGGCAGCGCGGCAAAGCGCTCGAGATGATGATCGACGTCGCCGAGCGTGGTCTCGATGATCGCCAGACGCTTGAACAGATGCGCCGCCGCCACTTCGTTCGTCACGCCCATACCGCCATGCAGTTGCACCGCCTGCTGACCGACGAAACGCGCGGCCTGCCCCACCCGCACCTTGGCGGCCGACACCGCGCGGCGCCGCTCGTCGGCATCGACGCTAGCGTAACGCACCGCCGCCAGATACGTCAGCGAGCGCGCCTGTTCCGCGTGAATCAGCATTTCGACCATGCGATGCTGCAAGGCCTGAAAACGCGCGATAGGCTGACCGAACTGCTGACGCGTTTTCGTGTACTCGGCGGTGGCGTGATTCAGCGCGTCGAGCGCGCCGACGGCTTCCGCGCACAGCAACACGGTGCCGTAGTCGGCAATCTGCTCGAGCGCCGCCGCGCCGGCGTGCTGGCTGCCCAAACGCCGCGCCGTCGTACCTTCGAACGTGAGCGACGCGGCCCGCTGGCCATCGATTGTGCGGTAATCGGTGACCTGCGTGCCGGCTGCGTCGCGCGCCACCACGAACAGGGCAATTTCGCCATTCAGACGCGCCGGGACGATCCAATAATGGGCCTGCGCGCCATGCAGCACGATGGATTTCTTGCCGCTCAGCGCGTAGTGCTCGCCTTGTTGCCTGGCCGTGGCTTCCACCGCAAACAGGTCGTAGCGGGCATGCGGCTCGTGGAACGCGACCGCGAGCTTGATCTCGCCTTGCGCCGCGCGTTCGAGCAAGGCGGCGTCTTCGGCATCCTGGCTGGACCCGGCGATCCGCAAAGCCTCGACACCCACCGCCGTCGCCCAATACGGCTCAACCACCAGCGCGCGGCCCAGTTCCTGCATCACCACCAGCATGTCGACAGGACTGCCATTGAAACCGCCCTGCTCTTCCGGCACCGGCAGCGCGGTCAAGCCGAGTTCGGCGAATGCCGCCCAATGCGGGTCCGAAACACCTGCGTCCGAGTACACGATAGCCTGACGCGCCTCGAAGCCGTAGCTCTTGTCCAGATAACGGCGCAGTGCGTCGGCGAATTGTTGCTGTTCGTCGCTAAAAGTGAAGTCCATGCGCCGCTCCTCAGAGTCCGAGAATCATCTGCGCGATGATGTTCTTTTGAATTTCGTTCGAGCCGCCGTAGATCGACGTCTTGCGGAAGTTGAAGTAGTACGCGGCGAGCGGCGCGGCGTCATCGTCGCCGGCCGAGCTGTGGGCGTGTTCGCCTTCGAGGAACGGCACATCGAAGGGCGCCGCCATCGGCCCGATGGCTTCGACCATCAGTTCCGTCAGACCCTGCTGCACTTCCGTGCCCTTGATCTTCAGCATCGATGCTTCCGGTCCCGGTCCGCGTCCGCCTGTCTCGTTAGCGACCACGCGTTGCACCGTCACTTCGAGCGCCATCAATTCGATTTCGAGATTGGCGACCTTCGCGGCGAACACCGGGTCGTGGAGCAACGGCTTGCCGTTTTTCTTCTGGTCGAGGGCGAGGCGCTTCAGGAACACAAGCTCACGTTTCGACTGGCCGACGCGTGCAATGCCCGTGCGCTCGTGGCCGAGCAGATACTTGGCGTAAGTCCAGCCGCGATTTTCCTCGCCAACCAGATTCTCGACCGGCACCTTCACGTCCTCGAAGAACACTTCGTTGACTTCGTGATCTTCGTCGAGCGTGATGATAGGACGCACGGTGATGCCCGGTGTCTTCATGTCGATCAGCAGAAACGAGATGCCCTCCTGCTTTTTCGCGCCGCTGTCGGTGCGCACAAGGCAGAACATCATGTCGGCGTGCTGGCCGAGCGTGGTCCACGTCTTCTGGCCGTTGACGACATAGTGATCGCCGACCCGCTCGGCGCGTGTGCGCAGCGACGCCAGATCCGAACCCGAGCCGGGTTCCGAATAGCCCTGGCACCACCAGTCCGTGCCATCCAGAATGCGCGGCAGGAAGTGACGCTTCTGCGCTTCGCTGCCGTATTTCATCAGCACCGGCGCGACCATCGACACGCCGAACGGCAACACCGAGGGCGCGCCGATCCGCGCGCACTCTTCGTCCCAGATATGGCGTTGCGTAGCATCCCAGCCAGGACCGCCATATTCCGTAGGCCAGGCGATCACCGACCAGCCGCGCGTGCCGAGCAGCTTGTGCCAGTTCGCGAAGTCTTCGCGATTCAGACGTTTGTGATTGAGGACTTTGTGGCTCAGCTCGCGCGGCAAATTCGCTTCGAGCCAGGCGCGGATGTCGGCGCGGAACGCGTTGTCAGCGGGGGAATAATCCAGATTCATACGCAGTGTCTCCTGGCCGCGGCTACCCCGCCGCCAGTGAGCCGCTGCGCTATTGCAGCGGTTCCTTCAGCGCGGCCGGGATCGGCAACGGCATCACTTCAATGCCTTCTTCGACCAAGGCTTGCGCATCTTCGGGCGTGGTGACACCGCGAATGTTGCGCGCCGGCGCTTCGTTGTAGTGAATGCGCCGCGCTTCCTCGGCGAAGCGGTCGCCCACGTTCTCGGTCTTTTCCAGTACCTCGCGCAGCGCACGCATGACGCGCGCCTGCAATTCACTGTTACCCGCGCTCGCTTGCGCCTCGGTCGCGCCGGACAGATTCAACCGGGGCGCCGACGGCAAACGGCTCACTTCGGTCGCACTGCAAACCGGACATTCGACCAGCTTGCGGGACAACTGCGACTCAAATTCTTCGGCGGAAGCGAACCAGCCTTCGAACCGATGGCCATGCGGGCACTGTAAATCGAGGACCTTCATGTGGAATCAGGGCTTGCGTATGAGTTTAGCGCAAAATCTAAATTTGTGAACGGTCGTTCGTAAATTTTGCTGTGGGCGACTTTGGCACGCGAGGGGGGCGCATTGTCGCGTCCGGGATCAAGCGAGCGTGCGCGATTCTAACCCGTCGCGCCGACGCCCGCCCGGCGCGATAAGGGGCGCGATGGCGGCCGTCGAGCCCGCAAACGACAACGGCAGCCGAAGATGGGCTGCCGTCGCGGTCGTTTCCGGCCTGGCGCGAAAAAGAGATCAGTTCGGCTCGGGCTCGGGACTCGGCCACGCGCCGGACAACACCTTCTCCAGCCAGAACGTGCCGATGATCGTCTTCACGTCGCTGATCTTGCCGGTGCGCACCCACTCCGACACCTCGGGAACGGTCGCGGTGAACAGTTCGAGAAACTCGCCTTCGTCGAGCTTGCGCTCGCCGGCGGTCAGGCCGCGCGCGAGGTAGATGTCGATGAATTCGGTGGAGTATGAAATGATCGGATGGATCCGCGTCAGGTAGACGTACTCGCGCGCCGTGTAGCCGGTCTCTTCGTGCAGTTCGCGCTTGGCGCAAACGAGCGGGTCTTCGTTCGCATCGAGCTTGCCGGCCGGATATTCGTACATCACCTTGCCGATCGGATAGCGGTACTGGCATTCCAGCAGCACGCGGCCGTCGTCGAACAGCGGGATCACCATCACGGCGCCCGGATGCTTGACGTACTCGCGCGTCGCGCTCTTGCCGTCCGGCAGGCGCACGGTGTCGCATTTGAGCGTGAGGAACGGGCCTTGGTGGATCGTTTTGCTCTCGAGACAGGTCTCGGTAAGCGCGGCGTCATGATCGGGAAGTTCAGCCATGTGCAACCTCAAGACAGCGTGGGGCGCGACGGCTGGAACCGTCAGCGCCGTTTGAAGAGATACTGGAAGGTGAAACCGGGAAACGCGAACACCAGAAACAGACTGAAAGTGATCGCATAGAACTGCCAGCCCTGCTCGAAGCGGTTACCCGCCCGAGCCTCGAGCATAAAACCCAATGCGCCGACCACGAAATACAGCACGATCAACTCGGCGATTCGCAGCCAGGCGCTCTTCTTCACCGGCTTGAGCGGCGCGACGGCGAAGAGGCGTTGATTCACGAACGGCAGGTTGGCGCCCGCCAGCGCCAACAACACGATAAACCAGCCAGCAGCAGACATCAGAGCGCGAGCGTGTTGAGCGTATGGGTGATTGCCTGCAGGCAAGCACTCAGCAGGTGTCCCGGCACCAGACCGAGCACCAGCACGGCCACGCCGTTGATGGTCAGCAGCGCGCGGTTGCACACGTCGGCCTTGATCGGATTGCTGTCGAGCGGCTCGTCGAAGTACATCAGCTTGACGATACGCAGGTAGTAGAACGCGCCGAACAGCGAGGTGATCACCGCCAGCACGGCCAGCCACGTGAGACCCGAATTCATGGTTGCCTGCAGCACGGCCAGCTTGGCGTAGAAACCGACTGCCGGCGGCACGCCCGCGAGCGAGAACATCATGATCATCATGACGAACGCGAACACCGGGCTGCGTTGATTCAGGCCCTTGAAGTCGTCGAGCGTCTCCGCTTCGAAATCGCGGCGAGCCAGCAGCATGACGATGCCGAACGTACCCAGTGTGGTGATGAGATAGACGATGCTGTAGAACATGGCCGAGCCGTAGGCGCTTGCCGCCATGCTCGTCTTGCCGTCCACCACGCCGGCGACCAGACCGAGCAGCACGAAGCCCATGTTCGAGATCGCCGAGTAAGCCAGCATCCGCTTGACGTTACGCTGCACGATACCGGTGATGTTGCCGACGATCAGCGACAGCGCCGCGAAGATCACCAGCATTTCCTGCCAGTCGACCGCCAGCGGCAGCAGGCCGATCACGAGGAAGCGCAGGCCCCACGCGAAAGCCGCAACCTTCGGGCCGCCGCCGGTAAGCAGCGTCATGGCGGTCGGCGCGCCCTGGTACACGTCAGGCACCCACATATGGAACGGCACCGCGCCCATCTTGAACGCCACGCCCGCCACGATGAAGATCACGCCGAACAGCAGCACGACATCATTGATGCGGCCCGACGCCACGGCCTTGAACACTTCGTTCAGGTCCAACGAGCCGGTTGCGCCGTACAGCATCGAAATGCCGTACAGCAGGAAACCCGACGCCAGCGCGCCCAGCACGTAATACTTCATGGCCGCTTCGTTCGACTGCGGCACTTCGCGGCGCAGCGCGATCACGGCGTACAGCGACAGCGACATCAGTTCCAGACCGAGGTACAGCGTCAGGAAGTTGTTGCCGGAAATCATCACCAGCTGGCCGAGCAGCGAGAACATGCCGAGCAGGAAGAAGTCGCCGCGGAACAGGTCGCGGTCTTCCAGATACTTGCGCGAGTAGACGATCGACACGGCATAACCGAGCGACACCACCGCCTTCATCATGCTGCCGAAGGCGTCGACCACGTACATGTGTCCGAAGAAGTAATGCGCCTGCGGGTCGAACGCATTGGCGGCGAACCAGATGCCGGCAACCAGCGTCGAAAGCAGCGCGATCAGGTACGTGGTGCGTCGACCGGCCTCGCCGAAGAACGTGTCGTTGAGCCACGCGACGACAACGGCGAGCATCAACAGGGCGTCGGGCGCGAGAGCAGTCATAGGTGCGTTTTGCATGATCTTTTAATTCCTCCGCTCTGCGTTACTGAGGCAACGGCAGTTTTGACTGCGCAACGTGGGAGAGGAGGTTTTCCACGGATACGTGCATCACATCGGTAAAGGGCTTCGGATACAGGCCCATGAACAAGGTCAAGGCAGCCAGCACGATCAACATGAAGAACTCGCGATTGTTGATATCGAGCAGTTTCTTCACGTGGTCGTTTGCTACTGCGCCAAAGTACACGCGCTTATACATCCACAGCGTGTAGGCCGCGCCGAGAATCAGCGTGACCGCGGCCCCGCCCGCAATCCAGAAGTTGTACTGGACCGCAGCCAGAATCACCATGAATTCGCCGACAAAACCGGAGGTACCCGGCAAGCCGCAGTTGGCCATCGAAAACAGCATGACCAGCGCCGCGAATTTCGGCATTACGTTGACGACACCGCCGTAATCGGCGATCTGGCGCGAGTGCAAACGGTCATACAGCACGCCGATGCACAGGAACATCGCGCCCGAGACGAAACCGTGCGAGATCATCTGCACGATCGCGCCTTCCGCGCCAAGCTGGTTGAAGATGAAGAAGCCGAGCGTCACAAAGCCCATGTGCGCGATCGACGAATACGCGACCAGCTTCTTCATGTCCGCCTGCACCATCGCAACCAGACCAATGTAGATAACCGCGATCAGCGACAGCGTGATGACGACGGGCGCGAGGAAGTGGCTCGCGTCCGGCGTGACCGGCAGCGAGAAGCGCAGGAAACCATACGCGCCGAGCTTCAGCATGATCGCCGCCAGCACCACCGAGCCGCCGGTGGGCGCCTCGACGTGAGCGTCAGGCAACCAGGTGTGGACCGGCCACATCGGCACCTTCACCGCAAAGGCGAGGAAGAAGGCTATGAAGAGCAGGATCTGCGGCGTCATGGCGATCTTCGTGGTCTGCCACGTGGCCAGGTCGAAAGTGCCCGTCTGCGTGTACAGATAGAGCAGCGCGACCAGCATCAGCAGCGAGCCCATCAGCGTGTACAGGAAGAACTTGAACGCCGCATACACACGGTTCGGGCCGCCCCACACGCCAATGATGATGTACATCGGGATCAGGGTGGCTTCGAAGAACACGTAGAACAGCATCCCGTCCGCGGCGCTGAAAACGCCCACCATGATGCCGGACAGGATCAGGAACGAGGCGAAGTACTGCGCCACGTTCTTCGTGATGACCTGCCAGCCGGCAATCACGACAATCACGGTGATCAGCGCGGTCAGCACCACGAACCACATGGAAATGCCGTCGACACCGAGGTGATACGTGATGTTGAAACGCTCGATCCAGGTCGCCTTTTCGACGAACTGCAGATCGGCCGTGCTCGAATCGAAGCTGGTGAACAGCGGAATCGTCACGATGAAGCTGAGGACCGAACCCACCAGCGCCAGCCAGCGAGCCGGACCAGGATTTTTGTCAGAACCGATAGCAAGGACCAGGAGGCCGAACAGAATCGGCAACCAGATCGCGATACTTAAAATCGGATACGTGTGCATGAATGGTGTCCCTCGCCTTATTTGCCGCCGAGCGTTACAAACAGGGTCAGGAGCCCCAGCATGCCAATAATCATGGCAAACGCGTAGTGATAGATATAGCCGGACTGGAGGAAACGGATCACCCCGGCGAACCAGCCGATGAAGCGCGCGCTGCCGTTGACGATACCGTCGATGACCACCACGTCGCCTTCCTTCCACAGACCACGGCCGATAGCCACCGCACCGCGGGCGAACACCACCTCGTTGATCTTGTCGAGGTAGTACTTGTTATCCAGCAGCGTGTAGATCGGGCCAAACGCGCGGCGCACCACCGGCGGCAGATCCGGACGCTTCAGGTACAGGAACCACGACACCACGACACCCGCCAGCGCCAGCCAGACCGGAATGCCCGATACTGAGTGCAGGCCCATCAGCGCCCAACCCTGGAATTCTTCGGCCAGTTCCGACACGGCCGGATGGTTCGCGCCGATGTAGATCACCTTGTCGAACACCACGCCGTGAGCGAAGTAATCGCCGAACAGCAGCGGTCCGACCGCAATCGCGCCGATGATGACCGAAGGAATCGCCAGCAGCACCAGCGGCACCCACACCACCCACGGGCTTTCATGCGGCTCGTGCGCGTGGCCGTGATCGTCATGGCCATGCGCGTCGTGACCGTGACCATGGTCGTCGTGACCATGCGCGGCGTGTGCGGCGGCTTCGATGCCCATCGGCGATTCCGGATGCTTCGGCTTACGGAAGCGCTCTTCACCGTGGAACACGAGGAAGTACATACGGAACGAGTACAGCGCCGTGACGAACACGCTCGCCACCACCGCGAAGTATGCGAAACCCGAACCCGGCAGATGCGACAGCTTTACCGCGTCGATGATCGAGTCCTTCGAGTAGAAGCCCGAGAAGAATGGCGTGCCGATCAGCGCCAGCGAACCGATCAGCGAGGTGATCCACGTGATCGGCATGTATTTGCGCAGGCCGCCCATGTTGCGCATGTCCTGATCGTGGTGCATGCCCATGATCACGGAACCGGCGCCGAGGAACAGCAGCGCCTTGAAGAACGCGTGCGTCATCAGGTGGAACATGGCGACCGGATAAGCCGACACGCCGAGCGCCACCGTCATGTAACCGAGTTGCGAGAGCGTGGAGTAAGCCACCACTCGCTTGATGTCGTTCTGGACGATTCCGAGGAAGCCCATGAACAGCGCGGTAATAGCGCCGATGACCGTGACGAACGACAGCGCCGTATCCGACAGTTCGAACAGCGGCGACATGCGCGTGACCATGAAAATACCGGCCGTCACCATGGTTGCCGCGTGGATCAGCGCGGAGATCGGCGTCGGGCCTTCCATCGAATCGGGCAGCCAGACGTGCAGCGGGAATTGCGCCGACTTACCCATCGCGCCGATGAAGAGGCAGATACACGCCACCGTCAGCAGACCCCAGCTCGTGCCGGGGAAGGTCAGCGACGCGAGTTCATGGCTCTTCGCGAAGATGTCGCCGTAGTTCAGCGAGCCGCCGAACGCCAGCAGCAGGCCGATACCGAGCAGGAAACCGAAGTCGCCCACGCGGTTCACGATGAACGCCTTCATGTTGGCGTAGATCGCGCTTTCTCGGGTGAAGTAGAAGCCGATCAGCAGGTACGACACCAGGCCCACCGCTTCCCAGCCGAAAAACAGCTGCAGCAGGTTGTTGCTCATGACGAGCATCAGCATGGAGAACGTGAACAGCGCGATGTACGAGAAGAAGCGCTGGTAGCCGTCGTCGTCGGCCATGTAGCCGATCGTGTAGATGTGCACCATCAGCGATACGAAGGTCACCACGCACATCATCAGCGCCGTGAGCGAGTCGACGAGGAAGCCGACTTCGAACTTCAGCTTGCCGACCGACATCCATTCGTAGACCGTCGCGTTGAAGCTCGCGCCGTTCATCACGTCGAAGAAGACGATGGCCGACAGGATGAAGGAAATCGCGACGCCGAGGATCGTGACCGTGTGTGCGCCCGCGCGCCCTACCGCCTTGCCGAACAGCCCGGCAATCAGGGAGCCGGCCAGCGGTGCGAGCGGAACCGCCAGCAACAGGTTTTCGTTGAGAGTCGTAGACATGTGTTGCCCCATTAACCTTTGAGCTGATCGAGATCCTCGACGTTGATCGTGTCGAGACTACGGAACAGGGTCACCAGAATCGCCAGCCCGATGGCCGCTTCCGCCGCTGCAACCGTCAGCACGAAGAAGACGAAGATCTGGCCATGAACGTCGCCCAGGTAGTGCGAAAACGCGACGAAATTGGTGTTTACCGCCAGCAGCATCAGTTCGATTGCCATCAGGATAATGATGACGTTGCGGCGGTTCAGGAAAATGCCCACAACGCTGATCGCAAACAGGATCGCGCCGAGTACAAGGTAATGAGCAAGGGTCAACATAATTTCTCTCCTGTCTCCTCTCAGCTATTTTTAGCAGTGGCCGGATCTGCAGCAGCGGCGGCGGCGGCCGCTGCTTGCGCAGCCGCTGCTGCTTCTTCCGCCGCGATCGTAGCCGCGGTCTTTTCCGAAGGCATCTTCACAACGCGCACCCGGTCCTGGGCGCGCACCTTGACCTGATCGCTCACGTTCTGGCGCTTGCTGTCTTTGGCGTGGCGCGTGGTCAGCGCGATGGCGGCGATGATCGCCACCAGCAGCACCAGCCCCGCCACTTCGAACGCGAAGATGTAATCCGTGTAGATCACTTTACCGATCAGGCGCGTATTCGACCAGCCCGCCATGGCGCTGCCGGCGGCCACCGTGGTGTCGCGCAGCGGCGTGACCGTGGCGCCGAAGCCGTGCCACAGGATCAGCGCGGTTTCGATCACGATGATCGCTCCCACCACCGTCGCCATCGGCACGAAGCGTTTGAAGTCGCGGCGCAGCACGTCGAGGTTGATATCCAGCATCATCACCACGAACAGGAACAGCACCATCACCGCGCCCACGTAGACGAGCACCAGCAGGATCGCGAGGAACTCGGCCTGCAGCAGCATCCAGATGGCGGCCGCGTTGAAGAACGCGAGCACCAGGAACAGCGCGGACGCCACCGGATTGCGGGAGGTGATCACCTTCAGCCCTGATACCACCAGCAGCAGAGCGAAGATGTAGAACAGTACGGTCGTGAATT
The DNA here is from genome assembly GCF_900996235.1 of Paraburkholderia sp. BCC1885. Lineage (GTDB taxonomy): Bacteria > Pseudomonadota > Gammaproteobacteria > Burkholderiales > Burkholderiaceae > Paraburkholderia. The sequence continues at coordinate 27,360 of NZ_CAAJGM010000166.1, forward strand.
CCATGATTACCGGTTCATCGTTAGGCCATCGTCAGGCATTGTTCTTTGGCGCACACGCGCCACGCTACAGCGTGTGAAGCAGCAGCCTACGGCCTGACTGCAGGCCGGTACAACGTGATACGTCAAACAAAATCGTTTCGACGCGTGGTTCGATGCGCGCTGGAACGCGCATCTCACCGATAAGGCGCATCCGCTGCCTTATTTGCAGCGATTTCCGTTTCATAGCGATCGCCCACCGCCAGCAACATGTCCTTCGTGAAGTACAGGTCGCCGCGCTTTTCGCCGTGATATTCGAGGATGTGGGTCTCGACGATCGAATCGACCGGGCAGCTTTCTTCGCAGAAACCGCAGAAGATGCACTTGGTCAGGTCGATGTCGTAGCGCGTCGTGCGGCGTGTGTTGTCCGCGCGCGTTTCCGATTCGATCGTAATGGCGAGCGCCGGGCACACGGCTTCGCACAGCTTGCAGGCGATGCAGCGCTCTTCGCCGTTTTCATAGCGGCGCAGCGCGTGCAGCCCGCGAAAGCGCGGCGAGATCGGCGTCTTCTCTTCCGGGAACTGGACGGTGATCTTGCGCTGGAACGTATAACGTCCGGTCAGCGCGAGACCCTTGAGCAGTTCCGTGAGGAAGAAGGTCTTGAAGAAGTTTTGAATTGCGGTCATAGGTTCATCCGCCCTTTATTTCCAGATATTCCACGGCGACATGATCCAGAAGCCGACCACCACCAGCCACACCACGCAGACCGGAATGAACACTTTCCAGCCCAGACGCATGATCTGGTCATAGCGGTAGCGCGGGAATGTGGCACGCGCCCAGATGAATACCGACAGCAACAGGAACACTTTCAGCACCAGCCAGAAAATGCCCGGAATGAACGACAGGAAGCCGAACGGCGCACTCCAGCCGCCGAGGAACAGCGTAGATGCCAGTGCCGAAATCACGATCATGTTGATGTACTCGGCGAGGAAGAACAGCGCGAACGCCATCCCCGAGTAATCGATCATGTGGCCCGCGACGATTTCCGATTCGCCTTCCACCACGTCGAACGGGTGACGGTTGGTTTCGGCGATGCCCGAGATGAAGTACACGACGAACATCGGCAAGAGCGGCAGCCAGTTCCACGACAGAAAGTTCAGACCGTGGGCGGCGAAGAAACCGCGCTCCTGCGAACCGACGATGTCCGACAGATTCAGCGTGCCCGCCGTCATCAGCACGACGACGAGCGCGAAGCCCATCGAAATTTCGTACGACACCATCTGCGCCGCGGCGCGCATGGAGCCGAGGAAGGCGTACTTCGAATTCGAGGCCCAGCCGGCCAGAATCACGCCGTATACGCCGATCGACGAAATCGCCATGGCGTACAGCAGGCCTGCGTTGATGTCGCCGAGCACCGCGCCCGCCTGGAACGGAATCACCGCCCACACCGCGAAGGCCGGCACCACCACCATGATCGGCGCGATCAGGTAAGTCCAGCGGCTCGCCTGGGTGGGCTGAATCACTTCTTTCAGCAATAGCTTCAGCACGTCGGCGATCGGCTGCAGCAAACCTGCCGGGCCGACCCGGTTCGGACCGAGACGCACGTGCATCCAGCCGATCAGCTTACGTTCCCAGAGGATCAGGTAAGCCACGCACAGCAGGATGACGACGGCCACCACCAGGATGCGCACCAGTGCCCACACCGTGGGCCATGCCGCACCGAGAAGTTGAGTGCCGCCCGAGTTGATCGATTCGAACATTTACGCCTTCTCCACCAGCAGTTCACCGAACAGGCTGCCCAGCGCTGCACCGGCAGGCGTGGCCGCCGATACGCGGACGACTGTCTCCGCAAGATTTGCATCGCGCACGGCCGGCAACTGGACCGAGTGCTCACCCTGGCGCACGCGCACCGCGTCGCCGTCTTTCAGACCCAGCTTGTCGAACAGCGCAGCCGGCAGGCCGACGGTGTTCGCGGCGCGGGCGGCCGCCGTCAGATGCAGCGATTCCGCGCGACGCACCAGCGGGTCGGCGTGGTAGATCGGCACATTGGCGAGCCGCTCGAAGGCGCCGTCAGCGGCCTTCGGCGCCGTACCGCGCGCCACGGCGGCGCCGGTCTGGTTCGACAGACGCGCGCTCAGGTCGCCGTCGCCGAGCGCCGCCGTGCGCACTTCTTCCGAGGTATCGAATTCGAAACCGGGCAGACCGAGCAGGCTGCCCAGCACACGCAACACCTTCCATGCCGGGCGCGTATCGCCGAGCGGACGCACCACGCCGTTAAAGCTCTGCACGGTGCCTTCCGCGCTGACGAAAGTGCCGGCCGTTTCCGTGAACGGCGCGATCGGCAGCAGGACGTCGGCGTATTCGGCGCCGGTCTGGAACGGCGACAGCACCACCACCATTTCAGCCTGCTTCAAGGCGGCCAGCGCCTGCGCCGGATTGGCCGTGTCGAACTCCGGTTCGACGTTGAGCAGCACATAACCCTTGCGCGGCTGTTCGAACACTTCGCGCGCGTTCAGACCGCCCTCGCCCGGCAGCGCGCCGACGAGATGCGCGCCCACCGTATTCGCTGCTTCCGTGAGGAAGCCGAGCGTGGCGCCGGTGGCGTCCGCGATCCATTGGGCCGCGGCGTGAATCCGGGCAAAGTCAGGGTGACGCACGGCGGCGTTGCCGAGCAGCACGAGGCGCAACTCACCGGCTACGAGCGACGCAGCGGCCTGCTTGTGCGCGTCATTCGGTTGCGCGCCGGCAAAGGCTTCGGGCAAGGCCGTACCGCGAGCTTCGGAGACCGCGCCGGCGATTCCGGCCAGCTCAGCCAGCCATGCGGAGGGTGCCGCGACCACACGTTCAGCTTGCGGGATCAAGGCGTCGTCGGCGGTAGCCTGCAGCAGCGTCAGTTGCGCGCCGCCCTTGGCAGCCTGGCGCAGACGCGCGGCCAGCAGCGGGTGATCGCGGCGCAGATCCGAGCCGATGATGAATGCCGCGTCGACGTTCGACAGATCGGCGACCTTGCTGCCGAGCCACGGCGCACCGTTGAGCGGCGCCGAGAAATCGGCCTGACGCAGACGGAAGTCGACGTTAGGCGTGCCGACCGCTTGCGCCAGTTGCTTCAGCAGGAACAATTCTTCAACCGTGCTGTGGGCGCTGCCGAGCGCGCCCAGCGCGTCGGCGCCGTGGTCGTCCTTGATGCCCTTCAGACCCTTGACGACATAGTCGAGCGCGGTTTGCCAGTCGGTTTCGATCCACTGGCCGCCCTGCTTGAGCATGGGCTGCGTAAGACGTTCCGGGCTGTTCAGGCCTTCGTATGAGAAGCGGTCTTTGTCCGAGATCCAGCATTCGTTGATGGCTTCGTTCTCGAACGGCAGCACGCGCATCACGCGGTTGTTCTTGACCTGCACCACGAGGTTCGCGCCGACCGAATCGTGCGGGCTCACCGACTTGCGGCGCGACAGTTCCCACGTGCGGGCGCTATAACGGAACGGCTTGCTGGTCAGCGCGCCGACCGGGCACAGATCGATCATGTTGCCGGACAGTTCGGAGTCGACCGTCTTGCCGACGAACGAGGTAATTTCCGAATGCTCGCCGCGGCCCAGCATGCCGAGTTCCATGACGCCGGCGATTTCCTGGCCGAAGCGGACGCAACGCGTGCAGTGAATGCAACGCGTCATTTCTTCCATCGAGATCAGCGGGCCGACGTTCTTGTGGAACACCACGCGCTTTTCTTCGCTATAGCGCGAGGCCGACTTGCCGTAGCCCACCGCCAGATCCTGCAACTGGCATTCGCCGCCCTGGTCGCAGATCGGACAATCGAGCGGGTGGTTGATCAGCAGGAATTCCATCACGGCTTGCTGACCCTGCACGGCCTTGTCGGACTTCGTGCGCACGATCATGCCCGCCGACACCGGCGTGGCGCATGCGGGGACGGCCTTCGGCATCTTTTCGACGTCGACCAGACACATCCGGCAGTTGGCCGCAATCGACAGCTTCTTGTGATAGCAGAAGTGAGGAATGTACGTGTCGACCTTATGCGCAGCCTGGATCACCATGCTGCCTTCCGGTACCTCTACTGTCTTGCCGTCTATTTCAAGTTCAACCATGATGGTCAATCTTCCTTAACCTGTTACCGCTCAATCGTTCGCCCGTTCATTCGCCACACGGCGAAGAACCCCGCGGTTGATGCTTCTGGTGACGCGGCCGCTTTTAAGCCGCCACCGTTTCGGAAGCCGTTGCTGCGCCGGCATGACCGCCCACGAGGCAGTGCTTGTGCTCGACGTGATATGCGAACTCGTCCCAGTAATGCTTGAGCATGCCGCGCACCGGCATGGCCGCGGCGTCGCCGAGCGCGCAAATCGTGCGGCCCATGATATTGCCGGCCACCGAGTTCAGCAGATCCAGATCTTCCTGGCGGCCGAGGCCGTGCTCGATCCGATGAACCACGCGATACAGCCAGCCCGTCCCTTCGCGGCATGGCGTGCACTGGCCGCAGGACTCTTCGTAATAGAAGTACGACAGACGCAGCAGCGAACGGACCATGCAGCGCGTTTCGTCCATCACGATGACCGCGCCCGAACCGAGCATCGACCCCGCCTTGGCGATCGAGTCGTAGTCCATGTCCGTGTGCATCATCATCTCGCCCGGGATCACCGGCGCAGACGAGCCGCCAGGAATCACCGCCTTGATCTTCTTGCCGCCGCGCATGCCGCCGGCGAGCTCCAGCAAGGTGGCGAACGGCGTGCCGAGCGGCACTTCGTAATTGCCCGGCCGTTCGACGTCGCCCGACACCGAGAAAATCTTGGTGCCGCCGTTGTTCGGCTTGCCGATTTCAAGGTAATTCTGCGGGCCGACCGTCAGCAGGAACGGCACGGCCGCGAACGTCTCGGTGTTGTTGATGGTGGTCGGCTTGCCATACACGCCGAAGCTCGCCGGAAACGGCGGCTTGAAGCGCGGCTGGCCCTTCTTGCCTTCCAGCGATTCGAGCAGCGCGGTTTCTTCGCCGCAGATATAGGCGCCGTAACCGTGGTGCGCATGAAGCTGGAACGAGAAGCCCGAGCCCATGATGTTGTCGCCGAGGAAACCGGCGCGGCGCGCCTCTTCCAGCGCCTCTTCGAAGCGGCGGTACTCGGCGAAAATTTCACCGTGGATGTAGTTGTAGCCCACCGTGATGCCCATCGCGTAGGCGCCGATGGCCATGCCTTCGATCAGCGCATGCGGGTTATAGCGCAGGATGTCGCGGTCCTTGAACGTGCCCGGCTCGCCTTCGTCCGAATTGCAGACGAGGTACTTCTGCCCAGGGAACTGACGCGGCATGAAGCTCCACTTCAGACCGGTCGGAAAGCCCGCACCGCCACGACCGCGCAAACCCGACGCCTTGACGTCCGCAATTACCTGCTCGGGCGGAATTTTCTCTTCGAGGATACGGCGCAGCTGGGCGTAACCGCCGCGCGCCACGTAGTCTTCGAGATGCCAGTTGTCGCCGTTCAGGCCGGCGAGAATCAGCGGTTTGATGTGACGATCGTGGAGAGACGTCATTTCGAGAGCTCCTCGAGAAGCTGGTCGATCTTCGCGCGGCTCATGAAGCTGCACATGCGATGGTTGTTCACCAGCATCACCGGCGCATCGCCGCACGAGCCCATGCATTCACCTTCTTTCAGGGTGAATTTGCCGTCCGCGGTGGTTTCGCCGAAGTCGATGCCGAGCTTCTGCTTCAGGTATTCGGCCGCGCTTTCCGAGCCGCCGTCCGGACCCAGCTGGCATGGCAGGTTCGTACAGAGCGTGATCTTGTGCTTGCCGACCGGCGACGTCTCGTACATCGTGTAGAAGGTTGCCACCTCCTGCACGGCGACGGCGGGCATGCCGAGATAGTCCGCCACGAACTGCATCAGTTCGGGCGACAGCCAGCCATGCTCTTCCTGAGCCACGGCCAACGCCGCCATGACGGCGGACTGTTGTTGACCGGCGGGATACTTCGCGATCGCGCGATCGATTTCTTTCAGGCCTTCAGCTGAGATCATTTTCAGACACGACTCTTTCAATTCCTACCGAACGAAAACCTGTCGCGCGTTGCATGTTGCGACAGACCCGGCGTTCCTTTGCTTGACGCGCGCATGCTACGGCTGCAACGCGCACGCCACGATGAAAACCGCTCTTAACGATCGATTTCGCCGAACACGATGTCCTGTGTGCCGATAATCGTCACGGCGTCGGCGATCATGTGCCCGCGCGCCATTTCGTCGAGCGCGGACAGATGCGCATAACCCGGCGCCCGAATCTTCAGGCGATACGGCTTGTTCGCGCCGTCCGAGATCAGATAGATGCCGAACTCGCCCTTCGGGTGTTCGACTGCCGCGTATGCCTCGCCTTCCGGCACGTGGAAGCCTTCCGTGAAGAGCTTGAAATGGTGAATCAGCTCTTCCATGTTCGACTTCATGCCGACGCGCGACGGCGGCGCAATCTTGTGATTGTCGATCATTACGGGGCCAGGATTCTTGCGCAACCATTCAATGCACTGTTTCGCGATTCGAGTGGATTGACGCATTTCTTCGACGCGTACCAGGTACCGGTCGTAACAATCGCCGTTCACGCCGACCGGAATGTCGAAGTCCAGCTTGTCATAGACTTCATACGGCTGCTTCTTGCGCAGGTCCCACTCGATGCCAGAGCCGCGCAGCATCGCGCCGGTCATGCCCAGTTGCAGCGCGCGCTCCGGACTCACCACGCCAATGCCGACCAGACGCTGCTTCCAGATCCGGTTGTCGGTAAGGAGCGTTTCGTATTCGTCTACGCAATGCGGGAAGCGCGTGAAGAAGTCGTCGATGAAGTCGAGCAACGAACCCTGGCGGGTCTCGTTCATCCTCGACAGCGCCTTGGCGTTGCGAATCTTCGATGCCTTGTACTGCGGCATGGCTTCCGGCAAATCACGGTACACACCGCCCGGACGGTAGTAAGCCGCGTGCATCCGGGCGCCGGACACCGCTTCGTACACGTCCATCAGGTCTTCGCGTTCGCGGAACGCATACAGAAACACCGCCATGGCGCCGACGTCGAGCGCGTGCGAGCCGATCCACATCAGGTGGTTCAGCACGCGCGTGATTTCGTCGAACAGCACGCGGATGTATTTGGCGCGCACCGGCACGTCGATGCCAAGCAGTTTTTCGATGGCCATCACGTAGCCGTGCTCGTTGACCATCATCGACACGTAGTCGAGGCGGTCCATGTACGGCACGGACTGGATGAACGTCTTGGTTTCCGCGAGCTTTTCAGTGGCGCGGTGCAGCAGGCCGATATGCGGGTCGGCGCGCTGGATCACTTCGCCGTCGAGTTCGAGCACGAGGCGCAGCACACCGTGCGCGGCCGGGTGTTGCGGGCCGAAATTGAGCGTGTAGTTTTTGATCTCTGCCATGGCGTTCCCTTAGTGTTTCAGACCGCCATAGCGATCCTCGCGGATCACGCGCGGCGTGATTTCGCGCGGCTCGATCGTCACAGGCTGATAGACGACGCGCTTCTCTTCCGGGTCGTAACGCATTTCGACGTAGCCGGAGATCGGGAAATCCTTGCGGAACGGGTGACCGATGAAACCATAGTCGGTCAGGATACGGCGCAGGTCGGGGTGGCCTTCGAAGACGATGCCGTACAGGTCGAAGGCTTCGCGCTCGTACCAGTTGGCCGAGTTCCAGACGTCGACGATCGACGGAATCAGCGGCACATCGTCGTCTTGCGCGAACACGCGCACACGCAGACGCCAGTTGTTCCTGACCGACAGCAAATGCAGGACGGCGGCAAAACGCGGACCGTCGTAGGCGCCTTCGCCGTAGGTCTGGTAGTCGACGCCGCACAGGTCGACCAGTTGCTCGAAGCCCAGCGACAAATCGTCGCGGAGCCGCGTCGCAATATCTTGATATTCTCTTGCACTCACGACGATAGTGAGCTCACCGATTGCTTCGGTGACGCTCAGCAGGCGGCCGCCAAAGGCCGCCTCGAGGTTCGCTTTCAGGGTCTCGAGTTTGCTTGCCATATTGTGGGGGGGCTTTGCCTTATTGACGGGCGATAGTGTTGGTGCGGCGGATCTTGGCCTGTAGCTGGATCACGCCGTAGACCAGTGCTTCTGCGGTCGGCGGGCAGCCCGGCACATAGACATCGACCGGCACGATCCGATCGCAACCACGTACCACTGAATACGAATAGTGATAGTAGCCGCCGCCGTTCGCGCACGAACCCATCGAGATCACCCAGCGCGGTTCGGCCATCTGGTCGTAGACCTTGCGCAGGGCGGGCGCCATCTTGTTGCACAGCGTGCCGGCGACGATCATCACGTCCGACTGACGCGGACTGGGACGAAACACCACGCCGAAACGGTCGAGGTCATAACGGGCAGCGCCCGCATGCATCATCTCGACCGCGCAACACGCGAGACCGAACGTCATCGGCCACAAGGAGCCGGTACGCGTCCAGTTGATCAGCTTGTCAGCCGTGGTGGTGACAAACCCTTCCTTCAAGACCCCTTCGATACTCATTTGCTTTCCACTCCAGACGGGGCGGCAAGCACTCGCCACCCACGCAAACCGGCGATTAATCCATCATTCCCAGTCCAGCCCGCCCTTCTTCCAGATGTAGGCGAAGCCCAGCAGGAACTCGAGCAGGAAAATCATCATTGCCATGAAGCCGGGCCAGCCGATGTCGCGCAGGGCAACGCCCCACGGGAACAGGAACGCGGTTTCAAGATCGAAAATGATGAAGAGAATGGCGACGAGATAGTAGCGCACATCGAATTTCATGCGCGCATCTTCGAATGCTTCGAAGCCGCACTCGTACGGTGCGTTCTTCTCGGTATCGGGCCTGTTCGGACCGAGGATCTTGCCAATACTGACCAGTGCTACGCCTAAACCAGTGCCCACCAGGAGGAACAACAAGACGGGGTAATAGGCTGCGAGGTTCAAGACTGTCCTCAATCGGTTGGTTCTGAGTGCCGCCAGGGATACGATCACCCGGCACGAAATCACTTCGGCGCGCTTGACGCTGCAACTTTAACGCAAACACCAGCCAGAAGCGAAAATGCCAGCCGAAGCGAAGCAAGCGGCTGGCATTTAGATAACATTGGTGCCGACGGCGAGACTCGAACTCGCACAGCTTTCGCCACTACCCCCTCAAGATAGCGTGTCTACCAATTTCACCACGTCGGCACTACTGCAATCCGGGAAATCAACTTGTAAAACCCGCGAATCGCTTCAAGACTTGAATTGTAACTGGTTTAAACAGTTTGTTCAACGCACCACGACCACTTTTGCCGAAAATTATTTCGGCACATCCTGGCCCGGCGTCGATGCAGCGACGGCCGGAACCGCGCCCGATGCACCCGCCGGCGCCGCTGCCGACGAGGCCACGAGCGGCGCTGCCGGAACCGCGCCGAGCAAGCCAGCAGAAGGCTTCGCGTGATACGAGCCGAGGTACGTGAGGGTCAACGTGGTGACAAAAAAGATAGCTGCGAGCACCGCGGTGCTACGCGACAAAAAGTTCGCCGAACCGGTCGCGCCGAACAGGCTGCCCGATGCGCCGCTACCAAAAGCAGCGCCCATATCCGCGCCCTTGCCGTGCTGCAGCAACACGAGGCCAATGACCCCAAGCGCCGACAACAACTGAATGACGATAATCAATGTTTTCAAAACCAGCATCACACTCACCTGAGTCTTTATTTAATCGTGCGGCACAAGGCGCACCGCACGCAATGGGTCTTCCTCACCCGGGCAATCCGCTTACTGCGTGACGCTTACCGCGCCGGCCGCACCGCAGATTGCCAGGAAATCCTGGTCATGCAACGACGCGCCGCCAATCAGGCCACCGTCGATATCCGGCTGGCGGAACAACTCTTCCGCATTGTCCGGCTTCACGCTACCGCCATACAAAAGTGGTACTTCGCCCGCGCCCTTCGCGACGAGACGCGCGCGCAGAAACGCATGAACATCCTGCGCCTGTTGCGCCGTGGCGCTCTGGCCGCTGCCGATCGCCCACACGGGCTCGTAAGCGACTACCAGCCGCGCCGCCTCCCCGGACGACAACTTCGCGAGCACCGTATCCAGCTGCTCACCGACCACCTGCTCGGTCTTACCCGCATCGCGCTCTTCGGCTGTTTCACCGAGGCAGACGATGGGCGTCAAACCTGCTTCGAGCACACGCTGCGCCTTCACGGCCACCAGTTCCGCGCTTTCGCGGTGATACGCCCGGCGCTCCGAGTGCCCGACGATCGCCAGCGACGAACCGAAGTCCGCCACCATGGGCGCCGCCACTTCGCCGGTGTAAGCGCCCTCGGTGAGCGCCGAGACGTCCTGGGCACCCCACGTGACGCGGCTGCCTTGCAGCAGGGCCTGCGCCTGCGCCAGATACGGAAACGGCACGCAGACGCCAACCCGCACGCTCTCCGGCAACGCGCCGGCACCTTGCGCGACGGCTTCGAGCAGAACCGCGTTCTCGGCCAGACGCCCGTGCATCTTCCAGTTACCGACTACCAGCTTGGCTCGTTGTTTCGACATCGTTTCGTCTAGTCGTTCGTCTTGCTGTGGTGGCGGATCCGGTTTGCGCCGGAAATTTGCAGCCTCATTGCAACCTTACTGTCCGCCTTTCAGAATCATGCGACGCACGCAAAACACGCAATTTTACTGTGATGAGGCGGATCGGGTCAAACCTGTACTGTCAGCGCGCGCCCAGACACATGAAGGATGCCCGCGAGGCGCTCCCCGCAGCGCCCCACTACACACCGGCCCAGTCCAGCATGATCTTGCCGACGTGCGTGCTGCTTTCCATCAACGCATGCGCCTCGGCGGCCTGCGCGGCCGGGAACACCTTGTAGATCACCGGTTTGATCCGGCCATCCTCGAGGTGGGGCCACACCCTGTCTTTCAGTTGCGCGGCAATCTTCGCCTTGAATTCGACGGGCCGCGGCCGCAGCGTCGAACCGGTGATCGTCAGACGGCGACGCATGATCTCGGGCAAATTCAGCTCGGCCTTCGCGCCACCCAGCGTCGCGATCAGCACCAGCCGCCCGCCGTCGGCCAGCGCGGCCAACTCGCGCGGCACGTAACTGCCGGCCACCATGTCGAGGATGACGTCGACACCGCGATCGTTCGTCAGCGACTTGAGGACTTCGACGAAATCCTCAGTTTTATAGTTGATCGCCCGCTCGGCGCCGAGTTGCTCGCAGGCGCGGCACTTGTCGTCCGAGCCCGCCGTGGCGAACACGCGAAAGCCGAGCGCGTGAGCAATCTGGATCGCCGTCACGCCAATCCCGCTCGAGCCGCCCTGCACCAGCAAGGTTTCGTTTGGACCGCCCTCGCCCGCGCCGAGATGGGCGCGTTCGAACACATTGCTCCAGACCGTGAAGAAGGTCTCCGGCAACGAAGCCGCCTCGATATCCGACCACCCTTTCGGCACCGGCAGACATTGCGCGAGCGGCGCGGCCACGTACTCCGCGTAACCGCCGCCCGCCAGCAACGCGCACACGCGATCGCCGGTTTTCAGCCCGAACGGATTGTGCTTCCCGTCGATTGTCCCGCCGACGATCTCGCCCGCCACCTCCAGCCCCGGCAGATCCGACGCGCCCGGCGGCGGCGCGTAGCCGCCCTTGCGCTGGAACACGTCCGGACGATTCACGCCCGAGGCCGCCACCTTGATCAGCACTTCACCCGCTTTCGGCTGCGGCGTGGGCCGCTCCGCGAGCTTCAAGACGTCCGGCGCACCGAATTCGGTAATTTCGATCGCTTTCATCTGCGTTACCTCCAAGGTTTGGATTGGATTGCCGACGCGGCCGGAGCCCGTTCGCAATGCGATCCACCCTGCAAGAAAAACGGCCGGCGCGCATTTACGCTGCCGGCCGCTCACTACCTTACTGCATTACTGCGGAGTCGGTTCGCTTTGCGGCGCGCCCGACGCGGTGTCGTTCAGCAACGCCTTGGCCGACAGACGCACGCGACCCTTCTCGTCCGTCTGGATGACCTTGACCTTCACCTGCTGGCCGTCCTTCAGATAGTCGTTGATGTCCTTGATGCGCTCGTTGGCGATCTCGGAAATGTGCAGCAGACCATCCTTGCCCGGCAGGATATTCACGATCGCGCCGAAATCGAGCAGCTTGAGCACGGTGCCTTCGTAGACCTGGCCCACTTCGACTTCCAGCGTGATGTTCTCGATCCGCTTCTTCGCTTCGGCCATGCCTTCGCTGCTGGTGCTGGCGATGGTGACGATGCCGTCGTCCGAAATATCGATTGTCGTACCGGTTTCTTCCGTCAGCGCGCGGATCACCGAACCACCCTTGCCGATCACGTCGCGAATCTTTTCCGGATTGATCTTGATGGTGATCATGCGCGGTGCGAATTCCGACAGTTGCGTGTTCGCGCCGGACACAGCCGAAGTCATCTTGCCGAGGATGTGCAGACGGCCTTCCTTCGCTTGCGCGAGGGCGACCTGCATGATTTCCTTGGTGATGCCCTGGATCTTGATATCCATCTGCAGCGCGGTCACGCCGTTTTCGGTACCCGCCACCTTGAAGTCCATGTCGCCGAGGTGATCTTCGTCGCCGAGGATGTCGGTCAGCACAGCAAATTTGTTGCCTTCGAGGATCAGGCCCATGGCGATGCCGGCGACGTGCGCCTTCATCGGCACGCCGGCGTCCATCAGTGCGAGGCAACCGCCGCACACCGAAGCCATCGACGACGAACCGTTCGATTCGGTGATTTCCGACACCACGCGAATCGAGTAGCCGAATTCGTCGGCGCTCGGCAGGCAGGCAGCCAGCGCGCGCTTGGCGAGGCGGCCGTGACCGATTTCACGGCGCTTCGGCGAACCGACGCGGCCCGTTTCGCCAGTCGCGAACGGAGGCATGTTGTAGTGGAGCATGAAGCGTTCGCGGTACTCGCCTTCGAGCGCGTCGATGTTCTGCTCGTCGCCTTTGGTGCCGAGCGTGGCCACCACCAGCGCCTGCGTTTCGCCGCGCGTGAACAGTGCCGAGCCGTGGGTACGCGGCAGCACGCCGGTACGGATCTCGATGGGACGCACGGTGCGCGTGTCGCGGCCGTCAATACGCGGTTCGCCGTCGAGAATCTGGGTACGGACGATCTTCGCCTCGATGTCGAACAGGACGTTGCCGACGCTCGCCTTGTCTGCGGCAACCGTGCCGGCTGCCGAAGCTTCTTCTTCCAGCTTCGCCTGGGTGGCTGCGTAGACTTCCTTCAGCTTGCCCGAACGCGCCTGCTTGTCGCGGATCTGGTACGCGGCGAGCAGGTCGGCTTGCGCCAGTTCCGTCACGCGAGCGATCAGCGGCTCGTTCTTCGCGGCCGGCTGCCAATCCCATTCCGGCTTGCCGCCTTCACGGACCAGCTCATGAATCGCGTCGATCGCGATCTGCATTTGCTCATGACCGAACACCACGGCGCCGAGCATCACTTCTTCGCTCAGTTGCTGCGCTTCCGATTCCACCATCAGCACCGCGCGTTCCGTACCGGCGACGATCAGGTCGAGCGCCGATTCCTTCATTTGCGGACGCGTCGGGTTCAACACGTATTCGTTGTTGATGTAGGCGACGCGTGCAGCGCCCACCGGGCCGTTGAACGGCAGGCCCGACACGGCGAGTGCCGCCGACGCGCCGATCAGCGCGGGGATGTCAGCCGGGATTTCCGGATTCAGCGACAGGACGTGGATCACGACCTGCACTTCGTTGTAGAAGCCTTCCGGGAACAGCGGACGCAGCGGACGGTCGATCAGGCGCGAAATCAGCGTTTCGCCTTCCGACGGACGGCCTTCGCGGCGGAAAAAGCCGCCGGGGATCTTGCCTGCGGCGTAGGTCTTTTCGAGGTAATCGACGGTCAGCGGGAAGAAGTCCTGGCCCGGCTTGGCGGTCTTGGCGCCGACCACGGTGGCCAGCACAACGGTGTCTTCGACGTCGACGATCACAGCGCCGCTTGCCTGACGGGCGATTTCGCCCGTTTCGAGGCGAACGTTATGTTGGCCCCACTTAAATTCTTTGACGATTTTATTGAACATAGTCATTTTTTCACTCCATCGTTATGCCGCGCGGCCCAAAAGCGGCGCGGCAACGCAAGGACCAGCGCGACAGGAGAAGAGGAGTGTTATTTATGCCATTCCAGAGAACCACGCCTTACGTTAAGTACGCGCGAACCGCTGGAATGACACAAAGCTCTGCCCTGAAGCCCGGCTGTGTTGAGGGTTGGCCGCCGCATGAACCGTCACGCTACCGCGGTCAACCACCGGCGCACCTCACATGAAGCGCACCGTGCAAAAACAAAATGCCTGCATCAGTGAAACTGACACAGGCATCTTGCTGAGAGCGCCCTACTGCGCGCCCAATTACTTACGCAGACCCAGCTTCTCGATCAGTGCGCGGTAACGGTCCGCGTCCTTACCCTTCAGGTAGTCGAGCAGCTTACGACGGCGGCTCACCATGCGCAGCAGACCGCGGCGGCTGTGGTGATCCTTCGTGTGGGCCTTGAAGTGAACGGTCAGTTCGTTGATACGGGTGGTCAGCAGAGCGACCTGAACTTCGGGGGAGCCGGTGTCGTTAGCAGCGCGTGCGAATTGCGCAACGACTTCGGACTTCTTGCTTGTTTCAACTGCGGTCATTTCGATTTTCCTTGAGAACTAAACAGGCGGTCACGGAAGAAAGGCCGTGCCGTGGGTTACAACGAGGGGCGTATTGTAGCACAGGCTGCAGAGCCCGCGAAGCCGCTTGTGCGGCCCGGAATACGAGGCAACGTCACGGCCGGGGCATGTGGCAGGTGCCCGGCTGCACGGTCTGCTCGGGCGGCAGCGCCAGCACCGTGCGAAAACCGTACCCCGAGCCTTCGTTGTCGAAGCGCACGCCGGGCGTGCCGGCGTGGTCCATCTCCATCACGTAAAGGGGCTGGATCATCTGGTGGTCCGCGGCGCGCATCCACGCAGGATGGAAGCCGTTGTCGAACTTCATGCCCTCCAGCTGCTTCGCCACCGCCTCCGGGTCGGCGCTGCCGGCCCGGTTCATGGCGGCGGCGAGCATTTCGATCATCAGCTCCATGCGCAGCACCGGGTAATCGTCCTGGGCGGCCGGGTAGCGGGCGCGAAACGCCTTGTACCAGGCGTCCGAGGCCGCGCCGCCGACGTTCGGATGCCAGTCGGCCACCGCGATCACGCGCTTCACACCGGCGTCGCCGAGCGCGGCCGGCGCGCCGAGGCTGTTGCCGTAGAACGTATAGAACCTGGTGTCGAGACCCTGCTCGCGCGCGGCCTTGACCAGCAGCGTCAGGTCGTTGCCCCAATTGCCCGTCACGACAGCGTCCGCGCCGCTCGCGCGAATCTTGGCGATATAGGGTGCGAAATCCTTCACGCGGCCAATCGGATGAAACTCGTCGCCGACAATCGCGATATCCGGCCGTTTCGCTGACAGCGTCGAGCGTGCCAGCGCGCTGACATCGTGACCGAAGCTGTAGTCCTGATTCAGCAGATACACCTTCTTCACCGACGGATCGCGCTCGATCACGTCAGCCAGCGCGTCCATGCGCATGCCGACGTGCGCATCGAAGCGAAAGTGCCAGAAGCTGCAGGCCGCATTGGTCAACGCGGGATCGTCGGCGGAATAGTTGAGGAACAGTTCGCGGTTGTCGGGCTCGCGGGCATTCTGCCTGTCGATTGCGCCAAGCAGCGCCGCCGCCACCGCCGAGCTATTGCCCTGCAGGACGTAGCCGATATGCCGGTCCGCGGCCGCGCGCAGCTGCAACAGCGCCTCTTCCGGGCTGCCCTTGCTGTCCAGCACGACGAGTTGCAGAGGATGCGCGCCGTCGGCCAGCTTCACGCCGCCGTGTGCATTAACGGTTTCGACACCAAGCCGCAGATTGCGCTCCACTGCCGCGCCGGCATTGGCGAACGGACCCGACATGCCTTCGATCAACGCCAGTTGAACCGCTTTGCCGGCCGGCGCCGCGCTCGACGGCGCCACTGCCTCGCCGGCCGCGGACGCGGCACACGCCGCCGTCATCGCCACCGTCGCCAGCGCCGCTGCCACGACGCGCCCCCACTTCGCCGCCATGTGCAGCTCCTCTGAATCGTCCGAAGCGCGGATCATAGGGCGCGCGGCGTGGAATAAGCAAGCCGCGCGCGGCGTTAAGTTAAGCGTGGTTGCACAATCTTTTGCCGCTTCGCGTGTCAAAATATTGCGTCTCGATGATAAAAACCACCATCAAATGCCATCGGAGGAAGTCATGCTTACCCGCCTCACATCCGTATTCGCCAAGCGGGTTGCCTCGCGCGCAGCTTCGGCGCAGCGGCGCGTCAATCTGCGGCGCGCCGCGCTCGCCGGCTTCGGCGCGCTTCTGCTCGCGGGTTGCGCGCAGCCGTGGCAGCAGTTCCAGCAGGGCCAGGACGGCTCCGCCATCGTCGCCAAACTCGGCCCGCCGCGCGAAGTCTACGATCTGCCCAACGGCGGCAAGCGTCTGATGTGGCCCACCCAGCCAATGGGCGAAACCACCACCGCGGCCGATCTCGACAGCACCGGCAAGGTCGTCAACGTGCGCCAGGTGCTGCAGCCCAACGAGTTCTACAAGGCGCAAATCGGCACGTGGACCAAGAGCGACGTGCTGGTCAATTTCGGCCGGCCGGAGGAAACCTCGTACTACCCGCTGATGAAACGCGAGGTCTGGACCTATCGCTATCTGGAAGACAACGTCTGGTACATGATGTACAGCTTTTATTTCGACGATCAGGGCCTGCTGAGAACCACGCAGAAATCACCCGATCCGCTGCACGATCCGGATCGCCGCAGCTTCTTCTAAACGTGGCGCGAAGGTCGGCGCGGATGTGACAAGGCCCTCGTCATTGTGTGACGAGGGCCTTTTTCGTGGCGCGCGGCGCGGGTTACGCCGCTGGCCTCAGACGACTTCCGAACGTTGCGGGTTGACCTTCTCCACGTTCGAATACAGTTTGTTGAGCGCCGATATATAGGCTTTCGCGGAGGCCGCGACGATATCCGGATCGGTGCCGACGCCATTCACGATGCGCCCGCTCTTCGATAACCGCACGGTCACTTCGCCTTGCGCCTGGGTGCCGGTGGTGATCGCGTTGACCGAATACAGCAGCAGTTCGGAGCCGCTGCCGACTTCCGTTTCGATCGCGTTTAGCGTGGCATCCACCGGGCCGTTGCCGCGCGCTTCGCCGGTCACTTCTTTACCTTCGACCGTAAACACGACGCGCGCATGCGGTTGCTCGCCGGTTTCCGAATGCTGCGCAAGCGACAGGAACTGGTAATACTCCTTCTGCTGCGCCTCCGCCGATTCTTCGGTGACGATCGCGATGATGTCTTCGTCGAAAATTTCTGCTTTGCGATCGGCCAGTTCCTTGAAGCGCGCGAAAGCCGTATTCAATTCCGCTTCGCTTTCGAGCGACACCCCGAGTTCCTGCAGCCGCTGCTTGAACGCATTGCGCCCCGAGAGCTTGCCGAGCACGATCTTGTTTGCACTCCAGCCCACATCTTCGGCACGCATGATTTCGTAGGTGTCGCGCGCCTTCAGCACGCCGTCCTGATGGATACCGGACGCGTGCGCAAAAGCATTCGCGCCGACCACGGCCTTGTTCGGCTGCACCACGAAGCCGGTGATCTGCGAGACCAGCTTAGAGGCCGGCACGATCTGCGTTGTGTCGATGCCGAGATCGAGACCAAAGTAGTCCTTACGGGTCTTCACGGCCATGACGATTTCTTCGAGCGAGGTATTGCCCGCGCGCTCGCCGAGACCGTTGATGGTGCACTCCACCTGGCGCGCGCCGCCAATCTGCACGCCGGCGAGCGAGTTCGCCACCGCCATGCCGAGGTCATTGTGGCAATGCACGGAAAACACCGCCTTGTCCGAATTCGGAATCCGCTCGCGCAGCGTCCTGACGAGTTGACCGTACAGTTCCGGCACGCCGTAGCCGACCGTATCCGCGATATTGATGGTGGTCGCGCCTTCGGCGATCACCGCCTCCAGCACACGGCACAGGAAATCCATGTCCGAGCGGCTGCCGTCTTCCGGCGAGAACTCCACGTCATCGGTAAATTTGCGCGCAAAACGCACCGCCAGCTTCGCCTGCTCGAACACCTGGTCCGGCGTCATGCGCAGCTTCTTTTCCATGTGCAGCGGCGAGGTGGCGATGAAGGTGTGGATGCGGAAATGATCGGCGGGCTTCAATGCGTCGGCGGCGCGCTGGATGTCTTTGTCGTTGGCGCGGGCGAGCGAGCAGACCGTGCTGTCCTTGATCAACCCTGCAATCGTGTGGATCGAATCGAAGTCGCCGTTCGAGCTGGCCGCAAAGCCGGCCTCGATGATGTCCACCTTCATCCGCTCCAGCTGTTTGGCGATGCGGATTTTTTCTTCCTTCGTCATCGACGCACCGGGCGATTGCTCGCCATCGCGCAACGTCGTGTCGAAAATGATCAGTTTGTCTGCCATCTCGGGTCTCCTCGGAGGATTCGGTCAAATGCGGGATCGAAAAACGGAATTCGGGTGTTTGCGCCACCGCAGGCGACGCCAAACAACGAACGAGGCAGACGGAGGGCGAAAACGGTCAGCGCGTTAGGCGCGCTAGCGCTAGCACGCATAGGAGCGCGCTGGCTTGAAGAGGCTGGAAGGGGAACTGAAGAGTAACCATTCGATGACTATAGCGGCATTCCGAAAATCCTGCAATTGGGCCGGTACAGGGCGCGATGGGCCGCCGCACGGCAATCCGGATAGCGCGACGGCGGCCGCCGTGCAACGAAAAACGGCAGCCCGCAGGCTGCCGTGTTACTTCATGCCATAGCAGTGAGGCGACGCCGCTCAGCGCTCGCGCTGGATCGAGCGGGCCGGATTGGCCCTGCCCCGCACGAGCTGATAGCCCCAAAACGCGTAACCCGACAAGCCGTACAGGACGAATAGCCCGAACAGCATCAAGGGCGGATCGGACGACACCAGCACGAACGCCATCACCACCAGCAGGATCACGCCGAACGGCACCCGATGCCGCACGTCGAGCGCCTTGCCGCTGTAAAACGGCGCGTTCGATACCATCGTCACGCCCGCGTAGATGGTCAGCACGAACGCCACCCACGGCAGCCAGACCAGCTTGACGGGCACGCGGTTATCCGTGGCAAGCCACACGAAACCGGCGATCAATGCAGCCGCGGCCGGGCTCGGCATCCCCTGGAAGAAGCGCTTGTCGACCACGCCGATGTTGGTATTGAAGCGCGCGAGCCGCAGCGCCGCGCCCGAGCAATAGACAAACGCCGCGAGCCAGCCCCAGCGCCCGAGGTCCTTCAGCACCCATTCGTACATGACGAGCGCCGGCGCGACGCCGAACGACACCATGTCCGAGAGGCTGTCGAACTGCTCGCCGAACGCGCTTTGCGTATGCGTCATCCGCGCGACCCGGCCGTCCATGCCGTCGAGCACCATGGCGACGAAAATCGCGATCGCAGCGACCTCGAAGCGCACGTTCATGGCTTGCACCACGGCAAAGAAGCCGCAGAACAGCGCCGCGGTGGTAAACGCGTTGGGCAGCAGATAAATGCCGCGCTTTCTCAGAAACTGCTGGCGCGCAGCGCGGCGGCTGTCGATCGGCCCGGCTTCCTGCACGATTGGCTTGTTGCGGCGAAACGGCCGCGGCTGCGCCGCAGCGGTGTTACGGGGACGACGCTTGAATGCGGCCATCGGAACAACCTCCCTTATGCCGCTTTATAGTTCGAGTTCAGCCAGAATCGTCGACGACGCCGAAACCTTCTCGCCAATCGACACGCGCGGACGGCTGCCCACCGGCAGATACACATCGACCCGCGAACCGAAGCGAATGAAGCCATAACGCTGGCCGCGCGTGAGCGGCTCGCCCGAGCGCACATAGCAAAGAATGCGCCGCGCAATCAGGCCGGCGATCTGCACCGAGGTCACGGTATGGCCGCTGGCGGTTTCGATCACCAGCGCGTTGCGTTCGTTTTCGGTGGAAGCCTTGTCCACGGCGGCATTGAGGTACGCGCCCGGGAAATATTCGACTTTCGAAATCGCGCCATCCACCGGCGAGCGCTGCGAATGGACATTGAACACATTCATGAACACGCTGATTTTCAGCGCTTCACGGTTGGCGTAAGGATCGTGCGTGGTTTCGACAGCGACGATGCGTCCGTCAGCCGGGCACAGCACGGCATTGGCCTGGGTAGGAATGGGGCGAGCCGGATCGCGGAAGAACTGCACGACGAAAATCAACAATAGCCAGAACAGCCAGGCAAAGCCAAATCCCGCGAAGGCCTGGATCAACAACGCAACGACGGCCGCGATGGCAATGAAAGGCCAGCCTTCGCGCGCGATGATCGGATGAGGGTAATTCATGGATGGATGAGCTTCTGTATTTTTGTAAAACCGTAGGATAGCAAAAGCCGCCCAGGGTTCAGCACCCTTGGGCGGCTTTTTGACATATCAGGCGCACGCGACGATGTGCCGCGCCCGGCATGAAGCGCAGACTGGCTTAGTTCTTCGACTGGTCGACCAGCTTGTTCTTGGCGATCCACGGCATCATCGCGCGCAGCTTCGCACCGACCGTTTCGATCTGGTGCTCAGCCGTCAGGCGACGGCGCGACTGCAGCGTCGGCGCGCCGGCCTTGTTTTCGATGATGAAGCTCTTCGCGTATTCGCCGGTCTGGATGTCGGTCAGAACCTGCTTCATCGCCTTCTTCGTTTCGGCCGTCACGATCTTCGGACCCGTCACGTACTCGCCGTACTCGGCATTGTTCGAGATCGAGTAGTTCATGTTGGCGATGCCGCCTTCATAGATCAGGTCGACGATCAGCTTCAGTTCGTGCAGGCATTCGAAGTACGCCATTTCCGGCGCGTAGCCCGCTTCCACCAGCGTTTCGAAGCCGGCCTTGATCAGGTCGACGGTACCGCCGCACAGCACGGCCTGCTCGCCGAACAGGTCGGTTTCGGTTTCTTCGCGGAAGTTGGTTTCGATGATGCCGGCACGGCCGCCGCCGTTCGCGGCCGCGTATGACAACGCGATGTCACGTGCGGCGCCCGACTTGTCTTGCGCCACGGCGATCAGGTGCGGCACGCCGCCACCTTGCGAGTACGTGCCGCGAACCGTATGGCCCGGCGCCTTCGGCGCGATCATGATGACGTCCAGATCGGCACGCGGAATCACCTGGCCGTAGTGCACGTTAAAGCCGTGCGCGAAGGCGAGCGCCGCGCCTTCCTTGGCGTTGGCGTGCACTTCCTTGGCATAGACTTCGGCGATCTGCTCGTCCGGCAGCAGCATCATGACGACGTCTGCGCCCTTCACGGCTTCCGCCACTTCCTTGACCGCGAGGCCGGCGTTCTCTGCCTTGCTCCACGATGCGCCGCCCTTGCGCAGACCGACCGTCACGTTCACGCCGCTTTCCTTCAGGTTCAGCGCGTGAGCATGGCCTTGCGAGCCATAACCGATGATGGTGACTTGCTTGCCCTTGATGAGGGAGAGGTCGGCGTCCTTGTCGTAGAAAACTTTCATGTCTGTTCCTTGGCAAAATTCAGTGAAATCGGTGAAATTCAATTAATACGTGGATGCTGCATGGCCGGGTGGGTGCAGGCACTGCCCGGCCTCGATCGATGGCGTCAAACCTTCAGAATGCGTTCGCCGCGCCCGATCCCCGAACTGCCCGTGCGGACCGTTTCGAGAATCGCGGTGGCGTCGAGCCCTTCGATGAAGGCATCGAGCTTCTCGCTCGCGCCCGTCAGTTCAATCGTATAGGTTTTTTCGGTGACGTCGATGATGCGGCCGCGGAAGATATCCGACATCCGTTTCATTTCCTCACGCTCCTTGCCGACCGCCCTCACCTTGATCAACATCAGCTCGCGCTCGATATGGGCGCCCTCGGTAAGGTCGACCACTTTCACCACCTCTATCAGGCGGTTCAAATGCTTCGTGATCTGTTCGATCACGTCGTCCGAGCCAATGGAAACGATGGTCATGCGCGACAGCGAATGGTCTTCGGTCGGCGCCACCGTCAAGGTTTCAATGTTGTACCCGCGTGCGGAGAAGAGACCCACGACGCGCGATAACGCGCCCGGTTCGTTTTCCAGCAGGACGGAAATAATGTGTCTCATGTTTCGCTTCTTCCAGATGTGTGATGTATGCGAGCCGGTTTGCGCCGCGCGGTCCGCCGACGCCTTTTTTGAAAGCGTGCGTGACCGGGCCGGCGCTGCATTCGTGCAAATGCAAACCGTCGTTATAGATCTTCCGCCCCGAGCAGCATCTCGGTGATGCCCTTGCCGGCCTGAACCATCGGCCAGACGTTTTCGGTCGGATCGGTCTGAAAGTCGAGAAACACCGTGCGGTCCTTCAGGCGCAGCGCTTCCTTGAGCGCCGGCTCGACGTCCGCCGTCTTCTCAATTCGCATGCCCACATGGCCGTAAGCCTCGGCGAGCTTGACGAAATCCGGCAGCGCATCCATGTACGAATGCGAATAGCGCTTGCTGTATTCGATCTGCTGCCACTGGCGCACCATGCCCAGATAGCGGTTGTTCAGCGAAATGATCTTGATCGGCGTCTCGTACTGCTTGCAGGTCGAGAGTTCCTGGATGCACATCTGGATCGAGCCTTCGCCCGTGATGCAGAGCACGTCGTCGTCCGGATGCGCCATCTTCACGCCCATCGCCGCCGGCAGGCCGAAGCCCATCGTGCCGAGACCGCCGGAATTGATCCAGCGGCGCGGCTTGTTGAAGCGATAGAACTGCGCCGCCCACATCTGGTGCTGCCCGACGTCCGAACACACGAAGGCATTGCCGTCGGTGAGCTCATACGCCTTTTCCACCACGTACTGCGGCTTGATGATGTCGCTCTTGCGATCGAACTTCAGGCAGTCTTTGGCGCGCCAGGCTTCGATGTCCTTCCACCAGGACGCAAGCGCCGCGGTGTCCGGGCCGTGCTCGGCCGTCTGCAACTGCTCGATCAGCTCCTTCAGCACTTCCTTGACGTCGCCCACGATCGGAATGTCGACCTTGACGCGCTTGGAGATAGAAGACGGATCAATGTCGATATGGATGATCTTGCGCGGCACCGACGCGAAATGCACCGGGTCGCCGATCACACGGTCGTCGAAGCGCGCACCGATGGCGATCAGCACGTCGCAGTGCTGCATGGCCATGTTGGCTTCATACGTACCGTGCATGCCGAGCATGCCGAGGAATTTCTTGTCGCTCGCGCGATAGCCGCCCAGGCCCATCAGCGTATTCGTGACGGGATAGCCGAGCAGGTCGGCGAACTGGTTCAGCTCGCGCGCCGCATCCGCGAGGATGATGCCGCCGCCGGTGTAGATGTACGGACGCTTCGCCGAGAGCAGCAGGGACACAGCCTTGCGGATCTGGCCGGAGTGGCCCTTCGTCACCGGGTTGTACGAGCGCAGCGAGACGCTCTTCAACGGTTCGTACCGGCAGGGCGTCTTCGACACGTCTTTCGGAATGTCGATCAGCACCGGACCGGGCCGGCCAGTACGGGCAATGAAGAAGGCTTTCTTGACGGTGGCGGCGAGGTCGCGCACGTCCTTCACGAGGAAGTTGTGCTTCACGCAGGGACGCGTGATGCCGACCGTATCGCACTCCTGGAACGCATCCTGGCCGATGGCGGCCGTCGGCACCTGGCCGCTGATCACCACCAGCGGAATCGAATCCATGTAGGCGGTGGCGATGCCGGTCACCGCATTGGTGACGCCGGGGCCGGAGGTCACGAGACAGACGCCGACCTTGCCGGTGGAACGCGCATAGGCGTCGGCGGCATGGACTGCGGCTTGTTCGTGGCGCACGAGGATGTGCTGGAATTTGTCCTGCTTGTACAGCTCGTCGTAGATGTAAAGTACCGAGCCGCCGGGATAGCCCCAAACGAATTCAACGTCTTCGTCAGCCAGTGCCTTCATGAGCACGGTGGCGCCGATAGATTCGCTTTCGAGATGGGGAGTCGTATCCGACGTGGAGAATTCCGCGCTGGGCATATTCATACATTCACCTTTCGAATTTTCGGCAAAAAATTGATCGGGTGCTCTCTGCCGGGCTTGTGGCTCGGGTTCAAGCGGCGCGTCCAGTTTGACAGGTGAGCCTCTTGGGCCACACCTCAAATGAGACAGTCACATATGTTGCGAACCGTTGAAGATATCTGCTGACAGCCTGACGGTCAAGAAAATATTTCCTGGATTACGGCATGCCCGCAGATATTGGCCGTAAAAGTTGTCATAAGTATCGATGCGGCTTCGTGTTTTTCCCCAGCAGGGCGAAAGTTTGTTAGCATCCGCCAGTTTTACGACAATTTCGATCGATTACGCGCACGCTCGCTGCGCCGACCCCCAACGGATGGCATCAGACAAGGAACTCGCCGATTTTCTGGCGGGCGTCGAAAGGCGCGCGTTCAAGCAGACGGTCTACGCCGTGCGGGACGACGACGCCTCGCTCGACATCGTGCAGGACGCGATGATCAAGCTCGCCGAAAAATATGGCGACCGTCCAGCAGCCGAACTGCCGCTGCTGTTTCAGCGTATTCTGCAGAATGCGATGCACGACTATTTTCGTCGGCAGAAAGTACGCAATACCTGGGTCAGCCTGTTCTCCTCGCTCGGCAGCTCCGAGGACGACGAATTCGACCCTTTGGAGACATTCGAAGCGCAGGAAGGCTCGGTAGGGGCCGAAAGTAGCGAACAGAGGCTTGAGCGCGAGCAAGTCTTACAGTTGATTGACGACGAGATCCAAAAATTACCGGCACGTCAACGGGAGGCGTTTCTCATGCGTTATTGGGAAGATATGGATGTCGCCGAGACTGCCGCCGCGATGGGCTGCTCCGAAGGCAGTGTGAAAACGCACTGTTCGCGGGCCACTCATACGCTGGCGCAAGCGCTCAAGGCCAAAGGAATCACGCTATGAGCTCCTCTCTCGATACAAAAGAACTCGAGTTCGCGCGGCAAGTGCGCCGCGCGCTCGACGAAAACGCCGCCAATATTTCTCCCGCCGCTGTCGACCGGCTCGCGGTGGCGCGCCGTGCCGCGCTCGCCCGCAAGAAACCCGAGCCGGTGAGCGCGCCCGTCTTCGTGCCGGCCTTTGCCGGCGCCGCCGGCGCGCTGTCCGGCATGCCGCAGCTTGAAGCACCGCAACGCCGCCGCTCGCCGCTGCGCCGTTTCGCGCTCGCCTGGCCGCTGGCCGCGCTGGTCGTGAGCCTGGTGGCGATCGCCTACTGGGAAGACCAGCAACGCACCGCTGAACTCGCCGATATTGACGCCGCCATGCTGAGCGACGATCTGCCGCTCAACGCATA
This sequence comes from Paraburkholderia sp. BCC1885, assembly GCF_900996235.1. GTDB lineage: Bacteria > Pseudomonadota > Gammaproteobacteria > Burkholderiales > Burkholderiaceae > Paraburkholderia. The sequence goes on from NZ_CAAJGM010000166.1 coordinate 52,620, forward strand.
TCTCGATCACGGCTTCAACGCGTATCTGTCGCGCGCGCATTGAGCGGGAGGCTCCTCGGGTGAGTTACAAGCGCGGCCTCGCCGTTGTCTCCGGATGCGCCATCGCGGCCCTCGTGTCGTTTGCCGCGACGTATCCACGCTTCTACCCGAGCCCCTCGTCCTCGGTTACGGCGCCCGCCGGCGGCACGCCTGTGAAGACGGCCGCGCCGGCGCTCAGCGTCGAACTGCCGGGGCTGCCCGATACCAGCCCGCTTTCCTGGTCGCATCTCACCGACGCGGAGCACGTCGCGCTCGCGCCGTTCGCCGCCGTCTGGGATACCTTCAGCGACGAACGAAAGCGCAAATGGATCAAGATCGCATCACGTTACTCGAAGTTAACGCCTGAACAGCAAAAAGGCCTACACGACCGCATGGCCGAGTGGGTTCGCCTGACGCCGGATCAACGGCGCGTTGCACGCGAAAACTATCAGGTTTCGAAGGGGTTGCCGCGCGAAGCCCGCCAGAAAGCGTGGAAGGCGTATCAGCAACTGCCCGAAGATCAGAAAGAGCGGCTTGCCGCCAGCGAGCGCAAGCATCGGCCGACGGTCGTCAGCGCGCCGCCCTCCGGCAAAATCGAGCTAAAGGACATCGAACGGCTCGTCAACGGACGCGAACATGCAGCCAGCGGGACTGTCGCCACGGCAAGCGCCGCGAGCAGCGCCGCCGTCATGCCGGTAGCGCCCGTCGCGCCTACACCGGCGAGCGCTCCGTCTACCCCGCCGGCCCTGCTCTCGCCGCGCGAAACACCGTCGATCTATAACGGCGGTTCCTGAACCCGGCGTCCGGATCGCCGTCGTCTACGAACGTGCATATCTAAACGAGCCTACTGCGCCCAACATGCCCGATCCGCTCGCCATCTCCTCAGTTGACGCAACGCCCGCCCTTACGCCTTCGATTCGCCGCCGTCTGGCGACGATGCTCTACGAAGGCGTGATCCTGTTCGGAGTGGTCTTCCTCGCCGGCTACCTGTTCAGCACCTTGACGCAGCAGCGCAACGGTCTCACCCATCACAATCTGCTGGCCGCATGGATCGGTTTCGTGGTCGGCCTGTACTTTGTGTGGTTTTGGACCCACAGCGGGCAAACCCTACCCATGAAAACCTGGCGGCTGCGGGTCGTCAGCGCAGACGGCTCGCCCTTGTCTACCACGCGGGCCATCGCGCGCTATGTGCTCGCGTGGCTCTGGTTTCTCCCGCCGCTCGCGCTGCACCCGCTTTTCGGCATTTCGGTGCCGCACACGCTCGTGCTCGCCGCCGTCTGGATCGTGCTGTGGGCCGCCACCAGCCGCTTCGACGCCAACCGCCAGTTTCTGCATGACCGGCTGGCCGGCACGCGGGTCGTCGCCGTGGCGGGTTGAGCCGGCTGAATCAGGTCAAACTCGCGGGACGCGCCCGCAAGGGCGAATTCCCCAGACCGCAAACCGGCTTAAGCGGACCCCGTAATAAGAACTTCTCGTGACTGTCACGGCACAGACACACGCGGATGGCGCAATACGCTCACTGCAACTCGACGCGTGAGCCATGGACCCCAAAACGTCCGCGACTTCCTTGTTCCGCCAGACTGGCCCGAGCGTCGACCCCGTCGCTTTCCGGCCGGACTCTGCCTCCTTCGGCGCCGGCCTGCCGCTGCCCCTGCCGCCGCTCTCCCCGGAATCGCAACCCGGCCGTCACGACGACGACCATGAGGAGCCGCACCGCTATCGCACGATCTGGCTGTCCGACATCCATCTGGGGTCGAGCGGCTGTCAGGCGACGTACCTGCTCGACTTTCTGCGCCACAACGACTCGGAGTACCTGTACCTGGTCGGCGACATCATCGACGGCTGGCAGTTGAAAAAGGGCTGGTACTGGCCGCAAGCGCACAACGACGTGGTGCAGAAAATCCTGCGTAAAGCCCGCAAAGGCACCCAGGTCGTCTACATCCCCGGCAATCACGACGAAGCCGCGCGCCAGTTCTGCGACCTCGCGTTCGGCGACATCCACGTGCGCGGCGAGGCGTTCCACACGACGCTCGCCGGCAAGCGCCTGTGGATCGTGCATGGCGATCTGTTCGACGGCGTGATCCAGCACGCCAAGTGGCTGGCTTACCTCGGCGACACGCTCTACACGCTGATCCTCGTGCTGAACCGCTGGTTCAACCGGATCCGCAGCCGTCTTGGTTTCCAGTACTGGTCGCTGTCGCAGTACCTCAAGCATCAGGTGAAGAACGCGGTGAATTTCATCTCCTCGTTCGAACGTGTGATGACCGACGAAGCGCGCCGCCGCGGTTGCGACGGCGTGGTGTGCGGCCACATCCACAAGGCGGAAATTCGTGACATCGACGGCGTGCTGTATTGCAACGACGGCGACTGGGTGGAAAGCCTGTCGGCGCTGGTCGAGACCTTCGAAGGTGAACTCAAGGTGATCTACTGGACCGTGATGCGCTCGCCTGAAGTCAGCGCGCAAAAGGCCCGCGCCACCGCCTGAGGCTGGTTGGCCATGTAAGCAGTCCCCGCGTCATCCTTTTAACTTCTATTGGGCCAAAACCGATGAAGATCATGATCGTCACCGATGCATGGGAGCCGCAGGTCAACGGCGTGGTCCGCACGCTGAAGAACACGACCCGCGAGCTCACCGCGCTTGGCCACCGTGTCGACCTGTTGACGCCGCTCGAATTCAAGACGATTCCCTGCCCGACCTATCCGGAAATCCGCCTCTCGCTGTTCCCGAAGCGCAAGCTGCACGAGCGCATCGACGGGTTCGCGCCGGACGCGCTGCACATTGCCACCGAAGGCCCGCTCGGCATGGCCGCGCGCGCTTACGCCATCAAACACAAGCTGCCGTTCACGACCGCCTATCACACGCGCTTTCCGGAATACGTGCAGGCGCGCTTCGGCATTCCGCTCGCCGCCACGTACAAATTCCTGCACTGGTTCCACAAAGCCTCGCTGGCGGTGATGGCGCCGACGCCGGTCGTCAAGACCGACCTGGAAAAATTCGGCTTCACGAATGTGGTGCTGTGGACGCGTGGCGTCGACCTTGATATCTTCCACCAGATGGATTCCAAGGTACTCAACACGGCACGGCCCATCTTCCTCTACGTCGGACGCGTGGCGGTGGAAAAGAACGTCGAAGCGTTTCTCAAGCTCGATCTACCCGGTTCGAAGTGGGTGGCCGGCGAAGGCCCGGCGCTTGCCGAACTGAAATCGCGCTACCCGAGCGTGAACTATCTGGGCGTGCTGACCCAGGCCGAGCTGGCCAAGGTGTATGCCGCCGCTGACGTGTTCGTGTTCCCGAGCCGCACCGATACCTTCGGCCTCGTGCTGCTCGAGGCGCTCGCCTGCGGCACGCCAGTGGCGGCCTATCCGGTCACCGGCCCGATCGACGTGCTGGGCGACGGCGGCGCCGGCGCCATGAACGAAGACCTGCGCGAAGCCTGCCTGGAAGCGCTGAAAATCGACCGCAATCATGCTCGCGCCTGGGCTGAGCGCTTCTCGTGGACGGCGGCGTCCGAACAGTTCGCCGCTCACCTGAAGCCGCTGCCGCGTCCTTCCTCGTTCAGCGAGGAGAGCGCGGCCGCGTGATGCGCCCCGCCAAGCCGCCCATGCGAGCGAGAACTTCCAGCGTCCGGCGAGCCCCGCGCGGCGCGCTGCATTCCGTCGAGACGAACGCCAGCAGCGTCGAGCCATTCGACGACGTGCACGACACGGATGCGCCGCCGGACGGCACACCTGACGGCCGGGTGAACGGCGCGGCACGGCCGCCGCAAGCCGTGCCGTCGTCCCGCCATAGCGCGTCCGCCACGGCATCGGCCAACTCGTCACATGCGGACGCCCACGAACCGCTCGGTCCCGACGATCCGCTCGCGCCGCTGCCGTTCAATCCGTACAAGGGCAATCGCGGGCTCACGCGCGCCTGGCACGCGATGAAAAACTCGCTGGCGGGTTTTCAGGTCGCAATCCGCGAAGAAAGCGCGTTTCGCCAGGAATTGACGCTCGCCGCGATTCTCGTGCCGTGCGGCGTGCTCGTCCCCGTCGACCCGGTGAGCCGCGTGCTGCTGCTCGGCTCGGTGCTGCTGGTGCTGATCGTCGAACTGCTGAATTCGAGCGTCGAGGCCGCCATTGACCGGATCTCGCTCGAACGTCACGAGTTGTCGCGGCGCGCCAAGGACCTCGGCAGCGCGGCCGTGATGGTGGCGCTCGGTATGTGTCTGATGACGTGGGTGCTGATTGTCGGGCCGCTGCTGGTGCACTGGATCAGGGCGTGGCTGTGAATGTCAGGCAAAAACGCCCGTCCGACACGGCGGCGTGAAAACCCTGACTCGGACCTAGGTATGAGAACGGTCGGTTTATAATCGTCCGACAGACTCTCAAAAATACTAACCGCCAGGGTGGATCACGCAGCAGCGGCACGCCGCCGCGCGGCCAGCCGGCGTTACCTGGGCCGGACGACATGGAAGCCAAACCTCCCCGCCGCACCCGCGAACGGATTCTCGAACTGTCGTTGAAGCTATTCAACGAGATCGGCGAGCCGAACGTCACGACGACGACGATCGCCGAGGAAATGGAAATCAGTCCGGGCAACCTGTACTACCACTTCCGCAACAAAGACGACATCATCAACAGCATCTTCAGCCAGTTCGAGCAGGAGATCGAAAAACGTCTGCGCTTTCCGGACGATCACCGCGCGACGATCGACGAGATGTGGTCCTATCTGCAGTACATGGTGGATTTCACATGGCGCTACCGTTTCCTATATCGCGATCTGAACGATCTGCTGGCGCGCAACCGCACGCTGGAAACACACTTCAAGCAGATCATCAGCCACAAGGTGCGCTTTGCCAGCCAGTTCTGCGACCAGCTCGTCGCGGACGGCGAAATGGTCGCAACGCCTGACGAACTGAACGTAATCGCCACCAATGTGGGCGTGATCGGCACGTACTGGCTGTCGTATCAATTTGTGATGAATCCGCGCAAGTACAACGAACAGGAAGCGATCCGCGCCGAACTGCATCAGGTCAGCGTGCAGATCGTCTCGCTGATGGCGCCGTATCTGCGCGGCCGCTCGCGGCAACTGTTCGACGACCTGATCTCCGGCAAGCTGCCCAAGCGCGAGTTCTACGACTACCTGCCGCAGAAAGAAGGCGCCGCGCCGCGCAACGAACCGAAGGACGTCTGAACATGAAGTCGGTGTGTGTCTATTGCGGCTCCGCGCTGGGAGCCAAACCGCTGTACGCCGAAGCCGCCCGCGGCTTCGGGCGCGCACTGGTCGAAGCCGGCCTCGCGCTGGTCTATGGCGGCGGCAAGGTCGGCCTGATGGGAACCATCGCCGATGCGGTGATGCAAGCGGGCGGCCGCGCCATCGGCGTGATCCCCGAGTTGCTCGTCAATAAGGAAGTCGGCCATAACGGCCTGACGGAATTGCACGTCGTGCCCGATATGCACCACCGCAAAAAGATGATGGCGGACCTCTCGGATGCATTTGTCGCCATGCCGGGCGGCGTGGGCACCTTCGAAGAACTGTTCGAGGTTTATACCTGGGCGCAGTTGGGTTATCACCAGAAGCCGGTGGCGCTGCTCAATATCGACGGCTATTACGATCCGCTGATTTCGATGCTCGCGCATACGGTCGAGGAAGGTTTCATGCGCCAGACCTATCTCGATATTTTGCAGATCGAGTCCAATCCGGCTGCCTTGATCGCGAGGCTCAAGGCCTATCAACCGCCTGCCAACGACAAGTGGGCCGATAACCGCCAGGCGGTTTGAGCGACGCCACGGCGTAATTCACGAGGCAAGCATGACGAAAGCGGTTCTGATTACCGGCGCGAGCCGCGGCATCGGCCGCGCGACGGCACGGCTGCTCGGCGGGCTCGGCTGGTCGGTGGGCGTGAACTACACGCAAAACGAAGCGGCGGCGCAGGAAACCGCGGCCGAAGTCGTTCGCGCCGGCGGCCATGCCCGCGTGATCCAGGGCGATGTCGCCAGCGAAGCGGACGTGATTGGCATGTTCGACGCGGTGGTCGACGCATTCGGACGGCTCGACGCGCTGGTGAACAACGCGGGCATCGTCGCCCCCGGCATGCCACTCGCCGACATGGATCTGGCGCGCCTGCAGCGCATCTTCGACGTCAACGTCCTCGGCGCCTATCTGTGCGCCCGCGAAGCCGCACGACGGATGTCGAAGGACCGCGGCGGCGCAGGCGGCGTGATCGTCAATATTTCGTCGGCGGCGGCGCGGCTGGGCGCACCGAACGAGTATGTCGACTATGCCGGCTCGAAAGGCGCGGTCGACACACTGACCATCGGACTCGCCAAGGAACTGGGACCGCAAGGCGTGCGGGTGAATGCAGTGCGTCCCGGCCTGATCGACACCGAGATCCACGCGAGCGGCGGCCGTCCGGACCGCGCCGCGGTGTTGGGCTCGCAGACGCCGCTAGGCCGTCCCGGCAGCGCCGATGAAGTCGCGCAGACCATCGTCTGGTTGTTAAGCGATGCCGCGTCCTATGTCACCGGCGCGTTGCTCGACGTGGCGGGCGGCCGCTAAGGTTTGCCAGGTCGTTCGATCAGAACGACGACCCAGGCCCGCGCAGAAAAGCCACCTCTTCTTCCGTAGACTCCCGCCCGAGCAGCGCATTGCGATGCGGAAACCGCCCGAAGCGTTCGATGATCGCCGCATGCCGCAGCGCCGAGCGATAATAACTCGCGCCGCCGTGCGGTAATCCTTCAAACGGCTTGAAAAGCCGCACCGCTTCGCGCTGGCTGTCGAGCGACTCGTCATGTTCGAACGGCATATACACGAAGGCGCGGTGAAAGAGGCCAGGCAGGCGTAGATCGAAGCCGTTCGTGACCGCATGCCTGGCAATCCTCAGTGCATGGTGGTCGGTTTCGAATGCGCGCGCCGTGCCGCGATGGATATTGCGCGAGAACTGATCGAGCAGGACAACGAGTGCCAACGCGCCGGATGGCGTATCCATCCACGTATCCAGCGCGCCCTGCCCTGCCGCTTCGAGCAGCGCGCCGAAGCGCTCGCGCAACGTGGCGTCGAATGCCGTGTCGCGTGCGAACCAGAGTTTTCGGTCTTGTCCGAAGCTCGCGGAACCCGGCGCCCCGAACCAGCAATCGAGGATCGCATGCGCGCGCTGGTCGAGCGCGGCGTAATCGGCGTGTTCAGCGTATTCGGCGTGGCTGTCATACGCCGCAGAACCGGAGGACCGGCCGGACGCCTCCTCGCTCATGCGAATTCCAGCACCAGCCGGCGCGTGCGCGCGCTTTTCTTCTCGAGTTTGCCCACCCGCACCGCGCCGATTTCCTGCGTGTTGCGCACATGCGTGCCGCCGCACGGCTGCAGATCGACGCCTTCGATACGCAGGAGACGCACGCGGCCCAGCCCCATCGGCGGCTTCACGCTCATCGTGCGGACCAGTTCGGGACGCGCGGCCATCTGCTCGTCGGTGATCCATTCGGTGACGACGCCGTGCGCGCCGCCCACCAGCTCCGCGAGCCGCGCATCGACCCTCTCGCGTTCGATCGGCTCCACGGTCGCGAAATCGAGACGCGCGTAATCGCTGGTGATGCTGCAACCGTCGACGGCATACGGCAGCACCGCGCACATCAGATGACTCGCGGTATGCAAACGCATATGCCGATAGCGGCGCGTCCAGTCGATCTCCGCCGTGACGCGTGTGCCGGGCGCAAGACGCGCCAGCAGCGCCTCCTGTCCCGCCGCAGGCAGATGCACCGCGTCATCGGGCGTCGCGCCCTCGAATTTAGCCTTGCGGGTATCCGCGATCTCGATGCGGGTGCCGTCTTCCAGCGTCAGCACGCCGGCATCACCCGCCTGGCCGCCGCCGAGCGGATAGAACACGGTCTGGTCGAGATGGACGCCCTGCTCGTCGATGGCGGTAATCGTGGCCTCGCAGCGCGTCAGGTAGGCGTCGTCGCGAAACAGTGCGCGTGTTGTCATGGTGGCTGCCTCTATCCAGTCTTGCTGTGGAAGCTCATTATGCCGACCCGCCCAGCCGCCCGGAAGCTGGCCGAACGGCCAATCGGACAGGCCGGCGGCGTCGCCGTACCGGTCGAAAGACCAGGCCACCTGACTCGCACGGTCCCGTTCACACGGCCCGATGCCAGGACCCGCCTCGGTATCAACCCGGCCGATTGCGCATCCAGTCCGCCGTCTCGAAGAACGAATGCAGCAGCCGCTCGCGCAACGGCTCGGATAAGCCGACATCCTCCATCGCCCACGCCATGCAGCGCAGCCACTGATCGCGCTCGCTCGACGCAATCGCAAACGGCAGATGACGCGCGCGCAGACGCGGATGGCCGAAGCGGCTGATGTAATGATCGGGGCCGCCCAGCCAACCGCACAGGAACCAGAAAAACTTGTCGCGCGAGCCGTCGAGCGTGGGTGGATGCAGCGCGCGGATGCCCGCAAATTCGGGCTCGAGGTCCATCAGGTCATAAAAGCGGTCGATGAGTTCGCGCACGCGCGCCTCGCCGCCCACCAGTTCGAAGGCCGTCGGTTGGGCCGCGGCTTCGTCGTTTGGATCGGTCATTCGGTCAACTGCAATCTGCAAAAAGGAAAGGTCAGGCGTCGCGCAAGGATTGCAACGCCGGCCGCGACAGCACGTGGCGCAGGCTGATCCAGCCGCCCACACCGGCGCAGGCGATGCCTGCCACGATGCCGGCGGGCAGCAGCCACGGATCGAAGTTCAGGTAGAAGAAGAACACCCGCGTGGCGAGCTGCCAGCCCACCACCTGCGCGCCGATCGCCGCCATCAGGCCGGCCAGCGCGCCCACGGCAATGAACTCCGCCACCTGCACCGCGCGCACCTGCTGGTGCGACGCGCCGAGGGCGCGCAGCAGCGCGGATTCTCGCATACGCTCGTCGCGCGTGCCGGCCAGCGCCGCATACAGCACCAGCACGCCCGCCGCGAGCGTGAAGGCAAACAGGAACTGCACCGCGCCGATCACCTGCTCCAGCATGCGCTGCATCTGCGCGAGGATCGGGCCGACGTCGATCACCGTGAGATTCGGATAGGCAGCGATCAGGCCGTCGATGGTGGCGCTTTTCTCCGGCGGCAAATGGAAACTCGTGATGAAGCTCGCCGGGAAATCCTGCAGGGCGGCGGGCGGCATCAGCACAAAAAAGTTAACCTTGAACGAGCCCCAATCGAGCTTGCGCACGCTCGTCACGGGCGCATCGACCTGCAAGCCGGTCACGTCGAAACGCAGCGAATCGCCGGCCTTGACGTGGAGGGTTTTCGCCAGCCCCTCTTCGATGGAAATCTGCGGCGCTTTCGTCTCGCCATACCAGTTGCCGGCGACGATGCGGTTGTCGTCGGGCAGCGTGGTCCGGTACGACAGGTTGAATTCGCGGTCGACGAGGCGCTTGGCTTCGTCGCTCTTGTACTGGTCCGGATTGACCGGCTTGCCGTTGATCGCAATCAGGCGGCCGCGCACCATCGGTTCGAGCACGGCATTGGGCACGGCGTGGCTCGTGAGGTATTGCGCGACGCCGGCGCGCTGATCGGGCTGGATGTCGATGATGAACTGGTTGGGCGCGTCGGGCGGCGTCGATTTGCGCCAGCCTTCGACCAGATCGTTGCGCGTCATGGCGATCAGCAGCAGGCACATCAAGCCGATGCCCAGCGCGGTGATCTGCAACGCGCTCGCGCTGCTGCGCCGTTCGAGCGAGGCCAGCGCGTAACGCCAGCCGATTCCCACATTGAAACGCTCGCTGCGCACGATGCGCGCGGCGCCCCACAACGCGAGCCGCGCGATTGCCGCGAATACCAGCAAGCCAACCGCAAAGCCGCCGGCGACGATGCCGCCCAGCTTCAGTTCACCCGCCGCGACAATCAGCAATCCGGCGAACAGCACGATTCCCAGCGCATACGCGGCCCACGCCGTGCGCCCTTCCTCGCCCCACTCGCGGCGCAGCACGCGCACCGGTGGCACGCGCGTCAGCGGCAACAGCGGCGGTAGCGCGAAACCAAGCAGCAGCACCAGACCGGCGGCAATGCCTTCGAGCGCCGGCCACGCGGTGGGATACGGCAGCACCACGTCGATCAGACTGCCGAGCCAACTCAGCAACGCCAGATGCCCGGCATAGCCGAGCAGCACGCCGATCGCCCCGCCGAGCAGGCCGAGCCCAAGAAACTCCAGCAGAAACAGCGAGCGCAGCGTGCGCTGGCTGACGCCGAGACAACGCATCGCCGCGCAGCCGTCCAGATGCCGGCGCATGTAGCGATGCGCGGCCATCGCAATCGCGACCGCGGCCAGCATCGCCGTCAGCAGCGACACGAGGGTCAGGAAATGACTCGCACGATCGAGCGTCTCGCGCACCTGCGGCTGGCCGTCCTTCAGCGATTCGAGCGCGACGCCGCGCATCTTGCCGTCGTCGACGCGGGCGTGGGCGAACGCGGCGAATTGTTCGACCGGCCCGCGGTCGCCCGCCACCAGCAAGCGGTACGTCACCCGGCTGCCGAACACGATCAGGCCGGTGGACGCCACTTCGTCGTCACGCAGCATCAGTCGTGGGGAGAAATTGACGAAGCCGAAGCCACGATCCAGTTCGCGCGTGATGATCGCGCCAATCCTGAAGGTCCGGTTGCCGACCTTCACGGGATCGCCGACATGCACCTTCAGCGAATCGAGCAGCGCCTGGTCGGCCCACACCGTGCCGGGCGCGGGAATCCCCTGGGCAGGATGATCCGGCGCGTCCGGCGCGGTGGCGATGCGCAGCGCGCCGCGCAACGGATACGCCGGCGACACCGCCTTGAGCGCCGCCAGCCGCGACAACGGCTGGGCGCTCGTCGAACTGATCATGCTGGGGAAAATGGCGGTGGTCGCCGTCTGCAGGCCAAGCGTTTTGGCCTCATTGCCGAATTGGGGATCGACAGGATGGTCGGAGCGCACGATGAAATCGGCGCCGATCATGCGCCGCGCATCGCGTTCGAGCCCCTGGTGCAGACGGTCGGCGAGGAAACCGACGCTCGACAGCGCGGCCACGGCCAGCACCAGCGCGAGCAGCAGCATGGTCAGTTCGCCGGCGCGCCAGTCGCGGGCCGCCATGCGCACCGACTGGCGCAGCAGATCCGCCCCGGTAAACCGCCGCCGCCCCGCCACGCGCGCGGCGGGCACAACCGGCGCCACTGAACTGCGTGCCGGATCGCTCAATCGTGCCGACTCCTGGCAAGACGCGACACCATGTGAGTCGCCATGCCGCGAAAGCCGCCCTGCACGCCGCGCCACAGACGCGGCAGCGCCCAGGCCGCCAGCATCAGGAAGCCGATCATCAGCACGAGGAACAGCAGCGGCACGAACAGCGCCAACAGGAGCCCGCCGAACACGAGCCCGTCTTCGGCAACCGAAGTCACGACGTTCGACACCGGTTCCGGCGAGAGATTGATCAGCGCGCGAGTGCCGGCCTTCGCCAGATGCGCCGTGCCGGCCAGGGTGCCGCCGGCCAGCGCGGCCACGGTCAGAAGGGCCGGATCGGCATGGCCGAGCGCGCCGGCAGCCAGTACGGCGCCGGCCGGAATGCGGATAAAGGTATGAATGGCGTCCCAGAGGGAATCGAAGGCGGGAATCTTGTCAGCCAGAAACTCAGTGACCGTGAGCACCGCCGCCACCCCGATCACCCACGGCGAAGCCAGCGCGGACAAGGTATCAGGCAGATGGACGATGCCGAAGCGCGCGAACACGCCGGCTAACAGTACCGTGAGGTAGAGGCGCAGGCCGCTGCCCCAGGACAGGCCCGCCGCAAGCGAGAGTGGTTCAAGCATGGCCGCCTCCAGGCGCGCTACGCGTGCCGGGCGCTTTGCCGTGCAGAGGAACTACCCTGCCCACTGCAGCAAAGCCGCCAGACCCGCGCCAAGCCGGACGCGGGACACGTTCATCAAATTGAGATCGACTTCATTATAGCCACGTTAATTCGCAGACCGCAGAGCGGCGTGCAATTTCGCGGCGCAAAAGTCGTCAAATCGTCACGCGGAGGAGAGTTTCAGACCGATCAGGCCCACCACGATCAGCGCGGCGCTCGCCACCCGCGCCATCGTCAGCGCCTCGCCCATGATGACAATGCCGAAGATAAACGCGCCCACCGCGCCAATGCCGGTCCACACGGCGTAGGCCGTGCCGAGCGGCAAATGGCGCATCGCGAGGGTGAGCAGCGCGAAGCTGCCGAGCGCCGTCACCACTGTGAAGACAGAGGGCCACAGGCGGGTAAAGCCTTCGGAGGTCTTGAGACCGGCCGCCCACGCCACTTCGAGCAAACCGGCAATCAGCAGAAGAAACCAGGACATGAAACGACTCCATTGTTCAGATGGGGCCGTCCCCGTTCGATGCGAATGCGTAAGGCCGTCCTTACGGACTGTAATTATATCAAAATCAGGATTCGGGCGGCTCGGGCGGCCGCTGAGCGCCGGAGGTCGTCGCTAAACCGCCCCGACCAGCCGATAGCCCACGCCCGTTTCCGTGATGATATGCTCCGGCTGCGCCGGGTCGCGCTCCAGCTTCTGCCGCAGATGCGCCATGTAAATACGCAGATAGTGATGGCTCTCCACATGCGACGGTCCCCACACATCGCGCAGCAGCTGGCGGTGTGTCAGCACGCGGCCGGCGTGCCGCACCAGGGTGGCCAGCAGCCGGTATTCGATGGGCGTCAGATGGATCGCGGCGCCGTCGCGCGTTACCTGGCGCAGCGCCAGATCGACCATCACCGCGCCGAAATGCACCTGCGGCGACTCATTGGCGCCGCCCTGGTTGCGTCGGCGCATGTGGGCGCGAATTCGCGCCAGCAATTCGGAGACGCCGAACGGCTTGGTCAGGTAGTCGTCGGCGCCGGCGTCGAGCGCGGCGACTTTTTCGGCTTCCTGAGTGCGTGCCGACAGCACGATCACCGGCAGGTCGCTCCAGCCGCGCAGTTCGCGGATCACGTCGAGGCCGTCGGTATCGGGCAGGCCCAGATCGACGATTACCAGGTCGGGCTTGCGCGTCGCCGCTTCGACGAGCCCCTGCTTGCCGGTCTCGGCATCATGGACGACGATGCCCTCGCCTTCCAGCGAGGCACGCACGAAACGACGAATCTGTTTTTCGTCTTCGATCAGGACGACGGTAATGCTCGGGTCACTCATGGGTGGGCTTCGAAGTCTGCTCAGGGGACAATTCGGGGGACGACTCGCGTGACGACTCAACAGGCACCACGCCGGCCGGTTCGCCCGACGTCGCCTGCGCTGGATCATGCAGCGACCCGGGCGCCTGCGCTTCGCCGAGCGCAGCTTCGTCGTCTTCCAGCGCGTCAGGCGCGGGCGGCGGCGTCTCCACGGGCAGATTGAACCAGAAACGCGCGCCTTCGACACGGCCGTCGCTCGCCAGCCGGTTCAGTGCGCCAATCGTACCGCCGTGCGCCTCGACAATCGCCCGGCAGATCGCGAGACCCAATCCGATGCCGGGCTTGGCCGACTCTTTCTCACCGCGCGTAAATTTCTCGAACACGCGTGCTTCCATGCCGACCGGCAGACCCGGCCCGGTATCGTCGACGGTGACGCGCACGAACGGCTTGCCGTCCTCGTCGATAACATCCGCGCCGATCGTGAGCGGCGTGTCGGCCGCGGTGTACTTCGCGGCGTTTTCGAACAGGTTCGAGAACAGCCGCTCCATCAACACCGCGTCGAGCTGCAGCAACGGCAGATCGGGCGCGAGCCTGACCTGCACCGGATGCCTCGCCAGTACGCGCCGGCATGCACGCAGGGCGGCGCCCACGGTTTCCTCGAGCAGCGACCACTGCCGGTTCAGTTGCAGGCCGCCCGCCTGAAGCCGCGCCATATCGAGCAGATTGGTGACGATGCCGGTCATGCGCAGCGCCTCTTCGTGGATGGCTTCCACGAGATCATCGCCGGGTTCCCTGACGGCCTGGCCTTCGCGGCTCTGGGCGAGCATCGACGAAAAGCCGACGATCGTCGTCAGCGGCGTGCGCAAATCGTGCGAAATCGCCGACAGCAGCGAATTGCGCAGCCGCTCCGATTCCATGTTGACGAGCGCATCGCGGGCGATGTCGACGTAATGGACGCGCTCCACCGCGAGCGCGATCTGCGCGGCGAAGGCGTCGAGCATGCGCTGCTGTTCCGGCACGGCGAGTTCGCGCTCGTCGCGCATCACCACCGCCAGCACGCCGCGGGTGCGCATCGGCGCCTTGAGCGGCAGATACAGCGCGGCGGCGGCGGGTAAGGTGTCGGTGCCATGGCCGGCCGGTTTTTGCTGATCGTAGACCCACTGGCCGACGTCGATATCAAGCGCCTCGCCTTCCAGCGTCACCGCGGCATCCGGATCTTCGATCTTCTGCTTCACCTGGTCCGCGCTATCCGGCAACAGGATCGCCACGCGCGCGCCGAACACTTCGCTGACATGCCGGCTGCCGATCCCGACGATCTGCTCCATCGTCAGCGCGGCCGCCAGTTCACGCGCCATCGCATACATTGCGCCGGTGCGCTGCTCACGGCGGCGCGCGACGCTGGCCTCGCGGCGCAGGCTCGAAGTCAGATGACTGATCACCAGCGAGGTCAGCAACATGCTGAAGAAAGTCAGCAGATACTGCGTGTCGGACACCGAAAACGACATGCGCGGCGGCACGAAAAAGTAATCGAACGCCGCCACGCTCACGAACGACTGCACCACGCCCGGCCCGCGCCCCAGCCGCACAGCCGTGAAGATCACGCCGAGCAGATACAGCATCACGAGGTTGGCGGGGTCGATATGGTCGAATAGCTGGCTGGCAATCACCGTGATGCCCATGCAGACGGTCAGCGCCCAGCCATACGCGCTGAGCGGCGAGCGCCGTTCGCGCGCCGCGGAGAGCGCCTCGCGCCACGCATTGACGCCTTGATCGAGCGTCGTGCGGCGTTCCAGGCCGTCGCGCTCCGACGACGCGCGGATCAAGGTCAGGTCGAGGTCGCCCGCGCATTCCGCGATGCGCTCGCCGAGCGGCCGGCGCAGCCAGCGCGTGAGACCCGCGCGCGCCGATGCGCCCGCCACCAGCTTCGAAACGTTGCGCACCCGCGCATAGCCGATCAACGCGGCCACCGCGTCCGTGCCCGCCAGCGTGGCCGTTTCCGCGCCGAGTTCGGCAGCGAGTTTCAGGGCGTTCAGCGTGCGCTCGCGGCGCGCTTCCGGCAGCCGTTGCAGCTTCGGCGTTTCCACATACACCGCGAGCCAGTCGGCCTTCAGGGCCGCCGCGAGCCGCGCCGCCGCACGTACCAGAAGCGGCGCTTCGGGACCGGGACCCACGCACACCAGCAGCCGCTCGCGTGCCTGCCAGATCCGCTGGATGGAACGATCGGCGCGATACTCGCGCATCTGCGCATCGACCCGGTCAGCCGTGCGGCGCAGCGCGAGTTCGCGCAGCGCAATCAGGTTGCCCTTGCGAAAAAAGTTGCGCACGGCGCGCTCGGCCTGCTGCGCCATGTAGACCTTGCCGTCGCGCATGCGGTCGAGCAGTTCCTCGGCCGGCAAGTCGACCAGCGTGACTTCGTCGGCGCGATCGAACACGCGGTCGGGCACCGTCTCCCAGACGCGGATGCCGGTGATCTGTCCGACCACGTCGTTGAGGCTTTCCAGATGCTGGACGTTGACCGTGGTGTAGACGTCGATGCCCGCGTCGAGCAGTTCGTAGACGTCCTGCCAGCGCTTCAGATGACGCGCGCCCTGCACGTTCGAATGCGCGAGTTCGTCGACGAGGATCAGTTGCGGCTTGCGCGCGAGCGCGGCATCGAGATCGAATTCGGCGAGCTTGCGGCCGCGATATTCGATATGCGCGAGCGGCAGAACGTCGAGGCCTTCGAGCAGCGCTGCGGTTTCGCCGCGGCCGTGCGTTTCGGCGATTCCCACCACCACATCCACGCCGTCGTCCTTGCGGCGCTTCGCGGCCTGCAACATCGCATACGTCTTACCCACCCCGGCCGACGCGCCGAAAAATACTTTCAGCTTGCCGCGCTGGCGCTTTTCTTCGTCGCGCTGCAGCTTGTCGAGCAGCTCGTCTGGATCGGGTCGGTTCATGCGATGGGATTTGTTATGGTTCTGTTCGATGATACAGCGCGCTCTACAAAAGCCAAAGACGGCGCCGCAGCGGGCGCCGTCCTTGCCATATCCGCCGGTTAGCCTTGATGCGCGGCGTCGAGCGCGAGATTCAGTTCCAGCACGTTGACGCGCGCTTCGCCCAGCACACCTAACTGACGGCCGCTCGTGTAGCGCTCGACCAGCGCCTGCACGTCGTTCGGCGCCATCTTGCGCGCCGCCGCCACGCGGGCCACCTGGTAGGCGGCAGCAGCCGGGGTGATTTCCGGATCGAGACCACTGCCCGACGAGGTCACGAGGTCGATCGGCACCGGCTTCGACATATCGGTGCCGGCGGCCTTCAGGGCGTCGAGCCGGCCCTTGATTTCATCGGACAGGGCCGGGTTGGTCGGGCCGAGGTTCGAGCCGCTCGAACCCGAGCCGTTGTACGGATTCGGACTGGTCGCCGACAAACGGCCCCAGAAATACTGCGGCGCATCGAACTGCTGGCCGATCAGCTTCGAGCCGACCACCTTGCCGTTCTGTTCGATCATGCTGCCGTTGGCCTGATCGTGGAATGCGGTCTGGCCGATGGCGGTCATCACAGCCGGATAAGCCAGCCCGGTGATAGCCGACAGCACGACAAAGATCACGATAAGCGGACGAAAAAGTTTCATGATTGGCAATCCTGTTAGACACGCCCGGCAGCCCACGCCGCCGGACGCAGCCTGTTAAACCCAGCCGAGCGCGGCCAGTACCATGTCGATCAGCTTGATGCCGATAAACGGCACGATGATCCCGCCGAGGCCATACACCAGCAGATTACGGCGCAGCAGAATCGAGGCGCCGAGCGGCCGGTACTTCACACCCTTCAGCGCCAACGGAATCAGCAGCACGATGATCAGCGCGTTGAAGATCACCGCCGACATGATGGCCGAGGCCGGCGTCGCCAGGTGCATCACGTTCAGCCGGTTCAGCGCCGGATAGGTGCTGGCGAACGCGGCCGGAATGATGGCGAAATACTTGGAGACGTCGTTGGCAATCGAGAACGTCGTCAGCGAGCCGCGCGTCATCAGCATCTGCTTGCCGATTTCGACGATCTCGATCAGCTTGGTCGGGTTCGAATCGAGGTCGACCATGTTGCCGGCTTCCTTCGCCGCCTGCGTGCCGGTATTCATCGCCACCGCGACGTCGGCTTGCGCCAGCGCCGGTGCGTCGTTGGTGCCGTCGCCGGTCATCGCCACCAGTTTGCCTTCGGCCTGGTGCGCGCGGATCGTCGTCAGTTTGGCTTCCGGGGTGGCTTCCGCGAGGAAGTCGTCCACGCCCGCTTCCGCTGCAATGGCGGCGGCCGTCAGACGGTTGTCGCCCGTCACCATGATGGTCTTGATGCCCATCTTGCGCAGTTCGGCGAAACGTTCCTTGATGCCGCCCTTGACGATGTCCTTCAGTTCGATCACGCCGAGCACGCGCGCGCCCTGCTCGTTCTTCTCCGCCACCACCAGCGGCGTGCTGCCGCGGCGCGCCACTTCGGCCACCGCGCTATTCACTTCCGCGGGATAACGGCCGCCGTTCGCTTCGACGTAAGTCTTGACGGCGTCGGCGGCGCCCTTGCGGATCTCGCGGCCCGGCAGGTCCACGCCGCTCATGCGCGTTTGCGCGGTGAAGGCGAGGAACACGGCGTGCAACGAGGCCATATCGCGGGCGCGGATGTTGAAGCGCTGCTTGGCGAGCACGACGATACTGCGGCCTTCCGGCGTTTCGTCCGACAGCGACGACAGTTGCGCCGCATCGGCCAGCATTTCTTCGGTGACGCCCGGCGCCGGCACGAAGGTCGAAGCCTGACGGTTACCGAGCGTGATCGTGCCGGTCTTGTCGAGCAGCAGCACGTCGACGTCGCCGGCGGCTTCCACCGCGCGGCCCGACGTTGCAATCACGTTGGCCTGCATCATGCGGCTCATACCGGCCACGCCGATCGCGGACAGCAGGCCGCCGATGGTGGTCGGAATCAGGCACACCAGCAGCGCCACGAGCGCGGTAATGCTCACCACATGACCGGCCTTGACCGCTTCGACGGAGAACATCGAGAACGGCAGCAGCGTCGCCGTGGCGAGCAGCATCACGATGGTCAGCGCGACCAGCAGGATCGTCAGCGCGATTTCGTTCGGCGTCTTTTGACGCTTGGCGCCTTCGACCATCGCAATCATGCGGTCGAGGAAGGCTTCGCCCGGATTCGCCGTGACGCGCACGACGATCCAGTCGGACAGCACGCGCGTGCCGCCCGTCACCGACGAAAAGTCGCCGCCCGACTCGCGGATCACCGGTGCGGATTCGCCGGTAATCGCCGACTCGTCCACCGACGCCACGCCTTCGATCACTTCGCCGTCGGCCGGGATCACGTCGTTGGTTTCCACCAGCACGACGTCGCCCTTGCGCAGATCGGAAGCCGTCATGATGCGGATCGGCGACTTCGGATGCGGCTCGTTGAGCTTCTTGGCCATCACGTCTTTCTTGGCACTCCGAAGCGACGCCGCCTGGGCCTTGGAACGGCCTTCAGCGAGCGCCTCCGCGAAGTTGGCAAAGAGCACCGTGAACCACAGCCACAGCGACACCGCGAGGATGAACCCCGCAGGCGCCTCGGCCTGGCCGCCCAGCGCGGCGATCCAGAGGATCGTCGTCAGAATGCTGCCGACATACACGCAGAACATCACCGGGTTGCGAAACTGGGTGCGTGGCGTGAGTTTCTTGAATGAGTCCACGATCGCCGGACGCACCAGCGCCGGATCGAACATGGACCGCGTTGCATTATGTTCAGTCATTGAAGCCTCGTTTTTCCCTGGTTGCCCGGATCAATGGCCGGCGATCATCATCAGATGTTCGACGCCTGGGCCAAGAGCGAGCGCAGGCACGTACGTCAGTGCGCCGACGAGCAGCACGGTGCCCAGCAGCAGCACCACAAACAGCGGGCCATGCGTCGGCAGCGTGCCGCCGGTCACGGCCAGGCGCTTCTTGGCCGCGAGCGACCCGGCAATCGCCAGCACCGGAATCAGCGAGCCGAAGCGGCCGAACCACATCGCAATGCCGGTCAGCCAGTTGTAGAACGGCGTGCTGACCGTCAGGCCCGCAAACGCGCTGCCGTTGTTGTTCGCCGCCGAACTGAAGGCGTAGAGAATTTCCGAGAAACCATGCGGACCGGGGTTGGCGATGCCCGCTTTGCCGGCATCGGTCAGCACCGCGATCGAGGTCCCCACCAGCACCAGCAGCGGCGTGAGCAGCACCACGATCGACACCATCTTCATCTCATACGCTTCGATCTTCTTGCCGACATATTCAGGAGTCCGACCGATCATCAGACCGGCCACGAACACAGCAAGCAACGCGAATACGAGCATCCCGTACATCCCCGAGCCCACTCCGCCGAAGATCACCTCGCCCAGCTGGATCAACAGCATTGGATACAGGCCGCCAAGCGGCGTCAGCGAATCGTGCGTGTTGTCGACGGCACCGCACGAAGCCGCCGTCGTGGCGATCGTGAAGATGCCCGACTGCGCGATACCGAAGCGCGTTTCCTTGCCTTCCATGTTGCCGCCCGGCTGCAGGTCGCCGGCGCTCTGGTCGACGTTCAGCGCGGCAAGCGTCGGGTTACCAGCCTGCTCCGAGCTGATTTCACCCACCACGCAAGCGGCAAACGCAATCGTCATCACGGCGAGCACGGCGATACCCTGCTTGCGGTCCATGATCATCCGGCCGAACACCAGGCACAGCGCGGCCGGGATGATCAGCATGGTGAAGATCTGCAGGAAGTTGCTGAACGGCGTCGGGTTTTCGTATGGGTGCGCCGAGTTCGCGTTGAAGAAGCCGCCACCGTTGGTGCCGAGCATCTTGATGGCTTCCTGCGTCGCAACCGGCCCCATCGCGATGGTCTGCGTCGTCACCTTGGTGTCGACCGTCACCGCGTTACCCTTCGCGTCCTTCACCGGATTGCCTTGCGCGTCGAGCTTCGGTGCGGCATAGGTGGTGGTCTGCAGGGTCGGCACGTCCTGATACGCCTTGAAGTTCTGGATCACGCCCTGGCTCATCAGCAAGACAGCGACGATCGCGGCCATCGGCAGCAGCACGTACAGCGTGACACGCGTGATGTCGACCCAGAAGTTGCCGATGGTCTGCGCCGTATGACGCGCAAAGCCGCGAATCAGCGCGATCACCACGACGATGCCGGTGGCGGCGGACAGGAAGTTCTGCACCGTCAGGCCGAGCATCTGCGTCAGATAGCCGGCGGTCTGTTCAGGCGTGTAATCCTGCCAGTTCGTGTTGGTGACGAAGCTGACAGCCGTATTGAAGGCGCTGTCGACCGACATCGCGCCGAACTGCTGCGGATTGCCCGGCAGCCAGCCTTGAATACGCAACAGCAGATACAGGAACAGCACGCCGATCACATTGAACGCGACGGTGGCGACCGCGTAGTGCTTCCAGCTCATTTCCGTCGACGAATCGACTCCGGCGATGCGGTACAGCAAGCGCTCGAGCGGACCACCGAAGCGGACCACCCGAGAGCTGCCGTCCATCACCGCCGTGAGGTAACGGCCGACGGGCACGGCGGCCGCGAGCAGCACGACCAGGAAAATAACTATTTGCAGGACATTGTTCGAGTTCATTCAATGTCCTCCGCGCGCAGCAGCGCATAGACCAGGTATATGAAAAGCAGCGCGGTGGCAGCGCCCGATAACCACAGGATCCAGCTCATGAGCGTGCTCCCTGGCCACGCCGGAACTGCATCAACTTCTCGCAGCCGGCAATCAAAGCAAAGGTCAGCGCCGCAAAAAGCACCATCCCCCCGACGTACAGCACATCCATTTGTGTTCTCCAGTAGCGGACTTTGGATGGGTAGAACGTTATGCCGATCCGCGTAAAGGCCTGGTCAAAGATGGCGCGTGCCGTATAAAAAACGTGTAAACGAAAAAGGCCGTTCCAGTGGGGATGGAACGGCCTGATGCCCCGCGCAGAAGGGGCTGGAGGGAAAAAGCGCGCTTACGGCAGCAGCACGGTCGAGCCGGTGGTGCGACGGCCTTCCAGGTCTTCGTGCGCCTTGCCGACGTCCTGCAATGGATAGCGCTGGTTGATGCTGCTCTTGACCTTGCCCGACACCAGCACGTCGAACAGTTCCGCCGACATCGCCTCGTAGTCGCCGCGCTTGCCGATATACGTAAACAGCGTCGGACGCGTAAAGAACAGCGAGCCGCGTCCGGCGAATTCGGAGGAATCGATCGGCGGCAACGGACCGGATGCATTGCCGAAGCTCACGAACAGCCCGAGCGGCGCGAGGCAGTCGAGCGAGGCGGTAAACGTGTCCTTGCCGATCGAGTCGTAGACTACCGGCACGCCCGCGCCATTGGTGATCTCGCGCACGCGCTTCGTGAAGTTCTCGCGGGTATAGACGATGGCATGGTCGCAGCCGTGCGCCCTGGCGATCTCTGCCTTCTCGTCCGAGCCGACCGTGCCGATCACCGTCGCGCCGAGCGCCTTGGCCCACTGGCACACCAGCAGGCCGACGCCGCCCGCCGCCGCCTGGATGAGGATGGTGTCGCCCGCCTTCACCGGATAGGTCCGGCGTAGCAGATACTGCGCGGTCAGGCCCTGCAGCATCACCGAGGCGCCCTGTTCGTAGCTCAACGCATCCGGCAGCCTGACGAGCTGCACGGCAGGCATTACGCGCTCCTGGGCGTAGGCGCCCGGCGGACGCGCCACGTACGCAACCCGGTCACCCGGCTTCAGATCCGTGACGCCGGCGCCCACCGCGGTGACCTCGCCCGCCGCTTCCATACCCAGACCGCCCGGCAGCGGCAGCGGATACAGCCCCGTGCGGAAATACACGTCGATGTAGTTCAGACCCACCGCATGCTGTTTGAGGCGGACTTCGCCGTCGCCCGGCTCGCCCACTTCGACATCGAGCCACTTCATCACTTCCGGGCCGCCTGCCTTATCGAAACGAATTGCCTTGACCATCATGTCTCCAAAGTAGTGTCCAGGTGGTTTGACCGTCAGACCTTTTGCGCGAGCCGCAGTCTCAGCACGTCGAGAATCATCCGCGCGGTCGAAATGTTGGTGGCGCACGGCACGTTGTGCACGTCGCACGCGCGCACGAGGGCGTTGATGTCCGGTTCGTGCGGCTGCGGCGTCATCGGATCGCGCAGGAAGATCACCATATCCACGCGACCTTCAGCGAGTTGCGAGCCGATCTGCAAGTCGCCGCCGTGCGGGCCGGAAAGCATCCGCTCGACGTTCAGTCCGTGCGCGTCGGCGATCCGCGCACCGGTCGTGCCGGTGGCGACGATATCGCAGCGCCGCAGCGTGTCGACATACTCGCCCGCGAGTTCGACGATAGCCTCTTTTTTATGGTCGTGCGCGATCAGCGCGATGCGGGTAGTCATGACGTAAAGAACTCCAGATACCGGTTGTGTTGTTGTGATGAGTTGCAGCGGTGCGGCGAGGTCCGCTCGAAAGGTGCCCGCTCAGAAGGTTCCCGGATAAGCGCCGCCGTCGAGCAGCCAGTTCTGCCCGGTGATATAGCCCGCATGCACGCTGCACAGAAACGCGCAGGCACGGCCGAATTCGTCGCGATTGCCGAAGCGGCCTGCCGGAATCGTCGCCATGCGCTGCTTGCGCGCTTCGTCGACGGAGATGTTCTGTGCCTTCGCCTGGGCGTCGAAGGTGGTGGCGATGCGGTCGGTGTCGAACAGGCCCGGCAGCAGGTTGTTGATCGTCACGCCGTCGCGCGCCACCTTGCGCGCCACGCCCGCGACGAAGCCGGTCAGCCCGGAGCGCGCGCCGTTGGACAGGCCCAGTACGTCGATGGGCGCCTTTACCGAGGAACTCGTGATGTTGACAATGCGGCCAAAGCCGCGCGCGCTCATGGCGTCGATGGTGGCGCGGATCAGCTCGATCGGCGTCAGCATATTGGCTTCGAGCGCGCGAATCCAGTCGTCGTGCGTGAACTTGCGGAAGTCGCCCGGCGGCGGACCGCCCGCGTTGTTGACGAGGATATCCGGCTGCGGACAGGCGGCCAGCGCCGCCGCACGGCCCTCGGGTGTGGTGATGTCGCAGGCCACGGTCTTCACCTCGACGCCGCTTTGCGCGCGGATGTGAGCGGCGGTGGCCTCGAGCGTCTCGGCCGTGCGGGCGACGATCACCAGATTCACGCCCTCGGCGGCGAGCGCTTCGGCGCAGCCGCGCCCGAGTCCCTTGCTCGCCGCGCAGACGAGCGCGGTGCGTCCTGCGATTCCCATGTCCATGTTCTGATCCTTTTGCTGTGACGACGAAGGCCCGCCTGCGCGGCCGGTTTCCCCGATTCTAGAAGAATCGCTGCCCGACTGCCGCCGGATCCGCCACAATCTCCGGTATCTTCCGACGTTACTTTCGGTAAACTTGCAACCGTGGCGCGCCCGCCGGCCGGTTCTTCCGGCCGGCCCGGCCGCCAGCCGATTCCTCTTGCCGCGCTTGCGCTCTTGCCATGACCCAGGACAGCCGTTTCCCGAATCTTTTCATCCTCGATCACCCGCTGATCCAGCACAAGCTCTCGCACATGCGCGACCGCGATACCTCGACCCGCACGTTCCGCGAACTGCTGCGCGAGATCACGCTGCTGATGGGCTACGAGATCACCCGCAATCTGCCGATGACCACGCGCCGCGTCACTACCCCGCTCGTCGAAGTGGACGCGCCGGTGATCGCCGGCAAGAAACTGGCGATCGTGCCGGTGCTGCGGGCGGGCGTCGGCATGTCGGACGGCCTGCTGGAGCTGATTCCGTCGGCGCGCGTCGGCCATATCGGCGTGTACCGCGCGGACGATCACCGGCCGGTAGAATATCTGGTGCGGCTGCCGGACCTGGAGGACCGCATCTTCATCCTGTGCGACCCGATGGTGGCAACCGGCTACTCGGCTGTGCACGCGGTAGATGTGCTCAAGCGCCGCGGCGTACCGGGCGAAAACATCATGTTCCTCGCGCTGGTGGCGGCGCCGGAAGGCGTCCAGGTATTCCAGGACTCGCACGCGGACGTGAAACTGTTTGTGGCTTCGCTCGATTCGCATCTGAACGAGCATGCCTATATCGTGCCCGGCCTCGGCGACGCCGGCGACCGGCTGTTTGGGACGAAGAACTGAGGATGGGGGCGGGCGGGGTGGCGCCGTAAAACGACAAAAACGTCCCCCGGGCGTCGACAGAAGCGCTGTTTCCCCCGCTCGCCCCACTGCCGCGGCCCCGCGGCATGATAAAATTCGCATCCGCTCATCGAGCGGCCCAACTTGCACAATCGCCCGGCGCATCGCGCCTTTACGGGGTCCGCGCAAGCCGGCAGCGCGCTTTACCTTCAGGCGCGTGCGGCGCGCAGCACCCCGCCTCAACCGCGCGGCAGGCGGTCAGCGGCCCCCAGGGCCGTCCAGACGGCTGGTCCGGTCCCGATTGCCGGGCTCATGAAACGCAAGCTGGGACCGGTCTGACATCGAGGCGCACCTTCGCAAAGCGCCCGACATCGCAACGACAATTGCACTATGCGTGCGCCCCGCTGGCGCGCGCGATGGAGAAAGGTATGGCGGGTCATTCGAAATGGGCCAACATCAAGCATAAGAAAGCAGCGGCCGATGCCAAGCGCGGCAAGGTCTGGACGCGGCTCATCAAGGAAATTCAGGTGGCCGCCCGCATGGGTGGAGGCGATATCGACTCGAATCCGCGTCTGCGGCTCGCCGTCGAAAAGGCGTATGACGCCAACATGCCGAAGGACAACGTCAACCGCGCGATTCAGCGTGGCGTCGGCGGCGTCGATGGCGCAAGCTACGAGGAAATCCGCTACGAAGGCTACGGCATCGGCGGCGCGGCGGTGATCGTCGACACCATGACGGACAACCGCACCCGTACCGTCGCCGAAGTGCGCCACGCGTTTTCGAAGAACGGCGGCAACATGGGCACGGACGGTTCGGTGTCGTTCATGTTCGATCACATCGGCCAGTTCCTGTTCGCGCCCGGCACGGCGGAAGACAAACTGATGGAAGCGGCCCTCGAAGCCGGCGCCGACGACGTGGTGACGAACGAGGACGGCAGTATCGAAGTGCTCTGCCCGCCGAACGATTTCCCGAAGGTGAAGACCGCGCTGGAAGCCGCCGGCTTCAAGGCGGAACTGGCTGAGGTGACGATGAAACCCCAGACGGAAGTGGAATTCACCGGCGACGACGCGGTGAAGATGCAAAAGCTGCTCGACGCGCTCGAAAATCTGGACGACGTGCAGGAAGTCTACACAAACGCTGCGATCGCCGACGAATAAGTCCCTCGGGCGCGCCACGCGCGGCGCCCACGGGTGGTTCGCGGCGCACGGCACAGCCTGAACGTGCTGTCGGCTGTGTGGTGTTTTGCCATCGCTTTTTGCAAACCCTTTTTGCAAACCAGGCGCCCGGCTACCGTTTTTCATAGCCGGCACGCCAGGTTAGCCGTTCGCCCAGGGCGAACCTTGCGGATATCCACGGCTCGCGCCAAAACGCTGGCCGTTCATGGTTTTTAAGTCTTCGGGGAATCACATGAAGTTACTCGTCGTCGGTTCCGGCGGTCGCGAACACGCGCTCGCATGGAAGCTCGCGCAATCGCCGCGGGTCCAGCTCGTCTACGTGGCGCCTGGCAATGGCGGGACCGCTCAGGACGAGCGTCTGCGCAACGTCGACATTACCGAGCCGGCCGCGCTCGCCGATTTCGTCGAGCAGGAGCAGATCGCCTTCACGCTGGTCGGGCCGGAAGGGCCGCTCGCCGCGGGCATCGTCAATCTGTTCCGTTCGCGTGGTCTGAAGATTTTCGGGCCCACGAAAGAAGCCGCGCAGCTCGAAAGCTCGAAAGACTTCGCCAAGGCGTTCATGAAGCGCCACGCGATCCCGACCGCCGAGTACGAAACCTTCTCCGAGGTCGCCGCCGCCCACGCCTACCTCGACGCCAAAGGCGCACCGATCGTGATCAAGGCCGACGGCCTCGCCGCCGGCAAGGGCGTGGTGGTCGCGCAGACGCTCGAAGAAGCCCACGCCGCGGTCGACATGATGCTGTCGGACAACAAGCTGGGCGATGCCGGCGCACGCGTCGTGATCGAGGAATTCCTCGCCGGCGAAGAGGCCAGCTTCATCGTCATGGTGGACGGCAAGCATGTACTGCCGCTCGCCTCCAGCCAGGATCACAAGCGTCTGCTCGACGCCGATCAGGGCCCGAACACCGGCGGCATGGGCGCCTATTCGCCCGCACCGATCATAACGCCGCAACTGCACGCCCGCGTGATGCGCGAAATCATCCTGCCTACCGTGCAGGGCATGGAGAAGGAAGGCATTCGCTTCACCGGCTTCCTGTACGCCGGCCTGATGATCGACGCGCAAGGCAACCCGAAAACGCTGGAATTCAACTGCCGCATGGGCGACCCGGAAACGCAGCCGATCATGGCGCGTCTGAAAGGCGACTACTCGAAGGTGGTGGAACAGGCGATTGCCGGCACGCTCGACACGGTCGAGCTGGAATGGGATCGCCGCACCGCGCTTGGCGTGGTGCTGGCCGCGCACAATTATCCGGACAACCCGCGCAAGGGCGACCGGATCAGCGACATCCCGGCCGAGACCGACGACTCCGTGACCTTCCATGCCGGCACCACGCTGAAGGAGGGCAAGCTGACCACGTCGGGTGGCCGCGTGCTGTGCGTGGTAGGGTTGGCGGACTCGGTACGCAGCGCGCAATCGGTGGCGTATGAGACCATCAACCAGATCTCGTTCGACGGCATGCAGTATCGCCATGACATCGGTTATCGCGCGCTGAGCCGCAAACACTGATCCGTTCGAGACGCATCCCTGAACCCGCGGCGCGTCCGGCGCGCCGCCCTTACCGCAGCATTCATGACCGATCCGAACTACGACGTACAGGCTGTACGTAGCTGGCTGCAAGGCCTGCAGACGCACATCGCCGACACGCTCGGCGGGTTCGACGGCACCCCGTTCGCCACCGACGCCTGGCAACGCGCTCCCGGCGAAAAGCTGCGCGGCGGCGGCACGACGCGGATCCTGGAAGGCGGGCAGTTTTTCGAGCGCGCGGGCATCGGCTTTTCGGACGTCGCCGGGGACGCGCTGCCGGGCTCGGCCAGCGCCGCGCGCCCGCAACTGGCCGGACGCGGCTTCGAGGCAATGGGCGTGTCGCTCGTGCTGCACCCGCACAATCCGTATTGCCCCACGGTGCATATGAACGTGCGCCTGCTGATCGCCACCAAGGCCGGCGAAGCGCCGGTATTCTGGTTCGGCGGCGGCATGGATCTGACGCCGTACTACGGCTTCGAGGAAGACGCGCAGCATTTCCACCGCGTCTGCCGCGACGCGCTTACGCCTTACGGCGCGGACCTGTACCCGCGCTTCAAGCGCTGGTGCGACGAGTATTTCTTCCTCAAACACCGCAACGAGGCGCGCGGCGTCGGCGGGATATTCTTCGACGATTTCTCGGAGCCGGGCTTCGAGCAGTCGTTCGCGATGCTCCGGAGTGTCGGTGACGCTTTCCTCAAAGCGTACTTGCCGATCATCGAAAAACGCCGCAATCTGCCATACGGCGAAGCCGAACGCGATTTCCAGGCGTACCGGCGCGGCCGCTACGTCGAATTCAACCTGGTCTTCGACCGTGGCACACTGTTTGGACTGCAAAGCGGCGGACGCACCGAGTCGATTCTGATGTCGATGCCGCCTGTGGTGAACTGGCGCTATAACTGGCAGCCGGAACCCGGCACGCCGGAAGCACGCCTTTACAGCGACTTCCTCGTGCCGCGCGAGTGGGCTTGACGGGTTTGGCCGCCAGCCAGCCCGCGGGACCAGAGCGCGCCGTCACGACAAAGGATTCTCACCTGAAGCCGAACCACGCTCACCCCGCTGCCCTGCCCCGCCGCATTGGCCTGCTTGGCGGCACTTTCGATCCGATTCACGACGGCCATCTCGCGCTCGCGCGCCGGTTCGCCGAGGTGCTGCGACTGACCGAACTGGTGTTGCTGCCAGCCGGCCAGCCCTGGCAAAAGCCGGACGTTTCACCCGCTGCCGACCGCCTCGCCATGACCCGCGCCGCTGCCGGCGAGCTGGCGCTGCCGGGCGTCAAGGTGAGCGTCGCCACCGACGAGATCGAACACGACGGCCCGACGTACACCGTCGAAACGCTGCAACGCTGGCGCGAGAAGGTGGGAGCGCAAGCCTCGCTGGCGCTGCTGATCGGCGCCGACCAGCTGGTGCGGCTCGACACCTGGCGCGACTGGCGGCGCCTGTTCGAGTTCGCGCATATCTGCGCGTCGACGCGGCCCGGTTTCGATCTCGCCACGATCGCACCGGACGTCGCCGTGGAGATCGCCGCGCGCACCGCGAATGCGGACGTATTGCAAGCAACACCCTGTGGTCATCTGCTGATCGATACCACGCTGGCCTTCGACGTTTCGGCCACCGATATCCGCGCGAATCTGCGCGAACGTCTTGTCCAGCATGCCGGCGGCCAGCAACAGAACGAGGCCGCGAGCCATGTCCCCACCGCGGTGTGGGACTATATTCTTCAACATCATCTGTACCACCGGTAACCCTATGGATATTCGCAAACTGCAACGCGCGATCGTCGACGCCCTCGAAGACGTGAAAGCGCAAGACATCAAGGTGTTCAACACCAGCCATCTGACCGGTCTGTTCGACCGCGTGATCGTCGCCTCCGGCACCTCCAACCGTCAGACCAAGGCGCTTGCTTCGAGCGTGCGCGAGAAGGTCAAGGAGAACGGCGGCGAAGTGATCAGCACCGAAGGCGAAGACGTCGGCGAATGGGTGCTGGTCGATTGCGGCGACGCGGTGGTTCACATCCTGCAACCGGCGCTGCGCCAGTACTACAACCTCGAAGAAATCTGGGGCGACAAGCCGGTGCGCATCAAGCTGACGAGTTCGAGCCCGTTCGGCGGCGCCAGCGCCAGCGAGCCGCTCGACGAAGACGAAGAGGACGACGAACCGACCGCCAAACCGGCCCGCAAAACGCCGGCGCGTCGTCGTTAAGCGCAACGGCGGCGGCCCGTCAGCCGCGTTGCCGCCAGGCCCACGTCCCAGATTGCATCCGCGATGAAACTGCACATCCTCGCCGTCGGCCACAAGATGCCCGACTGGATCGCCACCGGCTTCGACGAATACGCGAAACGCATGCCGCCCGAGCTGCGTATCGAGTTGCGCGAAATCAAGCCGGAGCAGCGTTCGTCGGGGCGTCCCGCGGAGAGTGTGATGGCCGCGGAGCGCGTGCGGATCGAAGCCGCGTTGCCGAAGAACGCGCGCATCGTCGCGCTCGACGAACGCGGCAAGGACTGGACCACCATGCAGCTCGCCGCCGCCCTGCCCGGCTGGCAACAGGACGGACGCGACCTCGCGTTCCTGATCGGCGGCGCGGACGGGCTCGATCCCGATCTCAAGGCGCGCGCCGACCTGCTGCTGCGCGTCTCCAGCCTGACGCTGCCGCACGCCATGGTGCGCGTGCTGCTCGCCGAACAGCTTTACCGCGCCTGGACCATCACGCAAAATCACCCCTATCATCGCGTGTGACCGCGTGTGACCGCGCGCGGGCGCCACGCGCCTGAGCCGGACCTTTGCCAATCCGCCTTTGACGTGCTTTTGCTGTGTGCCGTGGATGTCTGTTTTCGGCGCACGTCTTGCGCACGCCTTTTTCACGCACCACGCTTCGCCGAGACCCGTTATGGCCACAGCCCCCGCCGCATTGCATCCGTTCGTCTACCTCGCCTCCCAAAGTCCGCGCCGCCAGGAACTGTTGCAACAGCTTGGCGTGCGCTATGAACTGTTGCTGCCGCGTCCGGATGAAGATGCCGAAGCATTGGAGGCCGAGTTACCCGGCGAGCGCGCGCATGCTTACGTCGTGCGCGTCTGCGAGGCGAAGGCCAGGGCGGCGCGCGCGCGGCTCGTGGCCGGCGGCCACACCGAGGCGCCGATTCTGGTGGCGGATACCACGGTTACGATCGATGACGCGATTCTCGGCAAACCCGTGGATGCTGACGACGCCGTGACGATGCTCTCGCGTCTCGCGGGACGCGAACACGAGGTGCTGACCGCGCTCGCCGTCGTCGCTGCGGATGGCGCGCTGCTGCCCGCTGCCTTGTCGGTCTCGCGCGTGCGGTTTGCTGCAGTCCAGGCGGACGCGCTGCGCCGTTACGTGGCAAGCGGCGAGCCGTTCGGCAAGGCGGGCGCCTATGGCGTGCAGGGGCGCGCCGCGGAGTTCATCGAGCGTATCGAGGGGTCCTATTCAGGTATCATGGGTTTGCCTCTTTTTGAAACCGCTGCGCTCCTGCGTGCAGCGCGCATCGACTTCTAGAACAAGACCATGAATGAAGAAATCCTGATCAATGTCACGCCGCAGGAAACGCGCGTCGCGCTCGTCCAGCAAGGCGCCGTCCAGGAACTTCACGTCGAACGCACACTGTCGCGCGGACGCGTCGGCAACGTCTATCTCGGCAAGGTGGTTCGCGTGTTGCCCGGGATGCAGTCGGCCTTTATCGACATCGGGCTCGAGCGCGCTGCGTTTCTGCACGTCGCCGACATCTGGCATCCGCGCATCGCTGGTGAGCCGCAACATCAGGTCGCGCATCAGCCGATCGAGAAGATCGTCTTCGAAGGTCAGACGCTGATGGTGCAGGTAGTCAAGGATCCGATCGGCACCAAAGGCGCGCGCCTCTCGACGCAGGTGAGTATCGCCGGTCGCACGCTGGTGTATCTGCCGCAGGAACCGCATATCGGAATCTCGCAAAAGATCGAGAGCGAGGCCGAGCGTGAAGCGATTCGTGCGCGTCTGACCGCCGTGCTGCCCGCTGACGAAAAAGGCGGCTACATCGTGCGCACGATTGCCGAGGACGCCACCAGCGAGGAGCTGGCCAGCGACGTGGCGTATCTGCGCAAGACGTGGGCGACGATTCTCTCGCAAGGCCAACGCATGCCGCCGACGAGCCTGCTGTATCAGGACCTGAACCTTGCCCAGCGCGTGCTGCGCGACTTCGTCAACGACGAGACCTCGCGCATCCAGGTCGATTCACGCGAGACGTTCCAGATGCTTTCCGATTTCGCGGCGGAGTTCACGCCGGCGGTGTCGTCGAAGCTGCATCATTACGCCGGCGAACGGCCGCTGTTCGATCTGTACAACATCGAAGCGGAAATTCAGCGGGCGTTGTCGCGGCGTGTGGATCTGAAGTCGGGCGGCTATCTCGTGATCGACCAGACCGAGGCGATGACGACAATCGACGTGAACACCGGCGGTTACGTCGGGGCGCGCAATTTCGACGATACGATCTTCAAGACCAACCTCGAAGCGGCGCATACCATCGCGCGACAGTTGCGACTGCGCAATCTGGGCGGCGTGATCATCATCGACTTCATCGATATGGAGAACACCGAGCATCGCGACCAGGTACTCGGCGAGTTGAAGAAGGCCTTGTCACGCGACCGCACGCGCGTCACCGTAAACGGCTTCTCGCAACTGGGTCTGGTGGAAATGACGCGCAAGCGGACGCGCGAGTCGCTCGCGCATGTGCTGTGCGAACCTTGTCCGGTGTGCCAGGGCAAGGGGCAGGTGAAGACACCGCGTACCGTGTGCTACGACGTGCTGCGCGAGATTTTGCGCGAGTCGCGCCAGTTCAATCCACGCGAGTTCCGGGTTGTGGCTTCGCAGCAGGTGATCGATCTGTTTCTTGAGGAAGAGTCGCAGCATCTGGCTATGTTGATCGATTTTATCGGCAAGCCGGTGTCGTTGCAGGTGGAATCGAATTTGAGTCAGGAGCAGTACGATATCGTTCTGATGTAGCTTAATTGACGTCTATTGACGTTCAGGGGAAATCGCCGTTAGCCCTTACTGGCGGGCGTTCCCCGGAAAATTCAGTTAATTGCCGTTGATCCCTCACTGACATTCAGATCGCAAGTGGATTCGTGCCGGCTCGCCCGTCGCAAAGTCGGACGGCGGCGGGCTCACGTTACGCTGCCGGCGCGGCGACATGGACAAGAAAGCCGACCCGCGATGGTCGGCTTTCTCTTTTATTTTGAGCGACCGCATAGTCGAGCTATCTCGTAAACAACTCCCCTCTCAACCTGCTAGGTTTACGCCGTCACAAGATACAGGGCGAGTAATGGGCGGTACTGAACTGAAAACAGACGCTTCGCAGCGGTGGATGATGTACAGCAACGAGGCCTACGGGAGTGGGCGCATCTTTCTTACTACCGAGCAGAAACAGGCGGTCGAAGAGGGCAAGAAGTTCTCCCAACGCGCATACGCGGAGGTATGGGCAAAGGATGCCGCGCTCGTGGAGCGCGTCCGCTCGTTTCTCGGGACGCACTTCCATTGGCACCAGCGGCTGGCGAAGGCCGGCACGGATCTGGAAGTCATCCAGACCTTGCAGTCCATGATTCGCGGTGAGGGCGTTGTGTTAGTCACCGAGCAATCCCGTTCAGGCGGCTCCGTTGCGGCCGCTACTCCGGCACAGCCGAAAGTGCGTAGCTTTCGCGAATCGTTGATGACCGAATACGGCATGACTTACGACGCCGCGACGGCCTACATCGAAAACTATAACGACATGGTGGACCGCATTAATGCGATTACGGACCGCTATGCGAACGGCGCCGCTTCGTCACTGGCCGACACCGCGGACGATCTGACGGAAAACGCTACACCGCTCGGCGATGCGCAGCCGTTCGAGTATCAGTCCGATATGCCGTATGGCGACGCTGAAGAACTGGCGGCGACGACAAATAGCCCGCGCTACGCTGCCAAAATGCTCGGATACGACAAAAACACGTTTAGCGACATGCTCCACGTGTTCAAGCCTGCAAACGGCCTAGGCCCTGCTGATAACGTGATTTTTCACGATGACGGAAGCGTCGAATTCAACGGCCACATGCTAGACGACAACATCCACAACTATGCGCCCTGACGAGAAACCCATCCGCCCCACTCACGCGCTCGCACATGCGACGTTCATCATTTCCGGGGAGTCCGTTTCCCCTGAGTTTTGGTCCGCCTACTTCGGGATGCAACCGGATCGAGCGATCACGAAAGGACAATCGTTCAAACTCCCTTCGGGCAAGCTGAGTCCCCGCCCGGGGAGATTCGGCCTTTGGGCTGTCGAAAGCAAGGCTGCGGTGCAGAGCGACGATCTAAGCCCGCACCTGAAATACCTGATGACACGTCTTGGTCTGCCGCGTGCCGATTTACGCGAACTCGCCAAGACGCAAGGGGCGAAGGTAGCAGTTTGGTGCTACTGGATGAACGAGACCGGCGACCGTGTCCCCGGCGTGCCTGACGACATTCGGGCGATGATAGAGACGCTGGGCGGCACTATCGAGATTGACGAATATCGATAGTGCTCTGATTCATTGATGGCACATACGAACCTGCTCGGGCTCGAATCCTTCGACACCCGGGCCTTCTCCTACTCCCGCCCACCCTTCTCACTATCCAGATGCGCCATCTGCGCAGCCGCATAGCGCTCGCCTGCAGCGGCGCCGTTCGGTACCGCCTCGGCAATCGCCGCAAGATCGTCATCGCTAAGCCGCACGTCCGCAGCACCCAGCGCTTCCGTCAGGCGGTCGCGCCGACGCGCGCCGATCAGCGGCACGATGTCGTTGCCCTGCGCGGAGACCCACGCAATCGCGATCTGCGCAACGGTCACGCCCCTGGCTTGCGCCACCTTGCGAAGCGCGTCGACGAGGGCGAGATTGTGGTCCACGTTGTCGCCCTGAAAGCGCGGGCTCATTGCGCGAAAATCGCCCTTACCTGCTGACTCTTTGGTCCAATGGCCGCTGATCAGCCCGCGTGACAGCACACCATACGCCGTCACGCCAATCCCCAGCTCGCGGCACACCGGCAGGATTTCTTCTTCGATGCCACGCGAAATCAGCGAGTATTCGATCTGCAGGTCGCTGACCGGATGCACCGCCGCCGCGCGGCGAATCGTCTTCGCGCCCATCTCGGAGAGTCCCACGTGCCGCACGTAGCCGGCCTTGATTATGTCGGCGATGGCGCCAACCGTGTCTTCGATCGGCACATTCGGATCCAGCCGCGCGGGACGGTAGATATCAATGTGATCGACGCCCAGACGTTGCAGCGAGTAGGCGAGGAAGTTCTTCACGGCCGCCGGGCGCGCGTCGTAAAGCGACCAGCCGCCTGCCGGGTCGCGCATCGCGCCGAACTTCACGCTGATGATGGCCGAGTCGCGGCGCGACGGCGGCGCGCTTTTCAGCGCCTCGCCAATCAGCATTTCGTTGTGGCCCGAGCCATAGAAATCCCCGGTATCCAGCAGCGTGATGCCCGCTTCGAGCGCGGCGTGGATGGTGGCGATGCTCTCGGCCCGGTCGGAGGGTCCGTACATGCCCGACATGCCCATACAGCCCAGACCCAGCGCCGAGCTTTGCGGGCCGGTCTTGCCCAGTTGCAGTTGTTTCATGGTGGTCCTCGGTAGGTGCGCCATCCGGTCCGGCAGGCGCTTGACCTCAAGTATCAGCGGTTTTCCGGCGTGCGATAATCCCCCTCAATTCGAATGACCCGTGCGGAAAACCGAACAATGCAGGAACCCGATCTTTCCGATCTGAAAGCCTTTGTCGCCGTCACGCAGGAGCGCGGCTTCCGGCATGCGGCGTCCGTCCGCGGCGTGTCGGCTTCGTCGCTTAGCGAGGCCATCCGGCGCCTTGAGCAACGATTGGGCGTCAGACTGCTCAATCGCACCACGCGCAGCGTCACCCCTACTGAAGCCGGGCAACGGCTTTTCGAGCGTCTCGCGCCGGCATTCAGCGAAATCACCACTGCGCTCGACGCCGTCAACCTGTTCCGCGAAAGTCCCACGGGGACGCTGCGGCTGAACGTGCCATCGATTGCGGCGCGGGAGATCCTGCCCGAATTGCTCGCGCGCTTTCTCGCCGCCCATCCGGGCATCACCGTGGATGTCAGCAGCAACGACACGTTTATCGACATCCTCGCCGCCGGTTTCGATGCCGGCATCCGCTACGACGAACGTCTGGAACGCGACATGATCGCCGTGCCGATCGGCCCGCGCGTGCAACACTTCGTCGCCGCGGCCGCGCCGTCCTATCTGACGATGCATGGCACTCCGAAGCATCCGCGCGAGCTGGTCGAGCATGCCTGCATCGGTCACCGCTTCGATAGCGGCGTGCTTGCCACGTGGGAATTCAAACGCGGCAACGAAGTCGTGCGAATCGATGCGAACGGGCCGATGATTGCATCGGTGATCGAACTGCAACGGGGTGCGGCGATTGCTGGCCTCGGTCTTATCTATACGTTCGAAGAGTTTGTGCGACCCGCGATCGAAAGCGGGAAACTCGTGCCGGTGCTTGGCGAGTGGTGGCAGTCATTCAGCGGACCGTTTCTGTACTATCCCAGCCGCACGCATATGCCGGGTCCGTTGCGCGCGTTTGTGGATTTCATTCTCAGACAAGATAGTTCGGAATCCAAATCTTCAGCTTGAGTGTGAGCGCAAATCAGAATCCTTACAGCCAGCACTCAACCGCTCATTGGCAGACACGATCCGCAATACAGAAGAAAGCGCCTTGTTAGCAAAGACTGGCGCAACGCCGACTCGCCCCTCTAAAAAAATTCCTGCCCACAGCGACGGATTCCAGGCTCCCGCCGCGTTAAAGACAACAAAGGCGCCTGCGTCAACAAGCCGACAACCTGTCCTCCGCAAGAATCTGGAAACCATGACGACCCGAATCCTTCTCGTTGACGACGACCCGGAGCTGCGCACGCTCCTGTGCGACTACCTGGCGCGCCAGGGCATTGCGGTGTCGACGTTGCATGACGCGGGCGCGCTGCAGCAACGGCTCGATCACGAGCGGGCGGACGTAGTCGTCCTCGACGTGCAGATGCCCGGCGTCGATGGCCTCACCGCGCTGGGACGGCTGCGCGCGGCAGGCGACGACATCCCCGTCATTCTGCTGAGCGGCCGCTCCGACGACGTGGACCGGATCGTCGGACTCGAAATGGGCGCCGACGATTACATCAGCAAGCCGTTCAATCCACGCGAACTGGTCGCCCGCGTCGAAGCCACCTTGCGGCGCCGCCGCGCGGTGCCGCTGCCCACAGCGCCCGAACAACGCACGCCCTTCGCGTTCGGCTGCTGCAAGCTCGACTTCCAGACACGCACGCTGACCATCGACAGCCGCACGCTGATCCTCTCCGCCACCGAATTCGCCTTGCTCAAGGTCTTTATCAATCACTCGATGCGCACCTTGACGCGCAATCGCCTGATCGAACTTCTATACGGCCCGGAAGGCGAGCGCACCGATCGCGGCGTCGACGTGCAGGTCTGGCGTCTGCGGCAGGTGCTCGAAGCCAATCCGTCTTCGCCACGAATTCTGCAGACGGTGCGCGGCCGCGGCTACGTCTTCGTTCCCGATGGCGAACAACCGGCCACGCGGCAACAACCGGTTTATAGCTAAAGGTCTGGCAGCCTTTGCCGTTACCCTGAATAGAGGACGTCAGCCCGGCTTACGATTACCTCATGGCAGACCGTATCGAAGGCTGCAGCCGCCGCATCAACGCTGCCGGTCGCCGGCATTGCGTTGCGGCGCGCCGCGATAATGGTTCTCAAAAGTTTCGTGCATGCGTTTGAGGAGCGCGAGGTATGGGCCGCCCCGTTCCGTGCCGACCAGTTGCGCGGCGAGAGAATTCGCTTCGTCCCAGAGGCACTCGAATTTTTCGCGTGCTACGGTAACGGGTAACCGCGAGGCCATCAGGTCTTTGAAGTCCTGATCGATGACCTCCGGCGCGCGAGCCGGTTTTGCCGTGGTATCTGGCATGTTGGAATTCCCGAACACGTTTCAGGTTATCTCCGACTATTGCCCAACCGCCGCGCTCGTGGGAGACGTTCGAACTTGCGATACGATCCGAAGAGCGGGAAAACGCTTCGATTGAACGACGGTCCGAAGCGCATCTGGACATCCGGACATTGTACTGTCACGGCAGTGCAAGACTGGGTCGTCAGAATCCCGCTCACAATGAAAATATGCAACGGGGCAAGAGCGTGACCAGTAAATATAAGGTGCTGTTTCTCTGTCGAGAGAACTCAGCGCGCAGCATCATGGCGGAAGCGCTTTTGCGCGAGCTGGCAGGCCACCGCTTCGAAGTTTACAGCGCGGGCGCCGAGCCTGCCGCGCGGGTCCACGCGCTCACCATCGCGCAACTGCGCCCTGGCATTTCCGAGCTGGGCTTGCTCGCGCCTAAAAGCTGGCTGGAATTCACCGGTGAATGGGCGCCGCGCATGGACCTGATCGTCGCGCTCGATGAGCGGGTGGCGGAATATCATGCGCCGGACTTTCCGGGCAAGCCCCTGTTCGTGCAATGGCACTTCGCCGATCCACTCGCGCCGGGCATGACGCCGGAAGAGCGCGCCCGTTCATTCGAAAAGGTGTTCTGGCAAATCGTGCGCCGGATCACGCTGTTCATGGAGTTACCACGCTATACCGTGCCGTCCGCGCCGGCTGAGGCGTGCGCGCCGGACGTCGAAATGACGACGCCCGAACGCGATATCGTCTGCCCAGGCTGAACGGCCAGGCGGCGCCCACGCGGGTATTGACGCTGCGCATCGCGCGGACGGCGAGCCAGTCGTTACTTACTCCGTAGTCCCGTGGGTGGGGTCGCGCGCAGGGCTGCTGCACACTCCCGCTGCGCGCCGCACAAATCCAATCGTTTCAGCGACTTGCGACGTTTGCCCGCGAATTGTCCACAGCCTTCTGAACAGATTGTGTGGACAACTCCGCGGCGGCAAGCGCCGGATGGCATCACTCATGCAGTAAGCAGCCCGCTCGCCGTCAGTGCGGGCTTTGCCAAAGCGACCGCTCCACGGCTGGACAAAGACAGCAAGCTCTGCACCGTCTTTGCGCTGCGAACGGACTATGCTACGGCCATCATGAAGCCCAATACCGAACGCGATTACCATCGACGGATCGCCCGCGTCATCGAGGCGATCCTCGCCAATCCAGGCGCGCCCCATACCGTGGATAGTCTCGCGGCGGTCGCACATCTTTCGCCGTATCACTTTCATCGGATTTACCGCGCCCTGACCGGCGAGAGCATCGCCGAAACCGTGCAGCGTGTGCGGCTCGCACAGGCGGCGTATCGCCTGACCGTCGCTGACGATTCCGTTACCACCGTCGCGGGGAACGTGGGCTATGACAGTCCGCAGGCTTTCGCGCGGGCTTTTCGCGGCTTGACCGGCGTGAGCCCCAGCATCTTCCAGACGCGACAGAAGAACCTTCTCGCGCCGCGCGCTGAGAAAGATCCAATCGCATCGGACGGCACAGAGGCAAGCACTGCCGACGTTTCATTCGTCGAACTCATCGAACTCGCACCGCTCGATGTCCTGGGTCTTCGCCACCAGGGACCGACCGCCACCATCAAGCAAACGTTCAGGACGTTATCGCAGACGCTCGGCCGGGAGATGGATTCAACGCGGGTCCTCGGCAAGATCGGCATCGTTTCAGGGGACCCCGAAGACGAGCACGGCGATTTCCGTTACCTCGCCGGCGTCGTGACGGCCGAGCCAATGGAAGCGGTCGGGCCACTTGAGGCGACGCGCGTCGAAGGCGGCTTGTATGCGGCTCATCGTCTCGTCGGACCTTATGCGCTGATTGGCCCCACGTTCGCCGCGTTGTTCGGCGGCTGGCTGCCGCAAAGCGGCTACGAGCCCGACGACCGGCCCGCGCTGGAACTCTATCGCAACACGCCCTCGGCCGAGCGGCGACATGAATGCATCACTGATCTCTTGATCCCCATTCGTCAGGATTGAATATGCTGCGTCGTTACCTCGCCGTTGCCGTGGCACTCGCTGCCTGCTGCGTTGACTGCTGTGCCGCATCGTCCACACTGGCCGCGGATGTCGACAGCACGGCACCGTATCACGTCGGCGCGGCCCTGCGGCTGATTCACCCGCCCATCGCTCGCGACTGGCGCGGCGCGCAAACTCAGGCACTAGTGACGAACGTCTGGTATCCGGTGGATGCCGCGATTCCCGAAACATCGCGTGAGATCGGCGCTCCGGGCCATCCGCTTTTTAAAGGACATCCGCTCGCCGCAAACGCGCCGCTCTCGCCCGCTCGCGCAAAGTATCCGCTGCTTGTGCTGTCGCACGGCACGGGCGGGAGCGCCGCGAGCCTCGACTGGCTGGCGTCCGCGCTGGCGGCGAATGGCTATATCGTGGCCGGCGTGAATCATCCCGGCAATAATGCGCTGGAACCGTTGACCTTCGACGGCTTCATCCTGTGGTGGGAACGCGCGACCGACATCAGTGAAGTGCTCGATAACGTACTCGCCGATCCTGCACTCGGCGCACACATCGACACGACCCGCATCGGCGCAGTGGGATTCTCGCTTGGCGGCTATACGGTGCTCGAATTGGCCGGCGCACGCACCAACCTGAAGCGCTTCCTGGACTTCTGCGCGTCATCAGCCGCGGATGCGATTTGCCGTCCGCCGGAAATGGATCGTCTCGCGGACGGCGCGCATGCACCGAGCCATTTCTCGCCCGAGACCACGGCCTCCATGGCGCAATCCGGCGACTCGTATCGCGACCCGCGCATCAAGGCGGTGTTCGCCATTGCTCCCGCCCTGGGTGAGGCGTTCGACCAAACGTCCTTCGCCGACGTTCACATTCCCGTTTCATTGATGGCGGGTACGGCCGATAAAATCGCGCCGCCGCAAACCAATATCCAGCGGATTGCAGGGTTGCTGCCGGGCGCGACGGTGCTTATGGTGCCGGGGGCGGCGCACAATACCTATCTGGACACATGCCTTACGGACGCCGTCGTAAGCACTCCTGTGATTTGCGACGACGGTCCCGGCGTCGAGCGGGACGCGATTCATGCGCAAGCCGTCGAACAGGCGCTCGCATTTTTCGGGAACACGTTGCCGGCGGCCAGGCAGTAGACACGCGGTGGACGGATACGGCGGCGTCTGAGGGCTCAGTTCGCCGCCGTCCGCATGGCCCGGTATTCGCGCCGCACGATCTCCATCAATTCCGCCACCGACGTACTCGCGGATTCCTTCTCGTAGGTCACACGGCCGCGCTGCATCAGCATGACGCGGTCGGCAATGTCGAGTGTCTGCGCGTAGTTGTGCATGATCATCACGATCGACAAGCCGCCCTTCTCTTTCAGACGCAGCACGAGATCGATGATCAGGCCGGCTTCGCGAGCGCCCATCGCGGCAAGCGGTTCGTCGAGCAACAAAATCTTCGCGTTCGAATTGACCGCGCGCGCCACCGCGATCGCCTGGCGCTGGCCGCCGGAAAGCTGCTCGACCGGCAAGTCCACCGAAGGCACCCGCACGCCGATCTCTTCGAGACATTCGGCCGCGCGCGATCGCATCGCGCGGTTATTCAACAGGCGAAACGGCCCCGGATGAATGATCTCGCGGTTCAGGAACATGTTGTGATAGATACTCAGCGAGTTCGCCAACGCCAGATCCTGATAGACGCATTCGATGCCGAGCGAACGCGCGTGATCGACCGAGCGCAGCAAGGTCTCCTCGCCGTCGATAAAGAGCTTGCCGCTGGTCTGCTGGTGAAAGCCGGTGAGTATCTTGATCAGCGTCGATTTGCCCGCGCCGTTGTCGCCCAGCACGCCGAGAATCTCGCCGGGCTTAAGCGTCAACGACACGCCATCGAGTGCGGTAACGGCGCCAAAGCGCTTGACGATCTCGTCACCGCGCAGCGCATACGCCCCTTCGGACATCACGACTCTCCCTTACTTGCGCGCGAGACGCACGACGTGGATGTTGAAGATCATCGCGGCAAGAATCGCGGCGCCGAGAATCATATTGAAAGTGAAGGCGTTGATGCCGATCAGCGTAAAGCCATCATTCAGGATGCCTAACACTGCCGCGCCGATCAGGCCGCCGATGATCGTACCCGAACCGCCCGCGAGCGGCGTGCCGCCGATCACGGCCGCGGCGACGGCCAGGAACATGATCTGATTGCCGCCGGCCTGCGGATCGATCGAGGTAATGCGGAATCCTTCCAGAATCCCCGTAAAACCGGCCAGCACCGCGGCAATGACGAAGTTGCCGAGTTTCAGCCGCTTGACGTTGATCCCCGCCTCGCTCGACCCCAGCGGATTCGCTCCGGATGCGATCGTGTGCAAACCCCAGCGCGTATTGCGCAACAGGACGTGCATGAAGGCCGCAATCGCGACGGTCCAGATGATCTCGCTATAGCCCCATGCGCCCATGAAAGCGGCAAAGTCGTTGCCTTCGGGCGTGGACACCGGCGTGCCGCGCGAGATCGTCAGCGTGAGGCCGTTGATGAAGAACAGCGTGCCAAGCGTCGTCACGAACGAGGGAATGCGCAGATACACCGTTACCGCGCCATTGATCAGCCCCACCACAGCGGCGGCCAGCACGCCCACGATCAGCGCGATCCATGTAGGCGCCCCGGCCTCGTGTGCGAAGTGCATGATGAATGGCGCAAACGCGAACACCATGCCGGCGGACAGATCGATCTCGCCACCGATCATCAACATGATTTCGCCGCACGCGATAATCGCCACCGGCGCAATGAACTGCGAGAGATTTTCGAGGCTGGCGCTAGTCAGCAGAAAATCGTGATTGGCAATTTCGAAGTAGGCAGCCAGAATCAGCGCGACTGCCAAAATGCGAATCTCACTGGAGCGTCCAATCGCACCAGGCCAGCGTCTGGTGCGATTGCCCGATTTGGTATCGGTTACGGACGACATTACGATTTGATCCCACCGCTATGCGGCACGATTTGCGGCTTCGTGCTCTTGCCCTCATAACGCGTTTCGGTGTTGAGGTAAGGATCGACCGTGCCCTTGGTGACGAACTTCAGACCCGAGTTGACGTTAGCCGGTCCGACGAGGCCACCCGAGGCGAGGAACGTGAACGCTTCCACCACGGTATAAAAGCCTTGTACGTAGGGCTGCTGATCAATCGTGAAATCGAGGAAGCCGTCGTGAATCAACTGCACCGTGCGCGGCAGCAGGTCGAAGCCGCCACCATGCACGCCCTTTGACGGAAGGTTCGATTCCTTCATCACTTCCGCTACACCCTGGGTGCTGCCCGCGT
Organism: Paraburkholderia sp. BCC1885; assembly: GCF_900996235.1. Taxonomy (GTDB): domain Bacteria; phylum Pseudomonadota; class Gammaproteobacteria; order Burkholderiales; family Burkholderiaceae; genus Paraburkholderia. The sequence continues at coordinate 94,811 of NZ_CAAJGM010000166.1, forward strand.
CGACCGCGAACATGCCCTTCACATCCTGGTGGCCCAGATAGAACGACTTGATCTTCGAGAGTTCTTCGTTGACGGTCGCGCCCGTTGCGATGGTCTGCACCTCGATCTTCTTGCCGGACTTCTTGATCGCGTCGGCCGCACCGTCCAGACGCGGCTGAATGTTGAGCTGCCCTGGCGTGGCGATAAAGAGCGCGACGAGCCCGCTGTCGACCAGGCTGGCAATGCGCTCGCCCATCTGATAACCCGACAGATACAGGTCCTGGCCGATGTACGCGAGCCGCGGATTGGTGCTGCCGCGCGGCGCATCGGCGTTGTAGGCGAACACCGGAATGCCCGCGTCCAGTGCTTTCTGGATCGGACCGTCAAATGCCTTGGGATCGACGATCGGCACCGCGATGGCATCGGCCTTGGCGGCAATGGCGGCATTCATTGCGTTGACCATCTCGCCGACGTCTGCGTTGGCCGAACCGGTCCACTGATAATCCATGCCGAACAATGCACAGGCATCCTCAATGCCGTACTGCGTCGGCACAAAGAACGGATTGGTGGTCACGTGGTTGACGAAAACGATCTTCCATTTCTTGTGCGATGGGAACGGCGCGGCGTCGGCTGCGAAGGCCGGCGTTGAAATGCCGCCTAGCATGGCCATCGCCGCCGCGAGTCCCGCGCCTTGCAGCAAACCGCGCCGCATGCCCTGCACTTCGCCCCGTCCTTCGTCCTTCTTGTCTTCCCGCTCCTCGGCCATGTCATTCTCCCGTCTCTGTTGTTCGAACTCACTGTTCATGACGGCACAGGCCGGGAAAGCGCCGTTGCCGGGCATTACCGCGTCCAGCGGACTTGCTTGCTGAAACAGCAGGCGGTCCGCATGACAATCCACGAAAAATGCTATATCAGGCACCAACGACGAATAATCGATGTATACCCTAAAGTAGTCCGACTATTTCTTGCGGGATCGATTCCATTCGCACCGCATTGTTTAGTTGACCTTTCAGATTGAACACGCCGCATGGCGCAGAGATGACATCGGATGGCGTTTTGCATCGACCACCTGGTGTCTTGCAACGCAGCAAAATCCATCATGCATTAGGGCATCCGGTTCAGTGTTCGGACTTCCAGGCTCCGGATTCATCCTGGCACTCCAGATTGCACGAATAGTATTACTATCGTCACAGCCTAAGGAGAGTGCTGTATGAAGGACGCGAAACGCACGCTACGTTCTGCCCACTGGTTCGGCACCGCCGACAAGAACGGCTTCATGTACCGAAGCTGGATGAAGAATCAGGGCATCCCCGATCACGAATTCCAGGGCAAACCGATCATCGGAATCTGCAATACATGGTCGGAATTGACGCCATGTAACGCGCACTTTCGCAAGATCGCGGAGCACGTCAAGCGCGGCGTGTTCGAAGCGGGTGGCTTTCCCGTGGAATTTCCGGTGTTCTCGAATGGCGAATCGAATCTGCGCCCCACGGCCATGTTTACGCGCAACCTGGCCAGCATGGACGTGGAGGAATCGATTCGCGGCAATCCGATCGACGCCGTGGTGCTGCTCGCGGGCTGCGACAAGACCACCCCCGCGCTGCTGATGGGCGCGGCCAGCTGCGACGTGCCGGCCATCATGGTGAGCGGCGGACCGATGCTCAACGGCAAGCATCATGGCCGCGATATCGGCTCGGGCACGGTGGTCTGGCAATTGAGCGAGCAGGTCAAGGCCGGCAAGATCTCGTTGCACGAATTCATGTCCGCTGAAGCCGGCATGTCGCGCTCGGCAGGCACCTGCAATACGATGGGCACCGCCTCGACGATGGCCTGCATGGCCGAAGCGCTCGGCGTCACGCTGCCGCACAACGCGGCCATTCCCGCCGTCGATGCACGCCGCTACGTGCTCGCGCATATGTCGGGCATGCGCATCGTCGACATGGCGCTGGCGGACCTCAAGCTGTCGAAGCTGCTCACGCGTGAAGCATTCGAAAACGCGATCCGCGTGAATGCGGCAATCGGCGGCTCGACCAATGCGGCGATTCATCTGAAGGCGATTGCCGGGCGCATTGGCGTGCCTCTGGAGCTGGACGACTGGACCCGCGTCGGTCGCGGCACGCCTACTTTGGTCGACCTGCAGCCGTCGGGCCGTTTCCTGATGGAAGAGTTCTATTACGCGGGCGGTTTGCCCGCTGTCGTCAGGCGTCTGGGCGAAGCGGGCCTGCTGCCGCATCCGGATGCGCTGACCGCCAACGGCCAGTCGCTGTGGGACAACAATCGGGAAGCGCCGATCTATAGCGACGAAGTGATCCGTCCGCTCGACAAACCGCTCGTCGCCGATGGCGGCCTGTGCGTGCTGCGCGGCAATCTCGCGCCGAACGGCGCGGTGCTCAAGCCGTCCGCGGCGACGCCGGCCCTGCTCAGGCATCGCGGCCGCGCTGTGGTATTCGAGAACTTCGACGACTACAAGGCGCGCATCGCCGATCCGGATCTGGACGTCACCGCCGACTCCGTGCTCGTCATGAAGAATTGCGGGCCGAAGGGTTATCCCGGCATGGCCGAAGTGGGCAACATGGGCTTGCCGCCGAAGCTGCTGGCGCAGGGCGTCACCGACATGGTGCGCGTCTCGGACGCGCGCATGAGCGGCACCGCCTACGGCACCGTGGTGCTGCACGTCTCGCCCGAAGCGCGCGCCGGCGGCCCGCTCGCGGTGGTGCGCGAAGGCGACTGGATCGAGATGGATTGTCACGGCGGCCGCTTGCACCTGGACATTAGCGACGCCGAACTGCAAGCACGGCTCGCCGCATGGAAACAAACGTGGGAACCGCTATCGGCCGACGCAAGCGGCTACCGGAGCCTGTATGTCAAGCACGTGCTGCAGGCGGACCAAGGCTGCGATTTCGACTTCCTGGTGGGCTGCCGTGGCGCCGAGGTGCCGCGCCATTCGCATTGAGCAATGCCTGCCGCGCCGCCGTGGCATAACCACCGGGCAGACAAAAACGCCGCGCTCAGTGCTGGACGGTCAAAAAAGACTCACGCCGGATGTTCGCGCACGACTTCCAGAATGCTCTCGGCGTCGGCGCTGGCGTTCTCCAGCTGAACGAGGCTTGCCTGGCGTGCGCCAAGCGCGTCACGGCTCTGGATGGCGGTGAGAATCGCCTTGTGACGCGGCAGGGAGAGCGCGTGCGTATCCGGATGACGGCTCGTCAGCTTGATGGACTCCGACAACGCCAGCGACAACATATTGCCGATATGCGCGAGCAGGTCGTTGTGGGTGGCTGCCATGATGGCGCGATGAAATTCGAGGTCCGGTTCGAGCAGCGCGCTCGCGGTTGACGCGTGCGCCATGCGCTCGTACGCAGAGGCGATGCGGGCCAGATCTTCGCTGGTCGCAGAAGTGGCGGCGAGCGCCGCGGCAGCCGGTTCGATCACGCGCCGCACCGTCAGCAGCGAGTGAAAAAATTCGCCTTCCGGCATGCTGCTCAAGGTCCAGTAGAGGACATCCGGGTCGAGCATGTGCCAGTCTTCACGCGGCTTCACCACGCTGCCCACACGCGGCTTCGACACCACCAGGCCCTTGGCGACCAGCACGCGCGTCGCCTCGCGCAGCACCGGGCGGCTCACGCCGTAGCGCTCGCACAGGTCGGTTTCGGCGGGCAGGCGCTGGCCCGGCTGAACCTTGCCGCTGACGATATCCATGCCAAGCTCCTGCACGATGCGTCCATGCAGGCTCTTGCGTTGTTGCAGATGACGATAATCCATATGAAGAGATCGCGGACCGTGCACGCTTCAGTCGTGACGCGACTGATTTAGCGCTTAAGAAACCCCCGCCCCGTTGCCGCGACGTATCCCGTTCGGCTCGTTCTAGCGTGTGGAGACTCGGTTAAGCATAACACGCGCTCGGCTCGCAAATTAAGCCTCTATCGTGGGACAACATGCGGCCAGGAAAACCTGGCAGTCCCTGGTCTCGTCTCCAGACGCGGGCAAAAACAGCTGGAAGTTCACAGATCGAAACAACATGGGCATGGACGCTAAAATCAGGCCTCACGCACACAGGACGAGACAATGCTAAACGGCAAACACATTGCCATGGTGGCTGCGATGGCTAAAAACCGCGTGATCGGCGCGTCCAACGACATCCCGTGGAAAGCGCCCGGCGAACAGCGGCGTTTTCGCGCGCTCACCGAAGGACATTTGGTGGTGATGGGACGACGCACATATGAATCGATCGGCCGTCCATTGCCCAATCGCGACGTGCTCGTGATCGGCTCGCGGGCGGTGACCGCAGAACGTGTCACCGTGTGCCGTTCGCTGGAGGAAGCGGCGCGCATCATCGGCGAGGATGCGCGCGACGAAATTTTCATCGCCGGTGGCGAACAGATTTATCGCCTGTTCCTGCCGTATGCGGACACGATCTACCTGACGGAAGTCGCCGTAGAACCCGCGGGCGATGCGCTGTTTCCAGCGTTACCCGCAGACTTCGAATGCGTCGAACGGGAAGAGGTCAGCAGCCAACCCGCTTACACCTTCCTGACCTATCGACGCACATCGGCTAACGACGGACAGAACGTCTAAACGTGGTGTCCCACCTCACCGCCTGTTCCAACCGAATCGCCGACCGCGTCGGGCGAGTTCTCCAGCGCGGTGTCGTGATGCAGCAGCAACACCGCCGCCACACCCACCAGTCCCGCCCCGGCAAGACAGAGCAAGCCGGCGCCGAAGCCGCCGGTGCTGTCCTTGATCCAGCCCATTGCAAACGGGCCGAAGAAGCCCGCCAGATTGCCGAGCGAATTCACCACCGCAATGCCGCACGCGGCCGCCGCGCCGGACAGGAACGCCGCCGGCAAGGTCCAGATAATCGGCAGGCAGCCGAAGATGCCGAAGCCCGCAATCGACAACGCCGCCATCTTCAGCACCGGGTTGTCGAGCCCCGCGGCCGCGCCGATCCCGCCCGCTGCGACCAGCAACGCAATCGCCACATGCCACTTGCGTTCGAGCTTGCGATCCGAGCGCCGTCCCCAGATCACCATGCTGATGACGCCCACGATATAGGGCAACGAGGTCACAAAACCCGTTTGCAGATTGGTCAGGCCAAACGACTTGACGATCTGCGGCAGGAAAAAGCTCAGACCGTAATTGGTTGCGTTCGCACCAAAATAGATCAGCGCGATGGCGAGCACGCGCGGATTAAAGAGCGCCTCGCGCACACTGAAATTACGCACGGATTCACGCTTGGCTCGCTCCTGGGCAAGCCGGCTCACGAGCCAGTCTCGCTCTTCCGCCTTCAGCCATTTGGCGTGAGCGGGCTGATCGGTCAGATAGAAAAACACCACGACCGACAACACCAGCGCAGGCGCGGCCTCGAGCAGATACACCCACTGCCATCCGGCCATACCGCCCATGCCGTTAAGGCCGAGCAGCGCGCCCGAAACCGGCGAGCCAATCACAGTGGACAACGGAATCGCCGCCATGAAATAACCGACCACGCGGGCCCGGTACATCGCCGGAAACCACAACGTCAGCAAGAAAATGATGCCTGGGAAAAACCCCGCCTCGGCAATCCCGAGCAGCACACGCAACGTAAAGAACACATGCGCGGCCGACATGCCGGTGTATTTCGCAATGTCGGGAATGAACGCCATGGCACCGGCGAGAATCCCCCACGTGAACATGATGCGGGCAATCCAGCGCCGCGCGCCGAACTTCTCCAGCAGCAGATTAGATGGCACTTCGAAGAAAAAGTACGCAATGAAAAAGATGCCTGCGCCGAAGCCGAATGCACTCGACGACAACCCAAGATCCTTGTTCATCTGCAACGCGGCGAACCCCACGTTAACGCGGTCCAGATACGCCACGAAATAACAGATCACCAGGAACGGGACGAGTCGTGCCGTCACACGCGCCAGAGTACGGGTCTCAATCTCCATGAACGCTCCCCTTAACGAGCAACCCGATGCGGGTTAATGCGGACATCGACGCTTGAGCGGCAATTCACTCAGGTAGCCAAAGAGTAGACGCCCGAACGCTGGCGGCAAAGCGATTTCTGTTTACCGTGTATTCATTATTATGTGCGCAATACGACCACTAAAAACGCCTGGCAGTGAAAACCCCAATGCTGTCGCGCGGGCTCCGCGCTCGTCAGCCGATCAGACTCAGCCGCACCGTGCGAGCCAATTCGTCGAGCTGAAACGGCTTGCGCAGAATGCTGCAACGCCGCACCGCAAGGCGCGAAATATCGACATCCGCGTAACCTGTCGCGAGAATGACGGGCAGGTCATCTCGCACCTCGCGCGCGGCGGTAATCACGTCGATGCCGTTCATGCCCGGCATGGCGAAGTCGACCATCAGCAGATCGGGTTGATCGCCGGCCAGACGCCCCAGCCCCGTTTTGCCGTCGTGCGCTTCGGTCACCACGTAACCGAGCATTTTCAGCGAATCGACCAGCATGCCGCGCACTTCGTTGTCGTCCTCCACCACCAGAATCCGCTTGACGCCTTGCACCTTTTGTTCGGCCATCGATACTGCTTCGGACTCCGACACAACCGGTTCGCGCATGGGCAGCCAAAGCGTCACGGCGGTGCCGTGCCCCTCTTCGCTTTCGATGCGTGCCGTGCCGCCGGTCTGGCGCGCAATGCCATACACCTGGCTCAAACCGAGCCCGGTACCCTTGCCGATCGGCTTGGTAGTGAAGAATGGATCGAACACGCGCGAGATCACATCGGCGGGAATGCCTGAGCCTGTATCGCTGAAGCGGGCCACGACATATTGGCCGTCCGCCAGCGTGGGGTCCGGCGCCATCCGCTGACTGACGCGTACCGAGAGCGTGCCGCCGCCCGGCATGGCATCGCGTGCGTTGATGGCGAGATTCAGAATGGCCAGTTCAAGCTGATTGGCGTCGGCCTCGGTCCACAATTCCTCCGCGTCGAACTCGGTGATGAACTGGATCGTCGAACCGAGCGAAACGGTGATGATGTCGCGCATGCCCTGCAATAGCGCCACTACGTCGACTGCCTTGAGATCGAAATTGCTGGTGCGCGAGAACGTCAGCAACTGGCCAGTCAGTTTCGCGCCGCGCTCGGTGGCGCGCTTCGCGGTCGCAGCCATGGTGCGGACACGCTCATTGTCGCTGACACGCGCAATCAATTCCGCGTTGACCATGATGACGTTGAGAAGATTATTGAAATCGTGCGCGATGCCGCCGGTCAGTTGACCGAGCGCCTCCATCTTCTGCGATTGCACCAGCACGGCCTGCACTTTGGCGCGCTCGTGAATCTCCTTCATCAGCCGGTCGTTCGCCGAGGCGAGCTCATGGGTGCGTTCGGCGATGCGGCTTTCGAGCGAATCGTTGAGTTGCACCAGAGCTTCCTGGGCCTCGATGCGTTGCGCGAGATGCTGGCGCGACACGTCGAGGTGCTGGCGCGAGTCGTATTGGCGAATGCGCGCACGCAGCGACGACGTGACGGCACGGCGCAGCGTTTCGGAACTGAGCGGCCGTTCGAGCACGACGACGTTGCCGAGCCGCTCAAGCACGTCAATACTGCGCGCGGAGCGCCGCGCCGCGTGATCGCCCGCGAGCAGGATGATCGGGAAATCGGACCACGCCGGCTGGTTTTCCAGCCACGCGAACAGCGGCGCGGCCTGATCCGCCGTCAACGCCTCTTCGGTGATCAGCGCGGTGCCTGCGCCGCCGCTCAGCTCTGCGGTCAGCGTCTGCATATCGGTGCAGCGCTCGCAATCGCGACCGTCCTTGCCAAGCACTTCGGCAATTACATCGGCATCGCGGCCGAACGGCGCGAGAATCAGAATACGGCGCTCCATGGATCGGTTAACCTGCACGAGCAATCACACCCTCGGGAGAAGACAGCAACGCGGTATTCCCCTTGTACGAAGGCAAGCCGGTCAGCACGCCGTCGAAATCGCGCAGGGCTTCGCCGATTTCCACGCCGTCGTTGCCGAGGCGGAACTGGCGAATCGAGCGCTCATGCGCGTTCGCCCGGCTCTTCACAGCGGCGACGGCGGTCAGCACTTCGCCGTTATGCTCGAAGTAGCGGAACAGCACCACCACGTCGCTCAGATAGCTGATGTCGATATCGTTCTGCACTTCACCGATGATGCCGTGCTGGCCGAGCACCAGCATCGTGATGGCGCCCTGCTGGTTCAGGTAGCCGAGCAATTCATGCATCTGCAACAGCAGATAACGTTCGCCGGGCATGGCCTGCAGATAAGCGTTGAGACTGTCGATTGCGACATATTTCATGCCGCGCTTTTCGACGGCGCTGCGCACGTCGCTGGCAAACTCGCCCGGCGACATTTCCGCCGGATCGATCTGCCGAACCGTTAGTAGTCCTGTTTCAATATGCGGCCGCAAATCCATGCCGAGATTTCTCGAACGCAGCAGCAGCGTATTGAGTGTTTCGTCGAATAAGTAGTAGATGCAGTGCTCGCCGCGCTGCAAAGCCGCGAGCAGACACGACACCACCGTCGTGGTCTTGCCCACGCCCGAAGGTCCGATCATCAGCGCGCTGGTACCCGGAATCAGGCCGCCGCCGAGCAGTGTGTCGAGACGCCCCGTGCCCGTGCTGCGCGCTCGCGAGTCGAACTCCGCATGGTGCTCGGCGGCCACCAGGCGCGGATAGACATGGATGCCGCCGGTATCCAGCGTGAAATCGTGAAAGCCCTCGCGGAACTTGACGCCGCGCATCTTGGCGATGCGCAGTCGGCGGCGGTTGCCGCCATAATCGTGCGCGAGGCTGTCGAGGCTGATCACGCCGTGCGCGATGCTATGCAATTGCAGGTCGCCCGGCTCCGACGAATTGTCGTCGAGCAACAGCACCGTGCAGGCGCGGGTCGCCAGATAGCGCTTCAAGGCCAGAATCTGCCGGCGGTAGCGCAGCGGATTCTGCGAGAGCAGGCGCAATTCGGACAGGCTGTCGAGGACGATCCGCACCGGCCTTAGTTCGTCGATCTGCTGGATCACGTCGCGCACGGTTTCGCCCAGCTCGACTTCGGCGGGCTGCAAGACTGTCTGCTCATATCGCGGGTCGAGCCCCTCGTCGGACAGCAGTTCGACAATCGTGAACTTGCTCACGTCCCAACCGTGGCTCTCCGCCACCGAGATCAGTTCCGACTTCGTCTCGGACAGCGTGATGTAGAGACCGGTCTGTCCTTCAGAAGCGCCCCTCAGTAAAAACTGCAAGGCCAGGGTCGTTTTGCCGGTGCCCGGCGCCCCTTCGATAAGGTACATGCGGTGCGGCGTCAAGCCGCCGCCCAGAATGTTGTCGATTCCATCAATCCCCGAGGAGAGGCGCTCCGCTCGTTGTTTCGCTATGTTTTCGCTCATGGCGTGACGTCATCATCTGACGTAATAGTGGCAAATGGTCCAACCGCGGCGAGTCATTTTTTCCACTCGCTTCGTCAGCCGGCGTCTTCGTCCGAGCAAAATGCGGGCCACCGCGATTTGTGCAAATGCCTCGCTGCGCTCCACAGGCCCGTCAAAAGCCAAATTCAGTTTTGCGAATCCGGGCGACATTACACGCCGGTTCCGCGGGAACATTCGGCCAGCAGGCCCCTCCTACTGGAAGGCCGGCCCGCCGCAACGCAAACGCGCGGCCTGCGAGGGCAGGCCCGGCCGTTGCGGAATTGTCCTTGTGGTATCCGTCGGCAACTTGATGCGCATTACGGCGCCAACCGTATCTGTCCCAGCCCCTGTCTCAAGGAACGAGGATCGCAATGGAATCACGTGGAGGACGCTCGATCGAAGTGGACTTCTTCCGCGGGATCGTGTTGATTGTCATTGTTTTGGACCATATTCCCGGCAGCGCGCTGTCGCATCTGATGCTGCACGCCTACGCGTTTTGCGACTCAGCCGAAGTGTTCGTGTTTCTCGGCGGCTATGCGTCGGCCGCGGCATACACCGCCGTGCTGACGCGACGCGGCCCCGGCGCCGCGCAAATGCGCTTCGTCAAACGCTGTTGGGAGATCTACCGCGCGTATCTGCTGACGGCGCTCTTGACGCTCGTGTCCGGCGCACTGCTCGCGCTGTTCCATCTGAATCAGCCGATGGTCGATATGACCGGCTGGCCGCCGTTTGCGACGCAGCCGCTACGAGCCGCGCTCGATATTCTGGTGTTGCGCCGCCAGCCGTATCTGTCCAGCGTGCTGCCGATGTATGTCATCTTCGCGCTCTGCGTGCCGCTTGCCGTGCCGCTCGCGCGGCGTTCCGCGGCGGCCGCCTTGATCCTGAGCGTGACGATCTGGGCCGCTGGGCGCCCGCTTGCAGCTTTCTTCAGTATTGACGACGTCGGCGATTGGGCTTTCAATCCGTTTGCATGGCAATTGATGTTCGTGCTCGGCATTGTGAGCCGCGTGCATCCGGTAAGCGCGGACTTCCATACGTCGAAGGCGGCGCGCTGGCTGGTGCGGGTGGGTCTCGTTGCCGTGCTTGCTTTCGCGATTGCCAAACTTTTCGTGCTGACGCAGCCATTGCCCGGCACGCTTAAACAGAATCTCTCGGTGGATCGTGTGCTCAACTTTCTCGCCATTCTTTGTGTCACGGCCCGGCTGGTGCGCGGCGGCAGCATCGCCTGGCTGGCCGAGCGCCTGCCGTCGGTAGTGCGGGTGGGGCGCACCGGGCTCGTCTGCTTCGTGGCCGGCACGCTCGTTTCGCTGATCGTCGATACGGCCACGCCGCACGCTTTGCACGGCGTGACGGGCGTGCTGGTGGCGCTGGGCGGCGACCTCGTCGCGATCACCGCAATGCTTGCCATTGCGCGCGGCTGGAGCGGCTGGAAAGAGACCTCATCACGCGCCGCCGTGCGTGGCGCCGGGTGCGGATGAGCGCGAGGCGGGCTGTCATGGCCGGACGCGTCGCCAGAGGCTGGCGTGCGCGCGTGACGTGCGCGCTGCTAACAGGCGCGGCGTGGCTGCTTGCACCCGTCAATGCCATGGCGCTGTCGAACGAGGCCGCGCCGTTGGCCACGCAATGCGCGCCTCTCGCCGGCACGATGCTGCCCGCGCGGCTGATCGCCTTGCCCACGCGCGGCGCGCATATCGACAGCGCCACGATGATTCCCGCCACCGCCAGCGGCAACCAGAGCGGTGAGTTCTGTCGCATCACCGGCAGCATCAAGGCCATGGAACCCAACACGCCCGACATTCACTTCGACCTCAACTTGCCGGTGCGCTGGAACGGCCGCGCGCTGCAACTCGGCGGCGGCGGCTATGACGGCGTGGTCGTCAGCGGCCTGGGCGTGATGCCGTTTTCGCCGCTCCACGCGCCGCTCGCCGAAGGCTATGCGACGTTCGGCGACGACTCCGGCCACACCGGCAATTCCGCGTTCGCGGAATTCGGTCTCGTCAACGAGGCGGTGGTCAATTTCGGCTACGCACACCTGAAGAAAACCCACGACGCCGTGCTTGCGCTGATCGAACGCGTCTACGGCCGGCCACCCGAGAAAATGTATTTCGCCGGCGGCTCGACCGGCGGCCGCGAAGGCTATACGGTGATGCAGCGTTTCAGCGACGACTACGACGGCGTGATCGCCAATTCGCCGGCGCTCAACTTTTCCGGCGTGCGGCTGCTCGGCGTGGCGCTCGGCCGCGCCGAATACGGCGTGCCGGGTGGCTACGTGCCGCCCGCCCTGCTCGAGCGCGTATATCAGCGCACGCTGGATGTGTGCGACAAACTCGACGGCGTGGCCGACGGCATCGTCAGCGACGTGGAGGGATGCCGTCAGCACCAGCAGGAGATCATCGATTCGCTAAGCTGCCCGGCGGCCGCGGCAACCGAGCCGGCCGCGTCTTCGAACAGCAACGACACCTGCCTCACCGCGCCGCAGCTCGCCACCCTGCTCGTGCTGCGCAACGGCCTCGCGCTGCCCTACCCGCTCGCGTGGCACGCGAACACCTACGCCGGCTACAACGTATTCGAAGGCACCCGCCTGACCGGCATGCTCGGCCTCGCGCACGATCCGGTGCGCCTGCCCTCGCCCACCTTCGTGGCGAACGGCTACCTGTTCACCCAGGGCGACAGCTATCTGCGCTACTTCGTGACCCAGGACGCGAACTTCAATTCCGTGAACTTCGATCTGCAGCACCCCGGCCGCTATTTGCGTCAACTGGTCGCGCTATCCCAGACGATCGGCGCGATGGACACTGACCTGTCGCGCTACATCGCGCATGGCGGCAAACTGATCACGCTGCACGGACTCGCGGACGAAGTCATCAGCCCGAACCAGACCATTGCGTATCACGACGCGCTGATCACCCGCTATGGCGCCGACAAGGTCGATGCGTTCATGCGCCTCTACATGGTGCCGGGCTATCAGCACGGCAACGGCGTGTTCATTCCTTCGGTCGATCTGCTGAGCGCGCTCGACGACTGGGTCACGCACGGCGTGTCCCCGGAAACGCTGAGCGCAACCGATATCGCCTTGCCGACGAATGGACGTACCCGGCCGTTATGCCGCTATCCGCTGTTTCCGCGCTATCTGGGTCACGGAAATGTCAATCATGCGGGCAGCTTCACGTGCGCCGAGCCGTAACGCGAAGGCATTGGCTGAGCTCTCAGTGACCCGCAGCCACGCCGCGGTTGCGCATCGCCGCCGCGCCTTGACTTCATTGGATTTGGGCGTACCGTAAACAGACCACCGCACGTCTGCCGAGCCGGGACTCGCAAGGAAAGACCATGGGCAACCGATACGAACGCTCGCGCCTGTCGCGTTCCTTCACGTACAAGGGCATCCAGTACCATCCGGGCATGCTCGCCGTTCTGGCCGCCCAGGTCGTGTGTCTCGCCGCTTTTTCGTTCGCCGCCAATCTGCTGAGCCACGACAAATGGATGTCGGTGACGCTCGTCTTTAGCCTGCTATTCGGACTGATTCTGTCGCTGGGATTTTTCGGCACGTGGAGTCAGTTCCGCGACGATATCGACCTATGGACGTTCCTCAATACCAACCCGGTCGAGTCCGCCGTGGCGATCGCCACGGCTGGCGAAGTCATCGCGATTCTGATGATCCCATCCGCCACCTGAGAGCGAATCTGGGCAGACGCCGAACGCACCGTTGACGTGCATTCGGCGCATGCCTGTTGGGATGCGACGGCGTTACGGAATCAGCCAGAGCGCCGCGCCGTAAATGACCAGCGACACCGCAAAGGTCACCGCCGTGTAGCCCATCACGCGCTGGATGCGAATGCCCGCAATCGCCACCACCGGCACGGCCCAGAACGGCTGCAGCATGTTCGATACGTTTTCCGCCATCGCCACGCCCATTGCGGTGCGCGGCACGGAAGCATGCAGGCTCAGCGCGGCCGGCAACACGAACGGCCCTTGCACGGCCCAGTGACCGCCGGCGCTCGGAATCAGCAAGGTGATGATCAGCGAGCTCAGATAGCTCAGCACCGGCAGCGTCACCGGCGTGGCGATCGCGACGAAAGTCTTGGCGATCGTCGATGCCAGTCCGGTGCCGGTCATGATGCCCATGATGCCGCCGTACACCGGGTACTGCAGCAGCATCGAGCCAGTCTGGCGCGCGGCGCGGCGAATCGCATCGGCGTAGGCGATCGGCGTGCGTTGCAGCGCGAGGCCCACCAGCAGAAAGATCAGGATCGTCGTGTTGATGTCGAGCTCGAAGCCCTTCTCATGCCAGGTCATGGCGAGATAGCCAATGCCCAGCACGAGCAGGATCAACGTGCCCAGCATCGAGCGCTCCATGCGCGCCGCCAGCGAGGTCGGCAAAACGCCGCGCGCGTGCGGATCGGCGTCGGCGTTTGCCGCTGCATTCGCATTCGCGCTCGCGCCGGCTTCCGGTGTGGTGTCGTTAAAGGCCACGACGTGTTCGGGCTTCGGATGCATCTTGATGAAGATCGCCGTCATCACCACCACCACGAGCACGCTCGGGATAAAGACGAACGACGCGAACACCGTTTGGCTCAGCGGAATTACCTGGCCGGTGGCTTTTTCCACCAGATTCAGCGCGTTGCCGTGCGACGCCTGCGACAACGCAATCGAACTCGACAGCCCGCTATTGCAAACCGACCACGCCGAATAGCTGCCCGCCACCAGCCACGCGAAATCCACTTTCACGCGCCGCGCGATTTCACGCGACAGCAGCGCGCCGACGATCAGCCCGAGTCCCCAGTTGAGCCATGCCGCCACGGCGACGATCGGGAACACCAGCAGCGCGGCCCGCGCGGGCGTATGCACGCCGGCGGCCATCTTCCGCAGACCGCGCTGTACGAGCGGCGCCTCGGCGATGGCGTAACCCGTCGCGAGAATCAGAATCATCTGCAGCGCGAAGCCGAGAATGCCGAAGGTGCCGCCGTACCAGGATGTCAGGATCACCGGCAGCGTCGCATGTGGCGCAAAGCCAAACGCCAGCAGAATCACGACGACGGTCAGGCCGATCGAAAGGACAAACGGGTCCGGCATGACCTGCTCGAACACGTAGACGAGGCCCGCGACGATGCCGCGGCGTTCACTGGAATGTGAGTGGGGGTGGGCTGAACCGGTTTCGCTGTTGTCCATGATGTCTCTTCCTCTGGCCGCGTCCTGAGGTGCGGCATGTCTCACGAGCCGCGCCTCGGGCGTGCATTGATGCGCGGCATGAGGATCGTCAAACGCAGCCTATGTGCACGCCGGCGCGCGGTATCGCGGCACGAACCCTACCTGATTTTGGGATTTGTTGCTCTGAAGCCGACATGACGCAAACACACGTCGAAAGCATGCGCAAAAACCCGCCGCGGAGCGGGCGGACGAGTGCGTTATCGTCTGAAGAATGCTGCTTTGGGGAGGCGGAATGCAAAGGACTGAAGCAAGGGGAAAAAGCGGAGGCGGAAAAGACCGAGGGCAGCCATGGCTGCCCTCGCTTTGATACCTGCTTTGACGTGATGCTTAGAACGCCGTACCGATCTGGAACTGGAACTTCTGGTACTGGTCGCCGGCGTGCTTGACGAGCGGGAAGCCAAGGCTCAGCTTGAGCGGCCCGATTGGCGAGATCCACGCCAGACCCGCGCCATATGCGTAACGCAGGCCGTTAGCGCCGACGCTGTTACCTTCGTCGCCCCAGACGTTACCGCCGTCGAAGAACGTGAAGACGCGCAGCGTGCGGTCGTAGCCGGTGCCCGGCAGCGGGAACGTCAGTTCGATGTTACCCACCAGCATCTTCGAGCCACCGATCGGGTCGCCCGTCGACGCGTCACGCGGACCCAGCGAGCTCGGCTCGTAGCCGCGCACCGAACCGATACCGCCTGCGTAGTAGTTCTTGAAAATCGGGTACGGCTTGCCGTCGAGACCGTTACCGTAGCCGCCCTGGAAGTTCAGGCCGAGCACGAAGCCCTTCGCAAACGAGTAGTAGTACTGTGCCTGCAGGTCGGCCTTGTAGTAAGGCGTACTACCGAGCGGCGAACCATATTCCGCGTTCGCTTGCGTGAAGTAACCGCGGCTCGGCACCAGCGCGCTGTCGCGATTGTCGCGTGACCAGCCGATCGTCAGCGGAACGTTGTTCGACACGCGGCCGAAGTCGTTCACGTAGTCGATATAGCTTTGCGGCGTGGTGGAGTCGACGTCCAGACGGTTCTGTTCGAAGCCGAGGCCGAAGTACACCATGTCCGCTTCGGAGAACGGAATGCCGAACTTCATGTCCGCGCCGGCCGTAATGATCCGGAAGCTGGTGTCGGTCTGGTTCGAGTAATACAGCGGCTCGCTGGTCCGGTAATAGACATCGGTAATACGCTTGATGCCGTCCACCGTGAAATACGGGTCCACCTGCGTGACCGTCAGCGTGCGGAAGGTCGTGGCCGTGTTCACGTTGACCGCGAGACTCGTCCCCGAGCCGAACACGTTGTCCTGCGACACGCCCGCCGAAATGATCGGGCCTTCGCCGGAACCGTAACCCAGACCCAGCGTGACCGAACCGGTCGGCTTCTCGGTGACCTTCACGTCCACGTCGACCTGGTCGGCCGTGCCTTCGACCGGGATGGTCGTCACGTCGACGTCCGTGAAGTAGCCCAGGCGGTTGATACGGTCTTTCGACAGCGCGAGGCGGCTCGAATCGAACCACGAGCTTTCGAGCTGACGCATTTCGCGGCGCACCACTTCGTCGCGCGTGCGGGTGTTGCCGACGATGTTGATGCGGCG